>CAVWCI010000045.1:0-77506 GCA_963753315.1 uncultured Alphaproteobacteria bacterium
CGAAGCCGTTGGCCGTCCGCCGTCGCGACCTCGGTCTCGCCGACGAAGCAGACGACGCCGCTGATCGTGCGGATCGCCGTCGGCAGGTGGCGCAGCGGCCCGGCGCATCCACGGGCGAGCACCGACTGCGCCTGCCGTGCTGCCGCAGCACTCGCCGGGGCGGAGACGGCTGCGCCGACCAGCCCGAGCGACATCTCGGCGATCGCTTCGCGCGGCGCCTCCGAGGGCGTGTAGCCGAACCCGAGATCCTTGATGAGATCATTGGCGGGCGTACCCGCCCCGCCCCACACGCCCGCCGCCTGCAGGGCTTGCCCCGTCAAGCCGAGGTTGAGCACGTCGTCGATGGTGTCGGCGGCCATGTTGATCGCGACCTTGTGGGGCAGAGGATTGAGGGCGTCGTTGAAGCCCTGGATCACCACGGCCCCGCCCGGCGTCATCAGCAGCCCGGTCTCGAAGTCGATCTCGTAGCCGTCCGCAAGGAGCTGGTCGAGCCGCTCCCTCGTTCCCTCGTAGTTGTGCAACAGACGCTCCGCACGACCGGCACCTGGATCAGTCTCTCTGCCGGGGTTCGGGGGGTCACGAGACTCGCTGCCGGGGTCGGTGTCGGTGCCGCCGGCATCCGCGGCGATGTCCGACGTCTCGAGCGTAGAGACGACGCTATCGGTGTCGCCCTCGACGGTCGAGCCCTCCCCACCGGTCGGCAGCCCGCCCGTCTCCTCGTCCGTCTCGGCTCCGGGCGGCACGTCGCCGAAGAAGGTCACGAACTCGGTACCGAACCAGACGGTCGTAGCCGTAACCTCCTCGCCCGAGGTCGTGCCCATCGTACCGACGTCGATGTCGTCGACCGGGTAGCGCTCGCCCGTATGCACGTTGATGATATCGCTCCCGTCGAGCTTCCAGCCGTCGGTTTCCACGACGCCCTCGGGTAGCTTGATGCGCGCGGCGTCGTCCGATTCACTCGACGTCTCGGCGACCTCGTCCGCTCCCTCGCCAGGATCGAGTCCGCCCGTGTCGGCATCGTCCGTGCCCCAGGGATCGATCCGGCCAGCCGGGTTGTTGTCGGCATAACGGAACAGGTGCTGCCCGCCCGGTTGCTTCGCGGGGTCGATGCTCTCGAACAGTCCGAGGTCAGGATCGTAGAGCCGCTGCTGGGCGCTGAAATAGGGCACGTTCTCGAGCATCTCCTGGCCTGCGAACACGAAGCCGAAGCCGTTGGAGGGTTGTGCCACTCCGGCGCCGTAGGCGTCCGCCAGATCGAGGACCTGCCGGCCCGAGAGAACCAGGTTGCCTCGGATGTCGGTTGCCATGGACTCGGGCTGGCCATCGACGATCCGGCCCAGCAGAAACTGCTCGAAAGCCGCGTTGATCGAGGCCATGCCCCGCTCGTCGACGCTGGCGAACGGGAACACGGTCGATGTCGGGTGGCCCCAGAAGTGGCTGCGCGCGCCGCGATCGGAAGCCATTCTCACCGGCCGGCCGGTGTGATCGCGCAGGAAGCTCATGACCAGATACCCGGCCGCATCCCAGAGCTTGTCTACCTTGCCTTGAGCATCTCGCTCCAGCATGAACCCGCGATGATCGCGCACCAGCCCGCCGTACTGGTCCCATTCCAAGTCGGTCCAGCCGTCCTCCTGCTGCACACCGAGCAGAACAGATCCGATCGACCCTCCCGGTACGGCGGCGCCGTAACGGAACCGATCGACGGCGCCGTCGCTGTGGCGGCGCTCGAGGCGATTGCCTGCGGCGTCGTAGGTGTAGTCGAAGGCCGATACCGTCGCGCCATCGACCAGCCGCTGCTCACGCTCGATCCACCCCTCGGCGGTATAGTCGAAGATGTTCTCGAAGGTTTTATCGTCCGATACCGCACGCTCGCTGCGCACGAGGCCTCGTTCGTCGTAGGCGTTGATGAGTCGGCGAAGCGGGCTGTTCGCGCTGGAGACCCGCTGCTCGACCACCCGGCCCATGGCGTCGTAGTCGAACTCGACGGCGGCGCCGTCCGCGAGTTCCGCCGCGACCGGCTTGCCGAGCGGGTTCCACGCCGAAAACCGGACGATCGTTGCCAGGCGATTGCCGCGCTTGTCCAAGCCGCGCACCGCGCTGACGCGTCCGTCCGGAAGCCGCTCGTAGTCCAGCCCGCCCGCCCAGTCGGCGAGCGCCCGGTCGATCTGTCCATTCTCGAAGTAGTCGAAGGTCGCCAATCCGAGAGGAACGCCCTCCAGCGCCACGGCGACCTTCGCCACCCGCCCGTTGATGTCGGTCGTGAGGTCGTAGCTGCTCAGAACACGCGGCTTCTCCGTCGCATCGACGGTCTCGATCGAGCGGGGCGTGCCATAGTCATCAAAATCCTCGAACAGGGTCGCCAGGGTCTGTTGCGCGGCCGTCGGTCCGCCGCTGCGCGGGCCGGTCGTGCTCATCCTCTGGAGGTAGAGCCCCGACGGATCATAAGCATAGCGCGTCCGGCGCAGGTCGGCGGCTTTGATGCCGGCCGCGACTTCCAGGAGGCGCGGGAACCGCCGCGCCTGGTCATAGGCATAGCGCCAGGCCGTGACGCCGACCCGGTCCGCACTCGAGAGCAGCCCATCCGGGCCATAGCTGTAGAGCGACGACGAGAGCGGCTCGCTCGTGGCGGGATCGATCGGCCCGTCCAATCGCTGAACTCGGCCCGCCCGCGTATAGGCAATCTGCTGCGCATAGTCGCCCTCGCGAGGCGTCCCGCCCCTGAGCTCGTAGGTCTCCGGCGATACCGGACCCCACTCCCAGGCGCGACGCCCGAGAGCATCGTAACCAAAGGCGATCACCTCGAGCGGTTGCTGCTCCTGGTCCAGGAGCTTGGCGTTGCGCAGCTGAGCGCCGTCATACCCGTAGTGGAGCATGGTTCCGTCTGGTCGCCGTTGCCCGACCGGCCGCCCCGCGAAATCGTACCAGCTGGTCCAGGCCTCCCCGTCCAACTCCGTGACGACCACCTCGGCCAATCTCGTCGTCATGCCGAGCGGCCGTCCGTCGACACGGAACGCATAGTCGTAGCGCCGCGGCTCCGAACGGCCGGGAAGCCGCGTCTCGGACAGCCGCCCGAACGGGTCGTGCGTCCAGCTGGTTGTAATCCCGTCCTCATCGGTCAGCGAGCACATCGGCGTCACGGCGCCATACTTCATGCGACGCTCGGTCTGGTCGGGATTGGTCTCGCTCACGACGCGTCCCAGGGCGTCGTACCGGTAGGAGGTCGTCGCCAAGTCGCCGACCGTCACGGACTCGATCCGGTCGGCATCCGTGTAGCTGTATTCGAGGGACTGGCCGCAACGGTTGCCCTGGGCGCCCCTGCACTCCTGGGTGATCCGGTCCAGATCGTCATAGGTGAATGAGGTGACGACGCCATCCTCCCAGACGAGGTCGGCGTTGCCACGGTCGTCGTAGCGGTAGGCAGACATCAGCCACTCGCCCTGCTTCTCCAGGGCGAGATCGCCGGCCGCCGTGTAGAAATAGGTCCGGCTCACGCCATCGGCGTCGACCGACCTCGTCAGCCGACCCGCGCCATCATAGAGATTCGCGACCCCGATGCGACAGAGCCCATCCGGGCCGACGTTTTCGGCCGTGCAGTAGTCAGAGCTTCCTCCGGGCAACGCGACGAATTCCGTCACGACGCGACCGAAACTGTCGAAGATGAACCGCGTCTCGATGCCGTCGATGTCCGTGGCATGAGTCACGCGGCCCTGGGCATCGCGACGCATCGTGGCGAGGCGACCATCCGGCGTTTCGGTCGCGAAGGTTCCCCCGAAGCCGTCGAGATAGCGGGTCGAACGATTGCCATTCGCATCGATCTCCACCACGGAGCGTCCGGCGGGCGCGGTCTCCGTTCCCGTCGGCGCGCCGTCGACATACTCCCAGTGGTTCAGAACCAGCTTCTGCGGATCTGTCTTCGCTTCGGCGATCGCCGACGTCAGCCGCCCCAGACCGTCCCTCGTCCAGCGGTAGGTGACGCCGTTCGGCAGCGACTTCGCCAGCAGCTGATCCAGGTTGTTGTAGTCATAGCGGACGGTCGGATTGGTGACTGTCCCTTCGCAGGTGTTCAGACTGGTCAGGGTCGTCTCACTCTTGACGCGGTAGAAGTCGTCATACTCGAAGGTCGTCTTGATGCCGTCGAAGGTCGTCGTCGAGACGATGTTGCCGAGCGCGTCGAAATCCGTCGATCCGCGCGCGACACCAGCGCACTCGCGGCTCTTCGACAAGGTCCCGAAGTACTCGACGCAGATTCGCCCGCCCGGCTCCGTCGTGCGGGTGACGCCGACATCGTAGTCGGTGATGAACTCGACCGTGCCGAAAGTTCCGCTCAGGTCGAACCCCGCGACGCTCTCCGGTTGCAGGTAGGCGTGGTTGGGCAGGATCTGCCGGACGAGCCGGCGCCTCTCGTCATAAAAGGTCCACTCGAAGGTCGGGAGCTCACCGGGCTTGAAGGAGCCCGATCGGAAGCGAGGTGATCCGTCGCGGGCCCACAGCCTGAGCTTCCAGATCGGGGCCGCCTCACCGCAGGCAATGTCGGCCAATGAAGCCGCCGTGCCCACCGTTGCAGGATCGGCGAGACGGCAACGCTTCTCCGCCAACGGCCTGCCCCAGTCGTCAAAGTAGACGAACTCCGCCAGATCGCCCATGACCGACACCTGGTGCGGGCTGCCGAATGGCACATCGTCGTCAGCGTACCGGCTGAGGCTGACCTGGACGGGCGAGACGCCGTTCTGCTTCGCGGTCCGGACGAGCCGGCCGAATCCGTCGTACGCATAGCGTTGCATGCCGCCTTCAAACGAGGCCGACTCGCGCCGGCAGGCGCCGTCATAGCGGACCGTCAGCTTCCGCCCGCCGGTGTCGACCACGGTCTGCGGGAGCCCGCATCGATTGTAGGTGATCTCGTCGGTGACACGCCGACCGGCAGCGTCCACCTGCTTGGTGGTGCGCTCGACGAGGCCTTGCGCGCTGTAGGCGTACGTCGCGCGACGGTGGGCGCCGGACCGGCCCGTCTCGATCACCGTCGACGGCGAGCCGAAGGCGGCATGATCGGCCAGGGTGATGTGGCGCAACTCCTCATTGTTGGGTCCCGAAACCTCATAGCCGACCAGCTCCGCTCCCTGGACTCGGCCCGCGAGATAAGATGCATAGGAAAAATCGATGGTCAGCTCGTCGCCTTCTGTGGCGCTGTGCTTGTAGTCCTTGACCTGGGCGACCCGCTGATCCGTGTTGAAGCTCTGGTCGCGCACGAACAGGCGCCTGGGCACGACCCGCTCGATCTCGATGGGGACGCGCGTCAGGTCGGGCTGCTCAAAGCCGATCAGGCTCAGCGCTGCGAGGCGCGCGGCGGTTGCCCCTGAGAGCGGCGCGAACGTCTCGGCCGGCACCACGGGGGCCGCGCGCTCGGACAGCCAGTCGGGGGCCACCCGTTTGGTCGCCGAGGCCGCCGCGCCCGAGGATCGGCGCTGCTTGGGACGAAGCAGCTCGGCGATGCGCTCCGTGCGCAAGGTCGTCACGGATCCGGCCGCCCATCCATGCACCAGCAAATCGAGATCGCGCCGGATGCCGGCCACGACCGGCGGACCAGCGGCTTCGAAGCTCAGGCACTCCTCGATGAGCTCTTCCTCGGAGACGCCGAAGAAGATCGGCTCCAGCGCTCGCGCCGGTACGGTGGCCAGCAGGGACCTTCCCACCTCGAACTCGCATGTCCTGCTGGCGGGATTGAAGTAGGGAGCGATCCAGTCGATCAACAGGTTCTGCCCGGCGACGCGGAAGTACCGGTTGTAGGCGAAGCGCTCGATCGTGCCGTCGGCGCGCCGCTCGGTGCGCGACACGAGATCGCCCCGCGTATAGGGCGTAAGCGAGAACTGCGCCTCGAAGTGGAAGCCATTTTCGTAGCGCCCCTCCACTTCGGCAAAGCCGAGGAACCGAGCGAGTTCGACCCGTCCGCCGCTGTAGGTGAAGGTCAACTCGCCGCGGTGATCCGAAACCGAGTTCACGACCACCATGGAGAACGGCAGATCCGGATTGTCGCCTACCTCGGCGCTCGACGCGAAGGCCAGCGCTGTTTCCCCGCCCCAGTGGTTGACGAAGCCGGTCGTCGCGTAGTGCGGGGCTTCCCGCTCGTTCCGGTAGACCTTGACCGTATAGGGCCTGTCGGACCTGTAGGCGGCCGGCCGCTCCATCGTCAGGAGGTCGGCAAAGCCGTCCCCGTTCCAATCGGCGATCAGGCTCGTCTGCAGATACTCGCACCAGCAGGGATGCGGTCGTTCGCCCGCCGTCGCATAGGTTGAGAGCGCCTTCGAGCCGCTGGGCAGCGCCACGGCCGACGAGGCGCCGGCGCCAAACACCCACCCCCTCTCGGCGTCGTCGAATGCGGCCGCGACCAGCCCCTCCTGCCCCTCCGGGCGATGGACGATCTCGGCCGCCCCGTCGCCGTCGAGATCGGCTGAGGCCCAACTCTTCCAATCCTCGAAGAGATAATAGCCTTCCGAAACCTCGTTGGCCCCGGGGGCCGGCGGATTGCCGACCTCGGCCGGGCTATTGGCCTCGATGAACGTCGGACCGGCGCTCAGTCCTGAATCGCGAAAGCTGCCGTCGCCAATACCCCAGAAAATGCGCGAATAGACCTTCCCCCTGGGCTCGAACGCGCCCCTGAAGCCCTCGACGTCCCAGCACGTCTCGAAGCTGTAAGCGAGATCAGCGACGCCATCGCCGTTGAGGTCGGCAAACCGGCTCTGCCCTGCCCAGTATTCCTCGTAGGAGCCGTAGGTCGGCAATCCGTGGCGCACGGACGTTCGGGCGTTCCATCTTACGACGATCGCCTCGTCCCAAAGAAAACTCAGATCCTCGCTCTCGCATTGATCTTGAAGTTCCGTTACTTCTGCCGCCTCGGGATTGTGGTAGTCTCCCAACGGGAGATCCAAAGATTGCGCCTGGCCATCGTAGAATGGCCTCACGCCGCTGTTCTTCGTCCAAGTGTCGCCGCCGTCTACATAGTCGAGCAGACCGTCGCCATCGATGTCGACCAACTGCGTCTCGGGAAGGTCGAGCGAAGTGATCTTGGACGTGCTCGATACGTACGTTTCTCGAACCGGATCCCATTCGAACGATCGCCCGCCGGGAACGATGAGGTCGGTTCGGCCGTCGCCATCCACATCGGCGAACTGGTACGCATGGAACTCGTCGACATGCTGGAACGCGTCTTCGAGCATGTCGGTCATGGCCGCGTCATAGTCGAACCGGTCACCGAGATTTCGATAGCCGACGACCGTGTAGGAGTCGCCCAACGGAGAAGGAGAAATCACGACGAGGTCTGGATACTCGTTGCCATCGAAGTTCACTTCGATCGGTCGAGCAGCGTCCAGGCCGTCGAGCCTCTCAAAGCCCCCAAGCACGCGCGGCGCCGCGAAGCGCGTGGCCTCCTGATCGACAGATGTGCTCAGCAGCCGCCGAACTGCCCCGTCAGCCGCGACCTGATCGATCTGTTGCACGAGGCTGGGCGAGCCGCCGGCGTAGCTGACGCGGTACCGGGAGAAGTGCCGTCGCGATTTTCCATCGACGACGGCCGTCGTGATACCGGTCAGTCGGCTGCCGTGCCGGCGCGCGACGCCGTCACGCACGCTCACCGTGCTGTCCGGGCGCTGCTCGTAAGCGAAGGTGACCAGGGAGGTCCCGAACGAGATTTCGCGGGGCAGATGCGGGCACGCATATGCCTGGTCGCTCGCAGCGCCATCCGCCGCACTGCAGCCGCATCCGTCCGTGTAGGAGAAGTCGATCGTGTTGCCGAACGGATCCTGGATCCGTGCCACACGCCAGGTGACCCCCTTGTTCTTCACCGATCCACCAGGCAGGCCAGGGCCGTCCGTCGCCTCTCTGCTTGCCCGCGAGGCCCGCGGCGCGCCGCAGTCCGCAGGCCACTTGGCGGACTCGCGCCAGCGCTCCGTCGCACCAGAACCGACCAGCACGCCGGAGGTGCCCTTGCCGCTTCCGTCGTACTCGCCCCATCGCCAAGCCCAACCGTCGCGAAAGGCGGTCCAGCTCTGCGCCTCGGCGTCGAACTCGAAAACCCTGTTGTCGTCCTTCTCCAGTCGGTAAAGCCGGTCGCCGATTTCGACGAGCCGCAGTCCGTCGAGCCAGAAGCTGTCCGTGTCGCGCATCTCCGGCACACCACCATTCGCGCCGTGTCGCTCGATGGCGGAGAAGCCTGCCAGATTCCATCCTCGACCGAGCAAGCCGTCACGCTGGGTGTGCGATGCAACGAACTCGAGTTTGGGCTTAAGATCGCGAGGGGCCGGCGGTACCTCGATCGGGATTTTGTACTTCCACGCCCCTTTCTGCAGCATGTCGGGCGCTTCTTCGTCGATGGGAGCGCCGGCATCGGATGAGCTGGGCAATCCCTCCAAATGGTCCCCGGCCGGGTCGGGTGCATCCTGCGCGGCAGCGAACGGTACGCCAGAGGCAAGCACGCAAAGGCAAGCCAGCACGACGGTAGCCGGAGCCCGCGTCCGACCGAGCTCTCGTGCACTCGTTGGGATTGGCGATGGTGTGAATATTACGGGACACGTCTGATACATGACAGCCTCGCTACCTGCGCGCATAGCACGCCAGCGCTTACCGACGATGGATCTCGATTTCGCCGCCGCTCAGGACCTCGAGCGCGTTCGAACGCATCCATGCCTGCGCTTCGGGCCGCTGTCGCACAATGGCGTCGAGAAACGCCAGCCCGGCCGACCCGATCCACGCGCAATGATCGGCGCGCAACGGCGTATCGCATCTGTCGATGTCCATGGTCTCGTGCACGGCCTCGGCCACCGTGTCCCACACCAGCGCCTTGCCGCCCGGTGCGGCGGTCAGCCAGGCCGTCACGCGCGCTTCAGGCGGCTCGCCGGTCTCGTCGCCCACGCCGGTGATGAACATGAACGGCCGATCGATGCCGACGAAGCTGTGCTCCGCGATCGCCCTGTGCGTGCCCGGTGACTGGAAGCCGGCGTGGAAGCCGGCATACATGGGGCCCTGAACGCCCGTGGCCAGGAATGCGATCGGCGCATCATTGCGCTCATCGTAGCGTGGCGCGCCGGGCATCCATTGCTGCCACGCGCCGGCATTGGCGAGCACCGCCGTCGTCCCTGCCGAATGACCGGCCACGACGATCATGTCGACATCGAGCATGCCGGCAAGGGCGGGATCCAGAGCCTCGACATCCGCCAGATGGCTGATCAGAAAGTGCGTGTTCTGCGGTCCGTACCGAACCTGCGTCATCCAATAGGCGCATGCGTCGGGCGACGTGACGCCATTGTCCCGGCATTCGGCCTCGAAGGGTGTGGAATCGGGGATCAGGGTCCGTGATGGATGAACCACCACGTAACCGCGCGGCGGCGAGGTTCCTGCTCCACTCTTCGCTGCGTGTGGCACCCCTTGCTGACGGGTTGCCGCCGTGGTGCCAGATGACCACCGGTCGGGGCCCCTGCGCGCCGACCGGATAGCGGATGACCAGCCCGAGGTCGTAGTCGCCGCGTGCGGTATCGGTGAGGCTCACGCCATCGATCTCACCGACGTCGTAGGCGAGATCGGAGGTGTAGAGGCAGGTCGCCGGAGCGCCGCGATCGCATGACGACGGCAGTTCTCCACGCGCAGCGGGGCTGCCGACGATCGCGAGAGCCAGCAGAAGAAGGGCCGCTCGCCCGCTGCGCCGCGGCAAAGCAAAGGCTTGTCCGAGGACGCGCGGCCGCTTGATCCGACGGCACATGGTCTGGCTCCCTCCCGCACGCAGGTCGGCCTGATGGTCCGATAGCGCGTGGCCGCTCGGTGCGGTGTGAAGTGGATCACATTCAAGTCTCCACCCGACAACCGATAGTCGTGCCTCCGATCGCGTGCACGGTGCCGCCTCGCGATGGCGTGGATCGGTAGCTTAGGCGATCACCGTGAACCCGCAGTTGTGCGTATCGGAAAAGAATCGTTAAATCGAACCGCAGGGCGATGCGGCCGTCCGACAGCTTCGGAACATCGACCGTGGCAGACTTGGAAATCTCGCTGTTCGGCGGCTTGCGCGTTCGATGCGGCACGGATGAGCACATCGAAATTCCGGGCCGCAAGGATTGCGCCCTGCTGGGATACCTCGCCGTTTCGCGCGGGGTGCCCTGCTCCCGTGAGAAGCTGGCCACGCTGTTGTGGGGTAACAGCGGCGACCGACAGGCGCGCGACAGCCTGAAGCAAGCCCTGTTGCGCCTGCGGCGATCGTTCAGCTTGGCGTTTTCGATGCCGCTGGTCACGAATCGCCAGTCGGTCACGCTCGATCGCGACAGCGTCACGGTCGATGTCGGCGCCTTCGAACAGCTGTTGGGCGACGCTACTCCGGAGGCGCTCGAACGGGCGATTGCGCTCTACCGTGGTGACCTGCTCGAGGGCATCCAGGTCCGCGAGCCAACCTACGAGGACTGGTTGCTGGTCGAGCGCCAGCGGCTGCGCGCGCTGGCGGTCGAAGCTGCGACAAGACTGATGACGCAGTCCCTCTCGTCGGGCTGGCGGGATCGGGCGACCACCTCTGCGAGACGCCTCTTGAACCTCGAGCCGTTGCATGAGGAGGCTTGCCGCACGCTGATGCAGGTGCATGCCGATCGCGGCGAGCGGACGCAGGCCCTGAAGCTGTTCGAAAGCCTGAGAGACAGGTTGCAGCAGGAGCTTGGGGTGGCGCCGGAGCCCGACACGATACGGCTCTACCGGTCGATCCGGGCGCAACGCCATGGTCAGGCATTCCCGCTCGCTCGCTCCTCAGCCGGCAACCGCAACAGCGGACAGCAGCCCTGGGCGATCGATGGATTTGCCGAGAAGGCCGCACGGGACGAGGACCACCCGCGCAACGCGCGATCGAAGCCTTCGATCGCCGTGCTGCCCTTCGTCAAGATCGGTGGCGATCTCGAGGAGGATGACTTCGCCGACGGCCTCACGGAGGACATCATCACGGACCTGTCGCGGGTCTCGGCGCTGTTCGTTGCGGCGCGACACACCGTCTTCACCTTCAAGGGCAGGGCTGTTGGCGTGCAGCAGGCGGCCCGGGAGCTCGGCGTCAGCCACGTCCTCGAAGGCAGCGTACGGAAAGCTGGCGGCCGCGTGCGCATTACCGCGCAGCTGGTCGACGGCGCAACCGGCGACCACCTCTGGGCCAACCGCTACGATCACGGTCTCTCCGACATGTTCGCCGTGCAGGACGAGATCACGAAGATCATCGTCGACATCCTCAAGGTGAAGCTGCTGCCCCAAGAACTCGAGCGGCCTGCCAGCCACTCGACCGCGAGCGTCGACGCCCATCAGTATTACCTGGCGGGACGCTCGTTCTATTTGCGAGGCATCGACAAGCACGGTCTGCGCATAGCGCGCGAGATGTTCGCCAAAGCCGTTGAGATCGATGCGCGTTATGCACGCGCATATGCCGCCCTCGCCATCTGCGAATCCTATCTGGCGATGGGTGATCCGCACGCGACCTATCAGAGCTTTCTGGCCAACAGCCGGCGCGCGCTGGAACTTGACCCGCATTTGGCGGAGGCGCACGCCCTCAAGGGGCTGGCCCTCTATGCCGAGGGGCTATACGCCGAGGCGGCGCCCGAATTCGAGCGCGCATTGCGCTTGGAGCCCGACCTTTACGAGACCCATTTCTTCTATGCGCGGAACTGCCGCCTCCAGGGTCTCCACGAGCAGGCGGCGGCTCTGTTCAAGCGCGCGGCGACCCTGCGGCCAAATGAATATCGCTCGCTCGGACTTCTGGCCAAGTCCTATAAGGTCTTGGGCTGGCGGCAGGAATTCGTGGTCGCGGCGCGAGAGTGTCTTGAGCGGGTCGAGGCGGAGATCGAGGCACATCCCGACAATGCAGGCGCCTTGGCCTTCGGCAGTACCGTCCTGGCCGAGACAGGCCAACGGGCGCGAGCCGAGGACTGGGCGGCCCGGGCAATCATGATCGGTCCGGATGACTACGTCGTGCGCTACAACGCAGCCCGTGCCTATGCGCTTCTCGGTGAGCTTGGGACCGCGTTCGACTGGCTGGAGCGGTCCTTCGATTCGTCGGCGGTGTGGCAGCGTCGCCTGGCGCTCTGGATGAAGAGCGACCACGACGTCGATCCCCTGCGCGGTCATCCGCGATTCCATGCCCTCGTGCAGCGGCTGCGGGCCGTCCTCGAACCTGCAACCGGATGCGGCGCAGCATTCGGATCGAGGCGCACGATATGCTCCGGGTCGGTTTCCACCAGAGTCGTGTCGTGAGAACCTCCCTCCTGTCAGGAGACCTGCACCGGGACGGCGAACACGTAGCCCATACCGCGCTCCGTCTTGATCAGTTCGGGCGCGCTGGGATCGGTCTCCAGCTTGCGGCGCAGGCGCAGGATCTGCACGTCGATGCTGCGATCGTACACCTCCTCGTCGTGCAGATGGGTGGCCGCGAGCAGCTGCTCGCGGCTCAGCACCTGCTGCGGCGATCGGAGAAAGGCGCTCAGCAGGCTGAACTCGCCAATCGTGAGCGCAACCGAAGTTCCCGTCGGGGATATCAGGCGCCGCGTCCGCAGGTTCAGCTCCCAGCTGGCAAACCGATACCTGGTTCCCTTATCAACTGGCGACGGCGGCGCCCGGTCCATTTCCGCCCGCCGCAAGATGGCGCGCACCCGGGCCAGCAGTTCCCGGAGGTTGAATGGCTTGGTCAGATAGTCGTCGGCGCCAAGTTCGAGCCCGACGATGCGGTCGATTTCCTCACGCCAGTGACCGGTGATGACGATGATCGGCAGATTCGATCGCGTTCTCAGCTCGTTGACGAGCTGCAGACCGTCCTCTTCCGCGAGCTTCAGATCCAGGACGACCAGGTCGACGAGGTCCTCGTCGATGATGCGGTCCGCCTCTCGGCCGTCCGCGGCGGTGCTGACCCGAAAGCCGTGGTTGGTCAAGTAATCCGCAATCAGCTTGCGCATCGTCGGATCGTCATCGACCGCGAGGATGTGCCTCTCCGCCATCGGAATTCTCCGAACCAGACTTGGGCTTGACCGAAGTCCCGCATGCTCCACCCTTAGCGGACGCGGGACGATCCCTTAAAAGAAGGGCGCGCAGGCCCAATTTCCAAGGGGTGAGGTTGAAGCTGTTGCGCGAATGCTGGCCCGTCCGCCAGCCCGGGGCTGCCTCGGTCCCAAGGCGGATGGTGGCCGCCATCTGTACGCTCCTCGTAACGGCGATCGCGCTCCATTCGCAGGCGAGCATCGGCTCCCGGGACGGCTCGTCGAACCCTCTTGGCGAGGAGCCGATCACGCCCGTTCCGCTCGGCGTCTCCCTGGATGCCGACAAGGTGCGGCTGGGTGAGATGCTGTTCCACGACGTCCGTCTCTCGCGCGGCGACGTGCTGTCCTGCGCCTCCTGCCACCTGCTGGCCGAGGGCGGGGATGACAACCGGGTCCGCTCCCCGGGTTTGGACGGCGAGCTTCTCAACTTCAACGCTCCTACCGTTTTCAACGTGGCGCTCAACTTCCGCCTCAACTGGCGAGGCAATTTCCGTGCGCTCGAGGAACAGAACGAGGCGGTGCTGCTCGACCCTCATCTCATGAACAAGAACTGGGAGGAGCTGCTTTCCGAGCTTCGCTCGGATGAGGCCTACCGGGAGGCCTTCGTCACGGTCTATGGCAGCGACCCCGCGCCGGCACATGTGCTGGATTCCCTTGCGAGCTTTCAGCGCTCGCTGATCACGCCCAATGCGCGCTTTGACCGGCACCTGCGCGGGGAGCGCCATGCCATCACGCCAGACGAAGAGCGAGGCTACCAGCTGTTCAAGGAATTCGGCTGCGTTGCCTGCCATCAGGGCGTCAATGTCGGCGGCAATCTGTTTCAGCGGTTTGGCATCTTTCACGACCCGTTCTCGCAGGGACCCATCCGCACCGCCGGACCTCGGCCGTTTCACCATCACCGGCAAGGCGGATGACCGGTTCGTCTTCCGCGTTCCGAGCCTGCGCAACGTGGCCGTCACGGCTCCCTATTTCCACGATGGCCGGGCCCAGACCCTCGAGCAGGCGATCGAGGAGATGGCAAGAAGTCAGCTTGGCAGGGTGCTGACCGGGCGGGAAATCGAACTGATCGCAAGCTTTCTGCGCACCCTGACCGGCGAATACCAGGGACGCGCCTTGTCCGATCGGTCCGGGTCCAGGCCATGACCGGAGCGGCGGGCAGAATGGTGCTCGTCGTCCTCGGCCTGCTGCTCGTCCTGACCTACCTGCTCCTGCGCGGCGCTGCGCCGGACGCCGCGCTGCACGACCTACGGCTGCGCGCCATCGATGCGCTGACCCTCAATCAAGCTGCGTTGCACCGCGATGTGCTGCGGGCGAGCCACGGGCTGCTTCTGAACTACGATCCTCTCGTCGCGACCGTTACCAGACTCCGGGATGTCGCCGAGGAACTCCGCGGTAGAGGCGCGGCGGCGGGTCCGCTCATGGACAGCATCGCAGCGGAGCTGGACGAGCAGGAGGCCCTCGTCGAGCACTTCAAGTCTGCTCACGCACTTCTGCAGAACTCCCTGACCTACTTCGGGCATCTGAGCCGCGGGCTCGGCACCCTCACAAGCGAAGCCGGCCAACCGGTGGCGATGGCGGTCGGCAGGCTTGCCAATCGCATGTTCCGCTTCGTCGGCGGCTCCTCGGGCGATGAGGAGGAGGCAGAGGTCGCCGCATTGTTGGATCAGCTCGCCACCCTCGACGCACCCGCCGCCGTGCGAAACGACCTCGACGTGCTGCGCGCGCATGGAGCGCTGATCCTGAGGACGCTTCCGGCCGTCGACGGCATTCTCGAGCATCTGCTCGCGACGCGCATTTCGGAGCAGGCGCGTGCCCTGCAGGATCTCTTCATCGAGGAGCATGGCCGCGCCGAGACGCTTGCCTGGATCTTTCGCGTGCTTCTCTACCTCGCGTCGGTGCTGCTGCTGCTCTATCTCAGCTATCTGTATGTGCGCCTGCGCGTCAACGCGCGCACGCTGAAGGCGCGCTCGGATTTCGAGCATCTGATGGCCGGCATCTCGGCGCAACTGATCGATACGCCACTCGATCGAATGAGCTACGGCGTCCGGCAGGGGCTCGAGCAGCTCGGCCGCCACACGGGCGTGGATCGCGCCTATGTCGTCCTCCACAGCGCCGATGACGCGATGGACGCCCAGGCTCCCATCGTTGGTGTCGCGAAGGCATCGATCGCACCGGATGGCTGGCCGGACGGCGCGCTGGCAATCGGATCGACCTGGAGTCCCCAGGGATATGAGCGTCATGGCTGCATCGACGTTCCTTCCGTTCAGGCACTGCAAGGAAGTGAGGAAAAATCGAGGCTGACCGAGCGCGGCATCCGCTCCTGGCTCTGCGTTCCGGTGTGGTACGCAGGAAATCGCGTTGGTCTCCTGGGCTTCGATGCGGTCGAGGCCGAGAAGCGCTGGGCAGACGACGACATCGCTCTGCTGCGTACGGTCGGTGAGATCTTTGCCAGCGCGCTCGGCCGCGAGCAGGCCGAGCAGGAGAAGCAGACCCTCGAGCTGCAGTTGCGGCATGCCCAGCGCATCGAAGCCCTCGGCACACTGGCCGGCGGCATCGCGCATGACTTCAACAACATCCTCGGGGCGATCCTCGGCTACGCCGAGATGGCACTCGGCAGCCTGCGTCGCGACAGCCGGGAATGGCGGCATGTGCAAGAGGTGAGGAAGGCGGGCGAGCGTGCGAGGGACGTCGTCGATCGGATCCTTGCCTTCAGCCGCCGCACCGAGCAGCGGCACCGCCCGGTGCGTATGCGCGCCTTGCTCGAGGAGACCGCCGGCCTGTTGAGAGCCTCGCTGCCCCCGACGGTCGCCCTTCGCATGCACCTGCCGGACGAGGATGCCATCGCACTGGGCGAACCTAGCCGGCTGCAGCAGGTGGTCATGAATTTTTGCACCAACGCCGCGCAGGCCATGGCAGCAGACGGCGTCATCGATGTCGCCCTCGACGTGGTCGCGCTCGAGACCGGTCGGGCGCTGTCCCACGGCGCTCTCGCCGCTGGTCGATATGTCCGTCTGACCGTGCGCGACAGCGGTCACGGCATGGACGCCGCGACCTTGGAACGGATCTTCGAACCCTTCTTCACGACCAAGGCGGTCGGCACCGGAACGGGCCTCGGGCTCGCCATGGTGCACGGCATCGTCTCCGATCACGGTGGCGCCATCGACGTCCGCAGCAGGCCGGGCGCCGGGAGCAGCTTCGCGGCCTATTTCCGACAAGCCGAAGCTCCGCCGGCCGACGATGATGGCAGCGAGGCGCCCTTGCCGCTCGGCCAGGGCGAGACGATCCTCTTGGTCGACGACGAAAGACCCCTCGTTCTGCTGGGCGAGGAGATGCTGGCCGCGATCGGCTACGAGCCGATCGGTTTCGATGAGAGCTCGGCTGCATTGCGGGCGTTTCGCGCCGACCCGGATCGGTTCGATCTGGTGCTGACCGACGAGCTCATGCCCGAGATGACCGGGACCGAGCTCGCGAGCGCGCTGCATGAGATCCGCCCGGACCTGCCGATCCTCCTGATGACCGGCCATCGCGGGCTGGTCGAATCGCGCAGCGTTGGTACGGCGGGTATCCGGGAGGTCCTCAAGAAGCCGCTGCTGTCGGCCGACCTCGCCAAAGGCCTCGCCCGGCATCTGTCCCTGAAAGAAGGGATGGTCGGCGACCCTGCGCCGTAGAGGCCCACGAGCTCTTCCACTCTATAGCGGCGTGTCACCGGCGGTGCAGCGCTGAAGCCGGTGGTGCCGGGCGATTCGCAGACATCATCACAGGTCAGGGTCCTTGTTCGGGCCCATGACGCGTGCCATCGAACTCTTCATCCAGAACTATCCAAAAAGCTATGAGCTCTTTTCGTGCCGCTTATAAGAAATTCTCACGTTACATGCTGTAACCATTTTCTTCTCGCAACGACATCAAAGTGAAAAGAAGCGGTTCCATATAGCAGCAAGTCTTTGACCAAAGCGACGGTCCCGGGCCGTCGGCAGGTCAATCGAATGGAACATACGATGGCGAGCAAACCGACACCTATCAAGCAGAGCTCGGACACTCCAGCACCTCGCGGTTCGCGGCGTCCGCTCCGCAAGCTGGTGGCATTCGCCTCCGCCTCAGGGCGTACGGCATCTGGCACGACATCCGGGTGCTTGAACGTCAGGCGGGCAAGCATGCGGATGCAGCAGCCCGGTCCTGGTCGCTCTCGGCCTGGTTCGGCGCCGTCGCGGCACGCTGCGTGCGCGCCATTGCGGAGGAAGTCCGCATCCGGCGCGACACACGGCAGCTGATGCTCATGAGCGACGGAGGCTCAAGGACATCGGCCTGTCGCGCGCCCAGATCGACCGCGGCGTGCGGTACGGCAGAGAATGACGACCTCCGGAATGGCACGTTACATCGTGTCATCATCCTGATTTCAGTCGTAACCAGAATCTAAGTTATCGAAGTAACCCCGTGACACGCGTCCTGGATCATCGGCCATCCTTCCACGAGGCATGCTTAGGCTTGCCCATCCGCTCAGGAGCATGGTGATGATGGCAAAAACAATTGCACGAAGTCGTGGGATGGTCGATGGCATCGGATCGCCGCATCACGAGGGGTGGTACATCGAACGAGCACTGCGGCGGGCACGGTGGCGCTATTTGGTCGCCAGGCTGCTCGCGCGTTGATCCCGACAGGCGGAGGAGACGACGATGCCCGCCATCACTCGCCGCCAGCTCGGCGCTGGCCTGCTTGCTTCCGGCGCCATGCTCGCCGCGCCCTCGATCCTGCACGGCCAAGGCGTGGTCGAGCTCAAGCTCAGCCACTTCGTGCCGCCGACGCACGGCATGCACACCCAGTTCCTCGAGCCTTGGGCCAGAGAGCTCGAGCAGCGCAGCGACGGCGCGCTGCGGATCCAGGTCTTCCCCGGCAAACCATCATCCGCGGTATCCTGCCCTTCATCCTCGCCGACATCGTGAGGCTCGCGATCCTGCTAGCGATCCCGGCCATCAGCCTCTGGCTGCCGGCCCGCATGCTCTGATCCTACGCCACCGTCAGATTTCAGATGTAACCCGATTGGGGCTTTCTGAAATCGTCCTGAAGCTCCGCCTCCTTACGACTGCACCTTGCGAAAGAGCAGCCGCGACGGGAGCAAGTCTTCCGCCTCGAGGCCTCTTGGAGGTGCAGATCATGAGCAATCAACGGTGCGCGGGCCGCAACTGGCCGCTGTACGACACTCACGGGAGAGGGCGATGCGTGCTCTCGTGATCGGCGCCGGAATCGGTGGCCTCACCGCGGCGCTCAAGCTGCATGCGCGCGGCATCGAGCCGCTCGTCTTCGAATCGGTGACGGAGATTCGGCCGCTGGGTGTTGGCATCAACCTGCTACCCCACGGCACGCGCGAACTCATCGAGCTGGGGCTCGGCGAGACGCTGGCGGCGAACGCCATTGAGACGCGCGCGCTCAGATGCCTCACTCAGTATGGTCAGGAGATCATGGAGGATCCGCGCGGCCGGGCGGCCGGCTTCCGTTGGCCGCAATACTCGATCCACCGCGGCGCGCTGCAGATGATCCTGCTGCAGGCGGTCCGTGAGCGGCTCGGTGACGATGCCGTCCGGACCGGCCATCACTTGAAGGCCTTCGAGCAAGACGGTTCGGAAGTGGTGGCGGAGTTCAGCGACAAGGGGAACGGCATACCCCGGGGCCGCGTCCGCGGCGATCTGCTGATCGGCGCCGACGGCATCCACTCGACCGTGCGTGCCCGCCTCTATCCGGACCAGGGGGCACCAAGCTTCTCTGGCCTGATGCTGTGGCGCGGCATCATTGAATCTGAGCCCTTTCTCGACGGCCGCACCATGATCATTGCAGGCCACTGGAATCAGGAAGCCGTCGTCTATCCTGTCTCACGAGAGGCAACGCTGCGCGGCCGGTCGCTGATCAACTGGGTTGCGATGCTGCGGATCGGCGGGAAGCAGCCGAGTCGCGAGGACTGGTCGCGTCAGGGGAGGCTCGAGGATTTCCTGCCGCGATTTTCCGGTTGGAGGTTCGGCTTCATCGATCTTCCGGCGCTGTTCCGCGCCACGGAGCACATCCTTGAATATCCGGTGGTCGATCGCGATCCGGTCGCTCGCTGGAGCTTCGGGCGTGTCACCCTGCTGGGAGACGCCGCGCATCCCATGTACCCGATGGGCTCCAACGGAGCGGCGCAGGCGATCCTCGATGCGGAGACGCTGGCGGCCGCTCTTGACGAGGCTGACGGTGACGTGGTCTCGGCGTTGGCGCGCTACGAGGCGGCCCGTCTGCCGGCGACCACCGCGGTCACCCTGAGCAATCGCGAGTTCGGTCCCGAGCGCGTGCTGCAGGCGGTCGAAGAACGCATCCGCGGGCCCGAGGACGACATCGCCGCCGTCATCACCCGCGAGGAACTTGACCAGATCACGCGGCGCTACAGCCGCATCGCTGGCTTCGACGTCGAGACCCTCAACCGGAAGTCCGGCCAGGCATCAGCACCGCGAAGCCGCAGCATATGACTTACGTGACCTTCCCTATCTTGGCGAACTGGTGCGGCCACAATTTCAGATGTAACCCGATTCCGGCTTTCCAGAAATCATCCTGAAGCCCTGTCTTCCTACCTCTGCACCCGAGAGAGCACCCGAGATGGGAGCAGGTCTCCCGCCTCGAGACTTTTGGAGGTCCAGATCATGAGCACTCAACAGCACGTGCACGGCAATCGGCCCCTGAGCGCTCTCCTGGCCGGTCTCGCCCGCCTCGTCTATTGCCATGTGATCGATTCAGCGAGGCGCCAGGCGCGCTGGCGCGCTGGCGAAGGGGAGCTGGCGCAGCTCGACGACCGCACGCTTCGCGACATCGGCCTCAGGCGTTCGGAGGTCCATGCGGTCGCCTGTGGCCTGCTCAGCGGCGCCCGTGCGCGCGGACCGGCTTGTCAAGACACGGCCGGCGATCAACCCGTCCCGGCCACGCCTGCCGAGGCCGCAGCGCTTGTGCGCGAGCTGAGCGACCACCTTCTGCACGCCTCGACTGCGACGGAAGCGCTGCACGCCTGGTGCGCGGCGCGCGGGCTCTCGGCCGGTCCGATCACCGCCGTGAAGCAAGACCTGGACCGGCCTCGCTATGCTGACGACGACGTGTTGGACGAGCTGAGGCCCGAACGGCATGAGCGCATCGCTTATCGCTGCGTCCGGCTCGTCCGTGGCCACGTCGTCCTGTCGGAGGCCGACAACTGGTTCATTCCGGACCGTCTGCCGCCGGAGGTCCGTGTCGCATTGGAGGCGACGGACATGCCCTTCGGCGCTGCGATCGCGCGACTTCGACCCTCGCGGCGCACCTACTTCGTGAGGTTTCCCGACTTGAGCACCGCCAGCGAAGCCGGGACCGGTGGCTGTCCAGCTGGCTTGTCGCCATCGATGCCGATCCTCGAGCACAAGGCCGTCGTGCTCGATCGAAACCGGCAGCCGCTTTCCGTCGTATCCGAACGTTACTGCGCTGTGCTCCTGAGCGGCGTCGAGGCGCCCTTCCGGCCGCAGGTGAACACGCATCGGATCGGCGAGCAGCGCAGCGATAAGCGCGGTCTCCCGCCCCGAAGGCGACAGGAAGGACGAGCATCGATGGTTTCGGACAGGATCGCCTGGCCCCGCAAGACGAGGGAGCTGCGCACGCAATTGTTTGACTCCAGCGTGTGGAACGAATTCCGCTTCCGGCCGGACGACGTCGTGATCGCCACCTATGGCAAAGCGGGAACCACCTGGACGCAGCAGATCGTCGCTCAGCTCATCTTCGGCGGCCGGGAAGGCATCGATGTCGCAACGCTGTCACCCTGGCTCGACATGCGCTTCCCGCCCAAGGAGGTGAAGCTCGCGTTGCTCGAGGCGCAAGCGCACCGCCGGTTCATCAAGACCCACCTGCCGGTGGATGCTCTCGTGTTCTCGCCCGACGCCAAGTACATCTACGTCGCGCGCGACGGCCGGGACGTGGTCTGGAGCCTTTACAACCACCACGCCAACGTCACCGACGAGTGGCAGCGGCGGGTCAACGACGCGCCGGATCGGGTCGGTCCCCCGCTCACCCGGCCGCCGGCCTCGATCCGCCAGTACTTCCTCGAGTGGCTCGAGCGCGATGGCTATCCCTTCTGGTCGTTCTGGGAGAATGTCTCGTCCTGGTGGGCGATCCGGCACCTGCCCAACGTGCTGTTCCTGCACTTTGCGGATCTCAAGCGCGATCTACCGGGTCAGATGCGGAGGGTCGCGGCGTTCCTCGAGATAGACCTCGACGAGGAGGAATTCGCTGCGGCCGTCCGACACTGCAGCTTCGACTACATGAAGGCGCACGCCGAGAAGAGCGCGCCGGACGGCGGCCGCCTCTTCAAGGGCGGTGCCCGGACCTTCATCCACAAAGGGACGAACGGCCGCTGGCGCGACGTCCTGAGCGCGGAGGACTGCCGCCGCTACGAGGCGATGGCGCAAGAGCGCCTCGGCCGGCCGTGCGCACGCTGGCTCGCCGAGGGTGGATCGATCGACCGCGATTCCCCGCCGCCGACCGGCGTGGCCGGGATCGACCTGGCTGATCCGGTCCGCCCCGCCTCGACCAGAGTTCTGACCTAGAACTTCCGCCAGTCACCCAACGCCTCGAAGGCAGCAGCGGCGCGCAGGACGGTCGCCTCGTCAAAGCGCCGGCCAATGATCATCATGCCGACCGGCAGATCATCCACGTCGGCGCACGGCACGGTCATGGCGGGATGGCCGCTCACATCGAACGGACAGGTATTGCCGACCATGTTGAGCGCGGTGGTGATGTAGTCCGCGTGCGAACAGTCCGCTGGCGGGATCGCGGTCGCGCGGAACGGGATCGTCGGCATGACCAGAAGGTCGTGCTCGGCGAGCACCCGGTCATAGGCGGCACGGAGCGCCCGGCGCAGATTCTGCGCCTTGGCGTAGTACCGGCCGTGATAGCAGCGGTGCATGTATTCGCCGAGCAGCATGACCATCTTGACCGTCTCGGACAGATCGTTGGGGCGCGAGCGCCAACCGCGCGCAAAAGCGTCGCGCAGGCTGGTCACGTAGTGGCCGTCCCACGAGTAGCCGAAGCCGTCGCCCTTGATCATGAGCTCGGTCGAGCCTTCGATGATGATCGCGGTCCAGATGTGGTAGCCGTCGAGATGCATCGGGATCGAGACCTCGGTGACGCTCGCGCCGGCGTCGTCCAGTCGGTCGATCGCCGCGCGCACCTTGGCGTCGGTCACCTCCTCGCTGTCCGGCCGGCCGAAACCTTCGCGCACGATCGCGACCTTGAGACCCGAAGCGCCCCGCCCGAGGTTCTGGAGGTAGTCCTGGGTCCTGACCTCGCGCTGGCGCGGATCGAGCCCGTCCGCACCGGCGATCGCGCCGAGCAGGCGCGCGACGTCCTCGACCGTGTTCGCCATCGGTCCGCAGTGGTCGATCGTGAGCTCGATCGGCATGACGCCCGTGTAGGGCACGAGGCCATGGGTCGCCTTCAGGCCGTAGACACCGCACCAGCTCCCGGGGATGCGGATCGAGCCGCCCTGATCGCCGCCCAGCGCCATGTCACAGTCGCCCGCGGCGAGCGCCGCGGCGCTGCCGCCTGAGGAGCCGCCCGCCGAGTGCGTCGGCCGGTGCGGATTCTTGATCGGCACGGGCTTGCTGGTGTGGCTGCCGCCGGAGAAGCAAAGGTCCTCACAGGCCGTCTTGCCGACAATGGTGCCGCCGTTATCGAGGATGCGCGTGACCACGGTGGCGTCGACCTCGGGCACGTAGCCCTCGATCACCCGGCAGCCGTTCATGTAAGGAACGCCCGCGACGCAGACGTTGTCCTTGATGCCGACACGTTTGCCGCGCAGGGGGCCGGCGCCGGCGCCCTCGATCTCGCAGCGCCAGGCCCAGGCGTTGTATGGGTTTTCTTCGGGCGCAGGCCGTCGGCCCGAGGTGCGCGGGTAGTTCACCGGCAGGCTCGGCTCGGCCAGCTCGTCGAGCCGGTTGTAGGACGGGACCGACCCGCCGATGAGACCGGCGAAGGAGCGGGCCTCCTCGTCCGAAAGCTTGAGACCGAAATCCAGCGCAATGTCGAGGAGCTGTTCGGGCTTGGGTGCTTGAATGACCATGATCGTCCTCCCTGGGCGGCCGGCGGGCACGCCCCACTAGATCGCGAGATACTCCTTCATCACCTCACTCGCCGCGACCTGCTCGCGCGTGCCCTCGGCGGCGATTTGCCCCTTCTCCAGAATGATGAAACGGTCGGTCATACGGAAGAGCATCGGCACGTTCTGCTCCACCACGACCAGCGTCATCTTCTCGTTGCCGTTGATCGCAAGCAGGATGTCGGAGATCTGCTTGACGAGCACCGGCATGATGCCATCGGAGGGCTCATCCAGAAGCATGAGCCTGGGATCGGTCATGAGGCCGCGGCCGATCGCCAGCATCTGCTGCTCGCCGCCCGAGAGCGTGCCGGCGGCTTGGTTGAGCCGCTCCTTCAGCCGCGGAAAGTAGTCGAGCACCTCGTCGATCCGGCTGCGCGTCGCGCGCCCCGAGGCAATCCGGCCCATCTCCAGGCTCTCGCGCACGGACAGCTTCGCGAACATGCCGCGCCCCTGCACGACGGTGGTCATGCCCAGGCGCGCCCGCTCGTGCGGCGCCAAGGCGGTGACGTCACGCCCGTCGAAGGTGATGCGGCCGGCGGACGGGCGGATCAGACCGGAGAGGGCGCGAATCAGCGTGGTCTTGCCCATGCCGTTGCGCCCGAGCATGCCCAGGATCTCGCCCGGCTCGACCTGCAGCGAGACGTCACGCAGCACCGTGATCGGGCCGTAGCCAGCGGTGACGCTGTCGACCTCGAGGATCATGATTCGCCGCCCAGGTACGCGTCGCGTACCTCCTGGTTCTGCTCGACCTGGTCGAACGAGCCCTCGGTCAGCACCCTGCCGAGGTGCAGGACGGTGATCGGCGCGCGCAGGCTGCGGATGAAGTTGATGTCGTGCTCGATGATGATCGCCGCCACGTCGAGCTCGCCGATCAACCGGCGGACCAGGTCGCCGGTGGCGGCCGTCTCCTCGGCGGTCATCCCGGCGGTTGGCTCGTCGAGCAGGAGCAGCTTGGCGTCGTTGGCGAGCAGAAGCCCGATCTCCAGCCACTGGCGCTGGCCGTGGGAGAGGTTGCGCGCAAGGGTTCCGGCCTGGTCCTCGAGCCGCACCAGGGCCAGGACGTGCGTGATCCGCTCGGCGACCTCGCGCGGTCGGCGCGCCGAGGCCAGCACCGCGAGCTCGACGTTCTCGGCTACCGGCAGGTTGTCGAACACGCTCGGCGTCTGGAACTTGCGGCCGATGCCGCGCCGGGCCCGTTCGGTTACGGGCAGGCGCGTGATCTCCTCGCCGCGGTAGCGGATGATGCCGGCGGTGGGCTTGAGGTGGCCGGAGATCATGCCGATGAAGGTGGTCTTGCCGGCGCCGTTCGGGCCGATGACGCAGCGCAGCTCGCCGCTCTCGAGCGTGAAGTCGACCCCGTCGTTGGCAAGGAGACCTTCGAAGCGCTTGGTCAGGCCCTCGGTGCGCAGCAGCTCCGCCATCCGCTCAGTCCCTTCGCCGCGCCATCAGGTTGCCGATGGCGCCAGCGATGCCACCCCGAAGATAGACGATCACGAGCACGAACAGGATGCCGAGCGCCAGCTGCCAGTAGCGCGGCATCACCGCGCTCAGATAGTTGGACAGAGAGGCTACCAGTATCCCGCCGAGCAGTGCTCCGAGCAGCGAGTTGCGCCCGCCGATCGCGACCCAGACGACGACCTCGGTCGAGAACAGCACGCCGGCGAGCGAGGGCGCCACGAAGTTGGCGTGCGTGCCGTAGAAGGCGCCGGCGAGGCAGGCGATGGCGCCGGACAGTGCGAAGGCGCTGGTCTTGTAGAGCGGCGTGCGCACGCCCAGCGCGACCATCCGGTCCTCGTTCTCGCGGATGCCGATCAGGATCTTGCCGAAGGGCGAGTGGCTGAGCCACTTCAGCAGCGCGAAGGTCGCCGCGACCACCACCAGGACGACGTAGTACATGGGCGCGTCCGGGAACAGCGAAACCTCGCCGAGCGGGCCGAAGGTCAGCGACATGCGATCGATGAACATGCCGTTCCAGCCGCCAGTAAGCTGCGACTGGCTGACCGCGATCTGCTCGGTGATGATCGAGAGTGCCAGCGTCACGATGACGAAGTAAGAGCCACGAACGCCGGCACTGAACAGGAAGTAGCCGATCACGCCCCCGAGCGCCCCGCCGAGCAGGATGCTCCCCAGCAGCCCGACATAGGCCATGTTGACCGGCGCCGCCATCTGCTGCATGGCGAGCCCCATGGTGTAGGCGCCAAGCGCGAAGAACGCAGCCTGGCCGAAGCTGACCATGCCGAGGAAGCCCCAGAGCAGGGCAAGCGACAGCGCCAGCATGCCGAACAGCATGTATTGCGGCAGGATGTAGATCGGATAGCCGGAGATCACCGCCGGCAGGCCCGCCAGCAGCGAGAAACACCACCACGGCGGCAAGCGCTTCACCGTCCAGAAGCCGGCGGCGCAGCGGCCGGTGGCTGCGACGCCGCTCGCCGACCCCGACCTCGCCGGTCACTCTCATCGCGCCCCCAGCACGCCCTGTGGCCGAAAGCGCAGCACGACGATCGCGAGCGCGAAGACGATGGTCTGGGCGAAGGCCTGGCTCGAGGCCAGAGCGATGATCGTCTCGGCGCCGCCGATGAAGAATGCGCCGATCAGCGTGCCGCCGAGAAGCTCGCCGAGCCCGCCCACCGTCACGACGAAGAAGGAGCGCACGAGGTAGATGTTGCCGATATAGGGGTCGACGCTCAGCATCGGGCTGATCAGAGCGCCGGCAAGGCCGGCGATCAAGGCACCAGTCGCGAACACCAGCTTGTACGTGCGCGCGATGTCGAGGCCCAAGAGGCTCGCCATCTCACGGTTCTGGATCAGGGCTCTGATCTTGATGCCGAGCGTGGTGCGATAGAGGACGAAGGCGGTGCCGCCGATCAGCGCCAGCGAGAAGCCCGCGACCGCCGTGCGATACGCCGGAAGCTCGATCGGCCCCAGGCGGAAGGCCAGGGGTAGCGGGTTGGTGACGTTCCGGAAATCGGTCCCGAAGACGATCTTGATGACCTCGGTCGAAATCAGGAAGAACCCCCAGGTGAGGAGCAGGGTCTCGAACGGCTGATCGTAGAAGTGCCGGATCACGAGATGCTCGAGCGCGAGGCCGATCAGTCCGACGCCGAGCGCTGCGATCATCACCGCGAGCAGGAACGGCACGCCCGCCGCGGTGGTCGCCCAGGTGAAGTAGGCCCCGAGCGTCAGCATCGCGCCGTGGCCGAGATTGATCACCCCGATCAAGCCGAAGATGATGGCGAGGCCGAAGGCGGCGAGCGCCAGCACGAGCGTGATCGAGGCTGCATCCACGGCAACCGTGAGCGCGGTGATCATCCGGCCCCCCCGCTCGTTGGAACGGGCGGGCCGGCGTCCCGGACGCCGGCCCGCTCCGTCCCGATGCTCATCAGAGCGGCAGATCGCAGCGCGCGTCGAGCGGCTCGACCAACTCGAGCGAGCGTACCTCCTCGAACATGTCGTTGACGCTGGACCAGCCCTCGCGCACGCGCATGAGATACGAGGGCAGGACCATCTGGTGGTCGATCTCGCGCATGCGCACCGGCCCCTGCGGCCCATCCTCGAACGTGACGCCGCGCAGCCCTTCGCGCAACGCCTCGGTGCTGACCTCGCCGGTCTGCTCGATCGCCTTGGCCGCCATGTGCGCCGCGTTGTACATCGCGACGCCGACCGTGTTCATGAGCGCGTCCTCGCCGAACTTGGATTTGAAGCGCTCCAGGAACGCCTTGTTGTTGGGGTGGTCGATGCTCATGAAATAGTCGAAGCTCACGTAGTCGCCCTGCGACACCTCGGGCCCGAGACCCGTGGTCACCACCTCCTCGTCGTCCACGGTCCAGAAGGTAAAGTCGTCCTTCATGCCGGCGGCCGCGTACTGGCGGCGGAAGTTGACCGTGTCGCTGCCGGTCAGCGAGTGGAAGATGATGTCGGCGCCGGACGCGCGGATGTCGCGCAGCACCAATTCGTACTGCGGGGTGTTGAACGGGATGTAGACCTCGCCCACCACCTCGCCGCCCAGCTCGTCGAGCTTGCGCTTGGTGACCAGGTTGGTGACCCGCGGCCAGGCGTAGTCGGAGCCGATCATGAAGAACTTCGGGCCGAAGTTCTCGATCATGTATTCCATGTGCGGCCAGACCTGCTGGGTCGGTTCGGGACCGAACATGAAGATGTTCTCGTTGCAGACGCCCGGATAGTACTCTTTCTCCTGGCCCTCGTAAAAAGTCGGGTAGAGCAGGATCTTGTCGGCGCTGGTGACGACCGGACCTGCAGCGTTGCGCTCGGCGCTCGAGAACGTCCCGGCGAGGAAGTCGACTTGCTCCTGGCGGATCAGGCGGTTGGCCTGCTCGACCACGATCCGCGGCTCGGTCTTGGAGTCGCCGATCACGATCTCGATCTGACGGCCGAGCACGCCGCCGTTGGCGTTGATCTCGTCGACCGCCATCTCGAAGCCTGCGCTGTGCGCCTTGCCATAGACAGTCCAGGCGCCGGTCAGCGGTGAGATGAGGCCGACTCGGATCGGATCGGCGGCTGAGGCACGCCTGATGATCGCGGGCGCCGCAAGGCCAGCAGTGGCAAGCGCCGTCGTCGCGCCGAGCGTCTGGAGCGTCCTTCGGCGGGTGAGACCCAAGCTCCTTGTGGTGTCGTTCATGGTGATCTCCCTCGGTTCTTGTTGTTGTTTGCGACTTGACGCCATTCAGTACCAGCCCGGCCGCAGATCGGCACCCAACATCTCGGCGTAGACGTCGCTTCGCCGATCGCGCAGCACCTGGTTGTACTCGTTCCAGTTTCGCTTGCGCCTGGCGTCGGCGAGATTGGCTTCGGCGTAGATGATTTCCTCGCGATCGTAGCTGGCCGGCCCGGCGATCGGCCAGCCAGTATAGCTCACGATCAGGCTCTGGCCGATGAAATCCTGGCCGCGCTCGGTGCCGATGCGATCCGCCGCCGCGATGAAGATCGAGTTGCTGTGCGCCGCCGCCATGCAGAGGATGTTCGCCATCGCTTCTCGCTTCGGATCCTGGCCCGGGATGGGCACCCAGTTGGTCGGCACGCACACGATGTCGGCGCCCTGGAGCGCGCAGAGCCGGAAGCTTTCGGGAAACCAGCAATCGTAACAGATGAACATGCCAATCCGGCCGATCGGCGTCTTGAACACCGGAAAGCCGACATCGCCCGGCTCGAAATAGAGGTTTTCCTCGTTCCACAAATGGACCTTGCGAAACGAACCGATGTAGCCGTGGGGACCAATCAGGACCGCGCTGTTGTAAAGCGTGTCGGCGGCCTGCTCGCTGATCCCGGCGACGAGGTGCAGGCCGTGGCGAGCGGCGACTTCGCTCCAGGCCTCGATCGTCGGGCCGTCCGGCACCGGCTCGGCGAGCTCGAACGCTTCGTCCCGGCTCTCGAAGACATAGCCGGAATTGCAGAGTTCCGGCAGGACGATCAACCGCGCACCCCGACCAGCCGCTTGTTCGATCAGGGCGACGGAGCGAGCGACATTGCTGGCCTTGTCGCCGACAACCGGTTCCATCTGGATACACGCGATGTTGACCACGGCTTCTTGACGTCCGCCCATGCAGCCTCCCTAGCCTTGTTGGTTAGTTACGCACGCAACATGCTGGCGGGGGCAGCAATTCGTCAACCCATTGGCCCGGCACCGCAGTGCGGAGGAGGACGGGCGGAGCTTCGAAGAGACCGCCGCCAGGAGCGATAGTGCGTCCTTCGGTGGACCATATGGCCGACGCCTGCTAGGGTGCACGATGCGGGCGCCGGGGGCCGCCGATGAGCCTCACCGGCGAAGGGGGGCAGACGGCCGAACATGATTCGACTGGCGATGCTTCTTGTCGGCGCCCGTGCGCTCAGACGCAAGTGGCCCGTGCTGGGCGTCCTCGGGATCGTGTGGATGACGCTCGGGCTCGCCATCATGGCCGACGCATCTGGCGGCCTGAGCATCGTCACGGTCGAAGCCATCGCGATCCTGCTCCTGTTCGAAGGCTTTCTCGCGCTCGCACTGTTCACCCTGGCACCGCACCGCCGGGGCTACATGGTCCTCGTCAAGGCGCTCGCCCTCATCGTGCTGGGCTGCATGATCCTGGACTTTCCCGTTCAGGTCGACATCGAGAACAGCGTTCTGTTCGGGCTCGCCTTCCTGATCGACGGCGGTGCGCGGATCGCCACGGCGAGCGTCGTGCGCTTCCCAAAGTGGCAGCTGGTTGCGGCCGGCGGCGCGCTTGAGATCTGTCTCGGCGGGCTCGCCCTCATCGATTGGCCGGTCGGCTATCACCGGACCGTGCCGTTCTGCATTGGCGTCGCGTTGCTGTTGTCCGGCTGGACCATCCTCAGGCTCGGCCTGCGCCTACGGCAGTTGACCGACGACACGCCGGTGGTCAGCCTGCCGGTCTTCGAGCACCGCGGCTGGCATGATCTCGGCCGCGCCCTGCCGCCGGCGCGGCCGACAGCGCCGGCGCGCCACGTCGACGCCGCTCCTGGTGCACGTGTGGACCCCGGTCGGCTCGGCCGCGAGCCCGCGGTCCAAACATCGGCTGCTGATCGACCGCTACATCGCCGCAGTCGACGGCAAGGGCATGATCTCGACCGGCCACGCCGCGCTCGAGTTGGCGCCCGATGTCTACATCAGCCACTACCCGGCGCTCGACGTCGAGCATTCGCCCGAGGACTTCGCACGGCTGTTCCGCGCGACCCCCGACAACGACGTCAAGGGCCACTTCCAGCCTTCCTATGCCTTCGAATCGGCAGACTGGTGCCCCGCCGACGCCCTTGTCGAGTTTCATACCTACGATGCCGCCAGGCTGCGCGCGCACTGGGAGGCCTACCGCGCCGACGACACCTACAACCTTACCAACCGCAACTGTTCGGTTACCGTGGCCCTGGCGCTCGAGGCGGCGCTCGAGGGCACGCTCGGCATCCACGCGGCATGGGGGCGCTTCTGGCGCTTGCTGGTCAATCCCGACCTGTGGGTCGCGGCGCTGCTGCGGGCGCGGGCCGAATCGATGACCTGGACTCCCGGCCTGGTGCTCGACTACGCGCGTGCGCTGCGCGAGATCGTCGAGCCGCAGCCGAGCCCTTGGTTACGGCGGCTGCGGTTGACCCTGCGGCACCTGCGACACCGGCACGGCGGCATAGCGAAGCGGCCGGCATGACCGCGCCCGCGGCGGCGCCGGCCGCCGGCGGTCATCTGCTGTCCCTGGCCGCAGTGATCGCCACGGCGGCGATCTTCGGCCTCACCTACTCCCTGACAGCGGCCCTGATCGCCCTCGATCTCGCCGAGCGTGGCGCCACGGAATCGGTGATCGGCCTCAATGCCGCGATGCATGCGCTGGGCGTGCTGGCGATCGCGCCGGTCCTGCCGCGCCTCGTGGGGCCGATCGGCGCGCGACGCATGACCCTGGGGGCGCTCATCATTGCCGGCCTCGTGTTGGCGCTGTTCCCCGCGACGCCGGGAATCTGGCTATGGTTCCCGCTCCGTGTCGTGCTCGGCGCCGCTTCGGAAGCCCTGTTCACGCTCTCGGAGACCTGGGTCAATCAGTTGAGCGAAGAGCGCACCCGCGCCCGCTCGATGGCGACGTACGTCGCCGCGCTGTCGGTGGGGTTCGCGCTCGGGCCGCTGATCCTCTCGGGCGTCGGCACCGAAGGCGCTACCGCCTATCTGATCGGCGCCGGTCTCGCGCTGGCGGCGGCGCTTCTGATCGCCTCGCCGAGAGTGATCGCCCCGGTGTTCCCCAATGAGCGGCCCGGCAATCTGCTCCGCTTCCTCCGGCTCGCGCCGATCGCGATCGCCGCCGAAGGGCTGAACGCCGGCATCGAGACGGCCGGCCTGTCCTTCCTGCCGCTGTATGCGATCGCCCAGGGTTGGACCGAGGAGGGCGGGACGCGTCTGATCTCGTGCCTCATGTTCGGCGCGGTCCTCCTGCAGCTGCCGATCGGCTGGCTCGGCGACCGGATGGACCGCCTCCGCCTGGCGATCGCCCTCGGCCTCTTGGCGGTTGGCGGCGCGCTGCTCTGGCCGCTGATCCTGAACGACCCCTGGATCGCGTATCCGGTGCTGTTCGTCTGGGGCGGCGTGTTCGTCGGCGTCTACACGCTGATGATGGCGGTGGTCGGCAGCCGCTTTGCGGGCACCGAGCTGGTCGGCATCTACGCGGTGATGGGGTTGGTCTGGGGTCTAGGCGCCTTGCTCGGCCCGGCGCTCGCGGGCCTCGCGATGGACCTGTCGGCGCACGGCCTGCCGATCTTCGCCGCGCTCGCCTGCCTCGCCTTCACGATTTACGCCGCCACCAGCCGCAGCGCTGCCTGAGCAAGGATGCGACCGATCGCCGGATGCGGTCTCATCCCGCTACCGCGAAGGAGGCATCTCGCCCGTATGCTGGACCTTGGCCCCGAGCGCGATCGGAGCGCCCGCGCGCGCGAAGACCGGAAAGCGCTCAAGGGGGTAGGCCAGCTCGAGCGGGCGGCCGCCCTCGAAGATCTCGCCCGAGCCGAAATCGCGCCACTGGCCTTGCGGCAGGTAAAGCCTGATCCGCCCGCCCGGGCGCAGGATCGGCGCGATCAGCAGGGCGGGGCCGAACATGTATTGCGTGTCGAAGGCCCACGCTTCCGGCTCGTCGGGAAAGGCGAGAGGCATGGCCCGCATGACGGGCATACCGGTCCGGGCGGCCTCCTCGAGACAGGCCTCGAGATAAGGGATCAGCCGGTATCGCAGCTCGAGCCAGTCTCGGACGATGGCTTCGGTGCTAGCGCCGAACGCCCAGGGCTCGCGCGGGCTCGTGCCGTGAAAGCGCAGGTGCGAGGCGAAGACCGCGGCCTGGGCCCAGCGCACGTAGAGCTCGGGATCCGGCGTCCCGAGAAAGCCGCCGACGTCGGTGGCATAGCAGGCGCCGCCCGAGAGCCCCCAGGACAGCGCGCCGCGAATGCTGGCGGCGAATGCCTCCCAGTCGGCCTGGGGATCGCCGCCCCAATGCGCCGGAAAGCGCTGGCTGCCCGCCCAGCCGGCGCGGGAAAAGACGAAGCCCTGGCCGCGCGCCCGCTCGGTCGCCTCGAAGACGCAGCGGTGATAGAGCAGCGGGTAGGCGTTGTGCAGCTTGGCGCCGTCGGCGCTCGCATGCGCGACGCACCCTTCCGGCACCTGCTCGCCGAAATCGGTCTTGATCACGTCGACGCCGAGCTCGAACAGCTTGGCGTGGCCATCGCGCCAGTAGGCATACGCATCGGGATGCGTGAAATCGATGAGCCCGCTCGGCTGCAGCGGCGAGAGCGGGTCCTTCGACGCCTCGCCCCAGTCGTGCACGACGGCGCGGCCGGTCGCCGGGTCCCTGAGCAGCCAGCCCTTCGCCTCGAACTCGGCGAACAGCGGCCCGCGCACCGAGACCATCGGATATTCCCAGACGCAGACCTTGAAGTTCAGGGCGTGCAGCTCGTCGAGCACCGCCTTGGGGTCGGGGTAGCGCGCCGGGTCGAACTCGAAGCGGAATCGGGTTTGGTTGTCCTGCCAGGCCTGGCCGTCGAGCAGGATGACGTCCGCCGGGATTCTCTGCGCGCGAAGCCTGCGTGCCGTGCCGAGGACCTCGTCCGCATCCTTGTAGAACGCGCGCGAGAACCAGGCGCCGAGGCTCCAGCGCGGCGGACGCGGCGGCCGGCCGGTGAGCCAGGTGTAGCGCTCGAGGATGTCGGCCGGCCCCTCCCCCACGATCAGGAACAGATCGAGCGCGTCCTCGGCCTCGAGGACATAGCTGCGGTGCGACCAGCCGGGGTGGCCGACGCCGTGCGTCACGGTCGCGGCGGTGTGCACGAACAGCCCCCAGCCGCGCGGGCTCCAGGCGAACGGCGTGTTCTTGTAGGAGGCTTCGGCATTGACGCCGAGCGCATCCTCGACCCGCGAGCGCAACAGCTGGCCGCGGTGATCGAGCGGCCCCCATTTCTCGCCGTGACCGAACACCGCCTCGCCGCTCTCGAGCGCCAGCGCCGCGTGCCAGCCTGCGGCGGTGCGGGCGAACGCGGGCAGGCGCAGCTGCTCGCCGAACGTGCCGTCGGTGGTCGATCGCAGCAGGGCCTCCCCGCGCCGGGCCAGCTCGAGACGCAGCGGCCCGCGCCGCAGCAGCAGGCGCAGGCTGCCCGCGCTCAGCCCGACGCCCTCCTCGGTCTCGTCCACCTCGACGTCCTGCGGCGCGGGCGAGGCCTCCAGAATGCCGAAGTCGGGTCCGGACGGCTCCCCGAGGGTCAGCCGAAAGATGCCCGGCGCGAACGCCGCAACCTCGATCGGCCCCGCCTCACAGCTCGTGCGGAAGCCGTACGCGGTGCGCTCGATCGCGCCGAAACCGGCGATCGGCGCCAGCGAGCTCCAGTCAGGCCCGAGGGGATCCAGGCGCATCGGCGTCCTCCACAAGCTCGATCGTGGTCCCGAGCAGGCCCTGGCGGGCGGCGCTCGGGCCGACGTGGATCTCGAAGGTGCCGGCCTCGAGGCGCGGCGCCAGATCGAGCCCGACGAACGCGAGATCGTCGGTTCCGAGGGTGAAGCGGACCGTGCCGTGCGTGCCGGGATCGAGCGCGATTTTCGCCACCCCTCGCAGCTCGAGCAGCGGCCGGGCAAGGCTCGCCACGGGATCGCGGATGAACAGAAAGACCGTCTCTTCCCCTGGCAAGTCGCCCTCGTTCGCGACCTCGACCTCGACCGTGATCGTCGCACCCGGCCGCAAGGTCGGCGGATCGGCGCGCAGGTCGCGGTAGGCGAAGCGCGTGTAGGACAGGCCGTGGCCGAACGGGAACAGCGGATCGACCGGCAGATCGAGGTACTTGCTGGTGTAGTGGTCGTCGGGATTGGCCGGCCGCCCGGTCCGGCGGTGGGCGTAGTAGATCGGGATCTGCCCGATGTCGACCGGCCAGGACACGGGCAGCCGGCCGGTCGGGTTGTGGCGGCCGCTCACCACGTCGCCGACCGCATGGCCGGCCTCGCTGCCGAGGAACCAGGTGGCGAGCGCCGCATCGACGCGCTCGAGCAGCGAGGGCGCCATCAGCGGGCGGCCGGACGACAGGGTCAGGACGACCGGCTTGCCGAGCGCCAGGACCGCCTCGGCGAGCTCGGTTTGGCGACCGGGCAGGACCGGCCGGCCACGGCTCGCCGCCTCGCCGCTCATGTGCGCCTTCTCGCCGAGGCACAGCACCACGACATCGGCCGCGCGCGCGAGATCGAGCGCCGCCGGGATACCGCCCGTGTCGTCGCCGTCGATCCCGACGCCCGGCGCGTGCCCGACCTCGCGGGCCGGCAAGGCCGCGCGCAGGCCCTCGATGATGGTCACCATGTCCTCGGGCCGGCCCGCGGCGGCCCAGGGCCCCAGCATCTCGGCCCGCGCGTCGGCGAGCGGGCCCAGCACCGCGACCGCGCCGCCGTTCGCAGCGAGCGGCAGCACGTCGCCCCGGTTGGCGAGCAGCACGATCGCGCGGCGTGCGGCCTCACGGGCGACCTCGCGATGGGCACGCAGCTCTGCCGGGCTCAGCTCCCGGCCGCGCCGATGCGGGTCGTCGAACAGCCCGAGCGCGTGCTTGAGCGCCAGGATCCGCCGGACTGCGGCGTCGATGTCGGCGATCGTCACGCGGCCGCGCTCGAGCGCGCCCGGCAGGCCGCGCGCATAGGCGTTGCCCATCAGATCGATGTCGATGCCGGCCTGCAGCGCGAGCGCTGCCGCCTCGGCGATGTCGGCGGCGACGCCGTGCATCATCAGCTCGGTGATCGCGCCGTAGTCGCTCACGATCACCCCGTCGAAGCCCCAGCGCTCGCGCACCACGCCGCGCAGCAGGGCGGCGTTCGCGGTCATCGGCACGCCGGCGAGGTCGTGGAACGCCGGCATGATCGAGGCGACGCCCGCGGCGACCGCGGCCCGGAAGGGAGGCAGGTAGATCTCGTGCAACGAGCGGTCCGAGATGTCGACCGTGGCGTATTCCCTGCCGGCGGTGACGGCGCCATAGGCGGCCAGGTGCTTGGCGGTGGCGCCCAGGCTGTCGGCGGCCGCGAGATCGTCGCCCTGAAAGCCCTCGACCTTGGCGCGGGCAAAGCGCGCCGCGAGCCACGGATCTTCGCCCGGGCTCTCGGCGATCCGCCCCCAGCGCGGGTCGCGCGCGACGTCCAGCATGGGCGCATAGGTCATGGCGAGGCCGCTGGCGGCCGCCTCCGTGGCCGCGACCCGCGCCGTGCGCCGCCACAGCTCCGGGTCGAAGGCGCCGACCTCGGCGAGCGGCAGCGGAAAGACGGTGCGATGGCCGTGGATCACGTCCATGACGAACAGCAGCGGGATGCGAAGGCGCGTCTCCTCGAGCGCCACGCGCTGGACCTCGCGGGTCTGGGCGGGGCCCCACAGGTTGCTGACCGTACCGACCCCGCCGGTGCGGATCGCCTGCATATAATCGACCGGGCCGCCGGGGCCCGTAACGGCCTGGCCGGCCGAGACGAGGGTCATCTGGCCGATCTTCTCCTCGAGCGTCATGCGCCCGAGCAGCGTTTCGATCGCGGTCGACGGGTCCCCTCCAGGCATGCCATGAACGCCCTTGTTGTTTCCGCTGGCGGCCCGACCCGCCGGTCCGGTGTGTCGGCTGTCGACGGGTGCGGCCAAAGAGCCATAGTCTAGACGCAAATCACGGGCGCGCGAGGGGAAAGGCCATGACGGCTCCGAGCGAATCGCACCCACCGGCTGCGGTCGAGCAGAAGGCAACGGTGGCGTCCGACCGGCTGCTGCCGCAGCTTTACACCTTATGGCGTGCGCTGCGCGCCTCGCGCCATTGGCGTTCGGTCGGCCTGCTGGCAGCCGGCATCGTGCTCGTCGTCTGCCTGAACGCGGTCGGGCAGATCCGGCTGAACACGTGGCAGGGCGCGTTCTACGACGCGATCGAGCAGAGGGCGGTGGCGGCCTTCACCGCACAGCTTCTGGTCTTCCTGGTCATCGCCGGCGGCCTGCTCGTGCTGGTCGTGGCCCAGACCTGGCTGCAGCAGATGATCACGGTCCGGCTGCGCGAATGGCTGGCGCATGATCTGCTCGACCAGTGGCTCGCGCCCAGACGCGCCTACCTGTTGAGCTTCGCCGGCGAGATCGGCGTCAATCCCGACCAGCGCATCGCCCAGGACGCCCTGCACCTGAGCGAGCTGACCGCGATCCTGGGCGTCGGCCTCCTGCAGTCCTCGCTCCTGCTCGTGAGCTTTGTCGGCGTGCTCTGGATCCTCTCCGCCAACGTCATGTTCGAGGTCGGTGGCCACAGCTTCGCCATCCCGGGGTACATGGTCTGGTGCGCCATTGCCTATGCGCTCGGCGGCTCGCTGCTCGCCTGGCGCGTCGGTCGCCCGTTGGTCTCGCTCAACGCCGAGCGCTACCAGCGCGAATCCGATCTGCGCTTCGCCCTGGTGCGGGTCAACGAACACGCCGACGGTATCGCCCTGCATGCCGGTGAGGCGGACGAGCGTCGCATCCTCGACGAGCCGGTCGACCGGGTGATCGCGATGATGGCCCGGCTGGCGGGTGGGATCGCGCGACTTACCTGGATCACCTCGGGCTACGGCTGGCTCGCGATCGTCGCGCCGATCATCGTTGCGGCGCCGGGCTACTTCGACGGCGAGCTCAGCTTTGGCGCGCTCATGATGGTGGTCGGCGCCTTCAACCAGGTCCAGTCGTCGCTGCGCTGGTTCGTCGACAACCTGGCGCAGATCGCCGACTGGCGCGCGACGCTGCTGCGTATCGTGAGCTTTCGCGACGCCTTGCCCGGGGTCGAGACGATCGGTGCGGAGACAGGTCGAATCGCGATCGTCGATGCGGGCGCGGAGAAGCTCGTGCTCGAGGATCTGGGCGGTCGCCTTGCCCGGCGAATGCGCCACGCTCGACCAGGCGCGGGTCGAGGTGAGCCCGGGCGAGCGCATCCAGATCCTGGGCAAGCCCGGCGCCGGCAAGAGCACGCTGTTTCGGGCGCTCGCGGGCATGTGGCCGTGGGGCGAGGGGACCATCCAGCTGCCGCCGCGCGACGCGATGATGTTCATGCCGCAGCGACCCTATCTGCCGCCCGGCACGCTGCGCGCTCGCGGTGAGCTACCCCGAGGAGGCCGACCGCTTCGACGATGCGGCGTTGGGCGCCGCGCTCGAGCGGGTCGATCTCGGGCACCTCGTGCCGGCGCTCGATCAGACTGATCGCTGGGACCGCAAGCTGTCGCTCGACGAGCAGCAGCGGCTCGCCTTTGCGCGCCTGCTGCTGCACGCGCCGCGCTGGGTGTTCCTCGACGACGCGATCGGCGCGCTCGCGGAGGACCACCGGCAGCTGGTGCTCTCGATCTTCCAGCGTGAGCTGGCCGATGCGGCGGTGCTCCGCTTTGGCCGCGATCGTGCGCCGGGCGAGATCTGGAACCGCACCTTGCACGTCATCGAGCACCCCATGGGCCCCTGCCTGCCCGCGGCTCCGCCGGTCACGCCCGCAGCGATCGCGGCCAAAGCTGGGGGCAGGAGCGCGTCGATGGCCCTGGCGAGGTGAGGGAGATGCTGGCATGAGCCAGGCAACGCCGTTCGCGCCGGAGGCGCGCCCGCGCAACCTCGGCGACGAAGCCCTGCTCGATCTCGTGCAGCGGCAGACCTTCCGCTACTTCTGGGATTTCGCGCACCCGGTGAGCGGCCTCGCCCGCGAGCGCAGCAACGTCCGGCCCGATTATGGCCTCGAGACCGTCACGACCGGCGGCTCGGGCTTCGGCGCCATGGCGATCGTGGTCGCCGCCACGCGCGGCTGGATCGGTCGGGAGGATGCCCGCGACCGCCTGCTGCGCATGGTGCGCTTCCTGCTCAGGGCGGACAGCTATCACGGCATCCTGCCGCACTTCCTGAACGGCGAGACCGGCCGGACGATCCGGTTCACCCGCAAGGACGATGGCGGCGACATCGTCGAGACCTCGTACCTGCTCGCAGGGCTCCTCTGCGCGCGGCAATATTTCGACCGCGACGAGCCGCTGGAGCACGAGCTTCGCGCCCGCATCGACCGGCTGTGGCAGGAGGCGGAGTGGCGCTGGCACACCCGCGACGGCCGGCATGTCCTTTACTGGCACTGGAGCCCCAACCACGGCTGGAGCATGGATCTCGAGATCCGCGGCTGGAACGAATGCCTGATCACCTACGTGCTGGCCGCCTCGTCGCCACGTTATCGGATCGACCCCGAGGTCTATCACGGGGGCTGGGCGCAGAGCCGGGACCTTCACCAACGGCCGAGAGTTCTACGGCATCCGGCTGCCGCTGGGGCCCGACTACGGCGGGCCGTTGTTCTTCACGCACTATTCCTTCCTGGGCCTGGACCCACGTGGCCTCGCCGACCGCTACGCCGACTACTGGGAGCAGAACGTCAGTCATGCGCGCATCAACTACGAGCACTGCCTGCGCAATCCCGGCGGCTTCAAGGGCTACGGCGCCGACTGCTGGGGGCTGACCGCGAGCGACGACCACCAAGGCTACAGCGCGCATGCGCCCGACAACGACCTCGGCGTGATCTCGCCGACCGCCGCCCTGTCGTCCTTTCCCTACACGCCGGAGGAATCGATGCGTGCGCTCCGGCACTTCTACGAGGTCCTGGGCGATCGGATCTGGAGCGAGTACGGCTTCGTCGACGCCTTCAGCGAGACGCACGACTGGTACGCGACCTCGCATCTCGCGATCGATCAAGGGCCGATCGTCGTGATGATCGAGAACTACCGCACGGGCCTGCTCTGGAGCCTGTTCATGAGCTGCCCCGAGATCCAGGACGGCCTGCGCAGGCTCGGCTTCGAGAGCCCCTCTCTTCGCCAGATCGCTGTGAGCTGAGGGGTCGGACCCGGCACAAATTCGGGTTGGCATGGCATTGGCTTCCGGTAGAACAGCCCGGGAAAAGGCAACATGGCTGCTATGGCGTGCGCATGACCGGTCTTTACGGCGTGTTCCCCTATCTGGTCTCGCCGATCGACGACGACGGGCGGGTGAAGGACGAGGAGCTCGCGCGGCTGGTCGAGCACCTGATCGGAGCGGGCGTGCACGGCCTCACGCCGCTCGGCTCGACCGGCGAGTTCGCCTACCTCGCCTTCGAGCAGAAGCGCCGCATCGTCGAGGTGACGGTCGAGACGGCGGCCGGGCGCGTGCCGGTGGTCGCCGGGGTCGCCGCAACGACCACCGCGGATGCGGTGCGTCAGGCGCTCGCATGGCGAAAGCTCGGCTGCACCGGCATCCTTGCAATCCTCGAGGCCTACTTCCCGGTGCCGGATGACGGCGTGGTGGCTTATTTCGGCGCCATCGCCGATGCCGTGGACTGCCCGATCGTGCTGTACACCAACCCGCAGTTCCAGCGCAGCGACCTGTCGCTCGCGGCGATCGAGCGGCTCGCGGAGCGCCATCGCAACATCCGCTATCTGAAGGACGCGTCGACCAACACCGGGCGCCTGCTCTCGATCATGGGCCGGGTGCCGGAACTCGGCATCTTCAGCGCCTCGGCGCACATCCCGGCCTGCGTCATGCTGATCGGCGGCCTCGGCTGGATGGCGGGGCCCGCCTGCCTGATCCCGCGCCAGAGCGTGCGCTTGTACGATTTGTGCCGCGCCGAGAGGTGGGCCGAGGCGATGGCGCTGCAGCGCCAGCTGTGGCGGCTGAACCAGCTGTTCGCCAGGCACGCGCTCGCCGCCTGCATCAAGGGCGGCCTCGAGCTCCAGGGCTTTGCGGTCGGAACGCCGCTGCCGCCGCAGGCGGCGCTCGACGCCGCGGGCGCGGCGGAGCTTTCGGCCGTGCTGGAGAGCCTCGACGCCCTGTGATCGCCGCGTGCCCCGGCGACCGGAGATGCCCATGCCACCTGCGCGCGTCGCACTGGCGCTTTTTGCCGCCTTGATCTTTCTGCTCGGGCCGCCTCATGCGGCGGCGCAGGAAGCATCGAGCCTGGACGAGCCGCTCTGCCCCACCTGGATCGAGGAGCTTCTGTTCGAACTCTTACCGCAACCTCGCCCATCAGGGAGGACGGCCGCAAAAGAGCCGGCCCGGCGTGATCTTCGAGGAGCAGAGCTTCTCGGCGCAGGACGGCACCGAGATCTACGGCTATCGCGCCTTCGCCGAAGCGCAGGAAGCGCAGCGGCTGCCCGCCGTCGTCATCGTTCCCGGCAATGCGATGCTTGCCGATCAGCTGTATGCGTTCGCGGCCTATTTCGCCCTGCACGACCTCACCGCGTACATCTTCGACTACCGCGGCTACGGCGGTTCCGGCGGCGTTCCCTCCTCCAACGCCCTGGTGAAGGACTATCGGGAGATCCTCGCGCGCGTCGCCGGCAAGGGCCATCCCGAGCTGTCCGTCTATGCGCTGTCCTTCGGCGGCGTGATCTCGCTGGTGGCGCTTGCCGATGCCACGCCGCCGGACGCCCTGGTCCTCGATGGCGTGCCGTCGAGCCTGCCGTGGTATGCCTTCTGCCCGGACTGGCTGAACCCCGTCGAAACCATCGCGCACGCGCCCGGGCGCACGCTCGTGATCTCCGGCACCGCCGACCCGGTGGTCCCGCCCGATCAGATGGCCCCGCTGCGCGAAAGGGCCGTCGAGCTCGGCATGGAAAGCCGGCGTGGTGGAAGGGTTCTCGCATCCCGGGATCGACGATCCCGAGACGACCCTGCGACGCCTCGCCCTGGTACGGGATTTCCTGAGAGGCCCCGAGCCTTAGCGGCGCGAACGCGCATCAAAAGTACCAGTGCAGCGAGGTCGCCCACTCGGTCTGGGCGCCGCCGCCTTCGTTCTCCACCAACAGATTGAGCCGCAGCGCGAGATTGGGCGAGAGTGCCAGGTTCTGACCCAGCTCGGCGCCGTAAGCGCCGCGTACCCGATCGCCGAGCAGGAGCTGGCTGCGCCCCTGCAAGCTGCGCTGTCCACCGCTCGGTGATCGGCCAGATCAGGGTCGCGGCGGGGCCGAGCGCGACGAAGCAGGCATCCGGGCAGTCCGTGCCCGCAGCCGCGCTCGCCTCGGCCATGACGCTGAGCAGCGCACTGCCGCCGATCTCGCCACCGATTTCGAAAGTCGGGCCGGCGCCGCCGCTCAGCGCCGCGACGAGCGTACCCTTCTCGTCATCGGCACTCTCGCGATAGCGCTGCAGGCCGCCGCCGAGCTGCCAGGAGATCGGCTCGATCGGGCGGCGGCGTGGCGAGAGCGAGCGGATGCCCACGACCGTCAGCTGATCCAGCGTCACGCCGGCATCGCCCTCGTAGTGGCGCAAGGCGAGGTCGAGGAACTCGATCTGCGCGCCGCGCACATAGCCCGCCTCGGCATCGAGCAGGTCGTGATAGACCGGCCGCGCCTGGAGGAACTGGAAGAAGCGGCCATCGCGCGCGCCCACCCCGGCCGCGAGCCGGGCCGAGCCATGCCCCTGGTCGGGACGGGTCGAGGGCAAGGGCACCGGGCCGAGGTCGACCTTGGCGACGATCTCGCTGCGCGCCGCGAGCAGTTGCAGGGCGAGCGGTGCTGCCTCGTCGCGGGTCCGCTCGCCCGTCCGCATCCGATAGGTCACAAAGTCCGCCGCCAGCTCGAGCACCGCGGCGCGCCGCGCCGGCGCCAGCGCCTCGATCGCCGGGTCGTCGACCGGCCGCCGGCGATTCGCCAGATCGTCGACCAGCGCGCGCTCGGCGGAATCGAGCATGCCTAGACGATGCTCGACCAGCGTCCGGCTCGACGGTCGGAACACCGTGCCCTCGACCATGCCGCCCTGAGCGACCACGGCGCGTACCGTGTCGGCCGGGATCGCATGCAGCGGAAATCGGTCGGCGAGGTTCATGCCGGGCCGGGCGACGTCGAGCAGGAACAGCAGCTGATAGGAGCAGTTCTCATCGAAGAAGAAATAGTTCGCGTACTGGTCGCGCAGCTCCCAAAGGTGCGCGACCAGGCGGAGCGTCTCGGCCTGGCTCAGGTTCAGCTGGTATTCCCAGATGTCGCGGTTCTCGTAGTCCGAGTATTGGCGGACCATCGCGTGGTAGGGCAAGACCGAGTAGGTGCCGCGATAGCCGCCGGTGAGCCCATGGACGGCGAACATGATGCCGACGTCCTCGCCCGTGACGGCGCCGTAGTTGATCGCATAGGCCAGAAGCCGCGTCCGCTCATCCTGGCCGACCCGGTCCAGGCGCAAGAGCGTGTGGCCGAACATCGAGGACGGGTTGTTCAGATAGGCGGCCGGGAAGACCAGCGTGACCCGCTCCGGCGCGATCTCCGCCAGCCATGCCGCGAATTGCGGACACGGCTGCTCCGGCAGACGCGCCGGATCGAAATCGAGCGCCGCCTTCAGCCATCGGTAGCGCGCGACGAAGGCGCACTGGGGATGCTGCCTTTGCCCCTCGGGCCCTTCGGCGTCAGGTCGCTCGGGCGGGGCGAAGAAGGCGGCCAGCGTCGCCTCGAGCTCGGCCTGCGGATCGGTCTTGCCCTGCTCGGCGTTGAAGAAGCCCGGACTGTCGATGAGGCTGGTGTGGCCTGGCCCCAACAGGTCCGGGCGGTAGTGGCCGAGGTCGAGCCAGGCGCGCGCGCTCCGCGAGGCGCTCGCTGCGGGCCTGCTCTACCAGCTCCTCCAGATAGGCGGCCGAGGCCGTCGAGGACGGCCCGGCGAGGCCAACCAGGAAGGCAACGACGAAGCCGAAGCGCCGCCGTGGCGGGAGCAGACGGCGGAGCAGGGCTCAGGCGATGACGTAGCGCTGCAGCACCGGATCCTCGGCCAGCACCGCGTTGATCGAGACGATGACCTCGTCGGCGGTCACGTTCTCGCTCGGGAAGATGCGCCCGAAATCACCCTGCAGGGAGGCGAAGAAGCGCCCCCGGTCATCAGGCTCGACCTCCATCAGCGCGGCCAGCGACTCCAGCGTCTCGCCCTGGCCGCGGGCAACGTCGGTCGCCAGGCTGTCGAGGCTCGAGACCAGCAGCATGCGCACCTCGGTCGGCGAGCGGACCACGGCATCGCGCTCGCAGCCGAGCGTGCCGCTGCTGATGCCGAACGTCTGGTTGCCCAGGCTGCCGTTGGTGGTGGCCGCCAGGACCTGCGGCACGGGCCCCTTCTGGCCCTCGAACAGGATCGTCCCGACGCCGCAGCCAGCACTGCTGGCGTCCTCGCTGTCCTGAGCCGACGCACCATGCGCACCCAAGGCCAACACCAGCGCTGCCGAGATCCCAAGCGTGCGCATAGCCGTTCTCCCCTCGAACAATCCAGAGTTTTGCCTCAACGCGACGTTAGGGGGGATCTGGCTAGTCTGTCAACCGGACGTGGATGAACGTCTGCAGTAATAATCTCAAATCGAAGATCGGCCCGGCGACGAACTCGAGCATCACGCCGTGCGTCAGCTCGGGGCCGACGCCGATCGCGCCCCTGCGATCACGGCTGTAGGGGACGTCGTGCTCCTCGAGCCATGCCGCCGTCTGCTCCAGGTCGCGCACCTCGAGGCTGAGCGTCGCGAGCGTCGGGCTCGAATCGACGGCCAAGGTCTCCAGATGCGGATGCAGCATGTCGAGATCGTCGGGCGTCGCGAACAGCACCACGCCGTGGCCGGTGTGGACCGCCAGCGTGTCGTCGGTCTCGGTGAGGTTGGTGCTGCCGAACACCTGCGCCATCGGCTCGACCAGGGCGCCGGGCTCCTCGACCGCAACCGTGATCGAGGCGATCCCGACCGTGCCGTTGGGATGCGCCAGCCACTCGGGCTGGCGCATCGGCTCGGGCGTCAGGTGGGCGCAGGCGAACAGCGGCACGCCGCCGGTCGCCTCGAGCGCCAGCTTGACGTTCTTGAAGCGCAGCTCCGTCTCGGGCTCGAGCGTGCGGCCGAGGTGGCACAGGTCCGAGGCCAGCCCCGCCTCCTGCCACGCCGAGCGAGTCGCATCGGCGTCGGTGCTGAGCAGCGCCAGCGCCATCATGCCTTCGCGCTGCTCGAGAAAGCGATCGAGGTCGTGGGTCGGCTTGGCCGGGTCGACCAGGCCCAACAGCTCGACGTGATCCGTCTCGAACATCAGGCAGTGGTCGGCGGTGCCCCGGCCGACATGGTGCCCGCGCGGGGTCAGCCGAAAGCCCAGTCGCTCGTAGCCGCTCCTGGCGTGCTCGAGGTCGCGCACGCCGACGACGGCGTGGTCGATGCCCACGATGTGCCTCACCTTCGGGCTCCCCAATCCAGCGGGACAGGCCTCGCATCGGCCCGGATCTCGAACCGGCCTTTGTCTGCGGCCCGATCTGCGCCTAAAGATACCGGCTAGGGCGGGCCCGCGTAAACCTCGCAGTGCGCGAGCAGCGCCAGGAGAGCACCGGTCATGGCGGAACAGCCGGCCATCGGCCTGATCTGCGCGATTCCTCAAGAGCTGCGCCGAGCTGCGCGCGGCGCTCGACCACGATGTCCGCGAAGAGGTCGGCGGCTTCGCCTTCGACCGGGGCCGCCTCGACGGCCGGCCGGTGATCCTGGCACGAGGCCGGCATCGGCAAGGTCAACACCGCCACCGTCGCGACCATCCTGGCGCTGCGCTTCGATGCCGGCATGCTGGTGTTCAACGGCGTCGCCGGCGGCCTCGATCCCGATCTCGCGATCGGCGACGTGGTGGTCGCCGAGCGCGCCATCCAGCACGACTGCGGGGTGATCGAGAACCAGGTCCTGCAGCCCTATCAGGCGGGCCATGTGCCGTTCTTCAACCCGACCGGCCAGTTCGGCTACGACGTCGAGCCGGCGCTGCTGGAACGGGTCCGCACGCGGCTCGAGGGCGGCGATCTCATCCCGCTCTCGGCGCGGGCCGGCGGCGAGGGCCGCGCGCCCAAGGTCATCCACGGCACCATCCTGGCCGGCGACCAGTTCATCAACTGCGAGGCCACGCGCGTGCGCCTGCACCGCGAGTTCGGCGGCCACGCGGTCGCGATGGAGGGCGGCAGCACTCGCCCAGGTCGCCGAGCGCCTCGGCCTGCCCTGGCTGGAGATCCGCGCCCTGTCCGATCTGGCCGGCCACCAGTCGCAGTTCGACTTCAACGCCTTCGTCGACGAGGTCGCGAAAAACACGGCGATCATCCTGCGCCGTATTCTCCCCGTGCTGTAGCCTGCCGACTTTCGAGGGCGCGGCTCCTAAGGCAGCAGTTTCTCCTGATCGCGAAGCCGTTTGGCCGCCTCGTCGAAGCCGGCCCATGCGGCGCGGGCAAGGGAACCGCCGACGCTCACACGCCGGACGCCCTGCGCGGCGAGGTCCGCAACGCGCATGTGCGGTCCCATCAGAAGCACGTTGACCGGCTTGGGGGCGACGGCGGCAACGACCGCCTCGATGTGCTCGGGATCCTGAATGCCGGGAGCATAAAGGCAGTCGGCCCCGGCATCGGCGTAGGCGACGAGACGTTCGATCGTGGCGCCGATATCGCTGCGGCCCACCAGGAAACCCTCCGACCGGCCGACCAGAACCACATCCGCACCCGCCTGATCGATGGCATCGCGCGATGCCTGGATGCGCTCGACCGCCAAGGGCAGCGGGTAAAGCTCACGGCCCGTCCGGTCCTCGATCGACAGGCCCGCGATGCCGGTATCGCACGCGAGGCGGACATTGGCCGCGACCTCCTCGGGCTCGTCGGCAAAACCGGCCTCGAAATCGGCGTTCACGCGGAAGGTCGGTCGATGCGCAAAGGAGGCGCAGATGGCTCAGCACGTCGTCGCGCGCAACCTCGCCGTCATCCAGCCCGAGCGCCCATGCCATGCCGGCGCTGGTCGACGCCAAGGCCGCGAATCCCAGCTTTTCCAGCCGGCGGACGCCGCCGATGTCCCAAGGGTTCGGCAGCACGAAGCAGCCTTCTTCGTGGAGCGAGCGAAAGGCTGCCCGCTTGGCTTTCAAGTCTGTCATCGCATGTCCCTCCCCTTGCGAGCTTACGCTTCTCTCACTTGGCGTCGTGAAAAATGATGCCGAGCGTGTGCCGGTGCCCGGACCTCACCCGGCTGACGCCGTGACGCAGGTTGACCCTGTAGTGGCCTCTCGCACCACTGACCGGGCGGTGATGGACCGCGAACACGACGGCATCGCCCTGGCGCAGCGGCACGACCTCCGGTCGCGACTGCATGCGCGGGCGCTGCTCGGTCAGCACGAACTCGCCGCCAGTGTGGTCCCGGCCGGGCTCGGACAGAAGGATCGCGACCTGGAGCGGGAAGGCGAGATCGCCGTAGAGGTCCTGGTGCAGGCAGTTGTAGTCGCCCTCGCCGTACTGCAGGAGGAGCGGCGTCGGCCGCGTCTGCCCGGCGGCATGGCAACGCTCGAGGAACTCGGCGTGCCCGGCCGGATAGCGCACGTCGATCCCCATCAGCTCGTTCCAGTGGTTGGCGATCGGCGCAAGACGAGGATAGAGCGCGGTTCGCAACCCTTCGATCAGGTCCGGCAGCGGATAGGCGAAGTACTTGTACTCGCCGCGCCCGAAGCCGTGCCGGCCCATGACGACCTTGCTGCGAAACCTGTCGTCCTGAGGATACAGCGAGGCGATCGCGCGGCATTCGTCGGGCGCCAGAAGTTTCTCCACGACGGCCGAACCCTGCGAAGCGAGATCGGCGGCGATGCGGTCCCAGTCGAGCGCCTGCACGCGATCCGCGGGAGAGCCGGCGGCTCTTGCGGCCGGTCTGGTCATCGTTCTGACGGTCATGCTGCATGCTCCCTCTTCAGCAGGGCGCGCTTGCGCTCCACGCCCCAGCGATAGCCGGAGAGCGCGCCGTCGTTCCGCACCACGCGATGGCATGGGATCGCCACCGCAATGCGCGTTCGATGCGCAGGCCTGCGCCACCGCCCGCACGGCCGTTGGCTGGCCGATGCGCCGGGCGATCTCGGCATAGCTCGCGGTCGAGCCGGCCGGAATCTCGCGCAGCGCCTGCCAGACGCGCTGCTGGAACGCGGTGCCGCGCACATCGAGCGGCAGGTCGAGGCCCTGCGCCGGCGCCTCGACGAACCCGATCACCTGGCGGACCAGCTGCTCGAAGTCGGGGTCGGCGCCGATCAGCTGCGCCTTCGGAAAGCGGTCCTGAAGATCGCGCACGAGCGCATCCGGGTCGTCGCCGAGCTGGATCGCGCAGACGCCCTTGTCGGAGGCTGCGACCAGGATCGAGCCGAGCGAGCACTCGCCGACCGCAAAGCGGATCACGCTGTCCTGGCCGCCCTTGCGGTACGCGGACGGGCTCATGCCGAGCTTGGCCTCGACGTTCTCATAGAAGCGGCTGCTCGCATTGTAGCCCGCCTCATAGATCGCCGCCGTCACGTTCGGCGCTTCGCGCAGCGCGCTCTGCACCCGCGCGCGGCGGCGCGGCGGCGGCGTAGGCTTTCGGCGTGACGCCTACGATCTCCTTGAACACGCGGTGGAAGTAGAAGCGGCTCATGCCGGCGGCTGCGGCGAGATCTTCGAGCGAGGGCGGCTCCTCGGCCTCGTCGATCAGCCGGCAAGCCCGGGCCACCGCCTCGGCCCGCAGCTCGCCGGGCGAGCGTCCGTCCGGTCGGCAGCGCTTGCAGGCGCGGAAACCCGCGGCCTCGGCATCGGCGGCCGTGCGATGAAACGACACGTTCTCGCGGCGTGCCGGCCGCGCAGAACAGCTCGGGCGGCAGTACACGCCCGTGCGTCGCCACCGCGTAGACGAAGGATCCGTCGGCGGTCGCCTCGCGGCTCTTCACCGCCTTCCAGCGCGCCTCGTCCGTATCGAAAGCGCGCTCACGCGCCAGCCCGGCTGCGTCCATCGATCGTCTCCGTAGCCCTCGCATCGCCGGTCGGACGACCGGCTTGTGATGCAAAGATGATGTCCGCTTGCTGCGTGCACACTCCGGTCCTTGCTGTCGAATTCGTCCTCTGGCCGCCACCCGGAACTTGCGCTCGTTGCCGCCCGGCGCTTGACTTGCGACAGGTCGCGGGTCACATCGTCGCCGTCGCGCAGGTCTCACGCATTGGTTCCCGAACATGGCTACCCAGCACTCCAACGCCGCCGAGCGGCCAGCGGACCAGCCCGGCTCGCGCCTTGATCGCATCGCGCTCGGCGTCTCGCTGCTGGCGGGGCTGTTCCTCTGCTTCGTCGTCGGCGCCTGGGTGGTGCTCGCCCAGGTGTTCCCCTACCCCTGGCTCGCGCAGGCCTACGAGGGCGGCAAGGCGCTGCTCGCGAAGGAGACCGAGTACCTCGATCCGTTCCGGACCGATTTCTGGAAGCCAGTCCGCACCGCGGCGAAGGGCGTGACCCGGCATGATCCGGCCAGGGCGCAGGAGGGCCTCACGCTCTACACCTCCGGCCACGAGGCGCGCGCCGATCTGGTCGCGATGGACGGCGAGGTGGTGCACACATGGCAGCTGCCGTTCAGCGCCGTCTGGGACGAGAGCTCGCCGATCAGCGATCCGCAGCCGGACGAGTACATCTACTGGAACAAGGCGCACGTCTATCCGAACGGCGATCTGCTGGCCGTGTACGTCGCGGCCGGCAATTCGCCCTGGGGCTACGGCCTGGTGCGGATCGACAAGGACTCCAACCTGATCTGGAAATACCTGGGCCAGGTCCATCACGATATCGACGTCGGGGACGACGGCCGGATCTACGCCCTGACCCACGAGATCAGGCACAACGCGTACCAGGATTTTCCGCAGCTCGCCGTGCCGCGGATCGACGATTTCGCCGTGGTGCTGTCACCGGATGGCGAGGAGCTGCAAAAGGTATCGATCGCGGACGCGCTGATCAACTCGCCCTATGCCCGCCTGCTGACGCGGGTGGTGTGGTACACCAAGGGCGACTATCTCCACAACAACGGCATCGACGTGGTCGAAGCGCAGGATGCGGCCGCGCTGCCGCTCGCCCCTGTCGTCAAGGCCGGCCAAGTGCTGCTGTCGCTGCGCGAGATCGACACCATAGCGCTGCTCGACCTCGATGAGGAGCGGATCGTGTGGGCGGTGCGCGGCCCCTGGCTCGCCCAGCACGACCCGGATATCCTGGCGAACGGCAATCTCCTGCTGTTCGACAATCTCGGCAATTTCCTGGACGCGGACGGCAGCGATGCCGAGGGCGGCGGAGGGCGCTCGCGCATCCTGGAGTTCGATCCGTCGACCATGGAGATTGCCTGGCAGTACGCCGGCACGGACGAGGAGCCGTTCGAGAGCGACGTGCGGGCATCGCAGGAGCGGCTCGGCAACGGCAACACGCTGATCACCGAGGAGACCCGCGCTCGGATCATCGAGGTCACGCCGGACCACGAGATCGTCTGGGAGTTCGTCAATCCGGTGCGCGCCGAGGGCCGCGGCGAGAATGGCGGCGACCTGGTCCCGATCGTCTCCTGGGCGCAGCGGATCGACCCGGCGAGCCTCGATCCGGATTTCCTGGCGAGGTAGGCGCGGGCGCGCGGATCGGGTCTGAGTCCAAGCCCGCGGGCGGAACCGGAATGGCCTTCTGGCGCGAGAAGAGCATGGCGGCGATGAGCGAGGCGGAGTGGGAATTGCTCTGCGACGGCTGCGGCCTGTGCTGCCAGATCCGCGTCGAGGACGAGGAGACCGGCGAGCTGGCGCTGTCCGATGCCGCCTGCCGGATGCTCGACCTGTGCAGCCATCGCTGCAAGGACTACGCGAATCGCAAGCGGAACGTGCCGGACTGCGTCAAGATCACGCCGGACAACGTGCGCGAGCTCAACTGGCTGCCGCACACCTGCGCCTATCGGCTGGTGGCGTTCGGCCACGACCTGCCCGACTGGCACCATTTGGTCTGCGGTGACCCCGAGCGGGTGCACACCAAGGGCCCCTCGATGCGCGGCGACCTCGTCAGCGAGGATGACGTCGAATGGCCGGACTAGCGGCTATGGCTCGAAGCGCGCAAACGCCTCGGCGAAATCGGGGTGCCAGCGCGACAGGGCCGGCCGGTTCTCGGTCAGGTCGCCCGCACCCCAGAGGATGCGCTTGCGATCCATCTCCGGCGTCACGTCGTCGTCGGGACAGATGATGTAGAAGTCGCCGCGTCCAAGCGCTGCCACCAGCACGTCGATCACCTGGTCCGGCAGCCAGGCGCCGGGTTTGTGCTCGCGCTTGCCGGTCGTCGTCCAGCCCGGCACCAGGAGATGGGCGCTGACCCGGCAGTCGGCCGTATTGCGCAGCTCGTGCGCCAAGCCTTCGGTATAGGTCTTCAGCGCCGACTTGGTGATGTTGTAGACGGTGTTGCCGGGCGGATTGGTGATGCCCTGCTTGGAGCCGGTGTTGACCACCAGGCATGGCGTCCGCTGCTCGATCATGCGCGGCACGAAGGCCCGCACGCCATGCACCACGCCCCAGAAGTTGACGTCCATCGCGACGTGCCAGTCCTCGAGCGGCGCCCACACGCCGCCGCCGGTCCGGCTCGCGGCGTTGTTCATCAGCAGGCCGACCTCGCCGAACCGCTCGTAGACCGTGTTCCGGAGCGCTTCGAGATCGGTCGCACGGGCGACGTCCGCGGGCACGGCCAGAACGTTCTTCTCGCCTTCCGGGGTGCGCTCGACGAGCCGCGCATGGGCCGCCTGCAGCTCCTCGCGATCCACGTCCGCCATACAGACCTTCATGCCCAGGCCGGCGAACCGCCTGCAGGCAGCAAAGCCGATGCCCATGGCGGCGCCGGTCACCACGGCGACGCGGCCGGCTTTCAGGACAGGATGGGTCATGGGGAAACCTCTCTTGCCGGAAGTCTCGGTTGCCGCGATTCAGCGCTTCGTCAGGGCGGGGATCAGGATCTCCGTAAGGATCGTGACCGGCAGCCTGTCGGCGTCGGGCTGGTTGTAGTTGCCGGCCGTGACCACCAGGACGAGGTCGAGGTGGGGCATGATCGTGAGACGCTGACCGCCATTGCCGAAAGCGGCCATCCAACGCCTGCCGTCGGCGCGGGGCTCACGGGGCCAGAGCCACCACTGATAGCCGTAGGCGAGCTCCTCCACGGACGGAACGCGCGGCTCGAACGAGGCGTCGAGCCAGGCGGCCGGCACCAGCTGACGGTCGCCCGCGCGGCCGCCATCGAGCACCAGCTGGCCGATACGGGCGAGGTCACGCGGCCGCATGCGCAGGCCCGAGGCCGCCGCCGGCTCGCCGTTCATGCCCGGCACCCACTCCGTATCGGTGATGCCGAGCGGCGCGAACAGCTTTTCGCGCGCATAGTCGTGGAGCTGGCTGCCGGTGCCCTCCGCGATCAGGCGGGCGAGCAGCGCGGTCGCGCCGCCGTTGTAGACCCAGCGGCTGCCGGGCTCGGCGACCATCGGCCGCTCCAGAACGAAGCGGTAGCGATCGGGCGCCATCTCCATCGCGATCTCGCTGTTGCGCGGATCGGTGTAGGGCAGCGATTCATCCCACTCGGTGCCGAGCGTCATCGACAGCGCATGGGCGACGGTCATGCGCCGGCGCGCCGGGTCGGCGGCCAGGTCCGGGTACGGAAAATGGTCGACCAGCGGCTGGTCGAGCGCCGGCACGCGGCCCTCGGCGAGGGCGATGCCGTAAAGCAGGCCGACGATGCTCTTCGAGACCGAGCGCAGATCGTGCTTGACCTCCGGGCCGAAGGCGATCGTGCCGAGCGGCTCGCCCCAGCGCTCGTCGGGCCCGTCATCGTAGCGCTCGAGCACCAGCCTGCCGTCGCGTACGACCACCACGGCATGCAGGTTGGACAGGCGGCCGTCCTGCACGGCGCGATCGAGGCGCAGAGCCAGATCGGGCGCAAAGCCCGCGTCGGCCGGCGCGACGCTCTGCCAGTCGGCCAGGGCCGCAGGGATGTGGGTCGAAAACAAGGACAAGAGCGCGCTCCCCACGATGAGCACCAGCCCGCGATCGAACCGAGGCATCGATGCCCTCCCCGCATGGTGTCCTCCGCGAAGCCTAGCGCATGCGTGCTGAGGTTGCGAGGCGGCGGCTGCCGGCGGCGCCGGTGCGCCTTCAATCGCCCGCTTCGGCATGCCACATAGAGGCAGACCGGAGCGCCGTCGCGCCAGCTGCGCCCCGAGCGTTCCTGCCCGACCACGGACCATCGAGGCCGCCATGACCACCTTGCACCTGCTCGCCGGCGCCAGCGGCTACAGCTACAAGCCGTGGAAGGGCCCCTTCTATCCCAAGGATCTGCCCGATGCCGAGATGCTGAGCTTCTATGCCCAGCGCCTGCCGACGGTCGAGATCAACAACACCTTCTATCGCCTGCCGAAGGCAACGGTGCTGGAGGAGTGGGCGGCCAGGACGCCCTCGACGTTCCGCTTCGTGCTGAAAGCGTCACGAAAGATCACCCACATCCACCGGCTGAAGGACGTGGGCGAGCTGACGGACTATCTGTTCAAGGTGGCGGAGACGCTGGGCCCGAAGCTCGGGCCGATCCTGTTCCAGCTGCCGCCCTACCTCAAGAAGGACCTGGACCGGCTGCAGCACTTTTGCGACGGGGTGGCGCGAGGGCGTGTCGCGTTCGAGTTCCGCGACGAATCCTGGCTGGATGACGACGTGTTCGAGGTGTTGCGCGGCCATGATGCGGCGCTTTGCATCGCCGACACCGAAGGCGGCGCGGAGGCAAGCGATCTGTCGCCGCTCGCGACCGCGAGCTTTGGCTATCTGCGGCTGCGCCGTGACGACTATGGCGATGCCGACCTCGTGCGTTGGCTGGCGCGGATTCGTGCCCAGCCCTGGTCGCAGGCTTACGTGTTCTTCAAGCACGAGGACGAGGGTGCCGCACCGAGGCTCGCCCAACGCCTCATGGAGCTGGCCGGCGCCAGTGAGGCCGCGCCGACCTAGAGCAGCATCCGACCAGACGAGATCGCCGGTGGCGATCGTCGTCCGGATCGTGCTGCTCCACCTCTGTGAGCCAGAGCAATTTTTTCCCGATGAGCGCGGCGATGCAGCGGTTCGAGGCGGTTCTGTCGCATCGGGAATTGCTCCGGCGCACAGGCTCGCCGAAGGTCGTCATCGCACCTGGCAGGTCGCTCGATCGCAGCGGCCCGCGGACCGCCCGCCCTGCCCTCGCTCCGTCATCTGCCGCGATCCGTTCGACCGCTCGCATTCTTCGCTCCAGCGCCCGATCGTGCCGTCGGCAGCATGCCGGCTGGTCAGGCCACGGCCACCTGCGGGCTGTGGGCGTGCACGCCGGCATGCGCGGCGGCGATCTGGGCTTCCGACTGCACCTCGGGATCCTTGAGGACGTAGCCGCGGCCCCACACCGTCTCGATATAGTGGTCGCCGGCGGTCGCCGCCGCGATCTTCTTGCGCAGCTTGCAGATGAACACGTCGATGATCTTCAGCTCCGGCTCGTCGATCCCGCCATAGAGATGATCGAGGAACATCTCCTTGGTGAGCGTGGTGCCCTTGCGCAGGGACAGCAGCTCCAGGATGCTGTACTCCTTGCCGGTCACGTGCAGCCGGCGACCGTCGACCTCGACCGAGCGGGTGTCGAGGTTGATCACCAGCTTGCCGGTCTTGATCACCGACTCCGAATGTCCCTTCGAGCGGCGCACGATGGCATGGATGCGCGCGATCAGCTCGCTCTTGTGGAACGGCTTGGTCAGATAGTCGTCCGCACCCCCGGTCAGGCCGCGTACCTTGTCGTCGGTATCGTTCATGCCGGAGAGGATCAGCACCGGCGTGCGGACCTTGGCGGCGCGCAGGCGGCGGACCACCTCGAAACCCTCCATGTCCGGCAGCCGCAGATCGAGCACCACGATATCGAAATCATAGTGCTTGGCGAGATCGATCGCGTCCTCGCCGGACTCGGCCGGCTCGCTGATGATGCCCTCCGCTTTCAGGGCGGCGTCGATCAGCCTCGCGGAGACGGGATCGTCTTCAACAACCAGCGCTCGCATTACCGACTCCTTTACGACCTCAAGGACGTGGTGTTTCGACAAATGTAACCCTAAGAGGCATTTCCTTAAGGCTACGTTAAACCGGCTGCCTTTCCCGGCGGCATCAGCCGCGCCGCACAACCGGCTTGTCCTGTCGTCATGTGATATACAATCATAGGTTTTACCGATCTGCAACAAAAAAGTGCATGACTTATCATTCTATACCCGCATGAGTGGTGTAGCTGCGCACGCACGCCGCTTATCGGCGATCCGATAGCTCGCTGATTCCAACCCGTTATAGACTTATCCGCATGTCCATCGAGAGGACGTGCTGCGGATCAGCCGGCGTATGGCGGCACAGGCTTGGCGGCTGCCAGCGGGTCCCAGCACAACCCACGCGAGTGTCGCCGGTCGAGCGCGAGTCGAGTGCCGCGCGCCGTCGCCACGCTTCGGCATGGGGTCCTCGGGGGTACAACCGCTGAGCGCAAGGCCGGCCTCGCGCGGCCGCCGGATTGGTGCGGATCGCCGCGCGGACGCGCGCGGCGGTGCTGGCCGGAGCGTCAGAACTCCGGCGCCAGGGTCACCTTGAGGCCGTCCAGCGCCTCGCTGAACGACAGCTGGCACGACAGCCGCGAGCTCTCCTGCACCTGGTAGGCCTCGTCCAGCATCCGGTCCTCCTCGTCGGTCGCCGGCACGAGCTTGTCGGCCCAGGCCGGGTCGACATAGACATGGCAGGTGGCGCAGGCGCAGCAGCCGCCGCACGCCGCCTCGATCGGCAGGTCGTTCTCGCGGATGATCTCCATCACCGACCAGCCCGGGGTCGCCTCGATGACGTGCTCCTCGCCCTCCCGGTCGGTGACGTAAATGGTCGCCATCGTCAGACGCCCAGCTTCTTGTGCAGGTCGGTGCTCGAGGTCGTGTAGCGGAACACCAGCTTCTTCTCCGGGTAGCAGTAGTGGAAGGCCTTCTGGCACATCAGGGCGGCCTCGTGGAAGCCGCTGAGGATCAGCTTGAGCTTGCCCGGATACGTGATGATGTCGCCGATCGCGAAGATGCCCGGCACATTGGTCTCGAAGGTCGCGGTATCGACCGTGATCAGGTTCTCGTCGAGATTCAGGCCCCATTCGGCGATCGGCCCGAGCTCCATCTTGAGGCCGTAGAACGCCAGGAGCGTGTCGCAGGGCACCAGCACCTCGCCGTCCTTGCTGGTGACGGTGACGCCCTCGAGCAGGTCGCCGGCCCCATGCAGCTCGCTGATCTGGCCGATGTGCAGCGCCATCCGGTCGGCCGCGACGAGCGCGCGCATCTTCTCGACCGAATCGGGTGCGGCGCGAAAATCGTTGCGCCGGTGCACCAGCGCCATGCTCGCCGCGAGCGGATGCAGGTTCAGGACCCAGTCGAGCGCGGAATCGCCGCCGCCGGCGATCAGGATGCTCTTGCCGCGAAAATCCTCCATCCGCCGCACGGCGTAGAAGATCGAGCGGCCGTCGCGCTCCTCGGCGCCCGGCAGCGGCAGGCGACGCGGCACGAAGCTGCCGGCGCCGGCGGCGATCACCACGGTCGGCGCCTCGAGCACCCGGCCGAGGTCGGTCGTCAGCCGCCAGCCATCCTCGATCCGCTCGAGCCGCTCGGCCTGCTGGCTCAGATGGAACTGCGGCTCGAACGGCCGGATCTGGTCGAGCAGCAGGTCGGTCAGCTCCTGCCCGGTGCAGCGCGGCACCGCCGGGATGTCGTAGATCGGCTTGTCGGGATAGAGCTCGGCGCACTGCCCGCCCGGTCGATCGAGATTGTCGACCAGGTGGCATTTCATGTTCAACAGGCCGGCCTCGAACACCGCGAACAGCCCGACCGGGCCGGCGCCGACGATCACCATATCGGTGCGAATCGCTGGCTCCTGGCTCATGACGCGCTCAGCCTCATGCGCAACTCCGGCATGGTGGGATGATCACATACGCAGGCGCACGCCTGCAGCCGCCGGTGACGTACACGGTTTCGCGGCACGAGAAAAGAGGGCGCCACGGTCCCGCGCGGACCGGCCGGCTGCGGCCTGGTGCCACGCGCCACCACGGGGCGCGACGCCTACCGATCGCATTTTTCCATCATACAAGGCATGTTGTGATATTGCATATAGATATACGCTGCATATGTGTTTGGGTGAGCACTCCGAAACCAGCGAGGAGCCATCCGATGAAGCTCAACGACGATCAGATGCAGCAGGTCGGCAACCAGACCGGCCTCAAGCCGATCCCGGACGACAACCCCGCGACGCCGCGGCTGCAGGAGCGCTTCGGCGAGCACACCTTCTACCTCGACGCCAACGGGCTCTACATCTGGGAGCCGGTCGACGACGTCGAAGACGCCAACGAGCCAGTGGCGGCGATCATGCTGGCCGCCTGGGAGGGCGAGGACAAGCAGGCCCTCAAGCCCACCGCGCCGACCCGCAGCAAGGTCGTCGTCGAGCTGGCCCCGGTCGCGTCGTAGATGGTCGATTGACGGGGCGCTGGCGCTGTGGCGTTGTTTTGGCTCGGAGCAACAACCTGTCGTCGCAGCATGCGTACCGACATGAGCCCGGAACAGGTCCGGGCGGCGGGGATCTATCTGAACGGCGGCCGCCGCCGGGGCTGGAAGCTGCGCCTGGCGGCGTTGCTCGACACGCCGCAGGCGACCGTCTCCGCCTGGAGCACGCGCTCGGCCGGCAATGCGCGGCCGATCCCGGGCGTTGCCGCGGTGGCCATCAAGCTCCTGGTGGCGATGATGCGTCAGGAGCTGATGGTCACCGCGCATCCGGGCCAGGCCCGTGACGCCATGACGGAGCGGCTGCTGGCACTGCTGGGGCAGCCGCAGCCGCTTGCCGAGGGCGAGCGGCCGATCACCGTCGAGAACCTGGACCGACCCTCGGGCAGCGTCGAGCGTGCGCCCCTGCTCAAGATCAAGCGGCCGGGCGCGCTACCAGAGCAGCGCATCGCGCCGCGCGCCGAGAACGATCCGCCCGAGCGCCCCATACCGCTGGCCATCGGGCCAGGCGAGCGCAGCGGGTCCCCAAGCTCGGCCTGAGGCCTGCCCGCGGGCTATTCCGCGGCCTGCGCCATCGTCTCGGTCGGGCCGCCGATCGCATCGTAGGCCGCGAGTGCTGCGAGGTTGATGATGTCGGACACCGAGGCGTTCATCGGCAGGATCTGCACGGGCTTGGACAGGCCGATCAGGAGCGGCCCGATCACCGTGCCGCCGCCCAGCTGCTTGAGCAGCATCGAGCTGATGTTGGCGCTGTGCAGCGCCGGCATGATCAGGACGTTGGCTGGCGCCGACAGCCGGCAGAACGGGTAGAGCGCCAGGAGCTCGGGGTCGAGCGCGACGTCGGCCGACATCTCGCCGTCATACTCGAAGTCGACAGCGCGCCGGTCGAGCTCGGCGACCGCGTCCTGGGTGCGCATCGCCCGCTCGACCCGCCGGTTGCCGAAGGTCGAGAACGACAGGAACGCCACGCGAGGCGTGAAGCCCATGCGGCGTGCGCTGTGGGCCGCCTGGATGGCGATGTCGGCGAGCTCGACCGAGGTCGGCAGCTCGTGCACCGCCGTGTCGGCGAAGAACACCGTGCGGCCGCGCGCGACCATCATGGTCAGGCCGAACAGCCGCTCGCCGGGATTGGGGTCGATCACCTTGTGCACGTCGCGCAGCACCGAGGTGTAGTTGCGCGTGAGGCCCGTGACCATGGCGTCGGCATCGCCATGCGCGACCATGCAGCTGCCGAACACGTTGCGGTCGAGATTGACCTGGCGCTGGCAGTCGCGGAACAGCATGCCGCGGCGCTGCGTGCGCTCGTAGAGGAACTGGGTGTAGTCGGCGTTGCGCTCGCTGATGCGGGCATTGTGGATCTCGAGGCCTTCCGGCAGCTTCAGGCCCATGCCGGCCAGGGTCTCGTCGATGCGCTCCTCGCGGCCGATCAGGATCGGCGTGCCGAGGCCGAGATTGCGCCAGGCCATGGCGGCGCGGATCGTCTTCTCCTCCTCGCCCTCGGCGAACACCATGCGCTTGGGATGGGCGCGCACCCGGTCCAGGATCAGCTGCATGCGGCTCGCGGTCGGATCGAGCCTGGCGCGCAGGGTGTCGCGGTAGCGCTCGGCATCGACGATCGGCTTGCGGGCGACGCCGGTCTCCATCGCCGCCTTGGCGACCGCCGAAGGCACCGCGGTGATCAGGCGCGGATCGAACGGTGCCGGGATCAGGTACTCCGGACCATAGCGCAGCCGGCGGCCGCGATAGGCGGCGCTGACCTCGTCCGGCACCTCCTCGCGCGCCAGGGCGGCAAGCGCATACGCCGCCGCGATCTTCATCGCCTCGTTGATCGTGGTCGCGCGCACGTCGAGCGCGCCGCGGAAGATGTAGGGGAAGCCCAGGACGTTGTTGACCTGGTTCGGATAGTCGGAGCGGCCGGTCGCGATGATCGCATCCGAGCGCACCGCCTTCACCTCCTCCGGCGTGATCTCCGGATCGGGGTTGGCCATGGCGAACACGATCGGCTGCTTGGCCATGCTGCGCACCATGTCGCGGTCGACGGCACCCTTCGCGGACAGGCCGAAGAACACGTCGGCGCCGGCCATGGCATCGGCCAGGGTGCGCGCATCGGTGGCGACGGCATGGCCCGACTTCCACTGGTTCATGCCGGCCTCGCGGCCCTGGTAGACGACGCCGCGGGTGTCGCACAGGATCGCGTTGTCGTGCGGCATGCCCATGGCCTTGAGCAGCTCGATGCAGGCGATCGCCGCGGCGCCGGCGCCGTTGATCACGAGCTTGGCGCTGGCCAGCGAGCGGCCGGTCAGGTCGAGCGCGTTGATCAGGCCGGCCGCGGCGATGATCGCCGTGCCGTGCTGATCGTCGTGGAACACCGGGATGTCCATCAGCTCGCGCAGGCGCTGCTCGATGATGAAGCAGCCGGGTGCCTTGATGTCCTCGAGGTTGATGCCGCCGAAGGTCGGCCCCAGCAGGCGCACGCAGTCGACGAACTCGTCGACGTCCTCGCTGTCGACCTCGAGGTCGATCGCGTCGATGTCGGCGAAGCGCTTGAACAGCACCGCCTTGCCTTCCATCACCGGCTTGGCGCCGAGCGCGCCGAGATTGCCGAGGCCGAGCACCGCCGTGCCGTTCGAGATCACCGCGACCAGGTTGCCCTTGGCGGTGTAGTCGAACACCTTGCTCGGGTCCTGCTTGATCGCCAGGCAAGGGGCGGCGACGCCCGGCGAATAGGCCAGGGACAGGTCGCGCTGGGTGGTCAGCGGCTTGGTCGGCGTGATCTCGATCTTGCCCGGCCGGCCGCTGCTGTGCAGCTCCAGCGCTTCCTCGTCGGTGACCGTGATGTGGCTGTCTTCGCTCGTGCTGGTGTCTGGCTTGCTCATCGGTCTCCTCCGAGCGCATCCCCCCTGCGTGGGCCCCCCGCGTGGGCCGGTTGTCCGGTCCGCGCCGCCTGGCCCGCTTTGGGCGGGCATCGAACCTAGGGCAGCGCGGCGCGAAAAACAAACGCTCAGGCGCCGGCACACCGGCCATCTGCCCGCCGCGCTCCGCTTCTTGAAGGCGAAGGTGCGGATTTTACCTACATAGATGTCCAGCTGATCGGGCGCGGCAGCGATGCGGCAACCGCAGCCAACCGTTTCGCCACTCGTTTCTGCCAATCGTTGGGTGAACCTCGATGAACTTCATGCGCACGGCGCTGCTGCTCGCCGCCATGACCGGTCTGTTTCTCGCCGTGGGCTATCTGCTGGGCGGCGAGGGCGGCCTCCTGATCGCCTTCTTCATCGCGCTCGCCATGAACGCCTGGGCGTACTGGAACTCGGACAAGGCGGTGCTGCGCATGCACCATGCCCGTCTGGTGACCCAGGCCGAGGCGCCGGGCCTGGTCGGCCTGGTCGAGCAGCTGGCGCGGCGCGCCGGGCTGCCGATGCCCAAGGTGTTCATTCTCGAGACCGATCAGCCCAATGCGTTCGCGACCGGCCGCAACCCCGAGAACAGCGCCGTCGCGGTGACCCGTGGCCTGATGCGCAACTGCGACAGCGAGGAGCTGGCCGGCGTGATCGCCCACGAGCTCGCCCACATCAAGCACCGCGACACGCTCACCATGACGATCACCGCGACGCTCGCCGGCGCGATCGGCTTCCTCTCGCAGTTCGCGTTCTTCTTCGGCATGGGCCGCGACAACCGCAATCCGCTGGGACTGGTCGGCACGCTGCTGATCATGATCCTGGCGCCGCTCGCGGCGATGCTCGTGCAGATGGCGATCTCGCGCACCCGCGAATATTCCGCCGACCGCACCGGCGCCGAGATCGCCGGCCACCCCATGTGGCTGGCCCGGGCGCTGCAGAAGATCGAGCAGCTGGCGCGCGGCGTGGTCAACCGGGATGCCGAGCGCAACCCGGCCTCGGCGCATCTGTTCATCATCAACCCGCTGCACATGGGCGGGGTCGACAATCTGTTCCGGACCCATCCGCCGACCGCCGAGCGGGTGCGCCGCCTGCAGCAGATGGCCGGCGTCGCCGGCGAGCCCGCCGGCCGCGGCCCCTGGGGCTGAGGCTGCAAACCCAGCGCCAGGCGCAGCGGGAACGGAGAGCTGCCTTCCAGCGTTTCACGACCAATCATTCGGAATTTGCTGGGAGCGAAGCACATGTCTCGCATGCTTGCCGCCGTCGTCGGCGCCGCCGCCTTGTCCCTCGGCGCGTGCGCCAATCTGAGCGACACCGGGGACCCCGGACCGAGCAGCGTCACCTATACTTGTGCCGACGGAAAGACTTTTCTCGCCATGTTTTCCGAGGACCGCGAGCGATCGTTCGTCAGGACCGACGACGAGACGTACGAGCTCGCCCTGGTCGATCGCGACGGCGACGAGCTGGAATACCAGGACCGCAACGGCGTGCAGTTGACGGTCGACGACGACGACAACAGCCATCTCGCGGTCCCGGGCGAGGACGACTTCGAGGGCTGCACCGCCTGAGCGTGCCTCAGGCCCGGATCCGCGAGCGTGCCGGGCGCGCCGGCTCGGCAGGCAGATGCGCCTCGACGCGGGCGCGGACCTCGCCGTAGACCGCGTCACGCTCCAGGACCAGGATCTCGCGCAGCGCGTCCCGCAGCCATGGCTCGCTGCGCTCGGCGCGGCGCCACAGCACCTCGCCGATGAACAGCTCGATTTCCTGACCGAAGCGGTCCGTTGCCGGACGGCAGCCGCCCCGCCCTGCGCGCGCCTCGAGCCAGCCTGCGGCAAGCGCTTCGATGTGGGCCTCGATCTCCTCGCCGATCAGGCGGCGCGCATCGTCGCGATCGTCGCGGGCACGGCCGGTCCTGGCGCGCGCGGCCAGGAACAGCAGGACGACGACCAGGACGATGCCGAGCGCCAGCACGCCTTGCGCGGCCATGGCTTGAGCCCTTTCAGGCGACCATGATACCGCAGGATGGTTGCCGCCAGGTAAGCGCGCAGCGGCGACTCCCGCTCACAGCCGCTCGACGATCGCGTCCAGTTTGGCGCTCTCCATCTCGATCAGCCGCCTGGCAAACCGCTCCAGGGCCGCCAGGTTCTCGTTGCTGGCATCGTCCATCTCGTCATTGACGCCGTCGAGCTCGGCGTCGAGCCGGTAGTAGTTGGGCTCCGGGCCGCAGTTCAGCAGCATCTCCAGCTGATGCTCGGCGGCATGGCACTGCCCGTGCATCAGGATGCTGATGATCGGCGAGCCGTGCGCCGGGTTGATCCAGTTGATCGGCCCCCAGTTGCGCGCCTCGTAGTAGGAGTAGGCGCGGTTCTGGTGGCCGGTGCCGAGGGCCACCAGCAGCATGGTCTCGCTGGTGGCGCCCATCTTGTGCGCTTCGACGAAGGCGCAGACCGAGGGATTGTTGGCGTAGACGCCGCCATCGACCAGGCACATGGACCGGCCGGTGGTGAGGTTGGTGACGCGCGCCGGCTCGAAATAGGTCGGCGCCGCCGAGGTCGCCCTGGCCACCTGCCAGAACAGGAAGTCGTCGTGCGGCGCCTCGCCCGGGCGCAGCGGCCGCTTCTTCATCACCACCGTGGTCCGCGCGCCGATGTCGTAGGCGGTGATCAGAAGGCCGGTGAGCGCGTCGCTGATCCTTCGGCCGCCGAGCGTCTTCCTCAGCTTCTCCTCGAGCGGGCCGTGGGTGTATTTCTCCTCGACGATGCCGGTGAGATTGCCTGTGAAGATGCTGGCGAACGCCTTGCGCACGCTGCGGAAGAGGCCGCAGTCGAAGATGTCGCCGCCCTGGTCGCGATAGAGCGCCACCAGGTCGGCAGGCGTCGCGGCCGGCCGGCTCATGTCCTGCGGGTGCGGCGAGGTCAGGCCTGCGGCGAGGATGCCGCCGGTCGAGGTGCCGGCGATCAGGTCGAAATAGGCGTACAGCGGCTTGGTCTTGCCCTTCGCCCTGAGCCGCCGCTCGAGCTCCTCCAGCACCAGCGCCGGCACGAGGCCGCGGATGCCGCCGCCGTCGATCGACAGGACGCGCAAGGGTTCCGCCATCTGTATCGCTCCCCGCTTGGTTGTTCCAGGTTCGTGGTCAACACAACCACAGATAGTGCGCGTGCGATGCCGCCGCCGCAAGCGCGAAGCCGTGGCGCGATGCCGTCTGCCGGGGCATAGTCGGCAGCATCAAGCGCGGAGGAAATGATGAACCAGGGGGAGCGAGCCAGGCCGGCGATAGGTTTCATCGGCCTCGGGCTGATGGGCCACGCCTTCACGAAGCGGCTTTGCGCCTGCGGCTACCGGGTGACCGGCTACGACATCGCGGCGGACAAGCTCGAGGCGGCCGCGCGGCACGGCGTGCAGAGGGCGGCATCGGCCGCCGCGGTCACGCGGGCGAGCGACATCGTGCAGATCTGCGTGATGACCGCAGCCGATCTCGAGGCCGCGGTGTTCGGCGAGGACGGTGTCGCTGCGGCGGCGCGTCCCGAAAAAATCCTGGTCGATCATTCGACCACCGAGGTCGAGACCACCAAGCGGTTCGCCGCCCGCCTCGCCGAGACCGGCATGGGCTGGATCGACGCGCCGGTCTCGGGCGGGCCGCCGGCGGCCGAAGCGGGCACGCTCGCGGTCATGGCGGGCGGCGACGACACCCATCTGGCAAAGGCGCGGGACCTCCTGGCCGATCTCGGCCAGTGCACCCACATGGGCCCGGTCGGCGCCGGCCAGGTCACCAAGATGGTGAACCAGGTGCTGGTGCTCGCCAACTACTGCGTGCTCGCCGAAGCGCTGAGCCTGGCCGAGGCCGGCGGCGTCGATGCGGCGCGCATCCCCGAGGCGCTCGGCGCCGGCTATGCCGGCAGCACCATGCTGCAGCGCCTCTATCCGCGCATGGTGGCGCGCGACTTCGCGCCCGCCGGCTACGCCTTCCAGGCGCTCAAGGACCTCGACATGGTCCAGGGGCTCGCCAAGAGCCTGACCGTGCCGACGCCGATGGCCAGCCAGGCGGCGACCCTGTTCCGCATCCTCAACGCCAAGGGCCACGAGCGGCTCGACGGCATCGCCGTCCTCAAGCTGTACGACAAGGAGCCGGTCTGACCGTCTCGCCTGATCGAAGACAAGCCGCGCGATGCGAAAAATCATCCATGTCGACATGGACGCGTTCTACGCCTCGGTCGAGCAGCGCGACCGGCCGGAGCTGCGCGGCCTGCCGGTCGCGGTCGGCGGCGGCGGCGCGCGCGGCGTGGTCATGGCCGCGAGCTACGAGGCGCGCGCGTTCGGCGTGCGCTCGGCGATGCCGGGCTTCCAGGCGCGCCGGCTGTGCCCCGAGCTGGTCTTCGTGCCGACCCGCTTCGATGCCTACAAGGCGGCGAGCCGCCAGATCCGCGCGATTTTCGAGAGCTATACCGACCTGGTCGAGCCGCTCTCCCTCGACGAGGCCTACCTCGATGTCACCACGCCCAGGCGCGGCGGGCCGGTCGCGACCGCGATCGCGCGCGCCATCAAGCAGGAGATTTTCGCCACCACAGGCCTGACCGCCTCGGCCGGCGTCTCCTTCAACAAGTTCTTGGCGAAGATCGCATCGGGCCTCGAGAAGCCGGACGGCCTCACGGTGATCCGTCCCGAGCAGGCCGACTGGCGTTCATCGCCGGCCTGCCGATCGAGCGCTTCTACGGCGTCGGCCCGGCGACCGCGCGCAAGATGAAGGCGCTTGGCATTCACGACGGCGCCGAGCTGCGCGCCCGTTCCGAGGACGAGCTTTTCCGCGGCTTCGGCAAGGTCGGGCGCCACTACTTCCGGATCGCCCGCGGGCTCGACGAGCGCGAGGTGCATCCCGACCAGCCGCTGAAGTCGATCGGCGCCGAGCGCACCTTCGATCACGACCTCGCCGATCCCGACGCCATGCTCGAGCGCCTCGCGCCGATCGCCGAGGAGGTTGCGGAACGGATGGTCCGCGCAGAGCAGTTCGGCCGCACCGTGACGCTCAAGATCAAGCATCACGATTTTTCCCTGACCACGCGGCAGCGCACGCTGGCCGATCCGGTGGATTCGGCCGAGGACCTCTTGGCGCTGGCGCGCTGGCTGTTGCATCACCCCGCACCGCCGCGCCGGCCGGTGCGCCTGCTCGGCCTGTCGGTCTCGAGCTTCGGCCCCGCGCACCAGCTCTCGCTGCGCATCTGAGCACGCGTCCCAGCGGCGCAGGGCCGCGCTTTTCACAGGCGCCGTTCCGCGCGCAGCGAGAAGGCGAGCGGCAGCCAGGCCCGCTCCGGCCAGCGATACATCCCTTCGGCATCCTGGACCAGCAGCTCGAACATGCGCCAGGGCACCGCATCGTGCTCGTGCAGCCATCGAAGCGTGAGGCCGGCTTCGATCAGGGCGGTGACGATCACACCGAGCGGATGCAGCCACTCGTAGGTCCGGGCATGGGTCAGCCGGGCGGTGTCGTCCGCGTAGTCGGACGGATCGTCGATCACAAGCGCCTCATGCGAGAAGTAGGGGGCGAACCAGCCGGGCATGGCGCTCTCGCCCGGCGCCGCATCGTCGAGCACCAGGGCGGCGGGATGTCCTTCGGCCAGATAGAGCGCCCCGTCCGGTTTCAAAAAATGCGCCACGATCTGCGCCCAACGACGGATGTCCGGCAGCCAGTTGATCGCGCCCCAGGTGACGAACACCAGGTCGAACGCGCCGGGCTCCGGGATCGCGCTTGGCGCATCGTACAGATCCGCCTCGACGAACCGTGCCCGCTCGGTGAGGCCCAACTCGTCCGCGAGCTGACGCGCCGTGGCGATCGCAGGCTTTGAGAAATCGAGGCCCACCACCCGCGCGCCGCGGCTCGCCAGGATCAGGCTGTCGCGACCGAAGTGGCATTGCAGATGCAGCACCCGAAGGCCCTCGAGTGGCCCGATCTCCGCTTCCTCGATCGGATTCAGACGGCCCCGCCCGGCGCGCAGGGACTCGAGCTCGTAGCCCGGCGCCTTAAGGTGAATCGCGACACGCTCGTCCCAGTTGGCGCGATTGGCCGACCGCCAGTCAGGATCCGTCATCCGATGCTCCCGAGGTTGTGCCGGCGCGCTGGCCACCGGCGGCGGCACAGGATATCTCATGATTGCCTGCCGCGGCGGGCTTCGCGCAGATCTGGAGGCAGGTGATGATCGAGGGATCGTGCCATTGCGGCGCCGTCCGGTTCGAGCTGGCGAGAACGCCGGAATGGCTCACCGCCTGCAACTGCTCGGTCTGCCGCCGGCTCGGTGCCTTGTGGGCGTATGGCGACGCGTCCGAGGTCAGGCTGATCTGCAAGCCCGATGCGACCTCCGGCTATGTATGGGGCGATCGAACCCTCGCCTTTCACAGCTGCCGGACCTGCGGCTGTACGACTCACTGGCAGAGCCTGCAGCCCGATCGATCGACCCGGATGGGGGTCAATTGCCGCCTCACCGATCCCGAGGTGATCGCGTCCTTGCGGATCCGCCGGTTCGACGGCGCCGACAGCTGGGTGTTTCTGGACTAGAACGGTCTCGATGATACGGATCATGGCCGCCCTGGCGGCCATCGTCGGCCAAGGCCGCAAGCAACACCCTCGACCGCCGTGCAGCACACCGTCTGCCCGTTCCTAGCGGGCCAAGGAACAAACGCCGCCATAACGCAAAGCTCTCGCCCGTTGCTGCGGCGAGAGCTTTGCGTAAGTACGGAGTTTGTTCCTTGGGCGGCTAGGAACGCGCTGGGAGGCGGCGGGAGCGAGCGATCGCCGTTGCTTCAGCCCTTCGGCGCGGGCTGCCGGCTGCGCCCGGAAAGGGCCTCCTGCCCCCGAGGCAGACTCCGCTCTCAGGCCGCCAGCACCAGGGCGCGGCGCAGGTTCATGGCGACGGCGAGGAGCTGCAGCTGGAGTGCGTTCTTGACCAGCGAGCGATAACGGACCCGACGGTAGCCGTACCAGCGCTTCATGATAGCGAAGGTCCGCTCGACCGGCGCCCGCAGCTTGCCGAGCGCCCGGTTGCGGGCGCGGCCAGCGGCATCGAGCGGCCGCCGCCAGTAGTTGCCGGCCATGATGCCGTCGGCGATGCCCCGCTCCGCCAGCTCCCGGCGATACCACCAGCCGTCGTAGCCCTTGTCGGCATAGACCACCCGCTCGTCGCCCTGCACCAGGGCCAGGAACGGCGTCTTGTCCGAGACGTTCGCCGGGGTCAGGATCGCCTGGCGCACCAGACCCGAGGCCTGGTCGACCGCGACATGCGCCTTGTAGCCGAACAGCGGCTGCTCCGGCATCGCATTCCAGGTGGCATCGCGGTCGCTGCGGCCTTCGACCGGCTCGTCCGTCCTGGGCCGACGGCTGTCGGCCCTGACCAGGGAGGCATCGATCAGCGTCCCTGCCTTGACCATCAACCCCTTGGCATCGAGCTGCCGGTTGAGCTCGGCGAGCAACGGTTCGCTCAGCCCCCGCCGGACAAGCTCGCTGCGAAAGCGCGACAGCGTGGAATGATCGGGCACCGGGTCGGCCAGCGCCAGACCGACGAAGCGCCGGAACGACAACCGGTCCGACAGCGCCTCCTCGAGCCCCGGGTCCGACAGCCGGTACCACTGCTGCAAGAGCAGGCAGCGCAGCAGCACCAGCGGCCCGTACGACGGCCGCCCGACCGGCGCCGCATAGACCTCGCCGAGCAGCCGCTCGAACCCCGTCCAATCCACCAGCGATGTGAGCCGCTCCAGCTGCCGGTTGCGCCCCGCCCCGCCTTCGACCAGCCCGTCCGCCAAGCTCAGCTGCCCCAGCTCCCGCCGCATCCAACCCCTCCCGCAACCATCGCCCCGACCGCATCGAATCACAAACCACAGGTTATGCAAAGCTCTCGCCGGTCTATTGATAAAATTCCTATACTCGGTTAGACTGTATGGCGAGGGTGGCTACGCCATTCTGCAACCGACCGGGCCGGCTTTTCGCGCCCGGCGAGGGAACCTTCGCGAACCCCGGGCGATTAGCGATGGCATGGCGGCGGCGGGCGGCCCTTCGGCGGGTGCCGCGCCGATCTGTAAGGGGGAATATCATGACGCGACATGACGACACGATCCGCGAGCCGGTGCGGCTCGGCGATCAGGAGGTCACCCGCGGGCCGGGCGGCGAGTTGCATCAGGCTGCGAGCCGCCGCGGCGAGGTGCTCACCACCAATCAGGGCGTGCCGGTCGCGGACGATCAGAACTCGCTGAAGGCAGGCTCGCGCGGACCGACGCTGCTCGAGGACTTTCACTTCCGCGAAAAGATCTTCCACTTCGATCACGAACGCATCCCCGAGCGCGTCGTCCATGCCCGCGGCATGGGCGCGCACGGCTACTTCGAGACCTACGAATCGCTCGCCGACATCACTCGCGCCGACCTGTTCCAGCGCAAGGGCGAGAAGACCGAGGTGTTCGTGCGCTTCTCGACGGTCGCCGGCAACAAGGGCTCGCCGGACCTGGCGCGCGACGTGCGCGGCTTTGCCGTGAAGTTCTACACCAAGGAAGGCAACTGGGACCTCGTCGGCAACAACATCCCGGTCTTCTTCATCCAGGACGCGGTCAAGTTCCCCGACATCATCCACGCCGCCAAGCAGGAGCCGGACCGCGGCTTTCCCCAGGCGCAGACCGCGCACGACACCTTCTGGGACTTCATCTCCCTGACCCCGGAAAGCATGCACATGGTCATGTGGATCATGTCGGACCGGACGATCCCGCGCTCCTTCCGCTTCATGGAGGGTTTTGGCGTCCACACCTTCCGCTTCGTCAACGCGGACGACAAGTCGACCTTCGTGAAGTTCCACTGGAAGCCCAAGTCCGGCATGCAGTCGGTCGTCTGGAACGAGGCGGTCAAGCTGAACGGGGCCGATCCCGACTATCACCGGCGCGATCTGTGGGACGCGATCCAGATGGGCGACCATCCGGAATGGGAGCTCGGCCTGCAGCTTTTCGACGAGCAGTTCGCCGAAAGGTTCGATTTCGACGTGCTCGATGCGACCAAGATCATCCCGGAAGAGATCCTGCCGGTGCGCCGCGTCGGACGCCTGGTGCTCGACCGGGTGGTGGACAATTTCTTCGCCGAGACCGAGCAGGTGGCGTTCTGCACCCAGAACATCGTGCCCGGCATCGACTTCACCGACGATCCGCTCCTGCAGGGTCGCAACTTCTCCTACCTCGACACTCAGCTCAAACGGCTCGGCAGCCCGAACTTCCACGAGATCCCCGTGAACAGCCCGCGCGGCTGCCCGTTCCACAATTTTCAGCAGGACGGCCACATGCGCATGACGGTGCCGAAGGGACGCGCGATGTACCAGCCGAACTCGTTCGGTGGTCCGCGCGAATCGCCGGAGAAGGGCTTTCGCAGCCATCCGAGTGAAGTTGGCGGGCCAAAGCTTCGCATCCGGCCCGAGAGCTTCGCCGACCACTACAGCCAGGCGCGTCAGTTCTACATCAGCCAGACCGGGGGCGAGCAGGGCCATATCGCAGCCGCGCTGACATTCGAGCTGAGCAAGGTCGAGACGGCGGCGATCCGGGCGCGCATGGTCTCGCATCTGCTCAATATCGACGAGGGGCTGGGCAACAAGGTGGCCAAGGGACTGCGCCTGAAGGAGCTGCCCGAGCCGGCGCCGGCCGCAAGGCCGACCCGCCAGGACCTGAAGGAGTCGCCTGCGCTCAGCATCATCCTCAACGGGCCCGAATCCTTCGCCGGACGCAAGGTCGGCGCGCTGGTCACCGACGGTGCCGATATCGGTCTGCTCGAGGCCCTGAAGGCGGCGCTCACCGAGGAGGGCGCGATGCTCAAGCTGGTGGCGCCGATGGTCGGCGGCATCGAGGCGAGCGATGGCACCTGGATCGAGGCGGACGAGAAGGTCGACGGCGGTCCCTCGGTCCTGTTCGATGCCGTCGTGCTGCTGCCTTCGCAGGAAGGTGCCGACCTGCTCGCCAAGGAGCCCACCGCGCGCGACTTCGTCGCCGATGCTTTTGCGCATCTGAAGTTCATCGGCTACGCCGACCAGGCCCTGCTCCTGCTCAAGAAGGCGGGCGTGTTCGAGGACCTGGATGAGGGCTGCCTGCCGCTCGAGACCATCGACGACGCCAAGAACTTCGTCGCCAACTGCCGCAAGGTTCGCTTCTGGCAGCGCGAGGCGCGGGCCAAGCAGATGTAAGGCGTCGCCGCAGCGCCGGGCTGATTGTCGGCCCGGCGCCGCTCGAACCGGAGCGCGCCCGCAGGCGGCTGGCTAGCCGCCGAGCAACTGCGCCAGGACCCGCACCAGTCGCTCGTGGTTGACCGGCTTGTCGACGCGCGGTGTATCTTTCAGCTCTAGCTGCAGCGACTGGCTGTACCCAGTAGCCAGCAGGAACGGTACGTTTTGCGCCCTCAGCGCTGCCGCCACCGGCGTGGCGGTCTGGCCGTTCAGGTTGACATCCAGGATCGCCGCATCCGGCAGCCCTTCAGCGAGCAGAGCCAGCGCTCGATCGGCGGTCGGCGCCGGGCCGATCACCGCGCATCCCTGCTCTGCCAGCAGGGCCTCGAGCTCCATGGCGACCAGCATCTCGTCCTCGACGATCATGATGCGGCGTCCTCGGAGCACCTCCCTGGCGTCTGGCATGCGTCCGCCCCTCCTCGGGCTGATTCGATTCGCTCGCGGCTGGTCGCGCTATCCGAGCGGGAAGTCCAGCTCACAAGACAAACCTCCGGACGCATAGTCTAGTTCCGCGGTGCCATCGAGCTCGTAGCTGCTGGCCCGCTCGATCAGACGCGTGCCAAATCTCTTCTCGGCAGGCGGCGCGACGCTGGGGCCATGCCTCTCCTGCCATCTCAGGCGCACGCGGCGCGCCTGCCCGCCTTCGATCTTCCAGGAGACGCGCACGCGTCCCTCGGAACGCGACAGGGCGCCGTACTTGGCGGCGTTGGTTCCGAGCTCGTGCAGGACGAGGTTCAGCCCGAGGGCCTGCTTGGCCGTGAGCATGGCCGGCGCCCCCTCGATCTCGACCACCTCCGGGTGGTCGACGCGGTAGGCCTCCACCGCCTGCTCGACCAGATGTCTGAGGTCCGCGCCGCGCATCTGCGCCTCGAGCAGGAGGTCGTTCGCCCTTGCCAGCGCCTGCAGCCGGCCGAGGAAGGCATGGCGGTAGGCCTCGAGCGAACGCGCCTGGCCGTCGGTCTGCAGCGCGAGCGCCTGCACGACGGCGAGCGTGTTCTTGACCCGGTGGCTCAGCTCCCGCGCGAGCAGCTCGCGCTCTTCTTCCGCGCGCTTGCGCTTGGCGATGTCGTTGAAAAGAACCCCGAGCCTTCGCTCCTCCGGCTCACCGACCCTGAAAGCGTACACCTCGTAGTAGCGGCCGAGCTCGGCGGCAGGACGCTCGAACCGCTCCGACTCCCCGGTAACCGCGATCCGGCCATACGTCTCGAACCAGTGATCTTCATGGTTCGGTGCGAGCGACCGCATGGTCTTGCCCACGGCGTCGGTGAGACCGGTCTGCCGCTCGAACGCCTCATTGACCGTCAAGAAGCGATAGTCGACCGGCTTGCCCTGCTCGTCAAAAATCATCTCGATGGTGCAGAAGCCTTCGTCGATCGAATTGAAAAGCGTTCGATATCTCGCCTCGCTTGCGCGCAGAGCCTCCTCCGCGCGCTTGCGATCGCCGATGTCGATGCAGTACTTGACGAGCGTGCCGTCGCCGAGGCTCGATCCGGCAAGCAGCATCCACGAACGCGAGCCGTCCTTGCGAAAATACTCCTTCTCGTAGGGCCCGATGCGGCCGGTCGCCGTCAGCCTGCTCATCTCCTCGGCGCTGGCGTCGATCCACTCCGGCGGCGTCATCGAACGCCATGTCAGCTCCCTCGCCTCCACCTCGCGACGTGTGTAACCCGTCATGTGCAGGAACACTTCATTGGCGTCGATCAGCGTGCCTGCCTCATCGAAGAACAGGACCCCGACGGCATCGGTCTCGAGTACCCGGCGCAGCCGTTCCTCGCTTTTCCGTACTGCCACCCCGGCGCGATTGCGCTCAGTGACGTCCTCGATCGCCAGCAGGATCAGGTCCCCATGTTCGAGGCGCCGTGCATTCAAAAGCATGGTGCGGCGCCCGATATCCCGGAACTCGTGGTCGACCTCGAAGTCGCTGAACTGCTTGTCAGGCAGCACCTCATCCAGGAGCCGGCGCAGGTCCGGGATGTCCCACTGCCGGTTGCCCAGCTCGTAGATCAGGCGGCCCTCGGTTCCCTCGGCGGCGACCCGGAAAGTCCGATAGAAGGATTCATTGGCCGCGCGCACCCGCAGGTCCGCCGTCAGCACCAGCAGCGGCTCGCGCACCGTGGCAACGATGCTCTCCGCGAACTCCTTCGCAGCCTGGATCTCCTGCTCCCACCCCTTGCGGGCGGTGATCTCAGTGAAGGTCGCGACCACCCCCTCGATCCGGTCGCTCGCAGTCCGGTAGGGCAGGATGTGCCTGATGTAGCAGCGCCCCAGATCGTCCACCACCTCGGCATCGGAGGGCACGAGCCGCTCCAGCACGCCCCTCGCATCTTCGAGCAGGTTGCCGCCGCTGAACCGCTGCGCGAAGTGCGAGATCGGGCGGCCGATGTCCGTCGGCCGCAGCTCCAGCAGCGCCTTCATCGACGCCGTGAACCACCGGATGCACAAGGACCGATCGAGGAACAGGGTCGCGACGTCGGTGCTGTTGAGCAGGTTGTTCAGGTCGTCCGTGCGCCCCTCCAGCTCGGCGAGCTTGGCCTGGAGCTGGGCGTTGACCGTGTTCAGCTCCTCGTTCAGCGACTGCAGCTCCTCCTTCGAGGTCTCCAGCTCCTCGTTGGAGGCCTGCAGCTCCTCGTTGATCGAGCGGATCTCCTCGTTGGACGCCTTCAGCTCTTCGTTCGCCGCCTCCATATGCTCGACGGTCAGGCGGAGATCCTCGCGGGCGGCATCCAGCTCTGCCTGCAGCTCCCCTTCGCTCGCTATCTCCCTCACTTCCCTTGCTTCTGCCGGCGAGGCCGCCTCGGTTGCGATCTCGCGCTCGAAAAAGCTCACCAGCAGCCTCGTCGGAGCAGCAGGCCCGGTCGCGAGCGGTCTCACGACCAGGCGTACGGGGTGCAGCGAGCTGCTGCGCCGGACCTGGGCGGACGTCGTGACCTCCTGGCCCTCGTCGAGCCCCTTGCGCACGGCCGCGCGCAGCGGCATCTGCAGACCTTCGCGCGCCATGGCGAGCAGGTCGTAGGACGGCTCGCCGCTCGGCGGCCGCAGGTACTGATCCGTCGGCCCGCGGAGATAATGGATGCGATACCGTGCATCGATCAGGGCGCTCGCCGGCGCATAGCGCTCCAGCAGGGCGCGGTCCATGAGCGCGCCGGCATTGGCGTGAGGGTCCGGCCCCGACGGCTCCCGACCCGCCCCTGCTTGAACCTCGTACTCGCTCGGCCCGATCAGCGGAAAGTCCACCAGATCGTGGCGCGTCGCCCCGAGCCGCCGAAAGATCCGCCACTTCCTGGAGACGGACTGGAAGAGATCCTCGCGCCCGGCGATCGTCTCGGCTGGGCCGAGGAACAGGTGTCCCCCTTCGCGCAGCGCGAAGTGGAACAGACCCAGCACCCGCTTTTGGAAGTCGGGCTCGAGGTAGATCAAAAGGTTGCGGCAGCTGACCAGGTCCAGCCGCGAGAACGGCGGGTCCTGCAGCAGGTTCTGCGGCGCGAAGGTGACCGCCTCCCGCAGCGCCCTCCTGATGACGTAGGTGTCCTCCCCCGCCTCAAACCAGCGCTCGAGCCGCTCGGGCACGACGTCCTGGGAGATACTCCCGGGATAGAGCCCGGCTCGTGCCGATGACAGCACACCGTCTGCGACGTCCGTGGCAAACAGCCTCACATCGAACGTCTTCCCGGCTGCTTCCGCGTGCTCGAGAATCAGGATCGCGATCGAGTACGCCTCCTCGCCGGTCGAGCAGCCGGGCACCCAGACGCGGATCGTCGAGCCCGCCGGCCGCTGCTGCACCAGAGGTGCGATGACTTTGTCGCCCAGGATTCCCCAGGCCTCCGGGTCGCGGAAGAAGCCGGTCACGTTGATCGTCAGATCGGCCGCGAGCGCCCTGATCTCGTCCGGGTCGGTGCGCAACCGCTCGATGTAGCCGGGCAGCCTTTCGATCCGGTGCAGGCCCATGCGACGGTGGATGCGGCGCAGCAGCGTCCGCTTCCGGTAGCTGCCGAAGTCCCGCCGCGTGCTTGAGCGCACCAAGCTCAGCACGGCATGCAGCTGATCCTCGGGCGTGCTTTCGACCAGCGTCTCGGCCGGCTGTCGCGCATAGGGCTGACGGGCGAGATTCAGCAGAGCATCCGGCATCTGATCCGGCGGCAGGACCAGGTCGACGATGCCGGTGCCGATCGCGCTCTGCGGCATGCCGGGAAAAGCGGCCGAATTCGGGGTCCTGTGCGAGCGCGATGCCACCTTGGGCCTTGATGAAGCGCAGGCCGAGCGAGCCGTTGGTGCCGGTGCCGGAGAGGATGATCGCGATCGCCCGCTCGCCCTGGTCCTCGGCGAGCGAGCGGAAGAACAGAGTCGACCGGATGCCGGTGTCCGCGCGGCGCCGTCGGCGTGTTCGTGTGGACCACGCCCTTGCGGATCGTCAGTTCCTGGTCCGGGGCGATCACGTAGACATGGTCGGGCTCGACCTTGATCGGCTTCTCGATCTGCACGACCGGCATCTTCGTGCAGCGGCTCAGCAGCTCGCTCAGATGGCTCTTCTGGGTCGGATCGAGATGCGCCGCGACGATGAAGGCAAGCCCAGCGTCCGGCGCCGTCGCGCCGAACAACTTCTGCAGCGCTTCCAACCCACCGGCCGACGAGCCGATGCCCACGATCGGGAACTCAGGCATGGCTCCCCCAGGGTCTGCGGGGCTCCAGTGAGCCGCGCCGCGCCGCCTCGAGGCGCCGCTTGCGCCGACGCGTGCTCTGATGACTACACCCGCAGTCCAGACCGGTCGAGTGCCCAGACCCAACAAGGGACGCTGCTCAAAAGCAGCGCAGCTCGGCCTCCACCTGCGCCTGACGCAGCTTGTCGACCATCGCCTGCGCCCAGGGTGAGGTTCGGAACATGCCCGTCCGCCCACCGCCTGGAACCTGCTGCAGACGCAGCACGGTCTCGGCCTGAACGTAGTGCTCGTAGGACACCTTGTCGGCGATGGCATCGATCGAGCAGGAGCACCGGCGCAGCGCATCCTGGGTCTGGCCGTTGGTCGCCATGCAGCCGAAGACGTAGTCGGCAAGCGCCTCGGTCGGGTAGTCGGCCGGCGCCGCATAGCGCCTCCGGCGCGACCGCGGCTAGCGCGCCCCGCGGCCAACACAGGGAGCAGGCGCCCAAAAAGCGGCTCATCTCAGCGCCGGCGGCCGCGCGTGACGAGGTGGCGCCGCTCAATTCGCCTCCAGCCGGGCCTGCATGGCGCGGGACAGGGAGAACGCCCGCTGCTCCAGCAGCACTGGCTGCTCGCAGATGTGCGTGAGGATCCGCTGGCGGTCCTCGAACACCCGCAGGTCCCACTGCCGCGCTTCCAACAACTCCTGTGTCTGAGCGTCGGGCGTGGTCCCCGGCTGCAGGTCCGCCAGCCTCTGGCTGTCCTGCGAGATCTTCTCGGCGAGGTGCTGCTGCTTGCGGGTATAGCGCTTGATCCCGGCGATGATCTCGCTGCGCTCCTGATTGATCTGCTGCAGCACGTCGTGAAAGAGTTGCGCGAGCTGGTCGTTGCGCTGCTCAGGCGCAAGCCTGTCGGCAAACGCGTCGATCGCCGCCTGCGCCTCGTCGTCCGGCATGGAGCGCGAGGCCAGCCGATCGGCCAGCTGAGCGACCTCGCGATCGGCGCTCGCCGCACTTTCGCCCTCCTCGGCGGGGGGCCCGGCCCACATCTGCGAGGCCGCCAGCTCCGGCACCAGCCGCTGGATGCAGGGCCAGTCCGCATCCGACGGCTCCGCGGCCGCGGCAGGCGCGCTCGGCGTCGCCAGGACTGCGGCCAGGCTCGCAGCGATGACCAGCGATCGGGCTGGCTGCGCCGACGGCGGCGAGACCACATCGGCATGGCCGCTCCTGCGGAAGGGTTTCTCCTCGAGCACCATGGGCATCCTACTTGACGTTGAAGACGGCCTGCTGGGTGTCTGCGGTGGTGCCGGGGATGCGGAGGGTGAAGGTCCCTGGCCGGATCGTCACGAACGAGATCGTGGCGGTGCCCTCGTCATCGAACTCCAGGCTCTCGACGCCGAGCGGCCGGACCTCGATGTCGTTGATAACGACCTCGTTCACCCAGACGTTCCGAAAGAAGCTCGGGCCCTCGAGGGCGATCTCGGCCGTGCCGTCGGCATTGATCGGCAGCTCGTAGAACTTGCCCAAATTCGAGCTCGTAGGGCGCGCTCACCAGCGGCTGGCCGGACGACAGCGTGATCGGCTCGAGCTCGACCGCACCGCCGGTCAAAAGCCCGGCCTTCGCCAGCACCTCGCCGCCTGCGAGCGCCGCGACGGCGATCGCGATCGCCGCGCCATACGGTACACTTCTGATCGACATCTGCGCTTCCTCCCGTTTGCCGGCCTCGCCTGCAGGGCAAGGCTCATCCCTTCACCGCGACCCCCCAGGGCAGCCGGCCGACCGCCACCGACTTGACGACCTCGAGGTTCTCGACGTCGATCACCGAGATGTCGTTGGAGACGCCGTTGGTCGCGTAGAGGAACTTCTCGTCGGGGCTGAAGGCGAGCTGCCAGACCCGCTGCCCGGTCAACAGGTACTCCTGCACCTCGAAGGTCTTGGCGTCGACCACCGCCACCCGGTTGGAGGGGCCGAGCGCCACGAACGCAAGACTGCGATCGCCCATGACGCGCACGCCGACCGGCTGGATCGCCTCGCTCGGCACGCCCGCGATCTCGAACGTGATCTTGTGCTTGACCTGGCGCGTCGCGTTGTCGATCACGCTCACCGTGCCGCCGATCTCGGCGCTCACCCAGATCTCGGCGTCGTCGCTGGTCCATTCGGCAAAGCGCGGCCGCTGGTCGACCAGCACGTTGTCGGTGATCTCGAGCGTGTCGGCGTTGATGAAGTGCGCCATGTTGGTGGTCTCGGACGTGTTCACGATCCACTTGCCGTCATGGCTCACGCCCATGCCCTCGGGCTCGACGCCGACCGGGATCTGGGTGATCGCCGCCTTGCTCGCGATGTCGATCACCGTCACCATGTTGTCGTCCTCGTTGGCGACGTAGATCAGGGCGTCGTCGGGCGAGATGACCAGAAGCTCGGGATCGGGGCCCGAGGGCAGCTGCGCCACGATCGCCCGGCTCTCGGTATCCATCACCTGGATCGTGTTGTCGTCGGAGGCGCAGATGTAGAGCCAGCGGCCGTCGCTGCTGAGCGCGATGCCGCGCGGCCGGTTGCCGACCGGCACCATCTCGATCAGCTCGAGCGTCGCGCCGTCGACGATGCTGATCGAGTTGCCCTTCTCGTTCGAGACGAAGATCTCGGCCGCCTCCGCCCGCCCCGCCACGGCGCAGACCAGCGCCAGCCCCATGCCAACCCACCTCGTCATGCCCTCCCTCCCTGCTGCCTCAGTTCAGCCGGCACGCGCTCTCGGGCTCGTCGTAGCCCAGCGTGTCCAAAGGCGTCCGCTCGTGCAGAAACTGCTCCTGCGGCGATACCGACACCAGCACACGAGGGTTCACCAGCAGGATGGGCTGGCGCAGCTGCTGGTTCCAGGGACGAAAGCTGAGCCCTTCGCCCTTGAACGCGGCGATCTCGAACGCATCGCTCAGGACGTAGTCGTGCAGCGCCTCCGCCTCGGCGTTCCCGGTCCTGGTCACCGCCTCGCCGATGATCCGCACCGCGAGCCAGGCATTGTAATCGCGCTCGGTCATCGGCCGCCCGGCAAAGTTCTCGAACCGGCGCTGCACCTGGGTCCCGCCCCACTGCTCGTGCACCCGGCTCCAGGACGTCGGCACCAGCCCCTGGGTGCCGGCCACCGGCCGCGGGTCCCAGGTGCGGTAGGGCAGGTACTCGCCGAAGACGTCGCTCTCGTCGGCGACGACCAGCACGTCGTAGTCGGGAACATCCTGGGTCAGCACCGGCATCTGCTGCTGCACCTGGACATGACCCAAATCGGTCCGCCTTGCGAACTCGACGAACTCGTAGGCGCGCTCCTCGACGATCTTCGCGCCGTAGCGCTGCGCGGCGCGCCGGATCGCGTCGGCGAACGCGACGTCG
>CAVWCI010000046.1:0-69914 GCA_963753315.1 uncultured Alphaproteobacteria bacterium
TTCGCGCTCTGGTTGATATACGAATATAGCCGACGCCAAACGAGGAAAATCGATGCACGCCATCGCTCCGACGATGCGGCGCACGACGGCAGAGCGAGCACCCTCCTGGCCATGACCGATCCCCCGTGCGGCCTCCAAGAGGCGCAGCCCGCCTTCGACGCCGACGGTACTCTGCCGGATCGTCGAGGCCGTGGCCATGCGGACCTGCGTCATCGCGACGATGCCGACATCGGCGCCGCCTGGCACGATGCCATCGAGAGCATCCGGGACGGCTTCGCGCTGTTCGACGAGCACGACCGGCTGGTGATCTGCAACCACCGCTATCGGCGAGATCGACGGGCTTGGCCCCGAGCTGATGGTCGCCCGGCACCACCTGGCAGGCCATGCCGCGCGCCGGCGTCGCGGGCGATCGCTAGTCAGCGCGCGCGGCCGCGCCGATGCCTACGTCGCGGAGCGCAGCGGCCCACCATCGCCGCGCCGATGGTGCCGTGCTCGAGGCAGCAGCTCGCCGACCGCGCCGGTGGGTGCAGATCCCGGAGTATCGCACCTCCGACGGCGGCACGGTCGCCAGCCGCACCGACATCACCGAGCTGAAGCAGCGCGAGCGCACCGAGGCCGCGCTCAGCGACGAGCTGCGCACCCAGTATCTGCGCTTCGATGCCGCGCTCAACAACATGATCCAGGGGCTGTGCATGGTCGACGCCGAGCAGCGCCTGATCGTCTGCAACGCCGCTACCTGCAGATGTACGGGTTTTCGCCGCAGGTGGTGAAACCGGGCGTCACGCTGCGCGAGCTGATGGCCTACAGCGTCAGCCTCGGCAACTACCGGGGCGAGGCGGCGCGCGCCGTCCCCGAGCGCCCGGACAGGGCGAGAGCGCGAGCCGGCTTGCTGAATCAGCGCCTCAAGGACGGCCGGGTGATCGAGGTGATGCATCAGCCGATGCCGCATGGCGGGTCGGTCGCGACCTATCAGGACATCACCCAGACCGTGCGCGCCGAAGAGCCGCTGCGCGGCTACGACGCCAAACTCGAGCGCAGCAACGCGAGCTCGAGGAGTTCGCCTACGTCGCCTCGCACGATCTGCAGGAGCCGCTGCGCAAGATCGAGGCCTTCGGCGACCGCCTGATGGCAAGTGCGCGGACGAGCTGAGCGAGCCGGCCGGGTCTACATCGATCGGATGCAGGACGCCGCCGGCCGCATGCGCTGCCTGATCAACGATCTGCTGACCTACTCGCGGGTGACCACCAAGGCGCGCCCGTTCGTGGCGGTCGAGCTCGGCCGGATCGCCAGGAGGTGATGTCGGACCTGCAGGTCGCGATCGAGCAGGCCGGCGCCCGGATCGTGCTGGGCGATCTGCCGGTGATCGAGGCCGACCCCACGCAGATGCGCCAGCTGCTGCAGAACCTGTTCAGCAACGCGCTGAAGTTCCGCTGCAGGGACGGCCGCCGGAGGTCGCATCACCGCGCGCCTGTACACGCCCGACGCCCCGAGCACCGCGCCGCGCGCCGCGCTTGTGCGAGATCACGGTCGCCGACAACGGCATCGGCTTCAAGCAGGACTACGCCGAGCGGATCTTCGGCATCTTCCAGCGCCTGCACGGCCGCAGCGAATATCCCGGCACCGGCATCGGGCTGGCCACCTGCCGCAAGATCCTCGAGCGCCACGGCGGCACGATCACCGCATCCGGCCGGCCGGGCGAGGGTGCGACCTTCGTCTTCACGCTGCCGGTCCGGCAATCGGAGGACCTGGCTGACGTGAGAGAAACTCAACCCCGATCACCATCCTGGTCGCCGACGACGACGCCGACGATCGCCTGATGATCCTGGAGGCGTTCGAGGAGAGCCGGGTGGCCAACCGGGTCGATTTCGTCGTCGATGGCGAGCAGCTGCTGCAGTACCTGCGCCGCGAAGGCGAGTTCGCCGGCTGGCGGCGGAGCCCTACCCGGGCGTGATCCTGCTCGACCTCAACATGCCCAAGAAGGACGGCCGCGAGGCGCTGCGCGACATGAAGGCCGATCCGGCGCTCTGCCGCATCCCGGTCGTGGTCCTACCACCTCGCGCGCCGAGGAGGACATCGTGCGCACCTACGGCCTGGGCGTGAGCTCGTTCATCACCAAGCCGGTGACCTTCGAGGGCCTGGTCGACGCGCTGCGGACCCTCTGCCGCTACTGGATCGAGATCGTGTCGCTGCCGCCCGAATGCTCGAGGCCCAGGCCATGACGCGCCCCGGCACGGCGCACGAGGCTCGACGGGCGTTCAGGCCGTGGCCGGGCGGCCGATCTTGATCCATGACCGGACCACCGACTCCGCACCGCGCGTCCTCTGATCGAGGACGACGAGGGCGACTACCTGCTGGCCCGCGACCTGCTCGCGGAAGTCTTCGGCTGCGCCGTCGATGCTCGACTGGGTGCAATCCTGGAGCGGCGCGCTGGCGGCGATCGCCGAGGCCCGGCACGACGTCTATCTGGTCGACTACCGCCTGGGCGAGCGCAACGGCCTGGAGCTGGTGCGCGAGGCGATCGACCTCGGCTCGGCAGCACCCTTCATCGTGCTGACCGGGCAGGGCAATCGCGAGATCGATCTCGAGGCCATGCGTGCCGGCGCGGCGGACTACCTGGCCAAGGGCGAGATGACGGCGCCGCTCCTGGATCGCGCCATCCGCTACGCCATCGAGCGCCATCGCGCCGAGCGGCGGCTGGCCGAGCTGGCGCAGTTCGATCAGCTGACCGGCCTCGCCAACCGCGTGCTGTTCCGCGACTATCTGTGCAAGACCCTGGCGCGCGCCGACCGCCATCGCCAGCTGGTCGCGGTCATGCTGCTCGACCTGGACCGGTTCAAGACCATCAACGACACCCACGGCCACGAGGCGGGCGACGTCCTGCTCAAGCAGATCGCGCAGCGGCTGCGCGGTGCTCTGCGCGAGAGCGATCTGGTGGCGCGGCTCGGCGGCGACGAGTTCACCGTGGTCATGGACGGTCTTTGCGACCCCAGCGCGATCGCGGGCTTCGCGACCCGCATCCTCGACGTCGTGCGGCAGCCGGTCCGGCTCGGCAACTGCGACGTGGTGACCACCGCCAGCATCGGCATCTCGGTCTATCCGACCGATGTCGACAACATCGACGAGCTGCTGGCGAGCGCCGATGCCGCGATGTATCGCGCCAAGGAGCAGGGCGCCGACCGCTTCCACTTCTACACCATGGCCATGCGGGTGCACGCCGCCAAGCGGCTCGAGCTCGAGAACGGGCTGCGCGGCGCCCTGATGCGGCGCGAGTTCCGGCTGCACTATCAGCCGCAGGTGGACCTGCTGACCGGGGCCATCCGGGCGTCGAGGCGCTGCTGCGCTGGCAGCATCCGCGCCGCGGCTTGGTCGCTCCCGCCGAGTTCGTGCCGCTCGCCGAGGAGACCGGGCTGATCGTGCCGATCGGCGCCTGGGTGCTGCGCACCGCCTGCGGCCAGCTGCGCGCCTGGCGCAGCGCCGGCTATCCGTCCATGCACGTCGCGGTCAATTTCTCCGCGCGCCAGTTCCAGGACGAGGACCTGGCGCTGGTGGTGGCGGCGATCCTCGAGCAGTGCGATCTGGCACCACGCTTCCTCGAGATCGAGATCACCGAGAGCGACATCCTGAAGAACCCCGGCCGGACGCAGTCGCTGCTCGAGGAGTTCATCGAGCTCGGGGTGCGGATCTCGCTCGACGACTTCGGCACCGGCTATTCGTCGCTCAACCACCTGCGCTCGTTCCCCGGCGCCTCGATCAAGATCGACCGCTCGTTCGTGCGCAACGTCTGCACCGAGCGGCACGATGCGGCGATCGTGCGTTCGCTGATCGTGATGGCCCACAATCTCAACCTGAAGGTCATCGCCGAGGGGGTCGAGACGGCCGAGCAGCTCGCGTTCCTGCGCGACAACGCCTGCGATGCCATCCAGGGCTTTCTGGTGAGCCGGCCGGTGCCGGCCGAGGAGATCACGCCCGAGCTTCTGGCGAGGCCCCTGGTGCCGCGCCCCTGGCAGCCCTCGCTGACCGCATAGCGCGCGCGCGATCCGGCGCCGGCCTTGGCGATCATACCCGATCTTGCGGCCAGGCCCTGGTGCCGCGTTCCTGCCGCTCGCCCATCTCATGACGCCGCACGCGATCCGCCCGGTGCCGAAGCCGAACAGGGGCCACACGCCTGCAAGAGGCCCGCCCCCCGGCTCCGCGTCGGACGGTCCGCCTCGGGCTCAGATCGTCGTCCACGATGCGCGGCTCCTGGCGCTGCGGGCGCGGTGGCCGGCGACCACGATCAGGGCGCCGTCGGAGCGGGCGCGATCGAGGGCATCCTCGGCGCGCTCGATCAGGTGGCCGAGCGCCTCGTCGTCGCAGAACTGGGCGACGCCGATCGCCGGCCGGGCAAGCGCGCCGGCCTCGGAGCAGAGGCTGCGACCGATCCGCTCGGCGCGGACGACGGCATCGCCGAGGCCGGTCTCCAGCATGATCACCGCGAGGCGCCCGTCGGCATAGCGCGCGAGCGCGCTGCCTTTGCCGGCCTCGGCGGCGATCATGCCGGCGAGCGCCTGGATCCGCGCGCGCGCCCCGGTGCCCGCGGGTGCTGCTCGGCTCGGTCGGGGCCGGCGGGCTCGAGCAGCAGGAGGGAGAGCGGCGCGCCGCTCTGGGTCGCCGCAAGGGCGGCGCGGCGCAGCGCATCGTGGAAGCCGCGCCAGTCGGTGACCGCCGCATCGCCCGCGCGTGCCGGGCGCGCGCGCGATCGCGGCCTCGCCTCGCTCAGCCCGCCCGGGGCCGGGGAGGCTCTCGGGCTTCCGAAGCGTCCTCGACCGGCAACCACGCATCGGCGCAAAGGTCGGCGACCATGCTATCTCCGCTCGTTCGAGCCTTGCCCACGCCATACGCCGATCGCCGGGCCGCCATCGATCGGTCCTGAAGGTGGATCGGCCGGGGCGCGATCCGACCCCCTCACGGCGCTTCGCCTGTCCGACATGTCGCATGAATGCGTCGGGGCGTCGCACGAATGACGCATGACGCGACGCAGAGATCGGTCACGCTGCGACGCCTTTTTGCTGCAGCATGCCGCGCATGCAGCCGAGCGTCCTGATCGTGGTCACCTCGCTGGTCTCGAAGCGGATGCCGTAGGCCGCCTCTGCGGCCATCACCAGCTCGATGTGGCGCAGGCTGTCCCAGCTGCGCACGGTGGACGGGCTGGCCGCGTCCGAGAAGACGTCGATCGGCTCGCGCAGGATGCGCGCGAAAAGTTCCTCGAGCTTCATGACCATCTCTCTCGTGATTGTCCGGGGTGGGCTGGTTCGCCGGGCGCAGGGATGCTCAGCCGAAAATCGCGCGCCGCACGGCCGCGGGCCAGCGCCCGGGCTCGAAGCCGTGCTGGCTGAAGGCCGCCAGCACCCAGCGCTCGATGCCGAGGCCGACGCAGGCGGTGGCGGCGGTGCCCTCGGTCGCGCCGTCACTGGCGCCGATATCGAAGCGGTCGCCGAAGAACTTGCCGTGCAGGTTGATCGAGCCGCAGGCCAGCTCGCGCCGCGCCCCGTCCGGACCGGGCTCGATCGTCAGGATGATCTCGTTCTTCACCTCCTGGGCGCGCTGCCAGAAGGTGCGAGCGGCCGACACGGTGGCGAAGAAGGGGTCGCTCGCGGTCTCGATCCGGCACTCGAGATCGAAGATCTGAGCGAGCTCGCCGACCACCGGCAGGGCGCGGCGGCGGCAGTCGGCGACGTGGTCCTCGCTGCCGACCAGCACCAGCTCGCGGACGTTGAACTCCCAGAGGCGGTCCAGCCCGACGAGATTGCGCGATTCGTAGCGGAACACGCGGCCCTTCCAGCTGAAGGCGGCGCCGTCCTCGCCGATCCGCCGGCCCGCGAGCGTCGGATAGCAGGGGAAGCAGGCGGCGGGGTTGAGGCACAGGCCCGGCAGGTGAACGTGTTCGGCGCCCGGCATCAGCGCGCCCTCGGCGCAGCTGTTCGCCTGCCGAAATGCCTCGATCGCGTCGAAATCCTCGACCATGTGGCCGACGAAGCTGATCGCGTTCGGGTGCGAATCGAAGTAGCCGCAGCGATGCAGGATGTCGGCGTCGACGAAGGCCGGGAAGCTGCGCGGCTCGGCGCGAAAATGCTGCGCGTAAAGCTCTGCCGCCTTGGCGTCGATCAGCTCGGCCAGGGCCAGCGCCGGGCCGGCCAGGGCGACGTGCCCCTGGCCATAGGCGAACAGCCAGCCGCGGCGCAGCAGCTCCTCGTTGACCCCGGTCGCCAGCGGCCCGTCGTCGCGGCGCTCCTGGCGCAGGAAAACCTTGGGCTCGAAGCGGTGCATGCGCTTGAGCATCGCGTCGAGGAAGCGCTCGACCTTGCCCTTGACCTCGGCGTCGCGGGTGCGATCGGCGACCTCGAGCTCGACCGCGGCGCCGCCGCCGGTGACCCGCAGCGCCCCAAGGTACGGCGACACGAACGCCGCTTCCTTCTCGATGTCGGCCGCCAGCTCGGGGTCGATCCGACGTGGCAGGTCGATGACTGCGATCATGCCCAGGTGCTCCGTGCGCAGGTTGGAAGGGCGAGCGGGCTCAAGGAGAGCCGGCCTCAGAACTGGTAGTAGAGGAAGCCGCCATGGCCGGAGATCGAGCCGAGCGCTGCGGCGAGCAGGATGGCGCCGACCAGGCTCCAGCCGAGGTTCGGCCGCCAGGTCAGCCAGAGCGGCCAGGAGCGCTCGCCCTCGGGCTGCGGGTCGGAGCTGAACCAGTGCCGCCCCATCAGCTCCTGGGTGTTGGGGCAGGTCAGCGCGATCGTGCCCAGGACGACGATCCAGACCAGCGCTGCGCCCGCATCGATCGCGATCTGCCCCAGATCCGCTCCCAACGGTGAAGTGGCGGCGTGCAGCGCATCGGGGGTGCCGAGCCCGGCCATGCTGGCGAGCAGGCCAAGTGCTGTCGGCACGTCGGCGGCGCGAAAGAACACGAGGCCTGCGATCACCACCGCCATGGTCAGCAGCCAGCCCGCGGCCGGCGGCAGCGCCGGCAGGCGCGCCTCCCGCCAGCCATGGTTGACGGCCAGCGCCAGGCCATGGATCAGGCCGAACACGACGAAGGTCCAGCCGGCGCCGTGCCACAGGCCCGCGAGCACGAAGGTCGCGACGACCGGCAGCGCGGTCGCCAGCAGGAAGCGCGCGATGCGACCATGAGCGCGCTGCAGCGCGCGGCGGGTCAGCGGCATGGCGATCGGCGCGTACAGATAGCTCGTGAAGAAGCGCGTCATCGTCATGTGCCAGCGCCGCCAGAAGTCGGTGATGCTGCACGCCTTGAGCGGCGAGTTGAAGTTCAGCGGCAGCCTGAGCCCGAACAGGTAGGCGATGCCGAGCGCCATGTCGCAGTAGGCGGAGAAGTCGAAGTAGAGCTGCAGGGTATAAGCAAGCGCGCCGATCCAGGCGAGCGAGGCGGCGACCGGCAGGCCCGCGGCGGCGCCATCGAACACGCCATCGGCGAACGGCGCGATGCTGTCGGCGAGGATCAGCTTCTTGAACAGGCCGATGCCGAACACCGTGAGTGCGACCGCCATCCGGGTGCTGTCGAGGCCGGCCGGTCGCGCGCTGGCGAGTTGCGGCAGCATGTCCCTTTGCAGGACGATCGGCCCGGCGGTGACGCAGGGAAAGAACGAGGCGAACAGCAGATAGTGGCGAAAGCGCACCTCGCCGACCTGGCGATTGTAGACCTCGACCAGAAAGCCGATCTGGATGAAGGTGTAAAAGGAGATGCCGACAGGCAGCAGGATGTCGAGATGCGCCAGGGTGCTGCCCGTGAGCAGATTGGCGTTGTCGATCAGGAAATTCGTGTACTTGTAGTAGCCCAGCAGGGCGAGGTTGGCGGCGATCGCGGCGAGCAGCAGAAGGCGCGCGGTGCGGCGGTCGTCGACCCGGGCCAGGAGCAGCCGTGCTGCGCCGTAGTTGAACAGGATCGAGCCGAGCAGCAGGGCGGCGAGCGCCGGGCTCCACTGGCCGTAGAACACCAGCGAGGCGCCGGCCAGCCAGAGCAGCGCCGCATCCCAGCCCCAAAGGCGGTGCACGGCGACGAAACCCAGGAAGCACAGCGGCAGAAAGCCGAAGATGAACGCGGGCGAATGGAACAGCATCCTGCAGCTCCCTAGAGACGCGCCGTGACTGCGGGCTGGCCTTGCCGGATCACAGGCCGGGGACCAGATCGATCAGCCGGCGCAGGCAGGCGGGCCCGCTGTGCTCGGCATCGATGAACATGGCGGCGGTGCAGCCGGCGATGGCCGGATCGAAGCCGCCCACCACCGTCGCGCCATGCGCCGCGGCGAGCTGCGCCGTAATCGCCTCGACCCGCAGCAGGCCCGCGCCGTAGGCGGTGCCCTGCACCTTCCGATAGAAGTCGGGGTTGAACGGCGGATGGATCAGGACGACCCGCACGCCGCGTTCGTGCAGCAGCGCCAGCAGGCGATCGACTGCCGCCACTGCCGCCTCGTCGATCTGCAGGGTGCGGCCTTGCCGCTGCGCGACGGCCGAGGCGACCTCGGCGCCGGTGCGCTCGGCCGTGAACCGGCCGCGATGCGCGCTCGACCAGCGGATCGAGCCGTCGGCCTGCAGCACGTCCATGGTCGGCAGGGAGCGCGCCTGGACCGGTCCGGGCAGGGTGGCGGCGCCCAGCCGGCGCAGCCCGTTGTCCAGGAGGGTCGAGAGCGAGAGCAGGCCGAGCCAGCGCTCGAGCGGGCGGGTCTCGAGCCACGGGCGGGCGATGCCGAGCCTTGCCTTCATGGCGTTGGCATCGGGGAGCCCGGTCAGCCAGAGCGTGTCGCTGCGCTGCGCCTCCGGCAGAAAGGTCATGTCCCTGATGCTCATGATCAGGGTGTCCGGCAGGCGGTCGTGACGCAGCAGCATCTCGACCACCGCCAGCAGGTCCTCGTGGTAGTCGCGGTGCACATGCGCGTTGTAGAAGCGGTGCCCCGGCAGCAGGTCGGCGTGCGCCTCCTGCCAATGGCTGGCGCCGAGCACCACGACGTGCGGCCGGCGCGCGAGCCGTGCGATGTGGGCGCGGCGCAGGCCGCGGGTGTCGAAGTTCAGGTCGAAGACCGCGTAGTTGTCGCCGGCGGCCAGAGCATCGGCGGCGCGGGCCTGCGCGGCAGCGCTGTAGCTCAAAGGCGCCAGAAGCCAGTTGGCAGCCGCCAGCGCGCTCATCAGCAGAGCGACCAGCAGCGCGGTCAGCAGCAGATAGGGCACGGACTCGCCCGCGGCCTTCAGGGGACGGCGCGGCTGGTCGGCCAGAGGGTCCGAGAGGGTTGCGTGGGCTCGGGCCATCGGTCAGCGTGACGTCTTGATGCGGTGGGGACGGCGATGCACCATGGATCTCCAGGGATTTCTGAGGACGATTCCTAACATAGGAAAATACTCCCGACAAGGGAAAAACACGGCCGCGGCGAGCGCGTCGCTTCGCCATGGCGAACGTATGGAGAACACGCGTGCCTTGCCTTAGAGGTTGAAGGTTAATTGATCGCTAACATGCTGTAGTTGGATGGCAAACGGCGACGCCGCGGCGCTCGCGTAGGCCCCGCACGGCTCTACCGCCCGGCCGCCCCGCGGAGACCGGTGTTGCGCGAAGGCGCCGATGGTGCTGAAACGGCGCTTCGCTCGGCCACGTCCCGCTCGTCCTGCGGCGGCGCGCGGATCGGGCCGGTCAGGTCGAGCAAGCACCCGTGGGAGGAGAGGCATGCGGATCGAATCGGTCGCGGTGCTCGGCGCCGGGACCATGGGCAGCGGCATCGCGGCGCTCTGCGCGCAGGCCGGCTGCCGGGTCGCGCTGCTGGACGTGAGCCGCGGCGCGGCGGAGCAGGCCTTGGCCCGCATGGTCGAGAGTCGCCCGCCGATGCTCGACGACCCGGCCAAGGCTGACCTGATCACGGCGGGCTCGTTCGAGGACGATCTGGCCGCTGCGGTCGGCCCGGCCGACTGGATCTGCGAGGCGATCATCGAGGACCTCGCGACCAAGCGCGCGCTGTTCGGCAGGCTCGAGCCGTTGCGCCGGGCGGGCGCTGTGGTCAGCAGCAACACCTCCGGCATCCTGCTGCGCACCATCACCGAGGGCTTGCCCCTGCGCCTGCGCCGCGACATCGCCGTGACCCATTTCTTCAATCCGGTCAGGGTGATGCGGCTGGTCGAGCTGGTCCCGGGCGCCGAGACCCGCGCCGAGGCGATGCAGACGCTGGAGCGTTTCCTCGCGGAGCGGCTCGGCAAGGGCGTGGTGCACGCCAAGGATACCGTGAACTTCATCGGCAACCGGATCGGCTGCTTCTGGATGCTCTCGGGCCTGCACAAGGCCCATGCCGGGCTCGCCCACGGCCTCCCGATGGAGCAGATCGACGCGCTCCTGGCGGCCCCGTTCGGCATCCCGCCGACCGGCCTGTACGGCCTGCTCGACCTGGTCGGCCTCGACGTGCTGGAGCTGGTCGCGAAGAACCTCGCCGCCAATCTGCCCGATGGCGATGCCGGCCTCGCCTTCGCGTGCCTGCCGCCGATCGAGCAAGCGATGGTCGAGCGCGGCCAGCTCGGCCGCAAGACCGGCGGCGGCTTCTACCGCCTGATCCGGCACGACGACGGCACGCGCAGCAAGGAGGTGTTCGATCTGCGCCTGCAGAGCTGGCGCGCGGCCAGGAACGTCGCCCTGGCGCCCGATCACACCGAAGCGGCATCGCTCCTGTTCGACGACAGCCCGCAGGGCCGGCTCGCCTGGGACGTGATGGGCGGGACCTTGTGCTACGCCGCCGGGCTGATCCCCGAGATCGCCGACGACGTGGTGAACATCGATCGCGCCATGCGCTGGGGCTTCAACTGGGCGAAGGGGCCGTTCGAGCTGCTCGACGCGCTGGGGCCCGCCCGGGTCGCCGACCGACTGGAGGCTGAGGGCCAACCGTTGCCCAAGATGCTCGGGATCCTGCGCAAGACCAGCGCCGAGCGCTTCTACGGCGCGGGCGGCAACACCTGTCTCGGCACGGACGGCGCCTTCCACCCGGTGCCGTAACTCTACGAGGCGCGTCTCGCGATCGCGCGCGGCCGCCGCCGGCGCAGCCGGGTCGCCTCGAAATGGCGCTGCTCGGCGGCGAGAATGAGCGCCTCCTGCGAGCCGGTTTCCTCGACCGGCGTGCGCGGCTGGCGCTGGACATAGCTGCCGTCGGCGCGCATCTCCCAGGCGTTGCGGTGGTCGTTCAGCTGCAGCTCGAGCACGGCGCGCAGGCGCTCGCGCAGGATCGGATCCTCCACCGGCGTCACGACCTCGACCCGGCTCTCGAGATTGCGCGTCATCAAATCCGCCGAACCGATGAAGTACTCCTCGTCGCCGCCGTTGCGGAAATAGTAGATGCGGGCATGCTCGAGGAAGCGGCCGACGATGCTGACCACCGTGATGTTCTCGGAGATACCGGGCAGCCCCGGGCGCAGGCGGCAGGTATCGCGCACCACCAGCTCGACCTTGACCCCCGCCTGGGACGCCCGGTACAGCGCCATGACGATGTCCGGGTCCTCGAGCGCATTGGTCTTGAGCCGTATCAGCCCAGGCGTCTTGCGCGAATGGCCGGCGATCTCGCGCTCGATCCGCTCGAGCAGCGGCTTCTTCATCGCGCGCGGCGAGGTCAGGATCTTGCGGTAGACGCGCGACGGCTTGTAGCCGGTGGTGAGGTAGTTGAACAGCTCGCTCAGGTCGTGGCCGATGTCGTCGTCGCAGGTCAAGAGGCCGAGGTCGGCGTACAGGCGCGCCGTACCGGCATGGTAGTTGCCGGTGCCGATGTGCGCGTAGCGGCGCAGCCCATTGTAGTCGCGGCGCACGACGAGGACGACCTTGGAGTGAGTCTTGAGGCCGACCACGCCGTAGTTGACGTGGATCCCCGCTTCTTCCAGCCGGGTCGCCCAGCGGATGTTGGCGGCCTCGTCGAAGCGCGCCTTGAGCTCGACCACCACGGCGACCTGCTTGCCGTTGCGCGCGGCGTCGACCAGATAGCCGACGATCGGCGTATCGGCGGAGGTCCGGTACAGGGTCATCTTGATGGCGAGCACCTTGGGGTCCTGGCTCGCCTCGCGCACGAAGCGCTCGACCGAGGTGGCGAAGGATTCGTACGGGTGGTGCAACAGGATCGAGCCGGTCTCGCGGATGATGTGGAAGATGTTGCGCGCGTCCAGCAAGGCGGGCGCGGTCAGCGGGTGATGCACCGGATCGTGCAGGGCCGGCAGGTCCAGCCCGGCAATCTCCATGAGATCGCGCATGCCCAGCATGGTCGCGATCTCGGCCACGTCCTTGTCCTCGTTCAGGCCGAGCTCGGCGGCGAGCATGCCGCGATGCAGGGGCTTCATGCCCTCCATGATCGCCAGCCGCACGATCGGCGCGAACTTGCGATCGCGCAGCTCGGCCTCGATCATCGCCATGAGGTCGTCTTCCTTGTCCTCGTCGTACTCGGTGTTGGCGTTGCGCGTGACCCGGAAGAACTCGCAGGATTCGACGTCCGTCCCCGGGAACAGCGTATCGAGATTGTGCGCCATGACCTCGTCGAGCGGCACGAAGCGGGTGGTCCGGCCGATGCGCAGGAAGCGCGGCACGCCGGCGCCGATTGGCACCTTGACCCGTGCCAGCCCGGTCTGGTCGTCGTCCGCCTGATGCAGCGTGATCAGGAGATTGAGCGACAGGTTCGAGATGAACGGAAACGGATGCGCCGGGTCGATCGCGAGCGGCGTGACCAGGGGGAAGACGTTGGTGAGATAGTGCTCCCGCAGATCGCTGCGCTCGTCGGCGGAAAGCTGGTCCCAGCCGACGATCGCGATGCCGTTCGGCGCCAGGGCATCGAGCAGCGCCAGATAGGTTCTGCGCAGATCCTCGGTCAGGTCCCTGATGAACGCGAGGCAGGCGGTGATCTGCTGCTCCGGCGTGCGCCCGTCGACGGTGAGGTCATGCACGCCGGCGCCGACCTGCTGCTTGAGGCCGCCGATCCGCTTCATGAAGAACTCATCGAGATTGGCATTCACGATCGCCAGGAACTTGACCCGCTCGAGCAACGGGGTGCGCGCATCCTGGGCCTCGTGCAGGACACGTCGATTGAAGCTGAGCCAGGTCAGCTCGCGATTGAGGTAGAGCGCCGGGCTCCTGAGATCGACCGGCTCCTCTCGCAAGGCCGTCCGAAGCGGGTGCGGCCGGCTGCGGGACACTCGCGGTGGCATCGCTCTTCGGCTCGTGGCGGTGCTTGGGCCGCATCCGTGAAGCATCGCCTGCCACAGGCGCCTGCGTCAGCGTCGGCCCGCTCGCAGGCTCGGCCTCGCGCCCGCGCAGCATATCCGGTGACTGCTTCGACATCTCACCCCCGCTCGATCGCCCGGCTTACTGATCGGGGCCGGGTCGAACCCGATCGCCAACAGCTTCCCTACAACGTCGCGTGACAGGCGCGCGAGCCTGCGCCTGGACGACGCTGCCCGGGCTCCTGCCACCCGCCACGCGGCTCAAGCGTACCCCGCGCCCATGCGGCGCAAGCCTGCCAAAGTCGTCTAGCATCCCGAGCGTCCGCTCGTCACGCAATCGCCTGCGTCCAGCAGCCTCGCCGATCCGGGGCCGGACGTTCTCAGGGTTTCCTCAATCCGGCTGATGGGCTCCCAATCTGGCGAGATCGACGCCGATCTCAAGCCTTTGCCCGCCCCTCCTCCGATCGCGGAGCTGACCCGGTTCCCTTCGATGCCAGGAGCGCCTGCGGAACAAGACGAGATCGCTGGTTGCCGCAGTGGACGACGCGGATCGGGATCAGGACGAGATCTCCCGAGCCAGGCGGCCAGGCAAGAGCCGCCCGTCGATGGGCGACTTGATCTGGCCGGGTTGCCGCGACCAGGGTTCTGCATGGCTCGGCGTGCGATCGAGCCGCGTTGCCGGACCAAGGCCTTCCCGTGCGCCGGCTGCCGTGAGGCAGCCCTGCCTGCGGGCCGCCCCGTCGCGGCCAGCCTGCGACGGTGACTGTGCGGCCGGACCAGGCCATTCACGGTCGGCCGGTCTGCGGGGATTCTCGCCCGTGCTCCCGGGCCTGGCGCAGGCGCGGTCGAAGACGTCAGGCGCTCCTGATGGGCATCAGCGCCATCCTCAAGAGCAAAGCCCCATGGCAACACGCTTGACCCGCAACACAGTCGCTCAGGCGTCGGTCTCGCGCTCGTAGACCTGCGCCGGCGCCCGGCCCACATCCTTGGGCGGCAGCGGCGGCTGGGGCAGCGCGTAGAACTTGGGCTCGCGGTCGTCCAGCGTCGGCTCGAACGGCAGGCGCATGCGCACTTCGCTCTGGCTCTCGTCGGCTTCGCGCTGTGCCGTCTGGAGCTGCTCGGCGAGGTCGCGGCTCCATGGCAGCGCGTAAGCCCTGGGCTCGGCGACATGCTCGAGCTGCAGCCACACATAGATCGCCTCGTTCTCGCGCAACGTGGAGCCCAGCACCGTAGCGGACGGCGCATTGGTCAGCCACCATTCGAGCGCGACCGGCTTGGGCAGCGAGAGCAGATGGGCGAGGCTGAGATAGCCGATCGGCAGGAACAGCGCGGCGGCGCCGAGTGCTGTCAGCTTGAGCCAGAGGCGGCGCGGCGCCCAGATGCTGATGCTGGTCATCAGGCCGAGGACCACCGCGACCGTGGCGAACAGATAGGTGAGCTCGGTCATGACGACCTCCAGGCGCGCAGGTTGCGCGACAAGCTGTGGACGCTGCCCGGTACCAGGCTGCCGTCCTCGGACAGGCGGAAGCGATACACCGTCACCTCCTCGCCCTCGCGCACCAGCTCGACCTTGGAGGCCAGCAGCTGCCGCGCCAATTCCTTGGGCGACCGCTTCACGCTGGTGACCACGGTCACCGGGATCGGGAAGACGTTGGACGCGTTGCGGTAGAGGTGGACATTGATCGTGTACTCGCCGGCAGGAATGCCGCGCGAAAACGAGACCTCGTAGTTCAGCCCGGTGGCATCGGCGCGCTTGCCGAGGTCGTCGCGCAGCAGGTTGAAGATCGCGCCGCCCTTGTTGGAGTAGCCGACCGGAATGTCGCCCGGCGCCTCGACCCACAGATCGACATCCGAATCGAGCTCGTCGGGCCAGCGCACCTCGACGATCACGTTGCCCGGTGGCTGCGTCGTCTCCTCGGCGGTCTCGCCGGGCGGGTTGAGGTGGGGCAGGATGAGGATGACCATGGCCACGAAACCGGCCAATGCGAGCATGATGACATCGCGAAAGACCGTGTCGCCGTCATCGCCGTCAACCTCCTCAAGGCCGTGCATCGCGCTCTCCAAGCTCGACGATGCTGGTCACCAGCGTCACGGTGCCGCCCTCGAGAAGCCGGTAGTTGACCATCAGCCAGATGTTCAGAACCGCGCCCACCAGGGTCGTGTGCAGCGCGACGGACATGCCGGAGATCAAGATCGTGACCATCGGCCCGATCGAGCTGACGTCGGCCGCAGCCTGGGCATCGACGCCGGAAAGCGCGATGATGAAGCCGATCACCGTGCCGATCAGGCCCAGCAGCACCAGGCTGTTGGCGAGATGCCGAATCGAGGCGATCCGCGACGCCAGCTTGAGCTTCAGCGCGGACGCGCAAATCGCGCGCGCATGGCCGTCACGGCCCCGAATGCTCTCCAGATAGCAGGCGACACGCGAGCCGGGGTAGCGTCTCGGATCGCGCACCTGGTTGATCTCGAGGCTGGTGACCAGCACCTTCTGGCCGCAGCTGACCAGGCCGTAGGCGAACACCAGGGCGATGAGCAGCACCAGCTGGGTCGTGTCGGCTTGCATCACGAAGCCGACCCAGCCCTTGAGCCATGCGGCGCCCAGCAACGCCAGGGCCACGAGGTTGAGCACCGCAAAACGCATCAGCAGCAGATAGCGCTGGGCGGCGCCGCCGCCCTCGTAGAGCGCCCCGAGCCATCCCGTCAGGCCCGCCTGCGCGGGTGCCAGGTCCGGCCCACCTCGCGATGCGAAGTCGGACGCGGCGGGAGCGTAGCTGTTCGTCATGATCGCCTCTTCGACCTTGGAGTGAGCCGCCGGTCGCGCCCGGCATCCGGCGCCATGGTTCGCAGCTGGCCACGTGCTCCGATCAGAGCGGCAACTGCGTATCCGAATGCGCCGTCCATCCGGACGCGATGGCCACTATGGAGGCGGAATGGTTAACAGCCGTTTAAGCACGCTCCGCCTTCCCGCCAGCAATGCGGTCGGCGCCATGCCGGCTGCCGCCGGCCCTCGCCGGCGAGCCGGCAACGCGGCCTCGCCAGGTATCTCACAGAGCAAATACGCGATCACTCCTTTCAACCAAAAAGAGAGTGCGCCGCCGGGTGTCGGACTTGACCCGGCTGGCAGGGACGTGCTTGCTTCGCAAGACGTGCGATTCGAAGGATGTGCCAGGCCGCGCAAGCGAGACGGGATGCCATGATCGAGTCGAGTGACGGCGGCGCCAAATCGACGCTCTACTGCTCATTCTGCGGCAAGAGCCAGCACGAGGTGCGCAAGCTGATCGCCGGCCCAAACGTGTTCATCTGCAACGAGTGCGTCGAGCTGTGCGCCGACATCATCAAGGAGGAAGACCGCAAGATCCGCAGGGCGTCCGGCCCTTCGATCATGACCCCCTTGGAGATCAAGGGGGTGCTGGACGACTACGTGGTGGGGCAGGAGCAGGCCAAGCGGGTGCTGTCGGTGGCGGTGCACAACCACTACAAGCGCCTCGCGCACGGCAGCAAGGGCGGCGAGGTGGAGCTGGCGAAGTCGAACATCCTGCTGGTGGGGCCGACCGGCTGCGGCAAGACGCTGTTGGCGCAGACCCTGGCGCGCACGCTGGACGTGCCGTTCACGATGGCCGATGCGACGACGCTGACCGAGGCGGGCTACGTCGGCGAGGACGTCGAGAACATCATCCTGAAGCTGTTGCAGGCGGCGGACTACAACGTCGAGCGGGCGCAGCGCGGCATCGTCTACATCGACGAGGTCGACAAGATCTCGCGCAAGAGCGAGAACCCGTCGATCACGCGCGACGTCTCGGGCGAGGGCGTGCAGCAGGCGCTTTTGAAGATCATCGAGGGGACGGTGGCCTCGGTGCCGCCGCAGGGCGGCAGGAAGCATCCGCAGCAGGAGTTCTTGCAGGTCGACACGACCAACATCCTGTTCATCTGCGGCGGCGCGTTCGCGGGGCTGGAGAAGATCATCGCGCGGCGCGGGCGCGAGCGCTCGATGGGCTTTGGCGCCGAGGTGCGCGGGCCGGACGAGCGCCAGACGGGCGAGCTTCTGGGCGAGGTCGAGCCGGACGATCTGCTGAAGTTCGGGCTGATCCCGGAGTTCGTCGGCCGGCTGCCGGTGGTGGCGACGCTTGTCGGATTTGGACGAGGTGGCGCTGGTAAAAATCCTGGTGGAGCCGAAGAACGCGCTGGTCAAGCAGTACCAGAAGCTGTTCGAGATGGAGGACGTGCGCCTGGCGCTGACCGAGGACGCGCTCAAGGCGGTGGCCAAGAAGGCGATCTTGCGCAAGACCGGCGCGCGCGGCCTGCAGGTCGATCATGGAGACCATCCTGCTCGAGACCATGTTCGAGCTGCCCTCGCTGCACGGCGTCGAGGAGGTCGTCATCAACAAGGAGGTCGTCGCCGCCTCCGCCAAGCCGGTCTTCGTCTACGCCAAGGCCCAGGGCGACCGCGCCGGCTGACCCGACCGGCTCACGAGGCGTCCCCGCAACGGCGGGAACGCCCGGCGAGAAGGATAGTCGCAGGCGTTATTGCGTGATGGTGCCCGCCTCGCTGCTCGAGGCCTCCTGGGCCGGGGGCACTTCCATCTCGACCAGCCGCTCGGCGCAGAGCTCGGCCGCGCCGTCGTACTCCTCATCGGCGATCATGGCCCAGCCGCCATCCTCGATGAAGCTCTCCTGCCGCCAGGAGCTCGTGTTCTCTTTCAGGGAAGCCAGCTGCGGGCGGGCGTCGGCGGCTGCCATGAAGGTCTCGACGCAGACGGCCGCCGCGACCTGCGCCTGCGCCTGCTCAGCCGCCCCCTCCGCCATGTCCTGGGCGCTGCCGCCGGTCACCCAGCCGCCCCACGTGAAGCCGACGATCATCGTTGCCACGATACAGCCCGCGCAGGACCAGAACAGGGCGGTCTTGCTCGGGCGATAGTCCTGAAAACGCTGATTTATGTTCCTGCCATCCGTCATCCGACGCTCCCTAGCGCTGTTGTGATGCTCGATCGGCCGCGGCCAACGCGGCAGCGGACCCTGCCCCAACAAGTACCCATGCGGCCCTATGCTGCAACCGGAAGTATCGCATCTCTGCTCTGGCTCTCCATTCCAGCCGGCCCTCGACCTATGCAAAATCGCCGGGGCACCGCTATTCCGCGCTCGTGCGAGCCTGAGGATCACGATCGGGTGAGTGTAAAAAGGGATGGCACGGACGGCGGCGCCGAGGCATCGACGGATCCAGATCGTCGCACAGCGCCGGCGCCAGCGGTCGAGCCTTCTCGTCCGGAGCGGACGCCCGACCTCATGCGCCTGGGCAAGCCGCCGTCCCTCCGGTAGCGTGCTGCGATCGAAACCGAGCAGGAGCACCCGAATGACCCCGCTCTCAGCGTCTGCGTGCTTGGTTCTGGCCGCGTTCATGACGCTCAGCGCGATCGGCGGCGCCGCGGCACAGCTGCAGATCAATGGTTGCAGCATCGAGCCGCAAGCGAGCTGTCCGGCGGCGGATCTCGCGGGGGCGGATCTGACCATGGCGCAGTTGCGCGGCGCCGAGCTGCGCGGCGCGAACCTCGCCGGAGCGAACCTGCGGCTTGCCGATCTGCGCGACGCCGATCTCACCGGCGCCAGGCTGGAGGGGGCGCTGCTTGCCGGCGCGAAGCTCGAGGGCGTCACGCTGGCAGGCGCGCATCTGCGCGGCGTCAACCTCTACTCGGCCGAGCTGGATGGCGCCGACCTCGCCGGCGCCGACCTCCGTGCGGCCGACCTCGGGAGCGCCGAGCTCCGCGGCGCCGATCTCGCCGGCGCCGATCTCACCCGCGCCAAGCTGTTCCGGGCCGATCTGTCGCGCGCCGGGCTCGCGGGCGCAAACCTCACGGGCGCGGACCTCTCGTGGGCCAATCTGTTCGGCGCCGACCTCACGAACGCCAACCTGGCGACGGCCAAGCTGAGCAATGCCGAGCTGGGCCAGGCACAGCTCACCGGGGCTGCATGGATCACCACGGCCACCTGCGGACCCGGCTCGGTCGGCGAGTGCCGCCTGGAGGGGGTGCCGCAACCGCTCGCGCCCGAGCCTCCGCCGGCCTGACCTGCCGCACGCTATGGGGTCCGTCTGGGATTGCGATGGTCAGTCCTCGCCCGCGAGCCGCGCCAGCGCCTCGCCGGTGACCCGGTAGGGCAGCCAGTCGGCGCTGTGCCGGAAGCCAAGGCGCTCGTAGAAGCTGCGCGCCGGGTTCCAGTGCAGCACCATGAGATCGAGCCGCCGGTAGTCGCGCTCGATCGCGACCTGCGCGAGACGCGCCAGGAGCTGCTGGCCGATGCCGAGCCCGCGCGCCGCCTCGGCCACGTACAGGTCCTCGACAAAGATCCCGGGCCGGCCCTCGAAGGTCGAGTAGTCCTCGAAATACAGCGCGAAACCAACCGGAGCACCGTCGACCTCCGCCAGCAGGCACTCGAAGCGGAGGCGCTCACCGAACCCGTCGCGCAGCACGTCGGCCTCGGTGAGCCGCACCTGGTCGAGCAGGCCCTCGAAGTCCGCGAGCTCGCGTACCAGCCGCACGATGGTCGCGGCGTCGGATGCTTCGGCCGAGCGAATGGTGACCGGCATCGGCGCGTTCTCCTCGCCGGCTAAAGCCTCGTTACCGCATCGCCGACCGCGACCACGCCGGGCTCGACGATTCTCGCGTAGATGCCGCGCAGATGCAAGCGCAGGCCCTCGCGTGCGTTGACGAACCTGGTGGCGTCGACGCCAAAGCGCTCGGCGAATTTTTTGCAGCCCTTGTGCGGAACGTCGGTGATCTCGAGCAGAGCCGACCCGACCGACAGGCGCGTTCCAGGCGGCAGGTTACCCTCGGAAAGATCGAGGTCGACGAGCAGGTTGTCGCCGGCGAGCGGCCAGCGTGCCTCATCCTTTGCGATCAGCGCGATGGCCCGCGCGTTCATGAGCGTGACCTGGACGTCCGGATGCGGCCGACCGTCGGGCAACGACATCCAGCAGCCCCTGGCCCAGTTGTCGCCGTGCACGCCGCCGTCGGGGCTGAGCTCGCAGCGCTGCAGCGACACGCGCGCATCGGTCTTCGGGCGGATCACGATCGCCTTCAGGATCCCACGATCCTTCGGTGACTGCCGGATCTCCTCGAGCCCCTGCTGGAGCTCTTCCAGGCTCGGATGCCGTGTCATAAACGCTTCACTCCTCTCTGCCTGGTCGACGCGCTCCCCTGTCAGCCTTGGGTCTCGGCCCGGCACATCGCCTCGGCCCTGGACTTGAACAGATCGGCGCGGGGCTGGTCGATCAGGCCTTCGGCCAGCATGCCGTCGATCTCGCCGGCGCGCTCGGCAACGCACCGCGCGAACGGATCGTCGGCAACCTCGGGCGCGAACCTTGCCGGGAACAGATCGGCGCGGTGCAGCCAGGCGAGGACCGCTATGCACAGCAGGGCCACACCCAAGGCGATCAGGCGCGCGAGCGGCCGGTCGAGGAACGGTGCGGGCGGCCCTGCCACCTATTCGAGCTCGATCCTGCCGTCGATCGTCTCGGCGAGCTTGAGCCCCTCGACCTTGAGGCTGACCACCACGTTCAGCTTCTCCTTGCCGGACAGCCTGCCCTCATCGACGGCGGCGCGCACCGCCTTCTCGATCTCGCGCTGCGAGGTCACGCCGACCTTCTTGAGGAACTTGCGCAGGCTCATGTTGAAGACGTCCTCGTTCATGTCATGCTCCCTTCGATCGCCGCGCCCGGGGGCTCAGGCCGCTCGGGCGAACGGCAGGTTGAGCAGCAGGTTCTGCGGCTTGAGCTTGACCCGCTGGCTTTCGCTCATCGCGAGGCCGAGGTAGACCGGCCGGCCGCGCACCCGCGCCAGCATCGCATCCGCATCGCGAAACTCCAGCCGAAACAGGCTGAGCAGCCGCGCGAGGCGCGTCTCGTCGACCGCGCGGCCCTCGTAAAGGTCATTCAGCAGGCCGCTCGCCTCGACATCCAGGCCGACATGCCAGACCCAGCGCTCGTCAGAAATCTTCTGGACCGGCTGAATGCCCACCTCGACGCCCAACAGATGCCGCACCCAGGTCTCCAGCACGCGGCAGAGCGCATCGAGGCCCGGCCGCGTGAAGCCGAGGTCGAGGACCCAGTCGAAGCGGTCGCTGCGCTGCCAGTAGGCATGCGCATTGGCCTCGTCCATGACGTCGAGCTCGACGTCGCGCAGCGCCACGTCGCTGTCCAGGAGCAGGCGGCCGAGCGAGCCGAACTCCTGGCCGCCCCCTTGGCCTCCCCCTGGGCCGGATGCGTGCATCGCGACCGTCTCCTCGTCGGCCAGCATGATCGCATCGTCCTGGATGGTGACCCGCTGCTCGCGGAACAGAAGCTCCGCCGCGCGCAGGCGGAACGGGTCGGCGCAGCCTTCGAGCGCATGGCGCAGGATCACATGCGCCAGCTGATCGAGGAACAGCGGCGGTATGCCTTCGAGGCCGTCGCGCACCAAGTCGAGATAGGCGGCCTCGACGGTCGGCCTGGCGATCAGGCGGTCGCGAAAGCGCAGCACCGCGCGGTAGTTGTCGCGCGCGTCCGGATCGGCGAGGCGATCGAGGCGCGTGCTGGCGACCTCGAGGCGCGGCTGCTCGAGCAGCTCCTGATGCAGGCGCAGCTCCTCGGCGCAGGATTCCTCGACCGGCACCAGCTCGGGCCGAAGCATGTAGGCACGCAAGAAATCGTCGCTCGCCCGCAGCCAGCCGTCCGCATCGGTCGCGAGCAGGTGATAGCCGGAGGAGCGCCAGAAGTCGGGCACGGCGGAAATCAGCTGTTGGTGGTCATGATGCGCGTGACGGCGGCGCTGGCTCAGAGCGTCCAGCTCGGCGCCTTCATCGCCTCCTCCAGGGAGACGGTTTGGGTGATGCCGTTGCGCATCAGGCGGATCGAGCCGGTATCGGTCAGGCCGGTGAAAATCCCCTGCTTCTTGTGCTGGCCCGAGACGACTTCGATCGAGCTGCTGAGCCCGGCGGCGCGGCTGAGCCACGCCTGGCGTACCGGCGCCACGCCATCCTGCTGCCAGCGGTTGATCCAGCTGAGGAAATGCCGACTGAAATGCTCGACCAGGTCGATGGAGGCGACCTCGCAGCCCTCGTCTGCGAAGGTGGTGTGCCCAGGTCGGTGGCCGGGCTCGGGACCATCTGCTCGGCCTTGCGATGCAAGGCCGTAGCCGATCACGATCCAGTCCGGCACTTCGCTCGGCTTCTCGGTGCGCTCGCTCGCCATGCGTACGCCGCCGACCACGCCGCCATTGATCTCGATCCGGTCCGGCCAGCCGAAGGTCAGGGCCACCACAGGCGGCAGCAGCGCGCCCAGCGCGTCGCCCAGGCCGAGCATCGTCACCAGGACGATCGGCAAGGAATCCTCGAGCGGGTGCTCGGGCGCCAGCACCACCGCGGCCTGGCACCGTTCCTCGCCGATGCTCCACAGCACGGTGCCGGCCTCGGCGCCTTCGGCCGCGACCTGCACGCCGCGCTCGAACGGATCGATGTCGGGCGTCACCGCCAGCGCTCGAAACAACGGCGGCATCACCGGCCGCTCACTCATCACCCCACACCTCCGCGCCAGCCCGGTCTCGCACGCCAGCCTGGTGGCGCTTCCGCCGTTTGGTCAACGCTGCTGCCCTAGCTTGCCGTAAGCGCGAGCAAAGCGAAAGGACCCTCAGGCGCGGCGGCGCCGATGCGCTCGATCGCGTGGGACCGGTGCTGAGGGCGCGGGCAGGGTCACCGTCCGGGCCAGATGGGGGTAAGGAGCACTTTTGTGCGGGATCGCCATGGCGGCGACGAAATGCTCCTGGAAGCGCGGCTCGATCGCCGTCTCGATCTTCTCGATGCGCTTGACCACCTGCTCGATCTCGGCCCGCGCGCCGCGGTTCAGGAGCGCGATCCGGGCCCCGGTGCCGGCGGCATTGCCGGCCGAGGCGACCTTGGCGAGATCGCAGTCCGGGATCAGCCCCAGCACCATGGCGTACTTCGTGTCGATCTGGCTGCCGAAGGCGCCGGCGAGCGTGATCCGATCGACCTGGTCGACCCCGAGATGGTCCATCAGCAGGCGCGCGCCGGCATAGAGCGCGGCCTTGGCCAGCTGGATCGCGCGCACGTCGGTCTGCAGGATCCTGATCTCGGGCTCGCCTGCGTGCAGCAGATAGGCGTGCGTCCGGCCATCGGGCTGCACGCGCGGGCTGATCGCCGCCTTGGCGCCGTCGATCGTGCCGTCCGCGCGAAGGATGCCCACGAGGAACATCTCGGCCAGCACCTCGATGATGCCCGAGCCGCAGATCCCGGTGACGCCGCTGCGCGAGGTCGCCTCGGCAAAGCCCGGCTGATCCGACCACAGGTCGCAGCCGATCACCTTGAAGCGCGGCTCGAGGCTCTGCGGGTCGATCCGCACCCGCTCGATGGCGCCAGGCGCCGCGCGCTGACCGCAGGAGATCTGGGCGCCCTCGAAGGCCGGGCCGGTCGGCGAGGAGGCTGCGAGCAGGCGGTGGCGGTTGCCGAGCACGATCTCGGCGTTGGTGCCGACATCGACGATCAGGGTCACCTCGTCCGCCAGATGCGGCGTCTCGGACAGGATCACGCCGGCGGTATCGGCGCCGACATGGCCGGCGATGCAGGGCAGGATGTAGATGCCAGCGCCGGGGTGCGCGGTCAGCTCGAGCTCGCTCGCCCGCAGGCTCAGGGCCTGATCGCTTGCGAGCGCGAAGGGGGCGGTGCCGAGCTCGCGCGGATCGATGCCCAGCAGGAGGTGGTGCATGATCGGGTTGCCGACCGCGGTCAGCGCCAGCAGCTCGGACCGATCGACGCCTGCCTCATCGGTCACCTGGGCGATCAGCGTGCGCAGCGCATCGCGCACGGCCGCGGTCATCTCGGCCGCGCCGCCGGGGTTCATCATGGCGTAGGAGACGCGGCTCATCAGGTCCTCGCCGAAGCGGATCTGCGGGTTCATGAGCCCGCCCGAGGCCAGCACCTCACCGCTGTGCAGGTCGCACAGATGGCCGGCGATGGTGGTCGAGCCGACATCGATCGCAAGGCCAAAGGCACGCTCGACGAAGCCCGGCCAGATGCCGATCAGGCGTGCGCCCGTCTCGATCGCGACCGTGACCTTCCAATCGCCCGCGCGCAGCGCCGGCTGCAGGCCTTGCAGCACGGCCAGATCGCAGGCGAGCGCGCCGATCTGCCACTGTGCCGCCAGCGCCTCCTGGAGGCGCTCGAGGTCGCCGCGCTGGGCGTGCATGTCGGGTGGGGCGACCTCGACATAGTGCAGGCGCACGACCGGATCGAGCGCGATCGCCCGCACCTCGGCCCGCTTGCGCACGACCTGCCTGTGCACCTGGCTCTCGGCCGGAACGTCGACCACAACGTCGCCGAGAAGACGCGCCTGGCAGCTCAGCCGATGCTCGCCGGCCATGCCCTTGCGGGCACGGTAGCGGGCCTCGACCTCGTCGGACGCGCTGACATGGCCCTGCCCGGAGCGGATGCCGTGCTTGGCGAACTCGCCTTCGGCGATGCGGATCTGGCAGCGGCCGCACAGGCCCCGCCCGCCGCAGACCGAATCGACGTCGACGCCGAGCGTGCGCGCCGCCTGCAAAAGCGTCGTGCCCTGGGCGAACCGGCCGCGCTTGCCGGACGGGGTGAAGACGACGAGCGCCTCGTCCGATCTCATGGCGGCCGCCACGATCTCCGCTAACGGCTGCGGCGGCGGCGCTCGCGCCGCTCCGCCCCCTCGGCGGCCGGCTCGCGGAATGCCCGCAGCCAGCGCCGGCAGTCGCGGTCATGCCCCATCAGCACATCGGCGCCCATGACCCCGGCCATCTCCTCGGCGTGCAGCGGATTGGTGATCGCCGAGGTCATGCCGGCGCCGATCGCCATGGACAGGAAGGCGGCGTTCAGGCCGTGCCGGTTGGGCAGGCCGAAGCTGACGTTGGACGCGCCGCAGGTGGTGTTGACCTTGAGCTCCGAGCGCAAACGGCGGATCAGATGAAACGCCGCCCGGCCGGCGCTGCCGAGCGCGCCGATCGGCATGATCAGCGGGTCGACGACGATGTCCTCGCGGCCGATGCCGTAGTCGGCGGCGTGCTCGACGATCTTCTTGGCGACCTCGAAGCGCACGTCCGGATCCTCGGAGATGCCGGTCTCGTCGTTCGAGATCGCGACCACCGCGGCGCCGTATTTCTTCACCAGCGGCAGCACGGCCTCGAGCCGCTCCTCCTCGCCCGTCACCGAGTTGACCAGCGGCTTGCCCTGATAGACCGCAAGGCCCGCCTCGAGCGCCGCAACGATCGAGGAATCGATCGACAGCGGCACATCCGTCAGCGACTGCACGAGCTGGATGGTCTCGGCCAGGATGCGCGGCTCATCGGCGAGCGGAATGCCGGCGTTGACGTCGAGCATCTGGGCGCCGGCCGCGACCTGGGCCTGCGCATCGGCCTCGACCTGGCTGTAGTCGCCCACGGCCATCTGGGCGGCGAGCCGCTTGCGGCCGGTCGGATTGATGCGCTCGCCGATGATGCAGAACGGCCGCTCGAAGCCGATCACGACCTCTCTGCTGGCGGAGCTGACCACGGTGTCGGTCATAACTTACCTTTCCGCTCCGCCCTGCTCGACCAGGGCCTGAACGCGCTCGGGTGGATAGTCGGCCTCGAGCCTCGCGGCCGCGGCGTCCGCCTCGGCCTCCAGATCGTCGCCGCAGGGGCTCGCCTTGCGGCGCCACTCGGCCGAGATAGGCATCGTCGCCGCGCACGCCGGCGCGCATCGCGGCGCGGTCGATGGCCTCCTGGAAGCGCTCGGGCAGCTGCCGTTTGGCGGCACGACGGCCAGCCTTGACGATTACCTGGGCCGGAATGTCGCGCCAGGAGACGATGATCAGCTCCGCCATGATTCAGCCGGCCTGGCGAATGAAGGAGGCCAACTCGCCATAGCCGGTCGACCGCTGCTGATAGGCGAGCCCGAGCCGCAGGGCCGCCGCCTTCGCCTTGCGCTCCAGGTCCGGATCGGTGGTCTGGGCGAGATAGATCAGGGTCGTGTAGTTGCCGAAATAGAGCGGCAGCAGCTCGGGATGGCGATCGAGGCCGAGGCCCTTGATCACCAGGCGCTCGAAATGCCGGACCAGATAGTCGGTGAGATAGAAGCAGGTCGGATCGGCGTCGGCCTCCTCGAGAAACGCCTCGACGCCGCGATAGAAGGCATAGCAGTGCGGGCCCGGGATGCGCTCGACGCCTTCCTCCTCGATCACGCGGTCGAGCAGGCCGCCGGTGCCGCAGTCGCCGTACAGCACCACCACCCGCTCATGGCTCCTGCGGCCGGCCCGGACCTTGGCGCGCACCGCGTCCGGGATGCGGGCCGGCGTATTGTGCAGCTTGGCCGGCAGGCAGGTCACGTCCATGTGCGACCAGCCGTTCAGCGCGATCAGGGCAAGGACCTCGCGGGCGAGCGCGCCGCAGGCGATCAGCAGGGTGCGCGGTGGCGGCTGCGTGGTGCCGGGGGCGGGCGCCGGCGCGCGCACGCCCGTCGGCGGCGTCGCGGCGGGCAGGATGGCCATGGCATGGGCCTCAGGCGGACGCCAGCGCGCCCATCTGGCTGCTCTGGCGGATCTGGTTGTGACGCCTTGCCACCAGGGTCTTGGCGGTCTCGACCGCGACCGCCGCATCGCGGCAGTAGGCATCGGCGCCGACCGCCTCGGCAAACGCCTCGTTGAGCGGCGCGCCGCCGACCAGGACGATGTAGTCGTCGCGGATGCCCTGCTGCTTCAGGGTGTCGATCACGACCTTCATGTACGGCATGGTCGTGGTGAGCAGCGCCGACATGCCCAAAATCTCGGGCTTGTGCAGGGCGAGCGCGTCCAGATACTTCTCGACGGCGCAGTTGATGCCGAGGTCGATCACCTCGAAGCCGGCGCCCTCCATCATCATCGAGACCAGGTTCTTGCCGATGTCGTGGATGTCGCCCTTGACCGTGCCGATCACCATCTTGCCGACCGACGGCGCGCCGGTCTCGGCGAGCAGCGGCCGCAGGATCGCCATGCCGCCCTTCATGGCGTTGGCGGCCAGCAGGACCTCGGGCACGAACAGGATGCCGTCGCGAAAGTCGATGCCGACGATCGTCATGCCGCCGACCAGCGCCTCGGTCAGGACGTCGTACGGCGTCCAGCCGCGCTCGAGGAGGATATGCACGCCTTCCTCGACTTCCGCCTTGAGGCCGTCGTACAGGTCGTCGTGCATCTGCTTGACCAGCTCGTCGTCGTCGAGCGAGCGGAGATCGAGTTCGTCGTTGTCGGCCATGGCAATGTCTTTCGACCCGAGCGCATCCAGCAGGCCGATCGCATGATCGGCACCTGTTACCGTGAGGTAGTTTTCGCGCTCCGGTGAGGCTTGCTTTGCGGCGACTGCGACTGGCTGATTTGCGACACCGACCACCCGGAGTATGCCTTGCGGTTCAAAAGCTTACGGCCCTTATCCCCAGGGCCGCCACGTGATATCGCCAATCCTCGGAGGAAACGCCCGATGGCCGACTACACGCTCTACTGCTTCGCCCAGTCAGGCAACGCCTACAAGGCCGCCCTGATGCTCAACCTCTGCGGCGCCGACTGGCGGCCGCGCTTCGTCGATTTCTTCAACGGCGAAACGCGCACGCGAGGCCTATCGCGCGCTCAACGAGATGGGCGAGGTGCCGGTCCTGGAGCATGGCGACAGGCGCCTCTCGCAGAGCGGCGTGATCCTCGACTATCTCGCGCAGACACTCGGCAAATTCGGCTGGAAGGACGACGACGAGCGCCGCGAGATCCTGCGCTGGCTGTTGTGGGACAACCACAAGCTCACCTCCTACACCGCGACCCTGCGGTTCCTGCGCAGCTTCATGAAGACGGGCGAGACCGCCGGTGACGAAGTTCCTGCGCGGCCGCTCGAACGCTGCGCTCGCGACCCTGAACGCCCATCTCGACGGGCGGGATTTCGCGCTCGGGCCGCGGCCGACGATCGCCGACCTCTCGATGTGCGGCTATCTTTTCTGGCCCGAAGAGATCGGCGTGAGCTGGAGCGACTATCCGCACGTCGGCGCCTGGCTCGAGCGGATCAGGGCCCTGCCCGGCTGGGTCCACCCCTACGAGCTGATGCCCGGCCACCCGCTGCCGGCGAAGCCGCGATGACCGACCCATCGACCATCGTCGCCCATGACGAGGCGTTCCCCGGCAATCCGGTGGTGCCGCCGATCGTCCAGACCTCGCTGTTCACCTTCGCCTCCTACCAGGAGCTCGAGGACACCATGGCCGGCCGGGTGCGCCGGCCGATCTACTCGCGCGGCGACAACCCCACCGTCGCCGCGTTCGAGGAAAAGCTCGCAGCGCTCGAGGGCGCGCAGGCGGCGCGCGGCTTCGCGAGCGGCATGGCGGCGATCAGCGCGGCCGTGCTGAGCAACCTTTCCGCGGGCGATCGCATGGTCTGCGTGCGGCACTGCTACCCGGACGCCTACCGGCTGTTCGTCACCCTGCTGCCCCGCTTCGACATCAAGGTCGAGTTCGTCGACGGCCGCGACGTCGGCGCGATCGAGCAGGCGCTGCCGGGCGCCAAGGTGCTCTACCTGGAAAGCCCGACCAGCATGGTGTTCGAGACCCAGGATCTCGCCCGCCTGGCCGCCGCGGCGCAGCGCGAGGGCGCCGTCTCGATCGCCGACAACTCCTGGGCCAGCCCGATCTTTCAGCAGCCGGTCGCGCACGGCGTCGACCTCGTGGTGCATTCCGCCTCGAAGTACCTGGGCGGCCACAGCGACGTGGTCGCGGGCGTGGTCTGCGGCCGGCGCGAGCTGATCTCCCGGATCGATGCCGGCGTCTTCCCGCTGCTCGGCGGCAAGCTGTCGCCGTTCGACGGCTGGCTGCTGGTGCGCGGCCTGCGCACCCTGCCCTTGCGCATGCGCCGCCACCACGACAGCGGGCTTGCGATCGCACGCCTGCTCGCCGCCCACCCGCAGGTGCGCCGGGTGCACCATCCCCTGCTCGGCGACCCCGGCCCCGGTGTCGCCACCCTGTCCGGGGCTTCGGGGCTCTTCTCCTTCGAGCTGGATCGCGACCAGGCCGGCATCGCCCGGTTCTGCGATGCGCTCCGCCTGTTCAAGCTCGGCGTCAGCTGGGGCGGCCACGAGAGCCTGGCGTTCCCCGCGGCGGCCGGTCTCGTGCAAAAAGGGCCTGCCAACCCGCTGGCCTTCTTCGGCGTCTCGCCCGCCACGGTCCGGCTGCACATTGGTCTGGAAGATCCCGAGGATCTGTGGTCCGATCTGCGCCAGGCATTGGATGCATAGATCAAGAGGAGGCATGGCATGCGTGGATCCCTGGCGCGATCGGCGCTGCTCGCCGCCGGCGCCCTGGCGCTGGCATGGCCGGCCAACGCCCAGACCACCCTGCAGCTGGTCGAGGTGATCACCAGCCCGCAGCGCACCGAGGTGCTGCAGGGCATGGTCGACCAGTTCGAGGCCGCCCACCCCGACGTCACGGTCGAGATCACGTCCCTGCCCTGGGGCCAGGCATTCGAGAAGCTCGCGACCATGGTCCAGGGCGGCCAGATCCCGGACGTGGTCGAGATGCCCGACCGCTGGCTCTCGCTCTATGCCAACAACGACCAGCTGGTCGACCTGTCGCCCTACATGGCGGACTGGGACGAGGCGGGCGAGCTCACCGAGCGGACCGTGGAGTTCGGCAGCTACGTCGACGACACGCCGTACATGCTCCCCTACGGCTTCTATCTGCGCGCGATGTTCTACAACAAGAAGCTGTTCGAGGAGGCCGGGCTCGACGGGCCGCCCGAGACCATGGACGACTTCATGGCGGCATCCAAGGCGATCAGCGAGCTTGGCGGCGGCAAGACCGGCTACTGCCTGCGCGGCGGCCCGGGCGGCGCCAACGGCTACATCATGATGATGGCCAACATGATGGGCGACGACGCCTATTTCGACGAGGCGGGCAACAGCACGCTGAACAGCCCGGAGGCGATCGCGGGCCTGCAGTTCCTGATCGACCTGTACCAGAACGGCTACGCGCCCAGGGACAGCGTCAACTGGGGCTTCAACGAGATCGTCGCCGGCTTCTATTCCGGCACCTGCGCGATGCTCGACCAGGACCCGGACGCCCTGATCGCGATCGCCGAGCGCATGCCGGCCGAAGATTTCGCGGTGGCGCCGATGCCGCTCGGGCCGGCCGGCAAGTCCTTCCCGACGATCGGCTACGCCGGCTGGTCGATGTTCACTGCCGCCGAGGACAAGGACGCGGCCTGGGAGCTGATCGCCCATCTCTCGAGCCGCGAGAGCAACCTCGAATGGTCCAAGTTCGTGGGCGTCATCCCGATCCACCAGGGCGCCGAGCAGGACCCGGCGTTCCAGGGCGAGAACTATGCCGGCTGGTTCACCGAGCTGAACGACGAGCGCTGGCAGCCGACCGTGATGCCCACATATCTCGAGGAGTTCGGCTATTTCGCCGACGTCATCGTCGTGCAGTCGGGCCAGGAGGCCCTGCTCGGCGAGCGCACCGCCGAGGACGTCGCCAACGAGTGGGCCGACTACCTGACGGCTGCTCAGCAGAAATGGCTCTCCGCGCAGTAAGCGCCGCAACCACGGCCCCGGGCGCACGTTCGGGGCCGGGCCGCTTCGCCGGGTTCGCGCTCGAGCCCTGGCTCTATCTCAGCCCGGCGCTGGTGCTGATCGCGCTGGTCATGTTCGTGCCGCTGATCGTCGGCCTCTCCTATGCCTTCCGAGACATCCAGATCCTGAACCCGTTCGCGACCGGCTGGGTGGGCCTTGCCCATTTCGAGACCCTGCTGGGCGATCGCATCTTCTACCGCGCCCTCGGCAACACGCTCTGGTGGACCGGCGGCTCGCGTGATCCTCCAGTTCGGCCTGGGCCTCGGCCTCGCGATGCTGCTCAACCGCCCGTTTGCCGGCCGCCGCCTGGTCCAGGCCGTGGTCTTCCTGCCCTGGGCGGTGCCGACCTTCCTTTCGGGGCTGACCTGGGCCTGGCTGTTCAACCCGGTGATCGGGCCGCTGCCGCACTGGCTGGCTGCGCTGGGCATCCTCGCCGAGCCCTACAACATCCTGGGCGACCCCGGCATCGCCATGTGGGGGCCGATCGTCGCCAATGTCTGGTTCGGCGTGCCGTTCTTCGCCATCACGCTGCTCGCCGCCCTGCAGGCGATCCCCGCCTCGCTCTACGAGGCCGCCGCGATCGACGGCGCCGGCGCGTGGCAGGCCTTCGCCAGGGTGACCCTGCCGTTCCTCGCGCCGATCATCGCGATCACCGTGCTGCTGCGCACGATCTGGATCTCCAACTTCGCCGACCTGATCGTCGTCATGACCAATGGCGGGCCGGCGAATGCGACCCAGATCCTGCCGAGCTACATCTTCACGACCGCGTACAAGAAGCTCGACTTCGGCTACGCCTCGGCGATCGCGACCGTGCTGCTGGCGCTCCTGCTGCTCTACGCCCTGATCCTGATCCACATGCGCCGCGCTCTACCGGACACAAGATGAGCGCGCCCGCCACGAGCATCGCGCTCAAGAGCCTCGGCAGGAGCGCTGCGCTCACCGTCGGCCATCGCGCCGCGATCGCCGGCTACATGCTGTTCGCGCTGTTCCCGCTGTTCTGGCTGATCAAGATCGCGATCACGCCCGGATCGGCTGCTGTACAGCGAAGGGCATTCGGCTGTGGCCCTCGAGCACGACGTTCGCCAATTTCCAGTTCGTCCTGCTGCAGAGCGACTTCCCGACCTTCTTCGCCAACTCGGTGATGGTCTCGCTCGGCACGGCGCTGGCCGTCACGGTCGTCGCGAGTGCTGCCGGCTACGCCTTCTCGCGCTTCACCTTCCCCGGCAAGTACGTGGTGGTGTTCATCCTCCTGCTGACCCAGATGTTCCCGCTGGTGATGCTCATTGCTCCAATGTACCGGCTGATGACGCCTTTGGGCCTCACTGACAACCTGCTCGGCCTGGTGATCGCGTACACCGCCTTCAACGCGCCGTTCGCGACCTTCCTGATGCAATCGTTCTTCGACGGCATCCCCAAGGAGCTGGAGGAATTGGCGATGATCGACGGCTGCACGCGCTTTGCGGCGCTGCGCCGGATCGTCTTTCCGCTGACCCTGCCCGGCATGGGCGCCACCCTGGGCTTCGTGTTCACGGCCGCCTGGTCGGAGCTGCTGTTCGCGCTGATGCTGATCAACAGCGAGGAGAAGATGACCTTCGCGGTGGGCCTCTTGACGTTCGTCTCCAAGTTCTCGGTCGACTGGGGCCAGATGATGGCGGCAGGCGTGCTCGCCCTGATCCCGGCCTGCATCTTCTTCGCCTTCATCCAGCGCTACCTGGTCCAGGGCCTGACCGCCGGCGCGCTCAAGGGCTGAGCCTCAGCAGACGTGAGCCCGCAGCCGGAGAAAGTCCGAGGATTCGGCGCCCCACTTCCATGACACATTCCCGCAAGACAAGGTTCGTTTGCGGCTCCGCCGGCTCGCAAACCCCAGGATTGCCGCGGCTCTCGGGTTCCTTCGGTTTTCGATGAGCGTCGGGACGCGCGGCCCTCGCCAGCTCGCATCGCATGAACGGGTTCGCCGGCGGGCGGGCCCGCGTGGCGCACCAGGGAAGGTGCTGCTCTCGCAGACTCGCCAGGGTTTCTGCGGCTCTCGGGTTCCTTCGGCATTCTTGACATCGCAGACCGTGGGCCGGCCGGAGCCGATCCAGGCGCTGGCTCTCGTGGCAACGGAACGTTAGCTGCGGTCGGGGTAACGGCAGCGTCGCGGGACGTCGGCGACATCGCTGGTATGGCCATGGAGCCCTCCCCGTGGGGCATCGGTGGTGTCAGAGGTCTCGCCCGCGCTTCGCCCGCCATGCCGGTGTCCGGCCCGCCGCCTGCCCCAGGCCGAAATGCGACACCCCGACCGATTTTCGCGACACCCGACGCATTTTGCGTCGCCATGCGCCACCTCGCTCCCCTGCCGGCCTGTCTGCAAGGAGAGCCGATAACCGTGTGAGCCGACGTCCGCGGCCCTCGAAGCCGCACGCAATCGATGTGGGATGCGCGGGCCACGCTCGGTTCGCACCGTCTGCGCCGGACGAGCGCCCGGGCGGGACCAGGCAGGAACGTGCAAGGTCCCCATCCAGCCGACGCGGGAGTTTCGTGCATCCCGGCCCGACGGTGGAGTTTAGCGCATCATAGGAACATTTTCAACCGACGGCCGCGCGTCGGGATCTATGCAGGCAACCGGGGTCGGGGCGGCGGTGCGAGCCGCCGCTCAGGCGTTGTCGCGCAGGACGTGGCCGGCGAGGTACAGCGAGCCGCAGATCAGGACGCGCAAAGGCTGCGATCCAGCCTCTGGGAGCGCGGCGAGCGCGGCATCGACGCTGGCTTCGGCCGTGGCGTCGATCACCGGATGCGCGCAGCCAGTCGGCCGCGGCTACCGGGTCCCAGCTCGCCGGCTCGTCCGGCACCGGCACCGTGCGGATCGAGCTTGCGAGTGGTGCCAGCGGCGCCAAAAAGCCGCGCTGATCCTTGGTTTTCAGCATGCCAACGACCAGGTGCCAGGGCCGCGGATCGGGGTCCTTGAGGCTTTCGGCCAGCGCCTGGGCCGCACCTGGGTTGTGTCCGCCGTCGAGCCAGAGCGCGCTGCCGGCCGGCAGCAGGTCGACCAAGGGGCCCGCGCGCCAGGTGCTGCAGGCGGGCGGGCCACCTCGCGCTGCGCAGGCCCGCGGCGATGGCGTCCTGGCCCGGCGCGAGGTCGCGAAGCGCCAGCGCACAGGTCACCGCGAGCCCGGCATTGTCGATCTGATGCGCGCCGGCGAGCACGGGCAGCGGCAGATCGAGCGTGCGGCCCGCCGCTCTCGACCAGCAGCCGGTCGGCTTCGCGGCGCGCCCGCCAGTCGCGGCCATGGACCTGCAGGGGTGCGCCGATCTCGGCAGCGCGCGCCTCGATCACCGCCAGCGCCTCGGCCGGCTGCGGCCCGACGATGCACGGCACCTCAGGCTTCAGGATGCCCGCCTTCTCGAACGCGATCTGTGCCAGGTGCTCGCCCAAGAAGCTCTGGTGATCGAGCGAGATCGGCGCCAGCGCGGTCAGCCGCGGCCGCGCGATCACGTTGGTGGCGTCGAGCCTGCCGCCGAGCCCGGTCTCGATCAGCAGGGCGTCGGCCGGGCGGCGGGCAAACGCCAGGAACGCCGCGGCCGTCGTGATCTCGAACTCGGTGATCGGCAGGCCGAGATTGATGCGCTCGCAATGCTCCAGGACCTCCGCCAGCTCCGGCTCGCCGATCGGCTGGCCGTCGAACAAAAAGCGCTCGTTGAAGTGCACCAGGTGCGGCGAGATGTAGCGCTGCACGCGGCGGCCATCGCTCTGCAGCATCGCGTCCAGCATCGCGAGCGTCGAGCCCTTGCCGTTGGTGCCGGCGATGTGCACCACCGGCGCCAGGTTCTGCTCGGGGTGGCCGAGCGCCGCCAGCAGGCGCTCGATGCGCGCGAGCGAGAGATCGATCGCCCTGGGATGCAGCGCGCGCAGGCGCTCCAGGATCAGGTCACTGCTGAAGCTCGTCACGGCCCCTGCCCGCTGGCTGATCGACGACCTCGATCGCGACCTCGTCGGCATCGTCGGCGCTGAGCGCGAGCAGCCCGCGCCCCTCGGCCGCTGCGCCATCCGCTGTTGCGCCCTGCGACGGCATCAGGATGCGCAGGATGCGCGCCAGCATCGCGCCCAGCTCGAGGCGGTGCACGACCATGTCGATCATGCCGTGCTCGAGCAGATACTCCGAGGTCTGGAAATCCTCGGGCAGGCTCTCGCGGATGGTCTGCTCGATCACCCGCCGGCCGGCGAAGCCGATGCGCGCGCCGGGCTCGGCGATCGCGATGTCGCCCAGCATCGCGAACGAGGCGGTCACGCCCCCGGTGGTCGGATCGGTCAGGATCGTGATGTAGGGCAGCCCCGCCTCCTTGACCTCCTCGATGGCGATCGTGCTGCGCGGCATCTGCATGAGCGAGAGCGCGCCTTCCTGCATGCGCGCACCGCCGGACGCCGTGACCACCACGAACGCCGCCTCCTGCAGCACCGCAAGCCTGGCCGCGGCGAGCAGCCCCTCGCCGAGCGCCACCCCCATCGAGCCCGCCATGAAGTCGAAGTTCATGACCGCGACGACCGCCGGCAGGCCGCCGATGCGGCCGTGCGCGGCCTCGATCGCATCGCTCTGGCCGGTCTTGCTCTGGGCCTCCTTCAGGCGCTCGCTGTAGCGCTTGCGGTCGCGGAACTTGAGCGGATCGACCGGCGCCTTGGGCAGCTCGATCCGGGTCCAGGAGCCCTCGTCGAACAGCGCCTTGAAGCGGAACTCCGGGCCGACGCGGAAATGGTGGTCGCAATGCGAGCAGACGTCCTGGTTGGCGTCGAGGTCGCGATGGAAGATCATGCGCTCGCAGGACGGGCAATGGATCCAGAGGTTCTCGGGCACGTCCGGCCGGTCGCGGCGGACCAGCGCCTTGATCGTCGGGCGGACGTAGTTGGTGAGCCAGTTCATGGATGAGCTCCGGGGACCTTTCGGGCGCTTGGATCAGCGCCTCGCGCCGCGCACGCCTTCGGCGAGCGCCTGCACCTGCTCATGCAGGGCGGCGGCGAGGCCGGCCTTGGCGCGGCCCTGCTCGTCGAGCGAGCGCGCGATACAATCGACCAGCGCCGAGCCCACCACCGCGGCATCGGCAACCTTGGCGACCTCGGCCGCCTGCTGCGCGGTGCGGATGCCGAAGCCGACGGCGACCGGCAGGCTGGTGTGGCGGCGCAGGCGCGCGACCGCCCGGCCGACCAGGTCGACCACCGGCGCGCCGACGCCCGTGATGCCGGTCATCGAGACGTAGTAGATGAAGCCGCTGGTGTTGCCCAAGACCTTGGGCAGGCGGCGATCGTCGGTGGTGGGCGTCGCGAGGCGGATGAAGCACAGGTCCCGCGCCAGCGCCGGCAGGCAGAGCTCGTCGTCCTCCTCGGGCGGCAGATCGACGACGATCAGGCCGTCGACGCCGGCGGCCTTCGCTTCCTCGAGAAAGCGCTCGGCGCCGTGGTGGTAGATCGGGTTGTAGTAGCCCATCAGCACGATCGGGGTGTCGACATCGCGCCTGCGAAAGCCGCGCACCAGCTCGAGCGTGCCGGCAAGCGTCATGCCGGCCTCGAGCGCGCGCAGGCTGCCCGCCTGGATCGACGGCCCGTCCGCCATCGGATCGGTGAACGGCATGCCGATCTCGATCAGATCGGCACCGGCCTGCGGCAGGCCCGCGATCAGCTCGGCCGAGGTCTGCGGATCGGGGTCGCCGGCGCAAAGATAGATGACGAGCCCGGCCCGGTTCGCCTCCTTCAGCGCGGCGAAGCGGCGCTCGATCCGGCCGCTCACAGGTCGCCTCGCACAGATCGAACCGCGCTCACAGTTCAAATCCCAGGGCGTCCGCCACCGTGAAGATGTCCTTGTCGCCGCGCCCGCACAGATTCATGACGAGCAGGTGGTGGCTGGGCAAGGTGGGCGCAATCTTGATGACGTGGGCCAGCGCGTGCGCCGGCTCCAGGGCGGGGAGGATGCCCTCCTGCTCGCTGCAGAGGCGAAAGGCGGCGAGCGCCTCGTCGTCCTTGACCGGCACGTAGTCGACCCTGCCCTGGTCCTTCAGCCAGGAATGCTCGGGGCCGACGCCCGGGTAGTCGAGGCCGGCCGAGATCGAATGCGCCTCGATGACCTGGCCGTCGTCGTCCTGCAGCAGGTAGGAGCGCGAGCCGTGCAGCACGCCCGGGCTGCCGGCGGTGAGCGCTGCGGCGTGCTCGCCGGTCTCGATGCCGTGGCCCTCGGCCTCGACGCCGATCATGCGCACCTCGGGGTCGTCGAGGAAGGGGTGGAACAGGCCCATCGCGTTCGAGCCGCCGCCGATGCAGGCGACAAGCGTGCCCGGCAGGCGGCCCTCCTTGGCCATGATCTGCGTGCGCACCTCGTTGCCGATCACCGCCTGGAAGTCGCGCACCATCGCCGGATAGGGATGCGGCCCGGCGACGGTGCCGATCAGATAGAAGGTGTCGTCGACATTGGTGACCCAGTCGCGCAGGGCCTCGTTCATGGCATCCTTGAGCGTCGCCGAGCCCGAGGTCACCGGCCGCACCTCGGCGCCGAGCAGGCGCATGCGGAACACGTTCGGCTTCTGCCGCTCGATGTCGCGGGCACCCATGTAGACGACGCATTGCAGGCCGCAGCGGGCGGCGACCGTGGCGGTCGCGACGCCGTGCTGGCCAGCACCGGTCTCGGCGATGATGCGCCGCTTGCCCATGCGCCTCGCGAGCAGGATCTGGCCGATGCAGTTGTTGATCTTGTGCGCGCCGGTGTGGTTGAGCTCGTCGCGCTTGAAGTAGATTCTGGCGCCGCCGAGATGCGCGGTGAGCCGCTCGGCGAGATAGAGCGGGCTCGGCCGGCCGGCGTAGTCGGCGAGCCAGGCGTCGAGCTCGGCCCCGAACGCCGGATCGTCCTTGGCGTCCTCGTAGGCCTGCTCGAGCTCGAGGATCAGCGGCATCAGGGTCTCGGCGACGAAGCGGCCGCCGTAGATGCCGAACCGGCCGCGCGCATCGGGGCCGCTGCGATAGCTGTTGACGAGCGTCATGTCGGGCTCACCGAAGAAAGGTCATGCGGTTCCGGCGGGCCGAGCGTGGCCGCGACCTCGAGGAAACGTCTGATCCGGGCGGGGTCCTTCTTGCCGGGCCGCCGCTCGACGCCCGAGGAGACGTCGACGGCGCGGGCAGCGCACAAAGCGACGGCGGCGGCCAGGTTGTCGGCCGAAAGGCCGCCCGAGAGCAGCCACGGCCGCCCGACCTGGAGCCCCTGCAGGAGCCGCCAGTCGAAGGCAAGGCCGTTGCCGCCGGGCAGCAGGCCGGGATCGGGCGGCGGCTTGGCGTCGAACAGCAGCATGTCGGCGACCGCGGCGTAGCCGGGAATCGGCACGAGGTCGGCGCGCTTGCGCGATCTTCAGCGCCTTGATCACCGTACGTCCGGTCCGGGCCTTGATCGCGGCAACCCGCGCCGGCGTCTCGGCGCCGTGCAGCTGCAGGCAGTCGAGCGGCACCGCGGCCAGGATCTCGTCGAGCAGCGCATCGTCGGGATCGACCAGCACGCCTACCTTGATGCACGACGACGGCGCCTTCGCCGCGAGATCCGCCGCCTGACGCGGGCTCAGCGCGCGCGGCGATGGCGGATAGAAGATGAAGCCCAGCCAGCGCGCGCCGCCCAGGGCCGCGGCCGCGAGCGAGCGGGCGTCGGTGAGGCCGCAGACCTTGACCTCGACCGGCATGGGCTCAGGCCGCCATCGCCACGTCGATCTCGGCCGCGATCGCCATGGCCGCGGCGCGCGGATCGGCAGCCGCGGTGATCGGCCGGCCGATCACCAGGACGTCGGCGCCGCGCGCGATCGCCTCGGCCGGCGAGAGCGTCCGCTTCTGGTCGCCCTTCTGGCTGCCGGCGGGGCGGATGCCCGGCACGACGATCTTGAGCTTGGCCTCGAAGCGCTCGCGCAGCAGCGTGATCTCCTGCGGCCCGCAGACCAGGCCGTCGAGGCCGGCGTTCCAGGCGATCTCGCCGAGCCGCAGGACGTGATCGGCGACCTTGTCGCTAAGGCCGAGGGTCGCGAGATCGGCGTCGTCGAGGCTGGTCAGCACGGTCACGCCGAGCAGCCGCGGGCAATGGTCGGCCTCGCGCGCGGCCTCGAGTCGCTGCGCGCAGCATCGCCGGGCCGCCGCTGATATGCACGGTCAGCATCGCGACGCCGAGCCCGGCCGCCTGACGCACCGCGCGGGCCACGGTGTTGGGGATGTCGTGGAACTTGACGTCGAGGAAGACCGGCAGGTCGAGGTCGACCATGCGGCGCACGCCGTCGGGGCCGTTCGCGGTCACGAACTCGAGCCCGATCTTGAGGCCGCCGACCGCGCCGACCAGCGAGCGGCCGAGGGCCAGGGCGCCATCGAGGTCGGGCCGGTCGATGGCGCAGAAGACCGGCGAGCTGGATGTCATGAGGCTCCTCGCAAGCGGGACTCGTCTGCAATGTGGTCCGGATCGCGGGCTTATACCAGCACCGCCGCGGCCTTGAAAGGGATCAGGCCCGGCCGGCGGCCCAGTCGGTGAGCGCGGCGGGCGCGCGGGCGCCGTCCACCGTGCTGCGCGAGCATCTCGCCGATCACCGCGCCGAACTTGAAGCCGTGGCCGGAGAAGCCGGCGAGCACCCAGGCCCGCTCGATCGGCAGGGCGATGAAGCGCTCGGTCTCGGTGACGCTGTAGAAGCAGGTCCGGGCACCCTGCACGCGGTAGCGCTCGAAGCCCACGAGGCGGGTCCGCGCCACCGCGAGCGCCGCGGCGATGTCCTCGCGGGTCGGCTCGCGCTCGCGATCCGGCTGGCCTTGCAGCGAGAAGCCGTGATCGCCGACCTTGAGCGCGGTGCCATCGACCGGCGGCACGGCGTAGAAGCCGCCGCCGGCCGCCTCGACCTGATCGAGCACCGCAGGGGCGCGGCGCCACGCCTCGATCTGCTCGGCCGGCGGCTCGAGATAGGCCGCGACCTGGCGCGACGGCGTGATCCGCGCCGCCATCTTCGGCAGCAGCCGCGCCGTCCAGGGGCCGGCGGCGACGATCAGGAGATCGGCAGCAATCCTGCCGGCCATCCTGCGAGCCGGACCGTGGCGCGGGCGGGGTCGAGGCCCTGCACCGGCGTTGCCGTATGCACGGCAGCACCCCCGGCGCGCAGGTGGTCGGCGAGGTCGGCAAGGATCCGCTCGGCAAACAGCACGCCGCCCGAAGGCGTGTAGAGCGCGTAGCGCGGCGCGCCCAGATCGAGGAACGGCAGGCGCGCCGCGACCTCGTCCGGCTGCCAGATCTCGAACGGCACCGCCATGTCCGCCAGGCACTGCTGCGACTGCCGCACCCAGGCGTCGGGCTCGCGCGCGATCACGAGCGTGCCGGTCTCGCGATAGTGGCTGCGGCCGAGATCGTCCCACAGCCGCTGCCAGGCGGTGTAGGCCAGGGCCACCATCCGGGCATAGCCGGTCATGTCGCCGTAGGTGTAGCGGATCAGCCGATGCTGGTCGAACGAGGAGCCGAGCGGGTTCGGGATCGGCCCCTGCTCGTAGAGCGTGACCTGATGGCCGGCGCGGCGCAGCGCCCAGGCGCTGCACAGGCCCATGATGCCGCCGCCGATGATGATGATCTTCAAGCCGGGACGATCTGTCGGGTGGGCGCGCGGTCGAGCGGCCGAGCGCGCCTGGGAAGGTCTAGTCGCTGCCGGCGGCGCGCAAGCTCCCGTCCGGCCGCATAGCGCTTGGCCTGCTCGCGATCGGCCTCACGCTTGAGGACGTTGAGCTGGTTCTCGAGCGCCCAGGCGCGGTTGCGCGCTTTCCTGGCCTCGCGCCGCTTGGCGTGGCCGCCGATCCAGACGCCGATGCCGCCGACCAGGACGCCGACCACCAGCCCGAGCAGGAAGACGCCATAGACCGGCAGCTCGATCGTGGTGGGGAACGGCAGCAGGCCGACCTCGACCATCGCCCGGTTGGCGATCGCGAACGCGATGATGATCGACCAGCGCGACGATGCCGATTATCAGACGCAGGAGCTTGATCATCGGGAGCCTCCGTCGGTGATCGTGTGGGGCCTCAGGTGCCGTTCAGGCGCTCGCGCAGCTCTTTGCCGGTCTTGAAATAGGGCACCGCCTTGTCCGGCACCCGAACCTCCTCGCCGGTGCGCGGATTGCGGCCGACGCGCGAGCTGCGGTGACGCACCGAGAAGGCGCCGAAGCCGCGCAGCTCGACGCGGTCGCCGCGCACGAGCGCCTCGGTCACCTCCTCGAACACCGTCGACACGATGCGCTCGATGTCACGCTGATAGAGGTGCGGGTTCGCTTCGGCGAGTTGCCTGATCAGATCCGATTTGGTCATGCCCGACTTAGCCAGGATAGCGGCCGCAGACGCCATGCCCGCGCCGCAGGCCAACCTGCCAAAGCCTTGAGAACACGTCAAGTTTGAGCCGACCCCGAGCGCGGCCCGGGCAGAGCGCCGGCTCAGCTCGCATCCGAGCTCTCGTTCTCCTCCTGCTCCTGCCGGCCCTTGATCGCGGGCCCCAGGATGTCGCCCAGGCTGGCGCCGCTGTCGGACGAGCCGAAATCGGCCATGGCCTGCTTCTCGTCCTCGATCTCGAGCGCCTTGATCGACAGGCTGAGCCGGCGGTTGACGGAATCGATGTTGGTGACCTTGGCGTCGACCTTCTCGCCGACCGCAAACCGGTCCGGCCGCTGCTCGCTGCGCTCCCGCGACAGCTCGACCTTGCGGATGAAGCCGGTCGCGTTGTCGGTGGTCTTGACCTCGATGCCGGCCGAGGTGACCTCGGTGACCGTGCAGGTCAGGCGCGCGCCGCGCTTGAGGCCGCTGATCGCCTCCCGGAACGGGTCGCCGCTGAGCTGCTTGATGCCGAGCGAGATGCGCTCCTTCTCGACGTCGACGTCGAGCACCACCGCCTTGACGACATCGCCCTTCTTGTACTGGCTGGCGGCCTCCTCGGCCGACAGCTGCCAGTCGAGATCGGAGAGATGCACCATGCCGTCGATCTCGTTGTCGAGACCGACGAACAGGCCGAACTCGGTGATGTTCTTGATCTCGCCCTCGACGGTGGCGCCGGCCGGATGGCTCTCCTGGAACGCCTCCCAGGGATTGCCGAGGCACTGCTTGAGGCCGAGCGAGATGCGGCGCTTCTCCGGATCGACCTCGAGCACCATCACCTCGACCTCCTGGCTGGTCGAGACGATCTTGCCGGGATGGATGTTCTTCTTGGTCCAGCTCATCTCGGACACGTGGACCAGGCCTTCGACGCCGGGCTCGAGCTCGACGAACGCGCCGTAGTCGGTGATGTTGGTGACCCGGCCCTTGAACCTGGTGCCGACCGGATACTTCAGCTCGACGCCCTCCCAGGGATCCGCCTCGAGCTGCTTCATGCCGAGCGAGATGCGCTGGGTCTCGCGATTGAAGCGGATCACCTGGACGTCGACCGTCTCGCCGACATGCAGCACCTCGGTCGGGTGGTTGACCCGGCGCCAGGAGATGTCGGTGACGTGCAGCAGGCCGTCGAGGCCGCCGAGATCGACGAAGGCGCCGTAGTCGGTGATGTTCTTGACCACGCCCTTGAGGACCTGGCCCTCCTTCAGGGTGGCCAGCAGCTCGTTGCGCTGCTCTGCCCGCGACTCCTCGAGGACCGCCCGGCGCGACACCACGATGTTGCCGCGGCGCCGGTCCATCTTGAGGATCTGGAACGGCTCGTCCTTGTTGAGCAGCGGCGTGACGTCGCGCACCGGCCGGATGTCGACCTGGCTGCCCGGCAGGAAGGCCACCGCACCGCCGAGATCGACCGCGAAGCCGCCCTTGACCCGGCCGAAGATCGAGCCCTGGACCTTGGCGGTGTCGTTGAACGCCTGCTCGAGCTTGTTCCAGCTCTCCTCGCGGCGCGCCTTGTCGCGGCTCAGCAGAGTCTCGCCAGTGCGCGTCTCGAAGCGCTCGACATAGACCTCGACGCGATCGCCGATTTCGACCTCGACCGGATGGCCCGGCGTCGAGAACTCCTTGAGCGGCACCCTGCCCTCGGCCTTGAGGCCGACATCGACGACCGCATCCTCGTTGTCGATCGCGATCACGGTCCCCGTCATCACCGATCCTTCGATCCGATCGCTGGCGCGAAAGGATTCCTCGAGCATGGCGGCGAAGTCGTCGGTCGGCAATGTCTGCTCGGCGGCGGTCTGGGCTTGGGTCATAAGCTCGTCCTGGCTGTCCCGCTAGCGGGCGATCCGGCCCTTTGGGCCAGAGGCATGGGGTTGGCGATGCGCGTCGACACCTTCAGGTGGCGCCGGTGACGTGAGCACGGGCGATCGCGAACGCGGCGTCGACATCCTGCTTGGTGGTATCGATCACGAACGCGTCATGCGCCGGCACCAACGGCGCGATGGCACGCGAACGGTCGCGCGCATCACGCTGACGCAGATCCTCTAAAACGCGCTCATATATAGTCGCGACCCCGCTGGCCTGCAACTCCTTGCAGCGCCTTCGGGCGCGTTCCTCGAGCGAGGCCGTGACGTAGATCTTGCAGCCGGCGTCCGGGCGGACCACGGTGCCGATGTCGCGGCCGACCAGCACCGCGCCACGGCCGCCGCCCCCGAAGCTGCGCTGGAAGGCCAGCAGGGCCTCGCGCACCTCGGCGATCGCGGCGACCTTCGAGGCGCCCTGGCTCACCGCCTCGTCGCGCAGCCGCGGGCTTTTCAGATCGCCGGCATCGACCGCGTGGGCGGCCGCGGCGGCCGCGGCGACGTCGTCGAGCGGCAGCCCCGCCTGGATCAGGCGGTCGGCGACGGCACGATAGAGCAGGCCCGTATCGAGGAACTCGAGCGCCAGATCGGCCGCCAGACGGCGCGCGAGCGTCGTCTTGCCCGAGCCGGCCGGCCCGTCGATCGCGACGATGAGCGGCGTACGCATCAATCGACGGTCTCGATCCGGGCGCCCAGCCGGTTCATGAAGCCGGCGAAGTCGGGAAAGCTGGTCTCGATGGTCTCGGCGCCCTCGACCGTGACGGGTGCTGCAGCGGCACCGCCGAGCACCAGAAAGCTCATCGCGATGCGATGGTCGTGGCGCGCGTCGATGCGGGCGCCGCCGGGCGGCGGGCCGGCGCAGCCGTGGATCGTCAGGCTGTCCTCGCCGGCCTCCACCCGGACGCCGCAGGCGGCGAGCCCGTCGGCGATCGCGGCAAGCCGGTCGCTCTCCTTGACGCGCAGCTCGGCCAGCCCGTTGAGGCGCGTGGTGCCCCGGGCGCAGGCCGCGGCGACCGCGAGGATCGGATACTCGTCGATCATGCGCGGTGCCAGCGCCGCCGGCACGTCGATGCCTGCGAGCGGCCCCGCCTCCAGCTCGAGCCAGGTCGCCGGCTCGCCGCTCACATCGTCGACCTCGCCCTGGCGCAGCTTCGCGCCCATCGCGGCCAAGGTCTCCAGCAGGCCGGTGCGCAGCGGGTTGACGCCGACGCCGTCCAGACGCAGCGACGAGCCCTCGACCAATGCCGCCGCCACCAGCGGGAAAGCGGCCGACGATGCGCAGCCCGGCACCTGCAGATCCGCGGCGCAAAGCTCGGGCTGGCCGATGATCGCGACCGCCTGGCCGCCGCCCTCCAACGGCTCGCTCGTGACCGTGGCGCCGAGATGGCGCAGCAGCCGCTCGGTATGGTCGCGCGAGGCCTGCGGCTCGACCACGGTGGTGCGGCCGGGTGCATGCAGGCCGGCGAGAAGGATCGCGGACTTGACCTGGGCGGACGCGACCCGCTGCTCGTAGCGGATCGGCAGCAGCTCGTTGCTGCCGGTGATGGCGAGCGGCAGGCGGCCGCCGCTGCGGGTGACGAACACCGCACCCATCTGCGCGAGCGGCTCGCTCACCCGGGCCATCGGGCGCGAGCGCAGCGAATCGTCGCCGGTCATGAAGGAGGTGAACGGATGCCCGGCGAGGAGGCCCAGCAGCAGGCGGGCGCCGGTGCCGGAATTGCCGAGATCGAGCGGCCGGTCGGGCTCGCGAAGGCCGCCGACGCCCACGCCCTGAACATGCCACAGGCCGCCCGGCGCGCGCTCGATGGCGACGCCCAAGGCGCGCAGCGCCTGCGCCGTGGCGAGCACGTCGGCGCCTTCGAGCAGGCCGCCGATGCGGCTCTCGCCGACCGCCATGGCGGCCAGCATCAGCGCCCGGTGCGAGACCGACTTGTCGCCGGGCACGGTCGTCGAGCCGCTCAGTCGGCCTGCCGGATAAGCCCGTAGTTTCATCGCTCTGGCATGCCCGCTCGCTGCTGGAGAAGCTACCGCAACCGCGCCTTGCCAACATCTTCGAAGGGCGGCGTCCCGGTCGGCCGAATTTGCTTTTGACAGGTGGCGTCGATCATGGCAATTGCGATGTCCCTCGATCCAGCGACAGCTTGTGGCCCACGATCGGTCGCGGCCGATTTCAGCTTCGGAGTACGTGGCGTGGCCAAGCCCGAATGGGGATCCAAGCGGCTCTGCCTGAGTTGCGGCGCCAGATTCTACGACATGAACCGGACGCCGATCGTCTGTCCGGCCTGCGAGACCGTGTTCGATCCCGCCGCCAACAGCAAGCCGCGACGTTCGCGGACGCCGGCGAAGGTGCCGGTCGCCGCGGCCGCGGTGGTGGCCAAGGCCGCGGCGATCGAGCCGGACGAGGTCGAGGCGACGACGACGAGGTCGCCGTTGCCGACGACGACAGCGACGAGGAGAGCGAGAGCGCGATCGAGGACGTCTCGGAGCTCGGCGACGACGACATGAGCGACGTCATCGACGCCGACATCGAGGACGACAACGAGCGCTAGCGGCACAGTTTGCCCTTGCCAGCAGCGAGCAGTTTGCCTACCTGTGCCGTTGCCTGCCTAGTCGGGCCGGTTCGGCCGGCAAGCCGGCGCGGGCGTGCTTTGGTGCGGGGCCGTAGCTCAGTTGGGAGAGCGCTTGAATGGCATTCAAGAGGTCGGCGGTTCGACTCCGCTCGGCTCCACCAAGCAGGACCATGGACTAGGCGAGCCCCATCACATCAGTTGCCCCTGCAGGCAACGGACAAGCCTCTCGCACGGAGCCCTGGCGCTCGGCCGGGCCTGATCCCCGGAGCCGGGACTCATGGGGCTCAATACCAGCATCGCGAAGCTTCTCGTGCGGGCGCGGCTGCACGGGGTCAGCTTTGCCCGCACCGGCACCATCGGCCGACAGTCCCTGGCGATTCCGAAGAAGGACCTGAAGGCCATCGCCCGCAAGCTCGGCGTCCGCGGCCTCGACTGGTCGGGCTTTGCAACGAACGGGTTTGCCGACGATTTTTTCCGCTCCCTGCTGGGGTCGGAGAGCCTTCAGTCGATCGACTACTCGGACTACGAGGGAGTCGACATCGTCCATGATCTGAACGCGCCCGTTCCCGAGAGCTCTGCATGGCACCTTCGATGCTCTGGTCGACGGCGGCAGCCTCGAGCACATCTTCGATGTCAAGCAGGTCCTGGCCAACTATATGAACATGGTCAAGGTCGGTGGCTGCGTTTTCGTGGCGACGACCGCCAACAATATGTGCGGCCATGGGTTCTATCAGTTCAGCCCGGAGTTCTTCTATCGTGTGTTCGGGCACGCGAACGGCTTCATCGTCAACGACACGATCCTGATCGAATATCCTCTTCTAAGCGTGGAAAGCAGTCGTCACCAGCGCTGTTTCCGCGTGGTCGACCCGGCCAGGATCGGACAACGGATCGAGCTGATCACCAGCAAACCGGTGCTGATCTTCGTTCACGCCACCCGCATCTCGAACGAAGAGCCGTTTCGCGAGATTCCGCTGCAGAGCGACTATCGCGAAAAGTGGCAGCCGGCGAACCCTGCACAGGAGGAAGTCGACGAAACCGTCGAGCCGTTCAGGTATCTGAGTGCCCTGGAGGAGTTCAAAGGCCGATGGCGGGAAGCAAGAGAGAATTCCCTTGCGAACGATCGGTTCTTCGAGCCCCTCAAACGCGTGATCTGAGCCCGGCCAGTTCTTCGGTGGCCGGCGCATCGGCGGCGCGTCAAACGCGCGGCATGCCTCAGCCGTCGATCTCGTAGTCGCGCGCGGTCGTCAGCGCCCTCAGCGCGAGGCCCTCTCGCGAAAAGTTTGCCTCCGCGCCCTCGAGCCGGTCGACGACCGTGACCACCGTGCCAACCTCGAGACCCGCCTCGCGCGCCGCCACGACCGCTGCCAGCGCCGACGAGCCCGTCGTCGTCACGTCCTCGACGATCAGCGCCCGCCTGCCGGCGAGTGCCGCGCCTGCCACCATGCCCTCGACGAGCCTGCGTGTTCCGTGCTCCTTGGCGGCCTTGCGCACGAAGAAGCCGGGCACGCCGGCCGCCTCGGCCACCAGGAAGCTCCGCTGCACGATGCAGGCGACGATCGGTACGGCTCCCATCTCGAGCCCGCCAACGAATTCAGCCCCGTCGCGCCGCACCTGCGCCAGCACCAGATCGGCGATCAGGGCGGCACCCTCGGGATCGAACAGCGTCGGCTTCATGTCGAAGTAGAAGCTCGATTCCGCTCCGGAGGTCAGCCTGACGCGCGTGCCGCGCGCGAGCGAGCGCGTCCGCACGATCTCGATCAGCCGCTGCCGCTTCGATTCCAGCACGGAATCGGCCGCTCCGCCACGCTCCCCCTCCACCATGGTCATGCCCGCATCCCCCAATGTCCCGGGCGGCAATGCGCCACGCCGGGGCCCGGTCTGTCAACCGCTCCGGAAGCGGAGCTAACGGTCGGCGTCGAACGGGAATCGCGGGATCGCGACGTCGCGGTGGATGTCGACGCTGAGCAGCAGGCCGAAGCCGGTCAGCACGGTGATCATCGCGGTGCCGCCGTAGGAGATCATCGGCAGCGGCACGCCGACCACCGGGATCAGGCCCGTCACCATGGCGATGTTGATCACCACGTAGAGGAAGAAGGTCGAGCCGACGCCCATGGCGAGCAGCCGGGCGAACTGGCTGCGCGCGCGCAGCGCGAACACCAGCGCCGCGCCCACCAGCAGCATGAACAGCGCCAGCAGCCCGAGCGCGCCCACCAGGCCGATCTCCTCGGCCAGCATGGTGAAGACGAAGTCGGTCTGCTTCTCCGGCAGGAAGCTCAGCTGGCTCTGCGTGCCCTGCAAGAAACCCTTGCCCCAGAGGCCGCCCGAGCCGAGCGCGATCTTCGACTGCATGATGTGGTAGCCGGCGCCGAGCGGATCGCGCTCGGGGTCGAGGAAGGTCAGCACGCGCTGCCTCTGGTAGTCGTGCAGCTGCTGCCAGATCAGCGGCAGGGCCAGGAGCATGGGCCCGAGCACCAGCGCGAACTTCCACCAGCGCACGCCGGCGAGGAACAGCAGCGCGGCGCCGCCGCCGGCCAGCATGATCGCGGTGCCGAGGTCGGGTTGCTTGAGGACCAGCGCCACCGGTGCCGCGATCAGCAGGACCGGCACCACCAGGAACGTCGGCCGCGCGACGTCCTCGAGCCAGGCGCCGTGGAACCAGCGCGCCAGCGCCAGCACCAGGCCGATCTTCATGACCTCCGAGGGCTGCAGCTGGAACAGGCCGAGATTGATCCAGCGCTGCGCGCCCATGGCGACGATGCCGAGCACCTCGACCGCGATCAGGCCGAGCAGGGCCGCGGCATAGATCGGATAGGCGAGGCGAAACCAGAAGCGGATGTCGATCAGGGCGATCACCAGCATCGCGGTGATCCCGATGCCAAAGCGCACGCTGTGGCGCCAGGCCCAGGGGCCGTGCGCGCCGCCGGCGGCGGAATAGAGCATGGCGTAGCCGACCAGCGCTATCAGGACCACGATGGCGACGAACGACCAGTTGAGGTGGCGCAGCTTGCCCTGCAGCGACAGCTCGGTGGGCCCGATGCGGGTGGCGGCCATGGCTCAGGCCAGATCGCCGGGCTGCGGGCGCGCAGATCCGACGGCGCTGAGCGCGGGCCGCGGCCGGCTCGGATCGAGCTCGAGCGCCTTGGCCATGATGTCGCGCGCGATGGGTGCGGCCGTGGTGCTGCCGCTGCCGCCGTGCTCGACCACCACGGCGATCGCGTAGCGCGGCTCGTCGATAGGGCGCGAACGCGACGAACAGGGCGTGGTCGCGCTCCTCCCAGGGCTTCTCCTCGTTCTTGCGCAGGCCGGTGAGGCGCTCGCTGCGCGAGATGCGCCGCACCTGCGAGGTGCCGGTCTTGCCGGCCATGACGAGGCCGGCCTGGCTGAGCCGATAGGCGCGCGCCGTGCCGCGCTCGCCGTGCACGACCTCGCGCATGCCGTGCCGCACGACGGCCAGCGCCGCTTCCGAGACCCCGATCGGCGGCGCCGGGCCGGCGGCGGCCTGCGCGCTTTGCGCCGCGGCGCCGCGCACGATCGAGGGCAGCACGGCGCGGCCGGTCGCGAGCCTCGCCGTCATCACCGCGAGCTGCAGCGGCGTCGCCTGCAAGAAGCCCTGGCCGATGCCGACCACCAGGGTCTCGCCCTGATGCCAGTGGGCGTTGAGTGCTGCGCGCTTCCAGGCCTTGTCGGGCACCAGGCCGTCGCGCTCGCCCGGAAGGTCGATGCCCAGGCGGGTGCCCAAGCCGAAGCGCCGCGCCATCGCCGCGATCGGATCGACGCCGACCTTGCGTGCCAGCTCGTAGAAGTAGACGTCGCAGGACTGCGCCAGGGCGTCGACCAGCGTCATCTCGCCGTGCCCCCCGCGCTTCCAGCAGTGGAAGGTGTGGCTGCCCAGGCGCAGGTGGCCCGGGCAATGGACTCGGAGGTCCGGCGTGACGGTGCCGGCCTCGAGGGCGGCCAAAGCGACCATCATCTTGAAGGTCGAGCCGGGCGGATACTGCCCCGCGATCGCCTTGTTCATCAGCGGCGCGCGCGGGTCGGTGGTGAGCGCGCGCCAGACGTCCCGCCGCAGGCCGTTGCCGAAGCCGTCCGGCTCGAACGCCGGCACCGAGGCGAGGGCCAGGACCTCGCCGCTATGCGCGTCGAGCACCACGGCGCTGGCGCTCTCCTGCGCGGCGAGCCGACCGTGGACATGGCGCTGCAGCTCGAGGTCGATGGTGAGGCGCAGATCGGTGCCCGGCTCGCCGTCCTGGCGGTAGAGCTGCTTGATCTCGCGGCCGAGCGCGTTGACCTCGTAGCGGCTGAGCCCGGCGCGGCCGCGCAGCACCGGCTCGTAGATCCTCTCGATGCCGTTCTTGCCGATGCGGAACTCAGGCAGCTCGAGGAGCGGATCGCCGGTCAGCTCGCTCTCCGCGACGGGACCGACATAGCCCAGCACATGGGCCGTGACCTCGCCCATCGGATAGTCGCGCAACAGGCCGGAATCGAGCGCCACCCCCGGCAGCTCCGGCGCATGCATCGCGATCCGCGACACCTCCGACCAGGCCAGGTCGTCGCGGATCGTGATCGGCACGAAGGCGCGACGCCGCCTGGCTTCTTCCATCACCTCGGCGGCCCGCTCGGGCGTCAGCGGGATCAGCCGGCCGACCGCATGCAGGGTCGCCGCGACGTCCTTGGCCTGCTCCGGAATCACCAGGACGCGATAGGTCGGCCGGTTGCGGGCGAGCGGCACGCCGTTGCGGTCGAGCACCATGCCGCGTGCCGGCGGCAGCAGGCGGTGATTGATGCGGTTTTCGTCGGCGAGCAGCGCGTACGGGTCGGCCGCGGCCACCTGAAGATAGTAGAGCCGGCCCGCCAGCACGCCGAACATGGCGAGCTGGCCGGCGCCGAGCAGCAGCGTGCGGCGCGAGAAGCTGCGCAGCCGCTCCACCTCACGATGCATCGGCCGTCCTCGGGATCACGTTGTGCGCCCGCGCCAGAAGCAGGGTGGCCACGGGATACAGCGCCAGCGTCAGGAGCAGCTCGAAGACCATCGGCTGCGCCGCGAACAGGTGCCCCCACCACAGGCAGGAGAGCGCCCAGCGCAGCGCCAGGGCGGCGAGCGCCAGCAGCACGAAGCAGCACCAGATGACCGGGAACGAGCGGGCGACGAAGAAGCGCTGCTGCAGTACCACGACGTGGCGTACCAGCAGCAGGACCAGCGAGCTCAGCCCGAGCGGAAGACCGGCCAGGGCATCGTGCGCGAGGCCGGTGGCGAACGCCGCGCCGGCACCGAACAGATCGGGCCGATAGAGGCTCCAGAAGAAGGCGACGCACAGCGTCGCGAGCGGCGTCACGCTGGCCGGCCCGACATGGAACAGCGGCAGCACGTCGACAAGCACCGCGAGCAGCGCGGTCGCCAGCGGCAGCAGCGCCCGCAGGCGCGCATCCAGAAGGTGCAGCCAGGTGTCCGTCATGGGCTCGCCGCCCCCGCGGGACCCGGCGGCAGGTCTTCGGGCTGGCGCGGCGCAGGCTCGATGGGCCCGGGCGCAGCCGGCGGCGGTGGCGGGCCATAGACCTCGCGTTGCAGCGTCGCCAGGGTCTCGGGTGACACCACTCTGCTGTATTCGAGCAGACGGACATATTCCAGCCGCTCCCAGTCGACCACAGGTGCCACCGCGACCTTGTCATCGTCGATCGTGCTGATCAGGCCGACGGCGAGACCGGGCGGCAAGACGCCGCCGCGCCCCGAGGTGACCACCCGCTGGCCGACCGCCATGCGCGGGTGCAGTGGCAGGAAGATCAGGCCCGGCTCGCGCGAGTTGTCGCCGGCGAGGATCGCCTGATCGCGCGCCGGCTCGACCATCACCGGCACGCGCGAGTTGAAGTCGGTCAGCAGCAGGACGCGCGCGCTGCGCCGGCCGACCTCGATCACGTGCCCGACCAGGCCGCGCTCGTTGACCGCCGCCATGCCCTTGACCACGCCCCGCTCGGCGCCGGCATCGACCAGCACGGTGTGCACGAACGGTCCGCCGGCGTCGGCGACGACGCGCGCCGCCACCGCGGTCGGCGGCGCGACCCCGGCCTCGAGATTGAGCAGCTGGCGCAGCGCCGCGTTCTCCAGGGCAAGCTGCCGCGCCCTGTCCTGCCACTCCAGCAGGCGCCCGTTCTGGGCGCGCAGATGCGCGTTCTCCTGGCGCAGGGCGAACAGCTCGCCGATCTGGGCAGCGAACCGGCGCGAGGCGTTGATCGGCTCGACCACCACGCCCAGGGCCGGCACGATCACGTCACTCACCCGGTTCCCGACCGCGCCGAGCAGCGCCGGGTCGGCTTTGCCGACCAGCAGCAGGGCGAGCGAGACCACGATCAGCGCCGCGACGGCGAAGCGGTCGAACAGCGCCTTCAGCGGCAGGGTCAGCCGCGACAGCGAACGCTGCTCGAGCCTCACCCGAGATCTCCGTTGCGATCGGCGATGCCTTGAGCTGTGATCGAGCTCAGTAGGCGGTGTGCAGCACGTGGCGCAGGGTCTTCATCTCCTCGAGGCAGCGGCCGGTGCCGAGCGCGACGCAGGTGAGCGGCGCCTCCGCCAGGCTCACCGGCAGGCCGGTGGCATGGCGCAGCACGAAGTCGAGATTGCCGAGCAGGGCGCCGCCGCCGGTCAGCACGATGCCCTTGTCGACGATGTCGGCCGACAGCTCGGGCGCGGTGTGCTCGAGCGCCACCTTGACCGCCTCGATGATCGCGCTCACGGGCTCCGCCAGGGATTCGGCGATCTGCCGCTGGCTGATCACGATCTCCTTGGGCACGCCGTTCATCAGATCGCGGCCCTTGATCTCGACCACCGGGCCGTTGCCGTCCTCGGGCAGGCAGGCCGATCCGATCTCCTTCTTGATGCGCTCGGCGGTGCCCTCGCCGATCAGCAGATTGTGGTTGCGGCGGATGTAGCTGATGATCGCCTCGTCCATCTTGTTGCCGCCGACCCGGATCGAGCGGGCGTAGACGATGCCGCCGAGCGAGAGGACCGCGACCTCGGTGGTGCCGCCGCCGATGTCGACCACCATCGAGCCGGTGGGCTCCGTGACCGGCAGGCCGGCGCCGATCGCCGCGGCCATCGGCTCCTCGATCAGGAACACCCGGCGCGCGCCGGCGCTCTCCGCCAATTCCTGGATCGCACGCCGCTCCACGGCGGTCGATCCCGACGGCACGCAGATGATCACCCTGGGGCTCGCGAAGCCGCGCCGGTTGTGCACCTTGCGGATGAAGTGCTTGATCATCTCCTCGGCGACCTCGAAGTCGGCGATCACGCCGTCGCGCAGCGGCCGGATCGCCTCGATGTTGCCGGGTGTGCGGCCGACCATCTGCTTGGCTTCGTTGCCGACGGCCAGCACCTGCTTGCGCCCGCGGTTGTTGGTGATCGCCACCACCGAGGGCTCGTCCAGCACGATCCCTTTGCCCTTGACGTAGACCAGCGTGTTCGCTGTGCCGAGGTCGATCGCCATATCGGCGGACAGCAGACCGAGAAGTCGCGAGAACATGTGCACGGGTTCCGTGGCTATGGTTCCACGCCCGTCCCCACGGGACGGCCGACGCGGCTTATACTTTACCGCCGGTCGGCCTTACCCATGATTAACGTCCCCGGCCCGATCGCTCGGCGGCCGCGGCGATCACGCCGACAGGGCAGCAGGTGCTGTTTTCTCTCTTTTCACTAAGAGTTTGTTTAACGCCATGACATATGCCCGCGCCGACGCGAGAATCGTGTCCGTCTCGGCGGCCTGGCCGTTGACCGTCTTGCCGTGCTCCTCGAGCCGCACGGTCACCTCTGCCTGCGCATCGGTGCCCTCGGTCACCGCGTGGATCTGGAACAGGGCAAGCGTCGCCTTGTGCGGCACCAGCTGCTGGATCGCGTTGAAGGTGGCGTCGACCGGACCGTCGCCCTCGGCCTCGGCGCGCCGCAGGGCGCCATCGATTTCGAGCGCGATGCGGGCGGACGACTTCGGCCTGGAGCCGCAGTGCACCTCCAGCTCGACCACCTTGATCCGCTGGTCGACCGCCTGGATCTCGTCGTCGACCAGCGCGATCAGATCGTCGTCAAAAATCTCCTTCTTCTTGTCCGCCAGCGCCTTGAAGCGCGCGAACACCTCGGCCAGCGCATTGTCGCCGACCTCGTAGCCCAGCTCCGCCAGCTTCTTCCTGAAGGCGTGGCGGCCGGAATGCTTGCCCATCACCAGGTTCGAGCGCACCAGGCCCACGTCCTCGGGCCGCATGATCTCGTAGGTGCCGGCATGCTTGAGCATGCCGTCCTGATGGATGCCGGCCTCGTGCGCGAAGGCGTTGGCGCCGACGATCGCCTTGTTGGGCTGCACGGCGAAGCCCGTGATCGCGCTCACCAGGCGCGATGCCCGCGTGATGTGCTGGGTCACGATCCGGGTCTGTTGCGGCAGGAGGTCGGGGCGGGTGCGGATCGCCATGACGATCTCTTCCATGGCGGCATTGCCCGCCCGCTCGCCGATGCCGTTGATCGTGCACTCGACCTGGCGGGCGCCTGCCTGGATCGCGCGCAGCGAGTTGGCCACGCCCAGACCCAGGTCGTTGTGGCAGTGCACCGAGAGCACCGCCCGGTCGATGTTCGGCACCCGGTTGCGGATCATGTGGATCAGGTCGGCGAACTCGTCGGGATAGGCGTAGCCCACCGTATCCGGGATGTTGATGGTGGTGGCGCCGGCCTCGATCGCGCTCTCGATGCAGCGGCACAGGAAGTCGTGCTCGGAGCGCGAGCCGTCCTCGCAGCTCCACTCGACGTCGTCGGTGTGCCGGCGCGCCCGGGTTACGCTGTCGATCACGGCCTGGTGCACCGCATCCGGCTCCATCTGCAGCTTGAACTGCATGTGCAGCGGGCTGGTGGCGATGAAGGTGTGGATGCGCTTTTGCGCGGCCGGCTGCAGCGCCTCGGCGGCGCGGTCGATATCGGCCGTGCTGGCGCGCGCCAGCGAGCAGACGATACTGTTCTTAACCTTCTTCGCGACCTCGTTGACGGCGCGGAAATCGCCCTCCGAAGCGATCGCGAAACCGGCTTCGATGACGTCGACGCCCATCTCCTCGAGCAGCTCGGCGATGCGCAGCTTCTCGCTGACCGTCATCGAGGCGCCGGGCGACTGCTCGCCGTCGCGCAAGGTGGTGTCGAAGATGATGATGCGATCGTCGGTGACGACGTCAGGTCGTACGTTGGCTTGCTCGGCCGACATGGCCTGGTTCCTTCCGTGGCTGAATGCTTCGCTGGTCAACCCGTCCCCTGAACACGCACGACGATGCGGCTGCGGCTCAGGGGCAGATAAGTCGAAGCTCCGCCGGAAGGACGGCAAGACGCGAGGCTGCGGCGCCGATCGCGCTGCAGCAGATGTCGAAGGTCTGATCAGCGGCCTTCATCATCGTTCGGAAGGACAGCCCTTCCACCCTCTCCTCAGAATCCGCCGGTGGCGGACGGGTCTTGCCGAAAACTATACAAACCGAGCCGGCGCCATTTGTAAAGGAGGTAGTGTCTGCGTTCGAAAGTTTCGGGCGGCGAGGGGGTGCGCAAGTCTGCTGCCCGATGCCCGACGATGTACCCGCTGCGCAGGTCCGTGCCTGCCCATGCCGGCACCCGCGCATCCGCCTGGTCAAGCTGCGCCGCGACCAGCCGCAGCAGCGCCATGGCGCGGCCTTTCGTTCCTGATCAAGGACTTGCGGGGGCGGCTTCGGCCGCCCCTTGCGCCTTTTCGCCAGCGCGCTGGAGCCAAGGATGGAGCCTGATCGCCCGATCCATTGCCCCTGCCGGCTAGGCCCGTTCTACATGCCGCTATTGGGCGCCGTCGCCGAGACATTCAAGGCGGCCGCGCCAGCTCTTGGCGACAACCCATGCGCGATTGCGGAATCAACGGCGCAGCGTAAGTCCTCGCCCGGGCCCGCGGTCTCCAGCGGCCTCCAGCAGGCGAGGAGCCTGCCCCACGATGCCAAGTCGTGCGCGCCCGGCACGCCAAGGAAGAGGAGAATATATTCCTGTCTTCGGATCGTGAGCAGCCCGGGCTCCTGGTCTTCAGCCGATCCTCCAGGCTATCCATCGCCTTCGACGGAGCTCGAAGACCGTCGCTGCGCCGGACCCGCACTTCGAGCATACGGGTGACCGGTGCCGTTCGGCCCACGACAACCTGGAGACGCAAGACCCAGGCGATTCTCCATCGCATCCACTGATCGCGATGGAGGCCCGGATCAATCGTTAACCACTTGATGTAGCGACATACTCTTGGGGTCGATGGATCTTTTGCTCCATGCGACAGAGGTGACCGATTTGTGTCCGATGCCTGTCCGATTGTGTCCGATTTTCCGGACAGGTGGCGCTTTTGGTTCCGGGAAACCATAGATAGCGGCTGCGGAAGGTTGTACGCTGCCGAACAGGCAATCGCGCGTGATGATGGGAAACCTATTTCAGGGCGGGACATGGCGATCAGAACTCGTATTTGACGGCGAAGAGCTGGGTTTTCGGCCCGAGGGTACATCGAGCGAGACGCGCAAGGTCGACGCCGCCGGTCTGGCAATGTTTGCGACCTGGTCGTCCGGGTACGAGACTGCGGTCAAGACCGGATCGGCCACGGCGCTGCTTGCGCTTGGGCGTGAGCTTCACGGCTGGCTGCACGGGTCGGGAGGCTGGCTGAGAGCGCTGAACGACGGGACCGGTCCCCGCGAGCTTTCCTTCGGGGTCGGCAGCGATCCGGGGGGCGCGGAGCGGCAGTTTCTGGATGTGCCATGGGAGCTGCTGGCCACGGATCGTGGCTACCTTGCAGCCGACGCCGAACGCCCGCTGGTTCTCACCCGCCGGCTGGGACAGGCTGGCGCCGAGGCGGTCCCTGCACATGGCGATCTGCTCCTGATGTTTATGGCGGCCGCCCCATTCGGCGCCGACAATCTCGACTACGAGCGCGAGGAGGCCGGCATTCTCGCGGCGACCGAGCGCCTGCCGATGCAGCTGCGGGTCGAGGAAAGCGGCTGCCTGGAGTTCCTGCGGGACCGGATCGCGCTCGAGGCGCCGATCGAGGCGCTGCACCTTTCCTGCCACGGCACGATCAAAAACGACACGCCGCAACTGCTGCTGGAAGATCCGCGGGGCCAACGTGACGAGGTCCCTGCGCCCGAGCTGATGATCGCGCTGGGCGACAACAAGCCGCCGGTGGTGTTCCTGTCCGCCTGCCGCACCGCGGAGCAGCCCGCCACGGCCCTGCCCCTGGGGATCAGCCTGGTGCGCAGCGGGGTCGCCAATGTACTGGCCTGGGACGGCTCAGTCTACGACACGGACGCTTCCGACTTCGCCCACATGTTCTATGGCGAGCTCGCCCGCATGCGCTCGGTCAGCTATGCGGCCGCGATCGCCCGGCAGGCTTTGCTGCGCGGCCTGATGAGTGACCCGGAGCGGAAGCAGGGCCGGCACTGGCATCTGGCGCGGGTCTATGTCGGCAGCCATGGCGGTGGGCCGGTCTGCGCCGCGGGCAAACCACAGCGTCGCTTGCGAAAGGCGGTTGGCTTCGAGGAATTCCTCGATAAGGCGCGCGAGGAGGTGCCCGTCGCGCCGGCCCGGAGCTTCGTGGGCCGCAGGCGCCAAGCGCAGCAGATCCTGGGGGTGTTCCGGGACGAGGAAAGCGGTATCGGGGATCGCGCCGGCGTGCTGATCCACGGCATGGGCCGGCTCGGCAAGTCGAGCCTGGCGGCGCGCGTCGCCAACCGGCTGACCCGCCACAAGACCGTCGTGGTGTTCAAGTCCTACAAAGCGGGAACGGTGCTCGGCCGCGTTCTGGCTGCGCTTCCCGCCAAGACGAAGCGCGAGTTCCGCGAGACCTGGGCGAAGACAGTGGAGGAGGACCCGGCGGCGCTTGGCGACGCGTTGCGTGAGATCCTCGAAGGTCCCTGCTCGGCGCACGACGCGGGCAGCGGCAAGCAGCCGATCCTGCTGGTGGTCGACGACCTGGAGCGCATCCTGACGGAGCCGAAGCCGGGTGAGGCGGTGACGGTAAAGGACGACTACATCCCGGTCCTGCGCGCCATCATCGAGGCCTTCGCGGATGTGCACTCCGCTTCGCATCTGCTGCTGACGAGCCGCTATCGCTTTGCGCTCTCGGACGCGCAAGGCCAGGATCTCACCAGCCGGCTGGCCGACATCGCGCTGCCGCCGATGAACGATCGCGAGCAGGCGAAGCAACTTCGTGCCGAGGCGGAAGCAAACGGTCCGGCCGAGGACCTGGTGGAGCTGCTGGCCCGCTGCGTCGAAGCCGGTCGCGGCAATCCCGGCCTGCAGAGCCGCCTGACCAGGGCGGCACTGACCGATGCCGCAGCCGCGGCAGCAGCGGTCGAGGAAGTGGAGCGGTTTCATGCGAGCGGAGAGACGCCGACTGGCGACATCGGGGACTTCTTTCAGCAGCTTACGCTTGATGTCTATCGGCAGGCGCTGACCGGCGACGAGACGGCGCTGCTGCGCGCCGCTCTTCTCTTCGAGCTGCCCGCACCGGAGGATGTCATCGCGGCAGCCGGCGAGGCCGTCGGGGTGGACGCGATCGACGAAAAACTCCGTCGACTCGAGGGACTCGGGCTGATCGACCGGTTTGCTCTGGAAGACGGTGCACAAGCCTCGCTGATGGTGAACGCCCTGGCGCGCCCGCTGTTCGAAGCCTTGCCGCCAAGCGACCAGATGCACGTTGCTCGGGCGACGGTGGCGCCCCTCGCCGACGCTTGGCGTGATGCCGACGGTGACTTGCCGTATGGGCCGTGGTCATTGGAACTCCTCCACATTGCCCAGATTGCAGACGATGCGCCCGAGATCCTCGCCGGCGCGGCAAATGCCGGTGGGCGCTGGCTTCTCCATACGCAGCATGACGCCAAGGGCGCGCTCGCAATCGCCGAGAAGGGCGTCGCGGCCATTCGGACAGCCGGTCTGCCAACCAGCATCAGCTTGCTGCGGTTGGCAGCCGAGGCCGCGGGGCGCATCGGCCAAGTGGACGAGCAAGAGGCCTTCCTCAAGGAGGGACTGACACGCGACGCCGAGGAGCCTAGGCACCAAGCCATGCTGTGGGCCGACTGGGCACATCGACTCTTCAGCAGGGGTCACATTGTGGAGGCCGAGAACTGGCTGGCGAAGGCGCTGGCAATCTTCACGGATCTCGGCGACGTCCGCTCGATCGCCGTCACCCAGGGCCAGATCGCCGACATCCTGGTCCAGCGCGGCCAGTACGACGAGGCCCTGCGCATCCGACAGGAAGAGGAGATCCCGGTCTACCAACAGCTCGGCGACGTCCGCTCGATCGCCGTCATCCAGGGCAGGATCGCCGACATCCTGGTCCAGCGCGGCCAGTACGACGAGGCCCTGCGCATCCGACAGGAAGAGGAGCTCCCGGTCTACCAACAGCTCGGCGACGTCCGCTCGATCGCCATCACCCAGGGCCAGATCGCCGACATCCTGGTCAACCGCGGCCGATACGATGAGGCTCTGCGCATCTATCGGGAAGAGGCGATCCCGGTGCTCCAACAGCTCGGCGATATCCGCTTGGTCGCGGTCGGCCAGGGCAAGATCGCCGACATCCTGGTCCAGCGCGGCCAGTACGACGAGGCCCTGCGCAGCCGACAGGAAGAGGAGCTCCCGGTCTACCAACAGCTCGGCGACGTCCGCTCGATCGCCGTCATCCAGGGCAGGATCGCCGACATCCTGGTCCAGCGCGGCCAGTACGACGAGGCCCTGCGCATCCGACAGGAAGAGGAGCTCCCGGTCTACCAACAGCTCGGCGACGTCCGCTCGATCGCCATCATCCAGGGCAAGATCGCCGACATCCTGGTGCGGCGCGGCGACCACGACGAGGCCCTGCGCATCCGACAGGAAGACCAACTGCCGGTCCTCCGCCAGCTCGGCGACGTCCGCGAGATCGCCATTACCCAGGGCCAGATCGCCAACATCCTGGTCAACCGCGGCCAGCACGATGAGGCGCTTCGCATCCGACAGGAGGAGGAGCTGCGGGTTTACCGCCAGCTCGGCGACGTCTACTCGATCGCCATCACCCAGGGCCAGATCGCCGACATCCTGGTGCACCGCGGCCAGCACGATGAGGCGCTGCGCATTCGCCAAGAAGAGGTGCTGCCCGTCGTCCGACAGCTCGGCGCCGTCCGCGAGATCGCTCACACGCTGTTCTCGACGGCCAAGACGCGCATGACCAAGGGCGACCACAGTGCCGAGGATGCGCAAGCGTTGTTCGATGAGCTGAGCGAGAGCTTCTCGCTCTCGCTAAAGATCGGAACCCCGGACGGTATTGCCGCGGTAGGCACGATGCTCGGCCCGATACTGGCGCAGATCGGTCAGACCGTCGAGGCCCGAACCGTCCTCACCGCAGCGCGTGACGCCAGCCTGACGATCGGGTGGCAGGACAATGCGGCAGCTCTCGACCAGCAGATTCCCAGCTCGGAGAGTGACGATGGAGATCAGAGCGACGGTCAGCGGCCCAAATCAGCAGGGAGTTGCGGATACTCTGCAGGCATCCCTTGGCAAGACGTTCGGTCAGCAGGTTCGATGGGAAAACATCCCTCCAGATGACGAGTTTTTGCGTGACCCCGCCACCACGATCGCGCTGATCGCGCTCGCCGTGTCGCTGCCCGGCGCCATCAACGAGCTGATCACCCTGGCGGAGCGCGCCAAGCTCAAGGAGCGCCTGGGACGCCTCCTCGATCGTGTTCGCGGCACGGCCGGCCCCGAAGATACCGTGACGCTGCAGATTGGCGACGGCCCGCCGATCGACCTCAAGGGCGCCGACGCCGCCGAGGTCCTCGAAGCGCTGGAGCGCATGCGCCGGCGCTAGGCCTGGCGCGGGAACTCGCGACGCCGCCGACGCCGATTGATTCACAGCGGCGATCGTGCGCATCTTCCGGCTGGAAACGCTGGAAGGGTCGCGCCATGTCGCTGGCTGACAAAGTCGCTGCGATCTTCGAGGGGCCAAGGGCCGCCCGCATCCATTTCCGGCTCGGCCGGCTGGAAATATCGCCGCAGCGCCTGCGCGGCGTCGGCAAGGCGATCAAGAAGGGCGACATCAAGGTGCGAGGTCGCCAGTTCCGGCAAGCTTCTGAGCGCCTCCTACCATCCGCACAGCGACACTCTGGTGGTACCCGACGACAAGCTCGCCTCGGTGGCCGCCGAGGCGGGCGTGCTGCACGAGGGCATCCATGCCCTGGTCGACATCTACAAGTGCAAGGAAGTCACCGTCCTCAACGACGAGGCGGCGGCCTACCTCGCCGAGGTGATCTATCTGCGCGCGGCGCACAGCTGGGTGAACGGCGGTGCTGCCGAGATGGCGATCTACAACGCGGCCGATCAGCTTGCCAAGGCGCACGATCTCTACAGCAAACGCGGCGTGCTGCTGTCGGTCGACGATGTCGCCGACCTGCGCGCGGCGATCCACAAGCACCCTGCTTACAGCAGCATCGGCGCCAAGCAGAAGACCAGCGGCCACGGTCTGCATGCGCACTGAGCGGGGCTAGCCCGGGCCCGGTTCCGATTCCGCCTGCGGCACCCAGGCGTGCAGCACCGCCTGGCCGACCGCGAGGATGGTCGGGCCGAGGAACAGGCCGAGAAAGCCGAAGGCGAGGGCGCCGCCGAACATCCCGAGGAAGACCAGCAGCACCGGCAGCGCGCTGCCGCGGCCGATCAGGTAGGGTTTGACGATGTTGTCGATGTTGCCGACGAGCAAGGCCCCCCAGGCCAGCATGAAAAAGCCCCAGCCGGTCTGGCCGACGTAGAACAGCCAGATCGCGGCCGGCAGCCAGACCAACGGCGCGGCGCCCGGCACGATCGTGACGAAGCAGGCGAGCAGGCCGAGGAAGACCGGCGCCGGCACACCGGCGAGCCAGAGCCCGACGCCCGATCAGGATGCCCTGGGCCAACGCCGTGCCGATGATGCCGTACACCACGCCCTTGATGGTCTCGCGGGCGACCTGGATGAGATGCTCGCCGCGCTCGCCCACCACGCGCTCGACCACGCTGCGCAGCCGGCGCACGGCGGCGAGCCCGTCGCGATAGTAGAAGAAGGTCGCGAGCACGCTCAGCACGAGCTCGAGGAAGCCGGCGCCGAGGCTGCCGAGCACCCCCAGCAGCCGAGCGGAGGCCTCGGGGACGTAGGCGGCGATCTGGCCGGTGAGCTGGTCGACGTCGGTGATACTGTCCTGCCACCAGGCCGCGATGTGCGGGCCGGCCACCGGCAGATCGGCCACCCACGCCGGCGGCCCGGGCGGCCCTTCCTCGAGCAACGCCCGGCCTTCGTCGGCGAGCGCCGCGATGTTCTGGGCGACCCGCGGCGCGACGATCGCGAACGGGAGCAGGAACGCGAGGGCGAGCAGCATCGTCATCAGCAGGGCGGCGAGCGTGCGCCGGCCACCGAGCCGGGCCAGGAGCCATTCGTAGCCCGGCCAGGTGGTGATCGCCAGGATCAGCGCCCACGCCAGTGCCGCCAAAAACGGCCGCAGGATCACAAAGCAGCCGATCACCAGGAGCGCGAGCAGGGCGATCGACGCGACGACCTCGATCCGGTTGGCGCGGGTCGGCATGCGCCGTCGCGGGCTCAAGACCCGACGAGCAGGGCGACGGCGACGCCGAGCCCGATGAGCAGCGCCAGAGCCAGGACGGTCGCCCGGCGCCGCCAGCCCGCTGCCGCGGCGCGCGCCAGCGCCTCCGCCTGCTCGGCGCGGGCGACCCGCTCGCCGAGCTTGGCGAGCTCCTGCCCCTGCCGCTGCTCGCGGGCGGTCTCGGCGGCGACCTCGGCCACGATCCGACCGGCCTGGGCGCCGAGGTCGGATGGCGTCGCGAAGCTCTCGTCGCTGTACTTGTCCGCCAGCAGCAGCTCCTGGCTGTGGCCGAGTGCCGTGTAGAACGGCAGCGGCTGCGCCAGGAAGGCACGCAGCAGGGCCTGATCGTTCCAGATCTGCAGGGTGAGCGGGTCGCTGCCGCCGCGCACGAAGGCGATGCCGGCGATCGCGTGGTCGCGGCAGGCCTGCGCGAAGCAGTCCCGGACCGCCTCGGCGTCTGCAACCTTGCAGGCGACCTCGCGCCAGGGCGCGTCGGCGGTGTGCCGCAGCAGCGCCGCCCGGGCATCGCCCAGGCCCGTCTCGGAGCCGATCAGGCAGAGACTGCCCAGGCCGTGCTGCGCGATCAGGTGCCTGAGCGGCAGCCGGCCGCGGCGCCGATCGAGAATCACCGGCGCCGCCGCGCGCTGCTCCGGCGCCCAGCTGCCGACGACCTCGCCGACCAGCTGGACCGCGAAACCCTGATGGATCGGCGAGGGCCGGATCGTGAGCGTGCCGCTCAGCACGACATGCTCGCCGACCGCCTTGGGCCCCTGGTCGATCGGGCAGCGGAACTCGATGCTGCGATCGCTGCCGACCAGCTCGCCGAACAGGTGGCGCGGGCTGCCCTTGGGCCAGGCGCTCAGGCGCTCGACCCGGCCCTTGACCAGGACCTGGCCGGTCGGCCGCTCGATCCGGATCTGGTTGAGCAGGGCCTCGACGATCAGCGGCACCCGTGCTGGCGCCGCCTGCGCACCCTCCGGCTGCCCATCGCCCGACTGCCGTTCGAACAGATCGGCCATCGCGACCGACCAGGGTCCGGACGGCCTCAGTTCTTCTGGGTGTCGACCAGGCGCTTGGCGGTGATCCAGGGCATCATGCCGCGCAGGCGCCGGCCGACCTCCTCGCTGCGATGGGCGGCGTTCTTGGCCCGCAGCGCCTTGAAGCCGACCTGGCCGGCCCTGTTCTCGAGCACCCAGTCCCTGGCGAAGGCGCCGCTCTGGATGTCGGCCAGGATCTGCTGCATGGCCGCCCGGGTCTCGTCGGTGATCACCCTGGGCCCGCGCGTATAGTCGCCGAACTCGGCGGTGTTCGAGATCGAGTAGCGCATGTTGGCGAGCCCGCCCTCGTAGATCAGGTCGACGATCAGCTTGACCTCGTGCAGGCACTCGAAATAGGCCATCTCGGGCGCATAGCCGGCATCGACGAGGGTGTCGAAGCCGGACTGGATCAGCGCGCAAAGGCCGCCGCACAGCACCACCTGCTCGCCGAACAGGTCGGTCTCGGTCTCCTCGCGGAAGCTGGTCTCGATGATGCCGGCGCGGCCGCCGCCGATCGCGGCGCCATAGGACAGCGCGAGGTCGAGCGTGCCGCCGCTCGCGTCCTGGTGGATCGCGACCAGGCAGGGCACGCCGGCGCCGCGCTCGTACTCGGCGCGCACCAGATGGCCCGGCCCCTTGGGCGCGATCATGAACACATCCAGGTCGGGGCGCGGCTCGATCAGCCGGAAGTGGATGTTGAAGCCGTGCGCGAAGGCCATCGCCGCACCCTCGCGCAGGTTCGGCGCCAGGTGCTCGGTGTAGAGCTCGGCCTGCAGCTCGTCCGGCACCAGGACCATGACCACGTCCGCCCAGCGCGCCGCCTCGTCCGGCGCCATGACCTCGAAGCCCGCACCCTTCGCCTTGGCGGCGGTGGCGGAGCCTGGGCGAAGCGCCACGGCGACCTTGCCGACACCGCTGTCGCGCATGTTGTTGGCATGGCCGAAGCCCTGGCTGCCGTAGCCGATCACCGCGACCTTCTTGCCCTTGATCAGGTTCAGGTCGGCGTCGGTGTCATAGTACACACGCATCGGGTGCCCCTCCTCTGGCGTTTTCTGGCTTGGTTCGCGCCGGCGTCCGGCAGTTGCCGGGTGGAGGCCTTGTACGAAAGCCCCGGCCGGCGATCAAGCGGCGCCACTGTGCGTCGCCCGGTTGCATCGTTGCGCACAGGTCGTTATCTTTGAGTTCAATGTGGTAGCGATGGTAGCACTGCATGTCACAGCTTCATATTCGCAACGTCCCCGATGAAGTGGTCGCCCGCCTGAAGCAGCAGGCCGCGCGCTCCGGGCGCTCGATGGAGGCGGAGCATCGCCTGATTCTCGAGCAGGCACTGTTCCCCGAGCGTCGTCCCGGCCGGCGGCTGCTCGAGGTGCTCCAGGCAGGGCCCTTCGCTGAGCCCGATTTCCAGCCTGAGCGTGCCCGCGACCGCGGCCGTCACGTCGATCTGTGAGCGGCTTCCTCTTAGACACCTCGTTCCTGTCGGTGCTCGGCAATGCGGCTCGGCCGACCTATGGCGCGGCGCTTCGCTGGTACCAGGCGCAGGATGAGCGCGACCTCTTCACTTGCAGCGTCGTGATCGGCGAGATCGCCCGTGGCATCCTCCGCCTGGAGCCCGGCCGGCGCCGCACGCGCTACCGCCACTGGCTGCTCCACGAAGTGTTGGCTGTCTTCGGCGAGCGTATCCTGCCCTTCGACGTCCGCGCTGCCCTGCAATGGGGCACTTTCATGGGGGATGGCGAGCGGGCCGGCACGGTTCCATCGAACGACGACGCCAAAATCGCAGCCGTCGCCGCGGTCCACGGCCTGACCATCGTCACTGCCAACGAGCGCGATTTCGCGGCCCTCGGCGTACCGCTCGTCAACCCGCTGCGATAGCGAGGCTCAGCAGCCGCAGCTCTGCTGGGCTGCCGCGCAGGTACAACGGCCCGCTGGTCACATGCCTTTGCGGCCGCGCGCCATCGCCACCACGCCGGCCCGGCTGACCTCGGAGAGGCCGAGCGGCTCCATCAGATGGATGAAGGCGTCGAGCTGGTCGGATGATCCGGTGATCTCGAACACGAAGCTCTCGGTCGTACTGTCGACCAAGCGGCCCTGCATGATGTCGGCGATGCGCAGCGCCTGGACCATCTGCTCGCGCGCGCCCGCAACCTTGACCAGCGCGAGCTCGCGCTCGACATGCGGCCCCTCGACGGTCAGGTCCGAGACCTTGTGGACCGGCACCAGCTTGTCGAGCAGCGCCTTGATCTGCTCGATCACCTGCTCGGTGCCGCTGGTCACGATGTTGATGCGCGAGAGATGCTGGACGTGGTCGACCTCGGCTACGGTCAGGCTGTCGATGTTGTAGCCGCGGCCCGAGAACAGGCCGATCACGCGGGCGAGCACGCCCGGCTCGTTGTCGACCAGCACGGCGATCGTGTGGCGCTGCTCCTGCTCCGTCATCTCATGTCCTGCTGACGTCTGCGGCCGGAGGGCGGCCCGGCGGCGCAAGCGCCTCCGGGCGAAGCAGCGGCGTTGCCCGATCGCCCGGGACGACGCCGCGAGCGGCGCGGCGCTCAGACGAGCACCATGCCCTTCTCGGAGCCCTGTACCGGCTTGTCGTCCTCGGGGCACAGCCGGATCTCGTTGTGCGCCGCACCGCCCGGGATCATCGGATAGACGTTCTCGGCGCGATCGACCACGACGTCGCAGATCACCGGCCGGTCGACCTCGATCATCGCCTTGATCACGTCGTCGACCTCGTCGACGGTCTCGGCGCGCAGGCCGACCGCGCCAAAGGCCTCGGCGAGCTTCACGAAGTCGGGCAGGCTGTCCATGTAGCTCTCGCTGTAGCGATTGCCGTGGAAGAACTCCTGCCACTGGCGGACCATGCCCATGTAGCTGTTGTTGAGGATGAACGACTTGACCGGCAGGCGATACTGCACGGCCGTCGACATCTCCTGCATGTTCATGACCCAGGACGCCTCGCCGGCGATGTCGATGACCAGCGCGTCGGGGTGCGCGACCTGGACGCCGATCGACGCCGGGAAGCCGTAGCCCATGGTGCCGAGCCCGCCCGAGGTCATCCAGTGGCGCGGCTGCTCGAAGGTGAAGTGCTGCGCCGCCCACATCTGGTGCTGGCCGACCTCGGTCGTGATGTAGGTCTTGCGGTCCCTGGTCAGCGCGTACAGCCGCTGGATCGCATATTGCGGCTTGATGATCTTGTCGTCCTGGCGATAGCGCAGCAACTCCTTCGCGCGCCAGGCGTCGATCTGGTCCCACCACGGCTTGATCTGGGCCGTCCTGGGCTTGATCTTCTTCGCCCGCCAGCGGCCGAGCAGGGCGTCGATCGCCCGGCCGGCGTCCGCGACGATCGGCAGGTCGACCGGCACGTTCTTGTTGATCGACGACGGGTCGATGTCGATGTGGATCTTGGTCGAGCCCGGCGAGAAGCTGTCGAGGCGGCCGGTCACGCGGTCGTCGAAGCGCGAGCCGATCGCGATCATGAGATCGCAGCCGTGCATCGCGAGGTTCGCCTCGAGGGTGCCGTGCATGCCGAGCATGCCGAGGAACTGCGGGTCCGAGCCGGGGTAGGCGCCGAGCCCCATCAGGGTGAGCGTGATCGGAAAGCCGGTCTCGCGCACCAGCAGGGCGAGCGCCGCCGACGCCTTGGGCCCGGCGTTGATCACGCCGCCGCCGACATAGAAGACCGGCCGCTTGGCTTGCGCCATCAGCTCGACCGCCCGCTCGATCTCGTCGGCCTGCGGCTCGACCTTGGGATTGTAGGTGCGATGCTTGACCTCGGCGCGGCGCCGGTAGGGCGCCTGGCCCATCAGGATGTCCTTGGGCAGGTCGATCACGACCGGCCCGGGCCGGCCGGAGCGAGCGACGTGGAACGCCTCGTGGATCACCCGGGCCAGGTCGTCGGGCGACTTCACCAGATAATTGTGCTTGGTGCACGGCCGCGTGATGCCGACGGTATCGGCTTCCTGGAAGGCGTCGTTGCCGATCATGTGGGTCGGCACCTGGCCGGTCAGGCAGACCACCGGCACGCTGTCCATGAGCGCGTCGGTGAGGCCCGTCACGGTGTTGGTGGCGCCGGGGCCCGAGGTCACCAGGACCACGCCGACCTTGCCGGTGCTGCGCGCGTAGCCCTCGGCGGCGTGCACAGCACCCTGCTCGTGCCGCACCAGGATGTGGCGGACCTGGTCCTGCTTGAAGATCGCGTCGTAGATCGGCAGGACCGCGCCACCCGGATAGCCGAATACCACCTCGACACCCTGCTCCGCCAGCGCCTGGAGCACGACCTCAGAGCCGTTCATCGGCGGCATCTGAACGTCGACGCGGGTTGCAGTGATGGTGTCAGGCATCATCAGGCTCCTCGAACGTCCCTCGATCTGGTTATTGAGGTTGCAGGTTCTTGTTCTTGGCGAAGTCTCGCCCAGAACGGCGATCGAACGGCACAGTATGCGGCGAAGCAGCGGCGGTCAACAAGCGCCCGATCGCCGCGATCGCCGGCTCCGCCATGATCTCGGCAGCATCGCCGAAGCGCGCCACGGGCGTCAGCTCGGGCATCTGGTGGCGCAGCCAGGTGAGCTGACGCTTGGCGTAGCGCCGCGTCTGGATCGTGGCGCGGGCGAGCGCGCTCTCGAGATCGAGCCGGCCCTCGACATGGGCAAGCAGCTCGCGCACCGCGACCGCTTTGAGCAACGGCAGGTCCGGGGCGAGGCCGAGCTTCTTTAGCGCTCGCAGCTCGTCGAGCGCGCCGGCCGCGACCATCGCCTCGAGGCGGCGACCGATGCGGGCGTAGACCTCGGCCCGTGGCGGCATGAGAGCTATGCCGATCAAAGGCTGCGGCAAGGCGACACGGGTCGGCGCGTCCGCCTGCCAGTCGGCGAGCGATCGCCCGGTGGCGCCGACCACCTCGAAGGCGCGGATCAGGCGCTGGCGGTCATGCGGCGCGAGACGCGCGGCCATGACCGGATCGCGCGCCTGCAGCTCGGCATGGAAGGCGGGGCCGCCGAGCCGCCGATACAGCGCGCAGGCCGCGGCACGGGCCTCTGCCGGCACGGGCGGCACATCGGCCAGGCCGTGCAGCAATGCGTGCAGGTAGAGCCCCGTGCCGCCGACCACGATCGCCGGCCGGCCGTGCGCATGCGCCTCGTCGAGCGCGGTTCGCGCCAGCGCCAGCCAGCTGCCGGCCGAGCCCGGGCTGTCGGCCGCCAGCACGCCGTACAGGCGGTGCGGAACGCGAGCCTCGTCGGCCGGGCTTGGCCGCGCCGTGACGATGCGCAGCTCGCGATAAAGCTGCATGCTGTCGGCATTGACGATCACGCCGCCCGACGCCGCCGCGAGCCGCATCGCCAGCGTCGACTTGCCGCTCGCCGTCGGGCCGCCGATGACGATCGTGCCGGTCATGCCCGCCGCCCGTGCGATTCTGCCCGCGCAGCGTGGCATCTCGTTCGCAGGGGCTTGTCGCACGATGCCAGTTCGCTCACAGTTACGCCCATGGATCACATGATCTGCCTGATCGCACAACCAGAACGCGAGACCCTGGACCAGGGGCTGGTCACGCGAATCGCCCGCGCCCTGGCCGCCACGCCGCGCTGGCTGGCGGACGGCGAGGCCTGCGAGCTGGCGGTCAGCGGTCTCGCTCCGGCCGATGCGCTGGCGCTCGCGCGCGCGGAGGTCGCGGACCGCGCGATCGACGCCTGCGCCGTGCCGGCCGGCGAGCGCAGCAAGCGCCTCCTGCTGTGCGACCTCGACTCCACCATCATCACGATCGAGACGATCGACGAGCTGGCCGACCTGGTCGGCGTGAAGGCCGAGGTCGCGGCGATCACCCGGCGCGCGATGCGCGGCGAGCTCGCCTTCGGCCCGGCGCTCGAGGCCCGGGTGGCGCTGCTGGCGGGGCTGCCGGAAACCGTCTTCGAGGAGATCCATCGCGAGCGGGCGCGCCTGATGCCCGGGGCGCGCACCCTCGTCCGCACGATGCGCTCGCGGGGCGCAGTCACCGGCCTCGTATCGGGCGGCTTCATGCCGCTGGCCGAGCGGATCCGCCGCGACGTCGGCTTCGACGTGGTCACGGCCAACCAGCTGGAGGTAGCGGACGGCCGCCTGACCGGCCGGGTGATCGCGCCGATCGTGGGGCCGGAGGCCAAGCTCGCGATGCTCGAAGCGCTGCGCGCGCAGCACCGCATCCCGGCCGCGCAGACGCTGGCGGTCGGTGATGGCGCCAATGATCTGCCGATGCTGCTCGCCGCCGGCCTCGGCGTCGCCTACCATGCCCACGCGCCGGTCGCGCGCCAAGCGCCGGTGGCCATCGAGCATGGCGACCTGCGCGCGCTCCTGTTCCTGCAAGGCATAGCGCAACGCGATTTCGTGTTTACCTAGGGAGCGATCGAGCTCCCTCACCCGGCGCCGGAGGAGAGAGGCGCCCCGCAGCCTCGGCCTCAGGCCGGCGCGAAGCGCAGCGCCACGAACCGCAGGTCGCCGCTGCGATCGATCAACAGGAGCACCGACTTCTTGGCGTCCTGCTGCGCCTGGCCGACCTTGGCGGCGACCTCGGGCGGCGAGCTCACCTCTTCCTGGCGCGACCTCGACGATCACGTCGCCGGGACGCAAGCTCTCCCTTTCCGCGGCGCTGCCCTCGAGGACGTCGACAATCACCACGCCCTCCGAGCCCTCGGGCAGCTCGAAGCGGGTGCGCAGCTCCTCGGTG
>CAVWCI010000047.1:0-33169 GCA_963753315.1 uncultured Alphaproteobacteria bacterium
ATCAAGGACATGGGCGGCCTGCCCGATCTGATCTTCGTGGTCGACACCAACAAGGAGTTGATCGCGGTGGCAGAGGCCAAGACCCTGAACATTCCGGTCGTGGCGGTGCTGGACAGCAACTCCGATCCGGACGGCATCAGCTATCCGGTCCCCGGCAACGACGACGCGTCCCGCGCGATCAACCTCTATTGCGACCTGATGGTCGGCGCGGTGCTCGACGGCCTGCAGGCCGAGATGGCGGCGAGCGGCGCCGACATGGGTGCCTTCGAGGCGCCGCCGGAAGAGATCGAGAGCGCGCTGCCGGAAGAGGTCGCGGCGGCCGACGAGGCGTCGGCGCAGGCGGCGCCCGAGCCCGCGCAAGCGGCGCCGGAGCCCGCGGAAGCAGCGCCGGAGGAGGCCAAGCCGGCAACCGAGCCGGCAACCGAAGACGAGGCGGCGCCCGCTGCGTCGGCGCGCGCGCGCGGACGACGAGCCCCGCGGCACCGCCGCGGCAGAATGAGCGCAAGCGAGGCTCGCATGCGGGCCGCAATCTCGAGGTGCTGAGCCTCGACAGATGAGATGAGAGACCCATGGCTGAGGTAACCGCGGCACTGGTCAAGCAACTGCGCGAGCAGACCGGTGCTGGAATGATGGATTGCAAGGCGGCCCTGATCGAGTCCGCGGGCGATCTCGAGAACGCGACCGACTGGCTGCGCAAGAAAGGTCTCGCGGCCGCCGCCAAGAAGGCCGGGCGCCTCGCTTCGGAGGGCCTGATCGGCCTCGAGGTCCAGGGCCGCCGCGGCGTGGTCGTCGAGGTCAACTCCGAGACCGATTTTGTCGCGCGCAACCAGGACTTTCAGGCGCTGGTCGGGACCATCGCCAAACTGGCGCTGGCGAGCGGCGGCGATCTCGATCGCCTGCTGCAGACGACCGTGCCCGCGAGCGGGCGCAGTGTCGCCGACGAGATCACGCAGAAGATCGCCGTGATCGGCGAGAACCTGAGCCTGCGCCGGGTTGGGGCGATCGAGGTCGGCGAAGGCGTGGTCGGCGCCTACGTGCACAGCGCCCTGGCGCCGGGGCTGGGCAAGATCGGCGTGCTGGTCGGCCTGCAGTCGGCGGGCGATCCGGAGCAGCTCGGCACCCTGGGCAAGCAGCTGGCGATGCATGTCGCCGCGGCCAAGCCGCTCGCGGTCAGCGTCGATCGCCTCAACGCCCGCGAGCTCGAGCGCGAGCGCGCCATCTACGCCGAGCAGGCGCGTGCTTCGGGCAAGCCCGACAGCATCGTCGACAAGATCGTCGACGGCCGCGTGCGCAAGTTCTACGAGGAGGTCGTGCTGCTGGAGCAGGCCTACGTGATCGATCCCGACCTGAAGGTCAAGGCGGCGATCGAGCGGGTGGCCGAAAGCATCGGCAGCACGATCACGGTCACCGGATTCGAGCGCTTCGCCCTGGGCGAGGGCCTCGCGCCGAAAACGTCCAATCTCGCCCAGGAAGTCGCCCAACTGGCGGACACATGATCCCGCCTGCCGCGCATCTGGGGGTAGCCCCTCCACCACAAGCGTCTTAACGTTGCCGTAACCCATGTCAGCGTAGCACGAGGCTCATCGGCGCCATGAGCGAGGTTAGCGAGCGACCGCCAACATGAGCGAGACTAGCGAGCGACCGCCAAGGTTCCGCCGGGTGCTGCTGAAGATGTCCGGCGAGGCGCTGATGGGCGACAGCGATTTTGGCCATGACCCTTCGACCCTGGACCAGCTCGCGCGCGAGGTGCTGAGCGTGCATGGTCAGGGCATCGAGCAGTGCATGGTGATCGGCGGCGGCAACATCATCCGCGGCGATCAGGCGGCGGCGAGCGGCATCGAGCGGGTGACCGGCGATTCCATGGGCATGCTGGCCACCGTGATCAACGCGCTCGCCGTGCAGAGCAGGCTGGAGCAGGCCGGGCTGCAGACCAGGGTGCTGTCGGCGATCCCGATGGCTTCGGTCTGTGAGCCCTATATCCGGCGCCGTGCGATCCGTCACATGGAGAAGGGCCGCGTCGTGATCTGCGCCGGCGGCATCGGCAGCCCGTACTTCACGACCGACACGGCAGCGGCCCTGCGCGCCGCCGAGCTCGGCTGCGACGTCGTGCTCAAGGCCACCAAGGTCGACGGCGTGTACACGGCCGATCCGAAGCGCGATCCGCTCGCCAAGCGTTTCGATCGCCTGACCTACCACGAGGTCCTGGCGCAGGATCTCAAGGTCATGGACGCCTCGGCGATCTCGCTCGCCCGCGAGAGCGCCATTCCCATCATCGTGTTCTCGGTCCTCCAGCCAGGCGCGTTGCTGCGCGTGTTGCGCGGCGACGGCCCCCATACAATCATCACCGAAGAAACGGCAACCGAGGAGGCTGGATCATGAGCGAATGGAACGACGCCGATCTGCGCAAACGCATGGATGGCGCGATCGAGGTGCTGCGGCGCGAGTTTGCCGGCCTGCGCACCGGGCGCGCGTCGGCGAGCCTGCTGGAGCCGCTGACCGTGCCTGCCTACGGCAGCGAGATGCCCCTCAACCAGGTCGGCACGGTCAGCGTGCCGGAGCCGCGCATGCTGTCGGTCCAGGTCTGGGACAAGGGGCTGGTCAAGGCGGTCGAGAAGGCGATCCGCACCGCCGATCTCGGCCTCAACCCGTCGGTCGACGGCACGCTGGTGCGGGTCCCGATCCCCGAGCTCAGCGAGGAGCGTCGCGGCGAGCTCGCCAAGGTCGCGTCGCGCTATGCCGAGGCGGCAAGGGTCGCCGTGCGCAACGTGCGGCGTGACGGCATGGAGCAACTCAAGCGCATGGAAAAGGATGGCGAACTGTCCCAGGACGCGCACCACAAGGCTGCTGGCACGGTGCAGGAGCTGACCGACGGCGAGATCAAGCGGATCAACGATCTGCTCGCTGCCAAAGAAGCCGAGATCATGACGGTCTGATCCGGGCGATGGCGTCACGCCCTTCGATCGAAATCTCAGCCGTCGGGCGCCCGGCCGGCGGCGGCGCAAGCGGTCCGGCCCATGTCGCGATCATCATGGACGGCAATCGGCGCTGGGCGCGTGCCCGCGGCATGCCGCCGGTGTTCGGGCACCAGCGCGGCGCCGAGGCGGTGCGCCGCACCGTCGAAGGCTGTCGCGACTGGCAGATCCGCTACCTCACCCTGTTCGCCTTCTCGTCCGAGAACTGGCGCCGCCCGGCGAGCGAGATCAACGAGCTGATGAACCTGCTGCGGTTCTATCTGCGTCGTGAGATCGGCGAGCTGGCCAAGAACGGCGTGCGCGTGTGCTTTCTCGGCGAGCGCGAGCTGATGGCGCCCGACATCGCCGACATGATGGCCGAGGCGGAGTCGCGGACCCGCGGCAATGCCGCGCTGACCCTGACCATCGCGCTGAACTACGGCAGCCGGCGCGAGATCGCGCGCGCCGCGCGTCGGCTGGCGGCGCAGGTCGCGGCGGGCGAGATCGACGGCGCCGAGATCGACGAGGACCTGTTCGACCGGACCGTCAACCCGCTGGGGCTGCCCGACCCCGACCTTCTGATCCGCACCAGCGGCGAGCAGCGCCTGAGCAACTTCATGCTCTGGCAGCTCGCCTATACCGAGCTGGTGTTCATGCCGGTCAACTGGCCGGACTTCGACCAGCAGTGCCTCGGCGAGGCGATCAGCGAGTTCCGGCGGCGCGAGCGGCGCTATGGGGCATCCGGTGGTTAGGCGCGAATCCGGCTTCGCGCTGCGGATGGTCTCGGCGCTCGCGATGATGCCGGTAGCGCTCGTCCTGGTGATCCTCGGCGACTGGCCTTTCGCCTGCCTGGTCGGCCTCGCCGTGGTGCTCATGGCGATCGAATGGCGGCAGCTGACCGATGCCCGCTTCGGGGCGGACGGCGGTGTCCTCGCGGGGGCCTCGGTGGCCGGGCTCGGCCTGGCGGTCGTGGTGCTGGCGGCCTCCGGCCGGCCATCCGAGGCGCTGCTCGCCCTGCTCGGGGGCGCCCTGGCCGCTGGTCTGATCGCCTGGCGCCTGGGAGCATCGCCGTTGTGGATCGGGCTCGGCGCCGCCTATCTGGCGCTCCCCGCGCTGGCTCTGATCTGGCTCCGGGGGCTGCCGCAGCTCGGGCTGCAGATCGTCGTCTGGCTGCTGGTGGTGGTGTGGACCACCGACATCCTGGCCTATCTCGTCGGACGCAACGTGGGCGGCCCGCGCCTGGCGCCCAGCATCAGCCCCGGCAAGACCTGGTCGGGCCTGTGCGGCGGCGTGCTGGCGGCAGCGCTGGCGGGCGCCGTGACGGCATGGGCGGTCGGCTCCGAGCGCCTGCTGCACGCGGCCGGCCTCGGCGGCCTGCTGGCGGTCGTCTCGCAGATCGGCGATCTCATCGAGTCGGCCCTCAAGCGTCGCGCCGGGGTCAAGGACAGCGGCACCCTGATCCCCGGTCACGGCGGCGTCCTGGACCGCCTCGACGGTCTCGTCCTGGCGGCGCCCGTGCTGGCGCTGCTCGGCCTGGTCTTCGGCCCGAGGATCCTGCCGTGGCCGTAGCGCTGTCGCCCGATCGTCAGCGCAGCGTCACGATCCTGGGCGCCACGGGATCGGTCGGGCAGAGCACGCTCAACCTGATCGGGCTCGAGCCGCACCGCTACCGGATCGAAGCGCTGACCGCGCACCGCAATGTCGAGGCGCTGGCCCGCGACGCGCTCCGCCACCGTGCCAGGCTCGCGGTGATCGGCGAACCGGGCGGCTACCCGGCGCTGTGCGAGGCGCTCGCCGGCAGCGGCATCGAGACCGCCTGCGGCGAGGCCGGCCTGATCGAGGCGGCCTCGCGGCCGGCGGACTGGGTCATGGCCGCGATCGTCGGCGCTGCCGGCCTCGGCCCGACGCTCACCGCGATCCGGCGCGGCGCGATGGTGGCACTCGCCACCAAGGAGTGCCTGGTCTGCGCCGGCGCGCTGCTGATGGACGAGGTGCGCCGCAGCGGCGCGATCCTGCTGCCGGTCGACTCCGAGCACAATGCGATCTTCCAGGCGCTGCGGGGCGAGACCACGGATACCGTGGAGCGCCTCATCCTGACCGCCTCGGGCGGACCGTTTCGCGAGCGCTCGCGCGAGGCCATGGCCAAGGTGACGCCGCGGGAGGCGATCGCGCATCCCAACTGGGACATGGGCGCCAAAATCTCGGTCGAATTCGGCGACCATGATGAACAAGGGCCTCGAGCTGATCGAGGCCCACCACCTGTTCGGCCTCGCCGAGGACCGGCTGGACGTGCTGGTGCATCCGGAATCGATCGTGCACAGCATGGTCGCGTTCTGCGACGGCTCGATTCTGGCGCAGCTCGGCCAGCCCGACATGCGCATCCCGATCGCCTACACCCTGGGCTGGCCGGAGCGGCTGGCGGCGCCGACGCCGCGCCTCGATCTGGCGCTGGTCGGCCGGCTCACCTTCGGGCCGCCCGATCCGGTGCGCTTCCCGGCGCTCCGCCTGGCACGCCAGGCACTGGCCGATGGCGGCACGATGCCGACCGTGCTGAACGCCGCGAACGAGATCGCGGTCGCGGCCTTCCTGGCCGGCCGGCTGGGCTTCCTCGAGATCGCCGCCGTGGTCGAAGCCACCCTCGAGGCCTGCGCCGGCGCACCCGGGACCGACCTCGAGCAGATCTTGTCCGTCGACGCCGCTGCGCGCCGACATGCCGACACGCTGGTGGCGCATTGGCCACGCACGCCTGTCGGCCATAGCTGAGGATCATCCATGGACCTGATTTCCGGTATCGGCACCTATCTCCTGCCGTTTCTGATCATTCTGTCGGTCGTGGTGTTCGTTCACGAGCTCGGCCACTACCTGGTGGCGCGCTGGGCGGGCGTGCGCGTCGACGTGTTCTCGATCGGCTTCGGGCCCGAGCTGTTCGGCTTCACGGCACGCTCCGGCACGCGCTGGAAGTTCAGCGCGCTGCCGCTCGGCGGCTACGTCAAGATGCACGGCGATGCCGACGCCACGAGCTCGACGGTCGATCTTACCGCGCGGCCCGATCCCGACAGCTTCCCGTCGAAGACGGTGTGGCAGCGCATGGCGATCGTTGCGGCAGGTCCCGGCGCCAATCTCCTGTTCGCGATCGTCGTGCTCGGCCTGCTGTTCGCGACCGTCGGCCGCCCGTTTACGCCGGCGGTGATCGGCGAGGTGCAGGAGGGCAGCGCCGGCGCCGAGGCCGGCCTGCTGCCCGGCGACCGGATCGTCGCGGTCGATCAGGAGCCGCTCGAGAGCTTCGAGCAGCTCCAGGGCATCGTGCGCCAGCAGCCGGACGTGCCGCTGCGGTTCACGATCGAGCGCGACGGCGAGAGCATGGACCTGATCGTCACGCCGCGCGAGACCGCGATCGAGGATCGCTTCGGCCAGGTCCACCGGATCGGGCTGATCGGGATCAGCCGCTCGGGTGTCGAGTTCAGGCGATCGAACCCCTTGCTCGCGCTGGCCGAGGGCGGTGCTGAGACCTACCGGCTGATCACGGGCACGCTTGAGGCGCTCGGGCAGATCGTGGTCGGCTCGCGCACCACGGAAGAGCTCGGCGGGCCGTTGCGGATCGCCCAGATGTCGGGGGAGATCGCCAAGGACGGCCTCGTGCCCGTGATCTGGTTCACCGCCGTGTTGTCGATCAATCTGGGCTTGATTAATCTCTTTCCGATCCCGCTGCTCGACGGCGGCCATCTGGTCATGTATGCCATCGAGGCTCTGCGTGGTCGGCCGCTGACCGAGCGGAGCCAGGAAGTGGCATTCCGATTCGGCTTGATCGTGGTCCTTTCGCTCATGGTGTTCGCGACGTGGAACGACCTCGTGCAGTTGAACGTGTTCGAGTTCTTCAAGGGCCTGGTTTCGTGAGACGGCGCGGGATCGTGCTCGGGAAACCGCCACCACCACGGGAGGGGCGATGGCGCTGGGTTGGGCCGCGAGGCTGGCGATCCTTTGGTGCCTCCTCGCGCTGCTCGGAGACGTTCTGAGCCAAGCGCAGGCACAAGAAAGCACGACATCGGGAGACGAGTCGGGAGTCATCCAGGAGATCCGGGTCGAGGGCAACCAGCGGATCGAGGCGGCGACCATTCGAAGCTACATGACGGTCGCGCCCGGCGAGCCGTTCGACCCGGCCAAGCTGGACCAGTCGCTCAAGAACCTGTTCGCCACAGGCCTGTTCGACGATGTCTCGATCCGGCGCGAGGGCAGCGACCTCGTGGTCACCCTGGTCGAGAACCCGATCATCAATCGCATCGCCTTCGAGGGCAATCTGCGGCTCGACGACGAGGTGCTGACCTCGGAGGTGCAGTTGCGGCCGCGCGTCGTCTACACGCGCTCGCGGGTGCAGAACGCGGTGGGCCGGATCCTCGAGCTGTACCGCCGCAACGGCCGCTACGGCGCCACGGTCGAGCCCAAGGTGATCCACCTGCCGCAGAACCGGGTCGATCTGGTGTTCGAGATCAACGAGGGCCCGCTCACCGAGATCGAGCGCATCGTGTTCATCGGCAACCAGGCGTTCGACGACGGCGACCTGCGCGGCGTGATCCAGACCAAGGAATCCGCCTGGTACCGGATCCTGAGCTCCGACGACACCTACGATCCGGACCGCCTGGCCTTCGACCAGGAGCTCCTGCGCCGGTTCTACCTGTCGCGCGGCTATGCCGACTTCAACGTGCGCTCCGCGATCGCCGAGCTCACCCCCGACGGCAAGAGCTTCGTGATCACCTTCACGGTCGACGAAGGCGAGCCGTACGACTTCGGCGAGATCGCGATCGATTCGCGTCTGCGCGATCTGGAGCCCGAGCAGCTGCGCGCGCTGCTCAGGACCGAGACCGGCGACACCTACAATGCCGATCAGGTCGAGGACTCGATCGTCGCCCTGACCGAGGAGATCGGCGAGCTCGGCTACGCTTTCGTCGAGATCAATCCGGTCCCGACCAAGGACGAAGAGAACCACATCATCGACCTGACCTACGTCATCAACGAGGGCTCGCGGGTCTACGTCGAGCGGATCGACATCATCGGCAATGTGCGCACCCTCGACGAGGTCATCCGGCGCGAGTTCCGGCTCGCCGAAGGCGACGCCTTCAACACCGCCCTGCTGCGGCGCTCACGCCAGCGCATCCAGGACCTCGGCTTCTTCGAGACGGTCGACCTCAGGACGCTGCCGGGCTCGAGCCCCGACAGGACCAGGCTCGAGGTCGAGGTCGCCGAGAAGTCCACCGGCGAATTGTCGTTCGGTGCGGGCTTCTCGACCTCGGACGGACCGCTCGGCGACATCCGCCTGAGCGAGCGCAACCTGCTCGGGCGCGGCCAGTCTCTGACGGCGTCGTTCCAGATCTCGGCCCGCACCCAGGAGATCGACCTCAGTTTCACCGAGCCATACTTCCTGGACCTGGACCTTGCCGCCGGCGTCGACCTGTTCCGGCGCGAGACCGACTTCCAGAGCGAGGGCTCGTTCGACCAGACCACCACCGGCGGCACCTTGCGCGCGTCCTACCCGCTCACCGAGCGGCTGCGCCATGGCCTGCGCACCACGATCCGCATGGACGAGATCAACGGCGTCTCCGACGACGCCTCGGTCTTCATCCAGGAGGAGGAAGGCTCGTCGCTGACGGCGCTGATCGGCCACACGCTGACCTACGACGTGCTCGATACGCAGTTCCTGCCGTCGGATGGCTACCTGATCCGTTTCGACCAGAGCGTTGCCGACTTCGGCGCCGACACCCGGTACCTGCGCAACGAGCTGCTGCTCTCGTACTACTACCCGTTCTTTCCCGACTGGGTGATCAATCTCGCGGCGCGCGGCGGCCACATCCATGGGCTCGGCGAAGATGTACGGCTGTTCGACCGGTTCTTCCTCGGCGGCTCGACCTTGCGCGGCTTCAAGTTCGCGGGCGTCGGCCCGCGCGATACCTCGACCGGCGATGCTCTGGGCGGCAACCTGCTCTATACCGGATCGGCGGAACTGCGCTTCCCGCTCGGCCTGCCGGAAGAGCTGCGGATCTTTGGTCGCACCTTCGTCGACGCCGGCACGCTGTATGATTCCGACGCGAGCGGCCCGACCGTCGAGGACAGCGACGAGATACGGATGGCCGCCGGTATCGGGCTTTCCTGGTTGTCCCCGCTCGGCCCGATCTCCATCGACTGGGCGGAGCCCTTCATCAAGAACACCGAGGACGAGACGGAGAATTTTCGCATCAACTTCGGCACCCGCTTCTGATGCCCGCTTTTTGATGGAGGACGGACATGTCGCGCCAACGACCGCTGCTCATCCTGGCCATCGTGATCGTGGCACTCGGCTTCCTGCTCGCGCGCGGCTCGGACGCCGCCCGCAGCCAGCAGCTGCCGCCGACCGTCGCCGCGGTGATCGACTACCAGCGGATCCTGCGTGATGCCGCCGCGGCGCGCAGCATCCGCGGTCAGATCGAGACCCGGCGCAAGGCCTATCAGGGCGAGATCAGCAAGGAGGAGCAGCGACTGCACGAGGCCGACAAGGAGTTCGCCAGGCAGCGCTCGCTGCTCACGCCCGAGGCCTTCGCCGAGAAGCGCCAGGCCTTCGAGGAGGATGTCAGCGAGGTGCAGCGCCTGGTGCAGCAGCGCCGCCGCGAGCTCGACCGGGCTGCCGAGGTTGCCTTGAACGAGGTCAAGACCGCGCTGATCGAGATCGTCACCGGGATCGCCGAGGAACGAGGCTTCAACCTGGTTCTGCCGAGCTCGGAGGTGCTGTTCTTCGCGCGCCGGATCGACCTCACCGAGGAGGTGCTCGCCAAGCTCGATGCGATGCTGCCCGACGTCGTGGTCGCGCAAGCCGCCGAATAGGCCATGGCCGATGGGCGCTTCTTCGTGCCGCGCGGCCCGTTCGCGCTCGGCGAGCTCGCGGCCATCGCCGAGGCGCGCCTTTGCGGCGGCGATCCCGATCAGCCGATCCGCGACGTCGCATCGCTCATCGATGCTGCGCCCGACCAGATCACCTTTCTCGACAATCCCAGGTACCTCGCCCAGGCGCGCGCCACGCGCGCCGCCGCCTGCCTCGTGCGGCCGGCGCACGCCGACCGTCTGCCGGACGAGGTCGCCCGCCTGATCACCGACGAGCCCTATCGCGGCTACGCCAGGATCGCCGCCAGCTTTCACCCCGAGGCGGCAGCGCCTGGCGCCGACCATCCGCCGCGGGCGGCGATTGCCGCCGGTGCGCAGATCGACCCGAGCGCCAGGATCGGCCCGGGCTGCCGCATCGCCGGTGGCGCCGTGATCGAGGCCGACGCCGAGATCGGGCCGCGCTGCCGGATCGACGCCAACGCCGTGATCGGCGCCGGCGTGCGGCTGGATGCCGACTGCATCGTCGGGCCGGGTACGACGCTCAGCCACTGCCTGATCGGCGCGCGCGTGGTGATCCATGCCGGCGCGCGCATCGGACAGGACGGCTTCGGCTTCGCCCTGGGCGCCGGCGGGCCGCTGAAGGTGCCGCAGGTCGGCCGCGTGCTCATCGACGACGACGTCGAGATCGGCGCCAACACCACGATCGATCGCGGCAGCAGCGGCGATACGGTGATCGGCCGCGGCTGCAAGATCGACAATCTGGTGATGATCGCCCACAATGTCCGCCTCGGTCCGCATTGTATCGTGGTCGCCCAGAGCGGTATTTCGGGGAGCACGCAGATCGGAGCCGGCAGCATGCTCGCGGCGCAGGTCGGGATCACGGGCCATCTCACGCTCGGTCCATCGGTTCGCCTGGCAGCGCGCAGCGCGGTGATCCGGGATCTGCCCGGAGATGATACTTATGGCGGCGCGCCGGCCATCCCGATCCGGCAGTGGCGCCGCCAGCTCGCGGCCATAAGCCGCCTGGGTAGAAAAAGAGGTAGCGAATGAATGAGGTGATCGAGCCGGCCACCCGCCTGGAGGATCTGGACGTCGAGGGGATCAAGCAGCTGATCCCGCACCGTCATCCGTTCCTGTTGCTCGATCGCGTGGTCGATATCCGGCTCGGCGAGAGCGCTGTCGGCATCAAGAACGTGACGGTCAACGAGCCCCAGTTCGAGGGGCACTTTCCCGATCAGCCGATCATGCCGGGGGTCCTGATCATCGAGGTGATGGCGCAGACCGCGGCGGTCCTGGCGGTCGCCAGCATGGGACCGGCCGCCAAGGGCAAGCCGGTCTACTTCATGGCGATCGAGCAGGCCCGGTTCCGTCGGCCGGTGGTTCCGGGCGACCAGCTGCAGGTGAGGGTCAGCCGGCTGCACAAGAAGCTCAGCATCTGGAAGTTCGCGGGCGAGGCGACGGTCGACGGCACGATCGTCGCCCAAGCCACCATGTCGGCCAGGATCATGGATGCCTGACGTCGATGGCGGACGTCCATCCGACCGCCGTTGTCGACCCGCGCGCCGAGCTGGCCGATGACGTGGCCATCGGCCCCTATTGCGTCGTCGGTCCGGACATCCGGCTCGACGCCGGCGTGCGGCTCGAATCGCATGTCGTGATCACCGGGCGCACCAGGCTCGGCAGCGGCTGCCGCGTGTTCCCCTTCGCCTGTCTCGGGCATCGGCCGCAGGACCGCAAATATCGCGGCGAGCCTACCGAGCTGGTGATCGGACGGGACAATCAGATCCGCGAGTACGTCACCATGCACCCCGGCACGGCCGGCGGCGGTGGCATCACGCGGGTCGGCGATGGCGGGCTGTTCATGGCATCGATCCACGTCGCGCACGACTGCCAGGTCGGCGACGGCGTGATCATGGCCAACAACGCGACGCTGGGCGGCCATGTCGAGGTGCAGGATCACGCCTTTCTCGGCGGCCTTTGCGCCGTGCACCAGTTCGTGCGGATCGGCCGCCAGGCGATGATCGGTGGCCTGACGGGGGTCGAGAACGACGTCATCCCCTACGGCATGGTGGTGGGCAACCGGGCCCAGCTCAACGGCCTCAACATCGTCGGCATGCGTCGCCACGGCATCGACCTGGACGAGATCCAGGTGCTGCGCCTGGCCTACCGTCTGCTGTTCGCGCCGGAGGGCGCGTTCGCCGAGCGCCTCGAGGAGGTCGCGACCCAGTTCGCCGGCCAGCCGCGGGTCATGGAGATCATCCGCTTCATCGAGAGCGCGGGCAACCGCTCGATCTGCCTGCCGCGGCTCAACCGGCACGCCTGAGCATGGCGGGCAAGCTCGGCATCCTCGCAGGCCGCGGGCCGTTGCCGGCGCAGGTGGCCGCTGCCGCGCTCGCCGCGAGGCGCAGACGTCTTCGTGCTGGCGTTCGAGGGCGAGACCGATCCCGATCTGGTCCGCGATCTGCCCCATCGCTGGGTGCCGCTCGGCGCCGTCGGCCGGGCGATCGATGTCTTGCGTGCCGCAGAGGTCGAGGAGGTGGTGCTGATCGGCGCGGTGCGGCGACCGGCGCTGACGAGCCTCGATCGCCGCGGCATGCAGCTCCTGGCCAGGCTCGGCCTGCGCCGCCACGGCGACGACCAGCTGCTCCGGCTGATCGTCGAGGAACTGGAGGGCGAAGGGTTCCGGGTGATCGGCGCCGATACGCTGATCGAGGACGTGCTGGCACCCGAAGGGCCGATGACCGTGCTGGCCCCCGACGCCCTGGCGATGCGCGACATCGCGCTGGGCATCGAGGTGGCGGAGCGCCTGGGCGATCTCGATATCGGTCAGGCGGCGGTGGTGCAGCAGGGTCTGGTGCTGGGGGTCGAGGCGGCCGAGGGCACGGATGCGCTCATGGCGCGTTGCGCCGGGCTGAAGCGCGCCGGCCCTGGCGGCGTCCTGGTCAAGGTCAAGAAGCCCTCGCAGGAGCGCCGCGCCGATCTGCCGACGATCGGCCCGCACACGATCCGGGTCGCCGCCGAGACCGGCATCGCCGGGATTGCCGTGCAGGCCGGGCAGTGCCTGATCATCGGGCGCGCCGAGATGATCGCCGCCGCCGATCGCGCCGGGCTGTTCGTGATCGGCGTGGCCGGCCGATGACCGGCGGCGCCTCGCTGCCGGGGCGCGCCCGGATCTTCATGCTCGCCGGCGAGCCGTCCGGCGACATGCTGGGAGGCCGCCTGATCCACGCGCTGCGTGCCGAGGCCGGCGATTCGCTCGAGCTGTTCGGGGTCGGCGGCGCGCGCATGCGCGAGCAGGGCCTGAGAAGCCTCTTCCCGATGGACGAGCTGTCGCTGTTCGGGATCGCCGAGGTGCTGCCGCATGTGCCGAGGCTGGCACGGCGTCTGCGCGAGACCGCCCGCGAGATCGCAAGGCGGCGGCCCGATCTGGTGCTGACCATCGATGCGCCGGGCTTCGCCCTGCGGCTGCAGCACCGCCTGACCCGCCTGCCGCTGCGGCGCGTGCACTATGTGGCGCCCCAGGTCTGGGCGTGGCGGGCGAGCCGGGCGGCGCGGCTGACCCGCGATCTCGACCATCTTCTGGCGCTGCTGCCGTTCGAGCCCCCCTATTTCGAGCAGCACGGCCTCGCCTGCAGCTTCGTCGGCCACCCGATCGTCGAGGAGGCCGGCCTGCGCCGCGACGGCCCGCGCTTCCGGCGGCGCTACGGCATCGCCGAGGAGGCGCCGCTGCTGTGCCTGCTGCCCGGCAGCCGCAGCCAGGAGGTCGCCCACCATCTCCCCGTGCTGCGAGACGCCGTCGCCCTGCTGTGGCAGCAGATGCCGCGGCTGCGGGTCGTGCTGCCGACGCTCGGCCATCTGGCGGCGCAGGTGCGCCGCGAGGTGGGCGGCTGGAGCGTGCCGGTGCTGGTGCTGGAGGATCGGGAGGAGCGCTTCGAGGCCTATGCCGCCAGCGGCCTCGCGATCGCCGCGTCGGGCACCGTGTCGCTCGAGGTGGCACTCGCGGGCCTGCCCTTGATCACGATCTACAAGACTGGCCCCTTGACCGGCTGGCTGGCGCGGCGCTTGATTACCGTGCCGCACGTCAACCTGGTCAATCTGATTCTGAGCCGACCGGCGGTGCCGGAGCTCCTGCAGGAGGATTGCCGACCGGAGCGGATTGCTGCCAGCGCGGTCCGCCTGATGACGGACGAGCACCTGCGCCGGGACCAGCAGGCCGCGCTGGCGGAGGCCGTCGCCCGGCTCGGCGGCGTAGGCGGCCCCCTGCCCAGCCATCGTGCTGCCGCGCGGATCCTGGAGATCCTGGCGACCGAAACCTTGAGGAGAGACCGATGACCTCGAACACCGACAAGTTCCGCCTGCTGCACACCATGCTGCGGGTCAAGAACCTGGACCAATCGCTCGACTTCTACACCAACAAGCTCGGCATGAAGCTGCTGCGCAAGAACGATTATCCGAGCGGCGAGTTCACCCTGGCCTTCGTCGGCTACGGCGACGAGGAGAGCGAAGCGGTGGTCGAGCTGACCCACAACTGGGGCGACAACGAGTACGAGCTCGGCACGGCCTACGGCCATCTCGCGATCGCCGTTCCGGACATCTACAAGACCTGCGACGAGCTCGCCGCCCAGGGCGTCAAGATCCCGCGCCCCGCCGGCCCGATGAAGCACGGCGGCCGGCCGATCGCCTTCATCGAGGACCCGGACGGCTACAAGATCGAGCTGGTCGAGCGGGCGTAGCGGCGCCAGGGGCTATTCCGCCGCCGCGGGCGGCCGGGTCAGGTCGAGCGCCTGCTGTGCTACGGCCGGCGTCGCCTCGCCGCCGCCTGCGACCGTGACGGTCGGGAGGGCGAACGCGATGCCGTTGGCGTGGAACGCCTTCTTGATCATGGCGTAGGCGCGGCGGCGGATGACGAACTGCTCGCCGGGCTTGGTCATCATCTTCATGCGGATCTGGATCGCGAAGTCGCCGAACTGCTCGACGCCCTGCATCTTCAGGGTCTCGATGATGTGCGGCGCGAACTCCTCGTTGGCCTGCAGCTCCTTGCCGATCTGCTTGATGATCTGCTTCACCTTGTCGACGTCGGTGTCGTAGGTGACGCCTACGCTCAGCTTGTCGATCACCCAGTCGCGGCTCATGTTCTGGACCGCGCCCAGCTCACCGAACGGCACCGTGTACAGATAGCCGCGGTGGTGGCGAAGCTTGATGGAGCGGAGCGAGAACAATTCGACCGTCCCTTTGTAGCTGCCGCTGACGATGTACTCGCCGATCCGGAAGGCATCGTCGAGCAGGAAGAACATGCCCGAGATGATGTCCTTGACCAGGGTCTGCGCGCCGAAGCCGATGGCAACGCCGACCACGCCGGCGCCGGCGATCAGCGGTCCGATCTCGACCCCCATTGTCGACAGGGCCATCAGGCCGGCCATGGTCACGAGCACGACCATGAGGAGGTTGCGCAGAATCGGCAGGAGCGTGCGCAGGCGGGCCCGGCGTCGGATCTCATCGGCCTCCGCCTGCCCGCCGGCGTCGGCCTCGGCAAGCCGGCAGTCGATCCAGGCGCGGGCGAGGTGCCAGGCGAAGTCGGCCAGCAGCACGATCACGACGACGTTGATCGCCCCGCGCGTGAGCCGCATGGCCAGCGTGTCCCGGGCAGTCAGCGCGCCGAAGTCGACCCCGAGGATCCAGGCGATCAGGTAGGCGCCGCCGATCAGGAGCGCCGCGCGCAGGCCGCGCTCGAGGCAGACCGCGGTAACGGAGGGGACGGCGCCGGCCGCCTCGTCCTCAGCCGCACGCAGCACGTGGTTGACCGCGAGCTGCGCGCCGCGGATCGCGATCGGCAGCAGCAGCAGGATGACGCCGACATAGAAGGGAGCCGCCGAGCCCGTGAACAGCAGCAGCCAGACGACCACGACGTAGAGCGAAAGCAGCCAGGTGCCGATGCGCTGGCTGCGCCGCGGCCGCAGGCCGCTCTCCCGCTCCGGATGGCGCCACACCACGAACAGGGCGAGCCCCACCAGCACGACGCCGCACGCGAGCCCGACCAGATAGCCCGCCGGCTCGCTCACGCCGAGCAGTGCTAGAACGTCGAGCGTGATGTTGACGAAGACGAACCAACCGATCAGGACGGCCGACCACACGAACCAGAAGCGCGCGCTCGCGCGTCGCCATCGGGACGACGCGGAAGCGCTCGGCGCCCGGCGCGAGCAGAATGCGGCCGAGCACGAGGACAAGCCGGATGATGAGGAAGACGAGGAGATAGGCGAGCACGACCTCCTTGAGCAACCGCGGCCATTCGAACAGCAGAAAGCCGCCGATGCTGCCGATGCGCGAAGGCGAGCACGACGCCGAGTCCGTAGGCGAACCTCCTGCCGACCGCGCAGCAGACGGGCGCGCACGGTATCGAGACGGGTCGCGATCATCCGCTCGCGGAACCCGGTGGTCGCCCACCAGAACAGCCACTCGAGGCCAAAGCCGAGCGCCACGAACACGGCCAGCAGAATCGCTACTTCGAGCGCGCCCCGGTCTTGCATCATGTCGCCGGCAAGGGTCTGCCAGGCTTGGCCGAGCTCGCCCGGCAGTTGTGGGATCGCCGCCACGAGCGTGCGCAGGAACGCGCGCATCGCATCCAGCTGGCCGACCATCGCCTGATGGGCGCCTTGGGGCTCGCTCGCGGCAGCCTGCGTCGCCGCCGGCGCGCGATCGGCCTCGGCCTGGAGCCAGGCCTGGATCGCCGGGTCGCGCAGCAGCGCGGCGAGCGCTCTCAGCTCGGCGGGACTGGGCTCAGTGGGCGAGGCGGACTGGGCGAGAACGGGTCCGGCGACCAGCAGGCCCGCCAGCGCGACGATCACGAGCAGCAGGCGGCGCATCGCGGAGCATCCTTCCGGCCGCGGCGCCGTCCTGGCCTCGCTCAGCCGCGTTGCTCGAGCGGCACGAAGGTGCGCTGGGTCGGGCCATTGTAGAGCTGCCGGGGCCGGCCGATCTTCTGCTCGGGATCCTCCATCATCTCGCTCCACTGCGCGACCCAGCCGACCGTGCGCGCCAGCGCGAAGATCGCGGTGAACATCGAGGTCGGGATGCCCATCGCCTGCAGGATGATGCCGGAATAGAAATCGACGTTCGGGAACAGCTTGCGCTCGACGAAGTAGTCGTCGTCGAGCGCGATCTTCTCCAGCTCCTCGGCGATCGGCAGCAGCGGATCGTCGGCGCGGCCGAGCTCTGCCAGCACCTCGTGCGCGCTCTCGCGCAGCACCGCGGCCCGCGGGTCGTAGTTCTTGTAGACCCGATGGCCGAAGCCCATCAGGCGGAACGGGTCGTTGCGGTCCTTGGCGCGCTCGAGAAACTCCGGGATGCGCTCGACCGAGCCGATCTCGGACAGCATGCTGACCACCGCCTCGTTGGCGCCGCCATGCGCAGGCCCCCAGAGCGAGGCGATGCCGGCGGCGATCGCGGCATAGGGACTGGCCCCGGTGGAGCCTACCAGGCGCACCGTCGAGGTCGAGGCGTTCTGCTCGTGATCGGCGTGCAGGATGAAGATGCGGTCGAGCGCCTTGGCCAGCACCGGGTTGGGCTTGTAGGCCTCGCACGGCACGCCGAAGGTCATGTGCAGAAAATTCTCGGCATAGGTCAGATCGTTGCGCGGATACATGAACGGCTGGCCGACCGAGTACTTGTAGGCCATCGCGGCGATGGTCGGGACCTTGGCGACCAGCCGGTAGCTCGCGATCATGCGATTGTGCGGATCCTGGATGTCGAGGTCCTCGTGGTAGAAGGCGGACAGCGCGCCGACCACGGCGATCATGACCGCCATGGGATGGGCGTCGCGCCTGAAGCCACGAAACAGCAGCAGGATCTGCTCGTGGACCATGGTGTGGTAGGTCACGTCGTGGTCGAACTTGGCTCTCTGGGCCGCGGTCGGAAGCTCGCCGAACATGATGAGATAGGCGACCTCGAGGAAATCACTCTTGGTCGCGAGCTCCTCGATCGGATAGCCGCGGTGCAGCAGCACGCCCTCTTCGCCATCGATGTAAGTGATCTTGGAGGTGCAGCTGGCGGTCGAGGTGTAGCCGGGGTCGTAGGTGAAGCGCCCGGTGTCGGCATAGAGCTTGCGGATGTCGATGACGGAGGGCCCCATGGTGCCCTCGAGCAGGCTCAGCTCGGTCGCTTTACCTTCCTGGTCCGACAGCGTCACCTTGGCATAGTTGGACTGCGTCATAGGTGCCCACTCTTCAGCTGGGTTTTTCGATGATCGACTGGAATTTCACCGCCGTTCGACAGCTCGGCGAGAATCCAACGACCCCACACAAAGTCAGGGCCGGCTGCGTGTAGCGTCGGCCAGCCGGGCCAAGGCCTCGGCCCGGCCCAGCACGGCCATCACCTCGAACAGGCCGGGTGACGTCGTCGACCCGGTAAGGGCCGCCCGCAGTGGCTGGGCGACCTCGCCGAGCTTCACATCCGATGCCTGCGCATGCTGGCGCACGGCCTCTTCGAGGGCCTGCTCGTTCCAAACCTCGACCGCTTCCAGCGCCGGCCGCAGATCCTCCAAACGCGCGCGCGCGGCCGCGTCAAGCAGCTTGATCGCCTGCTCGCTCAGCGCCAGCGGCCGCACTGCAACATAGAACTTAGCACTTGCAGCAAGATCTACCAAGGTGGTCGCGCGCGGTTTCAGCCCGGGCATGCGCCGCGACCAGGCGCGCGCGCGCCGCATCGTCGATCACGCAGCCTTCGGCCTCCAGCCGCGGCGCGATCAGCGCGACCAGGTCGCCCGCCTCCATCTGGCGCAGATAGTGGGCGTTCAGGCTGGTCAGCCTGGCGAGATCGAAGCGCGCGGCGCCCTTGTTGACGCCGTCGAGATCGAACCAGGCGATCGCCTGCTCGGTCGAGATGATCTCGTCGTCGCCATGGCTCCAGCCGAGCCGCAGCAGATAGTTGCGCATGGCCTCCGGCAGGAAGCCCTGGTCGCGATAGGCGTCGACCCCGAGCGCGCCGTGACGCTTCGACAGCTTGGCGCCATCGGGCCCGTGGATCAGCGGGATATGGGCAAAGGCCGGCACGGGCCAGCCGAGCGCGTGGTAGAGGTGCGCCTGACGAAACGCGTTCGTGAGGTGGTCGTCGCCGCGGATGATGTGGCTGATGCCCATGTCGTGGTCGTCGACCACCACCGAGAGCATGTAGGTGGGCGTGCCGTCGGAGCGCAGCAGCACCATGTCGTCGAGCTGGCTGTTGGCGACCCTGACGGTGCCCTGGACCGCATCCTCGATCACCGTCTCGCCTTCGCGCGGCGCCTTCAGCCGGATCACCGGCGCGACGCCTGCCCGAGCCTCGGCCGGGCCGAGATCGCGGCAGCGGCCGTCGTAGCCGACGGTTCGCCCCTCGGCGCGCGCCTGCTCGCGCATCGCCGCCAGCTCCTCGGGCGTGCAGTAGCAGTGATATGCCCTGCCCTGGCCGAGCAGCATCCTGGCGATCTCGGCGTGGCGCGCGAGGTGCGCCGACTGAAAGATCGGCGGCTCGTCGGCATCGAGCCCGAGCCAGCGCAGGCCGTCGAGGATCGCCTCGATCGCCTCCTGGGTCGAGCGCGCCCGGTCGGTGTCCTCGACCCGCAGCAAGTAGCGTCCGCCGTGGTGGCGGGCATACAGCCAGTTGAACAGGGCGGTCCGCGCGCCGCCGATGTGCAAAAAACCTGTAGGCGAAGGCGCAAACCTTGTAACAACACTCATGGTTGATAAACTACTTCCGATGCCCGCTCCACCCAGGCTCGTCTAGCACAGTCTCGCCGATGGCGCACCGACTCCTCGGCCCGCCTTCCCTGACGCCGTCGCTCGGCGTCTGGCTCGGCGGCTGGCGTGCCTCCTGGCCGGGCTTCTGGGCGTGGCTCACGGCGCACCTGCTGGAGGAGCGCGAGCGCTGGTTCCTCTGGCTGCCGGTCGGCCTGGGCATGGGCATCGCCTGCTATTTCGCCCTGCCGGTCGAGCCGCCAGTCTGGCCCGGCGTCGCCGCTCTACTCGTCTTGGCCGCTGCGCTGGCCGCCCGCTGGTGGTTCGGCCCGCAACGCTGGTCCCTGGTGGAGATGCCGGCCTGGTTCGCCATGGGCACGGTCCTGCTGGGCTTCGCGGTCGCGACCATCCGCACGGAGCTCGTGGCAGCGCCGGCGCTGGAGCGGCGCGGTGCCTACGAGATCGAGGCGACGGTCCTGCTGGTCGAGGATCGCGTCGACGGCCAGCGCCTCACGCTCGGCCGACCGGTCATCGAGGGCCTCGAAGGCGGAGCGACCCCGGCGCAGATCCGGGTCAGCGTGCCCACCCTCGATCCCGTGGTGTCCCCGGGCGACCGGGTTCGCCTGCGCGCCATGCTCATGCCGCCGTCGGCGCCGGTCGAACCGCATGGGTTCGACTTTGCCCGTCACGCCTATTTCATGCAGCTCGGCGCGGTCGGTTACGCGTGGGACGCGCCGGAACTCGTTTCCCGCGCCGATCACCGCAGCTGGGCGCTGGCCGTCTCCGCGCTGCGCCAGTCAATCGCGAACGAAATCTCCAAGGCCGCTCCGGGCCCTGCGGGCGCGATCGCGGTGGCCCTCCTGACCGGGCTGCGCGGCGCGCTGCCCGATCACATCTGGGACGACTGGGCGGTGGCCGGCATCATCCATCTCCTCTCCATCTCCGGTCTGCATATGGCGCTGGTCGCCGGCACGGTGTTCTTCGCCGTTCGCATCGCGCTTGCCCTCGCGCCGCCGCTGGCGCTGCGGCTGCCAGCCAAGAAGCTCGCCGCCCTGCTCGCCTTGATCGGCGCGTTCGGCTATCTCCTGATCTCCGGGGCCAGCGTGCCGGCCGTGCGCTCCTTCATCATGACCGCGCTCATGCTGCTGGCGGTCACGGTCGACCGCAACCCGTTCTCCATGCGGCTGGTCGCCTTCGCGGCCCTCGTCCTTTTGCTGCTGCAGCCGGAAAGCCTGATCGGCGCCTCCTTTCAGATGTCGTTTGCCGCCGTGGCCGCCCTGATCGCGGTGTACGAGACCGGCGCCGCCAAGCACCCGAGCGGAGCCCATGGGCTCGACGGGCGCCTGATCCTCTACATCGCCGGCTGCGCGCTCACGACGGTCGTGGCGAGCGCGGCGACCACGCCGTTCTCGATCTATCACTTCAGCCGGTTTTCGACCTATGGCATCGTCGCCAACCTGATCGCCGTACCCCTTTCCGCGATCTGGATCATGCCGCTCGGCATGCTCGGCCTGCTGCTCATCCCCTTTGGGCTCGCCGATTTCTGCTTCGTGCTGATGGCGCAGGGGATCGAGATCATCATCGTGGTGGCGGCGTTCGTCGCTAAACTTCCCGGCGCGGCGCTCAATGTGGCGCAGCCGCCGCTCGCGGCGCTGATCGCCACGGTGGCGGGCGGACTGTGGCTGTGCCTCTGGCGCACGCCGTGGCGAAGGCTGGGCCTCTTGGGCATCGCCCTCGGCTGTGGCCTGATGCTGCTGGCCAGGCCGCCGGACGTTCTGGTCGACGCGCGCGCTCAGATCGTGGCGGTGCGCCTCGACGGGCTGCTGGCGATCTCACCCTGGAAGCGCGACAGCTGGATCACCGACAGCTGGCTGCAGAGTGCTGGCCAGGACGAGGCGGCGCCCTGGCCAGCGGACGGCCGCGATGGCGCGGACCTGCGTTGCGATGCGCTCGGCTGCATCGTCAGCCGTGGCGGCCAGCGCATCGCCCTGGTGCGCCGGCCGGAGGCGCTCGAGGAGGACTGCGCGCTCGCGACCCTGGTGATCAGCTATCCGCGCATCGAGCGCTGCCCGAACGGCACGCCCCTGATCGGTCCGACCGCGCTGCGGGACGCGGGCGGCCTCGCCCTTTGGGTCGAGCGTGACGGCATCGAGACGCTTGCCGTGCGCGAGGTCAGGGGCGAGCGCCCCTGGGTCCAGGCGGACCGCTAGCTCGCCGCACCATCCGGGCGCAGATAGGCAGGCAACGCGACATCCGGGGCGAGGCGCGCGTCCGGCTCGGGCATCCCGCGCCGGCTCGATACCGGCAGGACGCCGGCCCAGACCGGCAGCGCGTAGTCCTCCTCGTCGTCGACCGGCGGTCCGGTGCGGATCTTGGCCGAGGCCTCGTCCAGGTCCATCCAAAGGACGGTCGTGGCCTTGATCTCCTGCGCGGTCGGGGGACGGAGCTCGTCCCAGCGACCCGGAAACAGGCGCTCGACGAAATCCCGCAGCGCCTCGAGCTTGGCCTCGTCCGGCACCAGGCGAGCATGGCCGAGCGCCATCACCGAGCGATAGTTGATCGAGTGGTGAAAGCCGGAGCGGGCCAGCACGAAGCCGTCCAGATGGGTGACGGTGACGCAGGCCGGCACGCCCTGCTTGAGGTGGCGCAGCATCCGGCTGGCGGATGAGCCGTGCCAATAGACGCGATCGCCGTGCCGCCAATGGCAGGTCGGCGTGACGTAGGGCTGGCCGTCGATCACGTAGCCGACATGGCACATGACCCCGGCGTCGAGCACCGCATGCACCGTCGCGCGGTCGTAGTGCCCGCGCTTTGGCATCCGCCGCACCCTGGTCCTGGCGGTTCTGACAGGCTGGTCCACAGGCATCTCACATCTTGAACCCGCTACAGGTTCAGGATGTGACTTGGAATCGGCCCTTCATAAAGGGCCATTTTGACGATATCGACGAGGCCAATCCAATGGACTTCGAGGGGCCTCGACGAACCTCAGGCCGGCGCCCCCGCCTTCGCCAGGAGCCGGACCGAGATCGATTCCAGCAGGATCTGCCGCGCACGGGCGGCGATGTCCTCGAGCGAAGGCGTATTCGCCAGATGCTGCTCGGCATAGCGGCGGATCTCGTCCACGCTCGGCACGTGCGGGAAGTGCAGGTCGGCCAGGAAGGCCTCGGCGTGCGAGCGCGCCTCGCAAAGGCGCGACTGCAGCTCCGTCCATTTCGGCGTCCGCGCCATGTCCTCGTGGGTCAGCGCCGCGATCCGCTCGAGCGGAAAAGCCATAGCCAGCTGACGCGCCACCTTCTCGATCACCTTACGGCCGAGGCGCTGCTCGCCCCGGACCACCGCCTCGGGCGGGCTGCGCAGGTTCCAGACCAGGCCGAGCCACGACAGCGCCTTCAGGGCATAGAAGGTCGGGTCGAACTCCCACCAGCGGAAACCCTGACGGACCGAGGACTGGTAGGCGTGATGGTTGTTGTGCCACCCCTCGCCCAGCGTCAGGATCGCCAGCCACCAGTTGTTGCGCGAAGTCGTCGCCGGTCAGGTAGCGCTGCCGGCCGGCAAGATGCGCCACCGAATTGATCGCGAAGGTGGCATGCCAGACCAGCACGGTGCTCCAGCAGAAGCCCACGATCAGGCCGGGCCAGCCGGCGATCAGCCACACCGCGATGGCCAGCAGCGCTGCCGGCAGATAGGGCTGCCGGTCGAGCCACACCAGCTCGGGATAGCGGGTGAAGTCGGCGATCCCCTCATAGTCGGTCCGCATACGGCGTGGCGTGAAGATCCAGCCGACATGGGCGCGCAGGAAGCCATGCAGGCGCGGTGAGTGGACATCGTCGAGGGTGTCGGCGTGGCGATGATGCGCCCGGTGGTTCGCGGCCCACCACAGCACGCCGCGCTGGGCCGAGGTCTGCGCCAGGAAGGCCAGCAGAAACTGCGCGATCCGGCTGGTCTGGTAGGTGCGGTGCGCGAAATAGCGGTGGTAGCCCGCGGTGACCGCGAACATGCGCACGACGTAGGCCGCGATGCCGAGCAGCAAGGCTTCGGCCGTCACTCCCGTCCAGACCGCGGCAAAGCAGGCCAGATGCACGAGAACGAACGGAATCGCGGATGGGTAGATGATGTCATCGGCGTGACCGCCGTGGTCGCCGGCGGATCCGTCCGCCGCGCTGGCCGTCCTCAGCATTCCTGGACCTTCTTCGGTGCTTGCCTGTTGGTGAGGAATTGGGACTTCAGCCGGGCGATTGCAATGCCGACGTGCTCGCTGCCGCGAACAAGGCCTGCCGGCTCGATCAGAAACCGCGCAGCGGCATGTCCGGCGCACGCTGCAGCCAGTTGTCCGGCCGCCAGGCGCACCTGCCGTCGATCACGTGCAGCGTGTAGGCGTGGCGCGAGCGCGCCGAGCGATTGGGCGCGCTGCCATGCGGCAGGAAGCCGTGCAGGACCACCAGCGTACCCTTTGGCACCTCGAGCGGCACCAGCCCTTCGCTCGGCAGCGGCGTCGCATCCAGCGTGACCATCTCGGTCCGATCGTGCGCGCCGCCGATATCGTGGCGGACGAAGCGGCAGCGCAGCGGCCCCTTGTGACCACCGGGTGCGGCGTACAGGCAGCCGTTCAGGGTGGTGGCGTCCTCGAGCGCAAACCACAGGCCCACGACGCTCGGCCGGCTCCGTCATCAGGAAGCTCGCATCCTGGTGGCAGCCGACCTCGCCGCCGATCCGCGGCTGCTTGAAGATGTACATCGACTGCAGCAGCAAGGGCTCGGCGATGCCGAGGTCCGCCACCAGCGAAGCGAGCGCCGGCTGGCGCGAGAAGCGCTCGAAGACCGGGTCGAGGTCGTGCAGCGCATGGCCGACCTTGTTGATCGAGCGCGCCTTGCCCTGCTTGAGACGGCCGTCTGGCGCGAACGCCTCCTCCTCGAAGAAGAAGCGGACCTTGTCGCCGGATTCGAGAAAGTAGCGATCCTGCGCATGGCTGAGGCCGCGGGTCGAGAAGATGGTGGCGACCTCGGCGGGCTCGAAGGCCTCCAGCATCTCCGCCATGCGCGCGCGCAGCGCGTCGCACTGCCCCTCCGGCACGAAGCCCGGCAGCACCAGATAGCCGTCGCGCTCGAAGTCCGCCCGAAGGCTCATCATCGCCAACCTCCCCTTGAGGCCATCGCAAGGATAGCTCACCTGGCCGGACGCCGCATCAGGAGGGCGGCGGCGATCGTGCCGAGCAGGGCGACCGCGGCCATCGCCCAAAACGCCTCGCCGCCGGCCCGGCCATAGAGCCAGCCGCCCAATGGTGCCAGCAGCCCCGAGAGGAGGGCACCGCCGATCGCCGCGTAGAACCCCTGCGCGCTGGCCTGCAACGCGAGCGGCGTGTGGTCGCGCAGATAGTGCACGGTCGCGAGATGCACCGCCCCGAAGCTCGCCGCGTGCAGCGCCTGCGCCGGGATCAGCACGGCGAGATCGGTGCTCAGCGCCGTCGCCGCCCAGCGCAGCACGCTGAGCCCGCCCGCGAGCGCCAGAAGCCGCAGCGGCGGCAGCCGCCGCAACACCGCGCCCGCAAAGGTGAACAGCACGATCTCGGCGACCACGCCTTCGGCCCACAGCCAGCCGATCAGCGCCTCGCCGTGACCGGCCGCGCGCCAGTGCAGCGTCGCAAAGCCATAGTAGACGACGTGGCTCGCCTGGATCAGGCCGGCCGCCAGGACGAAGCTCACCAGGCCCGGCTGCCGCAGCAGGCGATCGAAGCCGAGCGGCGGGCCGGCGCGCGGCGGATGCGGCCGTTCCGGCAATGCGAGGCAGCTCGCCACCGTCATGCCCAGCGCGACCAGGAGCGCCAGCAGCACGATCTCCGGCCCAGACTGCTGCAGGGCGCCACCCACGGCGATCGCCGCGACGATGAAGGTGATCGATCCCCAAAGCCGCACCCGGCCGTAGCTGAGCCGATGCTCGTGCGCCTCCTGCAGGGCCAGCGCCTCGCCGAGCGGCAGGATGGCGGCGAAGGTCGCGCCGGTCAGGAGGCTGAGGCCCATGAACATCCAGAACCGGTCGGCGAGCGCGAACAGCGCGACGCCCACCAGCGTGATGGCCGCCAGGAAGACCATCGGCCGGCGGCGCTCGCCGAGCCGGTCGGCGTGGTGCGGGATCACCAGGCTCGTGACCACCCGCGGCCAGAACGATGCGGCGATGACCAGACCGATCTCGGCCGCGCTCAGGCCGCGCGCCTCCAGCCAGACCGGCCAGAAAGGCGCCTGCACGCCGACGACCGCGAATACTGCGCCGTAGAAAGCCGCGAGCCGCGCTGCCGTGGCCAAGGATCGACGATCAGCCGGCTGCAACAGGGCTCCAGGCGCGGCTGATCGGCAGGTCGTCACGACAGGCACGATCGCGCATGTTGTGCGATGAAGATGTCTCAAGTGGCGGCATAATCGGGCGCAGACATTGGCGTGCGACGATTTTCTGTTGGCACGGTCGGCATCCAGCGCTAACCCTTAGGTTGCAAGTAAACCACACAGGGAGTACAAGCATGAAAACCATGCTTGGCAAAGCTGTCCTCGTCGCCGCCGCTCTGGGAATTGCCGGCTCCGCTGCAGCGCAGGACATGCGATTCGTGGTGGTGAGCCACGGCCAGGCCGCCGATCCGTTCTGGTCGGTGGTCAAGAACGGCGTCGACCAGGCCGCAGAGGATCTCGGCGTCACGGTCGAGTATCGCGCGCCGGATACCTTCGACATGGTGCAGATGGCGCAGATCATCGACGCCGCCGTGGCCTCGCAGCCCGATGGCCTGGTGGTGTCGGTTCCCGATGCCGAGGCGCTCGGCGATGCCATCAGGAACGCGGTCGCATCGGGCATCCCGGTCATCTCCATGAACTCCGGCTCCGACGTGCGCGAGGAGCTGGGCGTGGCGGTGCACGTCGGCCAGACCGAGTACGAGGCGGGCCTCGGCGGCGGCAAGATGATGAAGGAAGCGGGCGTCACCAAGGCGATCTGCGTCAATCAGGAAGTCGGCAACGTCGCGCTCGATCTGCGTTGCGAAGGCTTCATCGACGGCCTCGAGGGCGTGCCCGTGGAGGTGCTTGCGGTCAGCATCGACCCGACCGAGGTCAGCAATGCGGTCCAGGCGTACCTCTCCGGCAACCCCGACACCGACGGCGTGCTCACCCTCGGCCCCACGGCCGCCGAGCCGACCCTCGCGGCGCTCGAGGAGGCTCAGATGCTGGACCAGGTCAAGTTCGGCACCTTCGACCTGTCGCCCAGCGTGCTCGAGGCGATCGACGGCGGCAAGATGATGTTCGCGATCGACCAGCAGCAGTATCTGCAGGGCTATCTGCCGATCCAGCTCCTGAAGCTGCACCAGCTCTATGGCCTGATGCCGGCGGGCACGGTCATGACCGGGCCCGGTTTCGTCACCCAGGAAAACGCCGCTCAGGTGATCGATCTCAGCGCCAAGGGTATTCGCTGACCCAGGCGGCCGAAGCCGGGGCCCGCGCCGCGGGTCCCAGCTCGCCGGCCCGTGCGCAAGGAGGCTGCCGTGGCTGCGACCAGAACCGCACCCGTCGACGAACGGATGGCGCAGACGCCGCTCGTTCGCAAGCTCATGGCCCGCCCCGAGCTGGGCGCGGTGGCCGGGACCATTCTGGTGTTCATCTTCTTCGGCGTCGCCGCCGGGGGCAGTGGCCTGTTCTCGGCGCCCGGCATCCTCAACTTCCTCGAGGTCTCGGCGCAGCTCGGCATCATCGCCGTGGCGGCCTCGATGCTGATGATCGGCGGCGAGTTCGACCTCTCGATCGGCTCGATGATCGGCGCCGCCGGCGTGATCATCGCGATCCCGGCGGTGCAATGGGGCTGGCCGCTGTGGTCGTGCATCCTGCTGGCCTTCGCGATCGCCTGCCTGATCGGCTACGTCAACGGCCAGATCGTGATCAGGAGCGGCCTGCCGTCGTTCATCGTGACGCTGGCGGGCCTGTTCATCCTGCGCGGCCTGACCATCGGCTTCACGCGCCTGATCACCGGCCGCACGCAGGTCTCCGGCCTCAAGGACCTGGCGGCGGCGGACTGGCTCGCGCCGATCTTTGCCGGCGAGGTCGGCGGCCTCCTCATGGTCTGGCTCGCCGAGATCGGGCTGATCGGCACCCGCGCCGACGGTGCGCCGGCGATCTCCGGCATCTCGATGTCGATCGTCTGGTGGATCGGCCTGACGGCCGTGGCCACCTACATCCTGCTGCGCACCCGCGTCGGCAACTGGATCTTCGCCTGCGGCGGCGATCCGAACGCGGCGCGCAACGTGGGCGTGCCGGTGGCCGCAGTGAAGACCGGCCTGTTCATGTTCACCGCCTCTGCGGCAACGCTGTTTGCCTGTGTCCAGGTGCTCGACGCCGGCTCGGCCGACACCACCCGCGGGCTGCTCAAGGAGTTCGAGGCGATCATCGCCGCGGTGATCGGCGGCTGCCTGTTGACCGGCGGCTACGGCTCGGCGATCGGCGCCTCGTTCGGCGCCCTGATCTTCGGGACCGTCCAGATGGGCATCTTCTACACGGGCGTGAACACGGACTGGTTCAAGGTGTTCCTGGGCGTGATGATGCTGGTCGCGGTGCTGTTCAACAGCTACATCCGGCGCAGGGTGACCGAAGCGCGCTAAGCGTAAGGGAGGTCCAGCTCATGGCCAACGCCAACGGCAGCCCGCCGCTGGTCGAGCTGCGCGACATCGTCAAGCGGTTCGGCTCGGTGATCGCGCTCAGCGGCGTCACGATGAAGGTGCACGCCGGCGAGGTGATGTGCCTTCTGGGCGACAACGGCGCCGGCAAGTCGACCCTGATCAAGACCCTCTCGGGCGTGCATCAGCCGACCGAGGGCGAGATCCTGATCGACGGCCAGCCGGTACAGATGCGCACGCCGCGCGATGCCCTCGATCGCGGCATCGCGACGGTGTACCAGGATCTCGCGATGATTCCGCTGATGAGCATCACGCGCAACTTCTTCATGGGCCGCGAGCTCGGCGGCACCAGCGCGCTCGGCCGCTTCAACGTCGGCGGCGCCAATCGGATCGCCAAGGAGGAGATGGCCAAGATCGGCATCGACGTGCGCGACCCGACCCAGGCGGTCGGCACCCTCTCCGGCGGCGAGCGGCAGTGCGTCGCGATCGCGCGGGCGGTCTATTTCGGCGCCCGGGTGCTGATCCTCGACGAGCCGACCTCGGCGCTGGGCGTCAAGCAGGCCTCGGTGGTGCTGCGCTATGTCGCCCAGGCGCGCGCCCGCGGCCTTGGCGTGATCTTCATCACCCACAACGTCCACCACGCCTACCCGGTGGGAGACGCCTTCACGATCCTCAACCGCGGCCGCACCTATGGCACCTTCCGCAAGGAGGAGGTGTCGCGCGAGGAGGTGCTGAACATGATGGCCGGCGGCAAGGAGCTGGAGGAGCTGTCAGCGGAGCTCGAGGAGTTTTCGCGCACCGACGCCGCCTCGGGCTCGTCGCGCCATAAGGCCGGCGCCGCGGCCGAGCATGCGATTGCCGAGAGCCTGCACGAGGAGGCGCGATCGCTGCACAAGCACTGAATCGGGTCGCGGGTCAGTCGGCGGCATCCTCGGCCGCGTCACCGGCATCCTCGGCGGCGTCGTCCACCGTCTCCCCGGCCTCTTCGGCGGGGCCTTCGCTATCGCAAGCCGCCAGCGCGCCGGCGAGCGGGATCAGGACCGCGGCCCAGACGAGACGTTCCCTCAACCAAGCCATCGTCCTTCTCCCTTCCAAGAAAGAAGGGGCCCAGCCGGCGGGGATGGGCCCCCAGTTCGTCAGAGCGCTACATGGTATGAATGCATGCGCGCCAGGAAGGTTCCCAATTTTCGTTGCGGGTTTCTTTCGCAGACGGTGCCTGCCTGCCGACGGCGAGGATGCCGGGCCGCAGCAAGAATTGCTGCAGCGCAAGAAATTCGCTTCTTGAAGCCCTCGAGATGTCCTAGGCTCCCCGCATAGGATCGGGCTTGCATGCCGGCCGTGCGGAGGAATGCCATGGTCTCGCGCCCGCACATGGCGCTTTCTGAATTCGACAGCGATCCTCACCCCTTGCCCGAGGGCGTCGCGCGCCTCGAAAGCCGGAGCACGGCCGGTCCGGGCGAGCTGATGGCAGCCTTCGAGCAGACCCTGGCGGAGCTGCGCCGGCGCACCGAGCTCGATCCGTTCGCCAATCCGATCCTGCTGCTGGCCATCGAAATCGGACGACGGCTCGATGCGGGCGAGTTGACCCACGACGACCTGGAGCAATTGATCCAGCGCCTCACGATGCGATCGTTCCTGCGTCGCAGCGAGCGTATCGGGCGCTATCTCGGCGTCTGCGAGCGTGCCGCCAACGTCGAGCGCCTGCGTCAGCTGCTGCGTGGCCTTAGCCGGGACGGCGATGCTGCGGTCCCCTTCGAGCACTTCCGGCGTGCGATCGAGCGCGATCGCTTCGGCATCGTGATCACCGCCCACCCGACCTTCTCGCTGTCCAGGGCGCTGCAGCAGATCCTGGTGGCGCTGGCGATGGGGACGGGACGCGACGGCAGCGCTCTCGACGGGCCCGCGCGCGAGGCGCTGATCGATCAGGCGAGCCGCAGCGAGCATCGGCCCGATCAGCCGCTCGATCTTGCCGAGGAGCATCGTCAGTCGGTCGCTGCCATCTGCAACCTGCATGCCGTGCTCGACCTGGTCTACGACCTGGTCTTTCGGGTTGCCGAGGAGGCTTATCCCGACCGCTGGATTGAGCTTTGCCCCCGCCTCGTGACCATCGCCAGCTGGGTCGGCTACGACCTCGACGGCCGCTCGGACATCCCCTGGACGACCACCTTCGCCAAGCGGCTGCGGGTTCAGGTGCTGCAGCTCGAGCGCTATCGCGCGGCCGCAGCACGCCTGCGAACGATGGTCGAGGGGTCGGCGGGGCTGGGCGACATCCTGGAGCTGCTCGAGGCGCGCCTGGCGCTCGCGGTCAAGCAGGCCGGCGACGAGATCGCGGTGTTCGACGGTGACGCGCCGCCCGATGACGAGCGCTGGCGCCGGCAGCTGGCGGCGATCTCGCGGACCATGTACGAGGGCCGGCACGCCCGCCTGGTCGACGTCAAGCCGCTGATCGATCTGCTCGATCGCGCCATCGGGCTGAGCGGCGACGTGACGCTGACGCGCGGCCTGTGCGTGCTGCGCGCGAGCGTGCGCACGCATGGTCTCGGCCTCGCCCATACCCACATCCGGCTGAACGCGCGCCAGCTGCACAATGCGATCCGCAAGGCGATCGGCATGGATCATCCGCCTGACGATCCCAGCCATCGCCTCAGCTATCTGAACGCGATCACGGCGCTGATCGAAGGGGTCGAGCCGGTCCGGGTCAACTTCGGCTCGCTGCTGGCCGAGAAGGCCACGGCCAAGCGCGTGTTCATGGTGGTCGCGCAGATGCTGAAATACCTCGACGCGACCCAGCCGATCCGCTTCCTGATCGCCGAGTGCGAGACCGGGTTCACCCTGCTGACGGCGCTCTATTTCGCCAGGCAGTTCGATGTCGAGGACAAGGTCGAGATCTCGCCCCTGTTCGAGACCCTGGTCGGCCTCGAGCAGGGCACGCGCGCGATCGCCGAGGCGCTGAGCGTCGAGAGCTTTCGCGCCTATGTCCAGCGCCACGGCCGGCTGTGCGTTCAGACCGGCTTCTCGGACGCCGGCCGGGCGCTCGGCCAGATCGCCGCCGGCCATGCCATCGAGCGGCTGCGGATGGCGATCGGCCGCGAGCTGGCAAGGCAGGGCCTTGCCGACGTCGAGCTCGTGATCTTCGACACGCACGGCGAATCGATCGGCCGCGGCGGCCATCCGCAAAGCTTCGCCGACCGGCTCGACTACGTCGCCACGCCGGCCTCGCGCAGGCTGCTCGCCGAGCTCGGCATCACCTACAAGCAGGAGGTCTCGTTCCAGGGCGGCGACGGCTATCTGTGGTTCGCGACCGAGGAAGCCGCGCTGGCGGCGACGACGCGCATCCTCGAGCATGTGCTGGAGCCCGCCGACGAGGGCGACGATCCGTTCTATGCCGAGACCGACTACGTGCACGAGTTCTTCACCGTCGTGCAGCGCTTCAACCAGCGGATCATGGACGACGTCAGCTACGGCGCCCTGCTGGGCGCCTATGGCGGCAACCTTTTGTACCGCTGCGGCTCGCGGCCTACCAAGCGCCAGCACGACAACTGGTCGGGCCAGATCAGCCTCGAGCATCCGAGCCAGCTGCGCGCGATCTCGCACAACGCGGTGCTGCAGCAGATGGGCTTTCTCGCCAACGCGATCGGCGGCGTCGGCGAGGCGGTCGCCAAGGACCCCGAGCGCTTCCAGCGCCTGTACGAGGAATCGCCGCGCTTTCGCCGCCTGATGAATGTGGTCGAGCACGCTTTCAAGTTCAGCGACCTGGTGGTGCTCAAGGCGTATATCGAGCTGTTCGACACCGGCTTCTGGCTGGCGCGCGCGAGCAGCCGCGGCGAGGGCCGCCAGGCCGAGGCGCTGACCATGCTGGCCGACGTCATGGAGCGCGCGGCGCTGCACGAGCGGCTGATCGCGGTCTGGCGCACCTTCACCCGCGACTACATGACGCTCGCCAGCGCCCTGCGCGAGCATCGCCGCCGCACCCGGCAGGCCGGTGCCGAGCCGATCGTGGTCGATCGCCCCTCGCGCGACGTCATGCACCAGCTGCACGCGATCCGGATCGCCCTGATCCAGGAGCTCTATCGCCTGGCGATCCGCGTGCCCGACTTCAGCGCCCGTCACGAGCTCACGCACGAGAGCCTGATCGCGCGCCTGATCCAGCTCGACGTCGAGGCGGCGCTCGCCGATCTGGCCGCGATCTTCCCGATCGTGGACGAGGCGGACGATGCCTTGGACTTCGGCGAGCCGCCGACCTACGAGGGGGCTGCGTATCAGTCCTATCGCCAGGAGCACACCGAAATCCTGCAGCCAATCGCCAGGATCTATGCGTTGATCCGTCGCATCAACACCGCGATCGTGCACAATGTCGGCGCACTGGGGTAGGACCTGCAGCTGATCATCGCCGTTTCGTGATTGGCTTGCTTTCGCGCCTGATCGATACAAATAAACCATGAAAGATCCCGTTACTCCTCTCGTGGCGGCGATGCTTGCCATCGCCGCCGCGTCTTTTTCTCCGGCGCACGCCGGAGGCGAGGCGGCCGAGCCGGCATCGGCGCTGCCGCCGATCGTGGTCGAGCTCTTCACCTCCCAGGGCTGCAGCTCCTGTCCCCCGGCCGACGTGGTGCTGGGCGAGCTGAAATCGCGTCAGGACGTCCTGCCGCTGAGCTTCCACGTGACCTATTGGGATCGGCTTGGCTGGCCGGACACCTTCGGCCTCGAGGCGAGCACCGAGCGGCAGCGGATCTACGCCGACGTGCTCGAGCTAGGGGACTTGTACACGCCGCAGATGGTGATCGGGGGGCGGATCAACGTCATCGGCTCGCAACGCGGACGCGTGCGCGAGGCGATCGACCTGCTGGCGACGCGTCGGCAGCCGGGCCTGCCGATCGCGATCGAGGAGAGCGTCCTGCGGCTCGGCGCCGGCCCCGCCGACGATGCCACGATCTGGCTGTTCGGCGTCGACCGCGAGCACGAGGTCTGGATTCAGCGCGGCGAGAACCGCGGCCGCGTCATCCGCTATCACAATGTCGTGCGCGACGTCAGCATCC
>CAVWCI010000048.1:0-127579 GCA_963753315.1 uncultured Alphaproteobacteria bacterium
GCGGCAGCCGGTGCGGACGTCCGGCGGTTCGGGAGCTACCCTAGCCGCGCCCTAGCTCTATCTATGCTCGCGCCGGCATCGGGACAATGTTGTCTTCTCGCCGCTCAGCAGCGCCTCGATATGCCTGCCCCAAGCCTCGATCGCAGCCCGCGCTTCGGGCTCGAAAGCGTGTCGCTGGTATGTGCCGACGATTCCGCGCCGGCTGCCGCTGACGTGGCCGAGAACAGCCTCGATTGTCTCCAGGCGGACGCCGAGCCGCTGCAGCCCGGTCGCGCACGATCGTCCGCAAATCATGCAGCACCCAAGGCTTCATACCGGGCAACCACTTGTCCAGATAGCGCTTGCTGCGCGGGAAGTCGCACCATGGCCGCTCGCCGGTCGCGCTCAGCAGGTATGGCCCGGCGAGGCGAGGCAGAGCGTCCAGGATCGCGACGGCTTGCGGGGACAGCGGTATCGTCCGGCCCTCCTTGACCTTCGTCCTGCTCGCCGGCAAGCGGATTGCGCGCCCTCTAGGTCGAGTTCGTCCTCATGCAGCCCGAAGATTTCCTCGCGCCTCGCGGCCGTCAGCATCAAGAGCCGACGCCGGCACCGTATGGCCCGCCTTGGGCCCCGGCCGCGTGCCAGATGTCGACCAGTTCGGCATCGCTCAGAACGCGATCGCGGCGGGTCTCGTCAGCAGGCGGCTCGACGAACTGCGCGACGTTCGACTCCACGATGTCGCGGCCGGCCGCCCAGGTCAGCATCCTCTTGATGATGCCAAGCGTCCTGTTGGCCATGATGCCGCTGCCCCGATCCGCAATCCCGTCGATCATCTCGATAACGTCGCGCTTCCGCAGATCAGCGATCGGCATGTCCCCAACAGCGGGCAGGAATCGCGCTCGAGGATGCGCTTCACTTCCGGCAGGCGCCGATTGCTGCTCTGGTCGCGTTTCAGCCACTCCTCGGCCACTGCGCGGACGGTATTGCGCGGCGCCTTCTGTTCCTTCCGCTGGGCGCCCTTCTCGCCTGCGGGTCGCTACCGCTAGCCACGGCGCCAAGGAGCGCTTGCCTCGCGCCGTGCCGGATCGGCGTCCACGGCGAGCCGTGCCGGCCGATGGTGACCCGTTTGGTTGGCGTGCCGCGCCCGCCGGTGCGGTACTGGCAGATGTAGACCCTGGCACCGGCGGCAGTGACCTTCAGTCCAAAGCCCTTCAGGGCGCCATCCCACAAGAAGGCGTCAATCGGCTTGCCGTCCTTCGGCCAGGCGTCGCGGCGTCGACGGTCCGCTTCGTGATTGCTGGCATGGCCCGCTCCGGTGATTGCTAGAGCTTTGTAGCAATCACGCGGAAGGAAAGCAAAGGAATTCACAGGAACGCCTCGCAAACGGATTACTCCATATTCCGGGAGTTTTCGGGTTTTCAGGCATCGCGAGGAATGGCCAGGAACCGACCCTCTCCTGCTTGAACATCAGGAGCGCATCGAGCCCCTGCGCCGCCATCGCCTCCAGCGCGCGCCGACGCCTGCTCTCGAACTCCTCACGGTCGAAATGCAGCGCCATTGTCCCCTCCGCCCCCGCGATCGCCTGGCTCGGATCGTCTCCATGACCATACGGTCATCGGCAGCACTATCGTAGCCGGTCTGCGGCGATTCTCCGGGTCATGTTCTGGTGGGCGCGCTGGGACTTTGAACCCAGAACCCGCGGATTAAAAGTCCGCTGCTCTGCCAATTGAGCTACGCGCCCGAGGCCATCCCTTGATGGGCGGCGACGCCGCGATCATGGTCAATCGTCCGGTGACGTCAAGCCGGGGGCGATCGCGGCCTGCCAGGCGAGCGGCTCAGGCAAGCGCGCGCATGACCGCCTCGGGCTCGCGCTCGATCACGCGGAGGTACGATCGAATCGCTGCCGGAGGCTCGGCGCGGCCACGCTCCCAGTCCTGGAGCGCGCGGAGCGAAAAGCCGAAGGCCTCGGCGAAGTCCGCCTGACTCATGCCGAGCTTCAGCCGCGTGATCTTGATCCGCGCCCCGAACGCTTGCTTGGCGCGTGCGAGGTCGTCGTCGGTCCAAGGCTGCGCATCCGGATCCGATACAGCGGCGGCGGTGATCTGATCGTCCGTCATGGCATCGAGCCGCGCCGCCTGCTCGGATGACAGGCTCGCCGGCTTGCTCGGGTCATGTCTCGACCTGACGATGGTACCGGCGGATTTCACGGGCATTCGCCTTCCTCGCTGAGATGAGCCGGCAGATTTCGCCGCGCCAAGTGAACGCTACCATGTAGATCCGACCATCGATTATGCCGAGCGCGACAAATCTCTCCTCACCATAGTCCTGCCGCGCGTCCTCGAGCACCACACAGGCATCATCGTCGAATACCCGCCTGGCCACCTCGAAAGGCAACCCATGCTTGGCGTCGTTGGCATCCGCCTTGGACCTGTCCCATTCGAAATCCATCATGCGCCATCCGTGGTCCACGCCACGGACAGAGCGTGCGATTTGATATGTGAGAGCGCCGCGATCATGGTCAATCGTCCGGTGACGTCAAGCCGGCGGCGAACGCGGCCTGCCAGGCCTGGAAGGTGCCGTGCGCGATCGCGGCGCGCATCTCCGCCATGAGGTCCTGGTAGAAATGGAGGTTGTGCGAGGTCAGGAGCATGGCGCCGAGGATCTCGTTGCAGCGCACCAAGTGGTGCAGATAGGCGCGCGAATGCTCGCGGCAGGCGGGGCAGCCGCAGTCCGGATCGATCGGCGCCGGGTCGTCGGCGTGGCGGGCGTTGCGCAGGTTGAGCGGGCCCGCGCGGGTCCAGGCCTGGCCGGTGCGCCCCGAGCGGGTCGGCAGCACGCAGTCGAACATGTCGACGCCGCGCGCGATGGCGCGGGCCAGGTCGGCGGGCTTGCCCACCCCCATCAGATAGCGCGGCCGGCTGGCCGGCAGCGCGTCGCAGGTGAGCGCCACGGTCGCGTCCATCATGGGCTTGGTCTCGCCGACCGCGAGCCCGCCGATCGCATAGCCGTCGAAGCCGATCTCGACCAGCCGGCCGGCGGATTCGCGCCGCAGATCGGGATCGACGCTGCCCTGGACGATGCCGAACAGGCCGTAGCCCGGGCGCGGGCGCCAGGCGCTGCGGCAGCGCGCGGCCCAGCGCATCGTGCGCCGCATCGATGCCGCCGCCTCGTCAAGCCCGATCGGAAACGCCGGGCACTCGTCCAGCACCATCGTGATGGTCGCATCGAGCTGGTGCTGGATGTCCATGCAGCGCTCGGGCGTGAGCGCGTGCCGGCTGCCGTCGAGATGCGAGCTGAACACCACGCCGTCCTCGTCGATCTGCCGGCGCGCCGCCAGCGACATCACCTGGAAGCCGCCGGAATCGGTGAGGATCGGGCCCGGCCAGGCCATGAAGCGGTGCAGGCCGCCCAGGCGCTCGACCCGCTCCGCGCCGGGCCGCAGCATGAGGTGGTAGGTGTTGGCGAGCACGATCTGGGCGCCGGTCGCGCGCAGCATGTCGGCGCTCATCGCCTTGACGGTCGCCGCGGTGCCCACGGGCATGAAGGCCGGCGTGTCGATGGCGCCGTGCGCGGTGTGCAGGCGGCCGCAGCGCGCCGCGCCATCGGTCGCGATCAGCTCGAAGCGGAACTCGCTCATCGCGGCTCGCCGGCGTCAGCAGGCAGGCGTCGCCATAGGAGTAGAACCGGTACTTCTGCGCGATCGCGTGCGCATAGGCCTTGTGCATGCGCTCCAGCCCGGCGAACGCCGCGGTCAGCATGAAGAGCGTCGAGCGCGGCAGGTGAAAGTTGGTCAGCAGGCGATCGGTCGCCTTGAAACGGTAGCCCGGCGTGATGAACAGCCGGGTCTCGCCGGCGCCCGGCGCGCAGCGTGCCGTCGGCGTCGGCGGCGCTCTCGAGCGTGCGCAGCACCGTGGTGCCGACCGCGACCACGCGGCCACCTTGCGCCCGCGCCCGCGCGACAAGGTCGGCCGTCACGGCCGGCACCTCGTACCACTCGGCATGCATCACATGGTCCTCGACAGCCTCTGTCCTGACCGGCAGGAAGGTGCCGGCGCCGACATGCAGCGTGACGAAGGCATGCTCGATGCCGCGTTGCGCCAGCGCCGCCATCAGCGGCGCGGTGAAATGCAGCGCCGCGGTCGGTGCCGCGACCGCGCCGGCCCGGCGCGCGAACAGCGTCTGGTAGTCGTCGCGATCGCGCGGGTCGCCGCCGCGCGGCCGCTTGATGTAGGGCGGCAGCGGCATCGCGCCATAGGCCTCGAGCTGCCGGATCAGACCGCCCTCGTCGCACGCGAACCCCAGCGTGATCTCGCCGCCCTCGCCCCTGGCCAGCACCTCGCCAAAAAAATCCGGCGCGAATTCCAGGCGATCGCCCGGGCGGCACTTGCGCGCGGGCCGCGCGAACGCCCGCCAGCTCCCGCCCTGCTCGCGGGCGTGCAGCGTCACCTCGACCATGCTCTGGCCGCTTCGGCCGACCAGCCGGGTCGGCAGCACCCGGGTGTCGTTGAGGACCAGCAGGTCGCCCGGCTCGAGCAGGTCCGGCAGATCGCAGCACCCGCTGGTCCTGCAGGCCTGCCTGGTCCACGACCAGGAGCCTCGCCGAATCGCGCGGCCGCACCGGCTGCTGCGCGATCAGCTCGGGCGGCAGGTGGAAGTCGAACAGCTCGGTGCGCACGGGCTGCCGAACGGCGTTGCGCTAGCGAGGCGCGCGCAGGGCTTCCAGCCTGGCGCGCACGTCCTCCGACACGAAGCTCGAGATGTCGCCGCCGAGCCCCGCGATCTCCTTGACGAAGCGCGAGCTGATGAACTGGTTGGTCTCCGAGGCCGGCAGGAACACGGTCTCGATCTTCGGGCACAGCCGGGCGTTGGTCGCCGCCATCTGGAACTCGTACTCGAAGTCCGAGATCGCCCGCAGGCCGCGGATCACCAGCCGCGCGCCGACGCTCTGCGCGAAGTCCACCAGCAGGTTGTCGAAAGCGCGGACCTCGAGCACGCAGCCATTGACCCGATCGCCGGCCATCAGCGCGCGCGCCTCGGCCTCCACCATCGCGACCCGGTCGCCGACCTCGAACATCGGGTCCTTGCCGATGTTCACCGCCACCGCGAGGACCAGCCGGTCGACCACCCTGGTGGCGCGCCGGATCACGTCCAGATGGCCGTTGTGGATCGGGTCGAAGGTCCCCGGATAGACGCCGGTGCGCGCGATGCTCACGGCGCGTCGGGCTCCGCACCGGCGCCGTCGCCGCCGTCCTGGCCATCGTCGGACGCCTCGTCAGGCTCCTCGCCGTTGGCCTCGGCCGCGCCGGCGAGCCGCGCCACCGACACCACATGCTCGTCGCCGGCGACGTCGAACAGCCGCACGCCCTGGGTGTTGCGGCTCGCGATGCGGATGTCGTCGACCGGGATGCGGATCACCTGGCCGCCGTCGGTCACCAGCATCAGCTGGTCCTCGTCGGCGACCGGGAAGGCCGCGACCACGGGGCCGTTGCGCTTGCTGGTCTCGATGTTGATGATGCCCTGGCCGCCGCGATTGGTGACGCGGTACTCGAACGCGGAGGTGCGCTTGCCGAAGCCGTTCACGGTGAGCGACAGGATCATCTGCTGCTCGGCGTCGAGCTCGGCCAGGCGGTTGGCACCCAGCTCCTCGCGCGCGGCGCGGATGATCGCCTCGCGCTGCGCCGTCAGCTCGTCCGGATCGGCCGTCTCGTCCTGGCCGTCCTGCTTGCGCCGCGCCGCATCATAGCGCAGGAACGTGTCGCGCTCCTCGATCGACAGCTCGACGTGATCGAGCACCGACATCGACACGACCCGGTCGCCCTCGGCCAGATCCATGCCGCGCACGCCCTCGGAGCTGCGCGAGCGGAACACGCGCACGCTGCCGATCGGGAAGCGCACGCACTTGCCGCCGCGCGCCGCCAGCAGGACATCGCTGCTGCCCGGTCGCGACCGCGACGCCCACCAGGTGATCGCCCTCGTCCAGCCCCATCGCGATCTTGCCGTTGGCCGGCACGAAGATGAAGTCGGCGAGCGCGTTGCGGCGCACCTTGCCGCTCGCGGTGGCGAACACGACGCTCAGCTGGTCGTAGGTGGTCTCGTCCTCCGGCAGCGGCAGCACGGCGGTGATGGTCTCGCCCTCGGTCAGCTGCGGGAAGAGGTTGATCATGGCCTTGCCGCGTGCCTGCGGCGTGCCCTGCGGCAGGCGATAGACTTTCAGCTTGTAGACCCGGCCCGCGGACGAGAAGAACAGCACCGGCGTATGCGTGTTGGCGACGAACAGCTGCGCCAGAAAATCGTCCTCGTGGGTCGCCATGCCGACCCGGCCCTTGCCGCCGCGGCGCTGCTCGCGATAGGTCGAGAGCGGCGTGCGCTTGATGTAGCCGAGCCGGGTCACGGTGACGACCATGTCCTCCTTCTGGATCAGGTCCTCGATGTCGACCTCGTAGTCGAGGTCCTCGATCGTGGTGCGGCGCGGCGTGGCGAAGCGCTCCCGGACGCTCAGCAGCTCCTCCTTGAGCACCTCGAGCAGCCGCTCGCGCGAGCGCAGGATGTGCAGAAGCTCGCGGATGCGCTCGCTGATCTCCTTCAGCTCGTCGGTGATCTTGGAGCGCTCGAGCTGGGTCAGGCGGTGCAGGCGCAGCTCCAGGATCGCCTGGGCCTGGCGCTCCGAGAGGCGGTAGGTATCGTCCGGCCCGGCCGGCGTGTCCGTCACGCTCTCCTCGGCCAGATGCAGCAGCGGTGCGACGTCGCCGAGCGGCCAGTCCTGCGCCGCGAGCTGCTCGCGCGCGCTCGCCGGATCGGGCGCTGCCCGGATCAGGGCGATGATCGCGTCGAGATTGGCGACCGCCACCGCGAGGCCGAGCAGGACGTGCGCCCGCTCGCGCGCGCGCGCCAGATCGAACGCCGTGCGCCGCGCGATCACCTCCTCGCGGAACTCGAGGAACAACTCGAGGACCTGCCGGACGTTCATCTGCGCCGGCCGGCCGCCCGACAGGGCGACCAGGTTGACGCCGAACGTGACCTGCAGCGGCGTGTGGCGGAACAGCTGGTTGAGCACGATCTCGGGGTCGGCGTCGCGCTTGATCTCGATCACCACGCGGGTGCCGTCGCGATCGGATTCGTCGCGGATCTCGGCGATGCCCTCGAGCTTGCGCTCGCGCACCAGCTCGCCCATCCGCTCCTGCATGCGGCCCTTGTTGACCTGGTAGGGTATCTCGGTGACGATGATCGCGTCGCGATCCTTGCGCACCTCCTCGATGTGGGTCTTGCTGCGCACCACCAGGCTGCCGCGGCCGGTCGCGAAGGCCTGGCGGATGCCGGCCTGGCCGAGGATGATGCCGCCGGTCGGGAAATCGGGGCCCGGGATCAGCTCGAGCAGGCGCTCGAAGCCCAGGTCCGGATCGTCGACCAGGGCGACGCAGGCGTCGATCACCTCGCCCAGATTGTGCGGCGGCACGTTGGTCGCCATGCCGACCGCGATGCCGCCCGCACCGTTGACCAAAAGGTTGGGGAACTGCGCCGGCAGGACGGCGGGCTCCCGGTCGGTGTCGTCGTAGTTCGGGCGGAAGTCGACCGTGTCCTTGTCGATGTCGGCGAGCAGCGCATCGGCCGCCTGCGCCAGGCGCGCCTCGGTGTAGCGCATCGCCGCCGGCGGATCGCCGTCCATCGAGCCGAAATTGCCCTGGCCGTCGATCAGCGGCAGGCGCATGGAGAAATCCTGCGCCATGCGCACCAGCGAATCGTAGATCGCATCGCCGCCATGGGGGTGGTACTTGCCCATCACGTCGCCGACGATGCGCGAGCTCTTGCGGGTCGGCCGGTTGTAGTCGTAGCCGCCCTCGCGCATGGCGTGGAGGATGCGCCGGTGCACCGGCTTGAGGCCGTCGCGCACGTCCGGCAGCGCGCGTGCCACGATCACGCTCATGGCGTAGTCGAGGTACGAGCGCTGCATCTCCTCCTCGAGAGGAACGGCCTCGTAGGGGCGATCGGGAGGTAGCGTGGCCAAGCTGTTGCGGTCCTGCCTGGATGCGATGCGTCAGCCGGGGGCGGGCACGTCCGTGGCGCGCCGCTGATCTAGCAGAAGCAGCGCCGCGCGACAAGTTGTTGCGCTGCACAAGGCGCCGTCACGTCCCCTCGTCTGGCGCCGCCGGATCCGGCAGCGGCTCGAGCGAGAGCAGGTACTCGGCGATCGCGGCGCGATCCTCCTGTGTCAGATGGCCGGTGCTGTCGCGCACCACCTCGCTCATCGCGCCGCCGAGCACGTCGTAGTCGGGCAGAATTCCGGTCTCGAGCGCATAGCTCAGATCGGATGCCGACCAGCCGCCGATGCCGTCGTCCGGATGCGGCGTGATGTTGGGCACGGGCTTGCGGTCCGGACCGTCGCGGTTGCCGGCCAGATGGCGGGACTCGTCGCGGGCGCCGAGCTGGTTCCTTTGCGTGTGACACTCGCCGCAATGGGTCGGCCCCTCCACGAGATAGGCGCCGCGATTCCAGCTCTCCGACTGGTCGGGGTCGGGCTCGATGCCGTTCGCCTGGAAGAACATCGCCTTCCAGGGTTTCAGCAGCGGCCGGAAGCCGAACGGGAAGGCGAGATCGTGCGGCGGCACCGGGTTGGCGACCGGCTCGACCGTGTCGAGATAGGCCTTGAGGTCGGCCAGATCCTGCAGGGTCATGTTGGCGTAGGAGGTGTAGGGGAAGGCCGGATAGTAGTCGTGGCCCTCGGGCGAGACGCCCTTGGTCATCGCCTGCACGAAGGCGCCGGTCGACCAGCCGCCGATGCCGGTCTCGGGGTCGGGCGTGAGGTTCGAGGTGTAGAACGTGCCGAACGGCGTCTGCAGCGACCGGCCGCCGGCCAGGAACGCCCCCTTGTTCGCGGCATCGGTGTGGCAGCTGGCGCAACCGCCCATCCGCAGCACATAAGCGCCGCGCTCGGCATCGCCGGCGACCTCGACCGTGGGCGGCGTGACCGGGAACGGCACGAGCAGCCAGACCAGCACGGCCGCCACCAGGATGGCAACCGCCAGCACCGCAATCCGCATGTGAGCTCCCGCCTGCTTGCAGCGGCAAACCTGCCACGAGGTGGCGGCGATCACCAGTCCCTGCCCCGGCAATCCATCACATTGGGGTGTCTGCCCCCCGGTCCTCGACGGAACCAAACGGCCCGGCCGGCGTTCACCGCGCGCCGCTGTCGGATCGCCTCATCGGAGCGCACGCGCCATGTCAGACATTCGCCTTTGGCCCGGGTTGCCGTATCCGTTCGGCGCCAGCTGGGATGGCGCCGGCGTGAACTTCGCCCTCTTCTCGGCGCATGCCAAGAAGGTCGAGCTGTGCCTGTTCGACGACGACGGCAAGGAGACCGATCGGATCGCGCTGCCGGAGATGACGCACGAGATCTGGCACGGCTACTTTCCCGACCTGCGGCCGGGCCAGCATCTACGGCTATCGCGTGCACGGGCCCTACGAGCCGGATGCCGGGCATCGCTTCAATCCCAACAAGCTGCTGCTCGATCCCTACGCCAAGCTCCTGGGTGGAGCGCTCGAGTGGCACGACGCCCTCTTTGCCTACCGGCTCGGCGATCCGGACGCGGATCTGTCGTTCGACGATCGTGACAGCGCCCGCTATCTCCCCAAGGCGGTGGTGATCGACCCCGCCTTCACCTGGCGCGCCGAGCGACCAGCGCCGCGGCCGCCGCACGAGAGCATCATCTACGAGATGCACGTGCGCGGCTTCACGATGCGGCACCCGGAGGTGGACGAGGCCGCGCGCGGCACGTTCGGCGCCCTCTCGACTCCCGCCGTGGTCCAGTACCTGCGCGACCTCGGCGTCTCCGCGGTCGAGCTCATGCCGGTCCATGCCTTCGTGCACGACCGCCATCTGATCGAGCGCGGGCTCAAGAACTATTGGGGCTACAACTCGATCGGCTTCTTTGCGCCGCATCCGGAGTATGTCGGCCGCGGCGGCCTGGGCGAGGTCAAGACCTTCACGCAGGTCATGCACGACGCCGGCATCGAGGTCATCCTGGATGTGGTCTACAACCACACCGCCGAAGGCAGCGAGCTGGGCCCGACGCTCTCGTTCCGCGGCATCGACAACAGCTCGTACTACTACCTCATGGAAGGCCAGGAGCGGTACTACAACGACTTCACGGGCTGCGGCAACGCGCTCGAGCTGAGCCACCGTCATGTCCTGCGCATGGTCATGGACTCACTCCGCTACTGGGTCGACGAGGTGCGGGTCGACGGCTTCCGTTTCGATCTGGCGACCACGCTCGCCCGGGTCAGCGGCGCATACACCGAGAGTGCCAGCTTCCTCGACGCCGTGGCCCAGGACCCGATGCTCTCCTCGGTCAAGCTGATCGCCGAGCCCTGGGACATCGGCATGGGCGGCTACCAGGTCGGCGGGTTCCCGCCGGGATGGTCGGAGTGGAACGGCAAGTATCGCGACACGGTCCGCAGGTTCTGGAAGGGCGACGAAGGCCAGCTTGGCGACTTCGCCTCCCGCGTGTCGGGCTCGGCGGACCTCTACGATCAGCGCGGCCGACGCACATGGGCGAGCGTCAACTTCGTGACCGCGCACGACGGCTTCACCCTGCGCGACCTGGTCAGCTACGACGGCAAGCACAACGAGGCCAACAAGGAGGAAAATCGCGACGGGGCGGACGACAACAACAGCTGGAACTGCGGCGCGGAGGGTCCGACCGACGAGCCGGAGATCCAGCAGCTGCGCCGCCAGCAGATGCGCAATTTCCTCGCGACCCTGCTGCTATCGCAGGGCGTGCCGATGCTGCTCGCAGGCGACGAGTTCACGCGCACCCAGGGCGGCAACAACAACGGCTATTGCCAGGACAGCGAGATCAGCTGGATCGACTGGGAGATGGACGACGAAGGGAAGTCCCTCCTCGAGTTCACCCGCCAGCTGATCGCGTTGCGCCGCGAGCATATCGTGTTCCACCGCAACCGCTTCTTCCGGGCCCGGGCCATCGCCGGGACCGACACCACGGACGTGAGCTGGCTGCGTCCGGACGGGGAGGCGATGGCGGCGGACAGACTGGGGCGACGGGCACGCGAAGGCGGTAGCATTGCTGCTGAGCGGCGAGGCCGGCCTGATCCACCTGACCGACCGCGGCGAGCCGGAAGCCGACGACACGTTCCTGATGCTCGTCAACGCCTCGCACGAGGACGTCGCGTTCGCGCTGCCGGCACCCGAGCCGATCGAGGCCTGGCACCTGCTGATCAATACGGCGGTCGACCCGGGCTTCGGCTTCGAGGACCGGCTCGATCCGGGAAGCGCGTTCACGGCGCCGGCGCGATCGCTGGCGCTGCTGGTGCGCGCCAGCGGCGCCGGCTGAGGGGCGCCCTGGCGCGCCTCAGGGATCGCCGTGCTGCGCCAGGTTCTCGATGATCGGGCACTCCGGGCGGTCGTCGCCATGGCAGCTTTCGGCGAGGCGAACCAGTGCCCTGCGCATGCCGGCGAGCTCTGCCATCTTGCGGTCGAGGTCGGCGATCCGATGCAGCGTCAACGACTTGACATCGGCGCTCGTCCGATGCGGATCGCGATAGAGATCGAGGAGCTGGTGGCATTCGCTGACGCTGAAGCCGAGCGATCGCGCCCGCTGCACGAAGCTCAGCACATGGACGTCGCGCTGGCCGTAGGCCCGATAGCCGTTGCCGGCGCGCGGCGCGGGTGCGATCAAGCCGACATCCTCGTAGTAGCGGATGGTCTTGGCGGGGACACCCGAGCGGGCCGCCGCCTCGCCGATGTTCATGGCGCGTGACCCATCTTGCCGTGACCGCCGTGACCATGCGCGCCGGCATAGCCGCGCAGCTGCTGGTAGCGCATGCGCTGATGCGGGCTCAGAACCTCGCGCATGGCGACGTGATAGCGCAGATGGTGGCCGCGCAAGGCACCCTGCGCGCGCCCGGCCTCGACGGCCGCGGCCAGGATCGCGGCATCGGAGGCGGTGCCGAGAGCGAACAGCCGGTCGAGTGCCGCCTCGCCGGCGATCACCTGCTCGCCGAGCACGATCGCCTGCGCCTGCATCGCGTCGAACAGCCGCTGCGCCTCGGCCCGCTGGTGCGCGCTCAGCTCGAGCTGATCGGCGAGCTCCAGCACGTGCAGCGGGCCCGGATAGCCGTTCAGCTCGGCCGGCAGCGCCAGGCCCATGCCGCGGCCGCTCTGCAGATCGTCGATCTGCCCGGCCGAGAGCGCCTTGATCGCGCGGCCGTCCCAGCCGGCATAGGGCGCCTCGCCCGCCGCCCAGGCGTTCGTGGGCCAAGCGGCCGCGAGGATCACCAGCCAGATGCGAAGGTCCATCGTCGATTCCCCGAATGCTAGAGCCGCACGGCACGCAGGCGCAGCGCGTTGCCGATCACCGAGACCGAGGAGAGGCTCATCGCCGCCGCGGCGAAGATCGGGCTCAGCAGAAGACCTGTGAAAGGATACAGCACGCCGGCCGCCACCGGCACGCCGAGCGCGTTGTAGACGAACGCGAAGAACAGGTTCTGCCTGATGTTGCGCATGGTCGCCTCGGACAGGCGCCGCGCGCGCACCAGGCCGCGCAGATCGCCCTTCACGAGCGTGATGGAGGCGCTCTCCATCGCGACGTCGGCGCCGGTGCCCATGGCGATCCCGACATCCGCCTGGGCGAGTGCTGGCGCATCGTTGATGCCGTCGCCCGCCATCGCCACCACCCTGCCCTCCTCGCGCAGCCGCCGGATCACGTCGTTCTTGTGCTCCGGCAGCACCTCGGCATGGATCTCCTCGATGCCGACCTTGCGGGCGACCGCCTCGGCCGTGGTGCTGATTGTCGCCGGTCAGCATGACAATGCGCAGGCCTTCCGCGCGCAGCGCGTCGAGCGCTTCGACAGTGCTCTCCTTGATCGGGTCGGCGACGCAGACGAGGCCTGCCGGTCTGCCATCCACCACGACGAACATCACCGTCTCGCCCTCGGCGCGCCGCTGCTCGGCGCGCTCGGCGAGCGGACCCGGATCGACGTTCAGGCTCTCGAGCAGGCGCCGGTTGCCGAGCGCCACCGCGCGGCCGTCGACCGTGCCGTGCACGCCCTTGCCGGTCACCGAATTCGAACTCGCCCGCCTCGACCAGATCGATGCCGCGCTCCTTCGCCGCGGCGACGATCGCCGCCGCCAGCGGATGCTCGCTCGCGCGCTCCAGGCTGGCCGCGAGTTGCAACAGGTCCGCCTCGTCGACGCCTTCCGACGGGATCAGCGCGGTGACCTTGGGCTTGCCTTCGGTCAGCGTGCCGGTCTTGTCGACCACCAGGGTGTCGACCTTGGCGAAGCGCTCGAGCGCCTCGGCGTTCTTGATCAGCACGCCCGCCTGGGCGCCGCGCCCGGTCGCGACCATGATCGACATCGGCGTGGCGAGCCCGAGCGCGCAGGGACAGGCGATGATCAGCACCGAGACCGCGGCGACCAGGGCGTAGGCCATGGCCGGCGTCGGTCCGAAGATCGACCAGGCGATGAAGGCCAGGATCGCGATGCCGACCACCGCCGGCACGAACCAGCCCGCGACCACGTCGGCCAGGCGCTGGATCGGCGCGCGCGAGCGCTGCGCTTCGCCGACCATCTGCACGATCTGCGCCAGCATGGTCTCGTTGCCGACCCGCTCGGCGCGGAGCACGAAGCTGCCGGACTGGTTGAGCGTGCCGCCGGTCGCCTTGTCGCCCGGCCCCTTCTCGACCGGCACCGGCTCGCCCGTCAGCATGGCTTCGTCGACCGTGCTGCGGCCCTCGAGCACCTCGCCGTCGACCGGGATTTTTTCGCCCGGCCGCACGCGCAGGCGGTCGCCGACCTGCGACCTCGTCGAGCGGCACCTCCTCGTCGCTGCCGTCCTCGCGCACGCGGCGCGCGGTCTTGGGCGCCAGGCCCAGGAGCGCCTTGATCGCGCCGCCGGTCCGCTCGCGCGCGCGAATTTCGAGCACCTGGCCGAGCAGGACCAGCGCGATGATCACGGCCGCGGCCTCGAAATAGACCTCCACCTGGCCGTCATGGCCGCGGAACGCGTCCGGGAAGATGCCGGGCGCTAGCGGTCGCGACCACGCTGTAGAGGTAGGCGGCGCCGACGCCGATGCCGATCAGCGTCCACATGTTCGGGCTCATCTTCAGGAACGAGGCCCAGCAGCGCCTGAAGATCGGCCAGCCGGCCCAAAGCACCACCGGCGTCGCGACCGCGAGCTGGATCCAGTGCGCGAGCTGGCGCGGGATCGCGTGGCCGAGATCGAGGCCCAGCAGGTGGTCGCCCATCACCCAGACGAGCAGCGGCAAAGCGAGCGCGGCGCTGACCCAGAAGCGCCGGGTCATGTCGCGCAGCTCTGCGCTCGGCCCCTCGTCCTCGGCGCTCATCGTCTTGGGCTCGAGCGCCATGCCGCAGATCGGGCAGTCGCCAGGGCCCACCTGCTCGATCTCGGGGTGCATCGGGCAGGTGTAGATCACATCGTCCGGCCTGGATCGCGCCGGCTGCGGCCGCTCGCTGAGATAATCCTCGGGTGCGGCGTCGAATTTTTCGGCGCAGCGCGTCGAGCAGAAGAAGTAAGTCTCGCCGGCGTGCTCACGCCGAGCGGCTGCACGGGTCGGGTCGACGCCCATCCCGCACACCGGATCCTTGGCCCCGACCCGCTGCTCCACCTCTCGAACCTCGTCACGTCGGGTCATCGCCGGCACGTCGCATCTCCTCGATCGACTTGGCGCTGTTCCCTACATGGAGGTTCCAGTAACTGGAATCTCAAGCCCCGCCTGAGCAAAAATATCGGAGCAGGCGCCCCGCATCGGGCGCCACGCTTTCCAGCTGCACGATCTTGTGTGCCTGCGCCATCGAGCGCACCCCCAGGACATGGCCCGACGGCCCCCAGGTGGCCGGCAGAGCATCGTTTTGACAACTGAGCCTTCCGCCCGCTATCAAACCTTCCGGAAATAGGACGATCGGCCCGCCGCGGAGGACAGCGAAGCGGCGGATAGGGGGAGGATCGGCCATGAAGCGCAATTCTGGAAGGAGTTCCGCCGGGGCGGCGGTCAGCCGCCGACGTCTCTTGGCAGGTGCGAGCGCCGTAGCTGCGACAGCCGCCATCGGCTTTCCAGCGCTTCGGACGCGCGCCGCGACGACCCTTAAGGTCGGCACCTACGGCGGCTACTTCAAAAATTCCTTCGACGAGCACATCTATCCGGCCTTCACCGAGGAGACCGGGATCGAGATCGAGTCGATCGCCGAGCCGACCGGCGAGGCCTGGCTGGTCCAGCTCGAGACCGCGGCGCGCGCGAACATGGCGCCGGCCGACGTCTCGATGATGGCGCAGGTCACGCGCATCAAGGGCCAGAACGCCAAGCTCTGGGCGCCACTGGACGAGGCGAAGCTCGCCAACGCCAAGAATCTCCAACCGCACTTCGTCCAGCGCTATCCCGACGACGGGATCAGCGCGATCGGCGCGGTCTCGTGGTACATCACGCTCGTGACCAATACCGACGTCTATCCCGAGCCGCCGACCTCCTGGAAAGCGCTCTGGGACCCGGCGAACGCCGATCGCCTGGGGCTGCTCGCGCTGGTCAGCAACTCGTTCCTGCTCGAGATCACCGCCCGGACCTGGTTCGGCGGCGACGAAATCCTGGATACCGAAGAGGGCATTCTCGAGGTGCTCGACAAGCTCGCCGAGGTGAAGCCGAACGTCCGGCTCTGGTATCGCGACGAGGGCCAGTTTCAGCAGGCGCTGCAGGCCGGCGAGATTCCGATGGGCCAATACTATCACGACGTCACCGGGCTCGCGGCGGCCGACGGTCAGCCCGTGCGCTCGACCTTCCCCGAAGAGGGCGGGGTGCTCGAACTCGGGTTCATGGTGCGTGTCCAGAGCGTCGCAGGCCTTGGACGAAGCGCACGTCTTCATCGACTACATGTGCCGTCCAGAGATCCAGGCGGAACTGTCGCGCAAGGTCGGCACGGCGCCGACCGTCAGGCGCGAGCTGCTCGACCTCACGGACGAGGAGTTCGCCGCGGTCGCCAGCGACATCCCGCCGATCATCCCACGCTACGACCTGTACGCCGAGCGGGATGACTGGCTCAATCAGAAGTGGACCGAGATGATCGCCGGCTGACGCCCGTCCAAGTGCGGGCTGGCGGCCGGGGGACGTGGACGACCCGATGTCGGCCGGCGGCGCGATGTAGGCGCGCGGGGAGATGTCATGGCCTTGCGCATCGAGCACGTGAGCAAGTCGTTCGGCGGTCTCCAAGCGCTGGTCGATGTCGATCTGGAGTTCCCGCACGGCCTGCTGATCTGCCTTCTCGGGCCGTCCGGCTGTGGCAAGACCACCTTGCTGCGCTGCATCGCCGGCCTCGAGGCGCCGAGCGCCGGGCGGGTCCGGCTCGACGGCGAGGACCTGACCGACACGCCCGCGCACAAGCGCAACTTCGGCATGGTGTTCCAGTCGCTCGCCCTGTTCCCGCATCTTTCGGTCGGCGAGAACATCGCCTACGGCCTGAGGATCAGGGGCGTCGGCCAGGCCGCCTGCCGCCAGCGGGCGGAGGAGCTGCTGGAGCTGGTTCGCCTCCCGGGGGTGATCGACCGGCCGGTCTCGCAGCTGTCAGGCGGCCAGCGCCAGCGCGTTGCGATGGCGCGCGCCCTCGCCCTGGACCCGAAGCTGTTCCTTCTCGACGAGCCGCTCTCGGCGCTCGACGCCAAGCTGCGGGAGGCGATGCAGATCGAGCTCAGGCTGCTGCAGCGACGTCTGGGCATCTCGACCATCGTGGTGACCCACGACCAGCGTGAGGCCATGACGATGGCGGACATCGTGGTCGTGATGGACCATGGCCGGGTGCAGCAGACGGCCTCGCCGCTCGACATCTACCGCAACCCGAGCAACGCGTTCGTCGCCGACTTCATCGGCCTCAGCAATCTGCTGCCAGGAACGCTCAGCGGCCGCGACACCGTGCTGGTCGACGGCCGGCCGATCCGCGTCGCTCGCCTTCCCGAGGGGATGGCCGATGGCGCACGCGTCATCCTCTCGATCCGCCCTGAAGAGGTGCACGTCCGGCCGAGCCAGGTGAACGGCGAGAACCATTTGAGCGGCGAGGTCAGCTTCGTGCGCGACCTCGGTGCCAGCGTCGAGATCACCGTGCTTTGCGGCGAGCAGCAGCTGCTCGCTGTGACCACGCCACGCGAGCGGCCTCGGATCGGGATCGGCGATCCGGTTGCGGTCGAGCTGCCGGCGACGTCCTGCGTCGTCCTGCCGTCATGACCGAACCGCGCGCCGGCTCCAGCCTCGGATGACGTGCGTCTGCAGAGCGTTTCCGCCTCGGCGCCGCCGAGGGTAGCCGGCCTCCGCCAGCAGGCCCCGTTGATCTATCCGGCGCTGATGCTTGCCGTGTTCTTCGTCGTGCCATTCGGCATCATGCTCGCGGTCAGCTTCTTTCACCGCGTCGAGGGCGCGTTCTACGAGCCAGCCTTCGAGCTTGCCAATTACGCGCGCTTCATCTCGCCGTTCTTTGGCTGGGCGCTCGTTTTCTCGATCTGGATTTCAGGGCTCGCCGCCACGATCGTGGTCTGTGTGGCCTTTCCCTTCACCTATTTCCTGACCCGCATGCGCCGCGGCGCGCAGGTCTGCCTGCTGGTGTTCATCCTGGCAGTGCTGTCGCTGTCCGAGGTGATCATCGGCTTCTCCTGGTCGACCCTGCTGTCACGCACTGCCGGGGTGTCGAAATCTGCTCTACTTTGTCGGCCTGCTCGAGCAGCCGACCGCATGGACGCCGAGCTTCGGCGCGTTGCTGGTCGGCCTCTGCTACCTCGGATTCCCGTATTCGGTCCTGGTGCTCTATCCGGCGCTCTCCCGCCTCGACCCAGAGCTCCCCGAGGCGTCGCGGATGCTCGGCGCTTCCCCGCTCCGCACCTTTTTCTCGGTGGTCGTGCCGGTGTTGCGGCGCTCGATCATCAGCGCATTGATCCTCGTGTTCGTGTTCAACCTTGGCGCCTTTCTGCTGCCGCAGGTGCTCGGTCAGCCGGCGCACTGGACCCTGTCCGTGCTGATCACCGACCAGGCGATCTTCCAGTCGAACATCCCTTTCGCAGCGGCCATGGCCATCTTTCTGATGCTGGTCTGCCTGGCGCTGGTAGGTCTTACCCTCGCGCTGGGGCAGCAGCGGAGGGTCGGGCCATGACCGATCCGGGGCGCAAGCTCTTCATGGCGCTCGTCGTGCTCTTCCTGGCGGCGCCGCTCATCGTGGTGGCCGGAGTGTCACTGAATGCCGAGAAGCAGCTCCTCTTCCCGCCGCGCGGCCTCTCGCTCACCTGGTACCTCGATCTGTTCCGCGAGTCGGACTGGCTGAACGCGGTCAAGAACAGCCTGATCATCGCGGTGCTCTCGGCGGCACTGGCGGTCTCGATCGCCTTTCCGCTCGCGTACGTCATGTGGCGGCATCGGATCTGGTACGCGAAGGCCCTGTTCGCCCTCGGACTGGCGCCGTTCACCTTGCCTCCGGTGATCACAGCACTCGGCTTCTTGATCTTCTGGGTCAGCACCGGCTTCTACGGGCAGATGGTCGCGACGCTGATCTCGCACGCGATCTTTTTCGTCACCCTGCCGCTGGTCACCATCTCGCTTGGCCTGGAATCGATCGATCGCCAGCTGATCGAGGCCTCGCAGGTGATGGGCGCCGACGATCGCACGGTGTTCCGCACCGTGATTCTGCCGCTGGTCCGGCCCTACCTGATCTCGGGCTACGCCTTCGCCTTCGTGCTCAGCCTGAACGAGTACATCGTCGCCTACATGGTCGCAGGGTTCACGGTCGAGACCCTGCCGATCAAGATCTTCAACAGCCTGCGCTATGGCTACACGCCGGTCATGGCATCGGTAGCCGTAATGTTCGTCCTGCTTGCGATTGTGGTGTTCGGCCTGATCGCCCGGTTCGGCGATCTGCCGAAGCTGCTCGGCGCCTGGTCGCAGAAGGAGACATGAGCGACCCCGGCACGCGCATCGCGCTCTATCAGGGGCCGGCCGAGCCCGGCTCCGTCGCCCGCAATCTTGACCTGCTCGAGGCGCGCGCGGCGGAAGCCGCTGGCCGAGGGGCACGTCTTCTGATCTGTCCGGAGATGTTCCTCTCCGGCTACAACATCGGTGCCCGGGAAGCGGCACGGCTCGCCGAACCTGCCGACGGCCCCGCCCTTGCGCGGGCCGCGGGGTTCGCACGCGCCAACGGCATCGGGCTGCTGCTCGGCTATCCCGAGCGCGGCATCGATGGAGCGATCTACAACGCCGCGCGGCTGATCGGACCGGACGGCCGCAGTCTGACGAACTACCGCAAGTGCCACCTGTTCGGCGACTTGGACCGTGACATGTTCCGCGCCGGGGAGCGCCCGCCTGCGGTCATCGAGCTGGAGGGCATCCGCGTCGGGCTCCTGATCTGCTATGATGTCGAGTTCCCGGAGGCCGTCCGGATGCTCGCGCTCGCTGGCGCGAATTTGGTGGCCGTGCCGACCGCGCTCATGGACCCCTTCGAGGTCGTGGCACGTATCATCCTCCCCGCCCGGGCGATCGAGAACCAGGTCTTCCTCGCCTACGCCAACCGCTGCGGCTGCGAGGGCGAGCTTCGCTACTGCGGGCTCAGCTGTGTCGTCGGCCCCGACGGCGGCGAGCTGGTCCGGGCCGGCCGCGGCGAAGAGCTGGTTTTCGCCGACCTCGGGCTCGATCGCCTTCGAGCGGCCCGCACGCCCGCCTGTTACCTGGTGGACCGGCGCCCGGAGCTTTATGCGCCGCTCGTGGATGCAGCCCGCCCGCCACGCGAAAGGGATCCCGGCTGAGCGCTGTCGACGCGCGCGAAGCGCCGGCAGCCGCTCATCCAATGCGGCCGGCTCAGTCAGCGAGCCCGGCGCGGATGTCCGGCCAGTTGGCGTCGGCCTTGGTGATGTGGCCCGGGACGTCCTGCTGCCACTGCTTCTGCACGTCCAGCGAGTAGTTCAGGTAGAGCTTGTCGTCGACGACCGCCCAGGCCTGCGGGTCGATCTCGGCGGTGTAGCCGTTGGCGACCGCCCAGGCGCAGTAGCCGCCGTATTGCGGCGCGTACTTCTCGGGGTCGGCGACGAACTTGTCGCGGTTCTCGGCGCTGGCGAAGTACCAGGTCGCGCCCATCCACTCGTGCGCGTAGTCGCTGTCGCCCTCGACCGGCTTGCCCTCCTCGAAATAGGCCACGGGGTCGTAGCCTTCGATCGCGGTGCCGGTCCAGCTCGAGGCGTTCACGACGCCTTCGGCGCTCGCCGTCTGCAGTCCCGCGAGCGCCAGCGCCAGGCCGAACAGGAGGCTGGTCAGCACACGGGTAGTCCTGTGGTTGAACCTTGTCATGGCTTGCTCCTCGCTCAAACCTGAAGCTGATCTAGACGCGCGCGGCGCGGGTTACTGTGACGGCCAGCACATCTCACGCGCTGGTGAACGGATGCGAGACAGATGCGTCCAGGGGAGGTTCGGCCTAGCCCCAAAGGGCGCTTTCGTGCACTAAGCCAGTAGCGCACGTCGAGAGTCGATGGGGGAAGAGGCATCGCATGACGGGCCGGCTCCTACGCATCGGAGCGATGGTTCTGCTCGTCCTGCTGACGGGGCAGCCCCACGTCGCTGCCCAGACGGGCGGCGAGCAGGGGCAGACGCGGCTGCACGAGGCCGAGCAGATGGCGGTTTCGAGTCTCGAGGCGGCGATCGCGAGGGTGCGGCCCCTGCTCGAGCGCTATGGCTACCCTGCGGTGTTCGTCGCGGTCGGCGTCGAGGGCATGCTCATCCCGGCACCCGGTCAGACGCTCCTGATCGCCGCGGCGATCGATGCCGTGCACGGCGGTCTGAGCATCGTAGCGCTCGTCGCGCTTGCGCTGCTGGCGGCCGTGCTGGGCAACAGCATCGGCTATCTGATCGGCCGGATCGGCGGCCGGCCGCTGCTGAAAAAGCTGCCGATCAGCGAGGCGAGGCTCGACCGGGTCGACGCGCTGTTCCGGCGCCATGGCGGCTGGTTCATCCTGGCCGCCCGCTTCTTCGACGGCTCGCGGCAGCTGAACGGCGTCATGGCCGGCATGCTCGAGATGCCATGGTGGCGTTTCAGCTTCTGGAACCTGCTCGGCGCCCTGATCTGGGTCGCGGTGTGGGGACTCGGCACGTACTGGCTCGATCGCGACATCGGTCAGGTGCTGGCCGTCCTGAAGCGGATCGAGCCGCTGGTAATCGCCCTGCTGGTGGCTGCGCTGGTCGCCGGTCTGGTCTACCTTTGGCGCCGGCGGCATCGCGACGCGGGCTGAGGCGGCCGAGCAGGCTGCGCGCCGATCGGCGGGCCCAAGCCGACGCCGCCTTGGCGCGTCGGGCCATCTGTGGCAGACAGGGGCGCCGCCGGCCGGCGGCGGCATGATCGAGACCATCTGGCGTTGTGAGCATGAGCGAGGCTGCAGTCGAGGAGGGCGCGCGGGACTTCATCCGCGACATCGTGCGCGCCGACCTGGAGGCGGGCCGGCACGATGCCGTCGTCACGCGCTTTCCGCCCGAGCCGAACGGCTACCTGCACATCGGCCACGCCAAGTCGATCTGCCTGAATTTCGGCGTCGCGCAGGAGTTCGGCGGCCGCTGCAGCCTGCGCTTCGACGACACCAATCCGGCCAAGGAGGAGCTGGAGTACATCGAGGCGATCGAGGAGGACGTGCGCTGGCTCGGCTTCGACTGGGGCGAGCATCTCCACTTCGCCTCGGACTATTTCGAGCAGCTCTACGCGTGGGCCGTGGCCCTGATCCGCAAGGGCAAGGCTTATGTCGACGACCTCTCGCCCGACGAGATGCGCGCTTATCGCGGCACGCTCACCGAGCCCGGCCGCAACAGCCCCTGGCGCGAGCGCCCGGTCGAGGAGAACCTCGATCTGTTCGCGCGCATGCGCGCCGGCGCGTTCCCCGACGGCGCCCGGGTGCTGCGCGCCAAGATCGACATGGGCTCCGGCAACATCAATCTGCGCGATCCGGTGCTCTACCGCATCCTGCACGCCCCGCATCCGCGCACCGGCGATGCCTGGAAGGTCTACCCGACCTACGACTTCGCGCACGGCCAGTCGGATGCGATCGAGGGCGTGACGCATTCGCTCTGCACGCTGGAGTTCGAGGACCACCGGCCGCTCTACGACTGGCTGATCGACAACCTGCCGGTGCCCTCTCGGCCGCGCCAGTACGAGTTCGCGCGCCTCAACCTCGCCTATACGGTGCTCTCCAAGCGGCGCCTGATCCAGCTGATCGCCGAGGGCCACGTGCGCGGCTGGGACGATCCGCGCATGCCGACGCTGCGCGCGCTGCGCCGGCGCGGCGTGCCGCCGGCGGCGATCCGCGACTTCGTGCGCCGGGTCGGCGTCGCGCGCGCCGACAACCTCGTCGAGCCGGCGCTCCTGGATCACTCCGTGCGCGAGCTTTTGAACCGGACCGCGCCGCGCCGCATGGCCGTGCTGCGGCCGCTCAAGGTCGTGCTCGAGAACTATCCGGAAGGTCAGACCGAGACGCTGGAGGCGATCAACAATCCCGAGGATCCGGCCGCCGGAAGGCGCCCCGTGCCGTTCGGCCGCGAGCTCTACATCGAGCGCGACGATTTCATGGAGGCGCCCTCGAACCAGATTCTTCCGGCTGGCACCCGGCCGCGAGGTGCGCCTGCGCTACGCCTATTTCATCACCTGCCGCGAGGTGGTCAAGGATGCCGCGGGCGAGGTGGTCGAGCTGCGCTGCACCTTTGACCCTGCGACCCGCGGCGGCGATCCGCCCGACGGCCGCAAGGTCAAGGGCACGCTGCACTGGGTCTCGGCCGCCCATGCCGTGCCCGCCGAGGTCCGGCTGTACGACCACCTGTTCACGGCGCCCGAGCCGGGTGCTGCCGGCGACTATCGCGCCGATCTCAATCCCGGCTCGCTCGAGGTGCTCGACCAGTGCCGGCTGGAGCCCGCGCTCGCCGAAGCAGCGCAAGGCGAGCCCGTGCAGTTCGAGCGCCAGGGCTATTTTGCCATGGACCCGGACTCGCAGCCCGGCAGGCTGGTGTTCAACCGGACGGTAGCACTGCGCGACAGCTGGGCCCGGCTCCAGGCCAAGGAGCGGTAAGCCCGCGTCCTCACCTGGCGCTGCGTAGCTTTACACGCGCGCGCTCAGAACGGGATCTCGTCGTCGAGATCGTCGTAGCCGGACGACTTCCGGCCGCCACCGCCCCCACCGCCGCCGGAGGGGCCGCCGCGGCCGTCGTCGTCGGGCGATCCGCCGCCGAAGCCGGCGTCGTCGCCACGGCCGCCGAGCAGGGTCAGCTCACCACGAAAGCGCTGCAGCACGACCTCGGTCGTGTATTTCTCCTGGCCGGACTGGTCGGTCCATTTGCGCGTCTGCAGCTGGCCCTCGAGATACACCGTGCGGCCCTTGGCGAGATATTTTTCCGCGACCTCGCCGAGCCGCTCGTTGAAGATCACGACGCGGTGCCACTCGGTGCGCTCGCGGTTCTCGCCGCTGCTGCGATCGCGCCAGCGCTCGCTGGTGGCGACCGAGAGGTGGACGATCTTGGTGCCGTCCTGGGTTTGGCGGACTTCGGGGTCGCGACCGAGATTGCCCACGAGAATGACCTTGTTGACGCTGCCCGCCATGTCTCCCTCCGCTCAGCCGTTTGGACCGACCCTAACACGGGGTGCGCCATACGACCATGGGCGCGCCCGCACCGATCACGCCCTGGCGCGCTCCGCGACCAGACCGGCGCACAGCGCCAGAAACGGCCGCATCTGCGCCCGCAACGCCTGGCCCTGCTCGGTTAGATCCTCGGTGCCGTAGCGCATCCGCATGCAGATCGCGCAGACTTCGGCCAAACGCTCGCCTGTGTGCCAGATCCTGCGCTCCCCATCCGCGCGAAGGTGCGAGCACCGACCATGGTTGGTGCTGGCCGTGCCCTGGACGGCGAGCAACGCTGCGCGTGCGGCGTGAAACATGGCGAAATAGGCTCCGTGGATCACGCTCTCAAAACCGTTATCGGCGGCTTGCTCGTCATTCCGCGAACCGCTCTGCTTTGGCGAGCGCATCATGGGCATGGACCAGCACCGGCCGTCGGATCATCGGCTCGTCGTCCCCATGGATGATTACCCCAAGCTCGTCACGAATGTTGCAAAGGCGTTCGACTGCCCCGGACAGCATAGCAGGCTCGCCTGCCCGCCGCACCTTCCAACCGACCCGGCGCGCCAGCTCCATTTCGTCGGCTGATCCAGCCGAACCGACCTAGCAAGCCGTTGCATTTCGCTGATCGTGCTTCCCGTAGATATTACAGCTGTAACGCGAATTCGGCCTCGCGTGAAATCGTCCGGAAATAGGGATTGCGCATCGTCTCCCTCGCTTCCAGAGCCCGGCCGCCGGCAATCAGGGGTCAGGGACCGCAGCGACCGGATCGGCCGACGGCCGTCCGCTCGCCGGAGCCGGCATGGGGCTCACTCGCAAGGGAGAAAGGCTATGGCGACGAAGAATGCGGGCCGACGTTCCCGACGTGCGCCGGGCGGCGCAAGAGAGCCGAGGCGTGCGCTGCTCGTGGCGATCAACGACTACGGAAATCCGCAGAACAATCTTCCGAGCTGCCTTGAGGACGCTGCTCAAGTCCGCTCGGTGCTGCAGTCCCGTTATGGCTTCGAGACGTTCACCGAGCTCTACGACGGCGACGCCACCGTCGCCAACGTGGAAAGCGGGCTGACCTGGCTGTTCGAGAACGTGGCCAACGATGACCGGATCGTCTTCTTCTACTCCGGCCACGGCTACCAGCAGCCCAGGAACGGCAATCTCGAAGAGTGCCTGGTCCTGAGCAATATGGAGTTCTTCTTCGACGACCGCCTGAGCGAGTTCAGCCAGGCAGCACCTCCGGGCGTGCTGACGGTGGTGCTCGAACTCGTGCTTTTCCGGCGGCATGCAAAAGCCGGTCGCGCTCGGCAATGGCGTCGAGCTCGCGCGCACCAAGCTTTGGGTGCCGCCCCCGGGCAGGTCGGCGGCCAAGAGCCTCGTGGGCCGGCCCCTCGTGCCGCGGCCGTTCGGCTGCTTCCCGGTCACGAACCCGACCGCCGTCAAGCGGCTCGTGCTCGGCACGCAGGCGGGACCGAACCTGAAGGCCGGTGAGCCGCAGGCCGCAGGCGAGGACGAGGCCAGTCAGCTCCAACTCAACGGGCTGCTGCTGTCCGCCTGCTCCGAGAACGAGACGGCCTCGGCCTCCACCTCGGCGACCGAAGGCTTGTCGGCCTTCACCTACGCCTTGATGCGCACCCTTCCCGCGTCGGGCGAGATCTCGGTCACGCAGCTTCATGAGGCTGCCCGCCAGCAGCTGGCGGAAATGGGATTCCAGCAGACCCCGCTCCTGCGGGTGCCCGCAAGCCCGGCCGATCTCGCCTCCTCGAGCTTCGTGACGCTGGCCCCGGCCGCCCCCGCGGCGGGCCAGCCCGCGAAGGCCCTGCCAGCCGAGGCCGGCGGGGAATCCACGACCACTGACCCAGCTAGAGAGGATCCAGCTATGACCGACCAGCAAGCCTATGATCAGCAGTTCTGGCGCACTGTCGAGCGGGTCGCGGCACAGGTTGTCTCGGCCGCCGGCAACCAAGCCCCGGGCGAGGGCAAGAGCTTCGCCCCCACGACCCCCACGACCCGCCCTGCTATTCCCCTGCCGGCGAATGGCTCGCAGGGTGAGCCCGCCGGTGCGACGACCCTGCCGGCCAACCCGGCGGAGAATCCACCGCAGGCGGGCGCGCCGGGCCAGGCCCGTCCGGCAGGCGGACCGAACGGTGGCACCGGCGGCCCCGCGCCGCGCCCCGCCGAGCCGGGCGCGAGCGAGCCGACCGGCGATGGTGCGCCTGCGGGCGAGGAGAAGTGGGTCGGCGCGGCCCTGAGCATCGCCGGGGCGGTCGCGCCGCTGGTGATCGACGCGTTCCGCAAGCGGCCCAAGGACTTCGCCCCCGAGCAGGATGGTGAGAGACTGGCGGAGTCGGTGTCCGAGGTCGTCGCCCCGGCCATCGTCGACGCGATCGCCAGCCGATCCCAAGACTTCAGCCCCGACCAGTCGGGCGGCGCCCCGAGCGAGAGCGGCGATGGCGCGGGCGGGGACAAGTTCCCCTGGGGTGCCGTGGCGCGGGTCGTGGCATCGGCCGTGCCCAGCATCATCGCCGAGGTCACCAAGGGCAAGGGCGCGGATCCGGCCGCGGGCGAGCAGAAGGTGTTACCTGCCATCGCCGCGGCGGTCGTCGGGGCCGCCGCATGGCACGCGATCGCCGCAGCGCGCGGCAAGTCCGCGGGCGGGCCGGATGCTGCCGCGGGCGAGGACGGCGGACTTTCGCGGGCCGCAACCCGGGTTTCCGCAGAGGTCGTCCCGGCCGTGGTTCGCGAGCTGACCGGCCAGAACGAGGCGACCGGCCAGAAGATGATCCTGCCGGCCGGCACGCAGCTTCCGGTGCCTGGGCGCTACTACATCATGTGAGCCGCATGCAGCGGCCGAGGGCCGGGCGGTCGGCGGGCCGCCCGGCCCAGCTTTTTCAGCAAGCCATTGATTTTACGCGATAGCATGAGGGAGCGAGGCGGATTGCGCGCCGGCGGCGCTGCCGGGGCGGCAAGTTATCCACCGTTTCGCCGCGGCTCTTGCCCCAGCCTCGCCGAAAGGGCATCTAAGCGGGGGCGACCCTGCCTGCCCGTCTGACAGATGTAGGCGATGGACGACTTCATCCGCATCCGCGGCGCGCGCGAGCACAATCTTCGATCGATCGACGTCGACCTGCCGCGCAACAGCCTGGTGGTGATCACGGGCCTGTCCGGCTCGGGCAAGAGCTCGCTCGCGTTCGATACCATCTATGCCGACGGCCAGCGGCGCTACGTCGAGAGCCTGTCCGCCTACGCGCGCCAGTTCCTCGAGCTGATGCAGAAGCCCGACGTCAATTCGATCAGCGGCCTGTCGCCGGCGATCGCGATCGAGCAGAAGACCACCTCGCGCAACCCGCGCTCGACCGTCGGCACCGTCACCGAGATCTACGACTATCTGCGCCTCCTGTTCGCCCGCATCGGCATCCCCTACTCGCCCGCCACCGGCCTGCCGATCGAGAGCCAGACGGTCTCGCAGATGGTCGATCGCATCATGGCCCTGCCCGAGGGTGCCAGGCTCTACCTGCTGGCGCCGATCGTGCGCGGCCGCAAGGGCGAGTACCGCAAGGAGCTGGCCGAGTTCCAGCGCCAGGGCTTTCAGCGGGTCAAGGTCGACGGCAGGCTGTACGAGCTGGATGAGGTCCCCAAGCTCAACAAGAAGCATCAAGCACGACATCGAGCTGGTGGTCGACCGCCTGGTGCTGGCGCCGGGCCTCGAGCAGCGGCTTGCCGAGAGCATCGAGACGGCGCTCGGCCATGCGGACGGCCTGGTGGTGGTCGACAACGCGGATACCGGCGAGCAGCTGCTGCTGTCGGCCAAGTTCGCCTGCCCGGTGTCCGGCTTCACGATCGAGGAGATCGAGCCGCGCCTGTTCTCGTTCAACAACCCGTACGGCGCCTGCCCGACCTGCGACGGCCTCGGCCGCAGGCTGTACATGGACCCGGACCTGGTGGTGCCGGACCCGGAGAAGAGCCTGTATGACGGCGCGATCGAGCCGTGGGCGAACTCGACCTCGACGTACTATCTGCAGGCCCTGGACGGCATCGCCAAGCATTTTCGCGCCAGCCTGCACACCGCGTGGCAGGAGCTGCCCGAGGCGATGCAGGCGCTGATCCTGCACGGCTCGGGCGACGAGAAGGTCGAGCTCAGCTTCGACGACGGCCTGCGCCGCTACAGCACCCAGCGGCCGTTCGAGGGCGTGCTGCCGAACCTGCAGCGGCGCTGGCGCGAGACCGAGAGCGCCTGGCTCAAGGAGGAGCTGGGCAAGTATCTCAGCAGCGCGCCGTGCGAGGCCTGCGGCGGCTACCGCCTCAAGCCCGAGGCGCTCGCGGTCAGGATCCACGGCCGCCACGTCGGCGAGGTCACCGACCTCGCCATCGATGCGGCTGCGGCCTGGTTTCGGGACCTGCCCGCGCATCTTTCCGCCAAGCACCAGGAGATCGCGCGGCGCATCCTCAAGGAGGTCAACGACCGGCTCGGCTTCCTGCGCAATGTCGGCCTCGGCTACCTGACGCTCGCCCGCAATTCCGGCAGCCTGTCCGGCGGCGAGAGCCAGCGCATCCGGCTCGCCTCGCAGATCGGCTCGGGCCTCACCGGCGTGCTCTACGTCCTCGACGAGCCCTCGATCGGCCTGCACCAGCGCGACAACCAGCGCCTGCTGGAGACGCTGAAGAATCTGCGCGACCTCGGCAACACGGTGATCGTGGTCGAGCACGACGAGGAGGCGATCCGGGCGGCCGACCACGTCGTCGACATGGGACCGGGTGCTGGCGTGCACGGCGGCATGGTGGTGGCCGAGGGCACGCCGGAGGAGGTCATGGCGGCCGCCGAGAGCCTGACCGGCCAGTACCTGGTCGGCCGCCGCGTGATCCCGGTGCCGCTCGCCCGGCGCAAGGCCAAGCGGGGGCACTGGCTCACCATTTATGGTGCCGTCGCCAACAACCTGCAGCAGGTCGATGCCGCCATTCCGCTCGGCGCCTTCACCTGCATCACCGGCGTCTCCGGCAGCGGCAAGTCGACCCTGATCGTCGACACGCTGTACCCGGCGCTCGCCCGGCGCCTGCAGAGGTCGCGCATGCTGGCGGCGGCGCACGATCGGATCGAGGGCGTCGAGTTCCTCGACAAGGTCGTCGACATCGACCAGTCGCCGATCGGCCGCACGCCGCGCTCCAACCCCGCGACCTACACCGGCTGCTTCACGCCGCTGCGCGACTGGTTCGCGGGCCTGCCCGAGGCCCAGGCGCGCGGCTACCGGCCGGGCCGCTTCTCGTTCAACGTCAAGGGCGGCCGCTGCGAGGCCTGCCAGGGCGACGGCGTGATCAAGATCGAGATGCATTTTCTGCCGGACGTCTACGTCACCTGCGACGTCTGCCACGGCAGCCGCTTCAACCGCGAGACCCTGGAGGTCAAATATCGCGGCAAGTCGATCGCGGACGTGCTCGACATGACGGTCGAGAGCGGCGTCGCGTTCTTCCACGCCATCCCGTCGATCCGGCACAAGCTCGAGACCCTGCAGAAGGTCGGGCTCGGCTACATCAAGCTCGGCCAGTCCGCGACCACGCTCTCGGGCGGCGAGGCGCAGCGCGTCAAGCTCGCCAAGGAGCTGTCGCGGCGCGCGACCGGCGATACCCTCTACATCCTCGACGAGCCGACCACCGGCCTGCACTTCGAGGACGTGCGCAAGCTCCTCGAGGTCCTGCACGCGCTGGTCGAGCAGGGCAACACGGTGGTGGTGATCGAGCACAATCTCGAGGTGATCAAGACCGCCGACCACGTCGTCGACCTCGGCCCCGAGGGCGGCAGCGGCGGCGGCCGGATCGTCGCTACCGGCACGCCCGAGGAGGTCGCGGCGACCTCCGGCAGCTACACCGGCGACTATCTCGCCCGCGTGCTGGTGCCGCCGGTCACCGACACCAAGCGGCGCGCCTGACCGCCGGAGATTGGCCATGGCTCGCGACAAGCCGGCATCGGCGGCGCCGAAGTTGCCCGACAACGTGCTGCGCAAGCTGGTGACGGCGGAGCAGGCGGTCGCAGATATCAGACCGGGCGAGCATGTCTTCGTCGGCACCGCCTGCGCGACGCCGCGTACCCTGGTGGCTGCGCTCGAGCAGCGGCAGCCGGCGCCGGCGGACGTGACCTGCTATCATTTCCTTACCAACGGCGCGATCCCGACCGACGGCGATACGGTCAGCACCAGCTATCACCACTACGCGTTCTTCGTCGGCACCGACAACCGGCTCGCGGTGGCGCAGGGCAAGGCCGACTACGTTCCGATCTCGATCGCCCGGGTGCCCGCACTTCTGCAGAACCGCCGGATCGCGATCGACACCGCGCTCATCCAGGTCTCGCGACCCGATCGCTACGGCTATGTCAGCCTCGGCGTCTCGGTCGACATCGTGCGCGCCGCGGTCGGCAATGCGGCGCGGGTCGTCGCCGAGATCAACCCGAACATGCCCCGCACCATGGGCGAGACCTTCCTGCACGTCGACGGCATCGACCGGTTCGTCTGGGCGGACGTGCCGGTCATCGAATATGCGCACGAGCCCGCCGACGAGGTCGGCCGGCAGATCGCCCGCTATATCGCCGGCATCATCGGCGACGGCGCCACGCTGCAGGTCGGCCTCGGCCGCATTCCCAACGAGGCGATGCGGCACCTCGAGAACCGGCGCGACCTCGGCATCCACTCCGACGTGATCACCGATGCGATCGTGCCGCTGGTGGAGCAGGGCGTGATCACCGGAAGGCGCAAGTCCATCCATCAGGGCCAGATCGTCGCCAGCTTCTGCATCGGCAGCAAAAGCCTCTACCGGCTGATCGACGGCAACCCGCTGTTCTCGTTCCATCCGATCGACTATGTCTGCGATCCCTCGATCATGGCCCGAAACCGGCAGCTGGTGTCGATCACGCAGGCCTTCGCGGTCGACCTGACCGGCCAGGTCTGCGCCGACCAGTTCGAAGGCGAGTTTTACAGCGGGGTGGCCGCGCAACCGGATTTTCTGCGCGCCGCCGCCCTGTCCGAGGGCGGCAAGCCGATCATCTGCCTGCCCTCGACCACCGAGGACGACAGTCAGTCGCGCATCCGGCCCCTGCTGCACGAGGGCGAGGGCGTGTGCATCGCCAGGTCGGACGTGCATTACGTCATCACCGAGTACGGCATCGCCTATCTGTTCGGCCGGTCGATCCGCGAGCGGGCGCTGGCCCTGATCGAGATCGCCCACCCGAAGTTCCGCTCCTGGCTGCTGGACGAGGCGAGGCGGCTCGGCTACGTGCGGCAGGAGCAGTCGCTGCAGAGCAGCGGCTCCTACCCGATCGAGGAGGAGCGCCGCGTCGTCCTGAAGAACGGCCAGTCGGTGCTGTTGCGCCCGACCCGGGCGAGCGATGCCGAAGCGTTGCAGGATCTCTTCTATGACCTGCCCGAGGACGACGTCTACACGCGCTTCTTCCAGCGCCTGAAATCGCTGACGCGACATGAGGCCGAGCGCTTCTGCAACGTCGACCATGACACCGAGGTCGCCTTCCTGGCCGTGGTCGGCGAGCGCGAGGGCGAGACGGTGATCGGCAGCGCCTGCTATTTCGTCAACCCGTCGACCAACATGGCCGAGGTCGCCTACATGATCGTGCCGCAGTGGCAGGGCACCGGGCTGGGCGGCGCGCTGCAGCAGCGCCTGATCGAGCATGCGCGAGCGCGCGGCCTGCTCGGCTTCACCGCGGAGGTCCTGGCGACCAACAGCAAGATGCTGAGCCTCGCCAAGCGCGCCTGCGACCATGTCGCCATCCAGCGCGACGGCGACACGCTCGAGATCACCATGCGGTTCTAGACCGGCGCAGGGCGCCACAGGGCGTCAGGCTTCCGTCTCGTCCTCGTAGATGCGCCCGCCACGATGCAGGCGGCGCGCGATCGTCGCGGTCTGGAAGCGGGCGCGCTCGGTCGGGCAATGCGCCGCGAGGTAGCGGGCGAGCGCGATCAGGATGGCATGGCCTTCGGCGCTGTCGCCCCATTCGTGGTGCTGGCGGACCGCCGCCTCGAACATCTGATAGGTGTGAAAGTCGGCATCCTCGCGCAGCAGCGCATGCGCGAGCGTGCCGAGCAGGCGTGCTGTCGGCAGGCGAAGCTGCAGATAGCGGGCGACCAGCCGCGCGGCCGGGTTGACCTGCTGCTGCCGATCGAAGGCATCCAGGAGGTTCTCGCAGAGCGCCTCGGGATCGTCCGGCAGCTCGTCGAGGCGGTCGCGGCGCGCGTCCGGCAGCCGTGCCGGCGGCTGGTTCAGATAGCGGCTGAGCCAGAGCGCCATGGCGCCGTGCAGCACGCCGCGCAGTGCCAGCGGCCAGGCCTCCTCCTGGTCGCCCACGCGCCCGAGCAGCTGGTGCAGCGCATTGGCATAGGTGAAGCCGTGCAGCGCCGTGTCCCAGTCGGAGAACTCGTTGGCGGTGCCGAAGCGGGCGATCCGCAGCGCCGCGGCATAGGCGAGCGCACGCCCGAGGTCGTGCGGGACAGCACCTTGCTCGAGCGCCGCCAGGAGCGATGCCGCGATGGCGGCGGGATCGTCCACCAGCAGCGCCTCGGCCAGCGACGCATGGCCGGCGAAGCCGCCACGCCGTGTCGCGTCCGGCGGCGAGCGCCTGCGGCAGGTCGTCGAACGCCTGCGCCATCAGCGGCACGAGGTCGATCGGATGGCGCCAGGCGTTGTCCTCGTCGGCGCCGCGCGCCGCCACCAGCTGGCCGACCACGGTCGGCAGGATGGCCGCCGCATGCTCGTGGCCGATCAGCTCGACGCACTCGAAGGCCTTGTTGACGAAGTCCAGCGCATGGCCGCCGTCGGCAAACGGCCGGTCGGTGACCGCGACGAGCAGCATCGCCGCCAGCCGGTCCAGCGGCAGGCCCTGGTCGATGGCGGTGAGCAGCGTGCGCTCGGCGGCGTTGCGATGCCGCCCCTCGGTCCACTGGCGGAGCCAGCGCTCGAGCGTGGCGACGCTCGCGCCGGCGCCGGCGAGCGCTGCGCGATCGCGGCGCGGCGCCATGCCGTCGCAATCGGCGGCCACCCGCCGGATGCCCTGGAACAGCGCCAGGTAGGCCTCCTCCTCGGGCAGGATCGGCAACAGGTTGGCGAGCGCGGTCATGATGGTCATGCCGACGCCGAAGCCGTCGCGATGGCGGGCGCCGAACAGCGCTGCATCGCGCACCAGCGCGGCATCCGGGACGCCGGCGGCGCGCGCGCCGAGCACCGACTTGGCGATCACGAGGCCGAGATTGTGCGCCATGCCGTCGCCGAGGCGCCGGCGCCAGTGGCCGGCCGGATCGGCGAGGCGGCATTCGGGGGCGACCCAGACCTCGCCGTCCTCGATCCACGCCCGGGTGGTCGGCACGTCGTCGGCCCACAGGTCGAACGTGCCGCCGCTTTTGAGATCGAAGCGGGCATGATGCCAGTGGCAGGTGAGGATGCCGTCCTGGATGCTGCCCTTGTGCAGCGGAAAGCCCAGATGCGGGCAGCGGTTGTCCAGCGCATGCACCTGGCCCTGCTCGTAGACCACCAGGAGCGGGCAGTGCCGCCCCCTGACCACCATCCGGCCACGCGCTTTCAGATCGTCGAGCGAGCCGACGTGAATCCTGTCCCGTGTCGCGACGTCGATGGCCATGATCTGCCCCTCCGCGATGGGCCGCACCGGGTTCGGCAACCGGTCAGTCGAGGTCGAAGGCCTCCTTGTAGTCCTGCTTCAGCGCGGGGTCCTGGCGGGTCTTGTCGAGCACGCAGTTGCCGGCGACCAGGACCTCGATCTCGGTGCCCATGAAGCAGCGGAACGCGTCCTCGGGCGTGCAGACGATCGGCTCGCCGCGCACGTTGAAGCTGGTGTTGACCAGCACCGGGCAGCCGGTGCGCTCCGCAAAGGCCTCGAGCAGCGCGTGATAGCGCGGGTTGGTGTCGGCGTGCACGGTCTGGATGCGCGCCGAATAGTCCACATGGGTCACGGCCGGGATCTGCGAGCGCGCGACGTTCAGCTTGTCGATGCCGAACAGGGCGCGCTCGTCCTCGTTCATCAGCCGCCGGCGCTCCTGCACGACGTCGGCGACCAGCAGCATGTACGGGCTGTCCTCGTCGAGCTCGAACCAGTCGGCGACCTTTTCGCGCAGCACCGAGGGCGCGAACGGCCGGAACAATTCGCGATACTTGACCTTGAGGTTGAGCATCTTCTGCATGCTCGGCGAGCGCGCGTCGCCGAGGATCGAGCGGGCGCCGAGCGCCCGCGGCCCGAACTCCATGCGGCCCTGGAACCAGCCGACCGCCTTGCTGTCGGCGAGCGCGTCGGCGGTCGACGCGATCATGTCGTGGTCCGGGACGACGTCGAACACCGCGCCGGCAGCGCGCAGGCGCCGCTCGATCTCGCCCTGGTCGAAGGCCGGGCCGAGATAGGCGCCCTGCATGCCGTCGCGCAGCCCGTCGAGCTTGCGCGGCCGGTCCTTGAACAGGTGGTAGGCGGCCAGCGCCGCGCCGAGCGAGCCGCCGGCATCGCCCGCGGCCGGCTGGATCCAGATCCGCTCGAACTTGCCATCCCGCAGGATCTTGCCGTTGGCGACGCAGTTCAGCGCGACGCCGCCGGCCAGGCACAGGTTCTTCGCACCGGTCTCCGTTGCGAGCGAGGAGGTCAGGCGCAGCATCACCTCCTCGGTCACCGCCTGCACCGATGCCGCGAGGTCCATGTCGCGTTGCCGCACGAGCTCTTCCGGCTTGCGCGGCGGGCCGCCGAACAGCGCATCGAACCGGGCGTTGGTCATGGTCAGGCCGGTGCAGTAGTCGAAATACTCCTGGTTGACCCGGAACGACCCGTCCGGCTTGACGTCGATCACGTGCTCGAGAATCGTCTGCGCATATTTCGGCTCGCCGTAGGGGGCCAGGCCCATCACCTTGTACTCGCCGGAGTTGACCTTGAAGCCGGTGTAGTAGGTGAAGGCCGAGTACAGCAGCCCGAGCGAGTGCGGGAACATGATCTCCTTGTGCATCTCGAGCCGATGCCCGCGGCCCATGCCGACGCTGGTGGTCGACCACTCGCCGACGCCGTCGATGGTCAGCACCGCGGCCTCGTCGAACGGCGAGGGGTAGAACGCGCTCGCCGCGTGGCTCTGATGATGCTCGGTGAACAGCAGCCGCCGCTCCAGCTCCCTGCCCTCGACGCCATGGCCGTCGGCCAGCGCGCTCAGCTCCTCGCGCAGCAGGCGCTTCTGGAAAAGCTTCTCCTTCAGCCAGACCGGCATCGCCATGCGGAACGAGCGGAAGCCCCTGGGCGCGAACGCCAGATAGGTCTCGAGCAGGCGCTCGAACTTCAGGAACGGCTTGTCGTAGAACGCGATGTGGTCGACCTGGTCGAGGCCGATGCCGGCCTCCGCCAGGCAATAGGCGACCGCATGGCGGGGGAAGCCGGAATCGTGCTTCTTGCGCGTGAAGCGCTCTTCCTGGGCGGCGGCGACCACCACGCCGTCCTCGACCAGCGCGGCTGCGCTGTCGTGGTAGAACGCCGACACCCCAAGGATACGCACGCAACCAGACCCGATCAGAAGATGGTGTAGATGAACGGCGCCACCGCGGTGCCCTGGGTCAGCACGATCAGGCCGCCGAACAGCGCCATCATGAGGATGATCGGCAGCAGCCAGTATTTCTTGCGGGTGCGCATGAACTGCCAGAGCTCGGCGACGAATGCCATCGGCGTGACCTCAGAACTGATGGATCATGGTCTCGGGCGCGGGACCGGGCGGCTCGCGCCGCACCCAGTAGGTCGACGCCTGCGGATCGCGCTTGAGGCGCAGCGGATCGTGGCCGAAGGCCCGCATGACGAGGCCGATCGGCACGATCGTGGTGAGGTAGATCAGGGCGAGCACGACCGGGTTGACCACCTTGAACATGAGCAGCCCGAGCTTCATCCAGGCGCGGTTCAGGCCGGCCAGGCTGTGCGAGCGGACCAGGGCCAGGACGACCAGGCACAGCCCCACCGCGCCGAGCACCAGCTCCACCGTGCCGTAGCCGTCGTGCAGCCAGGTGCGCACCGCGGCGATCAGCAGCAGGATGCCGCCGACGGTCAGGCCAAAGCCGCGATCGCTGCTGCCCTTGACCTCCTCGGTCCGGCGAAAGTCCTCGTGCGTCGACATCCCGTCTCCCTCGCCCGCCGCGCGCTTCGAAGGCCCACCGCATTAACATACCGCTCTTTCGGTGCAGGTGAAGACCGTGCCGGTCGCGCCGGGCTCCATGATACAGCCGCGATCCGAGGGCGCGCTCAATCGTCCGGGCCCGGGGCGGCACCTCGAGGACGCACTCGCGGGGTCGCGAGCAGCGCGCTCACGACCATCGCCGCGGGACCGGCGGCGGGCGCGGCGCTGCGGGGCAGTCTTGGCATCGACGCGAGCGGACTGTCGCGCTTTTGCAGCAGATAGAACTGATAGCGCGGTGTGGTATCGGTGATCACGACGTTGAGCACGACGGTCTCGCCGGGCTCGACCGAGCCGCTGAAGAAGGCGATGGCGTCATAGGGCTCGTAGGTCTCGACGTACTCGCCGAAGCGGTCGGCGACGAAGGGGCGCCCGGCTTCGCTCGCCTGGCCGAACGACAGGCCGTCGCCGAACGGGCTCGGCTGGTCGAGGAACTCGCGCAGCTCCAGGTCGAACTGCGACCAGGCCCGCCCGGTGCGGTTGCGCACGATCTTGGTGAGCGCGAAGCCGATATCATGATGCGAGCGGATCCGATTGCCGAACCGATGCGTCATGCCGCGCACCACGAGGATCGCGGGCTCGTGCTCGGTGATCTCCTCGACCAGGACGAAGGGGTCGTCGAGGGTGCCCCTGCCCCAACCCTCCACGATCTCGACGCCGCCGAACTCGTCGCTGAAGGTGAGGCCGTCGAGGGTCAGCGGCTCCGCCCGGACCGCAGGCGCCAGCCATTCGACCACGAGCCAGCAGGCCAGCGCGCCGGCCGCCGCGATGCCGGGCCATGCCGGCCCACGCGCAGCGGGCGATGGTCGGAGGCCGATCACGGGGGCCAGCACAGGCATCTTCTCGACATGCCCCCTGCCCGCCCGCGGGTCAAGACACGGCGCGGCCGCCAGCCGGCCGTGGGTCTGCCCGCGCTCGGCCCGAACGTGCTAGCCTCACCGCAACACGGACCCAGGGGGGAAGCGATGTCGCTAAAGCTGTTCGATCTTGCCGGCCGGCGGGCGCTGGTCACGGGCTCGAGCCAGGGGATCGGCCAGAGCCTGGCGCAAGGGCTCGCCGCCGCCGGCGCCGCGGTGTTCTTGAACGGCCGCGATGAGGCGAAGCTCGAGCGCGCGGTCGCCGAGCTTGCCGCCGAGGGCCACAAGGTCTCCGGCCACGCCTTCGACGTCACCGATCCCGACGCGGTCGAGGCCGCGATCGCGGAGATCGAGGCGAGCGGGCCGCTCGACATCCTGGTCAACAACGCCGGCATCCAGCGCCGCATGCCGCTCGAAGAATTTCCGGTCGAGACCTGGCGCGAGCTGATGCGCACCAACCTCGATGCCGTGTTCTACGTCGGCCAGGCGGTCGCCAGACGCATGATCGCGCGCCGGCGCGGCAAGATCATCAACATCGCATCCATGATGAGCGAGGTGTCGCGCTACTCGGTCGCGCCCTATGCCGCATCCAAGGGTGCGGTCAAGAACCTCACCAAGGGCATGTGCACCGACTGGGCGCGCCACAACATCCAGGTCAACGGCATCGGCCCCGGCTACTTCGCGACCCCGCTCAACAAGGCGCTGGTGGAGGATGCGAAGTTCAACGCCTGGCTCGAGGCGCGCACGCCGGCCGGGCGCTGGGGCCGGCTCGAGGAGCTGCAGGGCGCCTGCATCTTCCTCGCGTCCGGCGCCTCCGATTTCGTCAACGGCCAGATCCTCTACGTCGACGGCGGCATGCTCGCGACGGTCTAGGACAGGCGACGTCGCGGCCGCGAGCGGATAGCCAAGCGGGCGGTCAGCGGCTACATCTGAGCCCCGCACGCGAAGCACAGGGGGAAGGGACATGCCGGCCTATTTCATCGTCGACGTCAACGTCACCGACAAGGACACCTACGAGACCTACAGGAGTCAGGTACCGCCGGTTCTCCATCAGTACGGCGGACGCTTCCTGGTGCGCGGCGGCAAGACCGAGACTGTCGAAGGCGACTGGCGGCCGAGCCGCCTGGTGGTGCTGGAGTTCGCCGACGCAGCGGCCGCGAGGCGCTTCTACGATTCCAAGGAGTATCAGGCGATCATCGACTTCCGGCACCGCGCATCGAGCACGCGGATGGTGCTGGTCGAGGGCTACGAGGAGCCCCACTGGGAGCCGCCGGTCTAGCAGGCGGGCCGGGATCAACCGCTGACCCAGCGATCCGCCGCCGACCGCGAGCCAGGGGGCGAGCCGGGGCCGCAACGCACCGGGCAGGCTCATCTGCGCGCCCTCGTACGGGAGCTCTACAAGGGCCGCAGCGAGCACGCCCAGGCCTTTCGCTTCGCCATGCTCGGCGTCGATCTGGCGGTGGTCGGCTTCGTCATCGTGTCGTCGTTCTTCCGCGGCACGGGGTGGACCGAGGCGCTGGACCCGGTGTTCGGCACGATCATCCTGCTCGATTTCGTCGCGCGGCTGTGGATCGCACGCCGACCTTTGCGCCAGCTCGTTCACCCACTGAACATCGCCGACATGATCGTGATCGTCTCCCTGCTCGCGCCGATCGCCGGCGAGAACTTCGCGTTCCTTCGCGTCCTGCGCTTGCTTCGCGTGCTCCGGACCTATCGGACGCTGGCGCGGTTGCGGCGCGACGTGCCGTTCTTTCGCGATAACCAGGAAGTGATCTTCTCCATCCTGAACCTGGCAGTTTTCCTTCTGATCATGACGGCCCTGGTGTTCGAGACCCAGATCGGCCGCAACGACGACATCACGAACTATGTCGATGCGCTCTATTTCACCGTCACCACGCTGACCACCACCGGCTTCGGCGACATCATCCTGCAGGGTACCTACGGCCGGCTGCTCGCCGTGCTGATCATGATCTTCGGCGTCTCCCTGTTCATCCGCCTGGCGCAGACCCTGTTCCGGCCGCACAAGGTGCGCTACCGCTGCCCGCATTGCGGCCTGTTGCGCCACGACGCCGACGCCGTGCACTGCAAGGCCTGCGGCGAGATCCTGAACATTCCGGACGAGGGGCTGACCTGAGGCGCCGCCCCGCCTGCGCCGAACAAGCTCGCCCGATCAGCCCTGGACCGAGTAGCCGCCGTCGACCGTGATCGCGGCGCCGGTGACGAAGTCGGAGGCGGGGCTCGCGAGGAACGCGGCGATGCCGGCGAAATCGTCCGGATCGCCCCAGCGCCCGGCCGGCGTGCGCGCCACGACGCGCTCCTGCAGGCCCGGGATGTCGCGGCGGCCCTGCCGGGTCAGCGCCGTGTCGATCCAGCCCGGCAGCACCGAGTTCACCTGGATGTTGTCCTTGCCCCAGGCGCACGCCATCGCCTTGGCCATCTGCACGATGCCGCCCTTGGTGGCGGCGTAGGGTGCCGTGAACGACGCGCCGAAGATCGACATCATCGAGCCGATCATGATGATCTTGCCGCCGCCTGCCGCCTTCATCGCTGGGTAGGCCGCCTGCGAGCACATGAAGGCGCTCGACAGGTTGGTCTCGAGGATCCGCTGCCATTCGGCCAGCGTGTACTCCTCGGGCTGCTTGCGGACGTTGGTGCCGGCGTTGTTGACGAGGATGTCGAGACGGCCGAAGCGCTCGAGCGTTGCCTCGACGATCGCCCTGCAGGCGTCCTCCAGGGTGAGGTCGCCCTCGACCGCGGCGGCCTTTGCGCCAAGGCCGGCAAGCTCCTCGACCGCGGCGGCGTTCTTGGCCGGATCGCGCGCCGCGACCATGACCGCGGCGCCGCAGCGCGCGAGGCCGCGCGCCATGCCGAGCCCGATGCCGCCGTTGCCGCCCGTGACGATCGCGACCCGGCCGGAAAGGTCGAAGAGTTCCATGGATGCCCCCTGTCCTGCTGTCGGCGTTGCGCCGGCACGCCTAGCCGGGGCGCCGCCGCCGGGGAAGGCCGCGGGACCCGCGCTCAGCGCGCGCGGCGCTGGGCCAGGGAGTCGGCAAGGATGCAGAGCAGCTCGAACATGATGGAAGCGCCGGTGAGCGCCGTGACCCCGGACGGGTCGAACGGCGGCGAGACTTCCACGACGTCGGCGCCGACGAGGTTCAGGCCCTGCAGGCCGCGGATCATGAGCTGCGCCTCGAGGGAGGTGAAGCCGCCGATCTCGGGCGTGCCGGTGCCGGGCGCATAGGCCGGATCCAGGCTGTCGATGTCGAAGCTCACATAGGTCGGGCCGTCGCCGACGACGCGGCGCGCCTCGGCGAGCGCCGCCTTCAGCCCCATCTCGTGGAACTCGTGCATGTAGATCACGCGCATGCCGGATTCGTGGCTGAAGCGCCAGACCTCGCGATCGTTGATGCCGCCGCGGATGCCGATCTGCACGGTGCGCGCGGCATCGAGCAGGCCCTCCTCGACCGCGCGCGAGAAGGGCGCGCCGTGATGGTAGTTGGAGCCGAGATAGTTCGAGCCGGTATCGCAATGGGCGTCGATGTGGACCATGCCGACCGGCTCGGCGGCGGCGATCGCGCGCAGGATCGGCAGCGAGATCGAATGGTCGCCACCGCAGGACAGCGGCACGACGCCGGCGGCGTGCACTTTTGCGAAGAAGCCCGCGATCTCGGCCAGCGAGCCCTCCAGGTTGAAGGGCCGCTGCACCCAGGCGTCGCCCAGATCCGCGACGCTGCACAGCTCGTAGGGCGCGATCCCGCTCGCCTGATTGATCCTGCGCATCAGCGAGCTCTGGTTGCGCACCTCGCGCGGCCCGTGCCGGGTACCGGTGCGGTTGGTCACGCCGCCATCGAACGGCACGCCGATCAGCCCGATATCGACGCCCGAAAAATCCTCGCGGTAGGGCGCGCGCATGAAGGTCGCAAGGCCCGTGTAGCGCGGGCGGGTCATGGCATCATCGGGTTCGGCCGAACGGCTCATGGTCGGGCTCCGTGTGGGACGCCACCCGCCTTGTCAGGGCTCGTGTCGCGACGATACGCACTAACGCCCGGTTAGCCGACCGCGAAGCGGAGCGCAAGCGCGAGGGCTACTGGCGGCGGTGCGGACCTCGCCGCCCTCCAGCAGTTCCTCGTACAGCAGCCTGTACTTCTGGATGAAGGCTTCCTTCGAGAAGCAGGCCTCTACCGCAGGGTGGCAGCTCTCCTGAAGCTCCCCGTAGCGGTCCATGAGGTTGCGCACCGCGTCCTCGAAGCTGTCTACCGTCGGCTCGAAGACGATGCCGCAGCGCCGCTGCGCCACGATCTCCGCGATCGACGAGGTCGGCGTCACCAGCAGCGGCTTGCCGCGCCCCAGCGATTCCAGCGCGCTGTGCGGGGCCGGCTTGAAGCTCGCATAGTCGTGCCCGGCCAGCACGGTCGCATGCACGCGATCGTACAGCGCTCCCATGTCCTCGACATAGCCGTTGATGACGCTGACGTTGTCGACGCCGGCGTCGGCGATCAGCGCGCGCAGGGCTTCGTGGTGGCGATCCCGCCACACCAGGATGAACTGGACGTCCGGCAGCCGTTGCGCCACGCGCAGGATCAGAAAGATCCCGCGCGACAAGAACTGGTTCGGCGCCGGCGGGCTCGACGCGAACAAGATCTTGAATGGCGGCTGTCCCGGCTTGTACTTTACCTTGGCCGCGGGCGGATAGATGAGCTTGATCCTGCGCTCCTCGATTCCGCATTGCTTGAGAATTTCCTGGTGTCGCCTGCTCTCGACGACGATATATCCGAAACGGGCGAGGTGATGGCGGTTGCGCTCGAAGGCATCGATGGAGCGCGGTTCTTTACAGATTGTAAGAATCGCCGTACGTTGCGCGAAGCGGGGCGCCAGCAGACGCTCTCCGCCCGAAGTGAAAAGGTGGTTGATCCGATGCCAGCGCGCGATCTGGAAGAAGAGCGGAAGTGCTGCCAGTGCCGCCGGCAGCGGAAAATACTTTTCCTGTCCGCGCAATTTGAGACGACGATTCTGGTTTAGGCTAAAGAGCTGGGTCGTGAACTGGCCGCCGAAGGTTCGGAGCAGCGTTTGTGCTTCCTTCGACGCGGCCTCCCAGTGCGGCATATAGTTGAATATCCAATAGGCGATGTCGCCGCGCCGAATCCATCCTGAGAAAAAGATGCAAAAGAATGTCGCCTCAGGTCCGGGCCCGAGCAACATGAAATCAACTGTAATATCATGGCGTTCCCTCAGGATCGTCATCGCGGCCTGCCTCCTCCTCTTCCTGGCGACTCAGGTCAACCTATCGTACACCCTCGACGTATTGGCGAACGCCGAGTGGCGACATCTTGTCACGGTCCTGGCTCTGTTGTTTCTCACCCGCCTGCTCGCGGCCTACCGCTGGTATGCCCTGCTCAAGCATGTGGATCAGACGGTCGCGTTCGGCAACATCCTCCGCCTCGTCTTCGTGAGCGGGTTCGTCGGCTATTTCATGCCGGGCACGCTCGGCATCGAGGCGCTGCGGATCTACGGCTTCGCGCGCACGACGGCGAATCCGGCCCTCGCGGTCGCGTCGGTCGCGGTGGATCGCGTGCTCGGCACGTTCGCGCTCATTCTTCTCGCGCTTTTCGGCCTCGCCCTACTGCCCGCGGCACTGCCGGCTGGCGCAGCACCCGATGCGCTGCCGGATGGCCTCGCCACGGTCGGCTGGGTCGGCCTGCTGGCGCTCGTCGCGTTGGTCGTAGCGGGCCTGGAGCCGCGCCTGCGGCGCCTGGCCCTGCATCTCCTGTCCCGCTGGGCGCGGGTTCAGGGCGGCGTGCGCAAGGTCTTCGGCATCCTCGATGCCTATCGGGCCCGCCCGATGGCCCTGCTGTGGAACGCCATCGTCGCCATCGGCTTCCATCTGCTGCGCTGCGCTGCGGTCGGGGTCGGCGCCGCCGCGTTCGGCGTCGAGCTGCCCTGGGTGGTGTACGTCGCGATCACGCCGCTCATCACGATGCTCGCCCGCATCCCGATCTCGATCGCCGGGCTCGGCGTCCAGGAGGCGGGCTTCGTCTACCTCTACGGCATCTTCGGCATGCCGGCGGAGGTCGCCCTGGTGCTTTCCCTGGTGATGCGCGCCTGCACCATCCTTTCGTCGGCGCCCGGGGCGTGGTTCTATGTCGTCCGCGGCGTCCGGGCCTGATGCGTGCCCGGGCATCGCGGATCGGCGGCAAACCAGACAACGATCGCGAGGAGACATGGACCTCAGGGTGAACGGCGAGCGGCTCTGGCAGAGCCTGATGACCATGGCAGAGATCGGCGCCACGGCCAAGGGCGGCGTCAATCGCCAGACCTTGACCGACGAGGACAGGCGCGGCCGCGACCTGTTCCGCCGCTGGTGCGAGGAGGCGGGCCTTGCCGTCACGGTCGACCAGATGGGCAGCATGTTCGGCCATCGCCCGGGCCGCGACCAGGGCCGGCCGCCGGTGCTGCTCGGCAGCCACCTCGACAGCCAGCCGACCGGCGGCAAGTTCGACGGGCCGCTCGGCGTGCTGGCGGCGCTCGAGGTGATCCGCACCCTCAACGATCATGGCATCGTGACGCAAGCGCCGCTCGAGGTGGTCAACTGGACCAACGAGGAGGGCGTGCGCTTCGCGCCGGCGATGATCGCATCGGGCGTGTTCGCCGGCGTGTTCGACCTCGACTACGGCCTCGCGCGCACCGACCACGACGGCCGGACCATCGGCGCCGAGCTGCGGCGGATCGGCTATGCCGGCGAGCAGAAGGTCGGCCATCGGCCCTTGGGCGCGCTGTTCGAGCTGCACATCGAGCAGGGCCCGATCCTCGAGGCGGAGGACCGGCGGATCGGCGTGGTGACCGGCGGCCAGGGCACGCGCTGGTACGACTGCGAGGTGATCGGCGCCGAGGCCCATGCCGGGCCGACGCCGATGGAGGCAAGGCGGGACGCGCTGCGCGCCGCGGCCGAGCTGCTCGGCGAGATCTACCAGATCGCGCACGACCAGGCGCCGGACGGGCGCGCCACGGTCGGCGAGCTGCGCGCCTATCCCGGCTCGCGCAACACCGTGCCGGGCCGCGTCGCGTTCACGGTCGACATGCGCCACCCGGACGGCGGCGTGATGGACGCGATGGACCACGCCCTGCGCGAGGCGTTCGAGCGCGCGCAAGGCCGCGCGCCGGGCCTGGAGTTCCATCTGCGCGAGATCTGGTATGCGCCGCCGGTGGCCTTCGATCCCGTCTGCGTCGATGCGGTGCGCCAGGCGGCGGCCGGGCTCGGCCTGTCCGCGCGCGAGATCGTGAGCGGCGCCGGCCACGATGCCGTCTACATGGCGCGCGTCGTGCCGACCGCGATGATCTTCGTGCCCTGCAAGGACGGCATCAGCCACAACGAGGCCGAGTACGCCTCGCCGCAGGCCTGCGAGGACGGCGCCAACGTGCTGCTGCACGCGGCGCTGGCGCGCGCCAACGCCTGAGCGGACCGGCGCGAGGACGCCTCAGGTGCCGGGACGCCTGGGGCGCACGCGCGCAGCGCCCGGCGGCGTCGCCTGCGCCTCCGGCTCGATGCGCGTCGCGCGCCCGGCGTGCCGGTTGAGGAACGGCATCTGGCTGAGGATGAACAGGATGGTCAGCGCCGGCAGGCCGAACACCTTGAAGCTGACCCAGAAATCCGTCGACTGGGTGCGCCAGACCGCCTCGTTGAGGAGCGCCATCGCGACGAAGAACAGCGCATAGCGCAAGGTGAGCTGGCTCCAGGCAGAATCGCTCATCGGCGGCATCATGGCGCCGAGCAGCGGCTTCAGGAGCGGCCGCCCGAAGCCGAGGCCACCGAGCAGGATCGCCGCGAACAGCGCCTGGACGATGGTCGGCTTCATCTTGATGAAGGTCTCGTCCTGCAGCCACAGGGTGAGCCCGCCGAACACCGCGACCACCGCGGCGGTCACCAGCGGGATCAGGGGCACGCGCCGCTCGATCGCCCAGGCGGCGCCCAGCGCCGCGATGCTGGCGACCACGACCACCGCAGTGGCCGCCATCAGGCCGTACAGCAGGTAGGTCAGGAAAAAGGCCGCGAGCGGCCCGTAGTCGACGGCCGGCCGCAGCCAGCGCGGTGTGTGCGTCACGATGGTCACCCGGAATGCATGGCAGGCGCCTTGATTCGTGGTGGCTCCCTTTGCGATGGTCAAGAAGGGATCGCCCGAGCCGACGGCCGAGGCTGCCATACCCGGCCCAAGGCGCATGGCGTACGATGAACGCCGACACGATCGAGGGAGATGCAGATGCCGGCAACCATGGAGCGGATCGAGGTGCGGCGCTCGAGCGGCGCGCTCGGCGCCGAGATTTTTGGCGTCGACCTGGCAGCCCGCCTCGACGAGGCGACGGTCGCGAGCCCTGCGCGCGGCGCTGCTCGAGCACATCGTGATCTTCTTTCGCGACCAGAGGCTCTCGCCGCACGACCTGCTGGCCGTGGCACGCCGCTTCGGCGAGGTGGTCGAGTACCCGTTCGTCAAGCGGCCTGCCCGAATGCCCGCTGGTGCTGCCGGTGATCAAGGAGGCGCACGAGCGCGCCAACTTCGGCGGCGTCTGGCATTCCGATACCGCCTATCTCGAGCAGCCGGCGATGGCGACGATGCTCTACGCGCTGGAGACCCCGCCGGTCGGCGGCGATACCATGTTCGCCAACATGACCATGGCCTACGAGACGCTCTCGGACGGCATGCAGCGGCTCCTGGGCAGCCTTCGCGCGCTCAACGTCCCGAACAAGCCGGTCGCCCAGCAGACCCGCGAGGAGATGCGCAGCAAGCGTGCCGGCGCCGAGGTCGGCGAGACCGGCACCCTGCATCCGGTGGTCCGCACCCACCCCGAGACCGGCCGCAAGGCGCTCTACGTCAACCTCGCCCACACCACGCGCTTCGAGGACATGAGCGAGGCCGAGAGCGAGCCGCTGCTGGCCTGGCTGTTCGCGCACCAGGTGCGGCCGGAGCTCACCTGCCGCTTCCAATGGCGGCCGGGCTCGCTCGCGCTGTGGGACAACCGGGCGAGCCTGCACTACCCGCTGAACGACTACCACGGCCACCGCCGCGTGATGCACCGCGTCTCGCTCGCCGGCGACCGGCCGCGCTGAGCGCGTCGCCAAGACCGGCGTCCTGGCCTTCCCCGCCCCGCCTGCGTAGGATGGGGCATGCCGACGCTGCTGCGCTGGAGGGGGTATCGGTTTTTCTTCTGGAGCGGAGATCGAGCGGAGCCGCCGCACGTCCATGTCACAGAAGGGAAGCGCTGAAGCCAAGGTCTGGCTCGATCCGGTGCGGCTGCAGGGAGCGATCGATTTTCGCGGCCACGAGATCAACGCGGTGGTGCGCAAGATCGCCGAGCAGAGGGATGTGTTCTTGAGGGCATGGCATGACCACTTTCGGACTTGATCAACCGGACCTGATCAGATCGGTGTGGTGCACCGATGCGGATCTGGTCGTGACGCTGAAGGACGGGCGGACGGTGAGCGTGCCGCTGTGGTGGTACCCCCGGCTGCTCAAGGCGACGCCGGCGCAGCGTGCAGCGTTCGAGATCGGCCGGTTCGGTATCCATTGGGAGGAGATTGACGAGGATATCGAGCTGGCGGGCCTGCTCGTCGGCGCCAAGGCGCCGGACGCCAAGGCGCCGGTCGAGGCTTAGCGCGCCAACGGACGTCAGTAGCACGGATGATCGAATGAAATCGCACGCGCGCGTGGTGGTGATCGGCGGCGGGGTGGTCGGCTGCAGCGTGCTCTACCACCTCACCAAGCTCGGCTGGAGCGACGTCGTCCTGCTCGAGCGGCACGAGCTGACCTCCGGCTCCACCTGGCATGCCGCGGGCGGCATGCACACGCTCAACAGCGATCCCAACGTCGCCAAGCTGCAGGACTACACGATCCGGCTGTACGAGGAGATCGAGGCGATCTCCGGGCAGTCCTGCGGCATCCATCTGGTCGGCGGGCTGATGCTGGCCGGCACGCCGGAGCGCCTCGATTTTCTCAAGACCGCGCATGCCCGCGGCCGCTATCTCGGCCTCGAGAGCGAGCTGATCTCGATCGAGGAGGCCAAGGCGAAGCTGCCGCTGATCGAGCCCAAGCATTTTCTGGGCGCGCTGTGGGACCCTTACGAGGGCCACGTCGACCCGTCCGGCGTGACCCATGCCTATGCCAAGGCCGCCCAGATCGGCGGCGCCCAGGTCCATCGCTTCACGCCGGTGATCGGCCTTGCGCCCGAGCCGGACGGCTGGCTGGTGACCACGCCCAAGGGCCAGATCAGGGCGGAGATCGTGGTCGATGCCGGCGGGCTTTGGGCGCGCGAGGTCGGCCGCATGGTCGGCCTCGAGCTGCCGGTGCTCGCGATGCAGCACCACTACCTGATCACCGACGAGGTGCCGGCGGTGGCGGCGCGCAGCGACGAGCTGCCGGGCTGCATCGACTTCGAGGGCGAGCTGTACCTGCGCCAGGAGGGCAAGGGCCTGCTGGTCGGCACCTACGAGCAGGACTGCCGGCCCTGGTCCGAGCGCACCACGCCGCCCGATTTCAGCCACGAGCTCCTGGCACCCGACCTCGATCGCATCGCACCTCGCCTCGAGGTCGCGTTCGAGCATTTTCCCGTGCTCGCCGAGGCCGGCATCAAGCGCGTGATCAACGGGCCCTTCACCTTCGCCCCCGACGGCAATCCGCTGGTGGGGCCGGTGCCCGGCCTGCGCAACTTTCATGTCGCCTGCGGGGTGATGGCCGGCTTCTCGCAGGGCGGCGGCGTCGGCCTGACGCTGGCGCGGTGGATCATTGAGGGCGATCCCGGCATGGACGTGTTCGCGATGGACGTCGCCCGCTTTGGCGGCTTCGCGACCCGCGCCTACGCCAACGCCAAGGTGCAGGAGAACTACCGGCGCCGCTTCTCGATCACCTTTCCGAACGAGGAGCTGCCGGCCGCCCGGCCGCTGCGCACCACGCCGGTCTACGATCGGCTGAAGGCGCAGAACGCGGTGTTCGGCGCGAGCTACGGTCTCGAGCATGCGCTGTGGTTCGCGCCCGAGGGCAGCGAGCCCTACGAGACGCCGACCTTCCGGCGCTCGAACGCGCACGATCCGGTCGCCGCCGAGTGCCGCGCGGTGCGCGAGGCCGTGGGCCTGCTCGAGATCGCGAACTACGCCAAGTACGAGATCGCGGGGCCCGGTGCCGCGGCCTGGCTGGACGGGCTGTTGGCCAATCATCTGCCCGAGCCGGGGCGGATGGTGCTGACGCCGATGCTGAGCCCGTCTGCCAGGCTGATGGGCGACCTCACGCTCGCATGCCTTGCGCCCGAGCGCTTCATGATCTTCGGCTCGGGCGTCGCCGAAGCCTTTCACATGCGCTGGTTCGAGAGCCGGTGCCCCGAGCGCGGCGTCACGGTGCGGCCGCTGGCGGCGCATCTCGGCGGCTTCGCCATCGCCGGGCCGCGGGCGCGCGAGCTGCTGGCGCGGCTCACCACGGAGGATGTGTCGGCCGAGGCCTTCCGCTTCTTTGCGGTGCGACGCATGGCGGTCGCGATGGCGCCGGCCCTGGTGGCGAGGGTCTCGTTCACGGGCGAGCTGGGCTACGAGATCTATCTGGAGGCGAGCTATCAGGCCGCGGTCTACGATGCGCTGCTCGGCGCCGGCCGGGACCTGGGCCTTCGCCATTTCGGCGGCCGCGCGCTGCATGCGCTGCGGCTCGAGAAGAGTTTTGGCGCGTGGCTGCGCGAGTACACGCCGGATTATACCCCGTTCCAGTCGGGCCTCGGCCGCTTCATCGACTGGCAGAAAGGCGATTTCGTCGGCCGCGAGGCCGCCAAGAAGCTGCGCGACCAGCCCTCCAGCCATGTCCTGGCCACGCTGGTGGTCGATGCGCTCGATGCCGACGCGGTCGGCGACGAGCCGGTGCTCTCGGACGATCGGGTGGTGGGCTTCGTCACCTCCGGCGGCTATGGCCATACGGTCGGCAAGAGCATCGCGCTCGCCTATCTCGAGCCGGACCTCGCGATGCCGGATGCGATGCTCGCAGTGGAGATCCTGGGCGAGCGCCGGAGCGCCCGGGTCGCATCCGAGCCGCTCGTTGATCCGACCGGCGCCCGCATGCGCGGGTGAGGCACGGTCAACCGCTCAGACCGGCGGCCGGCGGCCGCGCATGAGGTGCATCACCAGCGAGATCACGAGCAGCACCAGGAAGACGAAGAACAGAATCTGGGCGATCCCGGCCGATGCCGAAGCGATGCCGCCAAAGCCGAACAAGGCGGCGATCAACGCAATCACGAAAAAGATAACGGCCCAGTAAAGCATGGCGAACCTCCATCCGTCGGGCGTATCGGCCGCTCACTACTGCCGACAGATGTAAAAACGCGGCGGGCGCGGATCGGTTCCCGCACGGGCCCTTGCCCGCTCGCGGGTCAGGCCTTGACGCTGCGCGGCCCTGCAAGCAGCCAGATGATGAAGCCGAGCACCGGCAGCAGCAGGATCAGGACGGTCCAGACCACCTTGGCGCCCGTCGATGCCGAGCTGCCGAACACGTTGACGATCGCCCAGATGTCGGCGATCAGCACCAGCAGCCCGAAAAAGCCGCCTACCTTGATTTCCATGTCCTCGATCCTCGTTCGCCACGCCCGGCTGTGGATGTGTCGGTATACATCGCGCATCGAGGGCAGCAAATGCACAACCCCGACCCAGGCAATCGGACGGCAGTTCGCGTTGTCCGCGTGCGGCGCGTGGGCTAAGCTCCGCACGTCCCGATTCGGGCGAGCGGTCCACCGGCGTCGGGTTTCAAGGACAGGGCTTTGCGGCTGATCCACACCGCCGACTGGCAGATCGGCAAGGTCTTCCGCTTCGTCGACGATGCCACCACGAGCCTGCTGCAGGAGGCACGGCTCGAGGCGATCGCGACGATCGGCGGCCTCGCGCAGGCGCACGGCGCGCCGACCGTGCTGGTCGCGGGCGATCTGTACGATCAGGACGGCCTCTCCGATCGCACGCTGTTCCAGCCGATCGAGCGCATGCGCGCGCTGGACGGGCTCACCTGGCACCTCATGCCGGGCAATCACGACGCCGACCGGCCAAACGGCTTGTGGGACCGCGTTGCCCGCCACGGCCTGCCCGGCAATATCCGCCTGCACCGCGAGCCCGAGCCCTGCCCCGCTCGGAGAGGAGGCCTGGCTGCTGCCGGCACCGCTGCGCCGCCGCCAGACCCTGACCGATCCGACGGCGTGGATGGGCGAGGCGGCGACGCCCGAGGGTGCCATCCGGATCGGCCTCGCGCACGGCTCGGTGACCCGGTTCGGCTCGGCCGACCGCAGCCAGGGCAACTACATCGACCCGGCCCGGCCCAAGGAGGCGAGGCTCGACTACCTGGCGCTCGGCGACTGGCACGGCCAGCGCCAGATCGGCCCACGCTGCTGGTATGCCGGCACGCCGGAGCCCGACGACTTCGATCAGGAGGACGGTGCGGTGCTGCTGGTCGAGATCGCGGGCCCGGGAGCCGTGCCGGCCGTGCAGTCGCTGCCGACGGCGCGCTATCGCTGGGTGCGGCAGCGCGAGACGCTGCATGGCGCAGAGGACATCGCGGTGCTCGACGAGCGCATCCGGGCCCTTGCCCCCGATGCCGCGCGGCTGCTGGTGGACCTCGTGGTCGAGGGCACGCTCTCGCTCGCCGATCGGGCCCTGTTCGCCCAGCGCATCGACCGCTCGCTGCGGGCGGCGCTGTGCCACCTCAGGCTCGACGACGAGCGGCTCTATCTGGCGCCCTCGCCGCACGATCTCGATGCGATCGCCAAGGCGGGCTTCGTGCGCGCCGCCGCCGCACGGCTCAAGGACGTGGCCGACGACGAGGCCAGCCCGGAGCGCGAGGTCGCGGCCGAGGCGCTGATGCGCCTGTTCCTCGAGCACCAGAAGCTCGCGTCATGAAGCTCTGCGCGCTCGAGCTCGACCAGTTCCGCAAGTTCGACCGGCCGGTGCGCATCCAGGGGCTGAGCGACGGGCTGAACCTGATCGTCGGGCCCAACGAGATGGGCAAGTCGACCCTTCTGGCGGCCCTGGTCGCGGCGCTGTTCGAGAAGCACCGCTCGAGCGCCAGGACGGTGCAGAGCTTTCAGCCGAGCCGGCACCGCACCGCGCCGCGCGTGAGCCTCGATTTCGAGGTCGACGGCAAGCCCTATCGGATCGAGAAGCAGTTCCTGAAGCGCCCGTTCGCGCATCTGCACCTGCCGGACGGCGCGCGGATCGACGGCGACGACGCCGAGGCCGAGCTCGAGCGGCTGCTGGCGTTCGATCAGGCCGGCCGACGCAGCGATGGCGACATCTGGGGCGTGCTCTGGGTCGCGCAGGGCCGCTCGTTCGACCTGCCGGCGTTCGGCGACGGCGCGCGGACGACGTTGCAGTCCTGCCTCGATGTCGAGCTCGGCCAGGCGATCGGCGATGACCGGGGGCCGGCGCTGCTCGAGGCGATCGAGACGGCGCTGCTCGAGCTGGTCGACCGCCGCGGCAAGCCGAAGGCGCGCTATCTCACGCTCGAGCGCGAGCTGGCGGAGCTGCGCCACGAGATCGCCCGGCTCGAAGCGGAGCGCTGCCGAGCTCGAGCAGGACCTCGCCCGGCTCGACCAGGAGCAGGGCAGCTTCGAGCAGCTCTTCGCCGCCGAGCAGGCCGGCCTGGACCCGCAGGCGCTCGCCGCGGCGCGCGAGCAGCGCGATGGCCTGATGATGCTGGCGGCGCGGGTGCGCGAGGCAAAGGCGACCGAGACGATCGCCCGGCAGGCGCTGGCGCAGGCGGAGCAGCAGGCCGCCGAGCGCGCCGAGCTGGTCGCCTCGCTGGCGGCGGCGAAGGTGCAGATCGAGGAAGCCGTCGCCGCATCCGCCGAGGCTGCGAGCCAGGCCGCCGCGAGCGCCGCGGCGCTCGGCTGGCAGCAGGACGAGGCGCTCGCGGCTCGAGGCCGAGCGCGCCCGCCAGCAGCATCGCAGTGCTGGCCTGAAGAACCTTCGCCGGCTGATGCGGCAGGCCGAGGACAGCCGGGCGGCGCTGGATGCGCGCGCGACCGAGGTGGCCCTGACGCTGGAGCCCGACGCGCTGGCCCGGGTGCAGATCGGCGGAAGGCCCGCCGATCGCCGCAAGCAGGCGCTGCACGCGGTCGATCCGGTCGAGATCACGATCGAGGGCATCGGCCGCATCGACATCCGGCCGCGGGTCGCCCAGGCCGCGCGCTGGCGGCGCGACCTCGCCGATGCCGAACATCAGATCGCCGGCCTGCTGCAGGAGCTTGGCCTGGCGCCCTCGGACGAGGCCCCGGCAGCGCGCCGGCCAGCTCAGCCTGTTCGCGCCGCGCTCTGGCCAGCCGCCCGATCCGGCAGCGCTCGAGGGGCTGCTGGCCGAGACCGAGCGGCAAAGTGAGGCGCTGCTCGCACAGATCGAGGCGGCCCGCGCCGAGCTTGCGCAGCGGGACGAGAGCCACCGTCGCCAGGCGTTCGCGGCGACACAGGCGAAGGAGCGGGTCGAGCAGGCGCAGCAGGAGCTGGAGCGGCTGGAGCACGGCCTCGCCGAGGCCGAGGAGGTAGCGACGCAGACGGAGCTGGCCGATGCCGTAGTCGCCGCGCGAACAACGCTGGATAAGGCGCTCGCCGAGGTAGCGCGGCTCGCGGAGGGGGATCCCGCGACGGCGCTCGCCGCGGTCGAAGGCAGTATCGGCCAGCTCGAGCAGGCGATCGAGGATCGCCGCGCCCGCCTCGGCGCGCTGCGCGGCAGCATCGAGGGTTTGCAGGCGCGGGTTCGGCTGCATGCCGGCGAGGGTTTTGCCGAACGGCTCGACGTGGCGCGCCGCCGCATGGCCGAGGCAGAGCGCGAGCACGCCAAGTGCCGGCGCGAGGCCCTGGTGCTGCAGCTGCTGCAACGGACGCTGGGCGAGGCCGAGCGCGAGGCCAAGGAGCGCTATCTGGCGCCGGTCGTGGAGCGCATCCGCCCCTATCTGCAGGCGCTGTTCCCGGGCGCCGAGATCGCGCTCGACGAGGCCTGCGGATCACGAGCGTGCGGCGCGGCGGCGTGGGCGAGGAGCCGTTCGAGCAGCTGAGCGAGGGCACGCGCGAGCAGATCGCGATCCTGGTCAGGCTGGCGCTCGCCGAGCTGTTGTGCGATCGGGGCCTGCCGGCGGTGGTCGTGCTCGACGACGCGCTGGTGTTCTCGGACGACCTGCGCATGCAGCGCATGTTCCGGGTCCTCGAGCGCGCGGCGGAGCGGCTGCAGATCCTGGTGCTGACCTGCCGCGAGCGCCTGTTCGAGGATTTGGCCGGCACGCGGCTGCATCTCGAGCCGGCCGGATCGGCCGGCGAGGCGCGCGGCGCCGCCTGACTTATCCCATGGCCAATCGAGCGATCCCGTTCCCGGCCGCCCTCGTCGTCGCGGGCCTGGTTGCCGGGTGCGCCAATCCGCCCTGGCAGCCGCCGGCCTACGAGACCGCGATCAAGCGCTTCTACCAAGCGCATGCGACCGAGAAGAACGGCCAATGCCTGGCGCCTTACATCGATGGCTTCACCACGCTCCAGGTGGTCGAGGACACGCCGGAGCGCATGACGGTCGAGGCCCGCTATCTGTACCGCGACTGGTGGAAGGACGGGGGCGACCAGCCGTTCGGCGAGTGCATCGGCTATGGCCGGCGCAGCTTCGTGCTCATCCGGGAGGGCGACCTCCTGCAGGTGAGCGAGATGAGCGGCCTGCGCCGCAACTGACCGGGGCGTGCAAGCCCAGGCAGGCGCGACATTGCCAAGCCGGGCCCGGCCGCGCATCATGGCGGCGCGCCCGGTTCCGGGCGCGATCACGCCACAGCCAGCAAGAAGCTCATGACCACGCACTCCAATCTTCGTACCGGCGGCCAGATCCTGGCCGATCAGCTGCAGATCCACGGCGTCGACATGGCGTTCGGCGTCCCGGGCGAGAGCTATCTCGGCCTGCTCGATGCCCTCTACGACACCGCCATCCGCTACGTCATCTGCCGCCAGGAAGGCGGTGCGGCGATGATGGCGGAGGCCTACGGCAAGCTCACCGGCCGGCCCGGCATCGCCATGGTCACGCGCGGGCCAGGCGCCACCAACGCCTCGCCCGGCGTCCACATCGCGCAGGCAGGATTCGACGCCGATGATCCTCCTGGTCGGCCAGGTGGCGCGCGAGATGCGCGGCCGCGAGGCGTTCCAGGAGATCGACTACCGGCAGATGTTCGGCAGCATCGCCAAATGGGTGCACGAGATCGACGACCCGGCGCGCATCCCGGAGGCGATCAGCCGCGCCTTCCACACCGCGACCGCGGGCCGACCGGGGCCGGTGGTGATCGCCCTGCCCGAGGACGTGCTGGTCGAGACCGCGGACTGCGAGGACGCCGCCCGCTACCGGGTGAGCCAGCCGCACCCGGCCGCGGCCGACATGAGCGCGCCTGCGCACGCTGCTGGCAGAGGCGCAGCGGCCGTTCGTGGTCCTGGGCGGCGGCGGCTGGGACGCGGAGGCCGCAGCCGACATCCAGGCGTTCGCCGAGCGCTTCGATCTGCCGGTCGGCGTGTCGTTCCGGCGCCAGGACTACTTCGACAACAGCCACCCCAGCTATGCCGGCCATGTCGGCATCTCGGTGGCGCCGCCGCTCAGCGACCGGGTGCGGGACGCGGATGTGCTGATCCTGATCGGCACGCGGCTCGGCGAAGCGTCGAGCCGCAGCTACACGCTGGTGGGCAGCCCGAAGCCGACAGCAGACCCTCGTGCACGTCCATGCCGGGCGCAGAGGAGCTGGGCCTGACCTATGCGCCTGCCCTGCCGATCCATGCCGGCATGCGGGCGTTCGCCGCCGCCGCGCGCGCGCTGGAGCCCGTGGACAGCTCCGCCTGGCGCGAACAGACGAAGGTCGCGCACGAGCAGTATCTCGCGAGCCTGCAGCCGAAGCCGACGCCGGGTGCCCTGCAGCTCGGCGAGGTCATGGTCTGGCTGCGCGAGCACCTGCCCAGGGATGCGATCGTCACCAACGGCGCCGGCAATTTCTGCGTCTGGGTCAACGGCTTCTACCAGTACCGCCATTTCCGCAGCCAGCTCGGCCCGACCAGCGGCTCGATGGGCTACGGCACGCCGGCGGCGGTCGCCGCCAAGCTGGTCCACCCCGACCGCACGGTGGTCTGCGTCGCGGGCGACGGCGATTTTCTGATGACCGGCCAGGAGATGGCGACCGCAGCGCAGTACCAGCTGCCGGTGATCTGGCTGGTCGTCAACAACCGCATGTACGGCACGATCCGCATGCACCAGGAGCGCGACTACCCCGCGCGGGTGATCGGCACCGATCTCAAGAACCCGGATTTCGCGGCGCTCGCCAGGGCGTACGGCGGCTTCGGCGAGGTGGTCGAGCAGACCTCGGATTTCGCCGCGGCCTTCCGCCGCGCCGAAGCGGCCGGCACCTTCGCCCTGCTCGAGCTGCGGGTCGACCCGGAGGCGATCACGCCGCGCGCCTCGATCCACGAGATCCGCGAGGGCGCGCTCAGCAAGCGGTAGATAGCGCGCTTACGCCTGGCGGCGCCGGAGCCACCAGCGCCGGCGCGGAGCGTCCGGCTCGATGCTCTGGAGGCCGGCGACGCGGATCGCCCGGACCGGTTGCGCGATGCCTTCGATCCGGTGCACGCCCAGCCCCTCGAAGCCGACCCTGACCCGCTTGCGCACCTGGAGGAACACGGTATCGGAGATGCAAAGGCCGCCCGGATCGACGAGGTCGCGCAGGAAGCACGCGACCTCGACGGCGTGGCCTGAAAGAGCGCCCCGATCGGCGATCACGTCGCGATGGTCGAGCCCGGCGCGCAGCAGGATGCGCCGCTCCGGCGGCAGGCCCTGGTTGCGCAGCGCCATGCCGCGCTGGATCTCGAGCGCGCATTCCATGGCGTCGAGCACGACCTCGAAGGAGGCCAGCGTGTGCGCGACCTCGAGCGCGACGATGCGGCCGCGATGGGTGGCGATCGCCCGGTCGATCAGGGCGTGGTGATGCGCCTGCAGCGCCGCCAGGGTCGCCGCCTCGTCCTCCCGCAGCAGCCGGCGAAAGCCTGCGACCCTCGCCGCGAGGACCGCCGCGAGCTTCAGCTCCATCGCGGCCCGGCGTGGAAGCCGGCATCGGCCGTTGACATGGCAGCGCTCCGGGTGCTGGCTGTGGAACCATATTTCGTCATGGCCCGGGCCGTCATCCCTGCCGGAACGAGAAGGAGGATCGCGATGGCAAATCCCACGGTTGCGGAGCTGCAGGAGATGGCGCGCGCGGTCTTCGGGCGCGAGCTGAGCGCGGCGCAGGCGGAGGCCTATCGCGGCCGGCTGCCGACCATGGCGCGGATCGTGCAGCGCGTGCGCGCGCTCGAGCCCCGGCTGCGCGATGCCCACCCGATCCAGATAGCACGGGTGCCGGAGCCGCGCCGCCATGACTAGCGCGCCAGGAGTGAGCGCCTGCTGACAGTGACGAGCTCGCCTTCGCGACCATCGCCGAGCTGGCGCCGCGGCTGGCGGCCAAGGAGATCTCGCCGGTCGAGGTGACCGACGCGGTGCTGGCGCGGATCGAGCGCTACGATCCGGCGCTCAACACGCTTCATCACGGTGACGGCGGAGAGCGCGCGCCATGCCGCCCGCGCGGCCGAGGCGGCGATCATGGCGGGCCATCACCTGGGCCCCCTGCACGGCATTCCGGTGGCGCTCAAGGACCTGTACGCGACCCGCGGCGTGGCGACGACCTACGGCTCACGGCTGTTTGCCGACTGGGTGCCGGATTTCGATGCCGCCGCGGTCGAGCGCCTGAAGCGGGCGGGCGCCGTGATCCTCGGCAAGACCAACCTGCACGAGCTGGCCTACGGCACCACCAGCGCCAACGCCCACTATGGTGCTGTGCGCAATCCCTGGCGGCAGGATCATCATGCGGGCGGCTCGAGCGGCGGCTCGGCGGCGGCGGTGGCGGCCGGCCTCGCCTTTGCCGCCCTGGGCAGCGACACCGGCGCCTCGATCCGCCAGCCGGCGGCGTGCTGCGGCATCGTCGGCATCAAGCCCACCTTCGGCCGCGTCAGCAAGTTCGGCGCCCTGCCGCTCTCCTGGTCGCAGGACCACGTCGGCCCGCTCACCCGCAGCGTCGCCGACGCGGCGCTGCTGCTCCAGGTGCTGGCGGGCCACGATCCGCGCGATCCGACCTCGGTCGACCGGCCGGTGCCCGACTTCGCCGCCGACCTCAACGAGGGCGTCCAGGGATCGCGCATCGGCGTGGTGCGCGGCTTCTTCTTCGAGGACTGCGATCCGGAGGTCGTCGACGCCGTCGACGGCGGCGATCCAGATGCTCGAGGACCTGGGCGCGCGGATCGAGGAGATCGCGCTCGCCGACATGGACGCCGCCTACGCGGTCGGCGTGATCACCATCGCGGTCGAGGGTGCCGCCTATCACGCCGCCGATCTGCGCGAGCGTCCCGAGCTGTTCAGCGACGAGCTGCGCGCCGCCTTCGAGCTCGGCAGCTTCTACCGGGCGACCGACTATGTGCAGGCGCAACGCCTGCGGCGCCATCTGACCCTTCAGGTGAGCCGCGAGATGGCGGACCTCGATGCCATCCTCATGCCGACGTCACCCGTGCCGGCGACGCCGATCGAAGCCTCGCCGCCCGGCCACGCCATGCTGCGGCCGCGCAACACGATGCCGTTCAACGCGCTCGGCCTGCCGGCGATCTCGGTGCCGTGCGGCTTCACCGCGGCCGGCCTGCCGATCGGCCTGCAGGTCGCCGGCCATGCCTTCGACGAGGCGGGCGTGCTGCGCATCGCGCGCGCCTACGAGCAGGCCACCAGCTGGCGCCGCAGGCCGCCGCTGTAGCACGCACCAGCTAGCCTCGATGGGCGCGGCTCGAGGCCCGGGCCGCGGCCCGGCCGAGCCCGCATCCCTCTGCATCCGTCGCGTTCTCCTGCCGTCGCGGGCAGCGCCGCGGCACTGCGCTCCGGAAGACGCGGAGGAGAGCAGCAGTTGAATATTAATCATTAATATTTGCTCAATACTACGTTTACTTTGGTTTTGATTGACATATTGAGCAAAATTGTATCAAATGACCCTGAGTTTAGCGCGGAGTTATACCATGCGCTCTGGGTCAGGTATTTGGATATTTAGCATAGTCTTGCTGGCGACTATCGCCCAGCCGGCGGCGGCGCGCGCCCAGGGCCTGATCGTCTCGGACCAGCACATCGCGAGCGCGGCCAACAATTCGCTCATGGTCGAACGAAGCCTGCCGGCCCAGCCCCTACGCCCGCTTCCGCCAGACCTGCGTCAGCAACCAGCTGAACATCACCCTCGAGCGCTCGCCGTTCGAGAAGCTGACCTTTCTCGACCACATCGCCCTGTTCGTGCACAAGCATAGGAACGTCACCACGACCCAGCAGATCATGCCGGGGATCAAGTTCAGGCTCGGCGTCAATCTCTCCAACGTCTACGAGCAGGAGGCCAAGCTCGAAGCCCGGTTGCGGATACGCTGGTGAGCCGCCGCCGGCCAGACCACACGCCGACGCGCGCGCCCGGCTCGACTCGACGCCCGTGAACTTGCTAGCCTGACGGCGTGGACCCTTGCGCACCAAGCGCCGGGTCCGGGCCGGGAGGTGCGCGCGTGAAGCTCGCCGACGTCAGTCTCGACGACAAATACAGCAAGGCCGACGGCCGGATCTTTCTGACCGGCATTCAGGCCCTGGTGCGGCTGCCGATGCTGCAGCGCCAGCGCGACCGGGCGGCCGGCCACGACACGGCGGGCTACGTCACGGGCTATCGCGGCTCGCCGCTCGGCGGCCTCGACCAGCAGCTCGCCGCCGCCAGGCGCTTTCTCGACCAGCACCACATCAAGGTCCAGACGGCGGTCAACGAGGATCTCGCCGCCACCGCGCTGTGGGGCACGCAGCAGGCCCAGCTGTTCGGCGAGGGCCGCTATGAGGGCGTGTTCGGCATGTGGTACGGCAAGGGTCCGGGCGTCGATCGCACGGGCGATGCCTTCCGCCACGGCAACCTCGCCGGCACGGCGGCACTCGGCGGCGTGCTCGCCTGCATGGGCGACGACCACACCTGCGAATCCTCGACCACGGCGCATCAGAGCGAGTACGCCATGGTCGACGCGATGATGCCGATCGCCAATCCGGCCGGCGTCGCCGAGATCCTGCAGTTCGGCCTGCTGGGCTTCGCCCTGTCGCGCTATGCAGGCTGCTGGGTAGGGCTCAAATGCGTCCACGACACGGTCAACACCGCAGCCTCGATCGACCTCGAGGCGGCCCTGCTCGAGATCCGCCTGCCGGAGGATCACGCGCTGCCGCCGGGCGGCCTCAACATCCGCTGGCCGGACACGCCGCTCGCGCAGGAGGAGCGCCTGCATCGCCACAAGCTGGAGGCGGCGCGCGCCTTCGCCCGCGCCAACCGGTTCGATCGGCTGGTGCTTGGACAGCCCGCGCGCCCGCCTCGGCATCGTGACCACCGGCAAGTCGTACCTGGATGTCCGCCAGGCGCTCGACGACCTCGGCATCGACGCCGAGCTGGCGGCCCGGCTCGGGCTGCGCCTGCTCAAGCTCGGCCTGGTCTGGCCGCTCGATGCGGGCGCCGTGCAGGACTTCGCGCACGGGCTCGAGCAGATCGTGGTGGTCGAGGAGAAGCGCGGCCTGATCGAGACCCAGCTCAAGGAGCTGCTCTACGGCCGCTCCGGCACCAGCATCGTCGGCAAGCAGGACGAGGAGGGCAGGAGCCTGTTCCCGTCCCACGGCGCGCTGTCGAGCAACAAGATCGCGGGCGTGCTCGCCGAGCGCATCCTGCGCCTCGATCCGCACGATCGCGTCGCGACGCATCTCGCAGCACTGCGCCGGCGCGACGAGGCCGAGGCGAGCCTGAAGAGCCCGATCCTGCGCACGCCCTATTTCTGCCCCGGCTGCCCGCACAACACCTCGACCCGGGTGCCCGAGGGCAGCATCGCCAAGGCCGGCATCGGCTGCCACTACATGGCGCAGTGGATGGAGCGCAGCACGGCGGGCTTCACCCAGATGGGCGCCGAGGGCGCCAACTGGGTCGGCGAGGCGCCGTTCTCCAAGCGCGAGCACGTCTTTCAGAACATCGGCGACGGCACCTACTACCACTCGGGGCTGCTGGCGATCCGCGCCGCGGTCGCCGCCGGCGTCAACGTCACCTACAAGATCCTGTTCAACGACGCCGTCGCGATGACCGGCGGCCAGCAGGTCGACGGCCCGCTGACCGTGCCGCAGATCAGCCGCCAGGTCCTGGCGGAAGGCGTGACCCAGGTCGTGGTGGTCACCGACGAGCCGGACAAATATCCGCTGCAGGCGGGCTTCGGCGCGGGCGTCACGATCCGGCATCGCGACGATCTGGACGACGTGCAGCGCACGTTGCGCGAGGTCGAGGGCACCACGGTGCTGATCTACGATCAGACCTGCGCGGCCGAGAAGCGGCGCCGGCGCAAGCGCGGCCAGATGGCGGACCCCGAGCGCCGCGTGCTGATCAACGAGGCGGTGTGCGAGGGCTGCGGCGACTGCGGCCTCGCCTCGAACTGCGCCGCCATCGTGCCGGTCGAGACCGAGCTCGGCCGCAAGCGCCAGATCGACCAGTCGTCCTGCAACAAGGACTACTCCTGCCTGAACGGCTTCTGCCCGAGCTTCGTGACCGTCAAAGGTGCTTCCCTCAGGAAGGGCAGGCCCGCGACGGGCGATGAGGATCAGGTGCTGCTGCCCGAGCCCGCCCTGCCCGATCTCGCCGAGGGCTACGGCATCGTGGTCGGCGGCGTCGGCGGCACCGGCGTGGTCACGATCGGCGCGCTGCTCGGCATGGCGGCGCATCTCGAGGGCAAGGGTGCCGCCGTGCTCGACATGACCGGCCTGGCGCAAAAGGGCGGTGCGGTGATGAGCCATCTGCGCATCGCGAAAAGCCCGGCGGCGATCCAGACGGTGCGCATCGCGCCGGGCGGCGCGCGGCTCCTCTTGGGCTGCGATCTGGTGGTCGCAGGCGGCAAGGAAGCGCTGGCGGCGCTTGCGCCGGAGCGGGGCCACGCCGTGGTCAACACGCACGAGATGATGACCGGCGACTTCACCCGCAATGCCGATTTCTCCCTGCCGGCGGCGGCGTTGCGCCAGGCGATCGAGCAGACCGCGGGCGAGCGCGCCCGCTTCGTGCCGGCGACCCGGCTGGCGAGCGCGCTGCTGGGCGATGCGATCGCGACCAACCTGTTCATGGTCGGCTTCGCCTATCAGCAGGGCCTGCTGCCGGTCTCGGCGGCGGCGATCGAGCGGGCGATCGAGATCAACCGGGTCGCGGTCGCGATGAACCGCAGCGCGTTCCGCTGGGGCCGGCGCGCCGCGCTCGATCTCGCCGCGGTCGAGGCGGCGGTGGCGCCGGCGACAGCCTCGGACGCCCGGCTGTCGCAGACGCTGGACGAGCTGATCGAGCGGCGCGAGGCGCACCTTGCGGCCTATCAGGACGCCGCCTACGCGGCCCGTTACCGCCGGCTGGTCGAGCGCGTGCGGCGCGCCGATGCCGCGCTCGGCCGCAGCGCGCTCAGCGAAGCGGTCGCCCGCTACTATGCCAAGCTGCTGGCCTACAAGGACGAGTACGAGGTCGCGAGGCTCCATACGGATGGCGCCTTCATGGCGGAGATCGGTCGCCGCTTCGAGGGCCGGCCAAAGCTCGAGCTGCATCTGGCGCCGCCGCTTGCTGGCGCCGCGCGATCCGGTGACCGGGCATCTGAAGAAGCGCGCCTACGGGCCATGGATCTTCACCGCGATGCGGTATCTCGCGCGGATGAAGGGCCTGCGCGGCCGCTGGCTCGATCCGTTCGGCCACAGCGCCGAGCGGCGCACCGAGCGGCGCCTGATCACCGACTACGAGCGCGTGATCGGGGAGCTTTTGGCCGGGCTGTCACCCGAGAATTACGGCCTGGCGGTCGAGATCGCGCGGATTCCTGAGCACATCCGCGGCTACGGCCACGTCAAGCAGCGCCATCTCGAGGCCGCCTGGCGTCGCGAGGCGGAGCTGCTGGCAGCCTTCCGGGCGCCCGCTTCCGGGCTGACGGCCGCTGCCTGAGATCGGAGCTTCCAGTGCTTCGCGGGTCCATGCCAGCGCATGCGTCATGACGGCTTTGGCCTTGCGTCTTGAGGCCGGACAAGGCTGACCGGTGCCGGAGATCGGCCTGACCCACGTCACGGCGTTCCTGGTGGGCGCGGGCGCGCTCGCGCTGGCGCTCTGGCTCGCCTGGCGCCTGCCGACCGGTGTGTTGCTGCTCGCCTTGGCAGCGCTCGCGATCCGACCGCAGATCTATTTCGGCGCGCCCGAGGTCGGGGTCGGCTGGGGCCTGCACCAGACCCTTCTGCTCGTGGCGCTGCTCGTCAACGCGGCAAAGCACGGCATACGCAAGACCATCAACTGGCCGATCCTGGCGCTGGCCGCGGTGTTCGCCCTGAATCTGGCGTTCGCCGATCTCGACCCGAAGGTCGACCCTCTCCTCATGGCGAGCGCTTTTGGCGTCCTCGCTTTGCCATGGACCTTCACCCAGGTGGTGCTGGCGCCGGGCTCCAGGCGGGTTCTGGCCCTGACGATCGCCTCGCTCGCCATCCTCAGCGTCGCGATCGAGGCGGCCCTGGCATTGCAGGGCATGCGGGAGTTCTTCACGTGGCGACTCCAGGGCATGACCGGCAACGCTGCCGTGTTCGCCCTGCTCGCGTTCACCGGCTTCGCGGTCGCTCTGCACGAATCGACCCGCCGCGGCCGGCCGTTGCTCGGCATGCTGGCCGCCGTGAATCTGGCGCTTGTGGTGCTCAGCGCCACACGCATGGCGATCTTCACGAGCGTGCTGTTCCTGGCGGTCTACGTGGTGGCGTCGCCCGCCCTGCGGGAGCAGTGGCGCAAGCGCCGGATCGAGCTGGCGGGCGGCGCCGGGCTCGTCGTGGCTGCGGTCTGGTACTACTGGCCAATGCTGCGATGGCGCACCTTCGAGAGCGGCGGCGGACGGTATCCGCCTGTCGGGCCGGGACCAGATCTGGCCCTTCTACTACGACCAGTTCCTGATGAGCCCGGGCTTCGGTCGCGGTCTCGGCGCCGGCTTCGTAGCCGCCCTCCATCAACTGGACTTCGCCGTGCCGACACCGCACAACGAGTATCTGCATCTGCTCGTGGTCGGCGGCGTGGTCGGCGCTGCGGCATGCTTCGTGGCGATCGTCCTTTGGTCCCGCCAGCTGTGGCAGGCGACCCCGGCGGCCGACCGCAGCTTTCTGATCGCGCTCCTGCCCGCCCTGGCGTCCTATGCCGTGATCGACAATGTGCTGATCTACGCGACCGGGCTGGCGCTGTTCGCCTATCTCGGCGTGCTGCTGACCCGGTCCGCACCGGGGCAGGACGGCGAGCTTGCCGGCCGGCGCCGGCGATCATCCTCCAGGTCCGGCAAGCGGCGCGGATCGAGCCGTGAGCAGGGCGCGAAGCATCGCGTCGATGCCTGAGGGCCGTTGCAACGGGCATGGCCGACGCGACCAATCGCCGCGCGAGGGCGCTTCTTGCAGCGCAGCATGGGCGTCGCTATGTTCCGCGCGCCGGCCCCCCGGACGGCAGCCGGGCAAGCCGTCGTGACCGGCACCCGAGAATCGTGCGCTTGAACGTCCGAGCAACCCGTTAGCCTCGAAAGCCGGCTGTCGCTCGCGACCCCGCTGCAGAGAAAGGCTGGAGCATGGACCACCTGGACGGCCTCGAGGCCGAGAGCATCTACGTCTTGCGCGAGGCGTTCGCCAAGCTCGACCGGATCGCGATCCTGTGGTCGCTCGGCAAGGACAGCAACGTCGTGCTCTGGCTCACCCGCAAGGCGTTCTTCGGCCACGTGCCGTTCCCGGTCATGCACGTCGACACCGGCAAGAAGTTCAAGGAGATGTATGCGTTTCGCGAGCGCTTCAGCAAGGAGTGGAACCTCAAGCTGCTGGTCGAGCCCTGCCCCCCGATCGAGGAGATGGACCAGACCCTGCCGCCGGCGGCGCGCTCGGCGGCGCGCAAGACCGCCGGCCTGAACGCCGCCCTCGCGAAGCACGGCTTCCAGGGCCTCGTCGCAGGGATCCGGCGCGACGAGGAGGGTACGCGTGCCAAGGAGCGCTACTTCAGCCCGCGCAGCAAGGACAATCGCTGGGACCTCAAGGACCAGCCGCCCGAGTTCTGGAACCAGTACATGACGAGCTTCCCGCCCGAGACCCACGTGCGGGTGCACCCGCTGCTGCACTGGAGCGAGATCGACGTCTGGCGCTATTCGCAGCGCGAGGGCATCCCGCTGATCGATCTGTATTTCGCCAAAAATGGCAAGCGCTACCGGTCGCTCGGCGACGAGGACATCACCTTCCCGGTCGACAGCCATGCCGCGACCCTCGAGGAGGTGATCGCCGAGCTCGAGACCACCAAGGTCGCCGAGCGCAGCGGTCGGGCGATGGACCACGAGGCCGAGGACGCGTTCGAGCGGCTGCGCGCCGCGGGCTACCTGTAGGAGGCCGCGCGCATGACCCGCGAGAGCAACAGGCCCAGCCTCAAGATCGTGATCGTCGGCCATGTCGACCACGGCAAGTCGACCCTGGTCGGCCGGCTGTTCCACGACACCGGATCCTTGCCCGAGGGCAAGATCGAGGCGATCAAGGCCGTCTGCGAGCGGCGCGGCATGCCGTTCGAATGGGCCTTCCTGATGGATGCCCTGCAGGCCGAGCGCGACCAGGGCATCACGATCGACACCGCCCAGATCCGGTTCCGGACCAAGGCGCGCGACTATGTGATCATCGATGCGCCGGGCCACCGCGAGTTCCTGAAAAACATGGTGACGGGCGCTGCCAGCAGCGAGGCGGCGCTGCTCCTGATCGACGCCGACGAGGGCGTGCGCGAGCAGTCGCGCCGGCACGGCTATCTGTTGCATCTGCTGGGCGTCGACCAGGTCGCGGTGCTGGTCAACAAGATGGACCTCGTCGACTACAGCGCCGATCGCTTCGGCGCCGTGGCCGAGGAGTATCGCGACTATCTCGAGCGCCTGGGGGTCGAGCCGATGTGCTTCATCCCGGTCTCGGCGCGCGAGGGCGACAACATCGCGCTGCGCAGCAAGCGCATGCCCTGGTACCAGGGGCCGACCACGCTCGCGGCACTCGACCAGTTCAGCGCCGGCGCCGCACCGGTCGACCGGCCGCTGCGCTTCTCGATCCAGGACGTCTACAAGTTCGACGAGCGCCGCATCCTGGCCGGCCGGATCGAGTCCGGTCGCCTCGAGGTCGGCGACGAGCTGCTCTTCTCGCCGTCGAACAAGACCGCCAAAGTAAGGTCGATCGAAGCCTGGCACGTGCCGATGCCGCCCCTCGAGGCTTCTGCCGGGCAGTCGATCGGCATCACGCTGGACGAGCAGATCTTCGTCGAGCGCGGCGAGGTCGCGAGCCATAAGGACGACGCGCCGATCGAGAGCAACGTGTTCCGAGCGCATCTGTTCTGGCTCGGCCACAAGCCGCTCGAGCCGGGCAACCGCTATACCCTGAAGCTGAACGCCAGCGAGACCGAGGTCACTGTCCAGGCGATCGACCGGGTGATCGACACGGGCGACCTGTCGTCGGGTGCTGCGACCCGGGTCGAGCGCAACGCGGTCGGCGAGGTCGTGCTGCGCGCGCGCGGCCTCTTGGCCATCGACGAGCACCGCCTGAACCCCGCGACCGGGCGCTTCGTCCTGGTCGAGAACTTTCTGCCGGTCGGCGGCGGCATCATCTCGATGGAGGGCTATCCCGACCAGCGCGACCTGGTGACCCGTCGGGCGACCAACATCACCACGGTCGGGCATGGCGTGCCGAGCGAGGCGCGCGCCCAGCGCAACGGCCACCACGGCGGCATCCTGTGGTTCACCGGCCTGTCGGGTGCGGGCAAGTCCACCCTGGCGCTGGCACTCGAGGCCCGGCTGTTCGCCAAGGGCTACCACGTCTACGTGCTGGACGGCGACAACATCCGCGACGGCCTGAACGCCAATCTCGGCTTCTCGCCCGAGGATCGCGCCGAGAACATCCGCCGTGTCGGCGAGGTCGCCTCGCTGTTCGCGGATGCGGGCTTCCTCGTGATCAGCTCGTTCATCTCGCCCTATCGGTCGGATCGCGAGCGCGCCCGTCGGGCGGCGCCGGATGCCTTCCACGAGATCTACATCCACGCCTCGCTCGAGGTCTGCGAGGAGCGCGATCCCAAGGGCCTGTACCGGCGCGCGCGGGCCGGCGAGATCCGGGAGTTCACCGGCATCAGCTCGCCTTACGAGGCGCCCGACAGCCCGCAGCTGACGATCCGCACCGATCTGCTCACGGTCGAGGACTCCTTGAGCGAGCTGGTCGCCTATGTCGAGCAGAACTTCGCCACCACCTGACAGGACCTGATCCCGTGCCATCATCCGCGATCGCCGACGCCGAGCGCCTGCTGCCCGAGATCGTGAAGCTGGCCGAGGAGGCGGCGGCGGTGATCCTCGATCACTACCGGGACGACGCGGCGGTGCGTCTCAAGGCCGACGCCTCGCCGGTGACGGCAGCCGACGAGGCGGCCGAGGCGGTGATCCTGGCAGGGCTCGCCACGCTGACGCCGAGCATCCCGGTGGTCGCCGAGGAGACGGTCGCGGCCGGCCGCATCCCGGCCCTCGACGACGGCCCGTTCTGGCTGGTCGACCCGCTCGATGGCACCAAGGAGTTCCTCAGCAAGAACGGCGAGTTCACGGTCAACATCGCGCTGATCGAGGGCAGCGAGCCGGTATTGGGGGTGGTCCTGGCGCCGGCGCTCGGCAAGGTATGGTGGGGTGCGCGCGGCCACGGCGCGATGACCCTCGACGGCGAGGACGGGGCGCCTCGGCGGATCGCGGTGCGTCCGAAGCCGGAACGCCCGGTCGCGGTTGCGAGCCGCTCGCATTCCGACCCACAGACCGAGGCGTTTCTGGACGAGGCCGGGGCGGCGGAGCGCATCTCGGCCGGCAGCTCGCTGAAGTTCTGCCTGGTGGCCGAGGGCAAGGCCGATCTCTATCCGCGCTTCGGGCGGACCATGGAGTGGGACACCGCCGCCGGCCACGCGGTGCTGAGCGCCGCAGGCGGCCGCGTCACGACGCGGGATGGCGCGCCGTTCCTCTACCGCAAGCCGGGCTTCGAGAACCCGGGCTTCATCGCCCGCGGCGACTAAAGCTACTCCGGGCGGGCTGGACGCAGGGCGGGGCCGAGCGCCATCGCCAGCGCGAACAGGATGGCCGTCGCGAGCACGATCGTGGGGCCCGCGGGCGTGTCCCACTGTAACGAGCCGCCGACGCCTGCCACCACCGCGAGCGCGCCGATCAGCGCCGCGAGGGCTGCCATCTGCTCGGGCGTGCGCGCGAGGTGCCGGGCGGCGGCCGCCGGAATCACCAGCAGCGAGACGATCAGAAGGATGCCGACGATCTTCATGCCGATCGCCACGGCGAGCGCCATCACCAGCACGAAGCCGAACTGCACGCGGCCGACGTCGACGCCCTCGGCCTGGGCCAGCTCCTCGTTCAAGGTGATGCTGAGCAGCGCGGACCAGAGCCACAGCAGCGCCGCCAGCGCCACGGCACCGCCGCCCCAGATCCAGATCAGATCGCCCACCGTCACCGCCAGGACGTCGCCGAACAGGTACGCCATCAGATCGACCCGCAGCCACTCCAGAAAGCTCAGCGCGACCAGGCCGAGTGCGAGCGCTACGTGCGCGAGGATGCCGAGGATGGTATCCGTGCTCAGCGCCGGCTGACGCTGCAGCAGCACCAAGGCGATCGCGAAGACGAGGCATACGGTCACAGTCGCGAGGTTGAGGTCGATCGCCAGGAGCGCGCCGAGTGCTATGCCGAGGAGCGCGCTGTGCGCGAGCGCGTGGCCGAAGAAGGCCATGCGCCGCCAGACCACGAAGCAGCCGAGCGGCCCGGCGAGCGCCGCGACGCCGATGCCGCCGAGCATCGCGCGGACGAGGAAATCATCCAGCATGGCGGGCACCCTCGTCATGCGGCGCCCCTTCGGCAACTTCTGGGGCCGACGCGTCCTGCGGCACGACCTCGCCGGCGAGATCGTGGGCATGGTCGTGCTCGTGCGCGTAGACGGCCAGGCTCGCGGCCGCCCGCGGCCCGAACAGCGCCATGTACTCGGGATGGCGGGTCACCGCCTCGGGCTGGCCCGAGCAGCAGACGTGACGATTGAGGCAGACGACGCGGTCGGTCGCGGCCATGACGATGTGGAGGTCGTGGCTGACCAGGAGCACGCCGCAGCCGCGCCGATCGCGGATCTGCTCGATCAGCCCGTACAGCTCGATCTGGCCGGAGAAATCCAGCCCCTGCCCGGGCTCGTCGAGGATCAAAAGGTCGGGCCGGCGCAGCAGCGCGCGGGCGAGCAGCGCGCGCTGGAACTCGCCGCCGGACAGCTCGTGCATCGGCGCCCGGCGCAGATGCGTCGCCCGCACCTCGGCAAGCGCTCCCTCGAGGGCAGTCCGAGCCGCCGCGAGGCCGATGGTCAAAAAACGCTCGACCGTGAGCGGCAGGACCGGATCGAGCTGCAGGCGCTGCGGCACATAGCCGACCACCAGGCCCTGCGCGCGCCAGATCATGCCTGCGGTCGGCTTCAGCACGCCCAGGAGCGCGCGCAGCAAGGTGGTCTTGCCGGCGCCGTTGGGGCCGATCAGCGAGACGATCTCGCCGCGCCCGACCGTGAGGTCGACCGCGCTCAGGAGCTCGTGCCGACCGATCCGGACGGTGAGCGCCCGGGCCTCGACCAGGCTCGCCGACACAGCCATCAGGATGCCGCCGGCGCCGCGGCCTGGCAGCGCTGGCAGGTCCCACGCACCTCGACCGTCTCGTCACGCACGGCGAAGCCCTGATGATGCGCCTGGTCGGAGATCGCGGTGCGCAGCGCCGCCGAATCGAACTCGGCGACATGGCCGCAGGCATCGCAGATCAGGAAACGCCCCCGGTGCGAGCGCTCCGGCTGCGGGCAGCCGACATAGGCGTTCAGGCTCTCCAGCCGGTGCACCAGGCCGTGCGCCATCAGAAAATCGAGCGCGCGGTAGACCGTGGGGGGCTTGGCCGAGCCCGGCGCACGCCCCAGGCGCTCGAGCACGTCGTAAGCCTTGACCGCCTCGTGCCCCTGCCAGACCAGCTCGAGCACCCGGCGCCGCAGATCAGTGAGCCTGGCGCCACGCCGCGCGCACAGCGCCGCCGCCTTGCCGAGCGCGTCGTCGACGCAGCGCTCATGGTCGTGGTCGGGCGCGAGATCGTGGTCGGCCAGGCGCACGGCATCGGGCATCGGGTTCCTCGCCAGGAAGCTTCGATGTTACGCTATAGCATCATTGTCGCACGGCCGCGAGCCGGCGGTTGCACCGGCGCCGCAGTCTGCCATGATCGGCTGATCGGCCCGGCGCTCGCGACGATCCGTTCGGGGAGCCCCATGACCGGTACGCCGAAACCGCCACGAATCCTCGGCGATCCAGCGGCCGACACCACCATGTTGCATGTCGCCTATGCGCTCGGCGCCGCGAGCCTGCTGACCGGCCTCAGCGCCATCGCCGGTCTGATCCTGGCCTACGTCAAGCGCGGCGAGGTCGCCTCGAGCTGGCAGGCATCGCACTACCGCTGGCTGATCCGGACATTGTGGATCTGGCTCCTGCTCATGGCGATCGGCGGCTTCACCAGCCCTTTGGGGATCGGCTGGCTGATCATGGTCGCGGTCAGCGTCTGGCTGATCTGGCGGGTCGCCAAGGGCTGGCTGCTGGCGGGCCGGCAGCGCGCCCTGCCGAATCCTGGCGCCTGGGCCTGACGCCACCGCGCCCGCGCGCGCGGCGCTCAGGCCTGCAGCACCCCGGCAAACAGCCCGGGATCGACATTGCCGCCCGACAGCACCACCAGGACGGTGCGGCCGCGCGTATCGAAGCGGCCTGAGAGCACGGCCGCGAGGGCTACCGCGCCGCCGGGCTCGACCACCACCTTGAGATGGCTGAACGCCAGGGCCATCGCGCGCGCGACCTCCGCATCGCTGACCGCGAGGCCGCCGGCGAGATGGCGCCGATGCAGCTGGAAGGTCAGCTCGCCCGGCACCGGCGCCAGCAGCGCATCGCAGAAGCTGTTGGCACCCGGCGCATTTGCGAGCCTTTCGCCCGCGGCCAGCGAGCGTCGCCGTGTCGTCGAAGCCTTCCGGCTCGACCGCATAGATCGCCACCCCGGGAAATGCGGCCGCGAGCGCTATGCTGCAGCCGGCGATGAGGCCGCCGCCGCCGCAGGGAAGCAGTGCCGCGTCCGGCGTCGTGCCGATCGCCCGCAGCTGCGCTGCCGCCTCCAGCCCGGCGGTGCCCTGGCCGGCGATGATGCGCGGATCGTCGTACGGTTTCACCAGAGCTGCCCCGGTCCGCAGGGCGATCTCGGCGCCGATCTCCTCGCGCACCTCGCGCTCGCGGTCGTACAGCCGGATCTCGGCGCCGAGCGCGCGCGTGTTGGCGATCTTGATCGCGGGCGCATCGGCCGGCATGACGATGGTCGCCGGCACCCCCAGGAGCTTGGCCGCGGCGGCGACGCCCTGGGCGTGGTTGCCCGAGGAGAAGGCCACCACCGGCTGGCCGTCGAGCTGGCTGATGGCGTTGTAGGCGCCGCGCAGCTTGAAGGAGCCGGTGCGCTGCAGACATTCCGCCTTGCACAGCAGCCGGCCGCCGACCAGCTCGTTGAGCGCATCGGATTCGAGCAGCGGCGTCTGGCGCACGATGCCATCCAGGCGCAGGGCCGCCGCCTCGACATCGGCGACTTCGGGCAGCGGCGCGCTCATGCGCCGAGCAGCCCGGGCAGGCCCGACAGGTCCCGCAGCGCGTGCTCGGCCGCGCCCGGCAGCCGCTCGGCCGGCGCGCCGAACCGGTTGATCCAGACCGGCCGCAGGCCGAAAGAGGCGGCGCCGTGGACGTCCCAGGCGTTGGACGACTGGAACGCGACCTGATCGGGACGCAGCGAAAGCCGGTCGACCGCGAGCCGATAGACCCGCGGATCGGGCTTGTAGACGCCGACCTCCTCGACCGAGAGCACGGCGTCGAGCAGCGCGCCGATGCCGGCATTGTCGACCGCGGCGGCGAGCATGGCGGGCTCGCCGTTCGAGAGGATCGCGAGCTTCAGGCCGGCCGCGCGCAGCCGCCGCAGCACGTCCGCCACCTCGGGATAGGCTTCCAGGGTCAGATAGGCCCGCATCAGCGGCTCGCGCACCGAGGCGCCAACGCCGGTGCGGGCCAGGGCGTAGTCCAGCGCGTCGCCGGTGACCTGCCAGAAATCGGCATGCCGCCCCATCAGCGCGCGCAGCCAGCTGTACTCGAGCTGCTTGGTGCGCCAGAGCTGGGAGAGCTCGTCGGCTTGTGCGCCGATCTGCGGCCGCAGGCGGCCGACCGCGGAATGGACGTCGAACAGCGTGCCGTAAGCGTCGAACACGCAGGCGCGGATGCCATCCATCGAAACCCTCCGAGCCCGAGCGCGAGCGGGCTCCGGCTCAGGGCCCCTTCGGCTTGAGCTCCGGCTGCGGCGGCAGCGCGGCCGCCTGCTTGGTCACCGACAGGCCATCCGGCTTGGGCTCGGGCCAGAGCGCGGCGATCGCGATCCGGGCCTCGTCCGCATGGTGGCCCGCCAACGCCGGACGCGCCTGCGGCATCCTAGCCAGGGCGGCGGTGGTTTGGCCAGAGGGCGCGAGCCCGGTCGGACCAGCCCGGGGGCCCGGCCTCCGGGGGCTCGGCCGGAACTGGTCCGGAGGCCGGGCCGGTGTCGGGGTCGAGGCTCGTCTCGACGACCGGCTTCAGCCGCGGCAAGGGCGCGCGGGCGGTGATCACCGCGTAGCGGGCCGCACGCGCGGCGTCCTGCGGCTTGAGATGCGGCATGGGCGTGGGCCGGATCGGGCCTGCGACCTGCAGGAAGGGGATCCTCGCGACGTTCCCGTCCGCCAGCCGGAGGCGGTACATGTTGCGCGCCTCGATCACTCGCTGGACGTAGTTGCGGGTCTCGTCGAACGGGATCAGCTCGACCCAGTCGACCAGATCGTGCGACCCGCCGCGACGCGGATCGCCGTTCAGCTCGAGCCACGTCTGGACCCGGCCGGGGCCGGCGTTGTAGGCCGACATGGCGAGCACGGCCTCGCCGTCGTAGCGCTCGAGCAGCCTGCGCAGATAATAGCGGCCGAGCAGGATGTTGTAGTCGGGATCGGCGGTCAGGCGCGCCCGGTTGTATGGCATGCGCAGCGCCCGCGCCATCAGATGCGCGGTGCCCGGCATCAGCTGCAGCAGGCCCTGCGCGCCGGCATGGCTCATGCCCCAGGAGTTGAAGGTGCTCTCCTGGCGGGCGACGCCGAGCAGCAGCGCGACCTCGGGAGGCTCGTCGGCCCCGTCGAGCAGGCTGGCGAGGTCGGGGATCGGGAAGGCCGCCGCCTCGTTGACCTGGCCGCGCCAGGCGGCCGCCCGGCTGGCCTGGGTGACCAGGTCGGCGCGACCGCTCTCGGCAATGAGCTCGGCCGCCATGCCGACTTCGGATGGGCTCCTCGCCTGGCCGATCACGTGCATGGCGAACGGCCGCAGCTGCGCGTCGGCGCCGATCTCGATCAGCATGCGCGCGACCCGCACGACCTCGCGGGCCTCGAACGCGGCGCGCTGGTCCGCGTCGGGCGGCGGCACCGCGGCGGTGCGCAACGGCTCGCCGAGCTCGGCCGCGGCCAGCTGGCCGTAGTAGGCGACCGGGTGGCGCGCCGCGGCCTGGTACCAGGTGCTGGCGAGTGCCCGGTCGCCGAGGGCGGCGGCGCTGCGGCCGGCCCAGTAGGCGGCCCGCGCCCGCTCGGTCGGCGCAAAGACTGCCTCGTACATCTCGGTGAAGCGGCGGAACGCCTCGCTCGGCCGATCGGCGTGCCGCAGCGCCAGCCAGCCGGCGAGCCAGGTCGCCTCGGCGAAGTCCTCGCCCTCGGTCTGGCGGTGGCTTGCCGCGATGCGAAAGGCGCGGTCGAAATCGCGTCGGGCCAAAGATCGCTTGACCTCCAGCTCGCGCTCGAACCACCAGCGGTCGGGCCGGCCGAGCTCGCCCGGGGGATTCAGCAAGATGGCCTCGACGCCGTCGTACAGGCGCTTCTGGCGCCGCCAGCGCAGGCGGTCGAAGGTGAGGCCCGGATCGTCGCGCAGCGCCGCCGGCACCGCCTCGATCGCGCGATCGACCCCGCCGCTGCGCCCCTGCAGCGCCATCCTCGCCTGGGCCAGCCTGCGGTAGCCCGCCGGCACGCGCTCGAGCATCCGTTCCGCCGAGGTGCGGCGCAGGTCCCAGAGCAGGCTGTCGAGCCGGGCGATGTGATCCTGCTCGCGCAGATGGCGGCGGTACTGCGCGAAGAAGCGGGCGTCCTCGCGCGCCGAGAAGTCGCCGTCGACCCAGGCCTTGCGGATCAGCGCGATCGCCTCGTCGTCGGCGCCGACCGCGAACAGCGCCTGGGCGTAGCGGATCCGGCCGCGCGTCGTGAGCGGCGCCCGCTCGGTGAAGAAGGCGCGGATCAGCGCATGGTCGGCGGGATCGCGAATCGCCTCCTCGGCGATGACCTGCAGCTGCTCGGGCTGGGGCCAGTCGGGATTGGCCATCAGGAAGCCGGCCATGGCCGTGAAGTCGGCGGGCTGGCCGTCCTCCATCATGCGCAGCCAGCGCAGCGTCTTGGCCGGCAAAGGATCGCCGACCAGCTCGAGCAGGCGCGAGGCGTACATCCAGTCGCCGCGCCCGGCGGCGCGAAACGCCTGGCCGGCCACGACCCGATCCTCGGCATCCAGCGCCTGGGCCGGCAGCGGCGCGACGAGCATCGCCGCTGCGAGCAGGAGGCAGACCGGCAGCCCGCACAACGCCCGCGCCAGTGCGCTCATGCCGCCCAGCGGCAGGATATGGGAAGTGCGCTCGATGGCAGTCGCTCCGTTGCGATTCGAGGTCTTCGGGACTTCGCGCTCTGCTTGCCGCCCCTCGCCCCTGCTCTTATGGTGCAGCAGCGTTAACCCGGGCTAAACGTCCGAGGTTGGGGCCAAGCGCTCGAAGGGAAAGGTTCGGCCATGTTTCACGGCTCCTTGGTGGCGTTGATCACACCGTTTCGCAACGGTGCCATCGACGACGACGCCTTGCAATCCTTAGTTGAGTGGCAGATCGAGCAGGGGACGCATGGGCTGGTGCCGGTCGGGACCACCGGCGAATCGCCGACGCTGAGCCATGCCGAGCATCACCGGGTGGTCGAGCTGGTGATCGAGGCGGCCGCCGGGCGGCTGCCGGTGATCGCCGGTGCGGGCTCGAACGCCACCGCCGAGGCGATCGATCTGGGCCTGCACGCCAAGCGTTCCGGTGCCGATGCGCTGCTGGTGGTGACGCCCTACTACAACAAGCCGACCCAGGCCGGGCTCTACGCCCACTACAAGGCGATCCACGATGCCGTCGACCTGCCGATCCTGATCTACAACATCCCCGGCCGCTCCGTGGTCGACATGAGCGTCGAGACGATGGCGGCGCTGGCGAGGCTGCCGAAGATCGCGGGCGTCAAGGACGCCACCTGCGACATGGCGCGGCCGCTGCTGACGAGCGCTGCCTGCGGCGATGGCTTCTGCCAGCTCTCGGGCGAGGACATCACGACGCTGGCCTTCCTCGCCAACGGCGGCGACGGCTGCATCTCGGTGACGGCGAACGTCGCGCCCCGCCAGTGCGCGCTGATGCACGAGGCCTGGCAGCGCGGCGATGCGCGCGAGGCGCTCGCCATCCACAGGCGCCTCACGCCGCTTGCATCGCGCGCTGTTCCTCGAGACCAGCCCGGCGCCGGTCAAGCATGCCGCCGCACGCCTGGGCAAATGTGCGCCGGACGTGCGCCTGCCGCTGGTAGCCCCCGGCGAGCAGACCAAGGAGAAGGTCGACGCGGCGCTGGTCTCGGCCGGCCTGATGAACTGACCTTGGCCGCCAAGCAGCAGGACAGCGGCCGTCGCATCGTGGCGCGCAATCGCCGGGCGAGCCACGACTACTTCATCGACGAGCGCTTCGAGGCGGGCGTCATGCTGCAGGGCACCGAGGTCAAGTCGCTGCGCGAGGGCAAGGCCAACATCAACGAGGCCTATGCCTCGGAACAGGCCGGCCAGCTCTATCTGGTCAACGCCACGATCCCGGAATATCACGGCGGCAACCGCTTCAATCACGAGCCGCGGCGGCCGCGCAAGCTCCTGCTGCACAAGCGCGAGCTGAGCAAGCTGGTAGGCGCTGTGCGCAAGCAGGGCCAGACCGTGGTGCCGCTGTCGCTCTACTTCAACCCGCGCGGCCTCGCCAAGATCGAGATCGGCCTCGCCCGCGGCAAGAAGATGTACGACAAGCGGGCCACCATCAAAGAGCGCGACTGGCAGCGCGACAAGCAGCGCCTGCTGCGCGACAAGAGCTGAGTGCCGGCGCTCCACGGACGGCCAATGGACGACCTGCAGACGAACATCACCCAGCCGATGAGCCTGCCAAAGCCCCTGCAACGGCTCGACGGCCCCACCCTGGCCCGCGCGCTCGACCGGTTGGCCGACGTCGACGCCGACATCGCAGCCGGGCTCGAGCGGATCGGCTACCCGATCCCTCGCCTGCGCGAGCCGGGCTTTGCGACGCTGCTGCAGATCATGGTGGCGCAGCAGGTCTCGACCCGCGCCGCGGCGGCGATCTGGGGCCGGCTCCAGCAGGCCTGCACGCCGCTGGTCAGCGCCGAGCGCTTTCTCGGGCTGGACGACGCTGCGTTGCGCGCGATCGGCCTCAGCCGGCGCAAGATGGAGTATGGCCGCGGCCTGGCCGAGGCGGTCGCAGGCAGGCTGCTCGATCTGGACGGCCTGGCCGATCACCCCGAGGAGGCGGCGATCGCCACGATCTCGGCGTTGCGCGGCTTCGGCCGTTGGAGCGCCGAGATCTACCTGCTGTTCGCGCTCGGCCGCACCGACAGCTTTCCGGGCGACGACCTCGCGGTGCAGACCGGCATGCAGCGCCTCAAAGGCCTCCCGGCGCGTCCCGACCGCAGGAGCATGGACGCGCTGGCGGAGCCGTGGCGGCCCTACCGTGGCTGCGGCGCGCTGTTCCTGTGGCACTACTATGGCGCCGCAACCCTCGACGACCGCTCGACGCTTGCCAGGGCTCGCGTCCGCCGACCCGGGATCGTGACCTGAGGTTTGCTTTGCGCGCCCACGGACCCCACGCTGTTGCCGCGAGCGGCCTCGTCTTGTTCAGTGCGCCGCGACGGGCACGCTTGGGCGTCGGATCTCAGACGGGTCCGCTGGCGCACCGAGATCGGCAAGCGCGGCGCGGACCTCCTCCAGCAGACCGGCCTCGACGCCGACGGCCAGCGCCTGGCTGGCCCCGCTCCGCTGCCGGGCGTCGAACTCCCAGCGCCGCAGGATCGCAATCTTCTGCGGCAGGCTCAGCGCCCTCGATCGAACCACGGCAGCCGGGCTGGCGAACATCGCGCTCGGCACCAGCTGCGCACGCTTGAGCGCGATGCCTGTGAGCTTGCTCATCTGTCCCCCTTCGCTCGCCATCTGTTGGCGGCGTCCGCTTCTTACGGCGCGCGTTGTCATCAGCCTTACCCTACGCCCTACTTATGGGCGATATTTTATCGGCATTGTCAACCTTAGATAAGCGCCCGCGGGCCGCATCGCGCATGCTATTCCCCTTTTGTTCCTTGACTTGGCGCAACTCGCCCGGGATCGTTGGCACGGCCCTGGGCATGGGGTGGCTCGTGGAAGAAACGGATGAATGGCACATGCGTTCCATTTCGGCGTCGCCACGCCGGGCGGCATCGATCCCGCAGTCGCTCCGTCTGCCGCGGGATCGGCAAGCTGGTCAGGTGCTGCTGCTGTCCGACGGCCGGCAACTGGGCTATGCCGAGTACGGCGATCGCCAGGGCGCGCCTGTGCTGTTCTTTCACGGCACGCCGGGCTCGCGGCGGGTGGCACGCTATGCCGGCCAGGCCGCCGGGCGCCGCGGCATCCGGCTGATCGCGCCCGATCGGCCGGGCTTCGGCCTCTCCGACTTTCAAGCCGGCCGCACGCTCGGCGCGTGGCCCGCGGACGTGGTCGAGCTGGCCGATGCCCTGGGCATCGAGCGGTTTGCCGTAGCGGGCGTCTCCGGCGGCGGCCCTTACGTCGCCGCCTGCGCCTGGCGGCTCGCGGGCCGGCTCACGCGGGCCGGGATCGTCAGCGGCATCGGCCCGCTCGACGACCCCGCCCTGGCGGCCGAGCTGCCGCGCGCCTGGCGGGCCGGCTTCGCGGTGGTCCGGCAGCTGCCGGCGGCGGCGCGCGTCGGCCTCGGCCTCGCCTCGCTCGGCCTGCGCCACGCCCCCGGCTGCATGCTGGCGAGCATTCGCGGCTCGCTACCCGAGGTGGACCGCGCGATCTTCCGCCGTCCGAGGGTGCAGGCGCTGCTGCTCGACGATGCGAGGGAGGCGTTGCGTCAGGGGACGCGCGGCGCGATCCAGGAGCTGATCCTGTTCAGCCGGCCGTGGGACGTGCCGCTCGGCCAGATCCGCATGCCGGTGCGCCTCTGGCACGGCGAGGCGGATGCCCAGGTGCCGGTCCCGATCGCGCGCCGCCTCGCCGCGGCGCTGCCCGAGTGCCGCGCCAGCTTCGTGCCGGGCGCCGGTCACCTCTGGGTGCTCGATCATCTCGACGAGGTGCTCGCGGCCCTCGTCTGAACTCGCTATCGCCTGTTCCGGAGCCGATCGGCCGTCGCGCGAGCGCCGCTCACTCGGGCAGCTCGAGGTCGGCGATCACGGCCGCCAGAAAACGCGCCGCCTCGCCGCCGGTCACCACCCGGTGGTCGAAGGTGAGCGACAGCGGCATGACCCGCCGCACCACGATCTCCGAGCCGACCGCCACGGGCCTGGCCGTGGCCCTGCCGGTGGAGAGGATCGCGACCTGCGGCGGCACCACCACCGGCGCCGCGTAGCGGCCGGCGAGCGAGCCGAAATTCGAGAGCGTGATCGTGGCGCCGCGCATCTCCTCGGCAGGAATGGTGCGCGCCACGATGTCCGCCTTCATCCGCTCCAGGCCCTGGCGCAGATCGGCCGCCGCGCGGTTGGCGACGTCGCGCAGCACCGGTACGAACAGCCCGTCCTCGGTATCCACGGCGATGCCGAGGTCGATCTTGCGGTGCAGCCGGCGGCCCTGGCTCTGCGAATTGTACCAGACGTTCAGCGTCGGCTCGCGGGCGATGCCGGCGACGATGGCGCGCACCAGCCGCACCGTCACGTCGTTGCCGCGCCAGGCGCCGACATCGGCGTCGTCGCTGACGGTGGCCGGCACCACCTCGGCGTGCGCATGCGCCATGCGCGAGGCCATGGCCCGGCGTACGCCGCGCAGCGGCTCGAGCGGACCGGCCTCGGAGAGCGTCGTCGCCGCGCGCTCGACGTCGGCCGCGGTGATCATGCCGTCCGCGCCCGAGCCCGCGATCAGCGCCAGATCGACGCCCTTGCGCCGGGCCAGCGCGCGCACCGCCGGCGTCGCCCGCACGGTCACCGTCCTGCCGCCGCGCTCGCCGGTCGTGACCTCCTCGGTCACCTCCTCGCCGGCCGCGATCTGACCGACCACGGTACCGCTGTCGGCCTGCGCCACTTCGGCAAATGCCACCAGCGGCGCGCCGACCTTCACGAGGTCCCCCTCGCCGCCGAACAGCTCGGCGATCTGGCCGGAGAAGGGCGACGGCACCTCGACCACCGCCTTGTCGGTCTCGACCGAGACCAGCGGCTGGTCGGCCACCACCCGGTCGCCGGGGTTGACGTGCCAGCTTACGATCTCGGCTTCCTGCAGGCCCTCGCCGAGGTCGGGCAGATTGAAGGTCCTCATCGCTTCGATCCCCTCCGCACCTCAGGCAAACGCCAGCACACGCCGCGCCGCCGCGACGATGCGCGCCTCGCTCGGCAGGTAGTGATGCTCGTTGCGAAACAGCGGTATGATCGCGTCGTAGCCGGTCACCCGCTCGACCGGCGCCTGCAGCGACAGGAGGCCCTTCTCGGCGAGGCGCGCGGCGATCTCGGCGCCGAAGCCGCCGGTCAGCGCCGCCTCGTGCACGATCACGCAGCGCCCGGTCTTCTCGACCGAGCCGAGGATCGTCTCGAAATCCAAGGGTTTCAGGGTCGCGACGTCGATCACCTCGGCCGAGATCCGCTCGGCGCGCAGGCGATCGGCGGCTGCCAGGGTCTCCTTGACCATGGCCCCCCAGGTCACCAGGGTGAGGTCGCTGCCTTCGCGCAGCACGAAGCAGTCGTCGAGCGGCATGGCGACGCCGTCGTCCTCGACCTCCTGCTTGACCGCGCGATAGATCCGCGTCGGCTCGAGGAAGATCACCGGGTCCGGATCGCGGATCGCGGCGAGCAGCAGGCCGTAGGCGCGCTGCGGCGACGACGGCACGACCACGCGCAGGCCCGGGATGTGGGCGAACATCGCCTCGGTGCTCTCGCAATGATGCTCGGGCGCATGGATGCCGGCGCCGAACGGCGTGCGCAGCACCATCGGGCAGGACAGCCGGCCACGGGTGCGGTTGCGCAGACGCGCGGCGTGATTCACGATCTGGTCGATCGCGGGATAGACGAAGCCCATGAACTGGATCTCGGCGACCGGGCGCAGCCCCGCGGCGGCCATGCCGATCGAGATCCCGCCGATCGCGAGCTCGGCGAGCGGCGCATCGATCACCCGCTCCTCGCCGAATTTTTCCAGCAGGCCCTGGGTGGCGCGGAACACGCCGCCGTTGGCGCCGACATCCTCGCCGAGCACCACCACGCGCTCGTCCTCGCTCATCGCCCGGGCGAGCGCCAGGTTGATGCCGCCGATCAGGGTTGTCTCAGGCATGCTCGCCTCCCCGGCTGGCGGCAATCTGCTGCTCGACATAGGCGGACGGCAAGACCGCATACAGATGATCGAACATCGCTTCCGGCGGCATCGGCGGCGTCGCCAGATAACGCTCGACCGCGGCATCGATCTCGCCGTTGATCGCCTCGATCAACCGCTCTTCGGCGTCCTTGGTCCAGGCGCCGGCGCCGCTCAGATGGCTGCGCAGGCGCGCGATCGGGTCCTTCGCCCACTCGCTGCTGACCTCGTCGGCCTTGCGGTAGCGGCCGGCGTCGTCGGCGGTGGTGTGGTCGGTCATGCGGTAGGTCAGCGCCTCGATCACGCTCGCCCCCTCGCCGCCGCGGGCGCGCGCGAGCGCCTGCTCGACCGCGTGGCGCACCGCGATCACGTCGTTGCCGTCGACCTGCACCCCGGGAATGCCGGCGGCGATCGCCTTCTGCGCGAGCGTGCCGGCCGCCGTCTGTGCCGCGCGCGGCATCGAGATCGCCCACTGATTATTGTTGATCACGAACACCGCCGGCACACGCCAGACGCCGGCATAGTTGATCGCCTCGTAGAAGGCGCCGTTCGAAGTCGCGCCGTCGCCGCAGACGCAGACCGCCGCGCCGGGCTCGCGCTTGAGCTTCCTGGCGTAGGCGACGCCGACCGCATGCAGGCATTGGCTCGCGATCGGCACGCAGACCGGGAAATCGGCGCGCGGCCCCTGGAAATCGCTGCCGCGCTCGTCGCCGCCCCAGTACAGCAGCAGCTCGTCCATGCGCACGCCGCGCCACAGCTGCGCGCCGGCCTCACGATAGGTCGGCAGGAGCACGTCCTCCGGCAGCATCGCCGCCGCGAGGCCGACCGTGACCGCCTCCTGGCCGAGCGAGGAGGCATAGGTGCCGAGCCGGCCGGTGCGCTGCAGCGCCACCGCCTTGGCATCGAAGCGACGCGTCAGCACCATCGCCCGATAGAGCGGGATCAGCGCCTTCGGATCGCGCGCGAACGCCGGCAGCTCGGCGACGGCGGCACCTGCGGGATCGAGAAACCGGCTGTAGTGAATCTCGAAGCTGGCCACTTTGGTCATGCATTGCTCCTACGCTTCAACATCACCCCACCCGGCGCCTGCCCCGTTCGTGCGGCATTTCGCCGCCGTTTGTGCTGCATACATGGTGCGCGCACGCCATTCCGCCAGTCCTTGGCGGAATGGTGCCGCCATCGCACTCCATCCGCTTGGCTACTTGCAGTTGATCGCAACATGATGAAGACAGGGTAAACGGCAGCACTCAATCGGCCCCTGTTTTCACGGCGGCCGTTCGTCGTTCGCAGAGCAGGTCACGATGCGGCAGCCGGCACCGATGCCGACCGGCGCGGGCTCAGGCGGCAGGCGCTTCCTGCTGGCGCGCCCACATCTGGGCGTAGGTGCCGTGGCGCGCCAGCAGCTGCCCGTGGCGGCCCTGCTCGACGACACGGCCGTGCTCGAGCACCAGGATCTGGTCGGCGTCGACCACGGTCGAGAGCCGGTGCGCGATGATCAGCGTGGTGCGACCGGACGACAGGCGGCGCAGCGCGGCCTGGATCATGCGCTCGGTGCGGCTGTCGAGCGCGGAGGTGGCCTCGTCGAAGATCAGGATCGGCGGGTCCTTCAGCACCATGCGCGCGATCGCGACCCGCTGCTTCTCGCCGCCCGAGAGCTTCAGGCCGCGCTCGCCGACCATCGTCTCGTAGCGATCGGGCAGGGTCATGATGAAGTCGTGGATCTGGGCCGCGCGCGCCGCGGCCTCGATCGCGGCCGGCGCCGCGCCTGGCCGGCCGTAGGCGATGTTGGCGCCGATCGTATCGTTGAACAGCACGGTGTCCTGCGGCACCAGGCCGATCGCGGCGCGAAGGCTCGTCTGGCTGACGTCGCGCAGGTCCTGGCCGTCGATCGTGATCGCGCCAGCGTCGACGTCGTAGAAGCGAAACAGCAGGCGCACCAGCGTCGACTTGCCGGCACCCGAGCTGCCCACCACGGCGAGGGTGTGGCCGGCGGGAATCGTGAAGCTCAGGTCGTGCAGCACCGGCCGGCGCTGGTCGTAGCCGAAGCCGACCCGATCGAAGCGCACGTCGGCGCCGTTCAGAGCGAGCGGGCGCGCGTCCGGCCGGTCGGCGACCTCGGGGCGCAGCGCCAGCAGGCCGGCGAGATGCTCGAGATCGGCGATCGCCTGCTTGAGCTGGCGGTAGACGAAGCCCAGCGCGTTGAGCGGCTGGTACAGCTGCAGCAGGAACGCGTTGACCAGCACGAGGTCGCCGACCGTCAGCGTGCCGGCCACCACGCCCTGCGCCGCGACGATCATGATGATCGTGATGCCGATCGCGATGATCGTGCCCTGGCCGAAGTTCAGCACGGCGAGCGTCACGTCGGATTTGGTGGCGGCGCGCTCGTAGGCGTGCAGCGTGCGGTCGAAGCGGTCGCGCTCGTAGCCCTCGTTGGTGAAGGTCTTGACGGTCTCGTAGTTCAGCAGGCTGTCGACGGCCTGCGCGCTCACCGCGTTGTCGTGCTCGTTCATGATGCGGCGGAACTGGGTACGCCACTCGGTCGCGTAGATCGTGAAGGCGGCGTAGACCGTGATCGTGACGAAGATGATCAGCGCGAACGGCCAGTCGTACTCGACCAGCAGGATGCCGATCACGAGGGCGAACTCGAACAGGGTCGGAAAGACGCTGAACAGCATCGTGCCGAGCATGAAGCTGACGGCCTTGACGCCGCGATCGATGGCGCGCGCCAGCTCACCCGTGCGGCGCTCGAGGTGGTAGCGCAGCGACATCTGGAACAGGTGCTGGAAGACCGAGAGCGAGACTTTTCGGCCGGCACGCTCGGCGACCTTGGCGAACACCGCATCGCGCGCCTCGGCGAACAGCGCGGCGCCGAACCTGGCGCCGCCGTAGGCGAGCAGTGCTGCGAGCGGCAGCACGAGGAGGCTGCCCTCGGGCAGGCTCAGATCGTCGACGACCGCCTTGTAGAAGAACGGGACCGCGACGTTGATCAGCTTGGCCAGCAGCAGGAAGACGAAGGCGAGGACGACCCGCACACGCAGCTCGCGCGCATCCTTGGGCCAAAGATGCGGCAGCAGCTCGGCGATCGCGCGCTTGAGCCCGGGCGGGCCCGCGGATCCGGTCATAGGCAAAGGTTGCATGCGGCGCATGGATCCTTCGCAGAGCGGAACGGCCATGCCCTCTTGTGGTGATCGCGCCCGCCCGCGGCAAGATCTCGCGCGCGACACGCTTGGAGTCGGGCCGCCGGGCGCTCAGTCCGAGGTGAACAGAAGCTCCTGCGTCCGGTCCGCCGACACCAGGGCCAGCTGGCCGTCCACCAGCTGCCATCGCACCGGCGCCGACAGCACCGCGGCGATCGCCTGCTCCTGCCGGTCGACGCCGGGCTCGGGGCAGAGCATCTTGGTCGTCGCCAGCGGCGAGGTGCGCATCTCCTCGCCCGCGACCTTTGCGCTGCCGCGGAAGCTGTTGCAGCCGAGCTTGCCGTGCACGGCGCCGTCGGCGGCGAACTCGATCCACGCCTCGCCGACCGCAGCGCCCGTGGGCGCGAAGACGAGGCTCCAGCGCTCGCCGACGAGGCCGGAAAGATCGGACAGGCCGGTTGCGGCATCGGGCGCGCTGCCCTCGCCAAGATGCCATCCGGCCGCCCAGCCGACCGTTCCGCCATGCTCGATCCGGCACCAGCGGCGCTGGCGGGCCGCCTCGCGCTCCTCAGGCGCCGCCGCTTGCCATTGCGCGAAGCTGGGGCCGCCCTCGCAGCCGAGATTGCGGATGCCGTCGGCGTCGAACGACAGGCTGCCGACGGTCGGGTGATCGAGGCCGGGCCCGGAGCGGACGTTCAATACGCTGCCCTCCCCAACCCCCGTGACGCGAAGGAAGTCGGGCCCGTCCGCCTCGGCGCGTGCCTCGGTCGCCGTCAGCACGGTCGCCGCGACAAGGACGGCGATGCCCGGCATCCAGGCCCCGAGAAGGCGCGTCGCGGCAAGGGCGCGCTGCATCCGGATGATTCCCGCTCAGGCGCCGCTCAGGCGTTGTCGAACGGCTGGTCCTTGACCGCCTCGGCGTAGCCGTAGAGCGCCTCGTTGACCTTCGGCCAGCTCTTCAGCTTCTTCATGTTGCCGAGCCAGCGCTCGATGTTGGGATATGTCGCGAAGTCGCAGCGGACGACCTCGCCCAGCGTCAGCAGGCTCGCGCCGAAATAGTCGGCGATGGTGATCTGGTTGCCGCACAGATAAGGCTTGTCGGGGCCGAGCCAGTAGTCGTTCAGGATTTTCAGCCAGCCCTGCGCGCGCTCCTTGCCCCAGGCGATCGTCGCCCGGTGCGCCTCGTCGCTCGGCCGCTTGTGATGCGGGAAGAGCTGCGGATAGATCCAGCCGTAGCCGTACTCGCGATAGAAGTTGGTGTTGAACCAGTCCATCATCTCGTTGACCTTGGCGCGCTGCTTCAGGTCCTTGGGATAGGCCGGCGAATCGATCTTGTCGGCGAGGTACTTCAGGATCGCCGAGCTCTCGGTCAGGCGCAGGTCGCCGTCCTCGAGCACCGGCACCAGGCGGTTCGGGTTGACCCTGGCGAACGGCTCCTGATAGTGCTCGCCGGTCATCAGGTCGACCAGCTGCTCGTCGACGTCGATGCCGTTCTCGGCGATGAACAGGCGCACGGGCCGGCTCGTCATCGAGACCGGATGCATGTAGAGCTTCATCATCACCTCCCCGGCCGGCGAAAGGCGGGCCTCGACCGGCGCGGGAATCTAGCACCTGCGACGCGGCGCACAAGATCGGTGCTGCGCTTGCCTGCAGCCCGGCACCATGGTGAGACAGAACAACGTGCGGGGGCTTAGAGCGTCTTGTAGAAGAAGCTCACGGCATCGCGCGAGCGGTTGTCCGGGCTGGTCGCATAAGCCGGAACCTCGCCGTATTTGGTCCAGCCGAGCCGCATGTAGAGCCGTTCGGCGGCGCTGCCGGCCTCCGTATCCAGGGTGAGCAGCGTGCGCCCGATCCGGCGCGCCTCGTCTTCGGCCGCGCGCATCAGCATGGCGCCGAGCCCTTGCCGCCTGGCGCTCGTGCGCACCAGCAGCTTGCTGAGATCGGCGCGAAAGGCCTGGTTCTCCTTCGGCGTCGGGATCAGCTGCACCGTTCCGTCCAGGCGGCCCTGCGCTTCTCCCGTGAAGATCAGCCGCTCGCCACGCGCATGGCTCGCGAGCGTGTCCTCCCACCAGGCCAGGGCTTTGGTTCGCGTCATGGGCCAGACGAAACCGACCGAGGCGCCGCCCTCGACCGCGTCGACCAGCAGATCGACGAGCGCGTCGCGCCGGGCAGGCACCTGCTGCGGGGTCAGGAGATGGACGCTGTGCATCGTCATGCGACCGGCTCCGACGTGAGGATGACGGCGTAGCGGGCAGGCGTGGCGCTGACATTGCGGAAGCTGTTGCCCTCGGCGAGGCGCATGTGCAGGCAGTCGCCGGCGGCAGAGGCCGTAGACGGAGCCGGCCGACGCGATCTCGATCTCGCCCTCCAGCACCCAGACATGCTGCTCGATGACGCGCTGGCGACTGCGCTCGAAGCACACCTCGGCCCCTGCCGGAAAATCGACCTCCACGATCCTGACCGGCGATCCCGTACCCGCCGGCGCGACCTCGCGTCTGCGGTAGCCGCTGGAAGGATCCTGCCAGACCGGCTGGTCGGCGCGCCGCAGCAAGGGCGACGCTGCGTCGCGCGCGAACAGCGCCGACAGGCTGATGCCGAGCCCGGCGCAGAGCTTGTCCAGCACCACGGCGCTGGCATGCACCTCGCCGCGCTCGATGCGGGAGATCATGGCGCGGCTGACGCCGGTGCGTGCCGCGACCTCTTCCAGCGGGAGTTTCAGCGCCGCACGCCGCGCTGCGACACGGCGGCCGATCAAGACAGGCAATGCGTCCTCGGACTCCATGATATAAGAAACTCGTCTCTTATCATGGAGTCAAGCGAGGACACGCGTGGAGCTACGGCAAGGTCACCCGGCCGCCGTCGGCAGAGATCACCTGGCCGGTGATGAAGCTCGAGCGCTCGGAGAGCAGGAACAGGGCGAGCTCGGCCATCTCCTCGGGCTGGCCGATGCGCTTGAGCGGGGTCGCGTCGATCATGCGCTGGCGTACCGCCTCGGAGAGCGAGCTGGCCGGCATGTCGGTGTCGATCAGCCCGGGTGCTATGCAGTTGATGCGGATGTGCGGGGCGAAGGCTTCGGAGCAGTTGCGCGCGAACGCGATCACGCCGGCCTTGGAGGTGCCGTAGGCGAGCATGGTCGGGCGCGGCCGCAGGCCGGCGATCGAGGCGAGGCAGACGATGCGGCCGTAGCCGCGCGCGATCATGCCGTCCTTGACCGCCATCACGGTCAGGAAGGTGCCGTCCAGGTTGACCGCCATGACGCGGCGCCAGGTCGCAAAGTCGAGCTGGTCGTGCGGGCCGGCCTCGGGGACGCCGGCGCTGTGCACCAGAAGGTCGATCGGGCCGAGCGCACCCGCCTCCTCGACCATGCGCCGGACATCCTCGGGATCGGACACATCGGCCTTGATCAGCGTGCAGCGGGCGCCCTCGGCCTCGACCAGCCGGCGGGTCTGCTCGGCGGCCTTTTCGTCGGCGGCGTAGTTGATCGCGACGCGCGCACCGGCCTTCGCCAGCCGCACGACAGGTCGCGCGGCCGATGCCGCGGCCGCCGCCGGTCACCAGCGCGGTACGATCGGCGAGCTCCTTTTCCATGGTTTCCTCCCGTGATGCCGCATCGCGGCGATGATTCAACTCCAGACCGCTCACCCCCAAAGCCATTGGGCGATGCGGTAGAAGGCGAACAGGAAGCCGCCGATCAGCACCCAGATCGCGCCTTGGCGCAGCCACTGGCGCTGGCGCCCGGCCAGCGGAATCGCGGCAGCAGCCACCATCAGCAGCAGCGCCACCAGCCACACGGCGCGAAAGGTCTGATCGTCGCTCAACGTTCGACCCCGGCTCCGGCCCCAAGCGCCGGAGCTTGCGCGGTTTCGCCAGGCCGGGCAACCCTCGCGGACGTCGCTTGCCGAACCCGCGGCATCGGTCTAGGTTCGCCCCGGATTTTTCGCCGGCCTCATGAAGGGGGAGCGCCGCTTGACCGCCCGATCCGAGCCGACGTCCGACCTCGTTCATCTGGCCCTGCCCAAGGGCCGGATGGAGACGGCCGTGCTCACCCTCTTGAACGACGCCGGCATCCGCGTGACCTTCGGCCGGCGCGGCTATCGGCCGAGCCTGTCGCTCGAAGGGTTCGAGACCAAGATCCTGAAACCGCAGAACATCGTCGAGATGCTGCATCTGGGGTCGCGCGATATCGGCTTTGCCGGCGCCGACTGGGTCGCCGAGCTCGGCGCCGAGCTGGTCGACCTGCTGGATACCGGCCTGGATCCGGTGGGCGTGGTCGCGGCCGCGACGCCTGCGTTCGCCGATGCCGGCCTCGCCCGGGCGCCGTTCATCGTCGCCTCGGAATATCAGCGCCTGACCCGCGACTGGCTCGAGCGCTCCGGCCTGCAGGCGACCGTGGTGCGCTCCTATGGCGCGACCGAAGTGTTTCCGCCCGAGGATGCCGACTGCATCGTCGACAACATGGCCACCGGCGAGACCCTGCGCGCCAACGGCCTCGTGATCGTCGACGAGCTGATGCGCTCCTCGACCCGCCTCTATGCCAATCCGCATGCGCTCGAGCAGCCGGCCAAGCGCGAGCGGATCGAGCGCCTGGTGCTGCTGCTGCGCTCGGTCCTCGATGCGCGCCAGCGGGTCATGCTCGAGGTCAACGTGCCGGCCGACCGGCTCGAGGCGGTGGTCGCCGTGCTGCCCTCGATGCGCGAGCCGACCATGGCGCCGCTGCACGGCGACCAGGGCTTTGCGGTCCGGGCCGCGGTGCCGCGGCGCGATCTGCCCACGGTGATCCCGGAGATCAAGGCGCGCGGCGGCACCGACATCGTGGTCACGGCACTCGCCCAGATCGTGCCATGAGGGTCGTGTCATGAGCACCCCGAGCGCGCGGCGCGCCGAGGTCGGCCGCACGACCGGCGAGACCGAGATCAAGGTGACGCTCGACCTCGACGGCGAGGGCCGCGCCGAGATCGAGAGCGGCATCGGCTTTCTCGACCACATGCTGACCAGCCTCGCCAGACACGCCCGCTTCGACCTGCGCCTGACCTGCCAGGGCGACCTCGAGATCGACGACCATCACACGGTCGAGGACTGCGCGCTGGCGCTCGGCCAGGCGCTCGACCAGGCGCTCGGCGAGCGCCGCGGCATCGCCCGCTTCGGCTCGGCCTACGCGCCGCTCGACGAGGCGCTGGCGCGCGCGGTGGTGGACCTGTCGGGCAGGCCGTGCGCGGTGATCGACCTCGGCCTCGTGCGCGAGATGCTGGGCGAGCTCGCCTGCGAGAACATCCCGCATTTCTTCGCCTCGCTCGCGACCACGGGCCGGCTCGCCCTGCATCTCGACGTGCTGCGCGGCGCCAACGACCACCACCGCGCCGAGGCCGCGTTCAAGGCGACAGCACTGGCGCTGCGCCAGGCGGTGCGCGCCGATGGCAGCGATCAGGTGCCGAGCACCAAGGGCGTGCTGTGAGCGAACCCGTGGTGATCCTGCCGACCGGCACCGCCAATCTCGCCTCGGTGCTGGCGGCTTTCGCGCGGTTGGGCGCTCCTACCAGGATCGCGCGCGCGCCTGCGGAGGTGGAGGACGCGAAGCGCGTCGTGCTGCCGGGCGTCGGCACCTTCGGTGCCACCATGGCGGGCTTGCGCGCGGCCGGGCTGGATACAGCGATCGCGAAGCGTGCCCGGGACGGGTGCTCCGATCCTCGCGATGTGTGTCGGGCTGCAGGTGCTGTTCGAGACGAGCGACGAGAGCCCCGGCGAGGGCCTTGCCGTGCTGTCCGGCAAGGTCGGGCGGTTTCCGGAGATCGGTGCGCGTGCCGCAGTTCGGCTGGAACCGGATCGAGCCCGAGCCCGGCTGCCGCTATCTCGAGCCGGGCCACGCCTACTTCGCCAACAGCTTTCGCGTCCTCGCGGCGCCGGGCTGCAAGGTCGCCCATGCCGAGCACGGTGAGACCTTCGTCGCGGCGATCGAGCGTGGGCCCCTGGTGGCCTGCCAGTTCCATCCCGAGCTTTCCGGCGCGTTCGGCCATCGCGCTGATCGCGCGCTGGCTGGAGGGCTGAATGCTGGCGCCGCGGATCATCCCCTGTCTCGACGTCAGCCACGGTCGCGTGGTCAAGGGCGTGCGCTTCCAGGGCCTGCGCGACGCCGGCGATCCGGCCGAGCGCGCAGCGCTGTACGAGGAGCAGGGGCCGACGAGATCGTGATCCTGGACGTCTCGGCGACGCCCGAGGGCCGCGGCAACCAGGTCGAGACCGTGCAGCGCGTGCGCGCGCGCCTCGGCATTCCGCTGACCGTCGGCGGCGGCGTGCGCGTCCTCGACGATGCGCGCGCCCTGCTCGAGGCCGGCGCCGACAAGGTCTCGGTCAACACCGCGGCCGTCCAGGAGCCCGCCCTGCTCGGCGCGATCGCCGAGCGCTTCGGCCGCCAGTGCACGGTGCTCGCGATCGACGCGGCCTGGCGGGATCGGCCGCTTCGAGGTGCTGGTCAAGGGCGGCCGCGAGGGCACCGGCATCGATGCGGTGGGCTGGGCGCACGAGGCGACGGTGCAGGGCGCCGGCGAGATCCTGCTGACAAGCTGGGATCGCGACGGCACGCGCTCGGGCTACGACCTCGAGCTGATCCGGGCGGTGCGCGAAGCGGTGCAGGTGCCCGTGATCGCCTCGGGCGGCGCTGCTGGCCCCGAGCATCTGCGCGAGGCCTTCGAGGCGGGCGCCGATGCGGTGCTCGCCGCCTCGATCTTCCACGACGGCGATCTCAGCGTCGCCGACGTCAAGCAGATCCTGATCGCGCAGGGAATCCCGCTTAGACCATGATCGTCCCCTCGATCGACCTCCAGGACGGCCAGGCGGTCCAGCTGATCGGTGGCGAGAAGAAGGCGCTCGATGCCGGCGACCCGCGGCCGATCGCGCGCCAGTTCGGCCGGGTCGGCGAGATCGCCGTGGTCGACCTCGACGCTGCCCTCGGCCGCGGCAGCAATGCCGCGGTGATCGAGGATCTGATCGCACTCGCGCCGTGTCGCGTCGGCGGCGGCGTGCGTACGGTCGAAGCGGCGATCGCCTGGCTCGATCGCGGTGCGGTGAGCGTCGTGCTCGGCACCGCGGCCAGGCCCGAGATCCTCCAGGCGCTGCCGCGCGAGCGCGTGATCGCGGCGCTCGATGCCAGGCACGGCGAGGTGGTGGTCGAGGGCTGGCAGAAGGGCACGGGCCGCGGCGTGCTCGAGCGCATCGCCGAGCTGCGCGACCTGGTCGGCGGTTTTTTGGTGACTTTCGTCGAGCGCGAGGGGCGGCTCGCGGGCACCGACCTGGAGTTCGCCGGGACGCATCCGGGCGGCCGCCGGGGACGTCGCGGTCACCATCGCCGGCGGCATCACCACGGCCGAGGAGGTCGCGGCGCTCGATCGTATCGGCTGCGATGCCCAGGTCGGCATGGCGCTCTACAAGAGCCAGCTCGGCCTCGCCGAGGCGTTCGCAGCACCGCTGACGAGCGATCGCGCCGACGGGCTCTGGCCGACCGTGGTGGTCGACGAGCGCGGCACGGCGCTGGGCATGGTCTGGTCGGACCTGGAATCGCTGCGCGCGGCGCTCGAGCGCGGCCAGGGCATCTATCACTCGCGCTCGCGCGGCCTCTGGGTCAAGGGCGAGACCTCGGGCGCCGTGCAGGAGCTGCTGCGCGTCGATGCCGACTGCGACCGGGACTGCCTGCGCTTCACCGTGCGCCAGCAGCCGCCGGGCTTCTGCCATCTCGGCACGCGGACCTGCTGGGGGCCGGATCAGGGCCTGGGCGAGCTCGCCCGCCGCCTCGCCGCGCGCCGCCAGGAGGCGCCTGCCGGCTCTTATACGGCAAAACTGTTCGACGACCCTGCCCTGCTCGGCGCCAAGCTGCGCGAGGAAGCCCAAGAGCTGGCTGAAGCCACCGCGCGCGACCACGTGATCCACGAGGCCGCCGACCTGCTGTACTTCACGCTCACCACGCTCGCCCGCCACGGCGTCGAGCTGGCCGAGGTCGAGGCCGCGCTCGATCGCCGCGCGCGCAAGGTCACGCGCCGCGGCTGATGCGCGCGCCGCCATGGCTGCAGTTCAAGGGGCCGTCGATGGCGCAACGAGCCGATTCGCCGGACGAAAAACGACAAACTGCGCACGCCGGTACCTGAACGTTAACGTTCTCGGCCTAACCGGAAGACTAAGATGCTTGTGGCATGCAGGCGGACCGGGGGAGTGGGCGGATGCGACCCATGTTGGCGGTGCTGACGTTGGCGTACGGCCTGGTCGGGCTGACCGACCTCGCCCTTGCGTCCGTCTATGGACACGGCCGCATCTACGTGCCGGGCCACATCCGTGACGGCATCTATATCCGGCCGCATTTCGTCTCGACGCCGAAGCTGGATTACCGCGTCTGGCCGGCCGAGCCCGGCGCCATCGAGCCGAAGCTGCAGCAACCGCCACCGCTCGACCTCCCGCCGGGCACCGATCGCAGCAAGCTCGGCGAGCCTTCCTAGGCGGGCGCCGCCCGCCGTCGCGGCGCGCGCGCCGCTGACACAGGCCGAGCGGCCCTCCTATAGCGGGACGGCAGGAGAGGGCGGTTAGCTCAGCGGGAGAGCACTCGCTTCACACGCGAGGGGTCGCTGGTTCAATCCCAGCACCGCCCACCAGTCCTGCAAGGATTCTGAAGGTTCGCTTGCCCCCGGGCGCCGATCAGGCGGTAGTCGCCCGCCTGCCGGAGGCAGGGCACGAGCACCGCGATGGCTTCGGTGTCCATCCATCCTTGTCGATCGCGGTCACTGATCGACCACCGAGCCGTCGTAGTGCAGGCGGGTCACCGTTTCTCGCGTCACCTTCGACACGTGCTCGCTTGCGTCGGGCCGCAGGCTTATGCCGATTCCCGGGCCCTTCGGGATCATGAGATAGCCCTTGCCGTCATGCTCTACCGGCAAATCCACGAGGAGTGACTTGGGAGGGGAATGCTCCTTCCCCGGATACTCCTGGAGCGCGAAGTTCGGGATGCACCCGGCGAGCTGCAGCCCTGTGGCTGTCGAGACGGGGCTCAGCGGATTGTGCGGAACGACGCCGACATGGTGCGCTTCGGCGAGCGCCGCGATCTTCTTCGCGCCCGAGATCCCACCCACGAGGCCGACGTTCGGGCGAACGTACTGCACGGCGTTCCGGGCTAAGAGCATCTGGAACTCCCAGAGCGAGGTCATCCGCTCCCCGGTGGCGATCGGGATGCCGATCTTCGATGCCACGTATGCCATCTCGTCGAAGTTGTCGGGGGTCACCGGATCTTCGTAGAAATACGGGTGGAACGGCTCGATCGCCCTGCCGAACGTGACCGCCTCCGCGGGGGTCAGCCGGCGATGGATCTCGATGCACAGGTCGACGTCCTCGCCGACCGCGTCGCGATATTGCTCCACGGCCCGGATCGCGTCGCGGATCTTGGCCACGTAGCTCTTGGCGTGGTATCGCCGGTCGCGCGGCTCGTCGAGAAACGGCGTGAGGTGGCCGACGGCCGTGTACCCTTCGGCTTTGGCCTTGAGTATCCCGTCGAGCAGCTCCTCGCGCGTTTCCCCGAACACGTGGTGGTAGCAGCGCGCCCGATCTCGAACGGGTCCGCCGAGGAGACGGTGCACCGGCTCGCCGTAGTGCTTGCCCGCGATGTCCCAGAGCGCGACGTCGAGTGCACTGATCGCGCCCATCACCGCAGAGCCGCGGAAATGGCTTGCGCGATACATGTACTGCCAGTGGTGCTCGATCCGCAGCGGGTCCTGGCCGATCAGGTAGCGCGCGAACTTCTCGATCGCGGCGGCCGTCGACTCGAGGAATCCCCACGCGCCGGATTCACCGATCCCGGTGATCCCCGCGTCGGTCTGCACTTCCGCGTAGAGATACCGATGCAGCAGATGAACATTTACGCCGGTTATCTTGAGCGTCATTCCTTCACACCTCCAGATGCCAACCCGTCCACGAGGTACCTCTGCGCGAAAGCGAACGCCGCCACCACGGGAAGCGTGATGACGACGCAGCCCGCCATGAGCACGGTCTCAGGCGACCCCTGGAGATCGCTGAGCTGGCGGATGCCAAGGGTCACGGTCCACAGCTCGCGCCGGTCGATCAGGATCAGCAGCGCGAACAGGAACTCGTCCCAGATCGAGATGAAGACGTAGATCGCGACCGCCGCGAGCGCCGGCAAGGCAAGCGGAACGGTGACGAACCGGATGATCTGCAGGCGGCTCGCGCCGTCGACGCGCGCGGCGTCGTCGATCTCTTCCGGTATGCTCTCCAGGTAGTTCCGGAGCACGAACAGGGCGAGCGGAAGCGCAATCGCGACATAGACGATCACCGCTCCGGTGAGCGAGGGCCGCAGTCCCGCCTGTGTCAGGAAGAGGAACATCGGAACCGCGATCAGGATCCCCGGGAAGAGATAGACGACGATGATGAGGAAGTTGATGGCACCGCGGCCGGGGAACTTGAGGCGTCCGGCGGCGTAGCCTCCGAGCACGCCCAGCAACAGGACGACCACCACCGTCGCGGCCGATAGGACGACGCTGTTCTGCATGAAGACCAGAAAGCCGGCGCCCCCCTGCTCGAGCGGCGTCAGGACCTTCACGTAGCTCAGGAACGAGAACTCCTCCCACGTCGGGAACGGATTGGCCGGATTTCGCAGCAGCGACGAGATCGGCTTGAACGAGAGCGCCATCATGTACACGAGCGGGAAGCCCGTAACGATGACGAAGCCGATGACGCTGATGACCTTGAAGATCCGGAAGAACTTGTCCTCGAAGGCGTGTCGGCTCACTGCGGGGCCCTCCGGCGCATGGCGACGCGGAAGTAGAGCGTGATGGTGACCGCCAGCACGGCGGCGAGCACGAGGGCCAGCGCGGCGGCCGCGCCCGGATCGCCGCGGCCGACGAGCCACTGGTACATCTGCACCGAGACCACCTCGGTGCCGGCGGTGCCGCCGGTCAGCAGGTAGATGTTGCTGAACTCGTTGAAGCTCGACATGAACCGGATCAGGAAGACGAGGACCAGCACGCCCCTCAGCTCCGGCGCGATGACGTAGCGGAAGCGCTGGCTTACGGTGGCGCCATCCAGAATCGCCGCCTCCTCGAGCGAATCCGGCACGGCCTGGAGCCGCGCCAGGATGAACAGGTAGGCAAACGGGAAGTAGCGCCAGGCCTCGAACAGGATCACCATGGTCAGCGCCATGGGGATGCTAAGGCTCATGCCGAACAACTCGAACGTGTACGAGCGGGCGCCCAGGAAGTCGATGCGCGCGGTGCCGAAAAGCTCGGTGAGCCAGGCGTTCACGCTGCCGTACTGCGGCGCAAGAATGGTCCGCCACAGGAACGTCGCGGCGATCAGCGGAACGACATAGGGGACGAAGATCAGCGCTCGCACGAGCGAGCGTCCGGGGAACGGGCGGCGCATCGCGAGCGCGGCCCAGAGCCCGACCAGCGTCGCCAGTCCCGCCCCGAAGGTCGCATAGGCGAAGGTCCGCAGGACGAGCGGCCAGAAGTCGCTGCGGCCCGTCACCCGCGTGAAGTTGCGCAGCGTGAACTCGATCTCGAACGGATTGAAGATGTTCATCGTTCGAAGGTCGAGGAGGGTCACGCGCTGAACCGCGATCGCCAGGTTCCAGCCGATCGGCAGCACGATGAGGAACGCCATCGCGAACACGGCCGGAGCGAGCAGGGCATAGGCGAAACGCATGTCGGAGCGAGCGTTGGCTCCGCGATCTTGCCCGTAAGGAGCTGAGCGCATTACTGCTCTTTTCGTCGTGGCTGGCTGACGTGCTGAGGACCGGGACGACACGGCTCGCGAGCTCATGGACGTCGTCCCGGTCCTCTCAGCCCTAACCGTCGAGATCTTCGATGAGGATGGTCAGCTCCTCATTGATCCGTTCGGCGGCTTCCTCGGGCGTGAGGAGGCCCTCGTGCATCTCGGCAACGATCTGCGGCACGAGCAGCGACTCGTAGACCGCACCGGTCAGCGCCGGCTGACGGAGCGCCCAGGAGTCGAACTTCTTGGGCGCGCCCTCGAGCAGCTCGTCGACCACCTCAGTCTCATAGAAGTCGTCGAGGAGGCCTCTGCGCTCGACGCCCATCTCCAGCTTGCGCCACTCCTTGAGGAAGTGCTCGGGATCCTCCTCCGTACCGGGACGTGCCGGCAGGAGGATGTTCGGCGCCTGCGCGAGCCATTCGGTGTACCCGTCGGTCAGCAGATAGCGGACGAACTCCTGCGCGGGCTCGACGTTCGCGTCCGCCGAGATGCCGACGGTCATGAGCGCGCCGAGCTGAACCGGCTCGCCGCTCGGTCCAGACCAGGCCGGAATCAAACTGGTGTTCTCGGCGAGGTAGGCCGGGTTCTCGGTGCATTCGGCACAGGTCGCGAGCTGGGAGTCGTCGAGGCCGGCCATCCTGTGCAGGGTTGCGGTGCCACCGATGTACATGGCAGCCTGGCCCGACAGATATAGTGCGCGCGACGCCACGCTGTCGAACAGTCCTTCCGGCGCGTATTGCCGGAGCTGCTGCTCGAACTCGAGAAACTCCAGGCAGTTGGGCGAGTCGAAGTCCGCTTCGCCTGCGCTGTCGACGAGGTTGCAGCCGTTCGCGAGCGCCATGGATTCGAGCCTGGTCTGCATGGCCTCGTTGCCGGGATCCGTCGACAGGCCGATGCCGTAGCGCTGGTTGTCGGGATCATGCAGGGCGGCGGCGGCAGCGAGCATCTCGTCGTATGTCCGAGGCGGCGCCAGCCCGGCCTCCTCGAACAAGTCGCGTGCGGTAGTGCACCACGGGCCCCGACCCATCGGTGGGGATGGCCGCATACTTGCCGTCGACCTCCACCGCCGCCAGCGAGGCCGGATAGAAGGTCTCCTCGCCCAGCTCCGCGAGCACCTCGGCCGACGCATCCGCGTTCAGAATTCCCTGCTTGACCCATCGCGACGTCAGGGCCGCCGGATGATGGACGACGTCGGGCAGGGTGCCCGCTGCCGCGTTGACGAGGATCAGCGTGAACTGCGCCGTCTCGTCGACGACGACCAGCTCGACTTCGATCCCGGTCTTTGCCGTGAAGGCCTCGATGTTCCTCTGCGTCCTGGCGGCCCGCTCCGGGTTGCCCTCCCGGCTCCAGAACACGATGCTCGCTGGCTCGCTTCCCCGTCGACTGCGCGCTCGCAGGGCCGATACCGGCGACGATCGGCGCGGCCATAAGGGCCGCTGCCGCGGAGCTCAGAAGTCGTGATCGCGAAGCTCTGCGCGAGAGCGCCCTGGTCCGGCGCCTATCGAGGGACGCGGTACTCATCTAGTGCCTCCTTTCTTGGCTCGAATCCGAATCCCGGCCGATGCGGGACCGGCACGTAGCCGTTTTCGTTGGTCGGCACGTCCTCGAAGAGAACGTTCATCGTCTCCCAGGCGGCGAGGTGGAACTCGACGAAGCCGCCGTTGGGGACCGCGCCGTGGAGATGGACGTTGTGATACGGCCAACGCCCGCCGTGCCCGATGTCGAGATTGAACGCCTGCGCCAGGCTTGCCACCCGAAGCGCTTCGGTAAGGCCGCCGACGTGGCAGACATTGGGTTGCGGAATGTCGACGGCCCGATTGACGATGAGCTCCCGGTGGTTCCAGACGCTGCTGACGTTCTGGCCGGCCGCGATCGGGATGCTGGTGTGCTGGCGCAGCTCGGCCATCGCCAAGGGATCATTGCGCCGGATCGGCTCCTCGAGCCACTTGACGTTGTACGGCTCCACCAGCGCGACGAGATGCTTGGCCTCCGCCAGCGTGAACAGGCAGTTCGCATCGAGCATGAGCCCGATACTCGGACCGACTTCCTCTCTGACCAGCCGGACCCGTTCGGCGTCCTCCTCCGCCTGCTCCCACATCGTGCGCGCACGCGATGCTCCGCTGGGTCCCGCCTCGGCGGACTTCCTCGGCACTGCGACGACCATCTTCAAGGTCTTGTGACCTTGCTCGACCATCATGCGGGCGACCTGCACGAGCTGCTCGCGGCTGTATTCGGGCACGCCGAAGGTCACATAAGCCGGCACCGCGTCGTACCGGCCGCCCAGGAATTCGCTGACCGAAACGCCGTGCTTCTTCCCTTTGAGGTCCCACAACGCGAGGTCGATCGCGCTGACGCCCATGCTCCAGACGCCGCCGAGCGCCCGCCGATTGAACGTCTCGAGGAGATAGCTCCAGACCTTCTCGTGGCGGCGCGGATCCATGCCGACGAGGGCCGGAGCCAGTTGCTGGTTGATGAACTCGCGCGTCGCGATCGCCATGCCGGGCGCTCCCGCGAGGCCGTAGCCGACGAGGTCGCTGTCCGTGTCGACACGGGCAATCACGATGGTCTGGACACTTGGCTCGTCCAGCAGAGGAAGCTTCGCTGGTACCCTGTAGCAGTCGGCCGAAACCGCCGTGATCTTCATCGCTCGCCGCTCCGGTTCGAAGTCTCGCGCGCGGCGAGAGTCCGTTTGATCAATCACCGATTGCCTCCACACGAGGACGGTGCCGGAAGCGATCGTGGCGCCGTGGCTGAACCGGCTGATCGCCCCAAACTGCTCTTACGCCATCGAGAGAAGCTTCCCTGGTGCGTTTTGCAGCGCTCCGCGGTCGTTCCGGACGGACGCTGCTGCCTCTTGACTTGGAGCATGCGCATGGGGGCTGTATAGTGCAAATTGAATGTTGATATGAGGAGTATCACGGCTGTGAATTTAGCGGGGGTCGAGCTCAAGCTGCTCGTGGTGTTCGACGCGGTGATGTCGGAGGGCAGCGTGACGCGGGCGGGGACGCGGCTTGGCATGACCCAGCCGGCGGTCAGCAACGCGCTCGGCAGGCTGCGCCATCTCCTCAAGGATCAGCTGTTCGTCCGGGCGCAAGGCAGCATCCGCCCGACCCCTCGCGCGCTCGAGCTGACAGGGCCGGTGCGGCAGGCGCTCAGGCAGATCGAGGCCGTGCTCGACCCCTCGGACTTCGACCCCGCGCGCGACGCCCGCGTCTTCAAGCTCGCGATGTCGGATCACGCTGCGGTCATCATTCTGCCGCAGCTGGTGCAGCGGCTGGAAACGATCGCGCCGGACGTCGCGCTGCAGGTCCGGCCGAAGCTGGACTGGTGTCTGGCGGATCTGCTGGACGGACACGAGATCGATTGCGCGGTCGGCGTGATACCTGATGCGCCCGTGCGCTTCAGTCGCATCGTGCTGTTCGACGACGTCTACATGTGCGCCATGCGCCGCGGCCACCCGCTGACGCGAGGCAAGCTCACGCTCGCCGGCTTCGCAGCCGCGAAGAATCTGGCCGTCCGATCGGCGGACAGAAGTGCGAACCTGATCGACCATGTTCTGGAGAGCAGAGGGCTGCAGCGGCGCATGGCGCTCACGGTGGACCAGTTCTGCGTCGTCCCCGCGATCATCGCCAACACGGATCTGGTCGCGACGGTGCTTCGGCGCAAGGCGGTGCAGCTCGGTGTCCTCGAGAACCCCGATCTGGTCGTGCTGCCGCTGCCGCTGCCGCCGGTCGAGGCGATCCTGCTCTGGCATCCCGCCGTGACGCACCACAAGGCGCACCGCTGGATGCGCGAGGTCCTGGTCGACAGCTGCCGCGCGCTTTAGCGCCGGTTGCCTGCAGCCGCAACCGGCCAGGCGCGTGGGCACGGATGAGCGCCGGGCATCAGGTTGCGGACATGATGATGCGCTGTGCTCTGTAACTGGTGGCCGCGGCCGGAGTCGAACCGGCACTCCGGTTGCCCGGAAGCAGATTTTAAGTCTGCTGTGTCTACCTGTTCCACCACGCGGCCCGCTCCGCCTTCCGGCGCCAAACCTCTAGCACGCACGCGCAGGGCCAACCACGGTTGATCCGCACGCCGGGCTGCGGCCATGATGGGCGCCGGGATGGCGCGCTGGCTGGCGGGGAGCCGATGGAGCACGAGGCCGAACCTGCGGTGGTCGAGGCGCTCGCGCGCCTGGGGCTGCTGGCACCGGGCGAGGCGCCGCGCTTTGAGCGGCTCACCGGCGGGGTCTCGTCCGACATCTGGCGGGTCGAGCTGGCGCGCGGGCCGGTCTGCGTCAAGCGCGCGCTGGCGAAGCTCCGGGTCGCCGCCGACTGGCGCGCGCCGATCGAGCGCAACGCCTACGAGGCCGCCTGGATGCGCCACGCCGCGGCGCTCGTGCCGGACGCGGTGCCGCGCCTGCTCGGCCAGGACCGCGAGGCGGGCGTGCTGGTCATGGCCTATCTGCCGGATGGGCAGTATCGCGGCTGGAAGGCTGATCTGCTCGCCGGCCGCGCCGAGCCCGAGGTGGCCGCGGCGGTCGGCGAACGCCTGGCGAAAATTCACGCCGGGACGGCGCACGAGGCCACGATTGCCGCAGCGTTCCCGACCGATCGGATCTTCCACGACATCCGCCTCGAGCCCTACCTCGAGGCGACCGCACGGGCGCATCCCGATCGCGCCGAGGCGCTCCACCGCCTGGTCCAGGTCACCGCCGCCACCAGGACCGCCCTGGTGCACGGCGATGTCAGCCCCAAGAACATCATGGTGGGGCCGAAGGGGCCGGTCTTTCTCGATGCCGAGTGCGCCTGGTATGGCGATCCGGCGTTCGATCTGGCGTTCTGCCTCAACCACCTGCTGCTGAAGTGCCTGGCGGTGCCCGCCGCGACGGAGGGGTTCCTGAGCTGCTTCGATGGCCTGGCCAAAAGCTATCTCGGCGGCATCACATGGGAGCCGGCGGCCGCGCTCGAGGCGCGCGCGGCGCATCTCTTGCCGGGACTGCTGCTCGGTCGCGTCGACGGCAAGTCGCCGGTCGAGTATCTGACCGAGGAGGCCCAAAAGGAAAACGTGCGCGCTGTGGCCCGCCGTCTGCTCGAGCGGCCGGTGGAGGGGCTCGGCGCGATCCGAGCCGCGTGGCGCCAACAGCTTGCCGGGGGGAGTACGTTGCCTTGAGCGACAGCACCATCATGGCCGTGCGGGGGCGGCGGGTCTGGGATTCGCGCGGCCGGCCGACGGTCGAGGCCGAGGTGAGCCTTGCCGGCGGCGGCAGCGGGCGCGCGATCGCGCCGGCCGGCGCCTCGACTGGCTCGGGCGAGGCCCTCGACCGCCGCGACGGCGGCGCCGGGCAGGGCGGCTACGACGTGCAGGGCGCGATCGCCGCGGTGAACGACGAGATCGCACCGGCTCTTGCCGGCCTCGATGCCGCCGACCAGGCCGCGGTCGACGGCCGCCTGATCGCGCTCGACGGCACGCCGGACAAGACCCGGCTCGGCGGCAATGCCTGCATCGCGACCTCGCTCGCGGTGGCGCAGGCGGCGGCCGCGGCGGCGGGCCAGCCGCTGTGGCGCCATCTGCGGCCCGAGGCCACCACCCTGCCCCTGCCCGAGATCCAGATTTTCGGCGGCGGCGCGCATGCCGGCCGGCGCGTCGACATCCAGGACTTCATGATCGTCTGCCCCGGTGCTTCGAGCTTCGCCCAGGCGCTGATGTGGACCGCCGAGGTCTACCGTGCCGCCGGCCAGCTGATGGCCGATGCCGGCAAGCTCGCGGGCGTCGCCGACGAGGGCGGTTTTTGGCCCGCGTTCGATACCAACGAGGAAGCGCTCGGCATGCTGGTCCGGGCGATCGAGAAGGCCGGCCTGCGGCCCGGCGAGGATGTCGCGATCTCGCTCGACGTCGCCGCCTCCGAGTTCGGCCGCGGCGGCCTCTACCGCCTCGGGCTCGAAGGCCGCGAGCTCGACAGCGAGGGCATGACCCTGCTGCTGCTCGGCTGGCTCGAGCGCTACCCGATCGTCTCGATCGAGGATCCGCTGGCGGAGGACGATCTCGACGGCTTCGCGGCCTTCGCGCGCGCCGCGGGCGAGAGGGTGCAGATCGTCGCCGACGACCTGACGGTGACCGATGCGGCGCGGGTGCGCGAGGTGGCGGCCCGCGGCGCCGCCAACACGCTCTTGGTCAAGCCCAACCAGCGCGGCACGTTGACCGAGACCAAGGCCGCCTGGGACGCGGCGCGCGCTGCCGGCTGGCGCGGCATCGTCTCGGCGCGCTCGGGCGAGACCGAGGACGTCGCGATCGTGCATCTGGCGATCGGCTGGGACGTCGGCCAGCTCAAGGTCGGCTCGTTCGCGCGCTCGGAGCGCATGGCGAAGTGGAACGAGGGCTTGCGCATCGAGGAGGTGCTCGGCGCCGGGGCGCGGCTGGCGCGGCCGTTCGGCTGAGCGGCCAACCGGAGGACCATCGGGTCCAGGTACTACATGCAACCAAGGATTAAATGTTAACCCTCACGCAGACGTGATTCCCCACCGTCCGCCGATGACCGGGCGCAAGTGTTGCGACCAAGCCCGTTTCCGCGACCTCGCACTCCAGGACGCATTGGCGCAAAACCGGCCCTCATGGCCCTTCCATGTTGCACCGAGAACGCGCATGATGCGTTTCAGTCAAGGTCGGGACAGGCCAGCGCCATGGTTGATTCCTACATCCTCAGGAGCGTGGCGTTCAGCATATTGCTGCTGCTCGGCGCCTGCGCCGGCACCCCCTCCCCACCCGAGACGACCGCGCTCGATACCGCCAGCACGCCGGTTCCCGAGTCCAAGCCGCAGCCCGAGCCCTCGCACGGCGCGGCTGATCTCGTCGACGAGCTCAAGACGGCGCAGGAGCTGGCGCCGGTCGGGATCGCGCTGCCCGACGGCCGCGCCGCGGCGGCGCGCATCGCCAAACGCCCGGCAGGCACCGAGGTCGGCTACATGCTGCTCGACGTCGAGACCGGCCAGGTGCTGGCCGAGCTCAACGCCGACCTGCCGCTGATCCCGGCCTCGACCACCAAGCTTGCGACCGCCGTGGTCGCCCTCGACGTGCTCGGCGCCGAGCATCGCTACCGCACCGAGCTGCTCGCCGACGGCATCGTCGAGCATGGCGTCCTGCAGCGGCGATCTGATCCTGAGGGGTACGGGCGATCCGGCCCTCGACCTCGCCGATCTGCTCGAGCTCGCGGTGCAGCTCGGCAATCTCGGCATCTTTCGCATCGACGGCCGCTTCCTGATCGACGATACGGCCTTCCCGGTGCTGTCCGAGATCGATCCGCGCCAGCCGGCCGAGGCCGCCTACAATCCGGGGATCGGCCCACTCTCGGTGGCGTTCAACCGGGTCCGCGTCGCCTGGAGCGGCGGCAGCACCACGCCGATCACGCTGCCGCCGCTGGACGAGGCCCGCTTCGTCGCGACGTCGCCCTCGCTGCTGCCGGCCGGCGGCGTCGGCCTCGAGGCGGTCGGCGACGAGGCGGTGGTCTGGCAGGTCGCCGATCGCGGCCGCCGCCGGATGGCGTCGCTGCCGGTCAAGGATCCCGGGCTGCACGCCGGTCGCGTGTTCCGCCAGTTCGCCCGCAGCCAGGGCATCCTGCTCGACCCGCCGCAGCGCGGCGCGGCGCCGGCCTCGGCGCGGCTCCTGGCCTTCCACCAGAGCGCGCCGATGCGCAACCTCCTGCGCGATATGCTGGTCTACAGCAACAACATGATGGCGGAGATGATCGGCCTCGCCGCGGCGCAGCGCCTGAGCAACCAGCCGCTGGCCGGGCTCGAGGCCGCGGGCACCCTGGTGGTGCAGCATCTCGGCCGCCTCATGCCCGAGGTCGACTGGAGCAGCGCTACCCTCGGCAACCATTCCGGCCTCGATGCGCGCGCGCGCCTGACGCCGCGTCAGCTCGCCGCGATCGCCCGCTACGGCTGGCATACGGATGCGCTGCCGGCGCTGCTGCCTGGCGGCGGCTGGTCGGGCACGCTGGCCGACCGCTTCGATGCGCCCGACCAGTCGCTCCGGGTCTGGGCCAAGACCGGCACGATGAACTACGGCAGCGCGCTCGCCGGCTATGTGTTCCCGTCCAGCGACCGCCCGGCGGTATTCGCGACCATGGTGTCGGACATCGGCTCCCGCGAGGCCTACGACGCGCGCCCGCGCGGCCGGGCGGAGACGCCCGCCGCGAGCTGGAACGCGCGCGCCCGCGACCTGCAGGACGGCCTGGTCGAGGTCTGGCTGCGGCCGCTGCCCACCAGCTGAGCCTCGCCTGCGACGGCGGCGCTCCGGCGGAGCCGGCGGCGCGATGCCGCTGCCTGAAAACCTAGATCGCCATATCGCGGCACGGCAAAATCTGGCAGGCTGCCGCCATGACCGACCTCAGCAGCGAGGTGCCGGCCAGGCGGCAGGATCTCAAGGTCGTGAGCCTGATTGCCGCCGGCCATTTCCTCAGTCACTTCTACATCCTGGTCCTGCCGCCGCTGTTCCCCCTGCTGCGGGGCGAGTACGGGGTCAGCTACACCGCGCTGGGCCTGGCGCTCGCGGTGCTGAACGGCACCACCGCGCTGACCCAGGCGCCCGTGGGGTTCCTGGTCGACCGCTTCGGCGCGCGCAGCATCCTGATCGGCGGCCTCGCCCTGTTCGCGCTGGCGGTCGGGCTGATCGGCCTGTTTCCGACCTATCCGGCCCTGATCCTCCTGATGGTGGTGGCGGGCCTCGGCAATGCCGTGTTCCACCCCGCCGACTACGCCATCCTGTCCGCCTCGGTGAACGTCGACCGGATGGGCCGCGCGTTCTCGATCCACACCTTCGGCGGCTATATCGGCTTCGCGTCGGCGCCGGTCACCGTGGTGTTCCTGGCCGGGCTGTTCGGCTGGCAGTGGGCGCTGATGATCTGCGGCGGCGCTGGGCTGCTGGTGGCGCTGCTGATGCTCGCGAACAGCGATGTCCTGCTGGACGACAGCGCGACGCGCCATGCCCGCGCGACGCGACGGCAGCGGCACGGCGCGGATCTGCGCCTGCTGTTCAGCCTGCCGATCCTGACCTCGCTCGCGTTCTTCGCCATGCTCGCCCTGACCCACGGCGGCCTCTCCACCTTCGGCGTCTCCGCGCTGGAGAGCCTGTACCAGGTGCCGCTGGTCGAGGCCAACGCGCCGATCAGCATCTATCTGTTCGCCAGCGCTTTCGGCGTGCTCGCCGGCGGCTGGGCTGCCGATCGCACCCGCCGTCACGACTGGCTGGTCGGCGCGTGCATGGTCATGGGCGCCATCACGGTGGCGCCGGTGGCGGCCTTCACGCCGTCGCTCGTTCTGGTGTCGGTGCTGCTCGGCGTCGCCGGCTTCTTCTCCGGTGCGGTGGCGCCGTCGCGCGACATGATGGTGCGCGCCATCACCCCGCCCAACGCGAGCGGCAAGGTGTTCGGCTTCGTCACCACCGGCTTCAACATCGGCGGCCTGATCACGCCCCTGATCTTCGGCATGGTGATGGACCACAGCGAGCCGCGCCTGGTGTTCTGGCTGGTGGCGATCCTGAGTCTCCTGACCCTGATCACCGTGTTCGGCACCGGTCGCCACGCCCGCGCCGGCCGGGTCGCCGCCGGCGCCGACTGAGGCCCCGGGCCACTGTCCGTTCAGATCGCGCCGAAGGGCGACAGGCCGAACAGCCAGGGGTGGAGCGCCAGCAGGACGACATAGAGCGCGAGGGCGATGCCGATCCGCCGCCAGCCGATCTCGGCGAGAACCAGATGCTGGCGGCCGGCGAGGATCGCTGCGAACGGCAGGTTGGAGGTCAGCGCCGCGAACCGCTGCCATTGCGCCCCGCGCCGCGCCCTGAACTTGTGGTCGATCAGCAGCGTGCCGAGCAGCGCGAGGACCGCGAAGGTCCCGAACAGCACCACGGCGGCAGCATCGCCATTGGGCACGATGTGGGCCAGCGCCCACAGCGCCACGCCCCACATGAACGGATGCCGGGTGACGCGCAGGACGCCGCGCGCGGGCTCCGCCTCCTCGAGCGTGTCCGGTGAGCCGACCGCGGTCGGGTTGAGGGCGCTGACGCCGCACACCAGCAGGAGCAGGGCAAACGGCAGGACCACCAGGGGCAGCCAGGCGGACCACGCGGGCGCTGCCCACAGCTCGATGTACGGCGCGCGCCGGTAGGCGGAGATCAGCCAGACGAGCGCGCCGAGCGCCACCAGCGAGTAGAGCGCCAGATAGGGGCGCTCGCCGATGCGCGCGACCAGCCAGGCGCGAAGCGGCGTCGACGAGATCCCGTAGTGGGTCGCCAGCAGCAGCGCCGCCGCCGCGAGAAGCTCGATCATCGGCCGGCCCTCCCAGACGCTGGCGCCAGCGGCAGGCGCATCGCGATATGGGCGAATGCCGTCCTCCTCGAAGACGCCGCCGATCGCGACGAAGCCGAGCCCGGCGTAAAACGCCTGCACGGCCGTCTGGGCATGCACCCTGGCCTCGCGCCCCCCTTGCGCGCGCGCCAGATCCAGCGCTGCGAGCATCAGGGCGCGCCCGACCCGGTGCCGGCGCTGCGCCGCCAGCACCGCGACCCGCTCGATCTTGGCGACCCGGCCGCCCTCGAGCAGGCGGACGCGCAGGGTGCCGGCGGGCTCGCCGTCGACCGATGCCAGCAGATGGCGCGCCTGGTCGTCCTGCGCGTCGAACTCGAGCGCCTCGGCGATCCCCTGCTCGGCCACGAACACGCGCCGCCTGATGGCGCGCGCATGCTCGATCTCGGCCGGCGACCTGGACTCGCAGATGGCGATGGCGGGCATGACAGGTTCCCTGCCCGTTTCAGCCTGCCCACGATCGGGGAGCCGGGACGCGATGGCAAGCTTCCATGATGTGCTACCATTGGACGCGTCGCCGGCCGAGATCGAGGTGCAAGGGCCATGCAGCTGAACCGCTTCGACAACCAGCGCGTGATCACGGCACCGCGCGGCCCGAGGCTCCATGCCCGGAGCTGGCAGACCGAGGCGGCGCTGCGCATGCTGATGAACAACCTCGATGCCGAGGTCGCCGAGAGCCCGCAGGAGCTGGTGGTCTATGGCGGCATCGGCCGCGCGGCGCGCGACTGGCGCTGCTACGACGTGCTGGTCGACACGCTGAGGCGCCTGCGGGACGACGAGACCCTGTGCGTGCAGTCGGGCAAGCCGGTCGGCGTGTTCCGGACCCATGCCGACGCGCCGCGGGTGCTGATCGCCAACTCCAACCTCGTGGCGCACTGGGCGACCTGGGAAAAATTCCACGCCCTCGATCGCCTGGGCCTGATGATGTACGGCCAGATGACCGCCGGCTCGTGGATCTACATCGGCAGCCAGGGCATCGTCCAGGGCACCTACGAGACCTTCGTCGAGGCCGGCCGGCAGCACTACGGCGGCGATCTGCGCGGGCGCTGGATCCTCACCGGCGGGCTCGGCGGCATGGGCGGGGCGCAGCCGCTGGCGGCGACCATGGCGGGCGCCTGCCTGCTCGCGGTGGAGTGCCGCATGAGCCGGATCGAGCGCCGCATCGAGACGGGTTATCTCGATCACGCGGCGATGGGGCTGGACGAGGCGCTGGCCATGGTCGAGCGCGCCTGCGCAGCACGGCAGCCGGTCTCGGTCGGCCTGCTCGGCAATGCCGCGGAGATCTATCCGGAGCTGGTCCGGCGCGGCGTGCGCCCCGACCTCGTGACCGACCAGACCTCGGCGCACGACCCCTTGAACGGCTACCTGCCGGCCGGCTGGTCGCTCGAGCAATGGGAGGCGATGCAGGCGCGCGATCCGGCCGCGGTCGAGCGCGCCGCCAAGGAGTCGATGGCGGTGCAGGTGCGCGCGATGCTGGACTTTCATCGCCGAGGCGTGCCGACGCTCGACTACGGCAACAACATCCGGCAGTTCGCCAGGGAGATGGGCGTCGAGGATGCCTTTGCCTTTCCGGGTTTCGTGCCGGCCTACATCCGGCCGCTGTTCTGCCGCGGCAAGGGGCCGTTCCGCTGGGCGGCGCTGTCGGGCGATCCGGACGACATCCTGGCGACCGACGCCAAGGTCAAGGAGCTGGTCGCCGATCCGCATCTGCACCGCTGGCTCGACATGGCGGCCGAGCGGATCGCCTTCCAGGGGCTGCCGGCGCGGATCTGCTGGCTCGGGCTCGGCGAGCGCGCCAGGGTCGGCCTCGCCTTCAATGCGATGGTGGCGAGCGGCGAGCTCAAGGCGCCGGTGGTGATCGGCCGCGACCACCTCGATTCCGGCTCGGTCGCGAGCCCCAACCGCGAGACCGAGGCGATGCGGGATGGCTCCGATGCGATCGCCGACTGGCCGCTGCTGAACGCGCTCCTGAACACGGCCTCGGGCGCCACCTGGGTCAGCATCCATCACGGCGGCGGGGTCGGGATCGGCTTCTCGCAGCATGCCGGCATGGTGATCGTGTGCGACGGCACCGCCGAGGCCGCCCGCCGTCTCGAGCGGGTGCTGAGCAACGATCCCGCCTCGGGCGTGATGCGCCATGCCGATGCCGGTTATCCGGACGCGATCGCCTGCGCGCACGATACGGGCTCGACCTGCCGATGCTCGCGGCCGATCCGCCCGGGCAGGGCCGCTGATGCGAGCGCTGCTCACGATTGCCGTGCTGCTGGGCCTGCTCGGCGCCAGCGCCGGCGTCGCGTTCTGGGCGTGGCAGGAGCTCGGCGAGGTCGAGATGAGCACGCACGGCCTCGTCGCGCTCGCGCTGGGCGGCGTGGCGACGTTCGCGCTCGGCGCCGGGCTGATGGCGCTGGTCTTCTTCAGCAACCGGCGCGGCTATGACGACCGCGCGCATCGGTCCGACGATCTGCCGCCACGGCCGGCCAGCGACGCCGAGCCGCCGGAGCGACGTTGACCCGCTTATCCGGGCGCGCTCTGCAGCACCGGCAGGCGACGCGACGGCTGCGGCACGGTCGGCAGCTCGATGTTGATGTCGAGCATCGAGGCTTCGGGGCCGCGCTCGAGCTCGATCGATACGTTCTCGTTGTCGATGTCGACGTACTTCTTGATCACCTGCAGCAGCTCCTCCTGCAGCTGCGGCAGGAAGCTCGGCCCGGAATTCGCGTTGCGCTCGAGCGCGAGGACGACCTGCAGGCGCTCCTTCGCGGTCCTGGCGCTGTCGACGGTGACCGGCGCAGCAGCGCGAAACAGGCTCAGCAGCCGAGCGCCCCCGGCTCCGAAGGCCCGGTGCAGAATGCTCACGCGCTCCTCCGCCACAACCGGTTGAAGAGACCGTCCAGCAGTCCCTTGGGCTGATCGCCGACGATGCGGTACTCGAGCTGCTCGCCCAGGAACCGGCCGACCGCGTCGCGGTAGGCCTGCCCGGCCGAGGATGCCTCGTCGAGGATCACCGGCGTGCCGGTGTTGGACGCCTGCAGGACCGAGCGCGATTCCGGGATCACGCCGAGCAGCGGCAGCGCCAGCATCTCGAGGACGTCGTCGACCTTGAGCATCTCGCCGCGGTTGACCCGCTCGAGGTCGTAGCGGGTGATCAGCACATGCTGCTTGATCGGGTCCTCGTTGCGCTCGGCGCGGCGCGACTTGCTGGTGAGAAGGCCGATCATGCGATCGCTGTCGCGCACCGACGAGACCTCGGGGTTGGTCACCACGACCGCCTCGTCGGCGAAATACATCGCCGCCTGGGCGCCGTGCTCGATCCCGGCCGGGCTGTCGCAGACGACGTAGTCGAAGTCGCGGCGCAGCTCGCCCATCACCTGCTCGACGCCTTCCATCTTCAAGGCGTCCTTGTCGCGGGTCTGCGAGGTCGGCAGCACGTACAGGCCCTCGACCCGCTTGTCCCTGATCAGGGCCTGATTGAGGCGCGCGGTGCCGTTGATGACGTCGATGAAGTCGAACACCACGCGCCGCTCGCAGCCCATGATCAGGTCGAGGTTGCGCAGGCCGACATCGAAGTCGATGACGACCGTCTTGTTGCCCTCGCGGGCCAGCCCCGCGGCAAAGGCGGCGGCCGTGGTGGTCTTGCCAACGCCGCCCTTGCCCGAAGTGATCACGATTACCCTTGCCAACTTCCTCCTCCCGAATGTGGGATGTCGAACGTCAAGGTAGCGCTTCCATCACGATCGCTTCGTCGACGCAGCGGATCTGCACCCGCTTGCCGATCCAGCGCTCGTCGATCTCGGCATTGACCAGATAGAGGCCGGCGATCGAGACCAGCTGGGCGTGCAGGCTGTAGCAGAAGATGCGCGCGTCGTGATTGCCGCCGATGCCGGCATGGGCGCGGCCGCGCAGGCTGCTGTAGACATGCACGTGGCCTTCGGCGAGCAGCTCCGCGCCCGGGCTGACCGGTGCCAGCACCACGAGATCGCCGCCGCGGGCGTGGATCTGCTGGCCGGCGCGGACCGGCTCGGTGACGACCGTCGCCACCCTGCCCCCCTCGCCCGCCGGCGCCGGCGTGCATGGGCGGATCGGGCTGCGCCACGGGCCTGGCCGCCTCCTGCGGACCCGCCGGGCCTGTGTCCTGGCGGCGCAGCATCTCCGCCGGCCGGCCGGGCGGAAACAGGCCGAGCCCGGCGTTCAGCGCCGCCTGCGTCCAGGCCTCGTCGCCGTTCTGCACGCCGACCGGCACCAGGCGCTGCTGACGCAGGCGCCGCGCGAACTCGGCCATGTTGGGCGGCGGCCGCCCGGCGACCGCGGTGGCGTCGAGCACCACCGGCGCATGGCGGAAAAACTCCGGCGCGCGGGCAATCGCGTTCTGCAGCTGCGGAAAGAAGCGATGATCCTCGGGCTCGATCAGACGCAGCGTGACCAAGTTGTAGAGATGGCCGCGGACCTGAAACAGCTCCGGACAATCATCGACATCGTCCGCCTCGCCGGCAGCCGGCTGGATCGCTGTCGCTGGCGTAGACAACCCTCGGTTTACTCCGACAGAATTGACCGCCGCCAGCATCTCTCAATAGCCGCCCCGCGTCAATGGGTTGATGGCCGACTCTCAATAACAAAGTTATCCACAGGCCTGGCGACGCCGGATCCGTAGCCGGCCACAAGTGTCAACATATGGCGGTGGCAACGGGGATCAGACTCTAGATATTGCCAGATCGCGTCGCGGCCGACAAGGCGTTGCAACCATCAGGCTATCGATTCCTTTGATTGACCTTGGATTTGCGGTCGACTTTCAACGACCGATGCATCCCGATAATGACTGCGGATGTGCTGATACAGCCGTGCCGATGTCTGGCTGAAATCTATACTTCTCCAGCGAGCGCCGGCCGCGATCAGGCGCACGGACCGATCCCGATGACTCGATCGCCTCTATGGAAGGTGGTGTCCCGACCGGGATGTCGTCAGCAGCGCTTCGGGCATGACCGGCGCATCCAATCGCCGAGCAAACAGCCATGATGCGCAACGGCGGGCGCGTGATCATCTGGCGGAACCAAAGTCTCTGCGCGCCGTTCGTTTCTCAGTAGCGATCCTGACACGACCTGTCGGCGTTTGTTCGATCGCTTGCGCTGCATCTGACTTCAGCGGGAGACCTGCTCCTCGCATGAGAACTGCGGATCGCGGACAAGCACTTCGAATCGACAGGCGTTGTGTCGCGCGACATGGCGGCGCATCTCGGATCCGGCTCCGATACGATCGGAGCGAAGGCGCAGCTTGGCCAGCGCGATCGCCCGCTCAAGGAGGGATTCGTCATGGCTACTCGTGGCACTTCGCACGCTTGCCTGGTCGAGTTCGCCCAAGCCAGCCAGCTGCGGCGGTTCGTCGCGCTTTCGATGGCTGCGCTGCTCGGTGGCGTCGCGTTCGGCAGCGCCGGCAGCGCTGCCGGGGCTTCTGCCGATGCTGTCCGGATCTGTGGCGAGCGCAATGCGCTCCTCGAGCAGTTCGCGATGGAGCACGACGAGAAGCCACAGGCGCTGGGCCTCGGCGCTGACGGTGGCGTGATCGAGGTGCTGGTGTCGCCCGAGGGCGGCTGGACGATGCTCGTGACCTATCCCCAGCGCCCGACCTGCGTCGTGGCGATGGGCGAGGCGTGGGAAATGATGCAGCTGGCCGGCGATCCTGCCTGAGCCGGCCCGCAGGCGGTCGCGGTCGGGCTTTGCAAGCGGTTTCGCCCGGCCGGCGCCGCCGATCGCTGATCGATAAGAGACCGGCGCGCCCGTTGCGACCCTCACCGCCTGGGCGGCCTGCGGGTCACAGGCCGATCTCTCTAAGCCGGGCCGTCCCGGGGCGCCGTCACCGTCATCGGCGGGCCGCCGGGGTCACACCCCGAGGCGCTCGCAGATCGGCAGCAACAGAGGGTGCAGCCCCGCCTCCTGCTTGAGATAAGCGAGCAGCGCGCGCTCGTTCTCCAGATGCGGCTGGTCGAGGCGGATCTGCGCAAGCAGCCAGTGCGCCTCCGGCTCGTCGATCCGATCCGGCGAATCGCCGGCGAACAGCAGATGCATGGTGATGGCCTTGACGAACAGATCGCGCCAGGCCGGCGCGTTCGGCGCTCCTGCCGTGGCGTGCTGGAGCTCGAACAGGAAGCCCGCCTCCGCAGCGCTGATCGCCATCCCGCTCTGGCCGCCCAGGCCGTAGACCAGCTTGCGGATCACCTCGACGTCGGCAGCATCGATCGCGCCCGCCCGGCGCTCGCCGTGGCCGTACAGCGCCTGGCTGCTGTGCAGCACGCTGTGGCGCACCGCGTCCAGCACATAGGCGCGGAACGCCTCCGAGCTGCCGTTGGTGCGGAACATCAGTCGCAGCAGCAGGCGCAGCTCGGTGCCGTCGTCGATCGCCTCGGCGGGCCCGATCCAGTCCATCAGCATCCGCTCGGCATCCTCGGTCAGGACGCTGTCGCTGCCCTCGCGCCAGTAGAAGAAGTCGCAGAGCGCCTCGACATAGAACTCCGCCCAGGCGGGATCGTGGCTCTTGTGGTCGCGGTTCAGCTTGAACAGCGCTGCCGCCTTCTCGCGATCGATGCCGCCGTCCTGGTAGATGGCGCGGCGCAGGCGCAGCACGTCGTCGGCCGCGATCTTCCCGTCGCGCACGACATCGAGAAGGCGCTCCGCGCTGGCGGAACGCCGCTTGTCGATCGTCACCATGGCCATGCCGAGCACTCCAACAGACATCGCGGCCGAACCGAAGCGCGCCGAGCTGCCGACCACCGGACAATGCGCCCATACAACCAGAAATTGCCTAATGAAACGTGAAGCCTGTCGCTTGCCAGCGCGGGCAGTGGACGGGATCGCCTTGCGGCCGCTCGCCGCCGGCTTGCCAAGTGCCGGGGCCTGCCGCACGCTTGGCTACGCTATCGCCGCGAGGAAGAGCGCGCGTGGACGAGCACAGAGGACGAGCCATGACCGAGCCCAAGCTGTTCAAGTTCGACACCCTCGCCCTGCACGCCGGCCAGCAGCCGGACCCCGTCACCGGCGCCCGCGCGGTGCCGATCTACCAGACCACCTCCTACGTCTTCACCGACGCCGACGAGGCGGCGTCCCTGTTCAACCTGGAACGCGCCGGCCACATCTACTCGCGCATCTCCAATCCGACCGTCGCGGTGCTGGAGGAGCGGGTGGCAGCACTCGAGGGCGGCGTCGGCGCGGTCGCGACCGCCAGCGGCCAGGCAGCGCTCCACCTCGCGATCGTGACGCTCATGGATGCCGGCAGCCACATCGTCGCCTCGAAGTCGCTCTATGGCGGCAGCACCAACCTGTTCAAGCTGACCCTGCCGCGCTTCGGCATCCAGACCAGCTTCGTCGACCCGCGCGACCCTGCCGCCTTCGCCGCGGCGATCCGGCCCGAGACCCGCCTGCTGTTCGCCGAGACCATCGGCAATCCGGGGCTCGAGGTGCTGGACATCCCCGCGGTCGCCGAGGTCGCGCACCGCCACGGCCTGCCGCTGCTGATCGACAACACCTTCGCGACGCCGTACCTGTGCCGGCCGTTCGAGCACGGTGCCGACCTGGTGCTGCACTCGGCGACCAAGTGGCTGGGCGGTCACGGCCTCGCAATCGGCGGCATCCTGGTCGACGGCGGCGCGCTTCGACTGGCGGGGCTCGGGCAAATTCCCGACCATGACCGAGCCCTATGCCGGCTATGACGGTCTGGTCTATCTCGACAGCTTCGGCCCTTCGGCGTTCCACATGCGGGCGCGCACCGAGGGCCTGCGCGACTTCGGCGCCTGCATGAGCCCGCAGAACGCCTTCTACATCCTCCAGGGCGTCGAGACCCTGCCGCTGCGCATCGAGCGGCACATCGCCAATACGCAGGCGATCGTGGCGTTTCTCGCCGGCCACGACGCGGTCGCCTATGTCGTGCATCCCTCCCTTCCCGGCCACGCCGACCATCGGCTCGCCAAAAAGCTGCTGCCGAAGGGTGCGGGCTCGATGGTGAGCTTTGGCGTCAAGGGCGGGCGGGAGGCAGGCCGCCGCTTCATCGAGGCCTGCCGGCTCGCCTCGCACCTCGCCAATGTCGGCGACGCCAAGACCCTGGTGATCCACCCGGCCTCGACCACGCACCTGCAGGTCGGCGCGGAAGGGCTGGCGGCCGCCGGCGTCGGCGAGGACATGATCCGCCTCTCGGTCGGCATCGAGGATGTTCAGGACATCATCGACGATCTCGACCATGCCCTGCGCCAGGCGCAGCGGGGCTAGGGCGATGGATCTGCACCTCGACGCCGCCCGCGTGTTCCTCGCCGACCAGGGCCGGCGGTTCGAGCCCGGCAAGCCCACGTCGCTGTGGCTGCACGGCGCCGGCATGGATCACTCGGTGTGGCCGCTGCAGGCGCGCCATTTCGCCTATCGCGGCTGGAATGCGCTGGCCCTCGACCTGCCGGGGCACGGCCGCAGCGAAGGCGACCTTCTGACCTCGATCGAGGCGATGGCCGACTGGCTCGCCCGGCTGATCGATGCGCTCGGCATCGCGCGCGCCGCCGTCGTGGGGCATTCGATGGGCGCGCTCGTGGCGCTCGCCTGCGCCGCGCGGGCGCCGCAAAAGGTCGAGCGCATCGCGCTCTTGGGTGCAGCACCCGCCATGCCGGTGCACCGGGCGCTGCTCGAGGCGGCGGCAAGGCCCGAACCGCTCGGGCCCAGGATGATCTGCGACTGGGGCTTCGGCCCCGCCGGCCACTTCGGCGGCCACCGCTCGCCCGGCAGCTGGATGCTGGGTCACGCGCTGGCCCTGCTCGGCCGCTCGGCCGGGCAGCACCTGCACACCGACCTCGCCGCCTGCAACGCCTATGCAGGCGGGCTCGATGATGCCGCGAGGGTCGCCTGCCCGGCCCTGGTCGTGGCCGGCGCGCTCGACCGCATGACGCCCGCCAGGCAAGGTGCCAAGCTCGCCGGGGCGATTGCCGGCGCCCGCCTCGTCTCCCTGCCCCGCTGCGGCCATATGATGATGGTCGAGCAGCCGGACGCGACGCGCGACGCGCTCGACGAATTCCTGACCACGCCGGGAGAAGAGTGATGTCCAAAGCACGCCTGGTCGGCATCAATCACGTGGCGCTCGAGGTCGGCGACATCGACGCGGCGCTCGCCTTCTACGGCCGCCTGTTCGATTTCGAGCTGCGCGGCCGCGGCGAGCGCATGGCGTTCATCGACATGGGCGACCAGTTCATCGCGCTCGCCACGGGCCGCACCCAGCCCAAGGACCGACACAGGCATTTCGGCCTGGTGGTCGACGACCGTGCGCCCGTGCGCCGCGCGCTCGAAGAGTCCGGCGCCGAGATCCTGCCGGGCCGCGGTCTCGACTTCCTCGACCCCTGGGGCAATTACATCCAGGTCGTCGAGTACCGGGACATTCAATACACCAAGACGGCCGCGGTCCTGGAGGTCATGGAGCTGGGCCACCTCGACAAGTCCGAGGCGGCGCTGCAGGAGCTTGCCGACAAGGGCGTGCGGACGGAAAGGCTGCGATCGGCCTGAGCGGCCTTTCGGCACGACCGCCGCGACCCCCCATTCAGAACAGCGTGCCGTCGCTGATGACGGCAAGGGGCGGGCCGCCGCCCGGGCGCAGCTCGGCCGCGATCCGGCGCCCGGCACTCCAGGTGCCGCCCTCGAGAATTTTCGGCAGCGACAGCTCGGCGGCCGACATGCCGAGCTTGTCGCGGATGCAATCCGCCAGGTCGTCGATCAGCGCGACCGTCAGCGCCCGCCACTCCACGACCACTTCGGAGGCGCCCTCGTGGCGCTCGGCCAGCACGCCCGGATGCTTGGGCACCAGCACGCCGAGATCGATCAGCAGGCCGCCATTGCGATACTCGGCAAGCGCGGTCAGCCGGTCCAGATCCGTGACCTCGATGCCGGCGTCCTCGAGCGGCTCGACCAGCGAGTAGGCGAGCCACTGCGAGAGCTTGTGGAACGGCACCAGGCCCGCCGTGAGGCCATCGCCGCCGGCGGCAGGGTGGCGGCCGACATCGCCGAGATTGACGCCGGCAAGCTCGATGCGGCCGGGCCAGATCTCGGCAAAGCCCTCCAGCACGGCTGCCAGAATCGCGGGCGCCGGCAGCCGGCCTCCCTGCGCCTGGTGGGCGAGATGATCGAACAGCCCGCCGATCCGGGCAGGCGTGCCGAACATCCCTTTTGCCGCGATGGTCTGGCCGAGCCGGCGCAGCAGCTGCACCCGGCCGTCCAGCCCGGCGAGCGGGTTGTCGTTCCGCACCTGAAAAGCGCGCGCCAGGGCGTCGCGATCGATCGCCTCCAGCGCCGCGGCATCCGCCCGCAGCGGCTGCGCGGGATCAGCCGAGCAGGTGCCGGCGACGAGCAGATCGAGGCTCGCCACCGCCAGCCCCTCGGAGCGCGCGAGCACCGCGCCGGTGGCCGGCTCGACGTAGCGCCAGGCATCGCCGGCGCCGGCGTCGAGAAAGACGCTGACCACCGCGACATCGAAGCGCACGCGCGCGATCTCGTCGACGCCGAGATGCCCGATCTCTTCCGCGAGCGCCGCCCAGCGGTCGCGGCCGTCCGCCGAAAAATGCCGCCAGCGGCTGTGAGGGGGCACCTCCAGGCTCGGGTAGTTGGCGCGCATCGTCGCGATCACGTAGTCGGCGGCGGCGTCCAGGCGCGACCGCTCGATCGCGAAGTGCCGCAAGGCGCCCCGCTCGCCCGGCGGCGAGCACATTCCCGCTGCGCTCCCGGATCGCCTCCGGGGTCCGCAGCCAGGCGATCGCCGCAGCCGCATCGCCCGCCCGGCCCGGTCCGCTCATGCGGGGCCGTACTCGGTCAGCGCGCGGCCCTTGGCTGCGGCCAGCTCCTCGGCACTCGGCGCGTCGGTGCTGTAGTAGCCCGCGGCCTTCTTCGCATCCATCTCGACCCGCGCGTCTTCCGGGATCTGGTCGGCCGGGATCGGCACGCGCTCGACGATCTCGATCCCCTGGCGGACCATGGCGTCGTACTTGACGTTGCTCATCGAGACCAGGCGGTCGATGCGCGCTATGCCGAGCCAGCTCAGCACGTCCGGCATCAGCTCCTGGAAGCGCACGTCCTGGACGCCTGCGACGCACTCGGTGCGCTCGAAATAGGCCGCGGCGCTGTCGCCGCCCGCCTGGCGCTTGCGCGCGTTGTAGACCAGGAACTTGGTCACCTCGCCGAGCGCCCTGCCCTCCTTGCGGTTGTAGACGATCACGCCGACGCCGCCGGCCTGGGCCATCTCGATGCACACCTCGATGCCGTGCACCAGGTAGGGCCGGCAGGTGCAGATGTCCGAGCCGAACACGTCCGAGCCGTTGCACTCGTCGTGCACCCGGCAGGCGACCTTCGTGTCCGGCTCGCCGAGCCTGGCGAGGTCGCCGAAGATGTAGACGGTGTGGCCGCCGATCGGCGGCAGGAAGACCCGCAGGTCGGGCCGCGTCACCAGCTCGGGGAACATGCCGCCGGTCTGCTCGAACAGGTGGCGGCGAAGGCTGCTCTCGGAGATGGCGCAGCGCGCGGCGATGCCGGGCAGATGCCAGACCGGCTCGATCGCGATCTTGGTGCAGTTGACCTCGCCGGACGCCATCACGACCCGGCCGTCCGGCTCGACCTTGTCCAGCCGGATGGCGTGCTTGAGCTCGGGCACGGTGAGGCGCGCCTTGGTCACGGCGATGGTCGGGCGGATGTCCCAGCCGGCGGCAAGCTGCTCGGCGAACGCCTCGCCGACCACATGGCCCCAAGGGTCGAGCGAGACGATCCGGGCAGGGTCGGCCCATTGCGGATGCGGCCCGATCGGCACGGCCGGTGCGGTGTTGGAGAGATCGGGTCGATGCAGCGCGTTCAGGCTGCCGCTGGCGATCGCCAGCGCGCGATAGAGCGCATAGGCGCCGGCATGGGCGCCGATCACATTGCGCCTGCTCGGCATCCGAGAGCGTGCCGATGATCGGCCCGCGTGCCGCAGCGCTGGCGGCGCCCCACGTGACCTTGGGCGGCTTGGCCCGCCCGGCGCGCGGGTGCGAGGTCAGGACGATATGCCGTGGTGGTGCTGGTCGATTGGTCTCGTTCATATCAGCCACAATGATCAGCGGCCCTCGAGGGGCCGCTCATGGTTCAATGGGTCTCGTGGCATATAGCGCTTTTCCTGCCGCGCGCCATTGGCCTTGCCGAGGAGTTTCTCTAATCTGCCGCCGGGGCGCCGATCGAACAGGCGCTTTCGGAATCGATCCAAACGGGAGTGAGGCGATGCGCTTGCTGCGCTATGGGCCACGAGGGGCCGAAAAACCAGGCTTGTTGGACAGTCGAGGCCGGATTCGCGATCTGTCGCGTGAGATCCCGGACATCAACGCGGCGGCCCTGGCGCCCGAGAGCCTGGCGCGGCTCGCCGCCCGCGATGCGGAAAGCCTGCCGCTGGTCGAGGGCAGCCCGCGGATCGGCCCGCCGGTCGCCAACGTGCCCAACCTGGTCTGCATCGGCCTGAACTACGCCGACCACGCGCGCGAGACCAACTCGCCGATCCCCGAGGTGCCGATCGTGTTCATGAAGCACACCGGCTCGATCGTCGGCCCCAACGACAAGGTCAAGATCCCGCGTGGCTCAACGAAGGTTGACTGGGAGGTCGAGCTCGGCATCGTGATCGGCAGCCCGGCGTCCTGCGTCGACGAGGCCGACGCGCTGGACTGCGTCGCCGGCTACTGCATCGTCAACGACGTCTCCGAGCGCGATCATCAAAGGAACGGCGGCGGCGGCCAGTGGATCAAGGGCAAGAGCCACCCGACCTTCGCGCCGGTCGGCCCCTGGCTCGTGACCAAGGACGAGGTGTCCGACCCGCAAAAGCTGGGGCTCTGGCTCGAGGTCGACGGCGAGCGCCGTCAGGACGGCTCGACCCGCACGATGATCTTCGGCGTCAAGAAGCTGGTCGCCGATGTCAGCCGCTACATGACGCTTTTGCCCGGCGACATCATCTCGACCGGCACGCCGCCAGGCGTCGGCATGGGGCACAAGCCCGAGCCGATCTTCCTCAAACCCGGCAGCGTGATGCGGGTCGGCGTCGAGGGCCTCGGCGAGCAGCGCCAGGAGGTGATCCCCTTCGACTGAGCGCGCCGGCAACCGCCTACAGATGCCGGCATCAGATCGGCCATCGCGGCGGGCGGGATGATCGCGCCGGGGTGGCCGATCACGCGGGCGGCGATGCGGTGGCCCTGCATCGCGGCAACATCAAGCTCGGCGCCGGCGAGGCGCGCCGCGAGGTAGCCGGCGTTGAAGCTGTCGCCGGCGGCCGTGCTGTCGACCACGCGCGCCACCGGCTCGGCCGGCACCGGCGCGCCCCGCCCGTCTAACGACAGCCAGCAGCCGTGCGCGCCGAGCTTGACCGCAACCTCGGCGACGCCAAGGCCGTGCAGACGGTGCGCGCAGGCCTGCGCATCGCGCGACGCCGAACAGCGCCTGATCGTCGTCGAGGGTCGGCAGCGCGATGTCGACCCGCCGCAGCATCGCGATCGAACGCGGCGCGCGCCTCGTCGCGGTCGGGCCAGCCGGCCGGCCGGAAATTGCTGTCGAAGGCGACGCGGCCGCCCTGCGCCCGGATGCGGTCGGCCAGCGCCATCAGCGCGTCGCGCTGCGCCGGATCGAGGATCGAGAGCGTGATGCCGGAGAGATACAGCAGGTCGTAGTCGGCCAGCTGCTCGGCGATGCGGGCGCCGTGCGCGCCACGCAGCACGTCGCGCGCGGCCGATGCCGAGCGCCAGTAGGTGAAGCTCCGCTCGCCTCGCGCATCGGTGCGGATCGTGTGCAGCCCCGGCAGGCGGCCCGGCAGGCGCGCGACCAGGTCGCAGCCCACGCCCTCGGCCTGCCACGCGGCGATCATGGAATCGCTGTAGGGATCGTCGCCGAGCGCGGTGACATAGTCGACGGCCAGATCCCTGCCGCGGGAAAGGCGCGCGAGATAGACCGCGAAGTTCAGCGTATCGCCGCCGAAGCCGAGATCGAGCTCGCGCTCGCCGCGGTGGCGCAGCTCGATCATGCACTCGCCGATGCTGGCAACCTTCGTCATTCTGAGTCAGGCAGCCTGGGTGACCGGGTGGCCGAGGGCGTGGACGACCTCCTGGGCGAGCACCAAGGATGACGTGAGGCCCGGCGATTCGATCGCGAACAGGTTGACCAGGCCCGCAACGCCATGCTCGCGCGGCGTCTGGATCAGGAAATCCGCGGCCTGCGTGCCCTTGGGCACGATCTTCGGGCGGATGCCGGCATAGCCCGGCTCGATCGCGCCGTCCTTCAGCCCCGGATAGTATTGCCGGATCGCCTGGTAGAAGCCGGCGGCGCGAGCCGGATCGACGTCGTAGTCGATGCTCTCGATCCATTCGACGTCGGGGCCGAAGCGCACCTGACCGGCGAGATCGATCGTGACATGGATGCCGAGCCCGGCCTCTTCCGGCACCGGATAGACCAGGTGCGAGAACGGCCGCGCGCCGGAAAGCGTGTAGTAGTTGCCCTTGCAGAGATAGGAGGGCGGGATCAGCTCCGCTCGCAGCCCCTCGATCAGGCGCGCCACGGCCGGGGCGTGCAGGCCGGCGCTGTTGACCACGCTCCGGGCGCAAAGCCGCATCGGCTCGTCGCCGCCGACCGCAAGCTCGATGCCGCCGTCGACCACGCGGCCGCCGGTGACCGGGGCGCGATAGGCGATCATGGCGCCGTGATCCTCGGCATCGCCCTGGTAGGCCAGCATCAGGCCGTGGCTGTCGATGATCCCGGTCGAGGGCGACAGCAGCGCCGCCAGGCACTCGACCTCCGGTTCGAGCTCGCGCACCGCGGCCCGCTCGAGCCAGAGCAGGTCGCCCACGCCATTCGCGGCCGCCTTGGCGCGGATCTGCTCCAGCATCGCGCGCTGCGCCTCGCTGGTCGCGACGATCAGCTTGCCGCAGCGACGGTGCGGCACGCCATGCGCGGCGCAGTAGTCGTACAGCAGGTGCTTGCCGGCAACGCAGCTTCGCGCCTTCAGCGAGCCGGTAGGATAGTAGATCCCGGCATGGATCACCTCGCTGTTGCGCGAGCTGGTCTCGGTGCCGATCTGGCCTGCGGCCTCGAGCACCAGGACCTCGCGGCCGGCGATCGCGAGCGCGCGCGCGATCGCGAGGCCGACCACGCCGGCGCCGATCACGACCGCATCGACCTGCTCCATCGCTCAGCCGACCAGCCGGTCGATGTCGCCATCGGGCACGCCCGCGGCATGGGCGGCGGCCCTGATCTCGCTCCAGCTCTGCGGGTCGATCTCGATGCCGTGCGCGAGGCGCGCCGCCCGCTGCCGCCGCTCGGGCTCGCCCGGCACGAGGACCTCGTCGAAGCCGGCGCGCGGCCGCGACGACTTGATCCAGGCGAGCGCCGCGCCGATCTCGCGGCGCACCGCATCGCGCTCGCCGAGCGCGCCCGGCGCGATGATCACGGAGAGCATGTTGTTGATCGTGCCGCCGGCCTGCGGATGCCCCGGCTGGTTGGTGAGGCCGCCGGTCAAGGCGCCTGCCAGCAGCTCGCACATGATGGCGATGCCCGAGCCCTTGTGCTCGCCCATCGCGATCATCGCGCCGCGCGGATCTTGGAACATGACGGCGCCGTCGCGGCTGACGTTCCCCTCGGGATCGAGCAGGCTCTCGTCCGGCACCGGCACGCCCTTGTTCGCGGCGACCCGCGCCTTGCCGAACGCGATCTTGCTGGTGGCCATGTCGAGCACGACGGGCTCGCCGTCCTCGCCCGGCACCGCGGCGCAGAACGGGTTGGTGCTGACCCGCGCGTCGCGGCCGCCGTATGGCGCCTGCAGGGGCGCATGGTCGACGCCGTTGACGAAATGGATCGAGGCGAAGCCCGCCGCGGCGCACTGCTCCGCCCAATGGCCGATGCGGCAGAGATGGAAGCTGTTGCGGAGCGCGACCAGCGCCACACCCTGCTCGGCGGCGCGCGCCATGCCCTGCTGCATGGTCTCGAAGCCGATCACCTGGCCGTAGCCGCGATGGCCCTCGACCACGAGGATCGGGCCGCGATCGCCGACCATCTCGGCGTGCCGGTTGGGCAGCAGGCTGCGGTTGCGCAAGGACCTGACATAGAGCGGCAGCATGCCGACGCCATGCGAATCGTGGCCAGCGAGGTTGGCCTCGACCAGGTTGTCGGCGACCAGCCCGGCCTCGCGCGGCTCGCTGCCACTAGCAGTGCAGACGGCACACGGTCAGCGCGTGCAGGGCTTCATGGCCGAACACCGGCATCCTGGTCTCCTGTTGCCCCGGCGCAGCCGCCGTCCAGCGACGGCGCGCCGCGTCTCATCGGATCGGCAACCTAGACCAGAGCCGGCGCCAAGACCAGTTGTCGGCGGTGCGGGCAGGCTGCGAAGACGCGGCGCTGCTGCCCGCCCTGCTCAGGAACGGCTGCGGCGCAGGGAGCGCCAGGCCCTGCGGGCGCAGCGCCGCTTCCAGGGCCCGGCCGACACCGCAGCGAGCCGCATGTCGGCGATCAGATCCGTCATGCGGGTCTCCGCCAGGGCGCATGCCCGAAAGCTCACGCATTCGGGCCGGCCAGCGAGCTCCGCCTGCTGCACCAGGCAGCGGCAGATCTCGGCCCGCTGCTCCGAGGTGAAGAAGAAATCGATGGCAGCCTGGATTCGCCGCCAGTAGACATCGCTGCCGTCGTAGTCTCGAAGCGTGCCGGCGCCGTGGATCTGCCAGAGGAACTCCTCGTAGCACTCCGGCGCGCTTTGCCTGATATGTTGTTCGCCTGCACGTTCAAGAATGTCGATGACTGCAGTTCCGACCTCAGCGCCCATGACACGCCCCTACACCTGTTACACTCTCTCTTGGCACCATCGGTGCAACATGGAGTTTAACAGATCTTCGAGACAGAAGCTGTGAACCAGTTCACAGGTTGGGCAAAAAGCCGCTGCGATCGCCCCGCAGTCGGGCCCGCCTAACCCGTGGCCGCGGGGCGCGCCGCGACCGGCGCTGCGATCTCGATCGGGTGCAGGTGGCCGAGAAACTGCTCGGCGCAACGACGCCACGAGAAGCGGCCGGCATGCTCCAGGCAGCGCGCCCGCGGGATCGCCAGCGCCAGCGCCATCGCTCGCCCGAGATCGTGGTCGAGCACCCCGCAGCCGGCATCGCCGATCACGTCAAGCGGCCCCGGTACGGGGTAAGCGGCGACCGGCAGGCCCGAGGCCAGGGCCTCGAGCAGCACCAGACCGAAGGTGTCGGTCCGGCTCGGGAACACGAACACGTCGCCGCAGGCATAGTGGCGGGCAAGCTCGATGCCGTGCCTGGCACCGGCAAAATGGACCTCCGGATGCTTTGCCTCGAGCCGTGCCAGCGCCGGACCGTCGCCGACCACGAGCTTGCTGCCTTTGGCGAGCGGCACCTCGAGGAACGCCTCGAGGTTCTTTTCGACGGCGACGCGGCCGACATAGAGGTAGACCGGGCGCGGCAGATCGAGGGCAGGCTCGTGGTCGGGGCGAAACAGCTCGGTATCGACGCCCCGCGACCACGGCCTGACGTTGACGAAGCCGCGGCCCTCGAGGTCGTCGCGGATCGTCCTGGTCGCCACCATCACGCCGCTCGAGGGGCGGTGGAACCAGCGCACGACGGCGTAGCCGAGAGCGAGCGGGATGGGAAAGCGCGCGTGCACATATTCCGGAAAGCGGGTGTGGTACGAGGTCGTGAACGGCAGGCGGTGCCGGACGCAATGGTGGCGGGCGGCGAAGCCGAGCGGGCCTTCGGTGGCGATATGGATGCAGTCCGGGCGCAGCTGCTCGATCCGCCGGGCAATCGCCCTGCCAGGTCGCAGCGCCAGCCGGATCTCGGGATAGGTGGGGCACGGGATGGTGCGGAACGGCTCGGGCGAGATCACCTCCACCTGGTGGCCGAGCCCCTCGCACTCCTGCCGTACGCGCTGCAGGGTGCGGACCACGCCGTTGACCTGGGGCGACCAGGCGTCGCTGACCAGCAGGATCCGCATCAGGTGGTGGCAGGCCTTCGCCCGGCGCTGCCCCGGGCGGGCGGCCGGCGCGGCGCGAGCAGGTCCAGCCGGCGCTGCCGCGCCCACGCGAGCAGCTCGAGGCGGCCGTCGTCGTGCTCGACCAGGGCCGAGCAGCTCTCGACCCAGTCGCCATCGTTGTAGTAGAGAACGCCGTCGATGGTTCGCATCTCAGGCTTGTGGACATGACCGCAGATGACGCCGCACACGCTGCGCCGCCGCGCTTCGTGCGCAAGCGAGCGCTCGTACCGGTCGATGAACTTGACCGCCGCCTTGACCTGCTCCTTGAGAAAGGCGGAGAGCGGCCAGTACCCGAGCCCGAGCCAGCGACGCGCGATGTTGAGCCAGGTGTTGGCGGTCAATGCGAGCTCGTAGGCCACCGAGCCGACCAGGGCGAGCCAGCGCATGTCGGTCACGACGCCGTCGAACACGTCGCCGTGCACCACCAGGAGGCGGCGGCCGTCGGCCGTGCGATGGATCGCATCGTGCCTGATCTTGACGCCGCCGACGCTGCGCCCGATCAGCTTGCGCAGGGCCTCGTCGTGATTGCCGGGCAGATAGACCACCTCGGTGCCGTCGCGAGCGCGCGCCAGCAGGCGCTCGAGCACCTCGGCGTGCTTGTCCGGCCAGAACCACCTCTTCTGCAGGCGCCAGCCGTCGACGATGTCGCCGACGAGGTAGAGATAGTCGGACTCGACATGGCGCAGAAAATCGAGCAGGCAGTCGGCCTTGCAGCCGCGCGTGCCGAGGTGGACGTCCGAGATGAAGACGGTCCGGTAGCGCCGCGGCGGCGCCTCCATTCCGGGCCAATCCGTCGCGACGCTGGTAAGCATCAATCGCAACCTGTGCTTGCCGTTGTAGCTTGCATGGCCGCGAAATATCCAAATCTTGGTGACGGTAAGATGACAGCGCGCAATATTTTATTCCACGGTCTCCCTATTTACTGTTCATTAAGCAAAAGGCAACAGCCTGGGCTGATCCTCGCGAGCCGGGCGAGACGGTCGCCTTGCGGACACAACCGGTCGGGTATCGAGCAGTGACGGTCCCAGTTTCCGAGCGACGCCTGCTGATCATCTTCAATCCCACCGCGGGCGCGCGGCGGCGCCGGCGGTTCGAGGCGGTGCTCGCCGAGCTGCGCCGCCTGGGCTGCGAGGTGACGGTGCGGCCCACCGGCGGCCGCGGCGATGCCGAGCAGCTCGCGGCCAGCGCCGATCCGAACCGTTACGACGTCCTGGTGGTGGCCGGCGGCGACGGCACCATCAACGAGGTGGTCAACGGTCTTGCCGGCGCCCGCCTGCCGCTCGCGATCGTGCCGCTCGGCACCGCCAACGTGCTGGCCGCCGAGATCGGCATGGCGACCGATGCGCGCACGGTGGCGCGCACCATCGCGCTCGGCCGCCCGCGCCCGATCAGCGTCGGCGTGGCCAACGGCCGCCGCTTCCTCCTGATGGCCGGCACCGGCTTCGACGCCCATGTCGTGCAGCACGTCGACCTGGCGCTCAAGCGGTGGATCGGCAAAGGCGCCTACGCGATCCAGATCCTGCGCCAGCTGCGCAGCTTCGCCTTTCCCGAATACGCCGTGACGATCGACGGCACGACCTGGAAGGCCGCCTCGGTCCTGGTCGCCAACGCCCACTACTACGGCGGCAGGTTCGTCTGCGCGCCGGCGGCCGATCTTTGCGCGCCGAGCCTCGAGGTCTGCATGTTCGAGCGGCGCGGCCGGCTCAGCGTGATCGGCTACGCCCTGGCGATGCTCGCGGGGCGCCTGCCGAAGCTGCGAAGCATTCGCATCGTCTCCGCCGGCAAGGTCCACATCGACGGCGGCAGCGACGAGCCGGTGCAGGGCGACGGCGACATCATCGGCCATCTCGGCGTGACGATCGAGGTCGTGCCGGAGGCGCTCCATCTGGTCTATCCGCCTCATGCGGCGGAACGGGCCGGGGCTGCCGCGCGGCGCTACGCCGCGGCCGCCAAGGGCTCGGACTCGGACCGGATCGCCGCCTACACCCCTCGCCGCTGAGGCTTTCGGCTGCCGTGGGCCGGCTCAGGCGGCCGGCCGCGAGCGGCAAATGCGCGTCGACCGAATCCAGATACCGCCTACGGCGAATCGAAGTCCTCCAGATCCGAGCGGCGGCATTCGGAAAGTTCAGGGCCGTCTGGTTTCAGAAACATCACGAACTTGCACTCCCCACGGGGCAACCGGTCCGCCGTGAACGAAGCGAAGCGCTCGATCCCGGTGTCGAGTTCGGTGTAGCGGATCTGTACCGGGAACCTCCGAGGCACGATGTCGTGAAAATAGATCTCTTGATAGTGGACGATGTTCTGGTCGGGATCGTCCTCGCGCTCGGCCTCAAGGGGGCGACTAAATCGATCGCGATGCTCGTCGAATCGGATCAGGTCGATCTGGACATCGTGGCCCGAGATGTTCAGCACAACGATCTCGGTGTGGGCACCTCGCACTTCCCAGACGAAGTTGCTCGTAACGACACTCGTCGCGACAGCCCCAACGATCGCCCAGCCACCCGGTACGATTGAGATCAGAAAGAGCGGCAGCAGCAGTACTGTGTATGCAACGCCAGCGCAGACTTCACGCGCCACTCGCTGCCACCGGGTCGGCTGGTCAACCGTATTGGGTTCGTTGCGATCCTCGGGATCAGACATGCGCCCGAACCTGCGACCTCATCCTTAGCTAGGCCGTCATTCCTATAACATTAATTCGTTAACCTGTGGTTGTCAAGCGCCACGCGTTTCAACCGCTGGTCCCGGCGCGCGGCCGCGATGCCCCTCGAAGTTAATGCTGCACGATCAGGACGTCGACCACCCGACCCTGATCATCGAAGTAGATGTCGAGGAAATCGTAGTCCATCCGGAAGCCGCTCCACATGCCCAGGTTGTAGCTCAGCATGTCATCGCGCTGACCGTGATCCGGCGGCCCAGGAGCTCGAGCACCCGCTCACGCGTCTCCTGCCCGAGCATCAGCCGACGCTGGACGTCCCGCGCCATGTTGCCGCGCGGATTGTCGGCGGCCGAATCGTTGTGGAAGGCGAGCCAGGTCTCGCGATCGAAGCTTCGATCGTCCAACGGACTGCACAAGGTAAGCAGAAATGCCAGCGCGAGGACGAACGGATGGATTTCCCAAAAGTACCAGATCGCCGCGAGCGCCGAGAACACGGCCGCAGGCAGGAGGAATGCAATCATCGACATCAACCCCCACGCTAGTTACGGCTAAATATCCGATCGCGCCGGCGGCGGCAACCGTGCCCGGCGGCGGCCGGCGGGGCCGCCTACCCCGGTGCATGGGCGCACGCTTGCGGCGTCCGAGCAACCGCGCTAAGCCGATGCCCAGGAGGCACGGGTCTGGAAGGCACCGATGGCGGTCCTGGAGTTGCGCGACATCGCCAAGCATTTCGGCGCGATCGAGGCGCTGAAGGGCGTCGACGTCGACCTCGAGGAGGGCGAGGTTTTGGGCCTCATGGGCGACAACGGCGCCGGCAAGTCGACGCTCGTAAAAATCATCGCCGGCAATTTTCCGCCCTCGGAAGGCGAGATCCGGCTGGACGGCCGGACCTGCCACTTCCACCGGCCGATCGACGCCCGCGCCGAGGGCATCGAGGTGGTCTATCAGGACCTGGCGCTGTGCGACAATCTGACCGCCGCCGCCAACGTGTTCCTCGGCCGCGAGGCCAAGAAGCGCTTCGGGCTGTTCCGCTTCCTCGACTATGCCGCGATGTACGCCCGCGCCGGCGAGCTGTTCGCCGAGCTCAAGTCCGAGACCCGGCCGCGCGACCTGGTGCGGCAGATGTCCGGCGGCCAGCGCCAGGCGGTGGCGATCGCGCGCACCCGCCTGTCGGATGCCAAGATCGTGCTGATGGACGAGCCCACCGCGGCGATCAGCGTCCGCCAGGTCGCCGAGGTGCTCGACCTGATCCGCCGCTTGCGCGATGCCGGCATCGCGATCATCCTCATCAGCCACCGCATGCCCAACGTGTTCGCGGTGTGCGACCGCATCGCGGTGCTGCGGCGCGGCCGCAAGGTGGCCGAGAAAGCGGTCGCCGAGACCTCGCCCGAGGAGGTCACCGGGCTGATCACCGGGGCGATCGCCTCGGCCTGAGGCAGGGCATGCAGGGTCGGGGCATGGTCGGGCGGGGACGGGGACGATGAGCACCGGCAGCAGCGTCGCGATCGAGGACGTCACCGGCCTCAGGGAGCGCTCCCTGGTCGCGGCGATCCTGGCGAACCAGGCGTTCTGGGTGTCGGTCGCGGTGGCGCTCATCTGCCTCGCCACCGCCTGGGAGCAGCCCAACACCTTCGCCACGAAGGCGAACTTCTTCAACGTCACGCGCAACTTCGCGGCCATCGGCATCATGGCGATGGGCATGACCGCCGTGATCATCACCGGCGGCATCGACCTGTCGGTCGGCTCAACCATGGCGTTCGTCGCGATCGTCGCCGCGCGCCTGCTCGAGGCCGAGCAGTCCTGGTTCGTCGCCTACGCCGCCGGGCTCGGCGCCGGCGCCATGGTCGGCGCGGTCAACGGCAGCCTGATCGCCTATGTCAAGCTGCCGCCGTTCGTCGTGACGCTGGGCATGCTCTCGATCGCCCGCTCGCTCGCGATCGTCGATGTCCGGAACCGGGTAATGTCCCGGTTTCGGCCGGGCGGCGACACCTTCAAGGCGATCGGCGGCGGCCAGATCGAGATCCATGGTCGACGGCGGCACGCTGCAGCTCTCCAACCTTTTCGTCGTGCTGGTCGTGCTCGCGATCGTCACGGCGACCGTGTTCAGGACCACCGCCTGGGGGCGCTACATCCTCGCGATCGGCGGCAACGAGAACGCCGCGCGCCTGACCGGCATCCCGGTCGACCGGATCAAGATCCAGGCGT
>CAVWCI010000049.1:0-44023 GCA_963753315.1 uncultured Alphaproteobacteria bacterium
CTCGTCGAGGTTGTCATTCGTGATGATCGGCAGCGGCACCTCGACGAATTCCGGCACCTCCTTGCCCTCAAGCGCCATCACCGAGGCGTAGACACCGAGCCCGCCGAGCCAGTTGGGCTGCATCGTGGCCCAGCCATCGAGGCCCTTTTCCTTCCAGAGCTCGAGATATTGCCGGTAGTTCTCGCCGGTGTTGGGGGGGATGTCGCGGCCCTGCCGGTCCATGGCCAGGATTGCGCCGGCGGTGAGCGCGCCACCATAGCTCAGGATGCCGTCGATCTCCGGGTACTGGAACAGGAGGCTGCTCATCGCCTCCTGCGCCGGTGCGGCGTTATAGGGGGTGTTGGTTTCGGTCAGGACCTCGATGCCCGGGTTCGCTTCGAGCACGGGCGTGGCGCCGGCGCGGCGATCCTCGCTGACCGAGACGCCGGCCGGGCCGTTCATCATGATGATCTTGCCTTCGCCGCTGAGCTGCCCGACCAGCCATTCCGCGCCGAGCCGCCCCCAGGCATTCGAGTTGGTATTGATCTTGGCGGTGAGCTGGTCAGTGGTCACCAGGCTGTCGACGTTGACCACCGCGATACCCTTCTCGCAGGCCTGCTCGATCACGCGGTCGAGCGCAGTGGCCGAGCCGGCAATCACGACGATGCCGTCGACATCGGCATCGATCATCGACTGGATCTGCGTGATCTGCGTGTTGGCGTTGCCTTCGGCATCGGTGATTACGAGCTGGTCGGTCAGGCCCTGTTCCTTGAGCTTGGCAAACACGTCCTCGATCGTGCCCTGGGTCTGCTTCATCCAGGTCGGGATCGAATAGATGTTGGCCCATCCGATGGTATAGGGCGCTTCGCGATCGCCCTTGATGCACTTGGCGGCGGCCTCGACCGGCTGAGTTGCGGCGAGCTGAGCCGCGAAGGCGACTACGACGGCGCTGACAAGCGGCGCTGATCGACCGACGTTCCTGTTCATGGTAGTGCCCCTGTTCGTTTCGAGCCGGCAGTTCCGCAACGGCATGCGCGGCATGTTAGGATTGGCTCACGAGCTTGTCGACAAGGCGCCGTCGACGGCGATGCGGTAGTCGCGCTGCGCATTGTCGTGGAACAGGCGTCGCTGCTCGGCGGGCGTCAGCTCGGCGACGCTGGTCTTGAAGCTCGCGAATAGCTGATCGTACGTCGCGTGCAGACCGGCAACCGGGAAATCGCTCGCGAACATCGCGCGGTCGGTGCCGAAGGCCTCGATGCATTCGAGGACGACCGGCCGGAGACTCTCCAGCGTCCAGTCGTGATCGTAGGCGACGAGGTCCGAGATCTTGATGCGCACGTTCGGCTGCGCGGCGAGCGCGCGCAGGCCCCGTCGCCAGCGACTCATGCCCTCGGCATCCCGGTCAGTCGGACTCCCGGCATGGTTGACCAGGATCAAGGTCTCCGGAAAGCGTGCAGCGAGCCGCGCAGCGTCCGCCATCTGGCCCGGGTAGAGCATCAGATCGAAGGACAGGCCGAACTCGGCGAGCAGGGCAAAGCCTTGCAGCCACTGCCGGTCTACCATGTAGTCCGAGCGCTGCACGAAGCTCTTCCGGGGATCCTCGTGCCAGCTCAGGATGAATCTGACGCCGCGCACCAACGGACAGGCGATCTGTGCCTCAAGCACCTTGCCGACGCCAGGATCGTCCAGGGGCGCGTAGACCACCAGGACCGTAGGCAGGCGCCGGGTACGTGCCAGCTGGCTCAGCCAGGCGGTCTCCCCGACCGGATCGCCGCGGTCCCAGCCGGCCTCGACATGAACCGAAGCCACCAGGTTCTGGTTGGAGGCGTCGGCCTCCAGATCGGCCGGCAGATAGTCGCGGTAGAGCGGCGTGGGATCGCCGAACACCATCTCCTGGCCCGGCGCCGGCACCAGCCAGGGGTGGTTGCCCATGCCGAGGTCCCAGAAATGGTGGTGGGCGTCGATCAGTGGGCCCGTATAGATCACCGCGTCGCGCTTTCGCCGGTCAGCTTCTCGGACGCGCGAACCAGTCGATAGCGAGATCCCGATAGATCAGGCTCGCCCGGACTAGGTCGGCGAGCGCGACAAATTCATCGGGCTGGTGCGCCTGCTCGAGCGAGCCTGGCCCGAGCACGATCCCCCTCATACCGACCCTTTGAAAGTGGACGAGATCGCACCCGCCTAGGAAGCCGATCGGACCGGGGTCGACGATGCCGCGCGCGCGACAGGCCGCCAACGATGCCAGAACAATAGGGTCTCCGGCCGGTGTCTCGCTCGGCCCGGCATTCGACGAATAGCTCAGAATCTCCGTGCGCACGCCATGCTCAGTGAGAGCCCGCTCGAGCAACGCCTTGATCTCGGCATCAACCTTGTCGACGTCCTCGCCCGGCAGGATACGGCGGTCGATCACCACGTCGCAGGCGGCCGGAATGACATTGTCGGCTACGCCGCCCTGGATCCGGGTGACCGAAAGGCTGGCCGGACCGACCAGCGGATGCACCTTCGTCCGCAATCTTCGGTCCTCGGCAACGAACAGCTCGATCAGTCGCTGCGCCTTGAGGATGGCATTTTCGCCGAGATCCGGGGTGCCGGAATGCGCGCTGCGACCAAATACCCGGAGATGCGGTCTCAAGCAGCCTTTGTGCGCCGAGACCGTGATCAGTCGAGTCGGTTCGCCGACCACCACACGATCGAGATGGTGCCCGCTCGCGGCGAACGTCTTGGCGCCGGTGCTGCCGACCTCCTCGTCGGCAACGAACACGATCGTCAACTGACCGCGCCAAGCGTGACGGGCGTCGATCAGCAGGCGAGCCGCCTCGACCATGGCGGCGACGCAGCCTTTGGCATCGCACGCGCCGCGGCCGATCAGCCGCCCGTCCGCCTCGCGCAGGCTGAAAGGATCGCCGCTCCAGCCGGGACCGGCCGGCACCACGTCGAGATGCGAGTTAAACCCCAGAGACGGCCCATCACCATTCTCGAAGACGGCGACCAAGTTACGGCGGCCGGGCGAGACGGGCGGCGTTGCGACCTCACAACCGAGCTGCGCCAGAACTTCCGCTAAGAACTGCGCTGGCGCCGCCTCATCGCCGGGCGGGTTCTCGGTGCGGAAGGCGACAAGTCGCGCCAGCAACGCTCGAAGGCGACTGGCATCCGGTGCGCCATCGATCCCGTCCGAAGCCGCTGATCTTGCCAAGGATGACCACCTGTCCGGCACAATGGTTCGCCAGCCATAGGGTATCAAGCATCTGGTTCATAGGTATGAGGATGAGAAGGTCGGTGGTTTACTGTTGCATCGGCCGATGCTTCATTCGCTTCATGGACCGGTGGAGGGTGCGCGCCAAGGTGCACGCGGGGTCCGCTATAGGGAGGGCAAACAAGATGCATCACCCCGGGATCACGAGCCGGAGAACCGGGCGCGCTCTGACTTTTGGCGCCGTGCTCACGCTGGCCCTTGCCGTTGCCGATGAGCAATCGGCACAGGCCGATCTGCTCGAGGAGATCAAGCAGCGAGGCACATTCGTCGTCGGTACGGAGGCCCGATTTCCACCCTTCGAATTCGTCGAGGGCGGCGAGATTGTCGGCTATTCGGCCGATATGATGGAGCACATCATGCAAGAGCTGCCGGGCGTCAGTCTGGAGCAGCTCGATCTTCCCTGGCAGGGCATTCTGCCCGGCCTCGCCGCGAAGCGCTTCGATTACGTGATCACCTCCGTGACCGTGACCAAGGAGCGCTACGACGCCTATCACCTGAGCCTCCCGATCGCAGATGCCACCATGGCGGTGATCAAGCGCAAGGGCGATGATTCGATCGGCAGCGCGCAGGACGTGGCCGGCAAGGTGGTAGGCTCGCAAGCGGGTTCCGCCCAGCTCCAGGCGTTGGAAGCACTCGCCGCCGAGGTCGAGGAGGCCGGCACTCCGGTCGCCGACATCCGCACCTATGTCGATTTCGGCGAGGCGTATGCCGATCTCGCCGCCGGACGGCTCGCCGCCGTGGTCAACAGCCTGCCAAACCAGCTCGAGGCGGCGCGGCAGCGGCCGGACGTGTTCGAGGTCGTCCTGCCGACCTTCGGCCCCAAAAAGTACTTCTCCTGGGCTGGCCGCAAGGACGAGGAGAGCGCTTCCCTCAACACCTTCATGGACGAGCAGATCCGCCGACTGAACGAATCGGGGGTGCTCGCCGAGCTGCAGCGCAAGTGGTTCGGCGACGTCATGGAGCTACCGTCCGACGAGCTGCCCGAGCCTGCCGAGTAGAACGATGCAGCGGCGCCGGGTCCGCACGGTTGTAGGCCTCCCGCCAGCCGCTGAAGCGGACCGCGCGGCCGGCCCGACGGGCGATTGATGATCGAGATCCTGGCCAACAACTATGGCGTCCTGATTGGCGGCGCCGTGACGACCGTCGTCGTTTCGGGTCTTTCCATCGCCCTGGGCATGGTGCTCGGGCTGGCGCTCGCCTTCGGCCTGCTCTCCTACCGGCGGCCTCTCGCCGCCCTGTGCGGCCTCTACCGCAGCTTCTGGCGGGGCACGCCGATCCTCGTGCAGCTGCTAATCGTCTTCTACATGCTGCCGCAGGTCGGCGTCGACGTCTCGCCCGTCGTCGCTGCGGTGATCGCGCTCTCGCTCAACACGGCCGCGTTCCAGGCCGAGATCTATCGCGCCGGCCTGATGGCGATCCCGCGCGGCGAGATCGAGGCGGCGCGCATGCTCGGCATTCACAAGTGGACGATCCGCCGGCGCATCCTGATCCCGCAGATGTTCCGTCTCGTGCTGCCGCCGCTGGTCAATGAGGCGATCATCATCGTCAAGAACTCGTCGCTAGTGTCGGTGATCGCGGTCACGGAGCTGATGCGCCGCAGCCAGCAGATCGCCTCGACCACCTTCAAGCCTTTGGAGGTCTACCTCATCGCCGGCGCGATCTATCTGGCCGTGAACCTCCTCCTCGCTCAGGCCGGCCGGCGCATGGAGCGGCATATGACAATCGCCGGGGCGCAAGCATGATCGGCGTCGACACCGAGATGATCGCCCGGTACGGCCCGCTGCTCCTGGCCGGCCTGGTCACCACCCTGCGGGTCTGCGCGCTGGCCTCCGTGATCGCCCTGCTCGCGGGCCTGGGGCTGGCGCTGCTGCTGCGCGCCCGGCTCCTGGTCGTGCGTGCCGCCGCCCGCACCTATGTCGAGGTGATGCGTGGCACGCCGATCCTGGTCATCCTGTTTCTGCTCTACTACGGTGGGCCGTCGTTCGGGCTGGTGCTCGATGCCGAGCCGGTCGGGATTTTCGGGCTCGGCTTCTACGGCGCGGCTTACTTCGCCGAGATCTTCCGGGCTGGCTTCGAGTCGATCCCCAAGGGGCAGCTCGAAGCTGCCAGGATGGTCGGCCTCGCCCCCCGTCAGATCGTCTACCGGATCCAGATCCCTCAGATGCTGGGCCTCATCGTTCCGCCTTCGGTCAACCAGGTGATCATACTCGTCAAGGAGTCGGCGGTGCTTTCCATCATCACCGTCGCCGAGCTGACCAAGAACGCGACCCAGATGGCCAACGAGACCTTCGCCGTGGTCGAGCCCTACCTCGCGGTGGCCGTACTCTACTGGGTGCTGATCGAGGTGATCGCGCGCTCCGGGCGCTGGATCGAGCGCCGGGTGCGCCATGCCTGACGACACGCGCCGGATGAGCGCGGGCGATCACAACGCGGCGGGCTCGCCGGCGCGGATGATCGAGGTGCGCCGTTTGGCCAAGCGCTTCGGCAAGGTCGAGGTGCTGCGCGGTATCGACCTTGCCGTCTCCGCCTCCGAAGTGATCTGCATTATCGGGCCCTCCGGGGCGGGCAAGAGCACGCTGTTGCGCTGCATCGCTTTCCTCGAAATCTATGACGAGGGCGAGGTGCGCATCGAGGGCCGGCTGCTCGGCTACCGCGAGCGGGATGGCCGGCGCGTCCTGGCGAGCGAGCGCGAGGTCGACGAGGTACGAAGCTCGGTCGGCATGGTGTTCCAGCATTTCAATCTGTGGCCCCACATGACAGCGCTCGGCAACGTCACCGAGGCGCTGCGCATGGTCAGGCGGATGAGTTGGGCCGACGCCGAGGCAAGCGGCTTCGAGGTGCTGCGCAGGGTCGGTCTCGAGGCCCATGCGCGTCACTATCCGGAGCAGCTTTCCGGCGGTCAGAAGCAGCGCGTGGCGATCGCCCGGGCGCTGGCGATGAGACCCCGGGTGATGCTGTTCGACGAGCCGACCTCTGCGCTCGACCCCGAACTGGTGGGCGAGGTGCTCGCCGTGATGCGGCAGCTCGCGACTGAAGGCATGACGATGCTGATCGTGAGCCACGAGATGGGCTTCGCGGCCCATGTCGCCAGCACGGCCATCTTCATGGATGACGGTCGGATCGTCGAGCGCGGCCCGCCGGCACAGCTGTTCGCGGCGCCCGGAAGCGATCGCTTGCGGGCTTTCCTCAACACGTGGCGAGAGCGCTCAATCTGAGTGGCCGGCGCGCCTCAAATAACAGGAGGAAGCAGTCTATGATTCCCCAAGAGATTTACGACAGTCCGTCCGACAATGCCACACCCTGCGGTACCAACCCGACGCTCGCCTCGCCAATCTCCCCGGACGGCACGCCCGAGATCGGCCGGCGGTACACGATCCCCGCGAGGCAAGGTCGGGCGTTGCGGCTCACCCAAGGGCAGTCGATCCGCATCATCAACACGCATGGCACGCAGGTGTGCGATGCCTGGGCTTTTAGCGCGGCCAATCGCGCAGAGTATCTGTCCTGGCCGCACGCGCGCGCCTGGATCAATCGCGCCGTGCCGATCCCCGGTGATGCGCTGGTGACCAACCGGCGTCGGCCGATCCTCACCCTGGTCGAGGACACCTCGCCCGGGGTGCACGACACCCTGATCGCGGCCTGCGATCTGTTCCGCTACATCACCCTGGGTGTGAACGAGTATCACGACAATTGCTCGGACAACCTGCGCTTGGCGATGATGGCGATTGGCCTCACCGTCCCCGAGGTGCCGCAGCCTTTCAACGTCTGGATGAACATCCCTCTAGCGCCGGACTGGACGATCGACTGGCGGGCGCCAGTGGCCCGGCCGGGCGATCACGTCCTGCTGCGCGCGGATATGGACTGCGTCGTGGTGATGTCGGCTTGCCCGCAGGATCTCATCCCGATCAACGGCGAGAACATGACGCCGGTCGAGCTTCATGCCGAGGTCGTCGAATAAGCCGTGATCTTGTTCGCCCGCTGGCAGAAGCTGCTCGATCAGGGCGTCTACGCCACGTCAGCGACATCGGCGACGCCGAGAACATCTCGAAGAGCTACGTCAGCCGGATCCTGCGGCTTGCTCTGCTGGCACCCGATATTGTCGAGGCGATCCTCGCCGGACAGAAGGATCAGGCGCTGATGCTTGAGCAGTTGGATCGGCCGCTGCCGGCGAGCTGGGAAGGGCAGCGACGCCCGATCGGCTAGTCTAGTCTGGGCGGTCACGGAACGACCCAGCCACTCGATGGCGGCCTGGACGCCACCTTTGCCATGCTCGATGTCGAGCGCGACCAGCCCTACTTCCACCGCACCCAAGACACCAAGGATCATGGGGGCATTGATGTGCCCCATGTGGGCGATGCGCAGAGCCCTGCCATCGAGCTCGCCGATCCCGATGCCGAGCACGACGTTGCACGTTCTCTCGCAGAACTCGAGCAGCGGCCGCGGATCCAGGCCGTCACGCATTCTCACGGTTGTCACCGAATCGGCGCGTTCGGACGGTTCGAGGACATTGAAATCGAATGCCCCGCCCTCGGCCCACACGCCGACGGCGCGGCGCGCCGCTCCCGCCAGCAGGCGATGCCGTTGGAAGACATTCTCGAGGCCCTCGGCGAAGAGCAGATCCAGCGCCTTGCGGAGCCCGAACAGCATGTGCTCGGGCGGGGTTCCGCAATATTTCTGATAGTGCAGCTCGCCCTCTCGCGCCGTCCAGTCCCAGTATTGCGTTCGAAGCCCAGCCGTGCGATGGGCGGCGAGGGCCTTCCCGCCAGCGGCGACGAAACTCAGTCCCGGCGGCATCATCAGTCCCTTCTGTGATCCGGCGACGGCCACATCGACGCCCCAGCCGTCCATCTCGAAGGGCATGGTGGCGAGCGATGCGATGGTATCCACCATGAGCAAAGCATCATGATCGGTCGCGTCGATGGCTCTTCGGATCGCCGGGACGTCGTTGACGGAACCGGAAGCCGTATCGACCTGGACCACGAGAATCGCCTTGATCTCCGCCCGCCTATCCTCACGAAGCCGCGCCTCGAGCGCTGCGGGGTCGACGGCACGGCGCCAGCTACCCGGCAGCGTCTCGACCTCGAGACCGAGCACCGCCGCCATGTCACCCCAGGCAGCTGCAAAGAGGCCATTTTCCAACACGAGGATCTTGTCGCCCCTGGAAAGCACGTTGACCAACGCGGCTTCCCAGGCGCCGTGGCCGTTGGCGGCGTAGATGTAGATCCGCCCCTCACTGCGGAATACCTGGCGGAGGTCCTCAAGGCAGCTGGTCGTTATGTCCACAAGCGTGCCCGAATAGATGTCGATCGCCGGTCGATGCATGGCATTGAGGACTTTGTCGGGCACTGTGGTGGGGCCAGGAATGCTGAGGAATTCACGGCCACTTGCCAGGGTCACCGATCTGGGCTCCCAACGATGATCGTCCGCAGGCTTCGGAGATCCTTCTCTAGCCCCCAAGCTGCTGCCTCGCTAGGTCCTTACGGATCGTGAGGCGGCGGTCCTTGCGGGAAGGGCCGACCAGGCGCTGATGCTGGAGAGGCTGCAGCGGCCGCTGCCGGCGAGCTGGAAGGAGCAGCGCCTCATGATCTCGTCGTCGCCTTGAGATCAGGAGAACCGCCGACGGATCGGATGGCTCGGATCGCCGTAGTGGGTGAACCGGCCTTGCTACAAGACAAGGCCATGTTGTCGAAGCCGGTCCGCCCCTGTGCGCGTGACCAGCAGGGTTGCAATATGGCCTGAGGATAAGGACTATATCGCTCGAAGCGGTGTACGGCACCGGTGGTCGCGTCCAGTTCGTCGCCTAAAGGGGGGTCATGGGTAGGTATCGGCGACAATCCAGCCGCATCATCAGAAGCCTGCGTCGGTCTGGAACTCGGGCGGGGCTGGCTATGACGAGATCAGCCGCGGCATTGCGGACTCGCTTGAGCATGCTGTGCTGCGCCTGTCTCCGCAACCGGCGAACGCATCCTGGATCTGGCCACGGGAACCGGCTGGACCTCTCGTCGGGTCGTCCGGCGCGGGGCCAAGGTGGTCGGCGTTGATCTCGGCGAGGATCTGATCCGAGCCGCACAAGAGCGCGCCAGCGCTGAGGGGCTCGAGATCGAATACCGCGTTGGCGATGCGGAGAGCCTCCCGTTTGCGGACGGCGAGTTCGATGCCGTCATCTCGACCTGCGGGATCATGTTCGCCAGCCGGCCTGAAGCTGCTGGTCCCGAGCTCGCCCGAGTGACCCGAAAGGATGGGCGGATCGCGCTCACGACTGGCTGCCGGACAGCAACGTCTTTGAGATGTCAAGGTCATGAAGCCCGACATGGCCCCGCCGCCCGACCCGGCGCCTCCTTCGCCCTTCGAGTGGGGCAGGCCCGAGCGTGTGCGCGCGCTTCTGAGGCAAGGACTTCGACCTGAATCGAGCGAGGCATCTCTTTCTACCGTGAGCCGAGTGGTGAGGCCGCCGAAGCCGGTCTCGATGACATACGGGCCGACGAAGGCGCTAGCGAATAGTCTCGATAAGAGCCGTCGAGCCGATCTGCGGCGGGACTTTGTCGCCTTCCACGAGGGCTATCGGACCGAACTCGGGATCTGCGTCCCTCGTGAATACCTGCTGACGGTGGGCATTCGACGTTGAAGGTTTCCGCCGGAGGCCGTCAAAGCCAGATGAATGACGGCGAGAGCAATGAACCCGCCGTAGCTTGCAGCTCTCTTGTCATATCGCGTGGCGATGCGCCGGTACTGCTTGAGCCGGCTCACCCTGCGCTCGATGCGGTCGCGCTCATGGTAGCGTTCCAGTCCAGGAGGTAGACCCGCCGCTCGTTTCGCCTCTGAGGAATGCTTGGCCGTATGCCGCGCCGACGCAGATCCCGGCGCATTGCACAACTGGAATACCTCCGGTCACGAATCACCGCCTCGGGGCGGTGCCGTGACCTCCTAGGGCCGCTCCGCCTCGCCCGGTGGCCAGCGAGCAGCTGTTCCCGGCTGAGCAGGCGGGGTCGTCCAGCTGCTAGTCGAGCGTGTTGATGTGCGGGAAGATGCGCTCGAAGTGCAGATCGGGGCCGAAGGAGTCGCCAGCCTGATCGGTGAGCTGAGGCAGCAGGTTGAGAGGAAGGCGGCATGAACGGCACCACGCTGGTCGTCCAAATCGCCATGCGCTTCCAGCGCCGAGGCGGCCGCAAGCGCATCGTCACCCTGATGGCAGCGAATTCGTGCCGACCTCGAAGCCGCAGCCGGACGGAACACTGGTCAAGGCCCTCGCGCGTGCGCGCCGCTGGCAGCGGGGGCTGGAGAGCGGCGAGTATGGGACCCTCGCAGAGCTGTCGGCTGCGGAGCGGATCAGCCGGTCGTACATCTGCCGCGTCCTGCGCCTCACCTGCTCGCCCCGGAGATCGTCGAGCGCGTCATGGACGGGGGGGCCTACGATTGGGCTCGCGCGGCTCCTGGAGCCGTTTCCGGTCGAGTGGGACAAGCAGCGGAGGACCCTCCTCTGAGGTTGCAGTGCGCCTCCCGCACCGGCGAATGCACTGTCACCACCCCATCCGCAGGACCATCTCGTCTGTCTGTTCTGCAGCAACATCATGGATGCCAAAAGTCGGTTCTCGCAGTCGGATCCTTCGGCGCTCGATCGTCAGAACATCGCGGCACCGCCGTTCGGGCTTACGCACTGGCCGGTCATGAAGGTGGCGCCCGGGCCGGCGAGGAAGACGGCGGCGGCGGCGATTTCCTCGGGCCGACCGATCCGACCAAGCGGGATCTCTGCTTCTTTGGCAAGGGTCTCCGGCGAGGTCAATTCCGGTCCCAGCATGGCCGTGTCGGTGGGGCCGGGGGCAATCGCGTTGACCAGGATGTCCGGCGCGAACTCGCGCGCCCAGGCGCGCGTCATGGCGAGGATCGCGCCCTTGGAAGCGCAATAGACGGAGCAGTTCGCGCGGCCGAGATAGGCGAGCTCGGAGGCAATGTTGATGACCCGCCCCCTGCCTTGCAGGGTCATCAAGCGGATGGCCTGGCGGCCGACCAGGAAAGCGCCGCGCAGGTTGACCCCGATCAACCGGTCAAAGTCCTCCGTGGTAGTCTCGAGCAGCGGCTTCTCGATTAGGATACCGGCGTTGTTGACCAGGATGTCGAGACCTCCGAGGCGTCTCTGGACAGCCTCGAACAGCGAAAGCACCTGTGCCTCGTCGGCAACGTCGGTCCGGATGGCAAAGGCGCCCCCGCCCCGATCCGCGATCGCGGCGACCACCTCCTCGGCGATGTCGGCGGGGGCAAGGTCCGCGATCGCGACCACGGCGCCTTCCTGCGCGAAGGCCAGAGCGATCGCGCGACCGATCCCGTTTGCTCCGCCCGTGACCAGGGCACGCGCACCGTCCAGAGCTCGCGTCATACCATCACCTCGCCGCGATCGACGTTGTAAGCCTGTCCGGTGATGCTCGCCGCATGGTCCGATGCCAGGAAGAGATAGAGGCTCGCCACGTCATCGGGCTCCATGAGGCCCGGCAGCGCCTGCGCCGAGAGGATGTCCTCTAGCATGGCTTCCTCGCCGGTATCGGCGCGCGCGGCGACCTCCTTCAGCGAGCGCAGGGCCGCGCGGGTCCTGACCCAGCCCGGACAGACGGCGTTGACCCGTATGCCCTTGGGGCCCAGCTCCTTGGCGAGCGTGCGCATGAAGCCGATGTTGGCGTGCTTTGAGGTGACGTAGGCGGAGAAGTCGGCGGCGCCGATCTTGCCCCAGATCGACGAGGTCAGGGCGATGCTGCCGCCGCGGGCCATCAGCGGCGCCGCCTCGCGGCACACGTAGTAGGTGCCGATCACGTTGATCTCGATGATGCGAACGAAGGTCTTCTCGACCTCGTCGCCTGGCTCCATGAGCGGCGTGATCAGCTCCAGCCCGGCGTTGCTGATCAGCACGTCGAGCGTGCCGAGCGCGCCGACCGTGCGCCTGACCGCTTCCCGATCGGTGACGTCGCACTGCAGAGCGCGCACTGTGCGGACCGATCTCCGCCTGGATCCGCGCCGCCGCACCTTCGATGTCCGTCGTGCTCGACAGGATGGCGAGCTCGGCACCGGCTCCGGCAAACGCGCGCGCCACGGCGAAACCGATGCCGTGGCTGGCGCCGGTGACGAGCACCCGCCTGCCGGTGAAGTCGAATCCGTCCATCGCGGCGCTCACGACGCCGCGGCCAGTTCGGCCGCTTCGGTGCGCTCCTCCTCCTCACGGATCAGCGCCAGCACCTCCTGGCGGAGCTGCCGGAAGGTGGCGCTTTCCTGGAGGTCAAGACTGCGCTCGGTCGGGAGCAACGCGCCGACCCGCAGATCGCGCAGCAAACGCGCCGGCCGGGCGGAGAACACGATGACCCGGTCGGCGAGGAGGACCGCCTCGTCGACGTCGTGGGTGACGAAGATCACCGTCTTCCGCTCCGCTTTCTGCAGCTCCAGCAACTGCAGCTGCAGGCGCTCGCGCGTCAGCGCGTCGAGCGCGCCGAAGGGCTCGTCCATCAGCAGGACCAGCGGATCGGCCGCAAGCGTGCGGGCAATTGCCACGCGCTGCCGCATGCCGCCCGAGATCCGGCTGACGTAGAAGTCCGCAAACGGCGTCAGCTTGACCAGTTCGAGATAGTGGCGAGCAATGCGGTCCTTCTGGGCGGCGGTAAGATCGCGGCGATATCTGAGGCCGAAACGGACATTGCCAAGCACCGTGAGCCAGGGGAAGGAGGAGTAGGCCTGGAACACCATGCCCTTCTCCCGGCTGGGTCCGGTGATCTCCCGGCCCTGGAGCGTGATCGCCCCCTCGCTTGGCGTCTCCAGCCCGCCGACCATGCGCATCACCGTGGTTTTGCCGCAGCCCGACGGGCCGACGAAGACGACGAACTCGCCTCTCGCGATGCTGAGCGTGAGCGGCTCGACGACATCGATCGGCGCGTCGCGATGGTCGGCGAAACGCTTGGTGACCTCCTGAAACTCGATGAAGCCGTGGTCGCTCGGCATGGCGTCGTCTCCGGCGCTCAGGCGAGATAGCGGAAGGCGCGGCGATGGCCTGCGCGGATCAGCTGATCAGAGGCCAGCCCGATGATGCCGATAGTCAGGATGCCGGCGAACACCTCCGGCGTCTTGCCGTAGCGGCGCGCGGTCCACAGCTCGTAGCCGATGCCCGAGTTCGACGCCACGATCTCGGCGATCAGCAGGTAGGTCCAGCACCAGCCCAGCGTGACGCGCAGGCTGTCGACCATGCTCGGCAGCATGGCGCGGAACAGCACGTCTTTCATCAGCGCCCAGTCGCCCGCGCCAAGGGTCCGCCCGGTCTCGATGAACTCTTTGGGTATCCGCCGGGCGTCGTCCGCGATCAGCAGCACCAGCTGGAAGAAGGTGCCGATCCACAACAGCGCGATCTTGGAGGCCTCGCCGATGCCGAGCCAGATCAGCGTGAGCGGCACGAGTGCGGGCACCGGCAGATAGCGGACGAAGTCGATCAGGGGCTCCGAGAACGCGCCGACCGCCCGATAGCTGCTCATCAGCATGCCGAGCGGGATCGCGAGCGCGGCCGACGCTGCAAAAGCGATCCAGACCCGGCCGACGCTGATGCCGATGTCGGATAGATAGTCGTTCTGGAACAGGCCCCACCAGGCCTCGACCACCGCGAGCGGCGATGGCAGGAACTGGGGCTGGACGAGCTGCAACTCGGTCACCAGCAGCCAAGCGCCGAGCACGATCGCGAATGCCCCGATGCCGACCCAGAGCTCGATGTCGGGTCGGACAGGCATCCGGAAGCGGAACAGGCCGCGCCAGGCGCTGCCCTGGCGCGGTCTCGGCGCGGAGCCTACCGTGCCGCCTCGGCCGTCGCGGGCGCCCGGCTTCGTGGCGGTCGCCGCCCGATCACGAATGGCGGCCTCGACCGGGCGCATCACGCGGCTCGCCAGCCTCGACTTGCCTCACTGCCAGTCCTTCCTCACCTGCGCGATGATCTCGGGCCTGATGTGGTCCTCCGCGAACAGCTCGACATCGGAGGAGCCGAACTCCAGGTTCAGCGCCATGGCGTCACGAAAGACCTCGTAGGCGCGGCCCGGCGCATCGGCCGTGCCGATGAAGCTGACGGCCTCCTCGTAGGGCGTGTAACGGAAGTTCGGCAGCGTCTCCTTGAACTCCTCCGGAGTGATCGAGAAGAAGCTCGCGATGATCGGGATCAACTCTTCCTGGTTGGCATAGAAATAGTCGATCGCGCGGTAGATCCCGCGCAGGAACTTGACGTACTTGTCTGGATGGGCGGCCAGCTCGTCGGTGTGCGCCATGACGATGTCGAGGATCAGATCCTCGTAGTCCTTCGACGAAGCGATGATGTGGGCGCCGCGGTCCTGATGAGTCGAGACAACGAGGCTGAGCACCGGCTCGTACGTGCCGACCGCAGCCACGTCGGGACTGGCGAAAACTCCGACGGCGTCCGCCGCCGCAATGTCGGTGAGATTGGTGTCGGCGATCGACAGGTCGCATTCGCGCTTGAGCGCCTCCTGCATCAGCAGGCGGGCCGGCAGGTTCGGCTCGACCGCGATGTTCTTGCCCTTGAGGTCGCAGACCGACTGGATCGACCGATCGGCCGCCCAGCCGTCGCCGCCGGTTGAGAGGTCGATCGTGCCGATGATCATGCCCTGCGTGTCCTTGCGCCGCCCGAGCCCCTGATACTCCCCGACCGTCCGCAGGTAGCAGTCGATGTCGCCGCGCTCCATGGCTGCCAACGCATTGGGCATGTCGTCATCGAGGATCTCTTCGACCGTGATGCCCTCCTCCTCAAAGAAGCCGAGCTCGTTGGCGAGGTGTACCGGGCCGAAGCCGACCCAGACCGGGTAGGCGCAGGTGACGGTGTCCGGATCGCCGGCCGCGGCGCTTGCGTCGGACGACCAGGTGCCCGACCAGGCCAGCACCGAAGCGAACAACAAGCCGATCCCCAGCCGCTTGTTTACGGTCAGCATGACCTTCCCTCCCTCCGGATGTCAGCCCGATGCACGCGCCGATTGTCTCACAGGTTGCCTTTTGGTGCAGGGCCGGCGGCGCCGGCGCCCGTCCCGCTCCTCTCGTGAAAGACGAAGTCAAGAAAGTTTAGCAAGATCTGGCCCGCGAGGATCGCTGTGATCCCCCCGGGGTCGTAGGACGGCGCGAGCTCAACAAGGCCGATCCCCACCACGTCGTCCCCCGCCCGGCTAGTCCCTGCGGCAACTGATCCAGCGCTTCGCCGCCCTATTCCTGCGTACGCGAAGGACCGCGAGGTTGCCGGAGCCGGTGGCCGCTTCACTCTGAGCTCCGCACCATCGGCGACGGCGGCGGGTCCGGGATCTGGGGCCGGTCGTAGTAAGGCAGCAGGTCGATCCGGATGTCGTATTCGCCACTCTCGCGCAGGGCCAGCATGTGGCGCGCGATGTCTTCCAGCCGTGCGAACCAGACCTCCCCGGTGCCGAGCATGTGCTCGATCATCTTCTCGATTCGCAGCCAGCGCGACAGCCGGCCGCTGACGAAGGGATGCCAGACCCCAATCCACAGCGTACCTCCGACCGAACGGGCGGCCTCGAACTCCGCCATGAACACCTCCATGGCCCTCTCCGGCGGCAGGATCTGGAACATGTAGTCGAGATCGATCGAGTGCACGTAAGGAGGCCAATCGTCGGTCGCCCAGCTCACCGGCAGCTCGACCAGCTCCCCTTGCGGCGTGCTGAGCAGGTAGGGAACGTCGTCGCCCATCAACGAGGAGTCGTAGAGAAATCCCTCCGCAGCCAGGAGTTCGGCCGTGTGGATCGAGAAGTTGTAGAGCGGGGAGCGATTGCCGCGCGGACGCTTGCCGGTGCGTTCCTCAATCACCGCGATCGAACGGCGCATCCAGTAGTGCTCCTCGTCACGCGACAGGACGTTCGGCGCCTCGTGGATGTAGCCGTGAAAGCCGATCTCGTGGTCGTCCCTGGCCATCGCTTCGACCGCCCCGGGGTAATGCTCGATGCACCAAGCGGGTACGAAGAAGGTCTGTTTCAGGCCATAGCGGCGGTAGCCTTCCAGGATCCGCGGCACAGCCACTTCCGGCCCATATTTCAGCATCGAGATGGTCGAGACCCGGGTGATCGAATCGCGCGGATGCTGAACGTGGACGAGGCTGTCAGCATCCATGTCGAAGGTGATCGCGACCGCGACTTTGGCCTTGTCTGGCCATGGAACCGGTCTCTGGATCATCGGGAGTCCGACGATGTCTGTCTGCTGCTGGATAGAAGGCGCTCTGCTTTGAGAATGCAAGTGCGTTCTCCACTGGACCACCAGCTTGTCCCGCCAACGCGGCCACAAGCGCATCGTCGCCCCGGACGGGAGCGCGATCGTGCCAAGCTCGAAGCCGCAGCCTGATGGCACGCTGGTCAAGGCGCTGGCGCGGGCGTGGCGCTGGCAGCGGATGCTTGACGAGGGCGTGTATGCATCGGTCAGCGACATCGGCGACGCCGAGAACATCTCGAAGAGCTACGTGAGCCGGATCCTGCGCCTCGCAATCCTCGCGCCCGACATCGTCGAGGCAATCCTGGAGGGCAGACAGCAGGACGCGCTGCTGCTTGAAAGACTTCGCCGTGGGTGGCCGGTGGACTGGGCGGCGCAACGATCCCATCTGCACTCACTGGACTTTGGCGATTAGGAGCTTCAAATCGTCGACCTTGCCGTCGAGAAGCTCGACCTGCCGGACTAGCGACGAGCGCATGATCTCCACACGCTTCAAGATGTTGTCGCCGTTGGTACGGATGGTTCCAGCCCAGCCTGCGATTTGATCGAGGTTCTGTGCTTGTTTCTCGATCTCTCGTATCGCACGCTCGTTCGCTTCAAAATCCGCGCTCTCTGCTTCCCGTTTCGCCTTGCTATGCGTGCAGAGCGCTTTCGCGACCGAAAGGCCCGCCGCTAGTGCACAGACGCAGTCAGGCGATTCAGTTTGGCGAGGATCTGGTCGGTGGGTTTGGTCCAGATGAAGGGCCTGGGATCGTGGTTGTGATCGGCGATGTAGCGGTTGATCGCGGCTTGCAGGTCGACGATCGAGTGGAAGCTGCCGCGTCGGATTCGGCGGCGGGTGAGCGCCGAGAAGAAGGTCTCGACCGCGTTGAGCCAGGAGCCCGAGGTCGGCGTGAAGTGGAAAACCCAGCGGCGATGGCGGCCGAGCCACGCGAGCACCTTGGGATGCTTGTGGGCGGCATAGTTGTCGAGGATCGCGTGGATTACCTTGCCCGCCGGCACCACGCCCTCGACGGCATTGAGGAAACGGATGAACTCCTGGTGCCGGTGCCGCTGCATGCAGCGTCTGATCACGGCGCCGTCGAGCACATTGAGGGCGGCGAACAGCGTCGTGGTGCCGTGGCGCTTATAGTCATGGGTCATGGTCCCGGCTTTGCCCTGCTTGAGTGGCAGGCCCGGCTGGGTCCGGTCGAGCGCTTGAATCTGCGACTTCTCGTCGACCGACAGGACGATCGCGTGCTTGGGCGGCGCCATGTACAGACCGACGATGTCCTCGAGCTTGCCGGCGAACGCAGGGTCGTTGGAGCGCTTGAAGGTCCGGATGCGGTGCGGCTGGAGCTTGTGCGTCTGCCAGATCCGCTGGACCGAACGCAGACTGATGCCGGTCGTCTTGGCCATCGCCCGGCCGGTCCAATGGGTCGCCTCGCCGGGCGGCTCGGCGCAGCTGAAGGCTACCACCTGGTGCACGGTGGCGTCGGCCAGCGGCGCCTTGCCCGGCTTGCGGGTCGCGTCGTGCAGCAGGCCGTCGACCCCGGCTTCGGCGAAGCGCCGTTGCCAGCGCCACACCGCCGGCCGGCCGACCCCGGCGCGCCTGGCGACCTCGGCGACGCTCAACCGCTCGGCCGATGCCAGAATGATCCGAGCCCGCGCCACGTGCTTCTGGGCGCGGTTACGATCGCCGACGATCGCCTCCAGACGAGCACGATCCGCGGCCGAGACGAAAGGGCAGACGAGATGAGCCATGCCCCCAGCATGCCACAACTACCCGCCCTTGTGAATCCTATGATTGCGTCAGTGCACTAGCACGGATGGGATCATCACTCCCCACACGGGTTCTCATAGCAGAACCGATCGCTATGGGAAGCGCGCAGGGAATTAACGATGATTGGCTTAGCAATTACCGGAAGTCCATCACAAGAGCGTTACATGGTGTATTTGACGAAATAGATTTTCTTCCGGAGCCATTTGCGGTTTTCCAATATTACAGATACGGCGTGCGGCATGCCTTAGTGGCGCAGAAACGTAAGCATGTTGCCCTGATACTAGACTTCGGTGGAGGTAGCTTTGATGCTTCCATTATTGAGTCCACAAAAGCCGGCGATATCGCAGAAGGAGGGCGTATCTCTCGTCCTCTGGCGGCCTCATCCGAACCAGTGGGTGGTTTCTATCTTGATCAAAAGATAGCAGAATCTCTCATATCAACAGTCCTTACAAAGGGAATAGACAGGGTCAGGCTTAGGCAAGCGTGGAGCGATTTCGACAACTATCGAAATTACAGCGATGAGCAGCTAAGGGAGGTTGCGCCTGACATTAGACATTTCACTAGAAACATTAGGCGCGTGGTTCATGTTGTCGAGCGGGGTAAGCTGGCCATTTGTCAAAGCGTATCTGACTGGGCTTTGACGGCCGATCTATCACGCGCGACTGCCTACAGAGTATCAGTCCCGACCAATCCCTTTGCAGAACATGCAGATTGGCGGGACGTTCGCTTTGATGCCGCTTTGCTTCGTCAGGTGTTTGAGAGGGAAGTTTGGGATAGAAAGTTGAAGCGAGCTATAGGTGATTCGCTTCGACGCGCGACGTCCGAGCTGGCAGGGAAGGAAATATCCATCGTGCTTCTTTCTGGGGGTTCGGCGAATATTCGCTGGATGAAACTCCTCATTGATAAAGAGTTTAGCAAAGACTTGGCTAATGCCACTGTCGTTGACCTTAGTGAAAACTTTCAGGAAATTGTGGCGAAGGGACTGGCGATAGAGTGTGCGCGGCGATTTTATACGGATGGTCGTGGAGATTTCAAAGCCGTCACCTATAATCGCCTATGCCTGGTTTTTCGGGGGACGCTGGGGAGACGGTTGTTCGGCTGTTTAAGGCACGGTTCGCAACGGGACGGATCGCCGACGCTGGGCCGGAGGAGACGGAGGAAGGTGTTCTGCTCAATTCGGCGAGCGTTCTGAGTAGCGTTGTCGGTCAAGCGCTCCGTTGGCGCGTCGCGCTGCCGAAGCCGCCGCGCCGGTGGTTGCAGTATTATTTCCTCAGAAGTTCGTTCGATCCGGAGGACGTGGCGAATATCCACAATATTGATACGCGGGTCATGACGCCCCCTGGCACAACATTCGGATCGAGTATAGATGTAGAACTCATCATAAGGGAGGATGGCACGACGATGCCGACGTTTGTGTATGGTCGCGGCACCCTGTCAGACAGCGAGGTTCGCGTGGAAGGACGGCCATTTTACCTTGATATGACGTTCGGCAGCGAGGCGTCGAGTGGCGAAACTTATCTGGGGTTCGATTTCGGCACGAGTAACTCATCAGTCTCTTTTGTGCGAAGTGAAGACATCCGTGTCTTTGAAGACCGGGCAAGAGACAAAGATTGGTTATCTCTGAATGAACTGGTAGGGGCTCTTCCATATCCGATCGCCGCGCCGTTGGCAGGATTTATCGCGGAAATAGAGCCAGGTCGCCTCGAACTACATGGACGAGAGGCGTTCGAAATGATGATGACAGTGGCGGCTTATATCTCCTATATGGAGATGTGTGCGATGAAACGGACGACGAGTTCGACGGCGTTATTCAAGGGTTTTCAACACCGCTCGGCTGGGCCTCTTTTTTCGTTACTGCGACAAGCTCTGGGGCTGCTCGACGGTAGAGGTATCTTTTCGGCGGAGTTAAATAGACTTAACCAGGAACCCCTCGTGGCTGAGATGAAGGAGGCTGTTGCCAGCATCGCCCAGGCAAAGCACGGTAAGCGCAGCAGCATCGACTATCCACGATTGCTTGTTTCTCTGGGCAATTGCCTTGTGGGTGTTTTCTCGGAAAATCTCATGGGATATTTCCAGGATGTGAAACGACGACGGTTTGCGGACGGGTTCGGCGGGCTGTTTCGGGCGGCCAAAGGCGCAAATAAGCCATTCATTGATCTATACGCGTATTCGGGGAATAGCAGCTTCTCGTCGGAGTGCGTCTACGTTGTAAATCCCGCATCAGAAGTCGCACTTAATCTCAGTCCACTGGTGTTCTGGGATCTGGACTGCAAGGAGGAGAGCGCGGGGGAGGCGGACATGTTTTTCTATGACACAAGCCGTGAGGGACAACAAAGCGTCGGCTTTAAGGCGGTGATGCTGCGGGAGGAGTTTCGCGTGGGAAAGTCCGATCATCTTCGGGACGTATTTGAGGAAGTTCAGCGAATGAGGGAAGGCGATCCAGAGGGGGAAGTTCTGGGCGGGGTGCGTCTTACGCCCACCTGGGAGCGCGAGGCTTAAGTGTCTGCTGAGGGACATCCTCGGGTGGCCGAAGCGGCGAACGGCCTCGTTTCTCCGAAAGCGGGATCGTCTTGGTTCGCACGAGGAGTCTCGCTCCGGTGTGGGATAAGGGGCGCCTGAATCGTCTGGCCTGCGCTCCGCCCGGCGTTACCGTGGCGTCAGGGGCCGACAATCTCAGGATGGAACCTTTGTTGGGGGCAAGATGCGGCGCCGCGCACGGCCCTTTCAGTACGCGACACCGGCGCTGGCGGCTCTACCAGCGATAGGAGCGTCGGGAGAAGCTGCCGTTCCTGATGAACGTTCGCGCCGGCGCATAGCGGTAGCCGAACGAGCGTCCCCAGGTCGGCGTGACGATCACCACCGGCGCCCTGTGGATGCGCTTGCTGACGAAGGCGGGGCGATGATGCCGGCCGTCGTGCCAGCGCTTGTGGTGCCGGGCCAGGCCCTTGTGCCGATGGAACCCCTGGCCGCGATGGAAGCCGTGGCCGTGGTGGCGCTTGCCGCCGACGAGCACCGTGCGCTCGCTTTCGATCACGACGGCGGCGCCCAGCGTCGGCATGGCCCGGGCGTCGGTCGCGCCGCCCAAGGCCGCGATTCCGAGCAGGACCGCGATCGACAAGACTGCGGTTCGCATCGCTCACCTCCATCTCAGCTCGGCGTGTACCGCGAGCTTTCTGGCACAGCGCGCCTGACCCACACATGAACGCGCCGTTGTGGCGGCAGCCAGGACGGCCAGGAGACCACGGCCGCCGCCAGATGTCAGCTCACAGATGGAGCTGGTAGCTCACCGGCACCCAACGGTACGCACTGCCCGACCTCTCGAGGTAGCCGACAGAGGGAAACGGCATGTGATAGCCGGTGACCGCGATGCGGTCGGTCGCCGCCTGGTCGAACAGGCGCTTGCGGGTCGCAGCGGCCGCTTCCTTGTCCGCATCGAAGCTGACGTGCCAGTCGGGACGCTGCACCGACATCACGTAGTGGTTGGCGGCATCGGCCCAGATCAGCAGCTGGCGGCCGCCGCTCTCGATCAGCTAGGCCATGTGGCCGGGCGTGTGGCCGAACGCGTTCAGGCCGTTGATGCCCGGCACCACCTCGCCTTCGTCGCCGATGAAGGTGATCTGATCGGCGAGCGGCACGACGTTCGACTGGACCAGCGTGGCGGCCGCCTCGGTCGGGCCGGACAGCCGCTCGTCCTTGGACCAGAAGTCGTACTCGGTGCTGCCGGTGACGTAGCGCGCATTCGGATAGGCGGCCTTGCCGTCCTCCAGCAGCCCGCCGATGTGGTCGGGGTGCATGTGCGTGATCACCACGACGTCGACCTGGCCGGGATCGTAGCCCGCGGCCTGCAGCACCTGCAGCAGGCTGCCGGCATTGGGGCGGCGTGCTGCGCCGTTGCCGCTGTCGAACAGCACCAGCTGCTCGCCCGTGTTCACCACCACCGGGTTGAACTGGATCTCCATCATGTCGGGCGGCAGGAAGTTGGCCTGGGCGAGCTCCTGCACCGCGTCGGCCGTCTGATCCTGGCCGAAGATCGGGTGCGGCCCCTCGAGCTGGATCGCGCCGTCGCGCAGCGTCGTGACCTCGAAATCGCCGAGCTTGAAGCGATAGTGGCTGGGCGGCGAGGCGCCGAGCATCGGTGCTGCCGCATGTGCCGGGCGGGCTGCTCCGAGGGCAAGCGGCGCGAGCGCTGCGCCGGCGGCGAGCCCGAACGCGCCCTTGATGGCACCACGTCGGTTCATGGCAAGCGTCTCGATCGACATCAGACCCTCCCCTAGCTTGCGTTGTGATTCCGCAACCTTAGCGCTCCCCCGCCCTACGGCCAGAGCGATCCGCGCCTGCTCACGCAGACCTGACCGCGGCTTCCTCCGGCCGGCTGGCGCTGGCACGGGAATTGCGTATCTTCGGCCCGGGGCACCATCGCCCACAAGAACGAGGGGAGACGCCGTCATGAAGTGTCGTCAGGTCCGCATGAGCGGAGCCGGCACCCTTGCGCTCTGTGCGCTGCTCGCCGGCAACGCCGCCGCCCAGGATGCCTGCCAGGAGGTGCCGGAGAGCCCGGCGCATCACGTCTTGCCGGCCAACCAGGACACCGTGCACTGGGGCTATTTCAGCAAGAGCCAGGAGCCGCGCCTCTACGTCCACTCGGGCGATCTGGTGACGCTGGAGACGCTCACCCACCACGCCAACGACGATGCCGAGCGCATGGTCATGGGCGATCCCGGTGCCGAGAGCGTGTTCCGCTGGGATGCCGAAGGCAAAGGCGTCGACCGGCGCGGCGCCGGGCCGATGGACGCATCCGTGTACGGCCGTGGCGCCGGCGAGGGCTTCGGCGTCCACATCCTGACCGGGCCGATCTTCGTGTGCGGCGCCGAGCCCGGCGACGTGCTCGAGGTCGAGATCCTCGACATCGCGCCGCGCCCGAGCGGCAACCCCGCCTATGCCGGCAAGACCTTCGGCAGCAATGCCGCCGCGTGGTGGGGCTTCCACTACAACGACATGATCGAGGAGCCGAAGCCGCGCGAGGTCATCACCATCTACGAGGTCGATGCCACCGGCGATCGGGACTGGGCGAGCGCGGTCTACAACTACCGCTGGGTGCCGCAGACCGATCCGTTCGGCGTGGTGCACGACATCATCGACTATCCGGGCGTGCCGGTCGACCACGGCACGATCACCAAGAACATGCCGGTACTGGAGGGCGTGCGCGTGCCGATCCGGCCGCATTTGGGCACCATGGGGGTGGCGCCGGCCGAGGCGGACGTGGTCGATTCGATCCCGCCCAGCTACTTCGGCGGCAACATCGACAACTGGCGGATCGGCAGGGGCGGCACGATGTACTACCCGATCGCGGTCGAGGGCGCCTTGCTCAGCGCCGGCGATCCGCATGCCGCGCAGGGCGATTCCGAGCTTGCCGGCACCGCCATCGAGACCTCGCTCACCGGCCTCCTCCAGATCACCTTGCACAAGGCCGACAGCCTGGCCGGCACGCCGATCGAGGCCCTGGATTTCCCGCTGCTCGAGACCGAGAGCGAGTGGGTCGTGCACGGCTTCAGCTACGCCAACTATCTCGATGCGCTCGGAGACAGCGCGCAGCAGGACATCTACGGCAACTCCTCGATCGACGGCGCGATGCGCGATGCGTTTCGCAAGATGCGCCAGTTCCTGATGACCACCTATGGCCTGTCCGAGGACGAGGCGATCTCGCTGATGTCGGTCGCGGCCGACTTCGGCGTGACCCAGGTGGTCGATGGCAACTGGGGCGTGCACGGCATCATCGAGAAGCGCATGTTCGCGGACGCCGAGTAGCCTCTCGGGTCGGATCGGCATGGCGGTCGCACGGCCGCCATGCGCCGCTCAGGTCAAATCGTAGAGGGACACGCCCATCGCGGCGGCCGCAGCCGCCAGGCGGCGATCGTAGGTCGCAAGGCGAACGTCGAGGCGGCGCTGGAGCAGGAAATCGATCGAAGCGAGGTGGAGCGCGTCGAGGGTGCGCAGGGGCAGGGGGAACGGCTCGAGCGCGCGCCGCAGGACGAGCGGTGAAAGCTCGACCAGCGCGACCCGGGCCAAGAATTCCTCGGCCGCCCGCACGTAGCGCGCCTCCAGCCCGCGCGCATGCAGCCGCGTCCAGACCTCGTACTCGAGCAAGCGGCTGGCGATCAGCGGCTCCCGCCAGATCGCCGCCGGCGGTCGCCGATCCTCGGCCAGGAGCTGGGCGAGAAGGACCGAAGTGTCGAGGTAGATCACCGATCCTCGCGGTCGGCCGCAAGCTCCTGCAAGATCTCCTCGAGAGGAGCCACGGGATCGACCTCAGGCGGTGGTCCCGGCGGCAGGCTGGCGGGCGTCACCAAGCCCTCGCGTACCGCATCCGCAAGGAGCGCATCGGCGACGCTGCTGCTCCGCGCCGCTTCGGGCGGGCCAAGCTGTGCCACGACCTGATCGCGATCGGTCACGAGAACAGTCTCGCCAGCAGCCGCGAGACGGACGTATTCGCTGAGCCGGTTCTTGAGCAGCTTGATCCCCACCGCGCGCATGACGGCAAGGTAGCTACTGGTGGCTACGAATACAAGAATGGCGTGCGGTCGCCCGAACGGGGGAATCACCGGAGCAGGCGCCCGCCTCACGATCGTAAAGGGTTAGCCCATGTGGCCATGGACGCGATCGCGGTCTTTACGACCCCTGCGCGCGACCATAACGTCCTGATCTTCGGGCCCAATCAATGCGCTGGAAAGCGCAGGCCACGTGACCGGAGGAGACATGCTTAAGTCGGGACGGATCGGACTGTGGTGCGCGATCGTCGGCGTCGCCCTGGCGGCGCAGGGCTGCCGGGACGACGGGCAGGATCGCCTGACCCTGCTCGGCGAGGGAGGGTGTCGCACCGCCGATGGCGGCGAGGGCACCCCCTCGCCAATCCAGATGGCCTCGGCACAGGCTTGCGAGGCGCAGTGCTTTGTCGAAGAGACCCCGTGCGCCGCCGTCGAATACAACGCCAACAACGGAATTTGCGAGGTCCATCGTGAGCCAATCGCCAAATTCGAGCACGTCGAAGGCGTCGCCTGCTACGCCATGCGGTGATGGTCCGCTCGCCGGCTCGCGGAACCGAAAGATGGCCGAGCAGATCGACCACCGGCTCATCTACGAGATTCTGAAGAGCGTTCAGGGGCGCCTTGCGCTGCTCGAGCGGATGTGCGGCGAGATGCAGAACATGCGCGCGCTGCTGCGCACGCGCGGGACGCGTCGTGACGCGGCGGTCCTCGAGGACCGCCTGGCCGCGCTGGAGAGGACGCTGGAGCGCCTCGAGCGCCGTCTGGCGGAAGAACGGTGGTGACCGTCCGCTCGTGATGCGGTCGCGAGCAGGCCCACCGCGCCGCTAGCCCTAGCGAGGCGATGATCTCGCGATAGGCGGGCTCCGGGAACGCCTTCATGGTGCTGGTGCGGACGTAGCCCTGGGCGCCGAGCAGCAGCTGGAAGCGGGCCGAGACGGCATCGTCGGGCGCCTCGTAGATCAGCACGAGATCGTAGGCGCCCATCGTCAGGAAAAAATCCCGGAAGCGCCCGCCCATGTCCTCGAGCGACTTCCTGGCCTCGTCCAGACGGCGCGGCGATTCGCGCACCGCCTGGATGCCCCGGTCGGTATAGCTCATCACCGAGATGTAGGTCGGCATGGCGCGCGCTCCCAAGGGCCAAAGCGGCCGGCGGGTGGCCCGCTGGGACCACTCGCCGCGAGGCGTTACTGCATCGATCGCTGCTGCATCAGGTCGACGATCATCGCGTAGAGGTCGGGATCCTCGTTGGCCGCCTTTGCGATCGCGGCATACTCGTCGATCGACAGGCCGCTGCTCTCGACGGCCTGCGAGGCCTCTTGCTGCGCTTCCTGCTGCAGCTTCGTCACCTCCTCGGGGTTCTGCGCTGCCTTCGCCTTGCCATCGAGCTCGGTCTGAACCCGCTGCACCTCGGTGGCCGCATCGGCGAACGCCTCGATCTTCTGCTGCGAGAAGTCGGGCGGCGTCATGGGCTGGCTCTGCTGCGGCTGCTGCGCCTGCGGCTGCTCCTGCGCCATGGCGTGGGGCGCCGCCACCAGCATCGCGGCGGCGATGCCGAGGATCAGGGAATGGCGGGTACGTGGCATGAAACGTCTCTCCTCGTTTGCCGATCGGATAGCCGGCACGGGCGCAGGCGGCAACTTCCTGGGCGCGCAAGTCGAGCGCCTCGGATCTGCTCCCTTCGCTCTGCCTAGCTCCTCGTAAGAAGGCTCTGGCGGCGCAAATGTTCCATTTTTGTCGATGCGACCCTGCTCCCGACGGCCGCAGCGGCGGCATCCGCTGGCGGCGACCCTCGCGATTTGCCGGCGAGTGGGAAGCAGGCCCGGGGCGCCGGAGCCCGGCGCGCGCCTTGGTGATTTCGGTTGCTTCGGAGGGCCGGCTGGTGACAAACTCCGGGCTTCAGGGAACGAGAACAAGAACAGATGTAGCGCCGGGGCTGTCAGGGAGTGAACAGCATGAATCCATCCGGCATCAACCGCCGGCAGTTCCTGGAGTCTTCCGGGCAGGCTGCCGGCGTGGTCGTCGTCGCCGCATCGGGCGTCACCATGCTCGTCGACCCGAACGGCGCCTGGGCCATGACGCTCGAGGCGATCCCGGCAGAGCAGGCGCAGACGCTGCTGCAGGCCCTGCGCGTGATCTACCCGCACGAGGCGCTGAGCGATCACTACTACGCCCAGGTGGTCGCGGCCCTCGATGGCGACGCCAAGGGCGATCCGGCGGTCGCCGCCATGATCAAGGACGGCGTCGCGGCGCTCGATCAGGCGGGGCCGGTGCCGTTCGTCGAGCTCTCCGCCGGGCAATCAGCGCCGGGCGCTCGAGGCGATCGCCGCCGACCCCTTCTTCCAGACGATCCGCTTCAAGACCATCGCGGTGCTCTACAACGATCCGCTGGTCTGGCAGGCGTTCGGCTACGAGGGCGAGGCCTTCGAGTACGGCGGCTACATCGAGCGGGGGTTCGACGATCTGGGCTGGCTGCCCGATCCGCCCGACGACGCGAGCCCGCCGGTCGAGCTGTAGGTGGGAGAAGCACGGGATTCGCGGTTCGCGAGGCAGCGGGCGGAAAGCCCGTCGGACGCGAACCAGCAGGGAGGGGAGCGATGGCCACTTACGAGATGAGCGACGATTCGGTCGTCGTCGTCGTCGGCTCGGGCGCCGGCGGCGGCACGCTCGCCAACGAGCTCTGCCAGAAGGGCATCAAGGTGGTGCTGCTCGAGGCCGGCAAGCGCTACACGATCGCCGACTTCATGAACGACGAGTGGGATTCCTTCATCCAGCTCGCCTGGCTCGACAAGCGCACCACGTCCGGCACCTGGCGGGTCGCCAAGGACTTTCCCAACCTGCCGGCCTGGATCTGCAAGACGGTCGGCGGCAGCACGGTGCACTGGGCCGGCGCCTCGCTGCGCTTCCAGGAGCACGAGCTGCGCGCCAGGAGCGAGTACGGCGAGATCGCGGGCGCCAACCTGCTCGACTGGCCGCTCACGCTCGAGGAGCTCGAGCCCTACTACGCAAGGGCCGAGGACAAGCTCGGGGTGACCCGCACCAACGGCATTCCGGGCCTGCCCGGCAACAACAACTTCAAGGTGATGTACAACGGCGCCACCCGGATCGGCTACAAGGACGTCCACACCGGCCGCATGGCGATCAACAGCCGCGCGCGGGACGGCCGGCCCCCGTGCCTGCAGCTCGGCTTCTGCTTCCAGGGCTGCAAGTCCGGCGCCAAATGGTCGACGCTCTACACCGAGATCCCCAAGGCCGAGGAGACGGGTCTGCTCGAGCTGCGGCCGGAAGCGATGGCGCTGCAGATCGAGCACGACGACAGCGGCAAGGTCACGGGCGTGCTCTATGCCGATGCGCAGGGCAACCAGCACCTGCAGAAGGCGCGCGCCGTCTGCGTCGCCTGCAACTCGATCGAGAGCCCGCGCCTGCTCCTGAACTCGGCATCCAACATGTTCCCGGACGGCCTCGCCAACTCCTCGGGCCAGGTCGGGCGCAACTACATGCGCCACACCACGGGCTCGGTCTATGCGATCTTCGAGCAGCCGGTGCGCATGTACCGCGGCACGACCATGGCCGGCATCATCACCGACGAATCCCGGCACGACACGGCGCGCGGCTTCGCCGGCGGCTACGAGCTGGAAACCCTCTCGCTCGGCCTGCCGTTCATGGCGGCGTTCCTCGAGCCCGGCGCCTGGGGGAAAGAGTTCAGCGCGGCGATGGAGGACTACGACCACATGGCCGGCATGTGGATCGTCGGCGAGGACATGCCGCAGGAGAGCAACCGCGTCACCCTGCACGCCGAGGAGAAGGACCAGTGGGGCCTGCCGATCCCGAACGTGCACTTCGACGACCACGACAACGACCTCGCGATGCGCAATCACGCCTACAAGCAGGGCCGCGCGGTCTATGACGCGGTCGGCGCCAGGCAGGTGTTCGAGACCCCGCCCTATCCCTCGACCCACAATCTCGGCACCAACCGGATGAGCGAGCGGCCCGAGGACGGCGTCGTCGACAAGTGGGGCCAGAGTCACGACGTCAAGAACCTGTTCGTCTCGGACGGCAGCCAGTTCACCACCGGCGCCGCCGAGAACCCCACCTTGACCATCGTCTCGCTCGCGATCCGCCAGGCGGACCACATCGCCGACCAGATGGGCAAGGGCGAGATCTGACCGGCGCTGCCCGGGAGTCCGGGGGGCGCCCGGCACGCGCCCGTTCGCGCGCCCTGGTAATCGCGCCGGATCGTCACGACCTTATGGTCTGAGCGGGAGCCCGGCGATGCCGGGGCTCTGCGGGTTCCTTCCGACCTGATCGAGTGAGCCATGAACCAGCACACCATGCGCAGCCGTCATATCGAGATGGGCTTTGGCCGCCGCGGCGGCTTGTGGGCCGGCGTCGTCGCGGCGCTGTCCGGCATCGTCGTGATCGTGCTGGCGGTGCTGTTCTCGGCGCTGTTCCTCGGCCTGTTCGTCGCGATCGCGCTCGGCCTCGTGGTGCGCGGCTGGCTGCTGGGGCGCGGCAAGCCGGCGCGGCCGGACGTGATCGAGGCGGAATACACCGTGATCGACCAGCGCGATTCGCCGGGGCGGCGCGGGCGGCCTTAAGGCCCGCTGCGCCGGCATCCTATCTAAAGGGGATCGGGTGGTGCCGGAAAACGACCGCTTGGCGCGGGTGGTTGCGATGGCAGAGAGCGTCTGGCACGACGAAGCCGAGGTGCGTCGGTTCCTGAACACGCCGCATCCCGAATTGAACGGCCGCACCCCGGTCGAGGCCGCGAAGACCGAGGATGGTGCACGCAAGGTCGAGCACGTGATCCAGCGCGGCCGGCATGGCCTCCCGGCCTGATCGGACCGAGGGCAACATCCCAGTACCGCATATGTTCGGCCTCACGACAGGATGATCCGGCAACTTTGTCCTAGGCAATAATAAGCTAAGCAACTATTGTTGCCTGCCATGCAGGAGCCGCGCCCGGATCACAATCTCGGCTTTCTGGTGCACGATGTCGCGCGCCTGATGCGGGTGGCCTACGACCGGCGCGCCAAGGCGCTCGGCCTCACCCGCTCGCAATGGTGGGTGCTGAACCATCTGTACTTCAACGACGGCATCACCCAGTCGGAGCTCGCCGATCTGCTCGACGTCGAGAAGCCGACGCTTGGCCGTCTGCTGGACCGGCTCGAGGTCAAGGGCTGGATCGCGCGCCAGGCCGACCGCCACGACCGGCGCGCCAAGCGCGTCCATCTGACCGGCGAGGTGCAGGCGGTGATGCGGGCGCTGCGCAACATCGCCGCCGGCCTGCGCAACGACGCGCTCGACGGCATGGACGCGCGCGCGCAGCGCCAGCTGTTCGACAGCCTGCTGCTGATCAAGACCAACCTTTTGCGCATGAACGAGAACGGGAGCTGCGTCGAGCACGCCAGCGAGAGCGCCGATGTCGGAGCAGGGAGCAGCTACAGGGTCTAGTCCGGCAGGGTCTGGTCCGGCACGGGCTCAGCCCACAAGGTCCGGGCGGCGGCGGCGCAGCCTGCTGCGGCCGCTGCTGCTGGTCGGCGTGCCGCTCGTCGTCGGGCTCGCCGGCCTGTACTGGTACGCCGTGAGCGGTCGCTACATCACGACCGAGAACGCCTACGTCAAATCCGACATCGTGACCGTCAGCACCGACATCGACGGCCGGGTCGTCAGCGTCGAGGTGGCGGACAACCAGCTGGTGAGGCGAGGCGACGTCCTGTTCCAGATCGACCCCGAGCCGTTCCAGATCGCGCTTGCCATGGCCGAGGCCAGCATCCTCACGGTCCGCCACGACATCGAGGCGTCGCGCGCCGAGTTTCGCCAGGTCGAGGCCGAGATCGACGAGGCCCAGGAGCGGGTCAAGTTCTTCCAGCAGCAGGCCGAACGGCAGCGCGCGCTGGAGGAGCGCGGCATCGCGGCGCAGGTCCGTCTCGAGGAGGCCGAGCTGGAGCTCGCCGCCGCCCGGCAGCGGGTCACGGCGCTGCGCGAAAAACTCCGGACCGTGCTGGCGCGCCTGGGCGGCGATCCTCTGAGTGCTGCCGAGCTGCACCCGGCCTTCATGGAGGCCGAAGCCAGGCGCGACATGGCCGCCCGTGACCTCGACCATACCGTCGTCCATGCGTCGGTCGACGGCTTCGTCAGCCGGATGCGCCTGCAGCCCGGCGAGTGGCTCGAGGCGGGCGATGCCGCGTTCACGATCATCGACCCGCAGGGCACCTGGATCGAGGCCAACCTCAAGGAGACGCAGCTGACCCACATCGAGGTCGGCCAGCGCGTCGAGATCGAGGTCGACGCCTATCCGGGTCAGCGGTGGCAGGGCGAGGTCGCGAGCATCAGCCCGGCGACCGGCGCCGAGTTCGCCCTGATCCCGCCCCAGAACGCGACCGGCAACTGGGTCAAGGTGGTGCAGCGCCTGCCGGTGCGGATCGCGGTCGAGGCGCCGGACGGCCAGCCGCTGCTGCGGGCCGGCATGACCGTCGCGGTCAGCATCGATACCGAGCGCGAGCCGCGCCTGGCCGAGTTCATGCGCAAGGCGGTCGCGAGCGTGCGCGGCGAGCCGTGAGCGCCGCGGCGCCGGCGGCCCGCTCGCCGGGCCTGCAGCGGGCGCTGGTCCTCGTCTCGGTGATCCTCGCGACCACGCTCTATGCCACCACCATGACGATCGCCAACGTCGCCCTGCCGCAGATGCAGGGCGATCTGTCGGCGAGCATCGACCAGATCGCGTGGGTGCTGACCTTCAACATCGTCGCCACCGCGATCGCGACGCCGCCGACCGGCTGGCTCGCCGCCCGGCTCGGCCGCAAGCGCCTGCTGCTCGGCGCGATCACGGGCTTTTCCATCAGCACGGTGCTCTGCGGCATGTCGACCTCGCTGGTCGAGCTGATCGTGTGGCGCACCTGCCAGGGGCTGTTCGGGGCGCCGCTGGTGCCGCTCTCGCAGGCGATCACGCTCGACACCTATCCGCCCGAGCAGCACGGCACCGCGACCGCGCTGTGGGGCCTGGGCGTCATGCTCGGGCCGATCCTGGGGCCCACCGTCGGCGGCTACATGACCGAGCTGTACGACTGGCGCTGGGTGTTCTTCGTGGTCGCACCCTTCGGCGTCGTGGCGTTGCTCGGCTGCCTGGCGTTCGTGCCGGAGACCGTCGCGCGATCCGGCGCGCCGGCTCGACTGGCTGGGCTTCGCGGCGCTCTCGGTCGCCGTCGCCGCGACGCAGCTGATGTTCGATCGCGGCCAGCGCCAGGACTGGTTCGAATCGCGCGAGATCATCCTGTGGGCGGCGATCGCCGCGCTCGGCTTCTACCTGTTCGTCACCCACAGCCTGACCACGGCGCGGCCGTTCTTCGATCTGCGCATGTTCCTCGATCGCAACTTCGCGGTCGGCCTGGTGCTGATGGCGGTCTTCGGCCTCCTGGTGTTCGTGCCGATGCTGCTGATTCCGACCATGCTGGAGCGCCTGCGGGGCTTTCCGGTGCTGATGATCGGCCTGCTGCTGGCGCCGCGCGGCCTCGGCACCATGCTGGCGATGATCGTGTGCGGGCGCCTGGTGACCAGGATCGACCCGCGCCTGCTGCTGGCGCTGGGCTTCCTCGGCCAGGGCATGTCGACCTGGCTGATGTCGCAGTTCAACCTCGATACCGGGCCGAACGAGGTGTTCTGGGCGGCGCTGCTGCAGGGCTTTGGCGTCGGCATGATGTTCGTGCCGCTGACCATGATCACCTTCGCGACCCTGCCGGTCGAGCTGCGCACCGACGGCTCCGCGCTGTTCCACCTGCTGCGCAACCTCGGCTCGAGCATCGGCATCGCGCTCGCCGTCACCTATCTGACCCGCTCGACCCAGCACAACCGCGCCGAGCTCGCCGAGTTTGCCTCGCCGCTGAACGAGATCCTGCGTGCGCCTGGCCTTTTCGGCGACTGGGACCTGTCGAGCCAGGCGGGCCTCGCCGCGATCGAGCTCGAGATCAACCGCCAGGCGTCGATGATCGCCTACGTCAACGATTTCCACGTCATGACCCTCTTGGCGCTCGCGGCCATGCCGCTGATCCTGCTCGCCCGGAGCGTCCGCACGCCCTAGCCCCTCATCGTCGACCGCGTCCGCGGCGACATGGCGATTTGACGAGTCTTCCGTGGTTTGATTAATTTCGCTCGAACAAACGCAACATCCGGCTCGACCAAGCCGGCTTGTGGGAGGGCCTGGGCAGAATGCTTTTCGCTCGTTTTGCCCGTACGGTGGTCCAGTCCGGAAGGCTGACGATCATCGATGCACGTGGCCGTCGCCATGTGGCCGGCGGTCCGGGCGGTCCCGCCGCGACGGTGCGGCTGCACGACAAGGCGTTGCACTACCGGCTCGCGATGAACCCCTATCTCTATCTCGGCGAAGCCTACATGGACGGCACGCTGACGATCGAGCAGGGCAGCCTGTACGACTTCCTGAGCATCTGCGCCATCAACATGGACCGCGCCTTCGAGCAGCCGCTCAAGCGCACGCTCAGCGTCGCCGCCAAGGTCCTGCGGCATCTGCATCAGCACAATCCGGCGCGCCTCGCGCGGGCGCATGTCGCCCACCACTACGATCTGTCGGATCGCCTGTACGATCTGTTCCTGGACTCCGACCGCCAGTACTCGTGCGGCTATTTCAGCCACCGCCACCACGACATCGAGCGGGCGCAGCGCGACAAGAAGCGCCACCTCGCCGCCAAGCTCCGGCTGGCGCCCGGACAGCGGGTGCTGGACATCGGCTCCGGCTGGGGCGGGCTGGCGCTCCATCTTGCCGAGGTCGGCGGCGGCGAGGTCCTCGGCATCACCCTGTCGCAGGAGCAGCTCAAGACCAGCCGGCTGCGTGCCGAGCGTGCCGGCATGGCGGATCGGGTGCGCTTCGAGCTTTGCGACTATCGCGAGCAGACCGGCAGCTTCGAGCGGATCGTCTCGGTCGGCATGTTCGAGCATGTCGGCGTCAAGCACTACGGCGAGTTCTTCGCCAAGATCCGCGAGCTGCTGACCGAGGATGGCGTCGCCGTCCTGCACTCGATCGGCCGCATGGACGGTCCGGGCGACACCAACGACTGGATCCGCAAGTACATCTTCCCGGGCGGCTACGCGCCGGCGCTCTCGGAGGTGCTGCCCGTGGCCGAGCGGCTGCGGCTCTGGGTCACCGACATCGAGGTGCTGCGGCTGCACTACGCCGAAACCCTGCGCTGCTGGCGCGAGCGCTTCCTGGCGAACCGGGCCGAGATCGCCAGGCTGTACGACGAGCGTTTCTGCCGGATGTGGGAGTTCTATCTGGTCGGCTCGGAGCTCGCGTTCCGGAGCATGGGCCACATGGTGTTCCAGATGCAGCTCGCCAAACGACAGGACGCGGTGCCGCTGACCCGCGACTACGTCACCGACTGGGAGCGCGAGCACCTCGACACCGCCATGGCGGCCGACTGACGGCCTCGCCAGCGGCAGGGCCGACGCGGCCCGCCGTATCATCTTCGTGACAGCCATGCGAAACGCGCGCCAGGCGCGCCTGGCGCCGGCCGGGGGCGGCGAGCCGGGACAGCTGCTGTCGCAGCCATGTGACATCGGCGTGGAACGCGCGCGCGGCGCTGGCCGCCTGCGTCCGCATGCCGCGGTCAGGCGGCGATCCGACCGAAATCCGCGCCGCACGCGACGCAGCCGGAGCGAAGGCGCGGCGCCCGGCCTTGCCGTGATCGGCCTGGGCTGGCGCCGGCCGCGGCAGGTTCACCATCGGGTGCTGTCGCACACCTGAGACGCTTCGGCCCCGCTGGCCACTGCGCCAGCCTCCATTTTTTCCGATTTCTCCGTCCAATCAATGGGTTGGGTCGTGTGGCACGGCGCTTGCGCTAGCCCTGCCAACTGGCCGGCCAATCCCGATTCAACGGCAGCCGCGCCAACCGTGGACATCGGAACCATGATGATTGGGGCAAGAAGTATGAGGCTGAACCTCCTGTGCGCAGCGGCGGGTGTTTCGCTGGCTGCGGTCATGATGCTGGATGCCGGCGCCGCGCAGGCGCAGGCCGGGTCCAGCACCTGCAGCTTTGGCCAGCGGAGCAGCGTGTGGGGTGGCGGTTGCCGCACCGACCGGCCCAACGGGGCCGATCGCGACTTCGTGCCCCTGCGCGCCGCTCTGCCGAGCACCAGTGTCGTCGCGCCGCCGGGCGGCGGCGACGACACGGACGACAACGACAACGACAACGACAACGACGACGATGATGGCCACGGCGCACGGCCACGGCCACGGCCACGGGCATGGCCACGGCCACGGTCATGGCCACGGGCATGGGCATGGTCACGGGCACGGTCACGGGCATGGCGACCACGACCGGGACCGCGATCGCGACCGGGACCATGATCGCGACCGCGGCAAGGACCGCGACCGCGGCCACGGCAAGGACCGCGACAACGACCGCGGCGGCCACGGCAAGGACCGCGACCACGACCGCGGCAAGGGCCACGGCAAGGACCGCGACCAGCGACCGCGGCAAGGGCCACGGCAAGGACCGCGACAACGACCGTGGCAAGGGCCACGGCAAGGACCGCGACCACGACCGCGGCAAGGGCCATGGCAAGGGCTACGGCAAGGATCGCGACAACGACCGCGGCAAGGGCTACGGCCGCGACCGTGACCGCGACCGGGATCGTGGCAAGGGCCGCGGCGGCAAGGGGCGCGGCAAGGGCAATCGCGACAGGTAGTCGCCTGCCTGGCGACCCACCGGTCGCGACCCTTCAGATCCCGATGCCAGCAGCGGCCGGCTTTGCAGCCGGCCGCTGCACGTCGATGTCGTACCGCTCGAGCAGACGATAGAAGGTCATCCGCGAGACGCCGAGCTGGCGCGCCGCGGCCTGCACGCTCTGGCCGGCCTGGTCGAGCGCCTCGCGCACCATCCGGCGCTCGAGATCGGAGCGGGCTTCCTGCAGCGTCGGCCGGTCCCGCGCCGACGGCTCCATGTCGTCGACGCCGAGATCGGCGATCGTGACCCATCGGCCTTCGGCCATCACGGCCGCACGCTGGGTGCAGCTGATCAGCTCCCGCACATTGCCCGGCCAGGCATAGGCCCGCATCGCCCGCAGCGTGCTGTCGCGAAATCCGAGCATGGGGCGGCGCAGCTCGCGCGCGAAGCGCTCCAGGTAGTAATGCGCGAGCAGCTCGATGTCGTCGCCGCGCTGGCAAAGCGGCGGCAGCTCGATCGTCAGCACGTTGACGCGATAGAACAGGTCCTCGCGGAAGCGGCCCTCGGCCTGCGCCTTCGCGAGATCGACGTTGGTCGCGGCGATCACCCGCACGTCGACCGTGATCGGCCCCGTGCCGCCGATCCGATCGATGGTGCGCTCCTGGAGAAAGCGCAGGAGATGGCCCTGCAGCTCGAGCGGCAGATCGCCGATCTCGTCGAGAAACAGGCTGCCGCCGTTGGCCGCCTCGATTCGGCCGATCTTGCGCGCCAGCGCGCCGGTAAAGGCGCCCTTCTCGTGGCCGAACAGCTCCGAGCCGATCAGGCCCGGCGGCAGGGCGGCGCAGTTGAGCGCGACGAAGGGGCCGCGGGAGCGCGCCGAGCGCTCGTGGATCGCGCGCGCCACCAGCTCCTTGCCGGTGCCGCTCTCGCCCTGGATCAGGGCCGAGGCATTCGATCGGGCGATCTTGTCGATGGCGGCGCTGACCGCGCGCATCGCGGGGCTGTTGCCGACCATCGCGGCCTCGTGGCCCGGTTGCGCCCGAAGCTGGGGGCCGGCCGAGCGCTCGATCGTGAAAAGGCCCTTGATGTGGCCGAGCGTGACGAGGAGCCGGTCCAGATCGAGCGGCAGGGTATGGTAGTCGTAGATCAGGTCGCGCTGGATCAGGGGGGCGAGCTGTCGCTGCGCGGCATCGCTCGGCTCGACCAGGGCGACGATGCGCAGGCTGGGCTTGGCCGCCAGCAGGGCCTCGAGCTCCGCGATCGGCGGCTCGTGCCGCGTGACGAGCCGCAGCAGGGCGGCGCACGGGTCGATGCGGCCGACCAGCCGGATCGCCTGCTCGATGGTGGCGCAGGCCCGCACGCGAAAGCCCGCGGGCGCCAGCACGGTATCGAAGCCGGCGAGGTCGCCCTCGGCGCCGAGGCCCAACAGGAGGACATCGCCCGCCGCCGGCAGCGAACGGCCGGCTGGCAGCGGTCGCCGGCTGGGGCTTGAGGTCGAGATCGCTCATCTGCGCAGCGGCCGCGATTCCTTCAGCGGCGCCGCGCGATCTCCCAACGGCAGGGCAGGTCGAGCGCCAGGCGCCGGCCTGGACCTGCCGCACGCTGCCAGCCCGAGGTTACCAACCGATGAACCCGCGCGAGCGCAAGGGGCTCAGGCCTTGGGCTTTGCGCTCCCGACGCAGGCGCAGCCGACGGCGAAGACGTTGAGATAGGCTTCGAGCGCGCCTTGCACGATGTCGTGGTTGGTGCGCTGCTGGCGGGCCGCGAGCACGCGCAGCCGGGTGTGCAGGGTCCGATCGAGGCGCACCGTCAGCCTGACCTGATCGTCCTCGCCCGAGCAGCCCGACCCCGCCGTCGTCGGCATCGCCGCCCGGCCGGGCACCAGAAACTCCACCATCGGGGCGCGCGGCGTCGCCGGCCTGGTAAGCGCGCTGCCTGCCGGCAGGGATTGCACGAGGGCGCCCGCCGGCGCGTCGCGATCGTCGCTCGGTGCCGCTTCGCCCTTGCGGACGAGCAGGCTGCTGGTCAGCCGCGCCGGCATCAACGCGCGGGCTCCTAGAGGCTGGCGCGCCGGCCGAAGCCGGTCACCACGGGTTGGACGACCACCCGGCGTCGCGCCTGCTTGTCGAGCTGCCCGGCGATGTAGTCCCACAGCACGCCGATCTCCTGGGCCGAGCGACCCGATGGCGCCAGCTCCTGCACCGTGCGGCCATCGATCATCGAGCTCGCGAAGTCGCCCCGGTGCTGGACGAAGGTCGGCGCGACCGTGCCGTGCTGCGAGAGCGCCACCACCGCATCGGCGGTGATCCTGGCGCGCAGATTGGCGGCATTGAGCACGAACACCATGGCGCACTGCGCGCGCTCGACCATGTCGACCGTACCCGCCACCGCGCGCAGGTCGTGCGGGCTCGGCCGGGTCGGGATCACGACCAGATCGGCGACGTTGATGACCCGCTGGATCGCCATGTTGATCGCCGGCGGCGTATCGATGATCACGACCCCGAAGCCTTGCTGACGCAGGCGCTCGACGTCGGCCGGCAGCTGCGCCAGCGTCGTCGCGATGAAGGCCGGGACGTCGCTGGCGCGCGCGTTCCACCAGGCGGCGAGCGAGCCCTGCGGGTCGGTGTCGATCAGGGCCACGGGTCCGGCACCCGCCTGCTCGGCCTGGACGCCCAGGTGGCCCGACAGCGTGGTCTTGCCGGACCCGCCTTTTTGGGAACAGAGCGCGACGACGTGCATCGGCGAAATCTCCTGGGCGCGATGTGACTGCGGCAGCCACGGGGGACGTCGCCTGCGCTGTGGCGTCTCGTCGGATACCGTGCTCGATTCTGGAGAATTTCGTCGCCCGGCTGATAAGATTTCGTTAAGCGGCAAGGTCACTCGAAATAAAGGATAAGATATCGGCCCTCGATCGGGGGGATCGACGACTTGGCAGGATCGATCGGAGGTCTGGTCGCCGCGCTTGACCGGCAGGCCGTCGTCGCGCATTGATCGGAGGCGGGCGCGCGAGACGGGAGGAGCGAGGATGACCCTGGCGGGAAAGGCCGCGATCGTGACCGGTGCCGGCTCGGGCTTCGGCGAGGGCATCGCGGCGCTGTTCGCGGCGGAAGGTGCCAAGGTGCTGGTCGCCGACCTGGTCGGCCAGCAGGCGCACCGCGTCACGGACGCGATCCGCGCTGCGGGCGGCAAGGCACAGGCCTGCGTCGGCGACGTCAGCCAGCGCGCCGATTTCCAGCGCATGGTGGACGAGACGCTGACGGCCTTCGGCCGGCTGGACGTGGTCGTCAACAACGCCGGCACCACCCATCCCAACACCTCGATGCTCGAGGTCGACGAGGCGGCCTTTGACCGGGTCTTCGCGGTCAACGTCAAGTCGATCTACTGGAGCGCTTTGTGCGCCGTGCCGGCGCTGCGCCGCCAGGGTGGCGGCAGCATCATCAACATCGCCTCGACGGCGGGGCTGCGGCCGCGGCCCGGCCTCACCTGGTACAACGGCAGCAAGGGTGCCGCTGTCATCATCTCGAAGTCGATGGCGGTCGAGCTCGCGCCCGACAACATCCGGGTCAACGCGATCTGCCCGGTGATCGGCGAGACCGGCCTGACCTCGACCTTCATGGGCGGCGACACGCCGGAGCTGCGGGCGAAGTTCGTGGCCTCCATCCCGCTCGGCCGCATGAGCCGGCCCGAGGATATCGCCGGCGCGGCGCTGTACCTGGCCTCGGACCGGGCAGCGTTCCTCACCGGGACGGCGCTCGAGGTCGATGGCGGCCGCTGCGTCTGACGGGGAGACGAGCATGACGGACACGACCATGCGCGCGGTGGTGCTGGACGGCTTCGGCGGCCCCGAGGTCATGCGGCTGGCCGAGGTGCCGAGGCCGCGGCCGGGGCCGGGCCAGGTGCTGATCCGGGTCGCCGCGACCAGCGTCAACCGCGCCGATCTGCAGCAGCGCAGCGGCAACTACGCGCCGCCGCCCGGCGAGAGCGAGGTTTTGGGGCTGGAGGTCGCGGGCGTGATCTCGCAGCTGGGCGACGGTGTCGCGGACTGGCAGGTCGGCGATCGCGTGATGACCCTGGTCGGCGGCGGCGGGTATGCCGAGTACGCCACGGCGCCCGCCAGCACCTTGATGCCGGTGCCCGCCGGCATCGACCTGGTGCGCGCCGCCGGCATCACCGAGGTGTTCGTCACGGCCTGGCTCAACGTGTTCCGCGAGGCTGCCCTCAAGCCCGGCGAGACCCTGCTGGTGCATGGCGGCGCGTCCGGGGTCGGCACCGCGGCGATCCAGCTCGCCAGGGCACTGGGAGCCGTCGACGGTGATCGCGACGTCGGCAGCGAGTCCAAGGCCCTGGCCTGCAAAGAGCTCGGGGCCGACCACGTGATCCTCTACAAGCAGGAGGATTTTGCCGAGCGCGCGCTGGCGCTGACGGGCGGCCGCGGTCCCGACGTGATCCTCGATCACATCGGCGCTGCCTACCTCGAGCCCAACCTGCGCTGCCTGGCGCCGTACGGGCGACTGGTGATCATCGGGCTTCTGGGCGGCGCCAAGGCCGAGCTCAACATCGGCCGGCTGATGGTGAAGCGGCAGCGGGTCATCGGCTCGGTGCTGCGCGCGCGGCCGGTTGCCGAGAAGGCGGCGATCACGGCGGCGTTCCGTGAGGCGGCGCTCGACCGGTTTGCGCGCGGCGAGCTGAGGCCTGTGATCCACGAGATCCTGCCGCTCGAGAAGGCCCGCCTGGCGCACGAGCTGGTCGCCGCCAACGCCAATACCGGCAAGGTGATCCTGCAGGTCGATCCGTCGCTGGCCTGAAGGGCACGAGGCTCACTGGACAGGCCGCATCGCCGTCCCTATAAACCTCCCGGTCCTCGCGTGCCCAGGTAGCTCAGTTGGTAGAGCAGCGGACTGAAAATCCGCGTGTCGGTGGTTCAACTCCGCCCCTGGGCACCAGCTTTCGAGACGAGGTGGTCACGTCGACCGATGGGGTAACGGTGCACCCCGAAGCCGCGATCACACCTATGGGCCCCCTGATCCCGCGATGATCGGACCCCCAGCATCGCCGAACAAGGCTTGGGGGCCTGGGGAGAAATTGGCGATTGAAGCTCCGAGGCGTCGGCCCGGCTGTGTTGACCAGAACGGGCAGGGCATGAACTCGTGCCGAACTCAGAACGCCTTAGGCAGGCCGGCGTCCTTCGTCAGGATCTTGTTCGCCAGATGACGTGACGGAATGGTCACCGGCACCGTGAATGGCTTGCTGGCGTGGGGGCTCATCCAGATTTCATGATCGCCGCGACCGCGCCGGAGGAGCCTGCACCCGGCTTCGGTGAGGATCTTCCGAAGGGGCTTGCCGTAGTCCTTCAAGCAATGGCGCCGCGGCGCGCACGCATACTCATGTGCGCGATGATCTCTATCGGCACGTCGTCCAGATCACCATCCCCGCCTTCCTCCTCGAGGAGATCGAGAACGATGGCGGGTAGCTTCTCGCCCAGCTCCTGCACCGTGGGCGCCCAGGCATTTACTCCCGGGAGGTCGCCGCTGTCTTCGACATACCAGAACTCCTGCCTCCGAGTCATAGGCCGCCCTGACGATGATCAGCCTACCGGCCATTGCTTCAGCTCCTCGGGTGCGCGACGGTCAATTGTTGGACGCTCGTACTTACGATGGTGTGAACCCCGCAGCGCCGCAAGCGGGAACAAAAGGAAAACCGGCGCCCCGAAGGACGCCCGCAGCATGAGAAGGGGCGGCCCCGACCATGTGCCTCGACGCGCGGGCGCCGGCTCGGAATTGTCGGCTCCTCCCTGCCCCAGGCGGGAGCTACGCCGCCAGGGCGCGCCTGACGGCGTCCGGGTCGTGCTGGATGACCTTCAGCAGCACGCGCGCGGGGCCTTCGGGGCGGCGCCGGCCCTGCTCCCAGCTCTGCACCGCATCGAGCCCGAAGCCGAAGCTCGCGGCAAATTTGGCCTGCGAAATGCCGAGCTGGCGCCGCAGCGCCTTCACGTCGAACTCGGCCGGGACATGGACGACGAGCTCGCCCTCGGCCTCACCGCGCAGAACGGCGCGGGCATGGCGGATGCCGCCAAGGATCTTCTCACCTGCTGCGGTCATGGCGCACAACTCCTCGACGGTAGTCTTCGGCCAGATCGGCCAGCCCGCATGGCGATGCGATCGATGATCCGGACACGGTCCAGATCGGCAAGGCCCGCAGCCCGTACAGCCGTAACGAATCCCGGCAGCTCGACGACCGCATGCATGCTTGGATATACGACAATGTCGTATAGTTCGTCAAGATTGGCGCCCACTCTCGTCGTGGGGCGTCGCCAGTCCCTTCTCAGGCATGATACTTGGCTCAGGCACAGTGCAGGCAACTGCTCGCAAGGTAGGGAGGAACGCAGGTGCTCACATCGATCAGGGATCGCAGCGTCGTCGTGACCGGGGGCAGCAAAGGCATCGGCCGCGGCATCGCCAAGGTTTTCGCGGCGCAAGGCGCCAAGGTGACGATCGCGGCGCAGGGCGAGGAAGCGCTCGCGCGGACCTGCGAGGCGCTGCGCGCCGCGGGCGGCGCCGTGCGCTACGCGGTCTGCGACGTCGCCGACTGGGCGAGCGTGCGGGCTATGGTCGACGACGCGGCCGCCGCCCAGGATGGCCTGGACGTGATGTGCGCCAATGCCGGGATCTTTCCGCAGACCAGGATCGTCGACCTCGATCCCGCCGAGTGGGATCGGGTGATGGCCACGAACCTGCGCTCCGCGTTCCTTTGCGTCAAAGCCTCGATCCCGCACTTCGAGCGGGCGGGCAGGGGCAGGGTGGTGCTGACCTCCTCGATCACCGGGCCGATCACAGGGTTTCCCGGCTGGGCGCACTACGGCGCATCGAAGTCGGGCCAGTTGGGTTTCCTTCGGACCGCGGCGATGGAGCTCGCCCGCTACAACACCACGATCAACGCCGTGCTGCCCGGCAACGTCATGACCGAAGGGCTGGAGGGCCTGGGCCAGGACTACATCGACAGCATGGCCGCCTCGATCCCGCTCAAGCGCCTGGGCACGGTGGAGGACATCGGCAACGCCGCGCTGTTCTTCGCCTCCGACGAGGCCGCCTACATCACCGGCCAACAGATCGTGGTCGACGGCGGCCAGATCATCCCCGAATCGCTGGGCGCGATCGCCGAGATCTCGAAGTCGGCAGGGAGCCTTGCCATCGCCCGGCGTGGACCAGTCGCGCCGCCGCCCGTTGGGCCACGAGCCAGCATCAGCCGGGAGAGTGGCCGTGAACGGATCGAGGCCTGAGTTCCTCTGGAGCACACGGTCGCGGGAGACGACTAACCACGGCTCGAAAGCGAGTTGCCGTGGACTGCGGTGATCGGCGGCGGCATCGCCGGGGTGACCGCGGCGATGCTGCTGAAAAGCGCCGGCAGGCGGTGGACTGCTCGAGGCCGCAGGTCGGCCGCCAGGTCACAGGCCGATCGAATGCCAAGATCACCTCGCAGCACAGCCTATCTACGCCGACTTGATCTCGCGCCTCGGCGAGGACGCTGCGCAGCGCTACGCCGATGCTAACCAGGCGGCACTGCAGCAGATTGCGGACTGGGTCGCCGAACATGAGATCGCGTGTGACTTCGAGCGCCGGCCGGCCTACTGCTTCACCCAGGCGCCGGATCGCGTGGAGCGGGTCGAGGCCGAGTTCGAGGCGGCAACGCAGCTCGGTCTGCCGGCCTCGCTGCACGGCAAGACCGATCTACCCTATCCGGTCCAGGAGCGCTTCGCTTCGACGACCAGGCGCAGCTCGACCCCACGGCCTATGTCTGCGATCTGGCCACCAGGATCGCGGGCGACGGCAGCGATGCCCCGAGCGCAACCGCGTGCTCGAGGTGCAGGATGGCGAGCCGTGCAGCATGCGGACCGAGCACGGCACGGTGCAGGCCGGCGAGGTGATCGTGGCGACCAACCTGCCGGTGGTTCCGCAGGGCGAGTTTCACAAGAAGACCAGCCCGCGCGCGCACTCGTGGTGGCGGCACCCATCGAACCGCAACGCGCGCCGCCCAGCATGTATCTCGGCATGGTCCGCCGACCATTCGATCCGTACCGTGCCGTTCGGCGACCGGCGCCTCCTGATCGTGGTCGGCGAGAGCTTCGCCCCGGGCACGGTGACGGACACGAGGCGCTGTACCGCGAGCTTCGCGCGTTCGTGCGCGACCGTCGGCGTCGCAGAGTCCGTCGCGCAATGGCGGACCTGGACTACGACAGCCAGGCCGCTGCCGTTCGTCGGACGCGGAGCAGGGACAGCGAGCATCTCTGGATCGTCACAGGCTTCTGCTCCTGGGGCATCAGCGGCGGCACCGGCCGGCATGATCCTCGCCGATGCGATCACCGGGCGCGAGAATCCCTGGGCCGGGCTGTCGACGCCACCCGGACCCCGGGCGAGGCGGAAAACAGCGGCCAGCCGCAGATGCGCAAGGTGAGCCCGCCGAGCCGGCAAGGGCGCCTGGGGCGTCACCGGCCGGGCGAGGCGGCGGTGTCCGGCACGGCGAGGACGATCGGGTGGCGGCGTATCGCGACGAGGCGGGCGCGCTGCATCTCGTCTCGGCGAAGGGCACGCATCGGGCTGTCTCGTGC
>CAVWCI010000050.1:0-288922 GCA_963753315.1 uncultured Alphaproteobacteria bacterium
AAGCGCTTAGCCTCCTCCTTGAAGCCCAGGCGCAGGAACGCGTAGACCGTGAACGCCGAGTCGCGAACCCAGGTGTAGCGGTAGTCCCAGTTGCGCTCGCCGCCGATGTTCTCCGGGAGCGAGCAGGTCGGCGCCGCGACGATCGCGCCGGTCGGCTCGTAGGTCAAGAGCTTGAGCGCCAGCGCGGAACGGCTGACCATCTCGCGCCAGCGACCGCGGTAGGTGCATTGCGAGACCCAGCCCCGCCAGAACGCCACCGTATCGCGGAAGGCCTCTTCCGCGCCGTCCTCGGACAGATGCCCGCCGCAGCTCTCTTCGGCAGCAAGCTCGTGCAGCACGAAATTGGCGCTGTCGCCCGCCGCCAAGGCGAACTCGGCGACCACGCCATTGCCTTCCGCGCGCAGCGGCATCGTGGTGGCGAGGCCCACATGCATGGCCTTGGTGTGGAACTCCGCACCCTTCTCGACGATCGCGACCTCATGGGGATCGCGAGCGAAGTTGAACGCCGGCCGGCACTCGGCGCGGATCTCGATCCTGCCGCGCAACGCCGTGATCCGCCGGATCAGCCGGCGTCGCTTGCTGCGGCGCTCGTCGACCGCCATGAAGTCGGTCAGCTCGGCCGCACCCTGCTTAGACAGGAAGCGGGTCACAAGAACGTTGGTCGCCGGCCAATAGAACTGCTTGTAGACGATGTCGTCCTCGTAAATCGGTGCGATGCGGAAAAAGCCGCCCTTCTGGTCGTCGAGAATCGCGCAGAACAGGCTCGGTAAATCGAAGCGCGGCATGCACATCCAGTCGATCGAGCCGTCGACGGCGACCAGTGCTACCGTGTGCATGTCACCGATGAGGCCGTATCGATCGATCGGCTGGTACGCCATTGCTGCTCCCCGGCGACGTTGCTGGCGCCCATCCATCGCGCCCCGACCCTGCGGCCGTCAAACAAAAACACCGCCCGGTGCGTTGGTGTTGCCTGATCGGCTCACCTGCCGAGCAGGGCCGGCAACCAGAGCGCGATGTCGGGGATCAGGATCAGCAGGACGACCATCACCAGCAGGGTGACCACGAACGGCGCCGCGCCGAGCATCACGTCGTGCAGCTGGCCGTGCTCGCGCACGCCCTGGACGACGAACAGGTTGATGCCGACCGGCGGCGTGATCATCGCGGTCTCGATCAGCAGCATCATCAGCACGCCGAACCAGACCGGATCGAAGCCCTGCGCGACGATCACCGGCGTGACGATCGGCACGGTCGCGACCATCATGGTCAGCGTCTCCATGAACATGCCGAGGATCACGTAGAACACCACCACCGCGATCAGGGTCTGCATCGGCGTCAGGCCCGAGACCGTCGATCAGGCCGTCGACCTGGCCGGTAAGGCCGATCGAGGTCAGCACGAAGTTCAGGAAATAGGCCGCCATCAGGATCGCCATGATCATGGCCGAGGTGCGCATCGTGCCCTCGATCGCGTGCGCGCAGCATGGCAAGCGTGAGCTGGCGGTACCAGGCGGCGAGCGCCAGCGCCGCGAGCACGCCGAGGGCCGCCGCCTCGGTCGGGGTCGCAAGGCCGGCGTAGATCGAGCCGATCACCAGCAGGAAGATCAGCAAGCGGCGGCACCAGGTCGGGCAGGCTGCGCCAGCGCGAGGGCCAGTCGGCAGCCGGCGCGCGGCCGCCCCAGGCCGGCCGGATCGTGCAGCCGATCAGCACCGTCAGCATGAACAGTCCGGCCAGCACCAGCCCCGGCACGAAGGCCGCGAGGTAGAGCTGCGGGATCGAGGTGTCGGTCAGCACGCCGTAGATGATCATGTTGATCGAGGGCGGGATCAGGATGCCGAGCGTGCCGCCGGCGGCGATCGTGCCGAGGAAGAACGGCGCGTTGTAGCCATGGCGCTCGATCTGGCCGACGGCGACCGTGCCGATGGTCGCGGCGGTCGCGACGCTCGAGCCGCAGACCGCCGAGAACAGCGTGCAGGCGCCGATGTTGGAATGCATCAGGCCGCCCGGCAGCCAGGACAGCCACTGCGCCATGGCGCCGTACATGCGCTCGGCGATGCCGGAGCGCAGCAGGATCTCGCCGAGCAGCACGAACATCGGGATCGCCACCAGCAGGACGTCGGAGGTGACGCCCCACGTCAGCTCGCCGAGCGCCGTAGCGCAGCGGCAGGAAGGCGTAGAGCTGGTCGAGCGCCAGGCCTAGCACGCCGAGCGCCGCGGCGACCGGGACGCTCAGCGCCAGCAGGCCCAGCAGGATGGCGAGCGTGACCCAGATCAAGCGCGCGGCCCCGCGGCCGGATCCGGCGTCTCCGACCTCGGCCGAGCTCGGCCGCGACCTCCTCGCGCAGGGTGCGCGAGCCGACCAGCCGCCGCACGCTCGCGAGATCGCCGGTGATCAGCGCGACCAGCGCCCGGACCAGCAGCAGCACGGCGATGGCGAGGAACATCGCGAGACCCAGCACCCAGAGCAGCTGCGGCACCATCAGCGGCGTGCCGAGCGGCGAGAGCGATCGGGCGCCGAGCGTCCAGGAGGTCCAGAAGACGCCGTAAGCCGTACCAGGTGATCAGCCCGAAGAACGCGGTCAGGAGCAGCAGGCCGGCGATGTCGAGCAGGGCACAGAGCCGGACCGGCAGATGCACGTAGAGGGAATCGATCCGGATGTGCGCCCGCTCGAGCAAGGCGAAGGCCAGCGCCCAGGAGGTCGAGATGGCGAGCGCGTAGCCCGCGAGCTCGTCGGCGCCGCCGACGCTGATGTTGAAGGCCTTGCGGATCACCACCTCGACGCCGACCAGCAGCGCCGCGGCGATCAAGAGGACGCCGCCGAACCAGGCACCGAGCCGGGCGATGCGGCGCGCGAGGTCGAGCAGCGGGTCCAACGGGCCGGGCCCGCCGCTACTTGTTGGGCCGCGAGGAGGGGATCAAAGCCGATCGAGCGGGATCTGCATGCCGACCGCCTGGCCCACCGTGTCGTTCCATTCGGAAGCACACTCCTTGCCGCAGCGCTTGCCCCATTCGAGCAGCACGACGTCCTGCATCAGCTCCTTGTGCTTCTCCTTGTCGGCATCGCTGATGTCCACCAGCGTCATCTCGGCGATACTGCCGAACTCGCAGGGCTCCTTGCCGAAGTTGCAGTTCTCGGCATCGGCCGTGGCCTTTGCGGCGGTGTCCCACATCTGGTCCTCGAGCTGATCGAACTGCTCGGTGAAGAACGCCTGGACCTCGGGCGGGAAGCTGTTCCAGGAGTCGAGGTTGACGCCCTGATAGTTGATGCTCCAGCCCAGATAGAGCGGATAGAGATAGTCCGAGACCTCGGGCCAGCCGGCGGTGTTGCCGGACAGCGTGCCGGTCACCGCACAGTCCACGACGCCGCGCTGCAGGGCCGGCACGACCTCGGCGAACGGCATGCTGATGGTCGTGCCGCCGACCGCATTGAGAAAATCGGCCATGGTCGCGTTGAACACGCGGATCTTGCGGCCCTGAAGGTCTTCCAGGCCGGACAGCTCCTCGCGGCACCAGAAGACCTGGGGCGGATTGGAGCCGAGCGCGAGCAGCTTGGTGTTGAACTTCTCCTCCATGACGCGGGACATGACCGGCGCCCAGGCGGCGCAGGCGGCGCGCGCGGTCTCGATGTCGAGCGTCAGGCCGGCCAGGTCGCAGCCCTCGAACACCGCGTCGTCGCCCGCCATCTTGGAGATGTCGCCGGAGCCGAAGTCGGTGACGCCGAGCGTGGTCATCCGCATGATCTGCGGGTCCTTGATGCCGGCGAGGTCGATCGGGCTGAACTCGACGGTGATCTGGTCGCCGGATGCCTGCGGAATGGTCTCGCCCCAGAACGGCACCTCGTTGCTGAAGGAGGCGATGGTCTTGCTGTTCAGGCCGATCGCGGTGACCTGCATCTCCGGCAGATCGGCGGCCGCGGCGGCGTTCGCGAGCGCTGCGCTGCCGATCAGGGTGACGATGTGCCTCTTGTTCATTGGCTCGGCTCCGTTTCACGTTGCATGGCATCGGGGAGGGCGGAGGTTGAAGCAGGTTAGGGGCAGGCGCCGGTCCTAGACAAGGCTGAAGCAAAGAAAGCTGGCGATTGGCGTGTCGTCGTGCTAGGATCATATTCCTCTAGACCGCAGCGGAAAGCGCGATGCACCCCGAGCGCCCGATCCTTCGACGACCGCTGGCAGCAGCCGGGGATCCGGCCGCGCGCGCCGTATGCAGGCCACAGCCCGCGGCGGGCGCGAGCTCCGACCCCTTACGATCAGACTACGGCCACCGCGAGACCTGGCGGCGGATCCTCGCGGCGCATGTCCAGCCGCTGGCGGATGCCGCGGACTAGCTGGCGCCGCCGTCGACCCGCAGCACCTGGCCCGAGACGAACGCCCCCAGAGGCCCGGCGAACAGCTCGACCACCCGGGCGACCTCGTCGACCGTGGCAATGCGCTCGAGCGTGCCCTCCTCCGCCAGGCGCGCCGGATCGACCTCGCGGGTGGCGAGGAAACGGGCGGTGCGCGTGTCGCCCGGCGCCAGGCTGTTGACCGCGATGTCGTACGGGCGCAGCTGCTTGGCCAGGCACTGGGTGTAGTGCACCACGCCGGCCTTGGCGGTGGCGTAGATCACGCCGTGCGCGCGCGCCTGGAACGCGGCGATCGAGCTGATGGTGAGGATGCGACCGCGCCTTCGCGCCATCATGCCGCGCGCCACCTGCTGGCAGACCAGGATGGTCGAGAGCAGGTTGCGATCGAGCACGGCGCGCACGTCCGCCTCCTTGATCAGGACGGCATCGTTCGGGTCGGGCTTGCCGCCCGCGGCGGCGATGTCGCCGCCGGCATTGTGCACCAGGATGTCGATCGGCCCGAGCTCCGCCTCGACGGTTGCGATCGCCTGCTCGACCTGATCGGCCTGCGTCAGGTCGGCCAGCGCCCGGCAGGTGCGCACGCCGTGGTCGGCGCCGATCGCGCGGGCGGTCTCGGTGAGGCTCGTGCCCTCGCCGTACTCCGCCGGCCCGTGCTCGCGCATGCCGTGCACGCCGACCGCGCACCCCAGTGCTGCGAGCCGCTCGGCGAATGCCCGGCCGAGGCCGCGTCCGGCCCCGGTGACCAGGGCGACCTGGTGTTGCAAAGGACGGGTCTGGGCCATGGTCTCCTCATCGAGCTGTCGCGACGGTCGCTGCTCAGCCTGCCGTGGCGCGGCGTCGCAGGCAAGCCCGGCAACCCGTTGGCATCGCAATCGCTGCCGTGTAGGGTCCGACAGCCGATGATCGCCCTTTGGCCGAGAGCCAACGAGAACGACGGTGAATTGCCGCGACCTGGCATCGACGTTCGGCTTTCGTGATCTCGAAGCACGCTGATGGCTCGGGCGCTGCGTTGGTGCGTGCTCCTGGTCCTGCTGGGCAGTCCGCTTCCCTGCGGCGCGCAGACCGAGCTCTCCGACCGCCAGTTCGATCAGCTCACGCAGCGCTGGCACCAGACGCTCGACAGCATCAGCGCTGACCTCCGCGACCTTACGATCGTCGGCGACGGGCTTGCCGCGCTGCGCGAGAACATCAGGATCGTCGAGGAGTTTGCCGCCGAAGCGCGCGAGGAGGCGGCCGCAGCGGCGGATGAGCAGCAGGCGCTGCTCGATGCGATCGGGCCCGCCCTGGCCGAGGGCGCGCCGGTCGAGGACGATGCGCTGGCGGCCGAGCGCTCGCGGATCGTGGACCGGCTGTCGAGGAGTCTCGGCCGCGTTGCGCTGTCCAGCGTGGTCCTGGCGCGTGTCCGGGACCTGCTGGCGCGCACCGTCGAGGAGGAGACGGCCGCACTGCTCGGCGCGATCGAGGAGAGCACCGTCTCGCCATTGATGCCCGGCGTCATCGTGACCGCCTTCGGCCAGCTCGGCGACCGGCTGGGCGAGCTGGGCGACACGATCGCGCGGTCCTGGCAGGCGGGAAATCCGTTCGGACTCTGGTCCCGTACGGGTGCGGCGCTCGCTGCTGTCGTGGCGCTGACCCTCCTGGTCGCGCTGCCGCTCCGGCGCTGGGTGCTGGCGACCCTCGGGCCGGATCCGACCATCGACCGGCCGAGTGCCACGCGCCGGCTCGAGGCGGCCATGGCGGTGACGCTCGCCAATGCGCTCTTACCGGCGCTGGTGATCTTCGGTCTCCAGGCTGTCCCCTCGGTCAGCCCGATCATAGCGGGCGATCTCGAAGTGATCGTCGGCGTGCTGCTCCGGGTCGCGCTCGAGGTCGTGCCGCTGGTCGGCCTCGCCCATGCGGTCCTTGCGCCGGATCGGCCGGCCTGGCGCCTCAGCGCCTTGACCGACGATGCCGCCGGCCGCCTGTTCCGCGCGATCTGCGCCTATGCGCTGGTGCTGCTGGTGGTCGCGCCTGGCCTGGTCGCGATCAGCCCCACGTATGCTCACGGCCGGTTCTTGGAGTTGACCGGACTGCATACCGAGCTCGGCGCGCTCGGCGGGCTGGTTGGCGTGATCCTGTTCGGCCTTGCCATGCTGAACCTCGTGCGGCGACGCAACTGGCGGTATCGGCCCGAGGACGCGACCGAAGAGGCGAGCGATCAGGAGCCCGGGAGCATGCTCGCCCACGCCGCGACGGCGCTCGTCGCGGGCGGCGTGATCACGGCCATGGTCCTGTGCGGCATCGGCTACGTCAATCTCGGGGTCTTCGCCGTCTCGTCGATGACCAGGACGCTGATCCTGCTCGGCTATGTGGTCGGCCTGCGCGTGCTCTTTTATCAGGGGCTGCGCGTCGCCACGTCGCCGGAGAACGCGCTGGGCGGTTGGCTGCGACGCCGTCTGGTTCTCGACGATGGCGGCGCGGCGCATCTCGTTTTCTGGGTCATGCTCGCCGTCGACGTGCTCGGCGCGACGTTGCTGGTCGCCACGATCGCGATCATGTGGGGCTTGCCTGGAGCGGCGCTCGATCAGGTGACCGATCTCGCGATCAACGGCGTCGATGTCGGCGGCTTCAATCTGTCGCTGGTCAACATCGCCGTGGCGGTCGGCGTTTTCGTGGCGTTGCTCACGGCGGTGCGCATCTTCCAGCGCTTCCTCGCCGACCGCGTGCTGGTGCAGACCCGGCTCGAGCTCGGCGTGCGCGATGCGCTTGCCACCGGCGTCAGCTATGTCGGCTATGTCCTCGCCGCGCTGATCACCTTCGGCATTCTGGGCCTGGACGTCAGCAACGTCGCGCTGATCTTCGGCGCGCTGTCGGTCGGCATCGGCTTCGGACTGCAACACGTCGTGAGCAACTTCGTCTCCGGGCTGATCCTGCTGGTGCAGCGACCGATCAAGACCGGGGACTGGATCGTGGTCGGCGACCAGCAGGGCTACGTCCGACGGATCAGCGTGATCAGCACCGAGATCCAGACTTTCGATGCCGCTGCGGTGATCGTCCCGAACAGCACCATGCTGTCGAGCCAGGTGATCAACTGGCATCTGCACAACAAGCTCGGGCGGGTGATCGTGCGCGTCGGGGTGTCGTACGATGCCGATCCCGAGCAGGTGCGAAAGGTACTGCTCGCCTGCGCCGAGCAGAATGCCGACCTGCTCAAGCGCCCCGCCCCGCAGGTGATCTTCCAGGCGTTCGGCGAAAGCTCGCTCGAGTTCGAGCTGCGCTTCTTCCTGCGCGAGATCGACGAGCTGCTGCGCGTGAGCAGCGACCTGCGCTTCGCGATCAAGAAGGCTTTCGCCGAGGCCGGGATCGAGATTCCATACCCGCAACGCGACCTGCACATTCGTGGCGCCGGCCCGCTGGCGACGCTTGCCCCGGCCGAGGATGCCGCGCCGTCGCCGGCCGAGCCGGAAAGCGCCCCGGTTGCAGCACCCCGCCGACAGGCCATGCCATGAGGTCGGTGTAAGCCGGATCGGGGGGAGCTCGTCTCCTGACGATGGGTGACCGCGATCGGCGGGCGGGCTAGATTGCGGCCGGAGCAGCGCACGGAGGGCGTCGGGCATGCGAATCGCGGTGATGGGCACGGGCGGGGTCGGCGGCTATTTCGGCGGCCGGCTCGCGGCCGCCGGCGAGGACGTGACCTTCATCGCGCGCGGCGCCCATCTCGCAGCGATCCAGCGGGACGGGCTCAAGATCACCAGCTCGCTCGGCGATGCCACCATCGCGCCGGCCCAGGCGAGCGACGATGCCGCAGCGATCGGCCCGGTCGATCTCGTGCTGTTCACGGTCAAGCTCTACGACACCCTGGCCGCCGCCGAAGCCATCCGGCCGCTGATCGGGCCCGAGACCGGCGTGGTCACCTTTCAGAACGGCATCACCGGGGCCGAGGTGCTGGCAGACAAGCTGGGTCCCGAGCACGTCCTGGGCGGTGTCGCCAAGATCTCGGCGGTGGTCGCCGAGCCCGGCGTGATCCGCCATACCGGCACGATCGCAGACCTGGACTTCGGCGAGGCGGACGGCCGATCCTCGGCCAGGGTCGAGGCCCTGGCGGCGGCGCTCGAGGGTGCCGGCGTCACGCACAACGTGAGCGACGACATCCGCCGCGACATCTGGGACAAGATGGTTTTTCTCTCGACCTTCGCGGGCCTGACCTCGCTGCTGCGTCTGCCGATCGGACCGATTCGGAGCGATCCGGATACCCGCGGCCTGCTGCGCAACGGCCTGGCGGAGGCCTTGGCGGTGGCTCACGCCGACGGCGCCGGCCTGCCCGAGGATCTGGTCGAGCGAATTCTCGAGCGCATCGATGGCCTGCCCTACGAGGGCAAGTCCTCGATGCTGCACGACCTGGAGCGCGGCCGCCGGCTCGAGGTCGCCTGGCTGTCGGGTACGATCGCGCGCATGGGGCGCGATCTCGGCGTCGCGACACCGACGCATGCGCTGATCGCGACAGCGCTCAAGCTGCACGCCGAAGGGCATGGATGAAGGGCATGGACCAGGTGATCTATTTCGTGCGCCACGGCGAGACCACCTGGAACCTCCAGGGCCGGATGCAGGGCCACCTCGACGCGCCGCTGACCGCGCGCGGGCTGCGCGAGGCGCGCCGCGACGGCGCCGCCCTGCGCGCGCTGATCGAAGAGCGGCGAGCCGTACGCGATGATCTTCAGCCCGATGGGACGCACGCGCGAGACCGCCAGGATCATCGCCGAGGAGACCCGGCCCTATGTGCACAAGGAGCGCAGCGATGCGCGCCTGCGCGAGGTCAGCTGGGGCGACTGGGACGGCCTCACGATCGCCGAGATCAAGGAGCGCTACCCGGAGGTCTGGCAGGCGCACGTCGCGGACCGCTGGAACGTCGGCGCGCCGGGCGGCGAGTGCTATCGCGTGCTGTGCGAGCGGGTCGCCGAGTGGTTCGCGAGCGTCCGGGACGAGCCGCGCCTGATCGTGGTCAGCCACGGCGCCCTCGGGCGTGCGCTGCGCGGCATCTATCTGGGCCTGCGCGCCGGACGAGGTGCTGCAGCTGCGCGAGCCGCAGGACGCCCTGCTCCGCCTGAGCGAGGGGACCGTGGCGACCATCCCGACCGGGCCGGTCGCCGACTAGGAGTCCCTGTCCTTCGGACCTGTCGGCGGCAGCGAGCGCCCGGCGGGTCTCGGCGAGGCTCTCGAGCAGCCCCAGCAGGAGCGCGTCGCGCTCGGCGGCGAGCTCCCGGATGCGGCGCTGCTCGCTCGCCGCGAACGCCTCGACCAGGCGATCGATCACCGCGGGCGTGAGATCGGGGCGGCCGAGGTCGTTCCACCAGGTCTCGATGCCAGGGCCGATATGCTCGAGCAGATGGCGCAGGCCGCCCTCGCCGCCGGCCAGGTGGTGCAGCATGTGCGGCCCCATGATCGCCCAGCGCAGCCCCGGCCCGTAGGCGATCGCGGCGTCGATGTCCTCGATGCTGGCCACACCCTCGAGCGCCAGGTGGATCGCCTCGCGATAGAGCGCCACCTGCATGCGGTTGGCGACGTGGCCCAGAACCTCGCGGCGGATCGTGATCGGCCGCTTGCCGACCGAGCGGTAGAAGGCTGCGGCCCGCTCGAGCACAGGCCGCGCGGTCGCGCGGCCGCCGACCAGCTCGACCAGCGGCATCAGGTGCGGCGGGTTGAAGGGGTGTGCCACCAGGTAGCGCTCGGGCCGGATCCGGCCGGCCTGCAGGTCGCTCGGCAGCAGGCCGGACGTGCTCGAGGCGACGATCGCATCGCGGCCCAGCCCCTGCTCCATGCGCGCGAACAGGGCCTGTTTGGCGGCGAGGTTCTCGGGCCCGCTCTCCTGGACGAAGGGCACGCCATCCGCGGCTGCGGCCGGGTCGGCGTGAAAGCGCAGGCGCTCGGGATCGGCCCGCTCGGCGAGGCCAAGCCGGATCATCGTCGGCCACGCGCTGGCGACGAAATCGCGCACCTTGCGCTCGATGTCCGGCGCCGGGTCGTAGACCGCGACTTCGAGGCCGTGCGCCAGGAACAGGGTCGCCCAGCTGGCGCCGATCGTGCCGGCGCCGATGACCGCGACCCGCTCGATCGCCTGGGATGGATCGTGCGCCATGGTCAGCGCAGATATTCGACGTTGCCGTCGACGCCGATCGCCTGGCCGGAGACCAGGCGGCCAGCATCGGAGCAGAGATAGAGGATCATGTTGGCGATGTCCTGGGAGCTGACCATGCGCTTCATCGAGGCCTTCTCGACCAGCTCGGCGCGCATCGTCTCGAAGGTGATGCCGAGCGCTTCCGCCTTGGCCGCGATCACCCGGTCGATGCGCTCGCCCTCGACAGCACCTGGGCAGATCGCATTGACGCGGATCTGATCGGGCCCGAGCTCGATCGCGAGGCTCTTGCTGAGCCCGACCACCGCCCATTTCGAGGCGGCATAGGGCGTGCGAAGCGCAAAGCCGAAACGCCCGGCGGCCGACGACAGGTTGACGATCGAGCCGCCGCCGGCGGCGCGGATGTGCGGCACGGCGCGGCGCGCGCAGAGATACTGGCCGGTGAGGTTGACCTCCAGCGTGCGCGCCCAGTCGTCGGGCTCGACGTCCTCGATGCGCGCGGTCGGGCCGGCGATGCCGGCGTTGTTGACCAGGATGTCGAGGCCGCCGAGCTTCGCCAGGGCCATGTCGAACAGCGCATCGACGGCCGCCGGATCGGACACGTCGGCGAGCATCGCACCGACGTCGGGCAGCGACGTGCGCAGCTCCTCCAGGCCCGTTGCGTCGACGTCGCAGACGCAGACCCGCGCGCCGGCAGCGACGAAGGTCTCGAGCGTCGCCCGGCCGATGCCCGCTGCTGCCGCGGTGATGACCACGCGCTGGCCATCGAGACGAAGTTGCATGGAAGCGCCTCCCTGAGCTGCGCGTCATTGTGCGGTCCGCGCCGTCCGTGTCAATGTCGGCCACCTGCCGTAGAGTGCCGGATCATCGACGGGAGAAGGGCTGTGGCTGACACTGAAATCAGCGGCGGACAGGAGCGGCATCGGCTGCTGCAGGAGGCCGTGGAGCGGCACATGATCCGCTACATCGGCGATTTTCCGGGCTTCTTCATCGAGCGCGCGGACGGCGCCTACATCTTTGACGATCGCGGCCGAAAGATCCTGGATTTCACCTCGGGCCAGATGTGCGCCACGCTCGGCCACAATCACCCGGAGGTGGTGGCGGCGATCCAGGGGAGCTGCGAGCGCGCGATCCACCTGTTCAGCTGGCTGCTGGCGCCCGAGGTGGTCGAGCTCTGCCGCGAGCTCGCCGCGCTGCTGCCGCCGCAGCTCCAGAAGGTGATCCTCTTGAATACCGGCAGCGAGGCCAACGAGGCGGCGCTGCGCATGGCCAAGCTCGCGACCGGCGGCTTCGAGGTGGTGGGGCTCAGCGCCTCGTTCCATGGCCTGACCGGTGGTGCTGGTGCGGTGACCTACTCGGTCGGCCGCAGCGGCACCGGCCCGGCGCTCCCCGGCAGCATGGCGATCCCGGCACCGAACGCCTATCGCTGCCCGATCCGGCATTGCGCCGGCACCTGCGATCTCGCCTGCCTCGAGGTGGGCTTCGAGCAGGTCGACCAGCAGAGCACGGGCGCGCTCGCCGCTGCGATCGTCGAGCCGATCATCAGCACGGGCGGCGTGATCGTGCCGCCGGCTGGCTACTTTCCGCGACTGAAGGAGCTGTGCGAGGCGCGCGGCATGCTCCTGATCCTGGACGAGGCGCAGACCGCCTTCGGCCGCGTCGGTGCCAATTTCTGCTTCGAGCAGGACGGCGTGGTGCCCGATTTCCTGGCGGTCTCCAAGACGCTGGGCGGCGGCATCCCGCTCGCCGCCGCGGTCACGAGCGCCGAGATCGAGGAGGTTTGCTACCGGAAAGGCTTCGTCCACGTGACCTCGCACGTCTCGGATCCGCTGCCGGCGGCGGTAGGCCTCGCGGTGCTCGAGGTGCTGACGCGCGAGCGGCTGGCGGAGCGGGCGGTGGTGCTCGGCGCCCGGCTCGAGGCGGGCCTGCGCGAGCTGCAGCAGCGCTACGAGGTGATCGGCGACGTGCGCGGCCGCGGCCTGCTCTGGGGCGTCGAGCTGGTGCGCGACCGGCACAGCCGCAAGCCCGACGCCGCGCTCGGCACCAAGATCACGCAGCGCTGCCTGGCGCTCGGCCTGTCGATGAACATCGTCGCCCTGCCGCGCCTGGCGAGCGTCTGGCGGATCGCGCCGCCGCTCACCTGCAGCGAGGCGCAGATCGACGAGGGGCTCACCATTCTCGACCAGGCGATCCGCGAGTCGCTCTAGCACCCTGCCCACGAGGTGGCCGGCCTTGACACTCCTGGCGGCATTGGTTAACCAGTAGGTTATGTAACTGGATGGTTTGACACATGTCGCCCGACGACCTCAGCGCGACCTTCGCAGCCCTGGCCGATCCCGACCCGGCGGGCGATCCTGGCGCGGCTTGCCGCGGGCGAGGCTTCGGTCTCCGAGCTGGCCGAGCCGTTCGAGATGAGCCTTCCCGCCGTCTCCAAGCACCTGAAGGTGCTGGAGCGGGCCGGCCTGATCGCGCGCTCGCGCGCGGCGCAGCGCCGCCCCTGCCGGCTCGAGGCGGCAAGGCTCAGGGACGTTGCCGACTGGGTCGAGCGCTATCGCCGCTTCTGGGACGCGAGCCTGGATCGGCTCGAGGCCTATCTTGGCGAGCTGCAGGGAAAGGATGCCGACCATGGCCAGGGCCACTGACGCCGCCGCGTTCGCGGCCGAGCGCGAGCTGGTCATCACGCGCCTGCTCGACGCGCCGCGAACCCTCGTCTTCAAGGTCTGGACGGAGCCCTCGCACCTCGTGCGCTGGTGGGGCCCGAAGGACTTCACGGCACCCTCCTGCGAGATGGACCTGCGCCCGGGCGGCGCCTGGCGCGCCTGCATCCGCTCGCCCGATGGCACCGATTATCGGATGGCTGGCGTCTTTCGCGAGGTCGCCCCGCCCGAGCGCCTGGTCTTCACCTTCGCCTGGGAGGAAGGGGGCGAGCCCGGCCACCAGACGCTGGTGACGGTGACCTTCGCCGAGCAGGACGGCAAGACGCGGCTCACCTTCCATCAGGCGACGTTCGAATCGGTCGAATCGCGCGATTCGCACCACGGCGGCTGGAGCGAGTGCCTCGATCGCCTCGACGGCTACCTCGCGCGCCTCTGACGGACTCACCCAAAATGCATGGCCTTGTCGGGACCGGGCTTGCCAATTCGTCCTCGGGGATGATCATCCTCGCTTGCACGGGGAGGTCTTCAGATGAGCCGAGCGGACAAGGACGATGCCATGCAGTACGCCATTCTCTGTTACCACGACGAAGCGGCGGTCAATGCGCTGACCAGGGAGCAGGACGACGCGCTCATGGCGGAGCTCGAGCTCGTGCGGCGCAAGCTGGAAGCGAAGCTTGGCCCGATCGCCCGGCTGATGCCGACCACCGCGGCCACGACCTTGCGGGCCGGCGCCGAGCCCCTGGTGATCGACGGCCCGTTCGCCGAGACCAAGGAGGCCCTGCTCGGCTTCTACGTCATCGAGTGCGCGAGCCTCGAGGAGGCGATCGAGGCGGCGCGCCTGCTGATGGCGCCGCGCATGGCGGCGGGGCTCATGAGCGCTCTGGAGATCCGCCCGATCTCGGTCTTCTTTCCCGGGAAGGCCGGCGGGTGAGCGATCTCGCCTGGCTCGACGCGGCGCTGACCTCGGCGCGTCCCCAGGCGCTGGGCGCGCTGCTGCGCTATTTCCGCAACCTCGATCGCGCCGAGGAGGCGTTCCAGGAGGCCTGCCTGCGGGCGCTGCGCAACTGGCCGGTCAACGGCCCGCCGCGCGACCCGGCCGCCTGGCTGATCTTCGTCGGCCGCAACGCCGCGCTCGACCAGGTGCGGCGCCAGAGCAGCGAGGAGCCGCTGCCGCCCGAGGAGCTGATCTCGGACGACGACGATGCCGAGGCGGCGCTCGCCGAGCGCATCGACAGCTCGCACTATCGCGACGACGTGCTGCGCCTGCTGTTCATCTGCTGCCATCCCGACCTGCCGGCGACCCAGCAGATCGCGCTCGCGCTGCGCATCGTCTCCGGCCTTTCGGTCAGGGAGATCGCGCGCGCCTTCCTGGTCGGCGAGAGCGCCATGGAGCAGCGCATCACGCGGGCCAAGCGGCGCGTCGCCGGGGCCAGGGTCCCGTTCGAGACGCCAGGTGCGATCGAGCGGTCCGAGCGCGTGGCTGCCGTCGCCGCGATGATCTACCTGCTGTTCAACGAGGGCTACTCGGCAAGCGGCGGCGAGGCGCACATCCGCGTGCCGCTGTGCGAGGAGGCGATCCGGCTCGCCCGGCTGCTGCTGCGGCTGTTCCCGGCCGAGCCCGAGATCATGGGGCTCGCCGCGCTGCTGCTCCTGCAGCATGCCCGCGCGCGTGCGCGGCTCGATGCCGAGGGCTGCATCGTGCTCATGGAGGACCAGGACCGGTCCTTGTGGAACCAGGCGATCGATGGCCGAAGGGCTGGTGCTGGTCGAGAAGGCGCTGCGCCACCGGCGACCGGGCGCCTACCAGGTCCAGGCCGCGATCGCCGCGGTCCATGCCCAGGCTGCGCGCTTCGAGGACACGGACTGGGCCGAGATCGACCGGCTGTACGCCGTGCTGGAGGCATTGCAGCCCTCGCCCGTGGTCACGCTCAACCGGGCGGTGGCGGTCGCCAAGCGCGCGGCGCCGGCGGCGGCGCTCGCCATGATCGAGCCGCTCGCCGAGCCGCTCGTCGGGCTATTTCCACTTCTTCGGCGTGCAGCGGCGCGCTGCTGCTGGAGCTCGGCCGCGCCGAGGAGGCGCGCATCGCCTTCGACCGGGCGATCGCGCTCGCCCATACGCCGGCCGAGGCCGCGCACATCAGGCTGCATCTCGACCGCCTGATGAAGGACAGCGCGCCGGGCAACGAGGCCAAGGCCGTCATGTAACCCTCAACAAATCGTTCGTCGCGCTGTCGGGTTGCCGTCGTGCCGTGCGTCCTTTGGAACGATCGAATTGAACGGATGCCATCTCGGGAGGCCCGCTCATGAAGTACCTGTGCCTCGTCTACGGTGAGGAGAAGGTGCTGGACGCTTGTCCAAGGGCGACATGGAGGTCCTGGTCGACGAGTTCTCGCCTACGACGACGTTCTTCGCAAGAGCGGCCACTACCTCGTCTCGGAGGCCTTGCAAACGTCGAGACCGCGAAGACCGTGCGGATTCGGAACCGCGAGACGCTCATCACCGACGGTCCGTTCGCCGAGACGAAGGAACAGCTGCTCGGGTTCATCCTGATCGATGCGAGCGACCTGGACGACGCCGTCCGGTGGCCGCGAGATCCCGCTGGCATCGATGGGAAGCATCGAAGTACGGCCGGTTCTGGAGCTCGCGCCGCTTTAGGCGCGGCGCGTCGGCTGACCGTGCATCGAGCGAAACTCAGATCGACGGAGAGAGAACGATGCAACACCAGATCGTGTCACGCGACCAATGGCTCGCCGCGCGCAAGGCGCATCTGCGCAACGAGAAAGCGCTGACCCGGATGCGCGACCTGGTCGCCGCCGAGCGGCGCGCGCTGCCGTGGGTCAAGGTCGACAAGGCGTACGTCTTCGACACGCCGGAAGGGAAGAAGACGCTCGCCCAGCTGTTCGGCAAGAACAGCCAGCTCGTGATCCATCACTTCATGTTCGCGCCCGACTGGGAGGCGGGCTGCCCGAGCTGCTCGCTGGAGGCCGACCATGCCGAAGGCGCGATCGTGCACCTGGAGAATCACGACGTGAGCTACGTCCGCGTGTCGCGCGCGCCGCTCGAGAAGATCCAGGCGTATCGGGAGCGCATGGGCTGGAAGGCGCCATGGGTGTCGTCGCACGGCAGCGACTTCAACTACGACTTCCACGTCTCGTTCACCAAGGAGCAGCTCGCCGCGGGCGAGGTCGACTACAACTACGGCCAGGTCGAAGGCTACGACGAGCTGCCCGGCCTCAGCGTCTTCTACAAGGACGACAAGGGCGACGTTTTCCACACCTACTCGAGCTACGCGCGCGGCAACGAGGAGGTGATCGGCGCCTTCATCTACCTCGACATCACGCCCAAGGGCCGCAACGAGCGCGAGATCATGGACTGGGTGCGCCGCCACGACGAGTACGAGCCCCAGCAGACCAGCGCGGCGTAGCTGGCCAGGTCCCTGGCGAGTCCTTCATCCGGGCGGCTTCAATCCTGAGCGCCCGGGCGAAGGATTGCCGGGCGGAAGGATCAGCACGGCTAGCAGCCCGAAGCCGTGGCCGCGCTGATCGAGCGCTACGCTTCGATGTAGAGAGCGAGGACAAGGAGGAGAGCATGCCGATCACCGCCCAGAAGATCACGCCCTGCCTGTGGTTCGATACCCAGGCCGAGGATGCGGCCAACACCTATGTCGCCATCTTCGAGAACTCGAGGATCCTGCGGCTCAACCGCTATGGCAAAGAGGGCCATGACATCCACGGCAGGCCGGCGGGATCGGTCATGACCGTCGAGTTCGAGCTCGAGGGGCAGAGATTTGTGGCCCTCAACGGCGGGCCGCACTTCAAGTTCAACGAGGCCGTGTCGTTCCAGGTGCATTGCGCGACGCAGGAAGAGATCGACTACTTCTGGGGCAAGCTCGCCGAGGGTGGCGAAGAGGGCCCCTGCGGCTGGCTGAAGGACCGCTGGGGCCTCTCATGGCAGGTCGTGCCGGCGGTCCTGCCGGACATGCTGATGGACCCGGATCCCGAGAAGGTGGGGCGGGTCACGAAGGCCTTCCTGCAGATGCGCAAGTTCGACATCGCAGCGCTGCAGCGCGCCTACGACGGACGGGACCGATGAGCGCGCCGGAGACCGTCCTGCGCGGCGGCTGCATGTGCCGCGCGATCCGCTACGAGATCGCGGCCGAGCCGATGTTCGGCGGCCAGTGCCAGTGCCGCGACTGCCAGCACGAGAGCGGCGGCGGCCACGCCAGCTTCATGGCCTTTTCGAGCGAGGCCGTGAAGCTCGAAGGCACGCCGCGCTACTACGAGTTCACGGCCGACAGCGGCAACACGATCCGTCGCGGCTTCTGTCGGACGTGCGGCTGCTCCGTGGTCAGCGCGACGAGCGGGTTGCCGGGCGTGACGACGGTCAGCGTCGGCAGCCTCGACGACCCGAGCGTCTTCAAGCCGGAGTTCGTCTGCTACACGAGCCGCGGCCACGCCTGGGATCTCGTCGACCCGGCGGTGCCGAGCTTCCCGAAGATGCCGGACGACCCGGGGCAACCCGCCGGCGGCACGCAGGAAGCGCACCGATCATGACGCGAGCCTGCGGAACGGAACGGCGGGGTTGGCCGGCGAGCGCCTTGTCGCGCCGCGCCTTGTTGCAGGCAGGCATGGCGGCGGGCGTGGCCGCATCCGGTCTCGGGCGTGCCGCGAGCGCGCTCGCCGATCCCGCCATCACGCCGTTCCGCTACCAGGCGCCGCAGAGCGCGCTGGACGATCTGCGCCAGCGCCTGGCGGGGGCACGCTGGCCGGAGCGCGAGACGGTCGATGGCTGGTCGCAGGGCGTGCCGCTCGAAGAGCTGCAGGCACTCGTGGACTACTGGCGCACGGACTACGACTGGCGCCGGTTCGAGGCGAGGCTCAACGGCTTCGCGCAGTACCGCACGCCGATCGACGGCCTCGACATCCACTTTCTGCACGTCCGCTCGCCGCACGCGGATGCCCTGCCGATCGTCATCACGCACGGCTGGCCAGGCTCCGTCATCGAGTTCCTGGACATCATCGAGCCGTTGACCGATCCGACCGCGCACGGCGGCGAGGCGCAGGACGCGTTCCACGTCGTGGCGCCGTCGCTGCCGGGCTTCGGGTTCTCGGGCAAGCCCGCCGAGCCGGGCTGGGATTCGGCGCGCATCGCCAGGGCCTGGGCCCTGCTGATGGGCCGGCTCGGCTACACCCGCTACGTCGCCCAGGGCGGCGACTGGGGTGCCGAGGTCACCACCCGCATGGCGCAGCAGCAGGCGCCGGGCCTCGCCGCCATCCATCTCAATTTCCCGCTGGCGTTCCCCGACCCGCTGCCGACGACGGGGCTGTCGGCCGAGGAGCAGCGTGCGATCGACGCGCTGGCGCGCTTCCAGATGGACGGGTCGGGGTATTTTTCGCAGCAGTCGACGCGCCCGCAGACGATCGGCTACGCGCTGACGGACTCGCCGGTGGGCCAGGCCGCCTGGATCTACGAAAAATTCCATGCCTGGACCGACCACGACGGCGATCCCGAGGACGCGCTCTCGCGCGACCAGATGCTCGACAACATCACGCTCTACTGGCTGACCGGAACGGCCGCCTCGTCGGCGCGCATCTACTTCGAGAACGCGCAGGTCGGCCTCAACAGCGGCACGGTCGACCACGTGCCGGTGGGATGCAGCCTGTTTCCGCGCGAGATCTTCCCGACCCCGCGCAGCTGGGCCGAGCAGTTCTACGCCGATCTCTTCTACTGGAACGAGCTCGATCGCGGCGGCCATTTCGCGGCGTTCGAGCAGCCGGCGCTGTTCACGCAGGAGCTGCGGGATTGCTTTCGCACCCTGCGCTGACGGCTGCGCCGCAAGTGCAAGGAGGACGTCATGACCGATACTCAGACCGAGCTCAGCCCCCGCTTTGCCGAAGGCGACAAGATGCGGGTGGTCGGGCTCGCCGAGCGCTACGATACTGTGACCATGAACCGGATCCCGGAGCAGTGGGCGCACTTCCAGCAGCGGGTCGGCGAGGTGGGAGACCGCTTCGAGCGGGCGCAGTTCGGCATCTTCTATCAGCGCGGCGAGAAGCCGTTCGCGTTCGAATACCTCACGGCAGTGATGGTGGGCGACGACGCGCCGCTGCCGGCGGGCTTCGTCGAGCGCCGCCTTCCGGCGCGCCGGCACGCGGTCTTCACCCATCAGGGCGATCTTTCCGGGCTGCGGCCGCTGGTGGATGCGATTTTCCACGACTGGCTGCCGCGCTCGGGCCACAAGGCGGCCGGCGAGCCCGACTTCGTCGAGGTCTATGGCGAGGACTTCGACCCGGTCCGCCTGCGAGGCGTGATCGAGGTCTGGGTGCCACTGGCGGACTGAGGAGGAGACCATGCCCGTTCGCGGAAGCTGCCATTGCGGCAAGATCGCCTACCGCCTCGATGCCGAGCCGACCGAGGCGATCGAATGCAACTGCTCGATCTGCCGGCGCAAGGGCTCGGTGCTCGCCGCGTTCGAGCCCGAGCAGTTCCATCTCGAGACCTCCCGCGACGACATCGCGGTCTACACCTTCGGCCGGCACGTGATCCGCCATCAGTTCTGCAAGACGTGCGGCTGCGCGCCGTTCGCCGAAGGCACCGGCCCCGACGGCCGCGCGATGGTCGTGATCAACCTTCGCTGCGCCGAGGGCATCGACCTCTCGAGGATCAAGATCACACCGTTCGACGGCGCCAGCCTGTAGCGCTGGCCAGACACAGGAAAGGGAGAAGATCATGGCGACCACCACCATGCAGCGCACGGCCGAAGCCGAGATCGGCAGGCTCATCGAGGACTGGGCGAAGGCGGCGCGGGCGTTCGACATCGACGGCATCATGGCGGCCTATGCGCCCGACATCCTGGCGTTCGACGCGATCGCCAAGCTGCAGTTCAAGGGCGCAAAGGCGTACCGCGAGCACTGGCAGGCCTGCGCCGCCATGTGCCCCGGGCCGATGGTCTTCGAGGTCCACGACCTCGCGATCGAGGCCGGCGACGACATGGCCTTCGGCCACTACCTGGTGCGCTGCGGGGCCGTCGGCGAGGACGGCAAGGAGGACACGGGCTACATGCGCGCGACCTTCTGTTGCCGCAGGACGGGCGGCAAGTGGAAGATCGTGCACGAGCATTTCTCCGTGCCCTTCGATCCGAAGAGCGGCAAGGCGCTGCTCCGCCTCGAGCCCTAGGGGCGCGTGAGGCCGAGCAGGAGGAGGGACGTCCGATGGCGACGGTGGTCGACGAGCGGACACTCGATGAGCGACTTGCCCGGCTGGAGGCGGCGCGGCCGTGGAGCCCACGCGTCGTGTCGCGGCTGGAGGCGCTGATCCGGGCCGACGACGACGCTGCGCTCTTTCGCATCAACCCGTTCACCTTCGCGAGCGAGCGGGGTCTCGGCGAGGACGAGGCGATCGACCTTCTCCTCCACGCGGCCGCGCTCGGGCTGTTCGAGATGGACTGGCTCCTGGTCTGCCCGAGGTGCGCCTGCGCGGTGGAGAGCTTTGCCGGCCTGCGCGCCGTCCAGCGCCGCTTCCGCTGCCCGGAGTGCCGCAACGAGTACGAGGCGGCGATGGACGACCTCATCGCGATCTACTTCAGCGTCTCGCCCCAGATCCGCGCCATCCGCTACCACCGTCCGGAGACGCTCGATCCGTTCGACTACATCTACGGGTTCAAGGGGGTACGCGAGGGGCGCATGCCCGACGGCGGGTCCTTCCTCGACGCGGCCCGCTCAGCGCTGCGCGCGGTCGCGTTCCTCGAGCCGGGCGAGACCGCCCGGTTCGCGTTCGAGGCCGCACCAGGCGCGCTGTGGGGGTTCAGCTCGGACACGGCCGCAGGTTTCGAGCTGGAGGTCGGGGGCGAGCCCACGGCCGAGCCGCAGCAGGTGCGCCTCACCTATCTCGGCACTGGCTACCAGCCGGACGAGGCCGCCCTGGCCCCGGGCCCGGTCACGCTCGAGGTCGACAACCCCACATCGACCCGCGGCGTGCTCGCCATCACCCAGGTCTCGCCGGGCGAGGAAGGCGAGCTTCTGGCCTTCGACCCATATCTCACCGGCAAGCACCTGCTCACCAGCCAGACGTTCCGGAGCCTGTTCCGTTCCGAGGTGGTGGGTGGCGCCGAAGGCATCGCGATCCGCGACATAGCGCTCCTGTTCACCGACATCAGGGGATCGACGGCGCTCTATCAGCGGATCGGCGATCTGAATGCCTTCCAGCTTGTCCAGCAGCATTTCGACCTGCTGCGCGAGACGACGGTGCGTCACGGCGGGGCGATCGTGAAAACGATCGGCGATGCGGTCATGGCGGCCTATCCGGACGCCGCCCACGCAGTCGGCGCGGCGCTCGAGATGCTCGGCGCCATCGAGCGCTTCAACCAGGATCAACCCGAGCGGCCGGTGTCGCTCAAGATCGGTATCCACCACGGGGCGGCGATCGCGGTCACCCTCAATGACGAGCTCGACTACTTCGGCCAGACCGTGAACATCGCCTCGCGTGTCCAGGAGATGGCGGATGCCGAGGAGATCTGGATCACCGACGCCGTATGGCGCTACCCAGGCGTGCGTGAGCTTCTCGAAAGACATCCGACCGAGCAGCGCACGGCCGAGTTCCGTGGCATCGCGCACCCCATGTCGGTCGTGCGGGTCGCCGCCCGGGGCTCGGCCGCAGCCGTGTAGAGGCGGCCGCGCTGCACCAATTTTCCGTCACTGCATGGAGAGCCGCATGCTCATGAGGAGTCGCATCGCCATCGCCGTCGCCGCAATCTTCCTGACGGCACCGGTCGGGGCGCCGGCCCAGGACGATCGTTCCGGCTACGCCTCGGACGATCCGGCGATCCGGCCGATGTTCCATATCTTCGTCGGCTCGAAGGCGCCCTGGCACGAGATCGCTGACGCCCTGCCGCAATACCCTGGCTTCCCGCCAGCGCAAGCGCTGGGGATGTGAGACTTGCGGGGCGCGCAAAGCCATGATCGGCGGACTGCTCGTCAGCCTGACCTGTCTCGCGGCGCTCGGCAGCGGCCTGATCGCGGGCGTCTTCTTCGCCTTCTCGGCGTTCGTGATGGCCGCGCTCGGCCGCCTGCCTCCGGACCAGGGCATTGCGGCCATGCAGTCCATCAACGTCGCCGTGATCAATCCATGGTTCTTCGCGGCGTTCTTCGGCACGGCCGCGGCATGCGTCGTCCTCGCGGTCGCTGCGCTCTTCCGCTGGAGCGAGCCCGGCGCCATCCTCCTGGTCGCCGGCAGCCTTCTTTATCTGGTCGGCACGATCCTCGTGACGATGCTGTGCAACGTGCCGCTCAATGACGCGCTGGCCGCGGCGCAGCCGGAGAGTGCCGAGGGCGCCGGCCTGTGGACGCGCTATCTCGCGGCGTGGACAGCCTGGAACCATCTGCGCACCGCCGCATCGCTTGCCGCCGCGGCGGCGTTCATCCTCGCTCTCATGACGTGAGCGCCGGGGAGGAAGCATGAATTGTCCCGATGGTGTCGCTGCTCGACGCACCCATGCCGAAGTCGCCATGATATGGAGGCCGAAATGACGACGAAAGTTCTGGTCCTTCTCGGTACGAAGAAGGGCGCGTTCGTGCTCGAGAGCGACGCCTCGCGGCGCTCGTGGGCGCTGCGCGGCCCGTTCTGCGAGACCTGGCCGCTGAACCACGTCATCGCCGATCCGGCGAGCGGCGCGATCTACGGCGCCGGCGGCAACGAGTGGTTCGGCCCGGCGGTCTGGAGGTCCACGGACCTCGGCGCGACCTGGACGCACTCCAGCGAGGGCCTCGCCTACCGGGAGGGCGAGGAGCCGATCAAGACGGCCTGGAGCCTGGCGCCGGCGGCGGGCAGCCTCTATGCGGGCGTCGAGCCTGCCGGCCTGTTCCGCAGCGACGATGCCGGCCAGACGTGGCGGCATGTCGCGGGCCTTCGCAACCACCCGACGCGGCCGGACTGGCAGCCGGGCGGCGCCGGGCTGATCCTGCATTCGCTCGTTCCCCACGTGGGCGACGAGCGGCAGATCTGGGTCGGGATCTCCTCGGCCGGCGTGTTCCACACGGCGGACGGCGGCGACACCTGGGAGCCGCGCAACCGCGGCACGCGCGCCGACTACCTGCCGGAGGAGCAGAGGTACCCGGAGTTCGGCCAGTGCGTGCACTGCCTCGTGCAGGCGCCGGGGCTGCCGGACCGCCTGTACCAGCAGAACCACTGCGGCATGTATCGCAGCGACGACGGCGGCCGCAGCTGGCAGAGCATCGAGGCGGGCCTGCCCTCGACCTTCGGCTTTCCGGCGGCAGCCCATCCGCGCGACCCGGCAACGCTCTACCTGCTGCCGCTGAACGGCGACATCGCCGGCCGCTACGTGCCCGACGCGAAGGCGGCGGTCTGGCGCACGCGCGATGGCGGCGAGAGCTGGCAGGATCTGCGCGAAGGGCTGCCGCAGCAGAACGTGTTCTTCGGCGTGCTGCGCCAGGCGATGGCGACCGACCGGCTGGAGCCGGCCGGCGTCTACTTCGGCACGAACTCGGGCGCGCTCTACGCCAGCGCCGACGAGGGCGACAGCTGGCGCTGCATCGCGCAGCATCTGCCGATGATCACCTCGGTCGAGACGCTGGTGGTCGAGGCGTAGCGCGAGGCGGAGGAGACGGCATGCCCGACGCCCAGCGCTGCGCGGCCGGTGCCGGTCCTGGTGGTGCTGCCGGGCATCCTGGTCAACCTGTTCCCGGGCGCCGTGCGCGAGGTGGCGCTGTCGGCTGCGAGCGTGCGCGAGGCGATCGACGCGCTGGACGCGCGCTGGCCCGGCATGCGCGATCGGGTGTGCGATTCGCGCCCGGCCATCCGGCGCCACATCAACGTCTTCGTCGACGGCGACAAGGCCACGTTGGATACGCCGCTCGAGCCCGGCACGGAGGTGATCATCATGACCGCGATCAGCGGCGGCTGAGCGCGCACCGATCGCGCGGCGCGATGACTAGTCAGCCACCAAGCGGCAGACGGCGCACCCGAAGGCTCCCTTCGCCAACGATCACGACGGCGCCGGCGTCCAGCGCCGCAGCGGCCTGAGCGAGCGCCACCTCGAGCCGCCTGACGACGGTAGCGGTGGCAGCGCTCCGCAGGCGCAGGATCAGTACGCTTGCTCCTCCCGAGGATCGGGCCACGATTTCACCAAAATCGAGATCCACCGTCAGGAGGATCTGCCGCCTACTCACCGCCTCCTCGAGAATCCGGTGATCGCCAGCCTCGTTCAGCCCGATCTCGAAGACGTGTACGGCATCGTGCCCTTGGTCCCGCAGCCACTCGGCCACGCGCGGCGAGAGATTGGCGTCGACGAGAAAGCGCACCGTATGCCCTTACGCAGGCACCACCTCGTCCCTGGCGAGCCACGCTGCGTAGGCAAGCGCCTGTCGGACGTCTTCCCGCTCCAGATAGGGGTACTCGGTAAGGACCTCGTCGATCGAGGAACCTTCGGCGATCAGGTCGACGATCGTCGCGACCGTCACGCGCATTCCTCGAATGCAGGCACGGCCCCCCATCACCTCGGGATCGAAGGTGATGCGATCGAAAGGTCCCTCGCTCCCTCGCACGGCGCTCGACGCCATAGCCAGCTCCACTTTGTCGCCAGTATCAGCATAGCACGGCCGACGCGCTCCGCGCGCCAACTCCCTTGGGCATGACGGATGCGCCGCTTGTCGCCGCGGTGCGGGCGCGCTCATTTCTCCCCTGCGCCCTGAGTTGATGGAGGGAGTGGCATGAAAGCAGTTCTGAAGGGGCACGTCGTCGCGCAGAGCGACGACATCGTCGAGGCTCACGGCTACCAGTATTTTCCGAGCGCGGCGGTGCGCATGGAGTGGCTCGAGAAGACGCCCCGGACCGCAGACGACCTCGAATGCCCGCACGGCGTCCAGTTCTACGACGTCGTGATCGACGGCGCCCGCCACGAGCGCGCCGCCTGGTCGTACGAGGCGCCGCAGCCCTCGATGGCGCAGGGTCGGCGGCCGGTTCGGCTTCTGGGAGGACGTCAAAGTCGGCTGAGCGGCCCCTACGCACGCGCTCGCGCAGCCGCGTGGCGGGCCGCGAGGTAGCCGAACGTCATCGCCGGCCCGAGCGTGACGCCCGGCGCCGGATAGACGCCGGCCATCAGCGAATCCATGTCGTTGCCGACGGCATAGAGCCCCTCGATCGGCGTGCCGTCGGCGCGCAGCACCCGGGCGCTTTCGTCCGTGACGAGGCCGCAGCTCGCGCCGATGTCGCCGGGCCAGACCTCGATCGCGTAGAACGGCGGCGTCTCGATCGGGCCGATGCAGGGGTTGGGCCCGTGCGCGGGGTCGCCGAGATTGCGCTGGTAGGCATCGCCGCCCTTGCCGAAGTCGGCGTCGATCGCCGCCGGCGGCAAAGCCGTTGTAGCGCCGACCGTTTCCTCGAGGGCCGCAGGCTCGATCGCCAGCGCGCGAGCGAGGCCGGCGAGCGTGTCGGCGCGGACCACGTAGCCATCGGCGATGGCGCGGCGCAGGTTCAGCCGCCGCGGCCGCACCATGCCCAGGCCATAGCGCACGATGAAGCGATCGTCGCAGATGAAGTGGCAGGGGATGGTCGGCGTGTGCGCATGCGCGGCGTACATGGCTTCGGCAAAGCGCTGGTAGGTCGTGGCCTCGTTGACGAAGCGCCGGCCCTCGCCGTTCACCGCGATCAGGCCGGGCTTGCCGCGATCGAGCACGAAATGCGGGAACACCGCGGTGCTGCCGTCGGCACGCGTGCGGATCGAGACGGGCGCCCAGAAGCTGTTGTTGGCGTGGTCGGTGCCGAGATGGCCGCCGGCCTGCTGGCCGAGCGTGACGCCATCGCCCGTCACGCTCTCGACCAGGGGCGAATGCTCGCAAAGAGGTTCTGGCAGCAATCGCCTGCGCAATTCGGGGTGGCGCGAGAAGCCGCCGGTGGCCAGCACCACGCCCAGGCGGCTGCGAACCTGCATCCTGCCATCCGGCGCTTCCAGCGTCGCGCCGCTCACGCGGCCGTCCGCCATGGTCAGCTCGATCGCAGACGTCCTGGTGAGGACCGGCACGTCCCGCTGCAGCAGCGAGTGGAACAGGCGGCCGGCCAGCGCATTGCCCATCACCAGCCTGGTGCCGCGCGGATGGCGCAGGCGATCGGCGCCGTAGCGCAGCAGCAGGCGGGCGGCGTGCCGCAGCGAGGCGACGGATCGTCGTCGCACCCAGCAGGTGGCCGATGTCGGTGCGATCGACCATCATGCCGCCGAGCAGGGTGAACTCCGGCAAGGGCGGCCGCAGCCTTGCGAAATCGCGGCCGAGCAGCCTGGCATCGAAGGGCAGGGGCTCCAGCACCCGGCCCGAGAGGGTGGCGCCCGGGAGGTCTGCCAGGTAGTCGGGATGGTAGGGATAGGCGCGCAGCCGGACGGCCGTGTGCTGCTCCAGGAAGCGCACCATCTCCGGGCCCGCGGCCAGGAAGGCGTCGGTCGGCGCAGCGCGCAGGCGGTGGCCGATCGCGGCTTGCAGGTAGCGGCGCGCGTTGCGCGGCGTCGTCGCCGCGGCGGGCTGTGGTGGGTGCCCGGAACCCAGACCGAGCCCGCCGAGATCGCCGTGGTGCCGCCGACGACCGCGGTCTTCTCGGCCAGCAGCACGTCGAGGCCGTGCACCGCCGCCACCAGGGCAGCGGTCATGCCGCCGGCGCCGGCGCCCAGCACCAGCAGGTCGACCTCGGGAGGCAGGCTTGGGCTGCGCGTCACGCCGCCCTGGACTGGAACCGGCGCAGCAGCGGTGCGGCCAGAAGGATCGCGAGCGTGATCGCCGACGATCCAGATCGACATCGGGCGCTCGATGAAGATCGCGAAGGAGCCGCGCGAGATCGTGAGCGTCTGGCGCAAGGCCTCCTCGGCAAGCGGGCCCCAGGACCAGCGCCAGGACGACCGCCGCCGGCGAGAAGCCGAACAGCTTCATGAAGAAGCCGGCGATGCCGGCGACGAACATGATCCAGGTCTCGACGATGCTGCCGTTCACGCTGTAGGTGCCGATCGTGCAGAGCACGATCACGGCCGGCGCCAGGATCCGGTAGGGCACGCGCAGCATCAGGACGAACAGCGGGATGGCGAAGATGTTGAGCAGCACCAGCGCCAGGTTGCCGAGATACATGCTGGCGATCAGCCCCCAGGCGAACTCGGGGTTCTGGCCCATCAGGAGCGGGCCCGGGCGCAGCCCCCAGAGCAGGAAGGCGGCGAGCAGCACCGCCGTCGAAGCCGAGCCCGGGATGCCGAGCGTGAGCAGCGGCACCATCGCGCCGGCCGAGGCGGCGTTGTTGGCCGCTTCCGGTCCGACCAGCCCCGCCATCATCCCCTTGCCGAAGCGCTGGGGCTCCTTGGCCGCGGATTTTTCGACCGAGTAGGCCATCAGCGAGGCGATCGTGGCGCCGGCGCCCGGAATGACCCCGATCGCGAAGCCGAGCAGGGAGGCCCGGACCATCGTCACCCGCGTCTCGATCCAGTCGCGAGCCTCCGGCCAGAAGCGCCGCTCCTTCTGGTACTGGACGATGCCGCCCGAGCCGGAGGCGTGCCGGCCCTCGTAGAAGGCGTAGAACAGCTCGCCCAGGCCGAACAGGCCGATCGCGACGGGGATGAAGTCGATGCCGCCGATCATTTCGGCCGAGCCGAAGGTGAAGCGTGACTGGCCGGTCTCGAGGTCGATGCCGACCGTACCGAGCGCGAAGCCGATCAGGCCGGAAATGACGCCGTAGCGCCAGTCGCTGCCGACCATGACCACCAGGCACAGCATGCCCATCATGGCGAGCAGAAAATACTCGGGCGGGCCGAAGCCGCGGGCGACCTGGCTGAACAGCGGTGCCAGAAGGGTGATCAGGACGACGCCGATCGTGCCGCCGACGAACGAGGCCACCGCCGCCATGACCAGCGCGGGTCCGGCGCGCCCCTGCTGGGCGAGCGGGTAGCCGTCGAAGGTGGCGGCGACGGTCGCCGATTCGCCCGGCGTGTTGAGCAGGATCGAGGTGATGGTGCCGCCGTACATGGCGGCGTAGTAGATCGCCGCCAGCATGACCACGGCGCCGATCGGGTCCATGCCGAAGGTCAGCGGCATCAGGATCGCAATGCCGGCGGACGGCCCGAAACCCGGGATGATCCCGACCAGCATGCCGACCAGCGCGCCGATCATCAGGAACACGAGGTTGGTCGGCGTCAGCGCGACCGACATCCCGAGCCAGAGGTCGGCGAACAGGTCCATGCGCGCCGCCTACGCGGCCCGGCGCCCCGCGGGCGCGCTCAAGGAGGGCTCCCCTTCACCACGGCAGCCCGAGCGAATCCGGCGGAATCGACGCGTTCAGCCAGCGGTCGAACAGCAGGAACAGGGCGAGCGGGAAGCCGACGCTGATGGCGACGTTCTGCACCGCCTTGCCGGGGTTCAACAGCGAGAGGCTCGCGAGCATGAAGGCGACCATCGCGAGCGGTCCGCCGAGCACGTTGAGAAGGAGGACGAAGGCCCCGGACAGGCCGGCGACGACCAGGGCGGTCCGCCAGTAGCTCGAGAGCGCGAGGTCGTCGCGCTTCCTGAGGTCGCCCGCGAGCGTGAGCAGGCAGGCGACGATCAGCGCGAGGCCGATGATACGCGGAAAGAAGCCCGGCCCCAGCCGCCCCGCCGAGGAGAGGAAGCTCAGCTCGGCGAACGCCCACCAGGTGTAGAACACCGCCACGCACAGGATCGCCGCGGTGAACGCCAGTCGCATGCTCGCCTCTTGCGGGACGGTGGGGCAGGACCGTGCGCGCGATGCCCGCGCGGCCGCAGGCCGGGCGCCCGCCGATCAGTCGATCGCGCCGTGCTCCCGCAGGATCTCCTCGAAGGTGCCGCTCGTCTCCTCGAGGAAAGCGCTGAAGTCCTCGCCGTAACGGATGTTCTCGGTCAGGTTGTTGCTCTCGATGTACTCCTGCCACTCGGGCGTCTCGACCACCTTCTTCATGGTCTCGATCCACCACTCCTGGGCTTCCGCGGGCACATCGGGGGCGAGGATCAGGCCGCGCGGCATCGAGAGGTTCACCGGATAGCCGGCCTCCTCGAAGGTCGGGATGTCGCCGAGCGATGCCGGCGTCTCCTGGCCGCTGTAGGCGAGCGCCTTCATGTCGCCGGATTCGATCAGGCCCAGGACCTCGCCGGGATTGGAAACGATCGCATCGAGGGCGTCGGACAGGAGTGCCGTGTTGAGTTCGCCCGCGCCGTTGAAGGAGACGTAGTCGAACTCGAAGCCGGCCTTGTCCGCGAGCAGGGTCGGCACGATGAAGTCGACATTCACGGCGCCGATGCCGCCGATCGTCGGCGGCTCTTGCTTGGCGCGCTCGATGAACGCGTCGATGCTGTCGATGTCGGAGGTGCCGTTCACGAGCAGCACGAGGTCGTCCGTGGCGAGCAGCGCGATCGGCGTGAAACTGGTCGGCCCCCAGGGCGTGTCGGCCTGGAGCGGGGTCGTGATGTAGCTGCCGCTGGTGCTGGAGATGGCATACGGGTTGCCGGCCTGGCCGTAGAGATAGCCCCAGCCCACCGCGCCGCTGCCGCCCTGGCGGTTCTCGGCGACGATGTCGCCCGGATACAGCTCGTGCTTGTTGATGATCTCGATCAGCGTGCGCGACATGATGTCGTTGCCGCCGCCAGGACCGAACGCGATCGTCCAGTCGAGCTGCTCGCTCGGATAGTCCTGCGCGCCGGCGTCGCCGGTTGCCAACGGCAGGCACAGCAGCATGGCGGCAATGGTGGCGAAGCTCGGCAGCGCGTGCCGATCGAAGACGCGGATGCTCATGATGGCCTCCCTTCGGGCCGCAGGTCCTCCGGTCCAGACCCGAGGATGCCTTGTGTTGATGCCCGGCCGCTCGCCCTGTCGGCGCCCGGCCAGCTCTTTCGTTGCCCTGCCCGCCACGCTAGGGGACGGAGCAAAACCCTGTCAAGCGCGCGATCTCCGCCTCGCGTTGCGCCGGCCGCGCCGCGTCAGCCGAGCGTGCGCGGCCTGACCGGTCGGCCGAGGCGTGCCGACTCGCTGACCGCCAGCGTCGCCGCCAGGGTCGCCAGACCTTCGCGGCCGCTGACCCGCGCCGGCTCCTCGCCCCGGATCACGCGGCGAAAGTGTTGCAGCTGGGCAGCCAGCGGCACATTGGTGCGCCGAGGAGGCTCCCTGGGCTGCAGCGGCAGGCTCCAGTCCCAGGCGCTTGCGCCGTCGGGGCGCCACAGCACGAGGTTGGGAAAGTCGAGCGAGCCCCGGGTGCCGAGGAAGCGATAGCAGTTCTGGCCGGTGCCGGCGATGCCGGGGTTCTCGCCAGAGCCCGCCTCCCAGCCCCAGGGCGAGGGCGCGCAGTCGCTGAGCGTGACCGTGCCGAGCGCGCCGCCGGCAAAGCGCAGGACCGCGACCGCGGTGTCCTCGACGGCGAACCCGCGCCTCGCGTTGCTGGCGATCGCGTGCACCTCCTCGATCTCGCCGGCGAAGTGGCGCAGGCAGTCGATGTCGTGGATCAGGTTGATCAGCACCGGCCCGCCGCCTGCGGCGTGCCGCCAGGGCGCGGCCTCGAAATAGTCGTCGGGCTTGCGCGTCGCCCACATCGCGCTCACTGCCACGAGATCGCCGATCTCGCCGGCGCGGAGCATCGCGTGCGTCGCCTCGACCATGGCATGGAAGCGGCGATGGTGCCCGACCAGCAGCGGCAGCCCCTGGCGCTCCGCCGCCGCGACCAGCGCAGCCCCCGCCTCGAAGGTGTCGGCGATCGGCTTCTCGACCAGCAGGGGCAGGCCGCGCTCGAGGCAGGCGAGACCGATCGGCCCGTGCAGCTGGTTCGGCGCCGCGACGATCACGCCATCCAGCGCTTCGCGCTCGATCAGGCCGCGAACGTCGTCGTAGTGGGCGACGCCGTGCTGCCGGGCGAGCGCGCGCGCCGCGGCCGAGGGATCGGCGATCCCCGCGAGGATGAGGTCGGGATCGTCCCTGATCAGCTGCGCATGGCGCGCGCCGATCAGCCCGGCGCCGATCAGGCCGAGCCGCGTCGCGGCATCGCCATGCTCAGCCACGCCGCACGATCAGGCGGCGGCAGGCTTATCGCCGGGCCAGGTCCAGTTGCGGATCTCGGGCATGTCCTGGCCGTACTTCGTGATGTACTCCTTGTGCTCGATCAGCTTGTCGCGCACGGTCTGGCGGGTATAGGCGGCGACCGGGCCGAGCCTGGGCACGCGCTCGATCACGTCGTCGACCAGGTGGAAGCGGTCCATGTCGTTGCGCACCAGCATGTCGAAGGGCGTGGTGGTGGTGCCCTCCTCCTTGTAGCCGCGCACATGCAGGTTGCCGTGGTTGGTGCGGCGGTAGGTCAGCCGGTGGATCAGCCACGGATAGCCGTGATAGGCGAAGATGATCGGCTTGTCGGCGGTGAACAGCACGTCGAACTCGCGATCGGACAGGCCGTGCGGATGCTCCTCGGCCGGCTGCAGGCGCATCAGGTCGACGACGTTGATCATGCGGATCTTCAGATCCGGCACCTCCTGGCGCAGGATGCTGATGGCGGCCAGCACCTCCATGGTCGGCACGTCGCCGGCCGCCGCCATCACCACGTCCGGCTCGGTGCCGCGATCGTTGCTCGCCCACTGCCAGATGCCGATGCCCGCGGTGCAGTGCTTGACCGCCGCGTCCATGTCGAGCCACTGCGGCTCCGGCTGCTTGCCGGCGACGATCACGTTGACGAAGTCGCGCGAGCGCAGGCAGTGGTCGGCGACCGACAGCAGCGTGTTGGCGTCGGGCGGCAGATAGACGCGGATCACGCTCGCCTTCTTGTTCATCACGTGATCGATGAAGCCCGGATCCTGATGGCTGAAGCCGTTGTGGTCCTGGCGCCAGACGTGCGAGGTCAAAAGGTAGTTGAGCGAGGCGATCGGCCGCCGCCAGGGGATCTCGCTGCGCGTGGTCTTCAGCCACTTGGCGTGCTGGTTGAACATCGAATCGATGATGTGGATGAACGCCTCGTAGCAGGAGAAGAAGCCGTGCCGGCCGGTGAGCAGGTAGCCCTCGAGCCAGCCCTGGCAGGTATGCTCGCTCAGGATCTCCATGACCCGGCCGTCGGGCGCCAGGTGATCGTCCTCCGGCAGCGTGTCGGCGACCCAGGTGCGGCCGTCGTCTCGAACAGCGCGCCCAGACGGTTCGAGGCCGTCTCGTCCGGGCCGAACACGCGGAAGTTGGCCTGATCCATGTTGCGCTTCATGATGTCGCGCAGGAACACGCCCAGGACCCGGGTGGCCTCGCCCTCCACAGCACCTGGTGCCGGCACGTCGATCGCGTAGTCGCGAAAGTCGGGGATGCGCAGGTCCTTGAGCAGGATGCCGCCATTGGTGTGGGGATTGTCGCCCATGCGGCGGGTGCCGCTGCGGCGCCAGCGCGCGCAGCGCCGGCACCAGCCTGCCCTGCTCGTCGAACAGCTCCTCGGGCCGGTAGCTGCGCATCCACTGCTCGAGCACCTTGACGTGCGCGGGGTTGTCGGCGAGCCCGGAGAGCGGCACCTGGTGCGAGCGCCAGTAGCCCTCGGTCTTCTGGCCGTCGACCTCCTTGGGGCCGGTCCAGCCCTTGGGCGTGCGCATCACGATCATCGGCCAGCGCGGCCGGGTGGCATCGTTGCGCTCGCGCGCATGGGCCTGAATGGCCTTGATCTCGGCAAGAACGGCATCGAGGGTCGCCGCCATCTTCTGGTGCATGGCCGCCGGCTCCTCGCCCTCGACGAAGTAGGGCTTGTAGCCGTAGCCCGCGAACAGGCTCTCCAGCTGCTCGTGACTGATGCGCGCCAGCACCGTCGGGTTGGCGATCTTGTAGCCGTTGAGGTGCAGGATCGGCAGGACGACGCCGTCGCGCACCGGATCGAGGAACTTGTTGGAATGCCAGGAGGTCGCGAGCGCGCCGGTCTCGGCCTCGCCGTCGCCGACGACGCAGGCGACGATCAGGTCGGGGTTGTCGAAGGCGGCGCCGAAGGCGTGCGACGACCGAATAGCCGAGCTCGCCGCCCTCGTGGATCGAGCCCGGCGTCTCCGGCGCGACGTGGCTCGGGATGCCGCCGGGAAAGGAGAACTGCTTGAACAGGCGCCGCATGCCTTCGACGTCCTGCGAGATGTTCGGATAGACCTCGCTGTAGGTGCCCTCGAGCCAGGTGTTGGCGACCAGCCCGGGGCCGCCGTGCCCGGGACCGGCGATGTAGATCATGTCAAGGTCGTGCTGCCGGATGAGCCGGTTCAGATGGACGTAGATGAAGTTGAGCCCGGGCGTCGTGCCCCAATGGCCGAGCAGGCGAGGCTTGATGTGCTCGAGCGTAAGCGGCTCGGCGAGCAGCGGATTGTCGAGGAGGTAGATCTGCCCGACCGAGAGATAGTTCGCCGCGCGCCAATAGGCGTGGATGCCGTCCACCTCTTCCTTGGAAAGCACATCGGCCATGGTGTTTCCTCCAGATCTGTCGCAGCGGGACGCAATCTGCTCGCGGGTCGGGACCGTATCGTCAAAGGTGAGCCAGAACGAGGGGAATCAGAGAAGCCGAGAAAAAAGGTCGCGGTGATCGCCGGCGTGTCGCTGGTGGCATGCGCCTCGAGCAGCAGGTCCTCGGTCACCAGGTAGAGCAGGGCTGCGACGCCGAAGCCGAGAATCGCGGCGAGCAGCGGCGGCGACGCGCCGATGCTGGCGTAGCCTGCGGCAGCACCGAGCATGATCATCAGGCCGAGGCCGCCCATGGTCGCGATCGCCTTCACCTTGCCCGCACCCTGCCGGACCAGGGCGGGCGTGCTCGCCAGCCCGAGCGAGAGGGCCTCGATGGTGAGGCCGGCGAGCAGCAGCATGCCGCCGAAGACCCCGGCCGCCAGCCCGATGGCGATCAGGAGGCCGTCGATGAACAGATCGACCGCCGTCGGCACGAGCGTTCCTGCCGCCTCGAACCAGCGCCGGCTCGCCATCATCGCCATCACCCCGGCGACGAAGCCCACGACCATCGGCAGGGGCTGATCGATCTCGTGCAGCCTGGGCATCAGCTCGATCGCCACTGCCGAGAACACCACGCCTGCGGCGAAGTGCTCGAAGGCGCTGATCAGCGGCTTGCCCTGCGGACGCGCCACCGCGGCGCAACCGCCGAGCACGATCGCCGCGACGGGCGCGAGGGTGTAGGTCAGAAGCCACGGCAGCGTGTCGGGCATCTTGCATCCTTGCGGTTTCTTTGCCTGGCCGGCTCGATCAGGCTATGCTGAGCCTCGAGGCTCAAGAGGTGCATTTACCAGATCCTGAGAAAACCGTCTGAACCTGCCGCAACCGCCCAACTTCAGGGGCAGATCGGTCGAAAGCTTATGAACTTTCCTGACACAACGCCTTCGGCTACCCTTTCGGCTTCGCGCGCCCGCGATCGAGATGCCCGGGATGGCGACACCGGGATGGGGGCAAGACGATCGATGGCGAAATCCCTGGTAGCGTTCGCTGTGCTGACGCCGGTCATGGTGGTGCTGGCGAATACGGCCGCGGCGAGCGAAACCCGCTGCACGCGCGGGGATGATGCGATCCGGCGGGTCGAGATCGCCGTCCCGGACCCGAACGGGGACGTGCCGTGCGAGGTCGTCTACTGGAAGGATACCGAGCAGCCCGGCGTGCGCAGCGTTCTGTGGAACGCGCAGACCGATGCCGCGTTTTGCGCCCGCAAGGCCGAGGAGCTGGTCGACACGCTGAAAAGTGCGCGGTTGGTCGTGCGCCACGGCCGGCGAGCAGCCGCGCTCCGCGAGCCGGGACGCGCCGCCAGCGGCCACGCCGGACCCGCCGCCGGTGGCCACGCCGGACCGCCGCCGGTGGCCACGCCGAGCCCGCCGCCGGTGGCCGCGCCGAGCCCGCCTGCAGGTAGCGCCGAGCCAGGCGTCGCCGCGGACCGGCCGCCGCAGGCGCCCTCGTCACAGGGTGCCAGCCGTGAAGCCGCGCCCTCGCTGCGCGCGGCGCTGGCGCCGCAGCAGGGCGATGCCGAGGCAGCTGGCGACGCCCCTGACGGCCCGCCCAGCGGGACCGCGCTCGATGCCATCATCGAGCAGAACCTGGTCCGCCTGAACGACGGGGTCGACGGCAGGTTTGCCGCCGAGATCGCCCACTATGGCGACCTCAATGGCGACGGGCTCGATGATGGCCTGGTGTTCTTCACCTACGAATCGCAGCGGCTGGGGCAGGCGCGCTTCGTCGCCGCCTATCTGTTCGACGGCGAGAGCTATGCGCTGGCCGCCACCAAGCCGCTGGCGGGCAGCGACGACAGCGTGCACAGCGCCGAGATCGAATCGATCGAGGACGGCGTGATCTCGCTGCGCCTGAACGTGCTGGAGCCGGGCGACGCGACCTGCTGTCCTTCGGGGCTGCGCCGCCAGGAGCTGGTGCTGCGCGGCGGGCAGCTGATCGAAGCCAGAACGGCCTCGAGCGCCCAAGACCGCTCCTAGAGCAGCAGATCAGACCCGGCGCGAGACGGCTCAGCCCGTGGCGGGCACGGGCTCTGCGGGCTGCTGCGCCGATCGCCGCGGCCGCCGTTGCCAGGGCACACGCAGGCCCCTGCGCACCGCCTTGGCGTCGGTCTGCCCGGCGGCAGGCTCGGCGTGGGTCGCGGCGCGTGCAGCGGGCTCCGGCGCCGGCTGCTCGGCCGCGACCGGCTCGCGCAGATCGAGCACCGGCACGGCGCCGACATCGGCGATCTGCTCGCGAAAATAGGCCATGGCGGCAGGATCGCGGATCTCGACGTCGAGCAGCACCGTATCGAAGAGCTCGTTGCCGAGCCGCCAGATCGCGTTGGCGAAGCCGATGACCTCGACGATCTCGACCGGCGCCATGGTCTTGGCGATGGCGGTCGCGAGCCAAGGCAGCTCGCCCGGGCGGGAGCGGACGAGCAGCAGGCGCATGGGTTGGTCGTCGGGCGATGGTGCGCTGGTGGGCGTGGCTGCCTGCAAGGGTCGAGCTCCCCTCAATCGCGGCCTTAAGACACAGCGCCGCGTGGCGTATCTTCACTGGCTCATCGTGTTTTATCAACTTCAGGTTAATTTTCAACCTGTATTGCAGATATTTTTGCTAATGGCGCCGGGCCCCCGCCAGCAGTGGCAGGCGTGCCGTCAGGATGGCACGCCCGCTGCAACGCGTCGCTCCCGGTCGGGCTGCTTCTAGGTCGGAAAGCCCACCATCACGTCCTGGGCCACCTGCGGCGGCTGCGGGAAGTGCAGGCCGCGCTGGCCGTTCAGGCCGCGGTCGGGATGCTCGTCGTAGGCTGGCGCCTCGAAGCCCGCGAGCTTGCCGTCCTTGACCCAGCCCTGCTCGACGTCGATGCCGTACAGACCGTCGATCAGGGAGCCGGTCAGGCGCTCGCGGACCCTTGCGTAGTCGGGATCATCCGCGCGATTGCGCAGCTCGCCCGGATCCTCCTCGAGGTCGAACAGCTGGACGTGGTTGCCGGCCGGGTACCAGATCAGCTTGTGGCGGCCGTCGTGCAGCATGCGGGTTGCGCTGACGTTCTCCAGGCAGTCGCCATACAGGGTCTGGCGCCGGCGCTCGCCGACCATCGACAGGCCGTCGCAGCTCTGCGGCACCGGAATGCCGGCGAGGTCGAGCAGGGTCGGCATCAGGTCCTGCAGCCCGACCAGGCGGTCGTCGACGCGGTGATGGCCGACCCTCTGGTCGCCGGCGCGGCCCATCAGCACCATCGGCACGCAGCCCGAGCCCTCGTAGTAGGTCCGCTTGGCGAACAGGCCGAAGTCGCCCAGCATCTCGCCGTGGTCGGCCGCGATCAGCACGATCGTGTCGTCGAGGATGCCCTCCTCGCGCAGCGTGCCGATCACGACGCGCAGCTGATGGTCGATGTGCGTGCAGAGCGCATAGAAGGCGCGCCGCACCTCGGTCAGCACTTGGCCCCGATAGCCGCCGTAGTAGGCGCGATTCATGCGCAGCGGTACGGGCAGGGCCGCATCGTCCTCGGACCAGTCGCCGCGCAGCGCTTCGGGGATCTCGAACGCGCGGTAGTAGTCGACATAGCTCGCGAGCGGCACCAGCGGCGGATGCGGCGGCGTGTACGACACGCACCAGAAGGCGGGCCTGGTCGGATCGCGCCGCTTGATCGTGCGCGCCATCTGCATCGAGGTCCAGTTGGTGACGTGGCAGTCCTCCGGCAGATGCCACGGCCGGTGCATGTAGTTGTTGTTGTTCATGCCGTGCAGGTACTGCTGGCCGGGATAGCCGCGGTCGGCGAGGAAGATCTCGTAGTCGTCGAGCCCGCCGAGATGCGGCCGTCCCTCCTCGGACAGCAGCACGTCGTCGAAGCCGATGCGGTCGCGCGGCGGATAGACGTGCAGCTTGCCGACCGCAAAGGTCTGGTAGCCGGCATCGCGAAAGCAGTGCGCGAGCGTCGGCACCGCCGGCATCCGGTTGACCGTGCCGAAGATGCGATCGCCATGGGTGCGCGTCGTGGTGCCGGTCATCAGCGTGCGCCGCGCCGGAATGCAGATCGGGCATTCCGAGTAGGCGCGCGTGAAGCGCACGCCGTTGCGGGCGATCGCGTCGATCGTGGGCGTCTGGATCACCGGGTGGCCCGAAGCGCCCAGCAGCCGTGCCGGCCACTGATCGACCAGGACCAGCAGGACGTTCGGTGCTTGGGCGTGGTGGGTGGTGCTGGTCATGGGTCCCTCGATCCTGTGGTTGGCCGGTGAGCGTTGACCGGGGCCGCGACGCGGCCGGGTCGTGAACAATGTTTCATAGAGGAACGGCTGCTCCCGGTCAGCCGGTCGTTCCCTTGCCCTAGGACGTGAGGTCGGGCTCGGTGATGCAGTGCAGCAGGCGGTAGACGGCGGCCTGCTGCAGCTCCTCCGCGCCCTGCGCCACCAGGGCGGCCGGCGCCAGCACGCTCGGCGCGCACCTCGTGGAGCGCCTCGGCGTCGTAGCCGCCGACCAGCACCACCCGGTCGGCGATCGCATCGCTGCCCGCGCGCAGCCGCTTCTCCTCGGTCTCGGTGCGGCTCGCCGCGAGATCGCCTTCCAGATAGTGGGCGCCGAGCACGCCCGGCCGCTCGACCAGGGCCGGCATCGCCCCGGCGAGCCAGCCTCCCAGCGCGTCGCTGCGCCCGGGCGCCGCGGCGAGCTGGATGGTGAGCAGATCGGCGCAGATGCCGTTGCCGATGCTGGCTGCCACCCGGCAGAGCGTCCGGTTGTTGTTGCGAAAGTAGCTCATCGCCTTCCGGGTCCAGGGCGTCGGATGATTGAGGCGATCGAGATAAGGCTGCGAAGTGAGGATCGCGACGTCGTCGACCTCGTACAGGTTGAGGAATCCGGGCGAGCCCGTGAGCGCCCGATAGCGGTGGCCGCGGCGAAATCCCGGCACGCCGACCCGCTCCAGCATATGCTCCTTCGAGTGCCATTCGTTGTAATCGCTCTCGCAGCCGGCGGCGATGTCGTGCCAGATTACCATCGCACCTTTGCCCAAGAGGCTCATGACGTTCTCCTTGCTGCGGCAGCGCCGTCGACACCCGACCATGTCCGATCGCACGCTGGTCTTAGCGCATCCGGCGACCGGCGGCACGGATGGACGTCCGAGGGCATGATCGGAGCGCGCTGGTGGTCCACGCTGTCGCCCCTGGTGCGGGCGGCTCTGCTGATGCTGTTCGGCAGCGCGTGCGTGGCCATCCAGCTGAGCGCGCTGCGCATCGTGTCGGCGGACCTGCATCCGTTCGAGATCGTGTTGTTTCGCAACCTGGTCGGCATCCTGCTGCTCGTGCCGTTCTTGGGCAGGCTCGGCTGGTACACGCTGCGGACCAGGCAGGCCGGCTGGCTGGGCCTGTCGAGCCTCTCTCTGCTCGCCTCCATGCTCTGCTTCTTCGTCGCGGTCGCCGAGATGCCGCTCGCGGAGCTCACGGCGCTCGGCTTCACCAAGCCCCTGTTCGCCACCGCCGGCGCTGCCCTGATCCTCGGCGAGGTGGTTCGGTTGCGCCGGTGGACGGCGGTGCTGGTCGGCTTCGCAGGCGTCCTGATCGTCATTCGCCCCGGCGCCGAGACCGTTTCGCCGTACGCCGGCCTGATGCTCCTGTCGGCGCTGTTCGCGGCCGTGGTCACCTTGATCGTGAAGCGCCTGACGGCGACCGAAAGCCCGACCACGATCGTCCTCTACCAGTCGGTGTTCATGACGCTGCTCTCCGTGCCGCTGGCGCTGCTCTACTGGCGGACGCCGACCCTCTTCGAGCTGCCGTTCCTCGTGATCGTGGGCACGCTTGGCACGGTCAGCTGGCTGTGCATGGCGCGCGCCTTTGTTCTGGCCGACGCGTCGATCGTGGTGCCGTTCGAGTTCGCCCGGCTGCCGCTGATCGCGGTGGTGGCCTATTTCCTGTTCGGCGAGGTGCCGACCATCTGGACCTGGCTCGGCGGCGCGGTGATCTTCGGCTCGACCGTCTATATCACGCACCGCGAGGTGCGCGCCGCCGCGTTCAAGCGCCCGGTCGCAACGACGCCCTGATCCGCCAGACCGTCAGCCGGCGCGGCCGCGAGCGTCGACCGGCCACAGGTCGACCAGCACGTCGCCGCGCACGCAGTGGTAGTGGTCGTACAGGTTCACCGTCGGGTCGCAGTGCGGCACGATGCAGACGACCAGGTCGCCGCACCGCGCGCTCGCCCCGTCCGGCAGGTTGACGCGGCCGAACTCGTCGCCGAAGCGGCCGTAGGTCGAGCCTTCCGGCGCGCCCGCGAAAATCTCCGGCGGCGGCCCGTCCATCGCGAAGCTCTTCGAGCCGGCATCGGTGGTGACGAAGCCGGTCTGGTTGGCGCTGACGACCCGGGTGTGCACGAACAGCGCGTTGCGAAAACGCCTGGGCTCGCCCGGCGCCATGGCGACGCGGTCGTACTGGACGTCGCAGAAGATGTACGAGCCGACCTGGAGATCGGTCATGATGCCGAGCTCGTGATCGAAATCGTGGGTGCCGGTGCCGCTGCCGGTGACGATCTCGGAGGCCAGGCCGATGGCCGCGAGCGCGTCGCGCACCTGCCCCAGGCGCGCGATCGCGGCGTGCGACTGCAGCCGCCGATCGGCGTAGTCCTCGATGTGCTGGACGTGCCCGGCGTAGCCCTGCACGCCGCGAAAGCGCAGCGATGGCCGCGCGCCGATCAGCCTGCCGATCTCGACCGCGGCGGCCTCGCCGGTGACGCCGAACCGATGCGATCCGACATCCGCCACGATCAGGACCGCCAGGACCTGTCCGGCGGCGGCCGCCGCATCGGCGAGCTGCCTGGCGTTGTCGGCGTCATCCACCACCACGGCGAGATCGGCAAGTTGCGCGTTCAGCGCCAGGAGGCGCCTGATCTTGTCGTCGCCGCGCACCGGCGCGGTCAGCAGCAGATGGTCGAGGCCGCCGGCCGCCAGCGCCTCGGCCTCGCCGAGCTTGGCGCAGCACAAGCCCACCGCGCCGGCTTCCATCTGGCGGCGGCCGATCGCGACCGACTTGTGTGTCTTGGCATGCGGCCGCAGCCCGATCGCACGCTCGCGCGCCAGCGCCGCCATGGTCGCCACGTTGTGGTCGAAGGCGTCGAGGTCGAGGACCAGGGCCGGCGTGTCGATGCGCCTGCGCGAGCCGGCCTGGCCGAGCAGACCATGGTTGAACGCCAGACTGGGATACATCGCCTCGCCTCCGGCCGTGTGGCCCTCCCATCACAGCCGGAGCTGCGGCGCGACGCAACCCCAAACCGCGCCGGCGGCGCGGCCTCAGCGTCGTGGCGCTGGCGCGCGCTACGCGCTGCGGGGCCGCTTGGCCTTGGCGCGCCGCGCCGGCGCCTTCTTCGGCCGCCCGAGACCGGTACGCCGCGCGATCTCCGAGCGCATCTCGACGTAGCTCGGCGCCGTCATCGGATAGTCGCTCTTGAGCGCGAACATGTCGCGATACTCGCCCGGCGTCAGGCCGTGCGCCGCCGACAGGTGGCGCTTGAGGAGCTTCTGCTTCTTGGCGCAGATCAGGCAGGTGATGTGATCGCGGCCGATCGACCGTCGAACCGCTACTACAGGTTGCGGCTTGGCAGGCGCGGCCTCGGTCTGCTCGGTTCCCAAGGTCGCCAGTTTCCCAGCCACCGACCCGATCAGGCCCGGTACTTCGGCCGGCAAGATCTGATGATGCGAGACATAAGCGGAGACAATCTCGGCTGTCATCTCGGCCAAAGTGGAGTGTTCCAACTGTTCGCTCACGCCTGTCACCTCTTGGATACGTGATTGCGGACGAACAACTGACAGCTTCAGACGGCTTTTGCAACTCAAAGTCTACCAGTGGAGTGAATTTTCGACATGGCAACTGCTCTGCACCGAACAATGCCGGCGCCGACGCGGCGGCGCTAGTATGCCCGTGGCCGGCGGATTGCCTTTGTCCTTGGCGGCACAGCACAAGCGAGGCGGCGCCGGACGCGTGACTTTGCGCTCGGATGGCCGCATGTTGTGGGACGGCTGTCAAAGGAGCGGGCACGACATGACCGACGCTGACGATCCGATCGCCTTCGAGCTGTTCCGCAACGCGATCTTCTCGATCGCCGACGAGATGGCGCTGACCATTTTCCGCACGACTTACTCGGGCGTGCTCAAGGACAACATGGACTATTCGACCGCTTTCTGCGACGCCGAGGGGAAGCTGGTGGCGCAAGGGCTGACCCTGCCCGGACATCTTGGCGCTATTCCGACCGCGCTCGAAGTCCTCGTGGCGCGATATCGCGACGATATGGGGCCAGGCGATGTGTTCGCGATGAACGATCCGTTCGAGGGCGGCATGCATCTGCCCGACATCTTCGTCTTCAAGCCGCTTTACTTCGAAGGCGAGCGCATCGCGTTTGCCGCCACGATCTGCCACCACACCGACGTCGGCGGCCGGGTCGCCGGCTCGAACGCCTCGGACTCCACCGAGATCTATCAGGAGGGCCTGCGCATCCCGCCGCTCAAGCTGTACGAGGCGGGCAAGCCCAACACGACGCTGTTCGCGCTGATCGAGAAGAACGTGCGCGTGCCGGTCAAGGTGTTCGGCGACCTGCGCGCCCAGCTCGCCGCCTGCCACATCGCCGAGCGCCAGTTCCTGGAGCTGGCCGCGCGCCACGGCGCCGCCTTGACCAGGCGCTACATGGCAGACGTGATCGACCACGCCGAGCGCATGACCCGCAGCGCGCTGCAGGACCTGCCCGACGGCCAGTGGAGCTTCGAGGACTGGATCGACGACGACGGCGTCGACGTCGACAGGCCGATCCGCCTGTTCGTCACCATGACCAAGCAGGGCGATCACATGCTGGTCGACTGGACCGGCACCGATCCCCAGGTCAAGGGCGCGATCAACAACACGCTCTCCTTCACCAAGGCCGCGAGCTACACCGCGATCCGCTCGGTGCTGCCGGCCGACATCCCCAACAACGAGGGCGTGTTCCGCGCCATCGAGGTGAAGGCGCCGCCCGGCACGATCGCCAACGGCGTGCTGCCCGCCGCCTGCGCCGCGCGCGGCCTCACCGGCTTTCGCATGGTCGACTGCGCCTTCGGCTGCCTCGCCATGATGCTGCCGGACAAGGTGTTCGCCGCCTCCGACGGCGGCAACACCGGCATCTCGATCGGCGGCTATCACGCCGACCGCTCGCCGTTCATCTACGTCGACTTCACCTGCGGCGCCTGGGGCGGCCGGCCCTGGGCCGACGGGCTGGACGGCAACTCCAACATGTTCGCCAACATGGCCTCGCACTCGGTCGAGGTGACCGAGGCCGAGCAGCCGATCCGGATCGAGGCCTACGAGTTCGTGCCGGACAAGGCGGGGCCGGGCAAGTTTCGGGGCGGCGTGCCGTTCCGGCGCGACTATCGCTTCCTCGAGGAGGAAGGTATCCTGCAGGTCCGATCCGACCGCCACACCATCCCGCCCTACGGCCTCTATGGCGGCCAGCCGGGCAGGCCGTCGCAGAACCATCTCAATCCCGACACCGAGAACCGTCCCCTGCCTTCCAAGCTCACCATGACCATCACCAAGGGCGAGGTGTTCCGCCACGAGGTCGCGGGTGCGGGCGGCTACGGCGATCCGCTGGAGCGCGACCCGGCGGCGGTGGCACGCGATGTGCAAAACGAGGTCGTGAGCCGGGCCGCGGCCGGCGCCGACTACGGCGTGGTGCTCGACGACGAGGGCCGCGTCGAGGCGCAGGCGACCGCGCGGCTGCGCGCCGAGCATCGCCGCGCTCGCGCGTGGACGGCGACGCCGGCCGTGACCCGCAGCTGAGACAGATCATCATGGGGAGAGGCATGCGCTTTCGCGTCGGCGTCGACATCGGCGGCACCTTCACCGACATCGTGCTCCTGGCCGAGGATGGCAGCACGCGGACCCGGAAAGTCTCGTCCAGCGTCGACGACTACGCCCGCGCGATCGCCGAAGGACTGGCACGGCTGTTCGAGGAGTTCGGCATCGAGGGCGACGACATCGAGGAGATCCGGCACGGCACCACGGTCGCCTCGAACGCGATCCTGGAGCACAAGGGTGCGCGCACCGGCCTGATCACCACCAAGGGCTTTCGCGACATCCTGGAGATCCGCAACCTGCGCATGCCCAGGATGTACGACATCGCCTGGACCAAGCCGCCGCCTCTGGTCCCGCGCCACCTGCGGGTGCCGGTCGACGAGCGCATCGGTGCTCGCGGCGAGGTCGTGCGGCCGCTCGATCCGGCCGATGCGGAGCGCGCGGTGCGCCGCCTGCTGGACCAGGGCGTGCAGGCGCTGGCGGTGTGCCTTCTCAACTGCTTCGCCAATCCGGTCCACGAGCAGATGATCAAGGAGGCAGCGCTTCGGCTGGCGCCGGATCTGCCGATCTCGATCAGCTCCGAGGTGCTGCCCGAGATCAAGGAGTACGAGCGCACCTCGAGCACCGTGATCAACGCCTATCTGACGCCGATCGTCGGCCGCTACCTGGCGCAGGCTCGAGGGCGACCTGTCGGCCAGAGGCGTGCGTGCGCCGCTCCTGATCATGCAGTCGAACGGCGGCCTGATGAGTGCTGCGGCAGCGGCGCAAAAGCCCATGCACATCGTCGAATCCGGGCCTGCCGCCGGGGTGGTCGGCGCCCAGGTGCTGGGGCGCGCCGCCGGCATCGACCACCTGATCAGCTTCGACATGGGCGGCACCACGGCCAAGGCCGGCATCATCGAGCGCGGCGAGTTCTCACGGGCGCTCGAGTACCAGGTCGGCGGCGGCATCATGACCGGCTCGCGGCTGCTGACCGGCGCGGGCTACCTCCTCAAGGTGCCGGCGATCGATCTCGCCGAGGTCGGCGCCGGCGGCGGCTCGCTCGTGCGGATCGATTCCGGCGGCTCGATGATCGTCGGCCCCGACAGCGCCGGCGCCGTGCCGGGGCCGGTCTGCTACGACACCGGCGGCGACGAGCCGACCGTGACCGACGCGAGCCTGATCCTCGGCCACCTGAACCCCGATTTCCTGGTCGGCGGTGCTCTGAAGCTGAATGCCGAGCGCGCGCGAAGAATCTTCGCCGAGCGGATCGCGGAGCCGCTCGGCCTGTCGCTCGAGCATGCCGCCTACGGCGCGCAGCGCATCGCCAGCGCCAACATGATGCGCGCGATCCGCGCGGTCTCGATCGAGCGCGGTCGCGACGCGCGCGACTACACCTTGTGCGCGTTCGGCGGCAACGGCCCGGTGTTCGCCTGCACGATGGCGAAGGAGCTCGGCATGCGCCGCGTCCTGGTGCCGCCGTCGCCCGGCCTGTTCTCGGCCTTCGGCCTGCTCTATGCCGAGGTCGAGCACCACTATGGGCGCAGCTTCCGCCGCCTGCTGCGCAGCCTCGATCTCGACCACTTGAACGGCGCCTGGGACGCCATGGAGCAGGAGGCGCGCGCCGAGCTCGAGGCCGAGGGTTTTGCCGGCGATCGCGTCGCCATCCGGCGCCTGGCGAGCCTGCACTATCAGGGCCAGACCTTCGATCTCACCGTGCCGGTGCCGGACGGCGCGCTCGGGCCGGCCGAGGTCGCGGCGATCGAGGAGGCTTTCGGGCGCGAGCACGAGCGCACCTACGGCCATCGCGCCGGCGAGGACGAGCCGGTCGAGCTGACCGAGATCCGGGTGACCGCACGCGGCATTGCCGAGCGGCCGCTGACGCCGCAGGGGCCGAGCCTCGAGGCCGGCGCCGACGTGCGCCGCACCCGCGCCGCCTATTTCGGCCCGGAGGCGGGCTGGCTCGACACGCCGGTGCTGACGCGCGCCGACCTCGCGACGCCGCGCCAGGGCCCCTGCATCGTCGAGGAGTACGATGCGACCTGCGTCGTGCCGCCGGGCGCCCGCGCCTCGCTCGATGCCATCGGCAGCATCCTGATCACGCTGTAGTGTCGGGCACCGCGAGCGGGGCGAACACTTCCTGCGGCTCGGCGACGCCCTTTAAAGGGAAGCGACCTAAACTCGCGAGTGGCCTGTCGAGGGCCGCGGCGAAGTCGGCCGAGCACAGGAGCGGCCGGTCGAGCTCCTTCGCGAGCCCCTCGAGCCGGCTCACGAGGTTGACCGCCGGGCCCAGCACGGTGAAGTCGAGGCGGTCGGGGCTGCCGATGTTGCCGTAGACGACCTGGCCGACGTGCAGGGTGGCGACGAACGCCAGAGGCGCAGTCGACCTCGGCCTCGGCGAGGGCTTTGCGGGCATCGTCGACGGCCGCGAGCGCCGCACGGCAGGCGGCGGTCCGGCTGCCGGCCGCCTCGACCGGGAAAATCGCGAGAATGCCGTCGCCCAGAAACTTCAGCACGTCGCCGCCTTTGCCCCGCACGGCCTCGACCACCGCCTCGAAGTAGCGATCGAGCGCTCTGAACAGCTCCGCCTCGCCCAGGCGCTCGCTCATCGTCGTGAAGCCGCGCAGGTCCGCAAACAGGATCGCCGCCTCGATATGGCGGCGGTCGCCGCGCCGGATCGCGCCCGCCAGCACGGCATCCGCCGGCCCCTCGCCCAGGAACGTGCGCAGCAGGCTCGCCGACGAGCGCCGCATGGCGGTCGGCTCCAGCGCCGCGGCGAGCGGCTGGCGCAGGTCCTCGATCAGCTCGAGATGCCAGTCCGCAAAGCCGTCCTCGCCGTCGCTCACGAGGCTGAGCGCCTGCACCGAGCCATCGCCATACTCGAGCGGCACGGCCAGATAGTCGGTGCCGCCGGCCGCCGCCATCTCATGCAGCACCTGATGGTCGCGCTCGGGATCGAGGCCCTGGAGGCGCCGGCGAAAGGTCGCGCGCCGCTCGACCACGAACTGGAAGGGGCTGCCGAAAAAGGCATCGGTCGAAAGCATGGTCCGCGCCACCAGGTATTCGCGGGCACCGGCACCGCGCGTCCAGATGACGCCCCAGGCGCTTGCCAGCGGGTTGGCGAGCCGCTGCCCGGCGCGCAGCCGCCCGAGCGGCACGCCGCGTTCCGTCAGTTGCTCGCAGAACGCTTCGATCAGCCCCACCGGATCCAGCGAGAGCCGCGCGTCTGCGATCAACCATCGGGCAATCGCCGCCGTTCCGTCGTCATGAGCCTCGTCCATGTCTCTCGCTCGCGCCGGGGCGTCCGTTAGGAGCCCGATCATGGTCTGCAGGCTAAGATGGCGCTGCCGGGCGCCGAGAGCGAGGCCCGCAGCCTTGACGATACACGGTTGACGCCACCACCTGAGCCATCCAGGCCTATGGGACAAAGGACGCGCTGCATGCCCGAGATCGCGACCATCCTCGACTTCCTGGCGCTCGCCGAGCGGCTGAAGTGCGAGCTGCGCCACAGCTGGCTCTCGGACGGGCGCCGGGAGAGCGTCGCCGAGCACAGCTGGCAGATGGCGCTGATGGCCATGCTGATGCATCGCCACCTCGAGCAGCCGGTCGACGTCGACAAGACCTTGAGGATGATCCTGACGCACGACCTGGTCGAGGCCGAGGTCGGCGACGTGCCCTTCTTCGATCGCAGCGAGCGCAGGGCGATGAAGGCGGAGCGCGAGCGCGCCGCGATCGAGCTGATCCGCTCGCGCCTGGGCGGTGCGATCGGCCAGGAGATCTACGATCTCTGGTACGAATACGAGGCCAAGGAGACGCCGGAGGCGAAGTTCGCCGGCGCCCTCGACCATCTCGAGGTGCAGGCCCAGCACAACCTCGCCGACATCCGCACCTGGACGCCGATCGAGTACGATCTGGTCTACACCAAGATGGACCGGGCCTGCGCCCACGACCCGTTCCTCGCGGCCTTCTGCGATGCGGTCAAGGAGCAGTCCGAGGCCAAGATGCGCGCTGCCGGGATCGACGTCGACGAGGTCAAGCGCCGGCTGGAATCCGCCTCCTGATCGCCCCGGGCGTCAGGGCGGCGCTCGATCCCGACTGGACCTCGGCGAGGACGCGCTCGGCGACCTCGGTGGCCTCGTCGCCGAAGGTGACGAAGCGGACCTCCTCGATCGCCGGGCATGTCCGCGAGGCAGGCGGCGACCGTACTGATCGCGATCCGTGTCGCATCCTCCAGCGGATAGCCGTAGATGCCGGTGCTGATGCCGGGAAAGGCGATCGTCTTCAGGCCGTGCTCGGCCGCGAGCTCGAGCGAGCGCCGGTAGCAGCTCGCCAGCAGGTCCGCCTCGCCGCGCCCGCCGCCATGCCAGCGCGGCCCGACGGCGTGGATCACGTGCCGTGCCTTCAGGCGAAAGCCCGGCGTGATGCGCGCCTCGCCGGTCGGGCAGCCGCCGATCGCCAGGCAGGCCTCCTGCAGCTCGGGCCCCGCGGCGCGGTGGATCGCGCCGTCGACCCCGCCGCCGCGCAGCAGTTTTTCGTTGGCAGCATTGACGATCGCATCGACCGCCTGCGTGGTGATGTCGCCCTGAACGACCGTCATACGTCCTGCCATGGCTTCCTCCCGATGCTTTCACGCGCCCATGCGCAGCACGACCTTGCCGGTGCTCTTGCGCGCCAGCAGCAGCTCGAGCGCCTCGCGCGCCTGGCTGAGCGGCAGCACGTCCGAGGCATGCGGCCGGATGCGCCCGTCGGCGCACCAGCGCAGCAGCTGGTCGAAGGCAGCGCGCACCCGGGCCGGATCGTTGCGGCGATAGCTGCCCCAGTAGAAGCCGATCGCGCCCGCGTTCTTCAGCAGCAGCCGGTTGGCAGGGATCTGCGGGATCTCGCCGCTGGCAAAGCCGATCACCAGGATGCGCCCCTCCCAGGCGATCGCGCGCAGCGACGCGGTGAACAGCTCGCCGCCGATCGGATCGAAGATCACGTCGACGCCCTTGCCGTCCGTCAGCTCCAAAGCACGGGCGCGCACGTCCTCGGCCGCGGTGTCGATCGACGTGGTCGGCGCCATGCGCCCTGGCGGCATCGAGGTGGGCAGCACCGCGCGCCGTGGCGATCACCGTAGCACCCAGCACATGGCCGCATTCCACGGTGGCGAGCCCGACCCCGCCGCCGGCGCCGTGCACCATCAGCGTTTCGCCGGCCTGCAGCCGGCCCGACCAGCAGAGCGCGCCGTAGGCCGTGCCATAGGCGATCGGCAGGCTCGCTGCGGCGACGTCGTCGACCTCGTCCGGCAGGCGCACGACGTTGTCCGCCGCCGTGACCGCCGCTTCGGCGAAACCGCCATGTTCCACGGTCGCGAGCACCCGCTCGCCCGGCGCCAGGCCGGCAACGCCCGCGCCGCAGGCCTCGATCGTGCCGGCGATCTCCATGCCCGGCACGAAGGGCAGGGGCGGCCGCTCCTGGTACTGGCCCTTGACGATCAGGGTGTCGGCGAAGTTGAGGCCGGCGGCCCGCACCCGAATGCGCACCTCGCCCGGGCCAGGCTCGGGCACCGGCAGCTCCTCGACGCTGAGGCCATCGAGACCGGTGAGCGCGCGGCAGACCACGGCAAGCATGCGACCTCCAGCTGGGCAATCGCGGCCGATCTTAGTCGCCCGGCGGCGCGCCTGGAACCCGTACCGGCGCATCGGCCGCCGCCGGCACGTCCTCATCAAGCAGCTCGCGATAGACCGCGATGGTGCTCTCGGCCATGCGCTCGACCGAGAAACGCTGCTGCACCAGGCGGCGCGCGCGGCCCGCGAGCCTTGCACGCGCGTCGTCCGGCATCGCCAGCGCCAGCTCCAGGGCGCGGGCCAGCTCCTGCGGGTCGTCGGGCGGCACCAGCCAGCCGGTCGCCGCCGGCATCAGGGTCTCGCCGAGGCCGCCGACGTCGGTCGCGACCACCGGCCTGCCGAGCGCCTGCGCCTCGATCGAGACCCGTCCGAACGCCTCGGGGCCGATCGAGGGCACCACCACCACGTCGGCCAGCGACAGCGCCGCCGGCATGTCGCTGCAGCCGCCGACCAGGCGCACCACCTTGGACAGGCCGCGCGCCTCGATCTGGCGCTCGATCTCGCGCACATAGCTGCTCTTGCGGTCCAGGCGCCCGACCAGCAGGCAGCGGAAGTTGCGGCGGCTCATCTGCTCGATCGCCTGGAGCAGCAGCAGATGCCCTTTGATCCGGGTGACGCGGCCCGGCAGCATCACGACCTTGATGGCCCCTGGGGCGCCCTTCGGCACGTGCCAGCGCCGGGCCAGGGCCTCGATCCGCTCCCGGGCGACCGTCTCGGCCGCGAACGCGTCGAGGTCGATGCCGCGGGGGATCACCCGCAGCCGGTCGTCAGCGACGCCGTAGCGCTCGCGGACGTGGGCGGCGACGTGCTCCGACACCGCGATCACCCGGTCGCCTGCGCCATGATGCCGTTGTAGCGGTGCTTGAGAAAACGCGTGCTGCCGCGATAGACGCCGTGGAAGGTGGTGACGAGCGGGATGCCGCAGCGCTTCGCGGCATAGCGGCTGCTCCAGGCGGCGGCGCGCGAATGCGCATGGATCAGCTGCACGCCCTGCTCCTGCGCAAGGCGCTGCAGCCGGCCGATGTTGGCCCGGATCACCAGCGGGTTCTTGGCGTGCACCGGCAGCTGGATGGTTGCGATGCCGAGGTCGCGAAGCTCGCTCTCGCCGCGCCCGCCGCTCGAGGCCACGATCGGCGTCCAGCCATGCGCGATCAGGTAGCGCGCGAGGTCGACCGTGTCGCGCTCGGCGCCGCCCTCGCCGAGCCCAGGCAGGACCTGCAGGACACGCGGCCCCGCTCCGGCCTCGTCCCCGTCCGGGTCCGCCTCGATCCTGTCGCTCATCGTGGCGATGCTGCTAGCATGAAACCCCCCGCCCACAAAAGCCGGATTGCCCCCTTTGCCTGAGCCTCGCTTCCTCGAGATCGCGCCGGATCGCCGGCTGGCCTACCACCGCGTCGAGGGCGCGGCCCCGGCGGTGCTGTTCTGCGGCGGCTACACCTCCGACATGACCGGCACCAAGGCGCTGGCGCTGGAGCGCTGGTGTCGCGCGCAAGGCCGCGGCTTCGTGCGCTTCGACTACAGCGGCCACGGCCAGTCGGCCGGCAGCTTCGAGGACGGCACGATCGGCAGCTGGGCCGAGGATGCCCTGGCGATCGTCGACCGGGTGACCGCCGGGCCGCTGATCGTGGTCGGCTCGAGCATGGGCGGCTGGATCATGCTGCTGACAGCGCTCGCGCGGCCCGAGCGGGTGCGAGCGCTGCTCGGCATCGCCGCCGCACCCGATTTCACCGAGGACCTCCTGCTGCCCGAGGCCACCGAGGCGCAGCGCCTGGACCTCGAGCGCCAGGGCTTTTGGATGCAACCCTCGGCCTATGGCGCGCCCTATCCCGTGACCGCGGCGCTGATCGAGGATGGCCGAAGCCACCTCCTGCTGCGCAGCCCGATCGCCATCGATTGCCCGGTGCATCTGCTGCACGGCCAGCGCGACCCGGACGTGCCCTGGCAGACGGCGCTGCGCCTGGCCGAGCGGCTGCAGTCCGAGGACGTCACGATCGAGCTGGTGAAGGCGGGCGACCACCGGCTGTCGAGCGAGGCCGACCTCGCGCGGATCACCGCAGCGCTCGCGCGGCTCTCAGCCTGAGGCCTCCTCGTCGAGCAGGGCGCGCAGGCCCTCGCGATAGCTCGGATAGCGCAGGCGGACGCCCAGCTCCTCCTTGATCCGCGCGTTGCAGATGCGGCGGCTGTCGCTGTAGAAGCTGCGCGCCATCGGCGACAGCTCGGCGGTATCGAACGCGATCTCGGGCGGCGGTTCGACGCCCAAGAGCGTGCAGGCGTAGGTCACGACGTCCTGCGGCGGGGCCGGCTCGTCGTCGGCGACGTTGTAGACCGCGCCGGGATTGGGTCGCGCCATCGACGCGCGCAGCACCTGGACGATGTCGTCGACATGGATGCGGCAGAACACCTGGCCGGGCTTGACGATGCGGCGCGCGGTGCCGGCGCGGGCGGCGGCGAGAGCGCTGCGCCCAGGGCCCGGCCCGTAGATGCCGGCAAGGCGGAACAGCTGCACCGGCAGGCCGCTCGCCAGCCAGTGGGCCTCGGCGCGCGCGCGGCGCACGGTGCGCGGCATGGTCGGTGCTGTCGGATCGGCCTCGCTCACCCAGTCTCCGCCGCGATCGCCATAGACGCCGGTGGTGCCGAGATAGCCCGCCCAGGCGATCGAGGTGCAGCGCAGGAGATCGCGCGCATGGTGGCCGAGCACGGGGTCGCCCGCCTCGTCGGGCGCGATCGAGGACAGCAGATGGGTCGTGCCGGCTAGCGCCCGCTCGGCCTGCTCGAGCGGCCGGTCGCGCGCGAACCGCCAGACCTCGATGCCGTCGCGCTCCAGGCGTGCCTGCTTGTCCGGATCGCGCGTGGTCCCGGCGACCTGCCAGCCTTCGGCGGCAAGCTCCCGCGCCAGTGCCTGCGCCGTGTAGCCGAGCCCGAAGCAGAACAGCTTCATGATGCGCGCCGCCACTCGGCGGCGACCGCCTCGTCGGGCTCTTCCGCCGCGTGCTCGTTCGCGCAGCGCTTGAAAGCGTCCGGCTCCAGCAGCCGGCCTAGCGCCCAGACCGCCATCGCCCGGACCAGCGGCGACGGGTCGAGGAGCCGCTCCCGGGCGATCTCGGCGAGCGCCGGCTCGCCGCTGTTGCCGATCGCGATCAGCACGTTGCGCACGAAGCGATCGCGCCCGGTGCGCTTGATCGGCGAGCCGGCAAAGCGCGCCCGAAAGGCCGCATCGTCGAGCCGGCCGAGGTCGGCGAGCGCAGGGGCGCGCAGGTCGTCGCGCGCCTGCAGCCTGGTCTCGCTCGCGACGCGCGCGAACTTGTTCCAGGGGCACACCGCCAGGCAGTCGTCGCAGCCGTAGATCCGGTTGCCGATCGCGGCGCGGAATTCTTCCGGGATATGGCCCTTGTGCTCGATGGTCAGGTACGAGATGCAGCGCCGCGCATCGAGCTGGTAGGGCGCCGGGAAGGCGTCGGTCGGGCAGACGTCGAGGCAGGCCCGGCACGAGCCGCAGTGATCGATCTCCGGCGGGTCCGGCTCAAGCGGCAGGTCGCAAAAAATCTCGCCGAGGAACAGCCAGGAGCCGAAAGTCCGCGAGACCAGGTTGCTGTGCTTGCCCTGCCAGCCGATCGCTGCCTGCTGGGCGAGCGGCTTCTCGAGCACGGGTGCGGTGTCGACGAACACCTTCACGGCGCCGAGCTCGCGATGCAGGCGGCCCGCCAGCTCCTTGAGGCGGCCTTTGATCAGGTCGTGGTAGTCGCGATGGCGGGCATAGACCGAGATCGTCGCGCGGTCGCGCCGGGCGAGGCTCGCCAGCGGGTCCTCGTCCGGCCCGTAGTTCATGCCGAGCACGATCACGCTTTGCACCTCGGGCCACAGGGTCCGCGGGTTCTGCCGACGCTCGGGATCGCGGGCGAGCCACGCCATGTCGCCCTCGCGCCCCTCGGCGATGTACTGGCGATAGGCCGCCTGCAGGTGGCGCGGCAGGTCGGGTGCGGCAAAGCCCACCGCATCGAAGCCCAGCGCATGCGCCTTTGCCCGGATCGCCGCCCGCGGATCCGGCTCCCTGCTTCGTCGCTGCGCTACGCTCGCCACAGCCATCATATGGGATCGATCGCAGAAAGACGCCGCCTCGCGCTCAGAAATCCAGATCGTCGTAGTGGTCGGGGGGCTTGAGGCCGGGCAGGCGGTCGGCGAGCAGCGGCCGGAAGCTCGGCCGCGACTTGATCCGCGAATACCAGAGCTTGGCGTTCGGGTGACGGTCCCACGGCACGTCGCCCAGATAGTCCAGCACGGAGAGCTGCGCCGCCGCCGCGATGTCGGCCAGGCTCAGCGCCTCGCCGGCCAGCCAGTTCCGCCGCTCGAACAGATAGGCGATGTACTCGAGGTGCAGGTGGATGTTGTTGAGCCCGGCGCGCACCGCGTGCGACTCCGGCGTCTCCTTGTGCTTGATCCGCTTGATCAGCTTCTCGCGCCAGACCAGGTCGGTGACGTCCCGCACGAACTTGCAATCGAACCAGGCCACCAGACGCCGGGTCTCGGCACGCTCGGCCACCGTCTTGCCGATCAGGCCGGGCTCCGGGCGCACCTCGTCCAGATACTCGCAGATCACGCTGCTGTCCGCGACCACGAGCTCGCCGTCCTCGAGCACCGGGACCTCGCCCGCGGGGTTGAGCGCCAGCAGGCTCTCGTCGCAACGCCAGGGCTCGACGGGCACGAGCTCGGCGGGCAACTCCTTTTCGCGAACGGCGACGCGGACCTTGCGTGAGAAGGGGCAGAGGGGGAAATGAAGGACCCGCAGCATGGCGTTATCTAGCAAAGCCGGCCTGTTGGCGGCAAGGCCTTGAATCGCGCCTGCGGCATCGCCGGGCAGCCGGGGATGTGCTCAGATCGCGTCGAGCAGCGCCTTCTCGAGCACGCCGGTGGAGCGGCAGGGCGCGTCGAAGGGCAGGTTCTTGAACATGTTGATCTGCCGCTCGGTGAACTGCGCGTCCGGCGCCACCTGCACCATGTCGCCGACCTCGCGCACGTCGATCCTGAGCTCCAGGCTGCGATCCAGGAAGATCCGCGCCCGCCGCAGCCGCGCATTGCCGCTGCTATGGTCCCGCACCATGGCCGGCTCGCAATAAGCCCAGCCGGCATCCTGGTAGTTGTCGCGACGCGCCTCGATCATGCCGGTCGCGAGATCGGCGTTGCTCACCGCGATGTCGTTGGCCCTCAGGAAGGCGAGGACGTCGTTCCACGCGGTCTCCTTGGGCACATCGTAGGAGCGGCTCTGCTCGACCTGGAATTGCGGCGCGGGGCGCTGCTGGCAGGCGGTCAGGACCAGCGCGGCAAGCATGGCCAGGATGACGGCAGGCCTCATGAGATCCTCCCAATCGTCGCGCCGCCGGCCCCTGTGGCTCGGCAGCCAGCCGCGCCGGCTGAGCTAGATGTCGCGGTACATCCGACCTGGACTGAGGATGTGCTCGGGATCGAAGCTCTCCTTGACCCTCGCGCTGAGGCGCGCGAGCGGCGCGGCCTGGGGCTGGAAAACATCGACTCTACCACGTAGTTCGACATCGGCGCGGATCAACGTCGCGTGGCCGCCATGCGCCGCCAGCGCGCTGCGGATCGCGGCGGCGCCGCCATCGGCAAGGTCGGCCGCAGCGGCGTCGCCGAGCGCAAGCCAGAGCAGGCCGCCCGCCCAGTCGGCGAGCCACTGCGGGTGCAAGGGCGCCAGCGCCTCGAGCAGCGCAGCACCAGCGCCCGGCGGCGCCGAGACCCGCCAGAGCACGCTCGCAGCCGGCAACGGCGCGACGTCGCGCACCTCGCGCCAGAACGCCCGTGAACGCTGGGTATCGAGCTCGTCGACCTCGGCGCCTGGCAGGCGCAGCAGGGCCTTCAGCGCATCGGCGCGATGGCGAAGCGACGGGCCGGGGCCCTCGAGGCGCAAGGCGGCGACGCCGGTTCCAGCCGCCGACAGCGCCGTGGAGCGCGCCGCCGCCGCCGCGGGCAGGTAGGCCGCAGCCTGAGACGTCGTACGCGCTCGCCATCGCCGCCCGCAGGGCGCCAAGGCCGTCCGCGGGCTCCAGCCCGGCAAGCAGCAGGGTTCGCGTCTCCTCGGCAGCGGGCAGCACCTTGACGGAAACCTCGGTCATGACCGCGAGCGTGCCGAAGCTGCCGGCCAAAAGCTTGCACAGATCGTAGCCGGTGACGTTCTTGACCACCCGGCCGCCCGCCTTGATCAGCTCGCCGCGGCCGGTGACCGCCTGGACGCCCAGAAAATGGTCGCGCGCCGCGCCGGCCTTGATCCGCCGGGGGCCGGAGAGGTTGCAGGCGAGCACGCCGCCGATCGTGCCCCGGCCCGGCGCGCCGCCAAGCAGCGCGCCATAGTCCGCCGGCTCGAAGGCCAGTTGCTGACGGTTGTCGGCGAGCAGCGCCTCGATCTCGGCCATCGGCGTGCCGGCCGCCGCCGTCATGACCAGCTCCTCGGGCTCGTACGAGACGATGCCGGACAGGCCGTCGACCCGCAGGCGCGGCAGGTCGAGTGGCCGCCCAAAAGCCTCCTTCGATCCCGCGCCGAGCACCTGCAGCGGCGTCTTGTCGGCCAGCGCGCCGGCGACGACATCCCTCAGCGCTTCGGCGCTGTCCGGTCGAAATTCTCGGGCCACGGGCGATCCGATCGTGCGGATGACGGCCTGACGCTATCACGAAACCGCGGCGCGGCGTCAATCGCACGCGCCGGCCGCCGATGACCAGGGCCCTTGCATTTTCGGTGCGAGAGCGCAGATTAACGCTTTGAGCTGGGGTGCTGGCCCATCCGCGCGGTGCCGGCTGAGAACACACCCATCGAACGTGAGCTGGGTAATGCCAGCGTACGGAGGCTCCGATCGACACGCCCTCCACCGCTTCTGTCTCCACCGCTTCCGGGCGGCGCATCGCCATCATCGGCGGCGGCGTCGTGGGCCTGGGGGTCGGCTGGCGGCTGGCCGCTCGCGGCTGCACGGTCGACCTGTTCGACCGCGGCGAGGCCGGGCGCGGCGCCAGCTGGGCTGCGGCCGGCATGCTGGCCGCAGGCGTCGAGACCGAGCCCAGCGAGGAGGCCCTGCTCGCGCTGAACCGGCAGGCGCAGCGCCGCTGGCCCGATTTCGCCGCCGAGCTCGAGCGCACCACCGGGATCGACGTCGGCCTGCGCGAGGAAGGCACGCTGGTGGTCGCGCTGACCCGCGACGACGTCCAGCAGCTGCGCTTTTCCTTCGACTTCCAGCGCCGCCTCGGCATCGACCTGGCCTGGCTGTCCGGCCGGGAGGCGCGCGCCCGCGAGCCGCATCTGCACCCGGGTGCCCTCGCCGCGATCTACAGCCCAAACGATCACCAGGTCGACAATCGTCGCCTCGTGCTGGCGCTGAAGCAGGCGTTCGTCGCGGCCGGCGGGCCGGCTGCACGAGCACACGCCGGTGCGCGCGATCGAGAGCGCCGGTGGCAGGGTTTGCGGCGTCTGGATCGGCGACGACCGGCATCCCGCCGATGCCGTGCTGCTGGCGGCGGGCGCCTGGTCGCGCACCATCGAGGGTATGCCGCCGGAAACCCGCCCGCCGGTGCGACCGATCAAGGGCCAGATGCTGGCCCTGCGCATGGACCCGGCGCAGCCGCTCCTTCGCCACGTGCTCTGGGCGCCCAAGATCTACCTGGTGCCGCGCCACGACGGCCGCCTGCTGATCGGCGCCACCGTCGAGGAGCGCGGCTTCGACCCCGACCTCACGGCCGGCGGCGTGCTGTCGCTGCTGGAGGCGGCCTGGCGCGCCCTGCCGACCATCGAGGAGCTGCCGATCGACGAGATGTGGGTAGGCTTCCGGCCCGGCTCGCGCGACGATGCGCCGATCCTCGGGCCGACCGCGATTGACGGCCTCGCGGTGGCGACCGGCCACCATCGCAACGGCATCTTGCTGGCGCCGCTCACCATCGACATGATCGCCCGGCACATGCTGACCGGCGAGGTCGACCCGGCGATCCGGGCCTTCGGCATCGGACGGTTTGCGCCCGCGGCCACCGCAGCCGGGCGTGCGTGGGCCGACCATCAGCAGACGGAGCTCGCATGAGCAGAACGATCGAGATTCTCGTCAACGGCGAGGCGACCCCGGTCGCCGCCGCCACGCTGGCGGAGCTTTTGGCCAGCCGCAGCCTGCCGGCCAAGGGGCGCGGCATCGCCGTCGCGCTGAACGAGGCCGTGGTGCCGCGCGCGAGATGGCCCGAGACCCGGCTCGAGCCCGGCGATCGGGTCGAGATCGTGCGGCCGATCGTGGGGGGATGAGACATGGACAGCGTCGACCCGCGCGGCACCGACGCGCTGATCATCGCCGGCGAGCGCATCGCCTCGCGCCTGTTCATCGGCACCGCGGGCTATCCGAACCAGCAGGCAATGCTGGCGGCGATCGAGGCGAGCGGTGCCGAGATCGTCACCATGTCGATCCGCCGCGCCAGCATGGAAGGCTATGCCGAGAGCCTGATCGATCTCTTGGGCGACCGCTTCCGGGTGCTGCCCAATACGTCTGGCTGCGTCACGGTCAAGGACGCCGTGCTGACGGCGCAGCTCGCGCGCGAGGCGGTCGAGACCGACTGGGTCAAGCTCGAGCTGATCGGCGATCGCGAGACGCTCTATCCGGACGTCGAGCAGCTGGTGCAGGCGGCCGAGGAGCTGGTCAGGGACGGCTTCACCGTGCTGCCCTACTGCAACGACGATCCCGTGACCTGCCGCAAGCTCGCCGACGTCGGCTGCGCCGCGGTCATGCCGCTCGGCTCGCCGATCGGCTCCGGCATGGGCATCTGCAACCCCTACAACATCGAGATGATCTGCGCGCGCAGCCCCGTGCCGGTGATCCTCGATGCCGGCATCGGCACGGCATCGGACGCCGTGCTGGCGCTCGAGCTCGGCTGCGACGGCATCCTGCTCAACACCGCGATCGCCAAGGCGCACGACCCGGTGGGCATGGCCAGAGCGATGCGCGCCGCGGTCGATGCCGGCATCGGCGCGCGCCAGGCCGGCCGCATCCCCAAGCGCCGCTATGCCGAGGCGTCGAGCCCGCAGCTCGGCCTGATCGGTTGAGCCTGCCGGCGCCGCTGCTGGTCATCACCGATCGAAAGAGCGGCGACGCGTCCGCTCGAGGAGGTCGTCGCCGCGGCGCTGCGCGGCGGCTGCCGCTGGCTGAGCCTGCGCGAGAAGGACCTCCGGCATGAGGAGCGGGTCGCGCTGCTCGCCCGGATCGTGGCGCTCGGCCGGCCGTTCGGCGCCACCATCACCGTGCATGGCGACGTCGAGGCGGCCGAGGCGACCGGCGCCGGGCGTGCATCTGCCGGCCGGCGGCTCGCCTGCCGAGGCGCGCGCCCGCCTCGGCAAGGGCGCGCTGATCGGTCTCTCCGTGCACAGCGCCAGCGAGGCCGCGCACGCCGATCCGGCCGCCGACTACGTCACGCTTGAGCCCGATCTTCGGCTCGATCAGCAAGCCCGGCTACGGGCCGGTGCTGGGCATACAGGGTCTCGCCGACGCGGTCGCGGGGGCCTCCGTGCCGATCGTGGCGCTGGGCGGCGTGAGCGCGGACAACCTCGCGAAGTGCTTCACGGCGGGCGCCGCCGCGGCCGCGGTGATGGGTGCGGTGATGGCTGCGGCCGACCCCGAGGCGGCGACGGCTGCGCTCGTCCAGGCGCTTGCGAGGCTGGCCCGGTGCGGTTGCTTCTTGACCGCCGGCGGGCCGGCCTATACCGACGCTGCGACGGCACCGCATCGGGAAGCCGGTCGAGGCGGAGGGAAGATGGCATCTCGGCAGCCGGTGCTGGTGACCGGCGGCGCCGGCTACATCGGCAGTCACGTGGTTGCGATGCTGCGTGCGGCCGACTGGCCGGTGGTGGCGTACGACAACCTGTCCACCGGCCATGCCTGGGCGGTGCGCGATGCCGAGCTGATCGTCGGCGATCTCGCCGATCAGGCGCGCCTGGAGGCGCTGTTCGCGGAGCGCGGGTTCGGCGCCGTGATGCATTTCGCAGCGAACATCTGGGTTGGTGAATCGGTACGCGAGCCGGCGCAGGTACTATCGCAACAACGTCGTCAATGCGCTCGAGCCTGTTCGAGCTCGCGGCGCGGCACGGCGTCGCGCAGCTTCGTCCTCTCGTCGAGCGCGGCGGTCTACGGCGAGCCGGGCGTCGCGCTGATCGACGAGACGCGCCGCTCGCACCGATCAATCCCTATGGCGCCTCGAAAATGATGGCCGAGCGCATGCTCGCCGGACGTGGCGAGCGCCGCCTGCCTTCGCTACGTCATCCTTCGCTATTTCAATGTCGCCGGCGCGGACGTCGAAGGCCGGATCGGCGAGGCGACGCCGAACGACAGCCATCTGATCAAGGTGGCCTGCGAGGCAGCGATCGGGCATGCGGCCCGGCGATGCGCGATCAACGGCGTCGACTATCCGACGCCGGACGGCACCTGCGTGCGCGACTACATTCATGTCGACGACCTCGCGCGCGGCCCACATCGACGGCGCTGCGCTATCTCGAGCGCGGCGGCAGCTCCGAGGTCTTCAACTGCGGCTACGGCCATGGCTTCAGCGTGCGCGAGGTGATCGATGCGGTGCGCGCGGTCAGCGGCGTCGACTTCCCGGTCGAGCAGGGCCCGCGACGGCCCGGCGACCCGGCGGTCCTGTTGGCAGGCAATCGCCGCATCCGCGAGCTGCTCGGCTGGCAGCCGCGGCACGACGATCTCGAGTTCATCGTCCGCACCGCCTGGCAATGGGAGCAGTGGCTGCAGGCGCAGGGCGGGCCGGACGCGCTGACCGGGCCCGGTAACACCGCACGAGTCTGAGCCCGGGCTCAACGCCAGCGGCGCTCGCGGCCGCGATAGCGCACGGCGCGGCGAGGATCGCGGCGGCATCCGCCCGGCTTGTCGTGAGGCCCCGGGCGAGCAGGCCGGTGACGTGCGCTGCCGCCAGCGATGCGCCGCCTTGCGTGCCGTCGAGGTCGCGCGCGCAGGCGCCATAGTCGGCGGGCTCGCCGCCGAGCGCCGAGATTTCTCCAGGCTGGCAGCGCGCATCGCCGGTGACGCGCAGCACGCCCGGGTAGGCCGCGGGGTAGACCGGCGCGCCCCGGGCCGGCGTCGAGGCGATCAGGATCAGGCCCGCGGCGAGCGCTTCGGCGACCGCGGCGCGCAGGACCTCCCGGTCGTGCGCCAGACCGAGGCTGAGATTGACCAGGAGGGCGCGCTCCAGCGGTCAGCCAGCGCAGGGCTTCGGCGACGGCTGCGGCCTCGGCCCGGCCGCCGGGACCGAACGCCTGCGCGCAAAGCAGTCGGGCGTGCGGCGCGTGATGCAGGACGATGCGGGCGACCGCGGTGCCGTGGCTGGAGGCATCCTCGCCGTGGCGGCGCGGCGGCGAACGCCTTCGCGGCGGCGATCGAGCCTGCGAGCGAGGGGTCGACGCCGGTATCGACGAGGCCGACCCGGATCACGGGTGCAGGCACCGCGCTGCGCTCGACGAGGCGGCCGTCCTCGAGCGCGAGCACGTGCGCGGTCTCGGCGAGCGTCGCCTTGCGGTGGCTGATCACGATCCGGGTGCGGCCGGCGAACAGGGCGTCGATGGCGCGGACGATGCGCGCCTCGGTGGCCTCGTCGACCGCCGAGGTCGCCTCGTCGAGCACGAGCACGCGCGGGTCCTGCAGGAGCGCGCGCGCGATCGCGATCCGCTGGCGCTGGCCGACCGAGAGCGTGGCACCGGCGGTGCCGACCTCGCTCGCATAGCCCTCGGGCAGCGCGCGCGCGAAGGCGTCGACCTCGGCGCGGCGCGCGGCGTCCAGCGCCTGCGCCTCGCTCGCCTGCGGGGCGGCATAGCGCAGATTGTCGAGCAGGCTGCCGCGAAACAGCACCACGTCCTGCGCGACCACCGCGACCGCGCGCCGCAGCGCTGCGAGATCGAGCTCACGCAGGTCGACGCCGTCGAGCAGGATGCGGCCGGCCTGCGGGTCGTGGTGGCGCAGCAAAAGGTCGATCAGCGTCGACTTGCCGGCGCCCGAGAGGCCGACGATGCCGAGCTTCTCGCCCGGCCGCACCACGAGGTCGACGCCGCGCAGCACGGCATCGTCGCGGTAGCCGAAGCGCACGCCCTCGAAGCGCACCTCGCCGCGCGCCGTCCGCGGGCAGGGCGCGCGGCACCGCGGGCGCCGCGACCGCGGGCCGCTCGGCCGTCAGCTCGACCACCCGGCGCAGGCTCACGAGCGCGCGCTGCGCCGCGACGTACAGGCCGAGCAGTGTCTGCACCGGCCCGGCGACGCGGCCGAGATAGGCTGCGAACGCGATCAGCGTGCCGAGCGTGAGGCGGCCCTCGATCGCCATCCAGCCGCCGGCGATGAACACCAGCGCGGTGCTCGCCTGGGTCAAGAGGGCCGGCACGCCGCCGGTCACGTAGCTGACCATCTGCTGGCTCAGAAGGTCGCGGCGAAAGCGGCCTTGCAGGCTGTCGAGCGCGCCTGCCTCGCGCTCCTCCGCGGCGACCGACTGGATCAGCTTGATGCCGCCCAGGCGCTCGACCAGGAACGACGACAGGTCGCCCGCGCGCTCGCGCAGGCGCCGGGTCGCGACCTCGATCCGCGGCCGCATCAGGCGCAGGAACGCGAGCTCCGCAGGCAGCAGGACGAACGCGATCAGCGCCAGCTGCCACGACAGCAGGAGCATCAGCGACGAGCGTGCCGATCAGCCCGATCAGGGCGCTGATCGCGCCGAGCAGCCCGTCGACGGCAAAGCGCTGGATCTCGGCGACGTCGCCATCGAGCCGCGCCAGCAGGTCGCCGGTCGGCCGGCGCGCATAGAAGGTCGGCGGCAGCTGCTCGAGATGGCGGAAGACCGCGAGCCGCAGCGCGAACAGCACATCGGCCGACAGCGCGACGTGCTGGAAGCGGTTGACGCCGCCGAGCAGCGCCGAGGCGAGTGCGGCGAGCAGCATGAGGCCGCAGGTCAGCACGACGATCTCGAGATCGCCCGCGAGGATGCCGCCGTCGATCAGCTGCCTGGTCAGCAGCGGCTGCACGAGCGCAAGGCCGGTGCCGAGCAGCGCCAGCGCCGAGCACCGCCGCGAGCCGGCGCGCGCGCGGCCGCACGAAGCTGAACAGCCAGCGCAGCGCCGCCCGGTCGTCACTCGCTCAACGTCGTCACCCGCAACCTCCCGCCCCTCGCTTAGCGGAGGCAGATCGCCTATGCCAGCGGCATGACGCGCACCGATCGGGTGGACGATCCTGGTGGCAGGCGGCGGCCCCGCGGGCTGCGCCGCAGCGCTCGGGCTCGCGCGCGCGGGCTTCGAGGTCGCGCTGGTGACGATGCCGCGCCGGCCCGCTGTCGCCGAGGGGCTGTCGGCGCGGGTGGTGCGCTTCCTCGAGCAGCCCGGCTACGAGCGCACGCGCGCGGCGCTCGGCCCGAGCGTGCGGCGGGAAGCGAGCTGGAACGGCAGGTACGACGAGCGCCAACCTCGAATGGGTGGTCGAGCGCGCGCCTTCGATCGCGCCCTGCTCGAGGACGTCGCGGCTGCCGGCATCCGGATCTGCGATCGCGTCGCTGCGCGGACCTGCGCTGCGATCGATGGCGCATGGCACGCGGCAGGCGTGCAGCTACCGCGGGCTTCCTGGTCGAGGCGCGGGGGCGGCGAGCGCCCGGGCGGCGCCGGCACGGGCCGCCGGCGGTAGCGCTCGCCCAGAGCCTGGAGCGGCCTGCCGCCTCGCGCCTGCACGGCGATAGCACCGTTCGAAGGCGGCTTCGCCTGGTTCGCGACCGAGGGCCACGGCCGCGGCTCGCTGCAGCTCGTGGTGGCGCCGCACGGAGCGCGCGACGGCGCGCGAGCGCTGCTGGCATCGGCGATGCATGCCGTACCGGCGCGCGCCTGGCTCGAGGGCGCCAGCCCGTGCTCGCCGGTCAGCGTGCGCCATGCCGGGACCAGCCGGGCGCAGGTGTTGGTCGAGCCAGCGCGCATCCGGATCGGCGATGCCGCGCTGGCGCTCGACCCGCTCTCGGGCCATGGCGTGTTCGAGGCGCTCGCCTCGGCGACGGCCGCGGTGCCGGTGGTGACCACGCTCTTGCGCCGGCCTGCCGATGCGGCGCTGGCGCGAGCCTTCTACGAGGAGCGGGTCGAGCAGGCATTCCTGCGCTTTGCCCGCACCGCCCGCGACTTCTACCGGCTCGAGGAGCGCTGGCGCGACGCGCCGTTCTGGCAGGCGCGGCGCGACTGGCCGGACAACCTGCCGGCGCATCCTCGCCATCGGTCGGCGCGCCGGAGATCTGCGATCAAGCCGGTGATCGAGGACGGCTTCGTCGTCGCGCGCGAGGTGATCGTGACCGCCGACCAGCCGCGCGGCGTTTTCACCGTCGACGGCGTGCCGCTGGTGCCGCTGCTGCGCGCGGTGCAGGCGGGCGAGACCGCTCGTCGAGGCGGCCGGCCGCTGCTTCGAGAAGGCGCCAGCCAGGTCGAGACCGCGCTCGCCTGGCTGCGCTACCGGGGGCTTCTCCCTCGTAGCGTTGCGCCGCGAGCCGCCAGGCGACGCCCGCGAGCATCAAGGCGAGCCCGGCCCAGAGCCAGCTCATCAGCGGATAGACCTTGAGGACCACGGGCACGGTGGTCGCGCGGCGCGTCGGCGCGACCGCCATCCGATGCCTGCTCGTACTCGACCGCCGGCAGCCAGACCTGCACGTCGCGCCACGCGCCGCGGTGAATGAACGGGTGGATCATCTGGTCCGAATCGCTGGCATAGCGCGCGTAGCGGTAGTCGAGGATCTCGCACATCAGCCGGACCGGCCCGTAGTCGCCGGCGAGCGGCGGGCGCTCGTCGCGATAGACGGCATGGCCGCCCGCGGCCTCGATGATCTCGCCCTGCCGCTCGAGCTGCCAGGCGACCCGGCCGATCGAGCGAAAGCCCGGCCGGGCCCGCCGTCGGCATGGGCGCCGTCCTCCTCGAGCATGACCGACAGCGCGAAGCCGTCGGGAAAGCGGATCGGGCCGCCGAAGTCCTCGGGGTAGGCGACCATCCGCTGGGCATAGGAATCGAACACGGTCGCCGCCGTGCCCGCGACCAGCGCCATGACCAGACCGGCATGGATGAGCGCGACCGGCAGGCGGTACGTCCAAAGGCGCGCGCGCCAGCTGCCCCGGCCCGAGAAGCGAAGCCGCAATCGCCGCCAGCAGCAGATAGCAGGCGCGACCGCGAGCGCGTCGAGCCAGGGGAGGATCGCGACCGTCGCCGACGAGGTGAGCCCGGTGCCATCGAACAGCGCGCTGCGACGGGTGCAGGACCAGCGCCACGAGGAGCGCCAGCGCAGCCACGGCGGCGGTCAGCAGCCAGCGCGCGAGCCGATGGCCGGATCGGCACGAAGTAGTGCCCGCCGGCCAGCGTCAGCGCCAAAGGACCGGGACGAGGGCGGCGTTCATGCCGTAGCGGTCGATGTCCCACTGCTCGAACGCCGCGCGCAGGGCCGCGATCTCGGCCGGGCCCGGCCCAGCGCGCGAGCGTCTCGAAGAACGGCTTCAGGCTTTCCGGCCGCGGCCAGCCGAGCCAGGCGCCGAGATAGGCCTCAGCCGATGTGCAAGGTGCCGATCGCGGCGGCCGCGAGCAGGCCGCCGATCGCGACCATCAGGAGCGCGGTCGGCTCGGCCGGTCGCGGCGAGCGGGCGCGTGAGCGCCTGAGGCCGAGGACCAGCGCCCACAACGTGAGGCGGTCAGCGCGCCGGCCATGGCCAGCAGCAGGGGCAGCGAGCTGTCGCCGACATAGCGGTGCGAGGAGGCGAGCATGGGGCTGCGCGTGATCGCCATCGAGAGCAGCGACCGCGATGCCGTTCAGCGCGGCAAGGCCGGGCAGCAGCAGGGCAAAGCGGCCGCGCGGGTGGTAGCGGCCGAGCCCGTGCAGCTGCGCCGTGATCAGGGCCAAGACCACGAACACGCTGGTCTGCACCGGGTCCCAGTGCCAGAACTGGCCGAAGCTGAAGTCCTCGTACGCCCACCACATGCCGGCGAACAGCCCGCTCGAGAGGATGAGCCACGCCGCGCGCAGCCACGTGCCGTAGCCGTCGCAGCCAAGCACCCTCGCCGCGCGCCAGCGCCTGCAGCGCGCCGCCGAAAGGCGCCAGCACCAGCACGTAGGCCGCGAACAGGAGCGGCGGGTGGAGCGCCATCCAGGGGCTCAGCAGGTGCGCGTTCATGCCCCGCGGGGCGGTGCCGATCTCGGCGGCGGGCGTCGCGGCGAACGGGTCCCAGATCAGCGCGCCGAGCGTGAAGGCGCCGCTCAGCAGCAGCGCGCCGGCTCCCGTCCAGCCGCCATCGGCGAGGCGGCAGGCGGCGAGCGCCAAGAGCGTCGCCATGAGCAGCAGGGTGCCTTCCTCGCCGCCCCAGAGGTTCGCGACCTTGAGGTACAGGGGCAGCTCGGCGGCACTGTAGAGCCACGGGTAGCGATGGTCGAAATCGTCGCCGGCAAGGTGCAGGACCAGAGCGAGCGCGGCGGCGCCGAGCAGCACCAGGGCGCCGCGAGCGAGCCGACGTCGATGCCGCGGCGCTGGCGGCGCCGGCCGAGGGCGGCCGCGAGTGCCAGGCCGAGCAGCGCGCGCTCGAGCGTGGCGCCAAGCTCGCTCGCCACGACGGCGAGGGGAACGATGAGGAGCGGCCATCCCCGGCGTGCCAGTCGTTCGATCGACCTCATGCGCGCTTTCATACGATCCGGTGTCCCGGTCGGGTTGGACGGTTGACAGGCTGTCGCATCCCGCGCAACGTGGGCGCAAGGATCAAAAGGATACCAGGGGGATTTGATGGGGAGGTGGTGGTGGCTCGCGGCCCTGCCGCTGGCTCTGGTAAGCGCCGGCGAGGGCGCCCACGCTCAGGAAGCTGAGAGCATCCTCAACGCCAAGTGCGCCGCCTGCCACGAGCGCACCGACGGACGGCCTCGCCCGCATCAAGGATCAGCGCAAGACCCCCGAAGCCTGGGACATGACCATCGTGCGCATGATGCAGCTGCACGGGGTCGAGGTCACCGACGACGAGCGTGCCGTCCTGGTCAAGCACCTCGCCGACAGCCAGGGCCTTGCGCCCGCCGAGACCGAAGGCTACCGCTACATCCTCGAGCGCGTGCCGTCGCAGATCGAGGATCCGGCGACGGAAGAGCTCGGCACCATGTGCGCGCGCTGCCACTCCTACGCCCGGATCGCGCTGCAGCGGCGCACCGAGGACGAGTGGCGCAAGCTCGCCCATTTCCATCTCGGCCAATACCCGACGACCGAGTACCAGGCGCTCGGCCGCGACCGGAACTGGTGGGAGATCGCATCCGAGCAGGTGCCGGGCGAGCTCGCCGAGCTCTACCCGCTCGATACGCCCGCATGGCAGGCCTGGACGGAGCGCGAGCCGGTCGATCTTGCCGGCGAATGGCGCTTCGTCGGGCGCGATTCGCGCGTCGGCGACTACGAGGGCGTGGCCACCATCGAGAGCACCGGCGATGACACCTATGCGGTGACGATCGAGATCGACTTACGCCGATGGTCAAGAGCTCGACGGCGAGGGCAGCGGTATCGTCTATACCGGCTTCGAATGGCGCTCGCGTCTCACGCTCGGCGACGACGAGATGCTGCAGGTGTTCGCGGTCTCCGAGGACGGCGACACCATGACGGGGCGCTCGTTCCTGGCGGATGCCGACTCGATCGGCAGCGCAGGTGACGGCAAGGCGGATGGATGAAGGCACGAGCGCCGTGCTGGCGGCATCGCCGCCGCATCTGCGAGCCGGCGAGACTGCCGAGATCGCGCTCCACGGCTTCGGGCTCGAGGGCGATGTCGATCTCGGCGAGGGCGTCACGGTCGAGGAGGTCGTCGCGCAGCGATGCCGAGACCGTGGTGGTGCGGGCGAGCGCTGCGGCCGACGCCGCCAGCGGTCCGCGCGCGGTGAGCGTGGGCGATGCCGAGGGCCGACGGCCGCTCACGGTGTACGAGGCGATCGACTTCGTCACGGTCGAGCCGGCCTACAACATCGCGCGGGTCGGCGGCGGCGGCGGCCCGATCCCGCCGGTGCCGGCGCAGTTCGAGGCGGTGGCCTGGCTGCATGGCGCGGACGGCGCAGGCCGGCACCGACGACGATGTCGAGATCGGCGCCATGCCCGCTGACCTGGGCGGTGCAGAACTTCGACGAGGTGGCGCAGGCGCTGGATGACACCGCGTTCGCCGGCGAGATGCGGGCCAACGGGCTGTTCCTGCCGGCAGAGGCCGGGCTCAACCCGGAGCGGCCGTTCCAGACCAACAATGCCGGCAATCTCAAGGTCGTCGCCACCATCCAGGACGGCGAGCAGACGGTCACCGGCGAGGGCCAGCTGCTGGTCACGGTCCAGCGCTGGAACGACCCGCCGATCCGGTGAGGAGGCAAGCGTGCCAGACGGCCTGAGGCTGACGCCGCACAACAGCCACGAGGTCAGCGTCGATGGCCGGCGCATCCTGTTCCACGTGCCGACCACCAGCCTGTTCGAGCTCGACGCGCTGGCCGCCGACGTGCTCGACCTGTTCCGGGAACAGCCCGAGGTCAGCGAGAGCGACGTGCGCCGGCGCTTCGATGGCCGCCATCCGCCGGAGCGGGTGCTGGAGACGCTGGAGGAGCTGCTCGACCTCGAGATCATCCACAACGGCCGGCCGCGCCCGGCCAACCACCCCCCGGTAGCGATCGCCAACTACCCGATCAGCACGCTGGTCCTGAACGTCAACACCGGCTGCAACCTGTCCTGCACCTACTGCTACAAGGAGGATCTGGCCACGCCGGATCGGGGCCAGCGCATGGCCTTCGAGACCGCGGCGCAATCGTTCGAGCTGCTGCTCGCGGAGGCGAAGGAGCGCGAGCGGGTCAACCTGGTGTTCTTCGGCGGCGAGCCGCTCTCCAACATGCCGCTGATCCGCCAGATGATCGACTACGCCGAGCGGCGCGGCGCCGAGGTCGGCAAGACCGTCGATTTCTCGCTCACCACCAACGCGACGCTGCTGACCGAGGAGCTGGTCGCCTATTTCAGCGCGCATCGGGTCGGCGTCACGGTCTCGATGGACGGGCCGAAGGCGCTGCACGATCGGAACCGCAAGACGATCGGCGGCAAGGGCACCTACGACGTGGTCGCGAAGAAGGCGCGCATGCTGCTGGCGGGGCACAGGACGCGCCCGGTCGGCGCCCGCGTGACCCTGACCCGCGGCACCACCGACGTCGTCACCATCCACCGGCACCTGCGCGACGAGATCGGCTTCTTCGAGGTCGGCTTCGCGCCGGCGACCTCGGGCGACATCAGCGCTTTCAACCTGACCGAGGACGAGCTCGCGCTGGTGTTCGAGGGCATGAAGGCGCTCGGGCTCGAGTATCGGGACGAGGCGCTCGCCGGCCGCAACAACGGCTTTGCCAACATGCACCAGCTGATGACCGACCTCGCCGAGGGCACGCGCAAGTCGCTGCCGTGCGGCGCCGGGCTCGGCATGCTGGCGGTCGACAAGGACGGCGGCCTCAACCTCTGCCACCGTTTCACGGGCTCGAGCCTGCCGACCTTCGGCAATGTCGCGGACGGGCATCGACAAGCCGCGGCTCGGCGCCTTTCTCGAGGAGGCGCAGGACCGCAGCGCGCGGCCGTGCGCGACCTGCCGGATCCGCAATCTGTGCTCCGGCGGCTGCTATCACGAGCGCTATGCGCGCTACGGCGATCCGATGCACCCGGTGGCGCACTACTGCGAGCTGATGCGCGACTGGATCGATTTCGGCATCGACGTCTACACTCGGATCATGGCCGGCAATCCCGGCTTCTTCGAGCGCCACGTCGCGCCGCGCCGCGCGCGCGACGAGGGCATGCGGAGGGCGATGGCATGAAGCATCTGAAGCCGCTCAACCAGAAGGCCGTCCTGCTCGAGCAGGCCGCCCAGGAGGGCAGGGCCGGGGAAGTGCAGCTGATGCAGACCGTGGCCGGCTGCGCCTCGACCCTCGATCCGGGCTGGGAGGTCGACCCGTTCGGTGGGGTCGCCAGCCTTTGCCAGCCGATGGAGGCGGACCTCTACGGCTGCACCGACCCCTGCTGGTGGCCGGCCCAGGTCGCCGACACCTTGAACTCCTACCCGGACTGGAACGAGAGCGCGCCGTCGGCCCAGCGCGACTGGCGCGTCCTCCAGACGGTGTTCCCTGAGCAAGTAACGAGGGCTCGCGATGTTCCGTCCGGCTGCCTTCACGGTCCTGTCCTGCCTGTCGCTGGCGGCGGCGGGCGCTGGCCCCGGCCTCGCCAAGGATTACCTTTTGACCGGCGCGAAGCCCGACAAGCTGGTGCTGGTCGACGCGGCCGCGCGCAAGGTCGAGAAGACCTGCGAGGTTCCGGACGCCGGCACGGGACTCTTGACCATCGTGCCCTCGCCCGACGCCAGCACCGCGTATGTGATCACCAATCACTGGGAGAGCGCGTCCGGCATCGACCTCGACACCTGCGAGCAGGTGTTCCGCGCCGACTTCTCCTCGGGCGACGAGCGGGTCAAGGCCCCGTTCGGCATGGACATCAGCCCGGACGGCCGCGAGCTGTTCGTGATCCAGTCGCCGGTCCGGCTGCTGCCGGGCGAATACCAGGTGCAGCCGACCCGGATTGCGGTCTACGACACCGCGAGCGGCGTCGGCGCCGAGCCGATCCGCACGTTCGAGGTGCCGCGGCGCATCGGCATGCTGATGATGTCGAACGACGGCTCCAAGCTTTATGCGCTGAGCTGGGACATCTACGTGCTCGACCCGCAGACCGGCGAGGAGATCGGCCGCCACCCGCTGCGCACCTGGGCGCGCGAGAACTACAGCGCGCCGGACGTGCTCGACGCCTGGCCGCAATGGGAAGCGACCGACATCTTCTCGAGCCCCTACTTCGCCGTGCGCACCGACCTGGATCCGAACGACGGCGCCGCCTACAAGACCGGCCTCGTGACCCTGGACCTCGAGACCGGCGAGTTCGAGACCAAGGACTTCGAGGACACCGCGGTGATCATCTTCTCGACCGTGGTCAATCCGGTGCGCCTGAACGAGGCCTACGGCGTCTACACCACGCTCTCCAAGATCGACCGCGAGCAGGGCAAGGTGCTCGAGCGGATCGAGCTCGACCACACCTACTACACGATCAACGTCGCCTCGGACGGCAGCGAGCTCTACGTCGGCGGCACCATGAGCGACATCGCGGTGTACGATACCGAGACCCTGGAGCAGCTCGGCAAGATCGAGATGCCGGATGGCGGCGACCAGGTGCTGGCCAGCCTGCGCCTGATCCAGCGCTGAGCGCGACGCGCCTGCCGCCGGCGGCTCAGGCGGCCGCCTTGTCGAGCTCGCGCACGATCGATTCGCCCATCACCGCCGTCGACACCTTGGCCTTGCCCGGCTGCATGATGTCGGCCGTGCGCAGGCCGCCCGCGAGCACGCGGCCGATCGCATCGTCGAGCAGGTCCGCCGCCTCGTCCTGGTCGAACGAGTAGCGCAGCATCATCGAGAAGCTCTGCAGCATGGCGATCGGGTTGGCCTGGCCGGTGCCGGCGATGTCGGGCGCGCTGCCGTGCACCGGCTCGTACATCGCCTTGCGCTTGCCGTTGGCGTCGGGCGCGCCGAGCGAGGCGGACGGCAGCATGCCGAGCGAGCCGGTCAGCATCGCGGCGCAGTCGGACAGGATGTCGCCGAACAGGTTGTCGGACACGATCACGTCGAACTGCTTGGGCGCGCGCACCAGCTGCATGGCGCAGTTGTCGGCGTACATGTGGCTGAGCTCGACATCGCCATACGCGTCGTCGTGCAGGCGCTGCACCTCCTCGCGCCAGAGCACGCCGGATTCCATGACGTTCGCCTTCTCGACCGAGCACAGCTTGCCGTGGCGCTTGCGCGCCAGCTCGAAGCCGACCTTTGCGACGCGGACGATCTCAGCCGTCGTGTAGACCTGGGTGTTGACGCCGCGGCGCGAGCCGTCGGGCAGGGTCTCGATGCCGCGCGGCTCGCCGAAATAGATGCCGCCGGTCAGCTCGCGCAGGATCATCAGGTCGAGGCCCTGGACCAGCTCGGGCTTCAGCGAGGAGCTGTCGGCCAGCGCGTCGAACACCTTGGCCGGGCGCAGGTTGGCGAACAGCTCCATCTCCTTGCGCAGGCGCAGCAGGCCGCGCTCGGGCTTGGCCTCGAACGGCAGCACATCGTACTTGGGGCCGCCGACGGCGCCGAACAGCACCGCATCCGCCTCGAGCGCCTTGGCCATGACCTCGTCGGTCGAGGGCGTGCCGTGGTGGTCGTAGGAGGTGCCGCCGACCCGGCCCTCGTCGAGCTCGAACTCGAGCCCCTGGCGGCGCGCGAACCAGTCCATCACCCGGCGCACCTCGCGCATCACCTCCGGGCCGATGCCGTCGCCCGGCAGCAGCAGGACCTTGCCGAGAACGCCGGGTGTGTTCCTGATCGCCGCCATCACGCCGCGCCCTGATGCAGCCAGGGGTGGGCGGCGCGCTGCCGGCTCTCGAAATGGTCGATGTGCTGGCCCTTCTGCATGGTCAGGCCGACGTCGTCGAGGCCGTTCAGCAGGCAGTGCTTGCGGAACGGATCGACCTCGAAGGCGAACAGCTCGTTGCCGATCGGCCGCTGGACGTGCTGCTGCTCGAGGTCGACGGTGAACACCGGGTTCTTGGCCTCGTCCGCCTCGCGCAGCAGGAGCTCGATCTGCTCCGGCTCGAGCGTGATCGGCAGGACGCCGTTCTTGAAGCAGTTGTGGAAGAAGATCTCGGCGAAGCTGGGCGCGATGACGCAGCGGATGCCGAAGTCGAGCAGCGCCCAGGGCGCATGCTCGCGCGAGCTGCCGCAGCCGAAATTCTCGCCGCCGATCAGGATCTCGGCCTTGCGGTAGGGCTCCCGGTTGAGGACGAAATCCTCCCGCTCGCTGCCGTCGTCGTGGTAGCGCAGGGTCTCGAACAGGTGCACGCCGAGCCCGGTGCGCTTGATCGTCTTGAGATGATGCGCCGGGATGATCTTGTCGGTGTCGATGTTGGCCACCGGCAGGGGTGCCGCGATCCCGGTGAGCTTGGTGAAGGGCTGCATCGCCTCGCCGTTCCCTTTCAATGCTTCTGGTTCGCCCCTTTATGCCCACCTCGAGGCGGGACTTCCAGCCTTTCGCGCAACGGCCCGGCGGGGCGCGGTGGGGCCCTACCCGCACCTTTCATGCTGAGCGGTCGCGCCCGCTCGGCTCGTCCGGCCAAAAATCCCCCAGCACCTGGTCGAGAGTGTAGGGGCAAGCTTGCGGCAGCCGCTCGGCGACCTCGCCCTCGCCATAGCGCTCGAGCTTCCTAACCAAGTCTCGCCGTGCGCGATCGTACAGGCGCGGGAGCTGTCGCTTCAGATCCCGATGCAGCGTCGGCGTCAGACGGCCTTCGACCTCGCTGCGAAGTTCGACGATCTCGGCGATCCAGCCGCGCCGCGGCTCCTCGGCGGGGGAGTGCGCGATCAGGAGCAGATGCTCGACGATGCGTCGCGTCCAGCTGCGCAGGGAATCGCGTTGGCTCTTGCCCAAATCCGCGACCTCCTCGGCGATGTGCGCGAGGTCGAGCGGCAGGTTCGGCCGCGTGCGCGCGAAGCGCCGCAGCTCCTTCGCCTGCAGCTGGGTCCAGGCGAAGAAGTCGTCCTCGTAGAGCTCGATTGCCGAGCGCATGCTCATGCCGGCAAAGCCTCGCGCACCCGCACACGCACGAGCAGACGTGCGGCCTCGACCACATCCGGATCGATCGGTCGGGGCAACGTGTCGAGAACGCTTGGTTCGGGCAGCAATTCGCCGGCCTGTAACATCAGATCGACATGCCCGGCCAAGGCCTGTTCGGCGTTGAGCGCAGCCTGCTGTAAGCTGTCGCCGCCGCTCGTGCAGCCCGGCAGGTCAGGAAAGAAGACGCTGTACCCCGTCCTCGCGTCGCCTTCGATAACTGCGGGATAGTGGCGGATCGCCATGGTCATTTCTTTCGCAGCTGCAAACCGCTCTGGCGCTCGATGCTTCGCAATGTCCCGATCTTCACGTCCTTCTGCGGATGCGCCACGGTGACCAAGCCGGGCCTATCCGGATGGCTGAAATGATGGTGGCTTCCGGCGACGCGCACAAGACGCCAGCCGGCAGCCTCGAGCGCCCGAATCACTTCGCGGCTCGAGACCGGCACGCGACAGCCGGGTCAGCCCCCTGGGTCGCGTCACCAGCCGTTCAGGCCAGCTTGCGCACGTCGGTGATGTGGCCCGCGATCGCGGCGGCGGCGGCCATCGCCGGCGACATCAGATGCGTGCGCCCGCCGCGCCCCTGCCGGCCCTCGAAATTGCGGTTCGAGGTCGAGGCGCAGCGCTGCGCCCGGCTCCAGCTTGTCGGCGTTCATCGCCAGGCACATCGAGCAGCCCGCATCGCGCCATTCGAAGCCGGCATCGAGGAAGATCCGGTCGAGCCCTTCCTCCTCGGCCTGATACTTGATGAGGCCCGAGCCCGGCACGACCATCGCATGCACGCTGGACGCCACCTTGCGGCCCCTCGCGATCTCGGCCGCGGCGCGCAGGTCCTCGATGCGCGCATTGGTGCACGAGCCGATGAACACCCGGTCGACCGCGATCGCGTTGATCGGCGTGCCGGGCTCGAGCGCCATGTAGAACAGCGAGCGCTCGGCGGCGGCGCGGCGGCGCTCGTCGGCGAACGAGGCGGGATCGGGCACCGCGCCCGAGATCGGCTGGACGTCCTGCGGGCTCGTGCCCCAGGTGACCTGCGGCTCGATGTCGGCGGCCGCCAGCACGACCTCCTTGTCGAAGCGGGCGTCCGGATCGGAGGGCAGGGTGCGCCAGTGCGCCACCGCCTGCTCCCAGGCCGCCCCCTTGGGGGCCATCGGCCGGCCCATCAGATAGCGGTAGGTGGTATCGTCCGGCGCCACCAGCCCGGCGCGCGCGCCGGCCTCGATCGACATGTTGCAGACCGTCATGCGGCCTTCCATCGACATGGCGCGGATCACTTCGCCCGCATACTCGATGACATGGCCGGTGCCGCCCGCGGTCCCGATCTTGCCGATGATCGCCAGAATGACGTCCTTGGGCGTGACGCCGAGCGGCAGGGTGCCGTCGACCGTGACCCGCATGTTCTTCGAGCGTCGCTGGATCAGGGTCTGGGTCGCCAGCACGTGCTCGACCTCGGAGGTGCCGATGCCGAAGGCGAGCGCGCCGAACGCGCCGTGCGTCGAGGTGTGGCTGTCGCCGCACACGATCGTCGTGCCGGGCAGGGTGAAGCCCTGCTCGGGGCCGATGACGTGGACGATGCCCTGGCGGATGTCCTCGACGTCGAGCAGGGTGACGCCGAAGTCCCGGCAGTTCTGCTGCAGGGTCTCGACCTGGATGCGCGAGGTCTCGTCGGCGATGCCCTTGGCGCGGTCGGTGGTCGGCACGTTGTGGTCGGGCACCGCGAGCGTCGCATCGGCGCGGCGCACCGTGCGGCCGCTCTGGCGCAGGCCTTCGAAGGCCTGCGGGCTGGTCACCTCGTGCACGAGATGACGGTCGATGTAGAGGAGCGCCGTGCCGTCGTCTTCCTCGTGCACCACGTGGGCGTCCCAGATCTTGTCGAACAAGGTCTTGGCCATCGGCAGGCCTCCTCATGCTCCATCAGGCGTCGCGACAGCAGGCGCGATCCGCGCGGCATCCCGACGATCGCCTGCGCCCGGCGGCCTTGCCGCCCCACAAGGGCGCGGTCGACAGCAGCCTCAGTCGGCGGCGTCGTCGACCGGCTCGCCGCTCGGTGCAGGCTTGCCGCCCTTGCCCGGCCGCTCGTCGCGGCGCTCGGCGATGCGCGCCGCCTTGCCGGTCCGGCCGCGCAGATAGTACAGCTTGGCCCGCCGAACGCGGCCGCGACGCATCACCTCGATCTCGGTGATCTGCGGGCTGTAGAGCGGAAACACGCGCTCGACGCCCTCGCCGTAGCTGATCTTGCGTACCGTGAACGCGGAGTTGATGCCGCGGTTCTTGCGCGCGATGCACACGCCTTCGAACGCCTGGACGCGCTCGCGGGTGCCCTCGACCACCTTGACGCTGACGCGGATGGTGTCGCCGGGCGCGAACTCCGGGATCGGGCGGCCGTCGGTGAGTTGCGCGATCTGCTCCTGCTCGAGTTCCTGGATGACATTCATGGCAACCTCACTTGCTGTCCGCCCTGGCCGGCTGTTCTGCCGTCCCGGCCCGGTGATCGACACCGACATGACGCGCCCAGAGATCCGGGCGCCGCGATCTGGTGGCGCACTCCGCCTGGCGCCGGCGCCAGGCACGGATGCGCTCGTGATGGCCGGACAGCAGCACGTCCGGCACCGTCCGACCCTCCCACTCCTGTGGGCGGGTGAACTGTGGGTATTCCAATAGCTGGTCGGCAAAGCTCTCGTCGTCCAGGGATGCCGCCCTGCCGACCACGCCGGGCAGCAACCGCACGCAGGCGTCGATCAGAGCGATCGCGGCGGGCTCGCCACCCGACAGCACGATGTCGCCGAGGCTGACTTCTTCGAGCGCTCTCGCCTCGACGACCCGCTGATCGACCCCCTCGAAGCGGCCGCATAAGACCACAATTCCCGGGCCTTCGGCAAGCTGCCGGACGCGCGCCTGGGTAAGCGGCGTGCCGCGCGGCGTCAGATACAGCCTGGAGCGCTCCGGGACTGCCTTTGCCGCGGCGTCGATCGCGCGTGCCACGACGTCGGGCCGCATCACCATGCCGGCACCGCCGCCGAACGGCAGATCGTCGACGCTGCGGTGGCGATCGGTCGCGAAATCGCGCGGGTTGATGGTCTCGAGCGACCAGACGCCGTCCTGCAGCGCCCGCCCGGCGAGCGAATGGCCGAGCGGCCCCGGAAACATCTCTGGGAACAACGTGACCACGCTCGCAGCCCAGGGCGCGCTCATCGGGCCGCCTCCGCCGCATGCGGCTGGTCAGGCAACAGCTCTGGCGGCGGCGCGACGACCAGCCGGCCGGCCGCCAGATCGACCGTGCGCACCGTCTCCTGGTCGAACGGCAGCGCCATCGTGCGGCCGTCGTCCGCCATCACCTCGAGGATGTCGCCGGCGCCGAAATTGGCGAGCGCGCGCACCACGCCCAGACGTGCGCCATCGGCATGCAGCACGTCCAGGCCTTCGAGGTCGGTATGGTAGAACTCCTCCGGGCCGAGGTCGGGCAGCGCTGTGCGCGGCACGAACAGCTCCATCCCGCGCAGCGCCTCAGCGGCGTTGCGATCGGCGATCCCCTCGGCCTCGACCAGGATGCCGCCGCGGCTGCGGCCGATCATCCTGAGGTCGAAGAGCCGCTTGCCGTGCTGGTCGTAGACCGGACCGTAGGCGACCGCGTCCTCGGGCCGCTCGGTAAAGCAGCGGAGCTTCAGTGCGCCGCGAATGCCGTGCGCGGTCGCCACTGCGGCCACGCACACCCAATCGCTCGCTTGCCGGTCCATCTCCGCCGTCCAGTCACGAACGCGTCTCTACGCGTCTTCGGCCGGCGGTGCGGCCTTCGCCTTGCCTTTGTCCGACGCCGGGACTGTGTCAGCCGGGGCTTCGGCAGCGGCTTCGGCTGCAGGAGGCTCGGCGGCCGACGCCGGCGCGTCCGGCTTGGATGTTTCAGCCGGAGGTGCTTCTGCGGCAGGTTCAGGCGTGGCTGCTTCGGCGACCGGCACTTCGGCGGCAGGCGCTTCGGCGGCAGGTTCAGGGGCTGCAGGCGCAGGTGCGGGCGCGTTCTTCGCCGCCTCGGCCGCGGCCTCCGCCTTCTTGGCCTCGATCTCCTTGGCCCGCTTGCCGGTGCCGCGCAGGTGCACGGTATTCTCCGTGATGCCCGCGCCGTCGAGGAAGCGCGCGACCCGATCGCTCGGCTTGGCGCCGGTGCCAAGCCAGTAGCGGACGCGCTCCTCGTTCAGCACCACGCGACCCTCGGCATCGCTCGGCAGCAGGGGATTGTAGGTGCCGAGCCGCTCGAGGAAACGCCCGTCGCGCGGGCTGCCTGCCTGGGTAGCCACCACGCGATAGATCGGCCGCTTCTTGGTCCCGCCGCGGGCCAGGCGAAGTCTCACACTCATCGAGCTCGATTCCCGTACAGAAGACGCACCGCTGTCTACACCGGCGCAACCGCGATGTCATGCCCGGATTTGCCCCCGGCATGGCCGCAAACCAACGCTTCGGCGGAAAAGCGCCGAGCGCCGCCGGCGAGACACATAGTCACCGGCGCCATGGCGGTCAAGCGCGGCCGCGGCGCCTCCGGCGTCCGGGCGCCACTCTCATCCCCCTTCAACATAGCCCACCCACCACTTCAACATAGCCGAAGGCGTGGGCGACCCAGACCCATACTCGCTTCGGACGATCAGGATCTGCCTTGAGCAGCTGCGCCGGACTCACGAGTTTCTCGCCGCCCGATCAACCAGAGCTTGCCAAATCGGGCATAATCGAGCAAAGGCTATTTTGCTGCCAAGCACGGCGAACCTCGGGCGCACGCCGAGGGACATTCCAGGGTTCGGGGTTTGAGCGAAGGGCGCGCGAACTCAATCGTCAGAGGCAAGCGGTCGGGCCGTGGCTTGTTCGCCCGCCTTCGCACTCATCTCCAGGTTGCTCGCCCGCGCGACGCACCCGACGTGGCGCTGAGGGAAGAGGCGCACACCCTAGAGACCCTGAACCGGGTGGGCGCGGCGGTCGCTGCCGAGCTCGACTTGGAGCGCGCCGTGCAGGTGGTCACCGACGCCGCGACCGAGCTGACTGGCGCGGCGTTCGGATCGTTCTTCTACAACGTGCTCGACGAGAGCGGCGGACGTTACATGCTCTACACGCTCTCCGGCGCGCCGCGAGAGGCCTTTTCGAAGTTCCCGATGCCGCGCGCGACGGCGCTGTTCGGCGAGACCTTCAGCGGCAGCGGCATCGTCCGCTCGGACGACGTCACCAAAGACTCCCGCTACGGCAAGAGCGCGCCGCACTACGGTATGCCCAAGGGCCATCTGCCCGTGCGCAGCTATCTGGCGGTCCCGGTCGTCTCGCGCTCGGGTGAGGTGCTGGGGGGCTTGTTCTTCGGCCATCACGAAGTGGGTGTGTTCACCGAACGCGCCGAGCGCTTTGTGCGCGGCATCGCAACCCAGGCTGCGATCGCGATCGACAATGCGCGGCTCTATCGAGCGGCGCAGACCGAGATTGCCGAGCGCAAACGCACCGAGGCCGCGCTGCGGGAGAGCGAGGCGCGCTTTCGCAACATGGCCGACCATGTGCCGGTGATGGTCTGGGTCAGCGATCCGACCGGCGCCTGCACCTACCTCAGTCGCTCCTGGTACGAGTTCAGCGGCCAGACCGAGCAGGAAGCGCTCGGGTTCGGCTGGCTCGATGTCATTCATCCCGAGGATCGCGAGCGGGCCCGCGCTGCGTTCGCGACCGCCAATGACCGTCGGGAGGCGGTCCGACTGGAGTACCGGCTGCGTCGGGCGAACGGCGAATATGGCTGGGCGATCGATGTCGGTTCGCCCCGGCTCGACGAGGGTGGCGAGTTCCACGGCCACATCGGTTCGGTCCTGGACATCACGGAGCGCAAGCGGATCGAGGACGAGCGCGAGCAACTGGTCGGGGCCTTGAGCGACCTGACCGATAGCCTCGAGACGCGCGTCGGCGAGCGCACCGAGGAGCTCGCTGCGGCGAACCGCGCGCTCATCGCCCAGATCGAGGAGCGGGAGCGCGTCGAGGAAGCGCTGCGCCAGGCGCAGAAGGTCGAGGCGATCGGTCAGCTGACGGGCGGCGTGGCCCACGACTTCAACAATCTGCTGACCATCATCATCGGCAATCTCGAGACCCTGCAGCGCCATCTTGCGAAGGGCACGCTCGACCCCGCCCGTGTGAACCGGGCGGCCGACAGCGCCCTTCGTGGCGCCCAGCGCGCCGCCGCCCTCACCCAACGCCTCCTGGCCTTCTCGCGCCGGCAGCCGCTGAGCCCAAGCCCGATCGATGCCAACAAGCTGATCGCACACATGTCCGAGCTGCTGCGCCGGACCCTTGGCGAGGCGATCGCGATCGAGACCGTTCTCGCCGGCGGCCTGTGGCGTACCCACGCTGATCCCAACGAGCTGGAGAGCGCGCTCCTGAACCTAGCGATCAATGCGCGCGACGCGATGCCGGAAGGCGGCAGGCTCACCATCGAGACCGCGAACATCTACCTGGATGAGCGTTATGCGGCCCGGCACGCCGAGGTCGCGCCGGGACAGTATGTGCTGGTCGCGATGACCGACACGGGCATCGGCATGGAGAAGGAGGTCCTCGCTCAGGCGTTCGAGCCGTTCTTCACCACCAAGGAGGTCGGGCAAGGCACCGGGCTCGGCCTCTCCCAAGTCTACGGCTTCGTCAAGCAGTCCGGCGGGCATGTGAAGATCTACAGCGAGCCCGGCCAGGGCACCACGGTCAAGGTCTACCTGCCGCGGCTGCTTGCCGACCGCGACGACGGCGAGCCGGCCGACCAGCGCGACACGCCATCGGTCGATGAGCGCGCCCAGACCATCATGGTGGTCGAGGACGACGACGACGTGCGGGCGCATTCCGTCGAGATCCTGCACGAGCTGGGCTATCGGGTGCTGGAGGCGCCGAACGCGCAGGTGGCGCTGGAGATCATGGGACGGCAACCCGAGCTCGCGCTGCTGTTCACCGATGTCGGGCTGCCGGGCGGGATGAACGGCCGTCAGCTCGCCGAGGAGGCGCGGCGGCGCTGCCCGGGACTCCAGGTGCTGTACACGACCGGCTATGCGCGCAACGCCATCATTCACGACGGGCGGCTGGACCCGGGCGTGGAGCTGATCACCAAGCCGTTCAGCTATCCCAGGCTCGCGGCCAAGCTGCGCGATCTGCTCGACGCCGATGGCCGGGCGCCGCGCGTGCTGGTGGTCGAGGACGAGCCTTTTGTGCGCATGGCGGCGGTCGACGCGCTGAGCGACCTGGGCTTCCGGGTCGAGGAGGCGGCATCCGCAACCGAGGCGATCGGCAAGATGCGCGTCCTGGCTGGCCGCATCGACGCCGCAATCGTCGATGTCGGGCTGTCCGATCGCAAAGGCGACGTGCTCGCAGCCGAGCTTCGCGCCATGTCCGCCAGGCTCCCGATCGTGATGACCAGCGGCTATGCCCCGCAGGACGTCACGGGGCGCTTCGAGGGCGATCGCCTGGTCGGGTTTGTCGGCAAGCCGTACGACCGCGAGGCGCTGGCGTCGGCGCTGCGCGCTCTGGGCGTCGAAGCTCCGGCAGCTTAGCCGCGGCCTCGATTCTCGGCGATCGGCGTCCTTGCCTTAGACCTGGCGCCGGCCCTACCATGGGTAGAGTTAGCGACGCGCTGATTCTTAATTTCCTGGTTGGGCTGCCGGATAAGAAGACAGCGCCGCCGTCCACATGTGCACCCACAGATAGTTCAAAGCCAGCCCTTGGTGGATTTGGCATGATCCGTCAGTGCGCGACCCGGGACGGTCTGCTGCTCGACCTCGAGCACAAGCAGCCGCTGCTCATAGCCTTCAACCTCCTCCTCGCGTGCCTGCTGGTCGCCCTGCTTCAGGACCTCGTAGCGAAGTTCAGACTGCTGGGCTGGCTCGGCCTCATGATGGCGACCCAGGTCGTGCGGGTTGCCGTCTGGTGGCATCTGCGCCGTGCCGCGCCCGCGTTGTCGTCCCGTACTGTCGGCCGTTGGCTCACCTTCGCATCACTGCTCTCGGGGATCGGTTGGGGAGTGGCCGGGCTGCTCCTGGTCGGGCCCGATGCGACCTTGCAGATCACGGTCGCCTCCGTGACCGTCGGCGCCGTGACCGCCGGCGCCATCACGGTGCTGCCCGGTCATCCGATAGCATACTACGCCTTCATCCTGCCGGCGCTGCTGCCCTATGCCGCCAGCCTGGCGTTCACCGCCGACCCGACGGCGCAGATGACGGGCCTGATGGCCTTGCTCTATCTCGGCGGCATAACCTTTGTCGGCCATCAGATGAACCGCTCGCTCCGTCGCACGATAGGGCTCGCTCTCGCCCATGCCGGAACCATCGCCGACCTCGAGAGCGAGCGTCGAGCGCTCCAGCAGGAGGTGGAACGCAGCTCGGCCGAGCTTGCGACCATCATGGAGACCGTGCCGGCATCGCTGTGGATCGTGCACGACCCCGATGCGCGCCGCATCACGGGCAGCCGCTACGCCGCCGAGCGGCTGCGGCTCGACCATGGTCGCAACCAGTCGCTGAGCGCGGTGGAGCTGGAGCGACCGGCTCACTATCGGATCCTGCGGGGCGGCGAGGTCGTTCCCGTCGACCGGCTTCCCCTGCAGCGCGCGGGTCGAGGCGAGACCATGGAGGCGGAGGAGCTGCGCGTGCTGTTCGATGACGGCAGCTACTACGACGAGCTGGTCAGCGCGGCCCCGATCCGGGATGCCGCCGGCAAGGTCACGGGCGCTGTCGGCGCCGGGATCGACATCACGGCCCGCCGCCACGCCGAGGAGGCCCTGCGCCTGAGCGAGCAGCGCTTTCGCGATTTCGCGATGTCCGCCTCGGATTGGCTCTGGGAGACGGATGCGGAGCACCGGTTCACCTGGTTCTCCCCGAACGTCAAGGAGCTGGTCGGGGTTGCGCCCGAGTGGCACTACGGCAAGACCCGTCGCGAACTCATGGCGCCTGGCGTCGATCCTGAGGTGATCGAGGCCCATTGGCAGGTCCTCGAGGCGCATGTTCCTTTCCGCGATGTCGAGTATCTGCGCCGCGGGCCCGAGGGCGATGCCTGGTTGAGCGCGAGCGGCGTCCCGATCTTCGACGAAGCCGGCCGCTTCCGGGGCTACCGCGGCGTCGGTCGCAACATCAGCGATCGCAAATCGGTTGAAGCCGAGCTTGCTCACCTGGCCCATCACGACAGTCTCACCAATCTGGCCAACCGCCACACCTTGCAAAGGCAGCTCGAGCAGGCGCTCGCGCTCGCCGCCCGCCAGCAGCGACTCGGCGCCCTGCTGCTGTTCGATCTGGACTCCTTCAAGGAGGTCAACGACGCCCACGGCCATCTGGTCGGCGATCAGCTGCTGCGCATGGTGGCGAGCCGGCTACGTCCCGCCATTCGCGAGAGCGACACCTTCGCACGGTTCGGCGGCGACGAGTTCGCCGTCGTCGCCCCCGATGTTGCGGGCTCCGCGGGTGCTGCGGATCTTGCGCATCGGCTGATCCATCTCATGGCCGAGCCATTCCGCGTCGGCGAGGGCGAAGTCCGCATCGGCGCCAGCATCGGTGTGGCGCTGTTCCCGGAGGGCAGCAACGACCCGGACCAGCTGATCACGCGTGCCGATCGCGCGCTCTATTGGGCCAAGTACGAGAGCCGCGGCCAGGTCCGGTTCTACGACCTGGACCTCGATGCCGAAATGCAACGCCGCAAGCAGCTCAGGTACGAGATGCGGCGCGCGCTCGAACGCAATGAGTTCGAGCTGCACTATCAGCCACAGCTCGATCTTGCGACCGACCGGTGCATCGGCGTCGAGGCTCTGGTGCGCTGGCGTCACCCCGAGCGCGGGCTTTTGGCTGCGGGCGAATTCATCCCGATCGCCGATGCCGGCGGCTTCAGCCTCGCCCTCGATGCGTGGGTGCTGCGCGAGGCGTGCCGGCAGGCGCGCGCCTGGTATGATCGCGGTCAGCCGCTCAGGGTCGCGATCAACCTGTCGCAGGCGCAGCTGTCGCATGCCGACATCCTCGCGACCGTCGAAGCAGCTCTCGAGATGACGGGTGCCAGCGCCGCCTGCCTGGAGTTCGAGATCACCGAGCGTTTCGTCATGGAGGGCTTCAGCGAAACGACCGACCGCAATCTCCGGGCGCTCGCCGCCCGCGACATCGAGCTGGTGCTCGACGATTTCGGCCAGGGACACAGCTCGCTGGCAAGCCTTCGCAGCCTGCCGGTGAGCAAGATCAAGATCGACCGGGCGTTCATCGCCGGCATCGGCACGGTCGAGCAGGACGAGGCATTGGTGGGCCTGATCGTGACGCTCGGCCGCAAGCTCGACAAGCGGGTCCTCGCCGAGGGCGTCGAAACCGAATGCCAGCTGGCGTTCCTGCGCGAGGTCGGCTGCGACGAGGCGCAAGGCTACTTCATCGGCCCGCCGGCGCCGGCCGACGAGATCGTCTTTGGCCGCGAGTGGTCGCTCGCCGCGGCGCCTGAGCCCGTGGTGACCTAGAGGCTGCTACCCGTCGGCCAACGCGTCAAAGCGGTTAGCGCGGCAGCAGGCCGGGCGGCAGCCCCTGCGGCAGGCCGCGCGCCATGAACTGCTTGGTGCCGCCCATCTTCTTCACGCGCTTCATCATGATCTGCATCTGCTTGTGCTGCTTCAAAAGCTTGTTGATCTCCTGCACGCTGGTGCCCGAGCCGGTGGCGATGCGACGCTTGCGCGAGGCGTGCAGGATCTGCGGGTTGCGGCGCTCCTTGGGCGTCATGGAGCTCACGATCGCGAGCTGGCGGCCGATCATGCCGTCATCGAGCTTGGCCTCCGCCATCTGCTGCTTGATCTTGCCGACCCCCGGCAACATGCCGAGCAGGCCGCTCATGCCGCCCATCTTGCGCATCTGCTGCAGCTGGCTCGCGAGGTCCTCGAGGTCGAAGGAGCCCTTCTGCATCTTGGCGGCGAGCTTTTCCGCCTCCTCCCTGTCGACCGTCTCGGCGACCTTCTCGACCAGCGAGACGACGTCGCCCATATCCAGGATGCGCGAGGCGACGCGGTCGGGATGGAAGGCCTCGAGCGCGTCGATCTTCTCGCCGGTGCCCACGAGCTTGATCGGCTGGCCGGTAACGGCGCGCATGCTGAGCGCAGCACCGCCGCGGGCATCGCCGTCCATGCGGGTCAGCACGATGCCGGACAGATGCCGATCTGCTCGTGGAACGCGCGCGCGAGGTTGACGGCGTCCTGGCCGGTCAGCGCATCGGCGACCAGCAGGGTCTCGTGCGGCCGGGCGCGGTCGCGCACCGCGGCGAGCTCGGCCATCAGCGCGTCGTCGATGTGCAGCCGGCCGGCGGTATCGAGGATGACGACGTCGTAGCCCTCGCGCTCGGCGCTGCGCATGGCGCGCTCGGCGATGGTCACCGGGTTTTGGCCTTCGACGACCTCCAGGCTGTCGACGCCTGCCTGTCTGGCCAGCACGGCAAGCTGCTCCTGCGCGGCCGGGCGCTGCACGTCGAGCGAGGCCAGCAGCACCTTCTTGCGGCCGCGCGTGCGCAGGCGGTGGCCGAGCTTGGCGCAGGTGGTGGTCTTGCCCGAGCCCTGCAGGCCCACCATCAGCACGACCTGGGGCGGCGCGTGGTCGAGCACGAGGTCGACCGCCTCGCCGCCCAAAAGCTCCACCAGGTGGTCGTGCACGATCTTGACCACCATCTGACCGGGCGTGACGCTCTTCAGCACCTCCTGGCCGACCGCGCGCTCGCGCACCGCGGCGACGAAGTCCTTGACCACCGGCAGCGCGACGTCGGCCTCGAGCAGGGCGATGCGGATGTCGCGCAGCGCCGCCTCGACGTCGCTCTCACTCAGCGCGCCGCGGCGCTTGAGCCGGTCGAAGACGCTGCCGAGACGACCAGAGAGGTTTTCGAACATTCGCGCTCGCTTGGGCTTGTGGTTCAGGTGTCGCAGAAATCGGACAGGGTGTCGCACGTCATGGCGCAGCTGCGCGCCGGCGCTTATGTGGGTCGCCCGTGGCGCCAAAGTCAAGCGGACCCGGGCGATTTGTGCGCCACTTTGGCGGTTGCGCCGTGGCGTCCGATCGCCTCTATTGTCGCGCCATGGACGAGCTCGGCTTCCATAAGATGCACAGCCTCGGCAACGATTTCGTGATCGTCGACCGGCGGAGCGGCAAGCTGTCGCTGAGCGGCGCCCAGGTCCGCACGATCGCCGATCGCCGCCGCGGCGTCGGCTTCGACCAGCTGCTCTCGCTCGAGCCCTCCGAGCGGGCCGATCTGTTCATGCGCGTCTACAACCCCGACGGCTCCGAGGCCGAAGCCTGCGGCAACGGCACCCGCTGCGTCGCGAGGCTGATCATGGAGGAGCACGGCACCGGCCGGGCGCGCATCGAGACCCGCGCCGACGTCCTCACCGTCACGGCCGGTGTGCAGGGCTACACCGTCGACATGGGCCGGCCCCGTTTCGGCTGGGACGAGATCCCGTTGGCGCAGCCCATGGACACCCTGGCGCTCGACCTGGCGCTCGGGCCGCTGGCCGGGCCGGTGGCGCTCAGCATGGGCAACCCGCATGCGGTCTTTCTGGTCGACGACGCCGAGGCGGTGCCGCTCGAGCAGCTCGGGCCCGAGCTCGAGCATCACCCGCTCTTCCCCGAGCGCGCCAATATCGGGATCGCCGAGGTGCGCGACCGCCGCACGATCCGCCTGCGGGTCTGGGAGCGGGGCGCGGGACTGACGCCTGCCTGCGGCAGCGGCGCCTGCGCCGCCCTGGTGGCTGCCGTGCGCCGCGGCCTCGCCGAGCGGAGCGCCGACCTGCTGGTCGATGGCGGCCGCCTGCGGATCGCCTGGAACGAGGCGGATCGCGTGCTGATGACCGGCCCGGCGAGCCACAGCTACGAGGGCCGCCTGCACCCGGACCTGCTGGCGGTCTCGTCATGAGCCCGCGCCCATGAATACGCGTGTGGTGACCTTCGGCTGCCGGCTGAACAGCTTCGAATCCGAGGTGATGCGCGGCCATGCCGCGGCCGCAGGCCTCGAGGACACGGTGATCGTGCACACCTGCGCGGTGACCGCCGAGGCCGAGCGCCAGGCGCGCCAGGCGATCCGCCGGGCGCGGCGCGAGCAGCCGGCTGCTCGCATCGTCGTCACCGGCTGCAGCGCCCAGATCGAGCCCGAGCGCTATGCCGCGATGCCCGAGGTCGACCGCGTGGTCGGCAACGATCGCAAGCTCGACGCCTCGCTGTGGCGCGAGCTCGCCGGCGGCGGCGAGGCGATCGTGGTCGGCGACATCATGACGGTCCGCGAGACCGCCGGGCACCTAGTGGACGGCCTCGACGGCCGCGCGCGGGCGATCGTGCAGGTGCAGAACGGCTGCGATCACCGCTGCACGTTCTGCATCATCCCCTATGGCCGCGGCCCGAGCCGCAGCGTGCCGCTCGGCGCGATCGTGGCCCAGACCCGCCGCCTGGTCGAGAGCGGCTACCGCGAGGTCGTGCTGACCGGCGTCGATCTGACCTCCTACGGCAAGGATCTGCCGGGACAGCCCAGCGCTCGGCCAGATGGTCAAGCGCCTGCTGCGCCTGGTGCCGGAGCTCGCGCGCCTGCGCCTGTCCTCGATCGACCCCGCCGAGGTCGACCGCGACCTGCTCGACCTGGTGGGCGGCGAGCCGCGCCTGATGCCGCATCTGCATCTGAGCGTGCAGGCGGGCGACACGCTGATCCTCAAGCGCATGAAGCGGCGACACGCACGCGGCGACGTGGTCGATCTGTGCGCCCGGCTGCGCGCGCTCCGGCCCGAGATCGCGTTCGGGGCCGATCTGATCGCGGGCTTTCCGACCGAGACCGAGGCGATGTTCGCCAACACGCTGGCGCTGGTCGAGGAGGCGGGCCTCACCTATCTGCACGTCTTCCCCTATTCGGCCCGCAAGGGCACGCCGGCGGCGCGCATGCCGCAGGTAGCCGAGGGAGCAGCGCAAGGAGCGGGCGAGCCGCCTGCGGGCGGCGGGCGAGCAAGCGCTGGCGGGCTATCTCGCCGGCCGGGTCGGCCGGGTGGAGCAGGTGCTGGTCGAACGTGGCGGCACCGGCCGCACCGAGGCATTCGCGCCGTTTCGCATCGAAGGCACAGCACCGCCGGTCGGCAGCGTGATCGCCGTGCGCTCCGATCGCGTCGCCGGCGCCACGCTTTGCGGGCCGGCGCTGAGCTCCTCCTATGACCGAACCCTCTGGCCTATGACCGAACCCTCTGGGAGCGAGCCCGCCAAGTCCGGATGGTTCCAGCGCCTGCGGGCCGGCCTCAGCCGATCCTCGGCCGCGCTGCGCAACAACATCACCGCGATCATCACGCGACGAAAGCTCGACCAGGCGACCCTCGACGAGCTGGAGGAGGCGCTGATCGCTGCCGATCTCGGCGTCGAGACCGCAGCGCTCCTGGTCGAGGAGCTGGGCAGGAGCCGGTTCGGCAAGGAGGTCTCGGAGCAGGAGGTGCGCGAGGCGCTCGCCGATTCGATCGCCGCCATGCTCGAGCCGGTCGCGCGGCCCCTCGAGCTCGATCCCGGCAAGCGGCCGCAGGTGATCCTGGTCTGCGGCGTCAACGGCACCGGCAAGACCACCACGATCGGCAAGATGGCGGCCGAGCTCAAGGCGGGCGGCCATTCGGTCACGCTCGCCGCCGGCGACACCTTTCGCGCCGCCGCGATCGAGCAGCTGCAGATCTGGGGGCAGCGCACCGGCTGCCCGGTGATTGCGCGGCCGCCCGGCGCCGATGCCGCGGGCCTGGCCTTCGACGCGCTGCAGAAGGCGCGCGCGGACGGCACGGACGTGCTGCTGATCGACACCGCCGGCCGCCTTCACAACAAGGCGGTGCTGATGGACGAGCTCGCCAAAGTGGTCCGCGTGCTGCGCAAGGTGGACCCGGACGCACCGCACGACGTGCTGCTGGTGCTCGATGCCACCACCGGGCAGAACGCGCGCGCGCAGGTCGAGACCTTCGCGGCGATGGTGCCGATCAGCGGCCTGGTGGTGACCAAGCTGGACGGTACGGCGCGCGGCGGCGTCGTCGTGGCGCTCGCCCGCCAGTTCGGCCTGCCGGTGCACGCGCTCGGCGTCGGCGAGGGCGTGAGCGACCTGCGGCCGTTCGATGCGCGGGCGTTCGCCGACGCCCTGCTCGGGCTGGAGACGGCGTGAATTGACCCTGGCTTGCGCGCTGCGGGCGAGCTAACAATGGCGCCCGCGCGTCGGCGTTGCGACGCCGGCGCAAGGAGCGCCGATGCAGGCAGGCCGATCTGGGGAGCGATGAAGCTGGCATGACCCGCAATCTGCTCGAGACCCTCTTGGGCGCGATCGTGCTGATTGTCGCGATCGTGTTCCTGGGGTTCGCCTACAGCGCCAGTCAGGTCGGCGACGAATCCGGTTACGAGCTGATCGCCAGGTTCGACCGGGTCGATGGCTTGCAGCGCGGCAGCGACGTGCGGATCGGCGGCATCAAGGTAGGCACCGTGGTCGACCAGACGCTCGATCCCGCGACCTACCGCGCCGAGGTTCGCTTCACGATGCGCGACGACGTCGAGGTGCCCGCCGACAGCTCCGTCTCGGTGGCCATGGACGGCCTGCTCGGCGGCAAATATCTCTCGCTGGTACCGGGCGGCGACGTCGAGATGCTGGCCGCCGGCGACGAGGTGACCTTGACGCAGTCGGCGATCAATCTCGAGGATCTGATCGGCCAGCTCATCTTCAGCCAGGGCTCGGGCGAGGGCTCGGGCTCAGGTGGGGACTCCCAGGGCTCGAGCGTCAGATCCGTGAGCGGCCTGCGGCCGATGCTGCCGGCCGGCGGCCTCGCGACGATCGCTGGACTGATGGCAGGTGCGGCGCAGGCGCAGGGTCCGGTGATCGAGCACCATGTCGCCGTGCTGCAAGGGCTGGACAAGGTCACGGCGCGGATCTCGCCGGTGCGTGCGCCGCTCGAGGTGCCGACCACCTTCGGCACGCTCGAGATCGTCGCCCGTGCCTGCCGCGAGACGCCGCCGACCGAGCCGCCCGAGAGCGCCGCGTTCCTCGAGATCCGCGAGCTGCCGCCGGCCTCGGATCCGGACGGTCCGCGCACCGAGCTGTTCTCGGGCTGGATGTTCGCCTCGAGCCCGGCGGTCTCGGCGCTCGAGCACCCGGTCTACGACGTCTGGGTGGTCGATTGCGCCGAGACGATCGATACCCCGCCGGACGCCCTCCCGGATGACCAGGGCGCCACCGACAGCACGCCGCCGGCAGCGCCGTAGAACGTCGCCGGCGTCTCGATCGCATCGCGCAGGAGGGTGCGGTAGGCCGGGCGCGACACCTCCGTCGCCCCGAACCGGCGCAGGTGGTCGGTGACGAACTGGGTGTCCAGCAGCCGGTAGCCGCCGGCGCGCAGGCGCTCCACCAGCTCGACCAGGGCGACCTTGCTGGCATCGCGCCGGCGCGTGAACATGCTCTCGCCGAAGAACGCCGCGCCGAGCGAGACGCCATAGAGGCCGCCGGCGAGGCGGCCGTCCGCCCAGGCCTCGACGCTGTGCGCAAAGCCGCGCTCGTGCAGCACGCAATACAGCTCGAGCAGCTCGTCGTTCAGCCAGGTGCGCGGCCGCTCCGGCACGGCTCGCGGCGCAGGCCTCGATGACCTGCGCGAAGGCGCTGTCGACCCGGATCTCGAACCGCGCCTGCCGGACCACCTTGCGCAGGCTCTTCGGCACGTGGAACGCCTCGAGCGGCAGGATGCCGCGGCGCCTGGGCTCGATCCAGTGGATGGTCGGATCGAAGCGATCGTTCGCCATCGGGAACACCCCGCTGGCATAGGCGCATAGCAGCAGCTCGGGCGAGAGGACCTGCATGTTCCCGGGATACCGGTCGCCGGACCTGGCGGCAAGGCCGGCGTCGATCAGTCGCGCGTCTGCCAGTCGACCAGGAACTCGGTCAGCCAGCCGGTGTGGTAGGCGCCGCTCGCGAACGCCTCCTGCTCGACCACCGCCTGCAGCAGGGGAAGGTTGGTCGAAAGGCCTGCGATCACATACTCGCCGAGCGCCCGCTTGGCCCGCGCCAGGCAGGCCGCGCGGTCATGGTCGTGCACCACCAGCTTGGCGATCAGGCTGTCGTAGAACGGCGGGACGATCGCGCCCGCGTAGAGCGCGGAATCGACCCGCACGCCGGGGCCGCCCGGCGGGTGATAGGTCACAACCGCGCCCGGCGTCGGCAGCAGGCTCTTGGGGTCCTCGGCGTTGACCCGGCACTCGATGGCATGGCCGTTGAAGCGGATGTCGCTCTGGGCTAGCGCGAGCGGCTCGCCGTTGGCGACGCTGATCTGCTCCTTGACCAGATCGATGCCGGTGACCAACTCGGTCACCGGATGCTCGACCTGCAGCCGGGTGTTCATCTCGATGAAGTAGAACGCGCCGTCCTCGTAGAGCATCTCGACCGTGCCGACGCCGCGATAGCCCAGGCGACGGATCGCCTCGGCGCAGCGTTCGCCGATCGCGGCGCGCTGCTCCGGCTCCAGCACCGGCGAGGGCGCTTCCTCGATCAGCTTCTGGTGGCGGCGCTGGATGGTGCAGTCGCGCTCGCCCAGATGGATGCAGTTGCCGAACTCGTCGGCCAGGATCTGCACCTCGATATGGCGCGGGCGCTGGAGGTATTTCTCCAGATAGAGCCGGTCGTCGCCGAACCCCGCCTTGGCCTCGCGCCTGGCAAGCGCCAGGCCGTCGATCAGCTCGGTCTCGTCGCGCGCGATCGTCATGCCCCGGCCGCCGCCGCCGGAGACCGCCTTGATCAGCACCGGGTAGCCGATTTTTTCCGCGGCCTCGCGCGCCATGACCTCGTGCAGCACGGGACCGTCGCTGCCCGGCACCAGCGGCACGCCGAGCTTGCGCATCGCTTCCTTGGCGGCGATCTTGTCGCCCATCAGCCGGATGTGCTCGGGCCTGGGGCCGATGAAGGCGTAGCCGTGCTCGATCACCATCTGGGCGAAGTCGGCGTTCTCCGAGAGGAAGCCGTAGCCCGGATGGATCGCGTCGGCGCCGCTGATCTCGGCGGCGGCGAGGATCGCGAGCTTGTTCAGATAGGATTCGCCGGCTGGCGGCGGCCCGATGCAGACGCTGGCATCGGCGAGCCGCACGTGCATCGCCTCCGCATCGGCCGTCGAATGCACCGCGACGGTCTCGATGCCGAGCTCGCGGCAGGCGCGCACGACCCGAAGCGCCACTTCGCCACGATTGGCGATCAGGATCTTGTCGATCATCGAGGGGCGAGCGCCAAGGGCTACTCGACGATCATCAGCAGCTCGCCGTACTCGACCGGATCGCCGCTATTGACCAGGAGCTGGACGAGGCGGCCGCCGCGCGGCGCCCGGATCGGGTTCATGACCTTCATCGCCTCGATGATCAGAAGCGTCTGCCCTTCGCGGATGTCGTCACCGAGGCTCACGAACGGCGGCGCGCCCGGCTCCGGCGTCAGATACACGGTGCCGACCATCGGCGCGCGGACGGCGCCGGGATGGCTCTCGGCCATCGCGCGTGCGGCCGGCTCGGCCGCCGAGACGGGTGCCGCCGCTGGCGCCGGCCGCGACGCGTGCGGGACGTGCGCGACCGTGTTCGGTTGCTCACGCACCACCCGGATGCGCGCGTCGCCTTCGCTGATCTCGATCTCCGTCAGCCCGGTGCGCTGCAGGAGCTCCGCCAGGGTCTCGATGAGCGAGGTGTCGACGTTCAGCTTTGCCATCGATTTCTTGGGCATCCGCGCTTGCATCGTTCAGCCGGTGTCTGCATCGGCCAGGATGGCGGCCATCGCCTGCAGCGCCATGAGGTAGCCTCGGGCGCCAAAACCGCAGAGCACGCCGCTCGCTGCCAGCGAGACATAGGAATGTTGCCTGAACGTTTCTCGTTGGTAGATATTCGACAAATGAACCTCAATCAAGGGTTCGTCCAGCATCCGCGCCGCATCCAACAGCGCAATCGAGGTGTGGCTGTAGGCGCCGGCATTGAGGATCAGCCCGGCGAACCGGCCCGGCACCTCCTGCACCCAGCTCACCAGCTCCCCCTCGCTGTTGCTCTGCCGGCATGTCACGGCAAGGCCCAGGCGCTCGCCCTCGGCGGCGCACATGGCCTCGATGTCGGCGAGCGTCGTGTGGCCATAGATCCCGGGCTCGCGACGGCCGAGCAGGTTCAGATTGGGGCCGTTCAGTATCAGGATGGAAGGCATTTGCGCTGAGTTGGGTATGTTGGCGCCCGGTTTCTAGCCTGAGCGGCGCGATTTGGGCAAGTTCGTATCGCGAACAACGCGGCGGTCACGCGGCGCTGACCTCGTCTTTCTTCGATGATGCGGCCGGCTCGGCCGCTGCGAGCCCTGGCTCGTCCGGCATGGCCTGCCAGCCGTCCGGCGTGAGCTGCTCGAGCGGCTGAAAGCGCGCCTTGTAGGCCATCTTCGCGCTGCCGGCGATCCAGTAGCCCAGATAGACGAACGGGAGCTGGAGCTCGCGGGCGCGCGCGACGTGCCACAGCACGATCAGGCTGCCGAGCGAGCGCCTGCCCTCGTCCGGATCGAAGAACTTGTAGACCCCGGAAAGGCCGCTGGCGCAGCGGTCGGTCAGGCTGACCGCGATCAGCGAGCCGTCGGCGCGCCGCCACTCCGCCACCAGGCCCGCGACCGGGCTGTCGTCGATCATGGCGCGATAGTCCGCCCAGGACATCGCCGACATGCCGCCCTCGGCGTGGCGGCCGGCGAGGTAGCGGCTGAACAGGGCGAACTGCTCCTCGGTCGCGAGCAGAGGCCGCTCGCAGGCGACGAGATCGGCGTTGCGGCGCAGGATGCGCCGCCAGCCGCGGCTCATGAGAGAAACGGGCGACCGGGATGCGGACCGGCACGCAGGCGCGGCAGCCGGGGCAGGCCGGCCGATAGGCGAAGCGCTGGGCGCGCCGGAAGCCGGTCTGCATCAGCCGCTCGTGCCGGTGGTCGGCGTCGGCCCGATCGAGGGACGTCACCAGGCGGCGCTCCGCGCGCCCGGGCAGGTAAGGGCAGGGTGCCAGCTCGGTGGAGAAGAACTGTTGCATGTCCGCCGCCATCATAGCCCGTAGTACCAGGGCGCGAACAAGGAGAAGGCGAGCCAGACGATCAGCACCAGCGGCGTGCCCGCCAGGATGAAGTCCTTGAAGCGATAGTGGCCGGGGCCCATCACCAAAAGGTTGGTCTGATAGCCGATCGGGGTGGCGAACGAGCAGCTGGCGCCAAAGGCGACCGCGAGCGCGAAGGGAAACGGGTCCACGCCCAGTTTGATCGCCACGTTGACGGCGACCGGCGTGAACAGCACGCCGGCGGCGTTGTTGGTCAGGATATTCGTGAGCAGGGCCACGAGCAGGAACAGCACCGAAAGCACGGCGGCTGCGGGCGCGCCGGCCATGGCGTCCAGCACCAGGGTCGCCAGATAGGCGGCGGCGCCGGTCGCCTCGAGCGCGGTGCCGAGAGCGAGCGAGGTGGCGATGATCAGCACGATCTGGCGGTCGACCGCGCGCGCGGCCTGGCGGACGTTGAGGCAGCCGGTGGCGATCAGCGCGATCACGCCGAGCAGTGCGGTGACCACGATCGGCAGCAGGCCGAGCGCCGACGGCAGCACGATGGCGGCAAGGATCGCGGCGGCAAGCGGCGCCTTGCCCACCAGCGGCAGGTCGCTCGCCGACCACTCGATCGGCAGGACATCGGGGTCGCCCCGCAGGCGCTCGATGTCGGCCTGCCTGCCTACCAGCAGCAGGACGTCGCCGGGCTCGAGGCGCAGCTCGTGCAGACGCGTGCGCAGCATGCGCGCACGCCGCTCGATGCCGAGCACGTTGCAGCGGCTGCGCTCCGGAAAGTTGGTCAGCTCCAGCGTCTGCCCGATCATGCGCGATGCCGGCTTGATCATGGCTTCCGACAGGACCAGGTCGCTCGCCTGGGCGTCGGGCACCGGTGGCTCGCCCACGTCCGACGACGTCCGCAGCAGGTGGCCGGGGTACGTGGCGAAGATCGTCGTCAGTACCTTTCTGGTCGCGGCGACGATCAGCACGTCGCCGGCCTCCAGGACCACGTTCTCGAACGGCGGCAGGATCGTGCGATAGCCGCGCTGGATCAGACGTACGGTGATATCGGGAAGGCCTGGAAAGAGCCCTGCCCGCGAGCCTTCGCCGATCAGGTTCGAGCCGGACACGATGTCCAGCTCGGCGATGAACTGCCTGCCCTCGGGCGCGGCCAGCGCAGGCCGCAGGTCGCGCGGGCGCAGCAGTCTCGGCAGCAGCATGACCCAGGCGCCACCGAACAGGGCCAGCACCAGACCGGGTACGGTGAGGTCAAAGAAACCGAACGGCCGCCCAGTGAGCCTGGCCAGCTCGCCGGAGACCAGGAGGTTGGTCGACGTGCCGATCAGCGTCAGCATGCCGCCGAGGATCGCGGCGAAGCTCAGCGGCATCATCACGGCGCTGGGCGAGCGGCCGAAGCGCTCGGCGATCGAGCGCATGATCGGGATGAAGATGACCACGATCGGCGTGTTGTTCAGGAAGGCGCTGCTCGCGGTGACGTAGCTGAGGGTCCACAACAGGGCTCGCTCGAAGCTGCCGCGCGAGAGCCAGATCAAAAGCCGCGCGATCCCTTCCAGGGCGCCGGTGCTGACCATGGCCTGACCGACGACCAGCAGGGCGCTGACGGCGATCATGGCCGGACTGGCAAAGCCGCGCAGGATATCGGCATCCTCGAGCGTAGCCTCGCCGGTCACGAGGGCGCCGACGTGGAACAGCAGCATCAGCGCACCAAGCGTCGCGAGCGAAGTCAGCTCGATCGAGATGCGTTCCGACGCATAGGCCGCAATCGCCGCCGCGGTGAGCAGCAGCGTCCCCCACATCTCGAAGCCCGCCTCAACCGGCGCCACCTCAGCATCCCACCTCGCATCGGCTCGACACCGGACCATCGCACGCCCGGCGAGATGCGTCCCTCGCGTTCTCGCCGGTTGACGCCGGATTCAGCCATGGCTAACCGAGCACGTGTCATAAGGCAAACCGTCGGTTTCGAGGAGCCGCCATGCAAATTCGTCGTGTCCAGGTCGGAGATCAGGGCGGCCCCGAGCTCAGCTTCACCGACTGGGGGGCGCCGGACGCGGCGCGAACGGTGGTCTGCGTCCATGGCCTCACGCGCAACGGCCGCGACTTCGACCACCTCGCCGCAGTGCTCTCGGCCGGTGCCCGGGTGATCTGCCCGGACATCATCGGCCGCGGTCGCAGCGACCGGCTGGCCGATCCCGAGCAGTACGCGCTGCCGACCTACATCGCCCACATGATCCAGCTGATCGAGCGCCTCGGGCTGGGCCAGGTCGACTGGGTCGGCACTTCGATGGGCGGCCTGATCGGCATGGGCGTGGCGGTCGCCGATGCCGCGAAGATCCGCCGCCTGGTGCTGAACGACGTCGGGCCCTTCCTGCCCAAGGCGGCGCTCGAGCGCATCAACACCTATCTCGGCCTCGATCTGCGCTTTGCCGACCTTGCCGCGCTCGAGGCGCATCTGCGCGCGATTCACGCCGGCTTCGGCCCGCTCAGCGACGCCGAATGGCGCCACCTCGCGGAGCACAGCGCGCTCGCCCTCGCCGATGGCACGCTGGCGCTGAACTACGACCAGCGCCTCGCCGTGCCGCTGAAGCGGGAACCGATCGGAGACGTCGACCTGTGGCCGGTCTGGGACCAGATCCACTGCCCCGTTCTGGTGCTGCGCGGGGTCGAGAGCGATCTTCTGTCGGCCGCGACCGCCGCCGAGATGGCGCGCCGCGGCCCTTGCGCCGAGATCATCGAGATCGACGGCACCGGCCATGCGCCGGTCCTGATGGCCAAGGACCAGATCGAGATCGTGCGGAACTGGCTCGGCCCCTGATGCGCGCCGGCTTTGGGCTAGCGCCGGCGCGCCAGGGCGCGGGCGACATCGCAGGCGGCATAGGTCAGCACGCCGTCGGCGCCGGCCCGCTTGAAGCCGAGCAGGGCTTCGAGCATCGCGAGGTCGCTGTCGAGCCAGCCGCGCTCGCCCGCTGCCCTGATCATCGCGTACTCGCCGCTGACCTGATAGGCGAAGGTCGGCACGGCGAAGGCGTCCTTGACCCGGCGGACCACGTCCAGATAGGGCATGCCCGGCTTGACCATCACCATGTCGGCGCCCTCGCCGAGGTCGAGCGCCACCTCGCGGATGGCCTCGTCGATGTTGGCCGGATCCATCTGATAGGTCTGCTTGCCCGCCTTGCCCAGCGCGCTCGACGAGCCGACCGCGTCGCGAAACGGCCCGTAGAAGCTCGAGGCGTACTTGGCCGCATAGGCCATGATCCGCGTGTGCTCGAAGCCCGCCTCGTCGAGGGTCCTGCGGATCACGCCGACCCGCCCGTCCATCATGTCGGAGGGTGCTATCACGTCGCAGCCGGCCTCCGCCTGCACCAGCGCCTGGCGGGCCAGCACGGCGAGCGTCGGGTCGTTGACCACGTAGTCGGCCTCGACCAGGCCGTCATGGCCGTGCGTCGTGTAGGGGTCGAGCGCCACATCGCAGATCACGCCCAGCTCCGGCAGGGCGTCCTTGACCGCGCGCACCGCCCGGCAGATCAGGTTGTCGGGGTTGGTCGCCTCCCTGCCGTCGGCGGACTTCAGCTCGCCAGGCGTCACCGGGAACAGGGCGACCGCCGGCACGCCGAGGCCTGCCGCCTCCTCGAGCGCCGGCAGCAGCAGGTCGATCGAGTAGCGCGAGACGCCGGGCATCGACGCCACCGGCTGCTGCTGGCCGCTGCCGTCGAGCACGAACACCGGCCAGATCAGGTCGGCGACATCGAGGCGATGCTCCGCGACCAGGCGGCGCGACCAGGCGTCGCGACGGTTGCGCCGCAGGCGGGTCGCGGGAAAGCGGGCGGAGAGCGGCGGGAACTGCGGGCGGGTCAAGGAGCTTACATCCGAGGCTGGTGCACCCGTGTTAGTATAGGCCGTGCCGTGGCGCCATCCTAGATGGCGCGGGACGGTATGCGGCAAGGGGCCGCGAGGGGCGAGAGGGCGATGGATTTCGAGCTCAGCGAGGAGCAGCGCGCCTTTCGGGAGACGGCGCGGCAGTTTGCCGCAGAGCGGCTGGCGCCGCACGCCGCCGACTGGGACAAGCGCTGCCACTTCCCGGTCGAGACGCTGCGCGAGGCCGCGCGGCTCGGCTTTGCCGGCATCTATGCCGGCGACGCGCACGGCGGGGCCGGGCTCTCCCGCCTCGATGCGGCGATCATCTTCGAGGAGCTGGCCACCGGCTGCACCTCGACCGCGGCCTATCTCTCGATCCACAACATGGTCGCCTGGATGATCGACGCGTTCGGCACCGAGGAGCAGCGCGCCCGCTGGCTGCCGGACCTCGTGACCATGGAGCGGTTCGCCAGCTACTGCCTGACCGAGCCCGGCGCCGGGTCGGACGCGGCGAGCCTCGCGACCCGCGCCCAGCGGCAGGGCGACCGCTACGTCCTGAACGGCAGCAAGGCGTTCATCTCCGGCGCCGGCACCAGCGACCTCTACGCCTGCATGGTGCGCACGGGCGGCGATGGGCCCAAGGGCATCAGCTGCGTGGTGGTCGAGCGCGGCAGCGAGGGCCTGGGCTTCGGCAAGCCGGAGAAGAAGCTCGGCTGGCACTCGCAGCCGACCGCGATGGTGATCTTCGAGGAATGCGCGGTGCCGCTTGCCAACCGGCTGGGCGCCGAAGGCGAGGGCTTCACGATCGCCATGCGGGGCCTGGACGGCGGGCGGGTCAACATCGCCGCCTGCGCGCTCGGGGCCGCCCGGGCCTGCTTCGACAAGGCGCGCGCGCATCTGCAGGAGCGCCGCCAGTTCGGGCGTCGGCTGGCGGCCTTCCAGGCGCTGCAGTTCAAGCTCGCCGACATGGCGACCGAGCTGGAGGCGGCAAGGCTCATGGTCCATCGCGCCGCCGCCCTCCTGGATCGCGGCGCGCCGGATGCGACCGTGGCGTGCGCGATGGCCAAGCGTTTTGCCACCGATGCCGCATTTCGGATCTGCAATGACGCCTTGCAGTTGCACGGCGGCTACGGTTACATCGAGGACTACGAGATCGAGCGCTATCTGCGAGACGTGCGCGTGCACCAGATCCTCGAAGGCACGAACGAGATCATGCGGGTGATCATCGCGAGGCGGCTGCTCGACGCATGAGGGCTCGGGCGTGCCGGTGAGCGAGCCGTCGGTGGTCGACGACGAGATCCAGTTTGCCCGCCGCGGCGATCTGATGGTGGTCACCCTCAATCGGCCGCGCGCGCTCAACGCGTTGACCCTGCCGATGTGCCGCGCCCTCGACGAGGGGCTGCGGGCCTGGCAGGCCGACCCCGCGATCGGCGCGGTGCTGATCAAGGGCGAGGGCGATCGGGCATTCTGCGCCGGCGGCGACATCCGCTGGCTGCATGGCGTGCTGACGGCCGAAGGCGCCGCGGCGGCTTGCCGCTTCTACGCTCTCGAGTACCCGATGAACGCCCGCCTGCACCACTTCTCCAAGCCCTGGATCGCGCTGCTCGACGGCATCGTCATGGGCGGCGGCGTCGGGATCTCGGTGCACGGCTCGCACCGGATCGTCACCGAGCGCACCCTGTTCGCCATGCCGGAGACCGGCATCGGCCTGTTTCCCGATGTCGGGGCGACCTTCATGCTGCCGCGGCTGCCGGGCGGGCTCGGGCTCTATCTGGGGCTGACCGGCGCGCGCCTTGGGGCTGCCGACTGCCTGCATGCCGGGATCGGCACCGATCATGTCGCGGCGGGCCGCCTGGACGAGCTCGAGGCCTCCCTGGCCAGGACGCCCTTGCGGGAAAATCCCTTCGCCGCGGTCGACGCCGTGCTCGAGCCGTTCCGAAGCGACCCGGGCCGGGCGCCGCTCGCCGATCTGCGCGAGCGGGTGGACGCGTGCTTCCGGCAGGCGAGCCTGCCGGCGGTGCTCGCGGCGCTGCGGGAGGAGGCGTCGGGCTGGGGTGCTGCTCAGGCCGAGGAGCTGGCGCGCAAGTCGCCGACCAGCCTCGCCGTGACCTTTCGGCAGCTGTGCGAGGGCGCCACACTCGACTTCGATTCGGCGATGCGGCTCGAGTACCGCCTTGTTCATCGTTTCATGGCCGGGCATGATTTCCGCGAGGGAGTGCGGGCGTTGCTGATCGACAAGGATCATCGTCCCAGGTGGTGCCCGGATCGCCTGGATGATGTGAGCGACGCCATGGTGGACGGCTACTTCGCGCCGCTCGCGGGCGGCGACCTGCCGCTCGAGCAGGGGCGTGTCGCGGGATGAGCGCCGTGCCGGATCGCAAGCTGGGGACGTGCTGACATGGCCAGCATCGGCTTCATCGGCCTCGGCAACATGGGCTTGCCCATGCTGCGCAACCTGCTTGCAGCCGGACATACGCTGAGCGCGTTCGACGTGGTCGCGAGTGCCTTGGATGCCGCGGCCGCGGCGGGCGCCCGGGCAGGGCGCTCGGCGGTCGAGGTGGCATCGTCGGCCGAGGTCGTGATCACGATGCTGCCGGAAGGCCTGCACGTGCGCGAGGTCTATCTCGGCGGCGACGGCGTGATCGCGGCGGCGGCCGACGATGCCCTGCTCATCGACTGCTCGACCATCGACGTCGCCACGGCGCGCGCCGTCTGGCAGGCGGCGGCGGAGCGCGGCCTGGAGATGGTCGACGCGCCGGTATCGGGCGGCGTGGCCGGCGCTGTGAACGCGACGCTCACCTTCATGGTCGGCGGCGAGGCGGGCGCGGTCGCCCGGGCGCGGCCGATCCTCGAGCAGCTCGGCGCCACCATCGTCCACACCGGGCCGTCCGGCAGCGGCCAGGCGGCCAAGATCTGCAACAACATGATGCTCGCGATCGCGATGATCGGCGACGGCCGAGGCGTTCACCATGGCCGAGCGCCTGGGCTTGAGCGCGAAGGCCCTGTTCGAGGTCGCGAGCCGCTCCTCGGGCCAGAGCTGGGCGCTCACCAGCTACTGCCCGGTGCCGGGCCTGGTGCCGAGCTGCGCCGGCCAATCGCGACTATCGCGCCGGGCTTCACGGCCGCGATGATGGCCAAGGACCTGCGCCTGGCGCAGGAGGCCGCCAACCAGCGTCGACGTCGCGACGCCGCTCGGTTCCGAGGCGCGCAACTTGTATGCACTGTTCAAGGGGAGGGGGCATGGCGAGCTGGATTTCTCGGCCATCATCAAAATGATTGCTGGCGAACTATAAACAGAGGTTGCAAAGCGAGGCTTGGCATGCTCGTTATTCGCTAGCACATGGTGCCAAACAGAAGCGTGGCCGAGGCAGCTGTGAAGCAGAGCTACCTAGAAACGATTCGACTGATCGAGCGTCTTCATCGCCGTTTCCTCGATGTCATCAAGACCGAGCTGGATCGGCTCGGCATTGAGGACATCAACAACGTGCAGAGCTTGATTCTGTCGAACATCAGCAGCGAACAGCTGACGGTCGGCGAACTGACCGCCCGCGGTTACTACCTTGGTTCAAACGTTTCCTATAATGTGAAGAAATTGGTCGAGAATGGATACCTCAACCAGGAGCGGTCGCCGCACGATCGGCGCATGACCAGGGTGCGGGTGTCGGAGAAGGGGCTCGGGCTCTGCAACCGAATCGACGAGCTGTATCAGACCAATGCCTCGGAGCTGGAGCGCGAGGTGATCGGCCAGGAGCAGCTCGCCTCGACCAACCAGGTGCTGAGCGCGCTCGAGCGATACTGGAGCAACTACATCAGCTACTCTCGCTAGCCGGCATCGCTCGGAGGAGCGCGGTCAGCCGTCGGCCGTCGACCTTCGGCATGGTCTGGCCGAACAGCTTGTCGCCCTGGCGAAGATAGGCCTCTTCCTCGGCGGTGCTCGCCCGGCCCAGCGCCGCATTGCGGTGCGGAAAGCGCCCGAAGCGGCGGATGAGGTCGGCGTGCTCGGCAGCATGCTGCAGGTTGTGGCGCAGCTCCTCGGCCTCGTACATCGCCACGCACCGCTCCTGATCGGCCAGGTGCTCGCTGTGCATCAGCGGCAGATAGAGGAACTGGCGCCGCTCGACCGGCAGCTGGCGATCGAATCCCTCGGCAAGCGCCCGCTTCGCGACCGCGAGCGCCTTGGCGTCGGTCGCGAAGGCGCGGGCCCCGCCGCGAAACAGCTGGCGCGGCGCCTGGTCCAAGAGGATGCACAAGGCAACGCAGCCCTCGGCGGAGGATTGCCAGGCATCGAGCTCGCCGTCGGCGGCGCGCCGGTGCAGGTCGGCAAGCCGCGCTGCGACCGCCCGGTCGAACGCCGCACTGGGCTCGAACCAATGCGCCTTCGAGGATGGGTCGAACCAGAAATCCAGCACCTCGCGGATGCCATCGATCATCGAATGCGTCGCCTTTGCGGTCATGGCGCATCACCCGGGGCCGCGCGTCGGGCCAGCCAGCGATGGTAAAGGCGGCGCTGGATCACCGGCAAGGTGTAGATCGGCAGCTGCGCCGTCGCCACGAACACGAACAGCTCGAACGAGGCGCGATCGGCGAGCGCTGCCAGCAGCAGGCCGAGATTGCCGCTGCCGCTGCACAGGCCGAGCGTGAGGGCGGCGCGCCGGCCGAGCCAGGCGAAGGCGAGGCCGCCCGGCGACCTGCAGGCCGACGTTGAAGGCATAGACCGCGAGCGCGCAGGCCAGCACGAAGCCCGGCTGGCGCAGCAGCAGCGCACTCACGCCATCCATGATCGCGATCGCGAACACCAGCAGGCCCAGCACCGCGAGCCCGTCGAGCGGCTCGGCGTGGCGCCGGCTGAAACCCTCCGGCAGCAGCCGGCGCAGCAGCCAGGCGAGCGCCAGGGTGCCGCCGACCACCAGCGCCAGCCGGAGCATCAGGTCGCCGAGCGGCACGTCGATCTCGACCTCCAGCAGATAGAGACCCACGAAGGGCAGGGTGAAGGGCATCAGGGCGGTGCTCAGCAGGGTCAGCGTGACCGCCAGCGCGGCATCGAGGCCGAGCATCAGCGCCAGATAGCCGGATGCCATCAGGGGCGGTGCGGCCGCCATCAGGACCAGGCCGCTGTGGATCGCCTCGGGCAGCGCCAGCGGCACCAGCACGAGGTGCACCAGCGCCGGCGAGATCAGCAGGAGCCACAGCAGCGCCGCCGCGATCTCGGCCGGACGGCCGAGCCGGCCCCGGAGCTGGCGCCAGTCGATCCGCAGCAGCGCGATCAGGAAGGGCGCCAGGATCGCCGGCACGAGCAGGGGCCGGAGCAGGCTTGCGAACGGCGGTACCAGCAGGCCTGCGAACACGCCGATCGCGATCACCGCGCCGCCGTGCCGGCCCAGCCAGGTCAGGCCGCCCACGACCCTCACGGCAGACGGATCATGGCCGGCAGGTCACGAGCGACCCAGCGTGAACACCTCGGTCGGCTCGTCGCGGCCGCGCAGGATGTGATGGCCGAGCGAGACGACCGGCAGCCCGGCCGGCAGGGCCGCGACCGTGGCCGCGCTCAGCAGCACCGCGACCTCGGCGTCCGGCAGCAGCTCGCGGCCGAGGCTCTCGAGCCGGTTGGCGGTGTTCACCGTATCGCCGACCACGGTGTAGTTCATGCGGGTGGCGCTGCCGATGTTGCCGACCACCACCGGGCCGCTGTGCACGCCGATGCACAGCCGGACGGGCAGCTCACGGCCGGCGTTGTCGGCATCCAGCGCGGCCCGGATCGCCTGGGCCGCCCGCACCGCGCGCGCCGCGTGGTCCGGCTGCGTCTCGGCCGCGTTCCAGAGCGCCATCGAGGCGTCGCCGATATACTTGTCGATCGTGCCGCCTTCGGCCTCGATGCAGCGGCTGACCAAGGCGAAGTGGTGGTTGAGGAAGGTGGCGGTGTCTTCGGCGCTCAGCCGTTCGGTGCGGCTGGTGAAGCCGACGATGTCGGTGAACATCACCGTGACCTCGCGGGTCTCGGACGCGATGGCGGCGGGATCGCCGCGCGCCAGCAGATGCCGGAGCAGGTCGCGCGGCACGTAGAGGGCGAACGCCTTGAGGCCGCCGACCATGGCGTTGAACGCGCGCATCGCATCGTCCAGCTCGCGCAGATGCGAGCGGGGCAGGGCGGGCACGCGATCGAGCGAGAGGGCCTGGAGCATGGTCGCGGCCTCGGCCAGCTGCGTGATCGGCGCCCGGAGCATGCGCCCCAGGAAGAAGGCCGCGACCATGGCCAGCGATGATGCCGACCACGCCGATCAGCGCGGTCTGGAAGACGCGGATCAGCTGGCTGCCGATCTCGTCCTCGCGAAAATAGCTGCCGACCAGCCAGGGCATGTCGGCGTAGTCGGCGAGCGGCGCGTAGAGAAAGACGTACTCGTCCCCGCCGAACGCGGTGTCGTGGCCGACGCCGATCTCGAGCCGGCGCTCCTGCCATCCCTCGCTCCAGATGCCGAACAGGATCGGGTCGCCGACCTCGGTCACCTTGGGCAGCGGCCGGTCCGGCCCCAGACCTTCGAAGTCCTGGACCAGCGCCGGATGGGCGAGGACGTGGTCGCGATCGTACAGGATGAAGGCTATCTGGCCGCTCTCGCTCTCCAGGCCGGCGACGAACTCGGACAGCTCGCGCGACTTTCAGCCCGGCCACCACCATGCCGAGCAAGGCCGTCGCGGCGCACCGGCCGGCGCAGATTGAGCACCGTGCCGACGTCCTCGGCATAGACCGGCGGGCCCCAGAAGGCCGGCATTGCTGTCGCGCGCGGCGGCGGCAGCCATGGCCTCGGCGATCTGCGGGTCGTCCTGCCAGCTCTCGAACTTGCGGCCGATCGTGCCGTCCGGCCCGCGCGATGCGATCATCATCCAGCCGCGCGCGTCGATGTACAGCACGCCATGCACCTGCTGCGTCGCCGCCAAGGCCCGCGGCCAGGATGTCGTACAGCCGCTGGTGGTCGTCCGGGATCGAGCGCGCCCTCCTCGATCAGCCCGGCGATGTAGTCGACCTGGGCCTGCGCCGCATCGAGGTAGAGGCTGGTCGCGGTGGTGAGCGAGCCCAGCAGCAGGCGCGACTTGTCCTCGAGCAGCTCGCTCGGTGTTGCGAAACGCGGTGTAGAGCGTGACGACCAGAAGACCGGTCAGGGTCAGGAACACCAGACCGCCCAGAACCAGCCCCTGGAAGGCTGCGATCGAAAGCCGCCAGCCTTCCTCGTGCCGTTTGCCCGCCGTCCTGAACATGGCCGACAGGCTACGCGCTCGGTGCCGGGCCGACAACGCGCGAGCGCAACATGGCTGTCGCTCGCGCCCGCGCTCTGCTAGAACCGGCGCGCCGGAGGTGCCGTGCAGGCGGAAGCGAGCATGATCCCACGTTATTCCAGGCCCGAGATGGCAGCGATCTGGACCGACGAGCGGCGTCTCGCGCTCTGGTTGGAGGTGGAGCTGCAGGTTGCCGAGGCGATGGCCGCGCAGGGGCGTATTCCGCCCGAGGTGGCGCCGCGCCTGCGCCAGGCCTTCGAGGACCAGGCCGCCCGGCTGATCGACCCCGAGCGGATCGCCGAGATCGAGCGCGCCACCCGCCACGACGTGATCGCGTTCCTGAGCCACGTCGAGGAGGTGATCGGCGCCGATGCGCGCTATCTGCATCTCGGGCTGACCTCGTCCGACCTGCTCGACACCACCTTCGCGCTGCAGTTGCGCGAGGCCTCGGATCTGCTGCTGGCCGGCATCGATCGCGTGCTCGCGGCGCTGAAGCGGCGGGCGCTGGAGCATCGCTGGACGATCTGCATCGGCCGCTCGCACGGCATCCACGCCGAGCCGACCACTTTCGGCCTGAAGCTCGCGGGCTTTTATGCCGAGTTCGCGCGCGACCGGCGGCGCCTGGAGCAGGCGCGCGCCGAGATCGCCACCTGCGCGATCTCGGGCGCGGTCGGCACTTTCGCCAATGTCGACCCGCAGATCGAGATGCGGGTCGCGGCCGCGCTCGGCCTGACGCCGGAGCCGATCTCGACCCAGGTGATCCCGCGCGACCGGCACGCGGCGTACTTCGCCACGCTCGGCGTGATCGCCTGCGGCATCGAGCGCATCGCGACCGAGATCCGCCATCTGCAGCGTACCGAGGTCGGCGAGGTCGCCGAATCGTTCGGTGCCGGCCAGAAGGGCAGCTCGGCGATGCCGCACAAGCGCAACCCCGTGCTGAGCGAGAACCTGACCGGCCTTGCCCGCCTCGTGCGCGGTGCCGTGATCCCGGCGCTCGAGAACGTGGCGCTGTGGCACGAGCGCGACATCGCGCACTCCTCGGTCGAGCGGGTGATCGGCCCGGACACACCATCGCGCTCGATTTCGCGCTGCATCGGCTGGCCGGCGTGATCGATGGCCTGGTGGTCGATGCGGAGCGCATGCGCGCCAATCTCGAGAGCAGCCAGGGGCTGATCCACTCGCAGCGCGTGCTGCTGGCGCTGACCGAGGCCGGGCTCGATCGCCAGGCGGCTTACGCCATCGTGCAGCGCCACGCCATGCGCGCCTGGCAGGACAGGCTGCCGCTGCAGGACCTGCTGCGCGCCGACCCCGACGTGATGGCGCAGATTGACGAGGACGCCCTTGGCTCGCTGTTCGATCTCGACCACCACCTCAAGGCGGTCGACCACATTTTCGCGCGCGTGTTCGGCGACGATGCGGCGCGCTGACCCGGGCCGCCTGCCGGCGCGCCTGCGTTCGGGGCCGCTGTGGCTCATGCTGGGCGTGCTGGCGGCGATCGCTGCTGCCGGCGAGCGGCCAGGCGGCAGCCCTGATCGAGGCGCGGATCAACGGCGCGCCGGTGCGGCTGGTCGCGGATCGCACCACGAACCGCGTGCTGCTCGAGGCCGGGGAGACGCGGGCGTTGTTCGATCTGGCCGGCGGCTCGGTCTACCTCGGCGAGGACGGTGCCGTGCGGCGCATCCATGCCCGCTATCGGCCGGGCTACGAGGAGCTTCCCTATCGGATCGAGCGGTTCGGTCCGGGCCCGGTGATCGCAGGCTACGTCACCACCTATCACGTGCTGTTCGTCGACGAGCAGGTCTGCGCCGAGCTGATGACCGTGGGCTGGGCCACGCCGTTCGTCGACCCGGCGATCCGCGCGCTCGCGATGCTCGAGGCGCTCGAGCCGGCGCCCGACGATCCCTGCCAAAGAATCCCGTTCACGACCTATGCTGCGACCGGCTGGCCGCTGATCGCCGGCAAGATCGACCATCCGACCATCGAGACCCTCAAGATCGCCTTCGACTACCGGCCACAGGCGACGAGCTGGCCATGCCGGCCTCGTTCGCGGAAGGCGATCTCGGGCATCTTCGCGAGGTTGCCAAGGCCGCGGGCCTCTGATCTCAGATCAGCCGCTGGGTCTTGAAGCTGGTGTGCTTGTTCTTGCCGACGATGACGTGGTCGTGGACCGTGATGCCTACCGCCGCCAGCGCCGCCACCACCTGCTTGGTCATATCGAGATCGGCGCGCGAGGGTGTCGGATCACCGCTCGGGTGGTTGTGCACCATGATGATCGCCGAGGCCGCGAGCTCCAGCGCGCGCTTGACGATCTCCCGCGGATACAATGGGGTGTGGTCGACCGTGCCGCGCTGCTGCACCTCGTCCTTGATCAGGACGTTCTTGCGGTCGAGGAACATCACGCGGAACTGCTCGATCGGCTCGTGCGCGAGCGTCACCTGGAGATAGTCGAGCAGCGCCGACCATGAGCTGATCACCGGGCGGTCCTGGATCTGCTCGCGCAGCACGCGCTGCAGAAGCTCGGTCACCAGCTTGAGCAGCACCAGGGTCTCGCGCCGCCGCCACAGGCGCACGATCTCCCAGCGGCCGTCCTTGTCGCTCTCGAAGGCGCGCCAGCGCTCGCCGGCTGCAGACGGCGCCGCGCTCTGGCGATCGCGCTCGTACTGATCGGAGAGGCGCCAGGCGGCGTAGTCGTCGATCGCCGGATCGTCGCGGCGCAGGTCGTGGAACTCGGTGAGCTGGCCCGGGGCCGCCTTCAGCACCGCGCCGAGATTGCCGTAGCGCGCCAGCAGCTCCTTGGCGAGCGGCTTGGTGTCCTTGACGTCGATGCTGAAGAACAGCAGCAGCTCCAACAGCTCGTAGTCGGGCAGGGAGGTCGGGCCGGCTTCGAGAAAACGCTGGCGCAGGCGGTTGCGATGGCCGGACTGCTGCGCGCTTTTGCGCAGGCGGCCGAACGAGGCGGCCTCGGCCTCGAAGGTCGCCGGCGCGTCGGCGAGGCCCGGCGCGCCCTCGGCCGGCAACGCCGCGGCGAGCCGCTCGATCGGACCGCAGGATTCGAACACCCAGCTCTGCCGCCGCTGGCTCCAGCGGCCGCCGCAGCCTTTCAAGAGATCGCGATGGGGGAAGGTGTTGCCGGAGACCACATAGGCCGCTTCGCCGTCTGCGCTCTCCTGCAGCTCGAGGCCGGCACGGCGCAGCGTGGCCAGCAGGGTCGGCTCGAGAAGGGGGCGCTGCCCGTCCATGGCAGCGAGTCTATAACCTATAAGTGCAATGTCCTCCAGAGCTAAGCTACTTGAGAGAGAACGCGCTCACCAGGCCGGGTGATCCAGCCCGGCCGGCGACAGGGTAAAGACCTCGCAGCCCGTCTCGGTCACGCCGACCGTGTGCTCGAACTGCGCCGACGGCTGGCGGTCGCGCGTGATCACGGTCCAGCCGTCCTTCTTCAGCTTGACCTGCCAGGTGCCGAGATTGACCATCGGCTCGATCGTGAAAATCATCCCGGCGCGCAATACCAGACCCTCGCCGGGCTTGCCGAAATGCAGGACGCTCGGCGCGTCGTGGAACACCCGGCCGATGCCGTGGCCGCAATAGTCGCGCACCACGGAGCAGCGCTCGCTCTCGACATGGCTCTGGATGGCATGGCCGACGTCGCCGAGCGTGGCGCCCTCGCGCACGGCCTGAATGCCCTGCCAGAGCCCCTCGAAGGTCACGCGGCAGAGCCGTCTCGCCTTGAGCGGCGGCAGGCCCGCGAAGAACATCCGGCTGGTATCGCCATACCAGCCCTCGAAGATCACCGTGACGTCGATGTTGACGATGTCGCCGTCCAGCAGCCGGCGCTCGCCCGGAATGCCGTGGCAGACTTCGTGGTTGATCGAGGTGCAGATCGACTTCGGATAGCCGCGGTAGTGCAGCGGCGCCGGCACCGCGCCGTGATCGTGGATGAAGTCGTGGCACAGCCGGTCGAGCTCGCCAGTGGTCACCCCGGGCACCACATGCTCGGTGATCATGTCCAGCGCGCTCGCCGCCAGCTGCCCGGCACGATGCATGCCGGCGAACGCAGCCGCATCGTGCAGCGGCACCTGAGCTTCTTGGGCGCCGAAGGTATCGGCCTTGACCAGTTCCTGCATAGACACTCTCAAGGTTGCAAACCAAGGCTCGGGTAGATCGGCAGGGGCACGGCCAGCTCGATCCCATCCAGGTTGATCGTGCACGCCCGGCACACTGCCTCGACGCCGCCCGCCAGGGCTTCGCGAAACGCCCCGGCATAGACCGGGTCGATGTCCTCGGCCACGGCGAACGCGGCACAGTCGGTGCGCTGCACCACATACACCAGCACCGCCCGCGCCCCGGCACCGACCTGCCGGCGCATCGCGGCCAGATGCCTCGCACCCCTGGCCGTCACGCAGTCCGGGAACTCGGCCAGCGGCAGCGCGCCTAAGATGTACGTTCTTCACCTCGACATAACAATCCGGGCGGCCAGGCTCGCGCAGCAGCAGGTCGATGCGCGAGCCACCATCGTAGGCGACCTCACGGCGCATCTCGCGATAGCCGGCGAGCTCCTCGATGCGCCCCGCGCGAATGGCCTCCTCGACCAGGCGATTGGGATGCATGGTGTTGATGCCGACCAGGCCGCCGTCGGCCTCGACCAGCTCGAGGGTGAGCGGCAGCTTGCGCAGCGGATTCCCCTGCGACAGCCAGACGCGCGAGCCCGGCGCATCGAGCCCCAGCATGCGGCCGGGGTTGGGGCAGTGCACCGTGACATCGCCGCCGGCATCCAGCGCGACGTCGGCGAGAAAGCGCTTGTAGCGACGGATCAGGCGTCCGGGGATCAGGGGGAGGGGCCAGCGCATGCGGCAAGCCTAATCTTGTGTCCCGGAAATGACAGGCCAAAGTCGGCCCGGTGGTCTGGAAGCGCCGCCGCGACGGCGGTACAGTGGAGCCGGGAGGGGACGATGAGCTCGGTCATGACCATGATCCAGGACGAGACCCGGCTGCGCCGGATGCTGGACGCTGCGATCAAGGCGGCGAGCCCCGCGAGCGTGATCGCGGCGCATCTGCCGCCGGCACCGGCCGGGCGGACCATCGTGCTCGGCGCCGGCAAGGCCGCAGCCGCCATGGCCCAGGAGGTCGAGCAGCACATGGCGGGGCCGGTCGAAGGGCTGGTGGTCACCCGCTATGGCCATGCCGTGCCCTGCCAGCTGATCGAGGTGGTCGAGGCGGCGCATCCGGTGCCGGATACAGCCGGCAACGAGGCGGCGGCGCGCATGCTGCAGCTGGCGGAGGCGGCCGGTCCGGACGACCTCGTGCTCTGCCTGATCTCGGGCGGCGCCTCGGCGCTGCTCGCCCTGCCGGTGCCGGGCATCAGCCTCGACGACAAGCAGGCGCTCAATCGCGCCCTGCTCGCCTCGGGCGCCGACATCGGCCAGATGAACGTCGTCCGCAAGCACCTCTCGGCGATCAAGGGCGGCCGGCTGGCGGCCGCGGCGCATCCGGCCAAGGTGGTGACCCTTGTGATCTCGGACGTGCCGGGCGACGATCCCGCGGTGATCGGCTCGGGCCCGAGCGTGCCCGATGCCAGCACCTTCGCCGAGGCGCTGGCGGTGGTCGAGCGCTACGGCATCACCGAGCCCGCCGCCGTCATCGATCATCTGCGCGCCGCCGCCGACGAGACGCCCAAGCCCGGCGACCCGCGGCTCGCCGAGGTCGTCACGACCGTGATCGCGACCCCGCAGGCCTCGCTCGAGGCGGCAGCACTGGTCGCCGCGGAGGTCGGCCTTGTTCCCGTCATCCTCGGCGATGCGATCGAGGGGGAGGCGCGCGAGGTCGCCAAGGTGCTGGCCGCTATCGCGCTGCAGGTCCGCCGTCACGGCCAGCCGGCGCCGGCACCCTGCGTGCTGCTCTCGGGCGGCGAGACGACGGTCACCATGCGCGGGCGCGGACGCGGCGGCCGCAATGCCGAGCTTCTCCTGTCCCTGGCGATCCACCTGAAGGGTGCCGCCGGCATCAGCGCGCTGGCGGCGGATACCGACGGCATCGACGGCAGCGAGGACAACGCCGGCGCGATCGTCACGCCGGACACGCTGGCGCGTGCCGAGGCGCAGGGGCTCGACGCCAAGGCGATGCTGGCCGATAACGATGCCTACGGTTTCTTCAGCGGCCTCGGCGACCTGGTGCTCACCGGGCCAACGCTCACCAACGTCAACGACTTCCGCGCCATCATCGTCGACGCGTGACCAGCATCAAGCAAAGCAGACCGGGGGAGCCATGCGCAGCTATCAGATCGTCGAATGGGGCCAGCCGATCGAGCTGCGCGAGCAGCCGACGCCCACGCCCCAGGGCACCGAGGTGCTGCTGCGGGTGACCGCTGCCGGGATCTGCCATTCCGATCTGCACATCAACGATGGCTTCTTCGACCTCGGCGAGGGCCGCAAGGCGGAGCTCGGCAAGCTCGGCGCGCGCTTGCCGCTGACGCTCGGGCACGAGATCGTGGGTGTGGTCGAGGCGCTCGGGCCGGACGCGGAGGGCGTCGAGATCGGCGCGCCCCGGGTCGCCTTCCCGTGGATCGGCTGCCGCACGTGCGCGGTGTGCGAGCACGAGCGCGAGCAGCTCTGCCTCTCGCCACGGTTTCTCGGCGCCCGCGTGAACGGCGGCTACAGCGACTACGTGATCGTGCCGCACCCGAAATATCTGGTGGACTACGGCAGCGTGCCGGCTGAGCTCGCCTGCACGTTCGCCTGCGCCGGGCTCACCGCCTACGCTGCACTCAGGAAGGTCGCGCCGCTCGGCGAGGATGACCATCTGGTGCTGATCGGCGCGGGCGGGGTCGGCCTGAGCGGGCTGCACATCGCGCCCTCGGTGGTGGGAGCGAAGCTGATCGTCGCCGACGTCGACCCGCGAAAGCGTGGCATCGCGCGCCAGGCCGGCGCGTTCGCGACGATCGACAACAGCGAGCCGGATGCGGTCGCCAAGGTGATGGAGCTTACCGGCGGCGGCGCGCGCGCCTCGATCGATTTCGTCGGCGCGCCGCAAACGGCGCGCTTCGGCCTCGACGTGCTTCGCAAGGGCGGCACCCTGGTCAATGTCGGGCTGTACGGCGGCGCCCTGTCGCTGCCGCTGCCGCTGATGCCGCAGCGCTCGCTGACCCTGCGCGGCTCCTATGTCGGCACGCTCGAGGAGATGGAGGAGGTCATGGCGCTCGGGCGCGCAGGCAAGGTGCCCCCGATCCCCATCGATGTGCGGCCGCTCTCGGCGGCGCCGCAGGCGCTCGACGACCTGCGCGCCGGCCGCGTCTCCGGCCGCGTCATCCTGAGGCCGGACGCCTGAGCGCGAAACCGTAAGGCAAGCGCTACTCGAGCAGGCCTACCTCGCGATAGTAGCGCTCCGCGCCCGGGTGCAGCGGAATGCTGACCCCATCCAGCGCGGTCTCGAGCGTGATCGCGTGCCCCTTGGCGTGGCCGTCTTCGAGCAGGATGCGGGCGTTGTCGTGCCACAGCGCCTTGGTGATGCCGTACACGAGGTCCTCGTCGACCTCTGCCGCCACCACCCACTGCGCGCCGACGCTTAACGTCGGCGTCTCGGGCACGCCGGCATAGGTGCCTGCCGGGATGACGTCCTTCGCGAAGAACCCGTACTCGTCGATCAGCGTGTCGACCTGCGGCCCCTCGATCGGCACCAGCTCGCAGCCGATGCTGGCGCACAGCTCGACCACCGAGCCGGTCGGGTAGCCCGCGACGAGGATGAAGGCGTCCAGCGCGTCGTCGTGCATCATGGGGACTGCGAGGCTGGGCTTGATGTACTCCGGCTGGAGGTCTTCCTCCGACAGGCCGTAGGCGTCGAGGATGATCCTGGCGTCCACCAGCGTGCCTGAGCCCGGCTCGTCGAGCGATACGCGCTTGCCGGCGAGGTCCGCGACCGAGCTGATGCCGGCGTCCTTGCGGGCGACCAGGTGGATGCTCTCCGGATAGAGATTGGCGATGGCGCGCAGGTTGGCGACCGGGGGCTTGCCTTCGTAGATCCCGGTTCCGGTATAGGCCCAGTGCGCGATGTCCGACTGGACAAAGCCGCTCTCCAGCATGCCCGAGCCGATCGCGTCGACATTGTCGACCGCGCCGTTCGAGCTCTGGGCGATCCCGACCAGCCCCGGCACGCCGCAGCTGCCGCCGCGATCACACGGGCGGGCGCCCGGCGGGCTGCTGATGATGTCGGCGATCAGGCCGCCGATCGGGTAGTAGGTGCCGGTGACGCCGCCGGTGCCGATCCGGAAGAACGTCATCTGCTGCGCCGCGGCCGGCAGCCCTACGGCCAGGGCACCGAGCCAGAGCGCGCCGGCCAGCACGCCCACCAGGGCGCCATTCGCCAGGGCGACAGCGCTGCGACGCGCCATGACATGCTCTCCTTCGCCTTGCTGCGCTCGTCGCCCGCCAATTTCGGCGATTTGCGGGCAGATTGCCAGCAACACGGGCCTCACATGGCAAGCGAGCCGCGATCGGGCGCAATTCTCCAGCCATGATGTGGCAACGCCGCACCATCGCGGCGCCCGGCAGGCTAAGGCTCGAGCTCGCTGTCCCAGTAGAGGAAGTCGCGCCAGCTGGCATGCAGGAAATTGGGCGGAAAGGCGCGGCCGCGCTCCTGCAGCTCGTAGGTCGTGGGCATGCCCGGCTCGTGCTGTGGCCGCATGCCGGATTCGTGCGGCAGCCGGCTGCCTTTGGCGAGATTGCAGCGGGTGCAGGCGGCGACGACGTTGTCCCAGCAGGTGCGGCCGCCGCGCGAGCGCGGCACGACATGGTCGAAGGTCAGCTCGGCCGCAGTGTCCGCCAGGCCGCAGTACTGGCAGGTGAAACGGTCGCGCAGGAAGACGTTGAAGCGGGTGAACGGCGGCCGGCGCGTCAGCGGGATATACTGGCGCAGCGCCACCACGCTCGGCAGCTGGTGCTCGGCCGAGGGCGAGCGCACCACGCGGTCGTAGTGCGAGAGCACCATGACCCGGTCCAGGAAGATCGCCTTGATCGTCTCCTGCCAGTGCCAAGTCGACAGTGGAAAATAGCTGAGCGGCCGATAGTCGGCGTTAAGAACCAATGCGGGACAGGCATCGAGCGGCGGCAGCGCTTGCGTCCCGACCTCCGAAGTCATCTATTTGATCCGCCTCGCAGCATCTTGCGAGTTCACTCGATTTCCCTCCGCCTGGGCCCAGCCGACCTTACGCATCGCCGGGGCTGGCCGATCCCTTAGGGCTAGACGATCCAGATGACGGTTTCAAGACCGCTGCAGCGCACCACGGTGCCGAGTATGGGCTTTTTCGAAGGCGCCTCTATGTTGCTGCGCTATGGAGATTGCATGAGCCTCGAGCCCGACACGCCACCGAGCCCCGGCACGACCGGCGGGCCTGCTCGTTTCCGGCTGACGCGGCGCGCGCTGACGCGCGGCCTGGCAGCGCTGCCGCTCACGCTCGCCGGCTGCGCGAGCGGCGATACCGGCGAGCCCGGCCGCCCCTGGCACCACACCGCGGACGGCTTTCGCAATCCGCCCGGCAGCCCCGAGCGCGGCGGCGACTTCGGCGACTGGACGAGCTTTTTCCTGCGTCGCCTGGGCAAGGGCTCGCCGGAGGTCGAGGTGCCGGCTGGCCACTTGCTGCCGGCGGCCGACGTCCATGCCGGCATCGACGGTCAGAACGGCGCCGACAGCCTGACCTGGCTCGGCCATGCGAGCTTCCTGATCCGCCTCGACGGCCGCACCGTGCTGACCGACCCGTTCCTTTCCGACCACGCCTCGCCGGTGCCGCCGTTGGGGCCCACGCGCTTCGCGCCGCCGGCGCTGCGGCCGGGCGAGCTGCCGCCGGTCGACGTGATCCTGCTGTCGCACAATCACTACGACCATCTCGATCTCGCGACGATCGAGGCGCTGCCCGGCAAGGCGCGCATCGAGGTGGTGGTGCCGCTGCGCCTTGGCGGCTACTTCAGCGAGCGCGGCTACCCGAACGTCCGCGAGCTCGACTGGCACCAGCGGACCATCGTCCGCGGCCTCGAGGTCACGGCACTCCCGGCGATCCATTTCTCCAAGCGCACGCTGTTCGATCGCAACCAGACGCTGTGGACCGGCTACGTCGTCCAGAGCCGCCGCCGGCGCATCTATTTCGCGGGCGATACCGCCTACGGCCCGGTGTTTGCCGAGCTGGCGGCGGGGCTCGACCGGTTCGACCTCGCTTTGCTGCCGATCGGCGCCTACGAGCCGCGCGTCTTGATGCAGGGCTCGCACACCACGCCCGAGGAAGCGGTGCAGATCGGCCGCGAGCTTCGCGCCGAGCGCATCGTCGGCATGCACTGGGGCTCGATCGTGCTGACCGACGAGCCGCCGTTCGAGCCGCCCGAGCGCTTCCGCGCCGCCGCCGCTGCAGCCGGCTGGCGGGACGACGCCACCTGGGTGCTGCGGATCGGCGAGACGCGCCCGATTGTCTGATCTGAGAAGCGGCGATCCCGCTCGACAGAAACAATTGAAACAAAACCGGGCCCGCGCCGACATCATGGCGAAACCTGGCGGAGCGATTGTGCCAATCGCTTCGCGATGCGGCATTGCGGCCGCATCCGGACGCCGGAGAACCAAGATGACACCGGCCCAGATCCAACGCGTCCGCATGAGCTTCGCGAGCGCCATCCTGCGGTTGGACGAGGTCAGCGCCGCGTTCTGCCGTCGCCTGCTGCAGCTCGAGCCGGATCTGAAGGTGCTGTTCGGCGGCGATCCGTTGGTCCAGCGCACCAAGGTCGGCGCCGCGCTGGCCGGCTTGGTGGGCTCGCTCGGCCAGCTCGATCGCATCCGGCCGCAGTTGCAGGCACTGGGCCGCGCGCGGGCGCGCCAGGGCATCCATGGCCGAGGACTACGCCCGCGTCGGCGAGGCGCTGATCGGCGCTCTGGAGGACGTGCTGGGCGATGACCTCGATGCCGAGACCCGCCATGCCTGGCGCGCGGCCTACGGCCAGGTCGCCCGGACCATGACCGGCGCTGCGCACGACCCGGTCCCCCAGGCCGCCTGAGCGGACCGGGGCGGACCGAGTCTCACCCCGCCTTGGCCGCCGCGGCAAGCAGCATCGCGTCGCCGTCCGGCGGGCCGATGAGGGAGAGGCCCATGGGGCAGCCGTCGACCGTCGCGAGCGGCAGGGTGACTTCCGGAAAGCCCAGCATCGGCGCGAGGCAGGTCAGGCGAAAGATGCGCTCGCGCAGTGCCGGCGCGTCGGCATCGCCGATCCCCTTCTTGGGCGCGATGATCGGTACGGTCGGCAGCAGCAGCACGCCATCATCGCCGAGGAGGTCCGCGACCTTGCGGCGGCCCGCGTCGCGAAACGCCTGCGGCTTTCTGACATCGGCCCCGGCCGCCTCGTGGACGGCGGCAAAGCGCGCCGCGGTCTTGGCCCCGAAGTTGGGGTGCGCCTCCTCGATCCAGGGGCCGAGCGCCGCCCAGATTTCCCGTGGCCGCAGGGCATTGAACGCGGCGAGCCAGTCGGCGAAGTCCTTCTAGGCGCTCACCGAACGCGATGCGGCGGCACGTTCCGCCGGGCCGAGCCGATCCATGAGCCGCGTTGCCGCCTGCTCGAGAATTTCTTGACCATCCGCCAGCGCGAACGCGTCCTCGAGCCAGAACACGCGGCGGATCGGCGGGGCAGGGTCATCGAAGAAGACCCGGCCGACCCGGCTCAGCATGGCACCGTCGCGCGCGAACCAGCCGACGGTATCGAAGCTCGGGGCGAGCGGCATGACGCCCTCGAGCGGGATGCGGCCGTGCGTCGGGCGCATGCCGAACAGGCCGCACCAGCTCGCAGGGACGCGCACCGAGCCCGCGGTGTCGCCGCCGAGCGCGAAGTCGACGAGGCCGCCCGCGGTCGCCGAGGCCGAGCCGCTCGACGAGCCGCCGGGGACGCGGTCAGGGGCTTTGGGATTGCGCGGCGTGCCGTAGTGCACGTTCTCGCCGAACGGGCTGAAGGCGAGCTCGTCCGCGATCGCGATGCCGGTAAGGCGCGCGCCGGCATCGAGGCAGGCCTGCACCGAGGGTGCCGTGCGCGCGGCCGGCCCGTGGCTCGCGAGCCAGTCCGGGCTGCCGCCGCCGGTGACGATGCCGGCGACGTCGAACATGTCCTTGACCGCGAAGGTGAGGCCGCTCAAGGCGCCCTGTCGGCTCGGCGCGATGTCGACCCGAAGGCGCAGCGCGCCCAGCTCGTCGGCAGCCTTCATGCTCATGACCTCCTCCCGTATGACCCGGCGGGCCGGGCCGATATGAAGCTGGTGCAGACAAACACCAAGTCTGCCACAGGGCGAGCGCTTCGCAAGCCATGCGCCGCTCTGCTATCGTGCCTGCGGATGGCGGGGCCGGAGCAGGATGAGCGGCATTCTGGCGCTGGTGGCGGCAGCCGCGTTCGCGGGTGCTGCGATCTACATCAACGTCGCCGAGCAGCCCGCACGGCTGCGGCTGGATGCACCAGCCCTGCTGCGGCAGTGGCAGCCGAGCTACCGGCGCGGCTTTGCCATGCAGGCATCGCTTGCCGTGGTCTCGGGCATCTTGGGGATCGCGGCGTTCGCGCAGGGCGGCGACTGGCTATGGCTCCTGGGTGCCGCGCTGATCCTCGCCAACTGGCCCTACACGCTGCTGGCGATCATGCCGGTCAACAGGACGCTGATGGCGCCGCCCGACCAGGCGGCACCGGATACGCGCGAACAGAATCGAGCGCTGGGGTCGCCTGCACGCGGTCCGTAGCGGCCTCGGCATCGCCGCCACCGTGGCGTACGTTCTGGCGCTGCTCTAGGGATGCTACACCGTCGGCCGCGGCGGCGCCGGCAGGGGCGCGCGGTCTGGCGGGGTGGCGGTCACCGCAGGCGGCGAGCCTGCCGCGGGCGCCGGGCCCCAGCCGCCGCCCAGCGCCTGGTAGAGCTGGATCAGGTCCTGGGTGACGAGGCCCCGGCTCTCGGCCAGCGCGTCCTCCTGCGTGAACTGCGAGCGCTGCGTGTCCAGGACGTTCTGGAAGTCGGTGAGGCCGCTGCGATAGAGCGTGTCCACCAGGGACACCGAGGCGCGCGCCGCGACCACCGAGCGCTGCAGCGCCTCGCGCCTTTGCACCTCCTGGACATACGCCGCCATGGCGGTCTCGACCTCCTCGACGGCGGACAGCACCGTCTGCTCGTAGCTCGCCAGGACCTCCTCGGTCAGCGCGTCCTGCAGCACGATGTTGTTGCGGATGCGGCCGGCATCGAAAATGTTCCAGCGCACCGTCGGGCCGAACTGGAAGGCGCGCGACTTCCACTGGAACAGATCGCTGCTCGAGAAGGATTCGAACGCGAAGGCGCCCGAGAGCGAGAGCGACGGATAGAGGTCGGCGGTGGCGACGCCGATCTGCGCGGTCTGGGCGGCGAGCTGGCGCTCGGCGGCGCGGATGTCGGGGCGCTGGCGCAACAGCTCGGTCGGCAGGCCCAGCACGACCTCGGCGGGCGGCTGAGGGGATCGGCGCGCTCTGCTCCAGCTCGGCCTGCACGTCGTTCGGGAACTCGCCGAGCAGCACCGCGAGGCGATTGATGCTCTGCGCCAGCGCGGCCCGCAGGGTCGGCACGAACGACTGGGTCGTCGCTAGGTTCAGCTCGGCCTGCCGGACGTCGAGGTCGGGCGCGAGACCGGCGCGGTTGCGGTTGACGGTCAGCTCCAGGGCGCCCTGCTGGGTCTGCACGTTGCCTAGCGCCGAGACGATCCGCGCCTGCAGCGTGCGGATCTGCACATAGGTGTCGGCGACCTCGGCGTAGAGCACCACGAGGACGTCGCGATAGTCCTCGATCTGGGCGCCGATGCTGGCATCGGCCGATTCGATGTTGCGCCGGATGCGGCCCCAGAGGTCGATCTCCCAGCTGGCATCGAGGCCGAGCGAGTAGAAGGTGTCGGTGCGGTTCTGCGGCGGCGCCGTGCCCTCCGAGACGTTGTTGCTGATCCGGCTGGTCTGGACCTGGCCCTCGGCATCGACGGTCGGCGCGATTTCGCCGGTGGCGATGCCGAACTGGGCGCGCGCCTGGCGAATCCGCGCCACCGCCTGCTTGATGTCGAGATTGCCCGAGGCCGCGCGCTCGATCAGGCGATCGAGGGCCGGATCGTCGAGGGTGGTCCACCAGGTGCGCAGATCCGCCTCGCCCTCGCGCAGCCCCTCGCTCAGCTCCTGGCTCCAGCGATCGGGCATCTGAGTATCGGGCGGCACGTAGTCGGGCCCGACCATGCAGCCCTGGAGGAGCAGGAGCGCCGACGCCAGGCAGGGGGCGGGGCGCATCGCGATCCCGATCACGCGCCAGCCCGGCATCGCGTCGCCGCTCTTGCGACGTCTGTCCGGCGCAGCGACGAGCGCTGGCGTTTCCTCGCGCCCGCCGCGGCGGCTCCGGCTGTCCTGGCCCCGATCATCGCTCAACACCGTCTCCCGCCATGGCGAGCCAATCGCCGGGTCCGAATAGAATTCGGATTGACCGCGAATGGCAAGTGTAGATTGGCGGCGCGAGCCTCGCCGGCACGCCAGAAGGCGTGCCGGCGTCGGGGATGGCGACGGTCCTGCTGCCGGCGCGGGCGGCGCCGGCGGGTGCAGCGGGTGTCAGGCGGCGACGCGGTCGGGCTGGGATTCGATCGTGACGAGCTCGGCCGGCCGGATGCCCAGGGCGTCGAGCTGGGCCTTGATCTCGGCGAGATAGATCGGGCTCATCACGACGATGGTGTCGGGCGGATCGTTCCGGAGCAACTCGGGCGCCACGATGGCGTGGCCGGTGCCGGCGATGAAGGTGCCCGAGCGCTTGGCGTTGAGATCGACGGTGTAGGCGATCTCGTCGCCGATGCCGAGCGTGCTGAGGAATGCCACCGCCTTGGAGCCGCCGCCCCAGAGCACGGTCTTCTGGCGGCGCCGGTGGCGCTCCCCGAGCCAGCCGCGCCAGTGCGCCAGATCGGCGGCGACGCCGTTGGCGAACGCGCTGACCTTGGGCGCCAGCGCCTCGGCCGGCTGCTCGTTCACGAGCGTCGGGCTGTGGCCCGTACCGGGCCTCGCGGCGATCAGCACATACTGATTGTTGTAGTCGCACCAGACGTCGATCGGATCGAAGCCGGCGATCCGGAAGTGGCGGGCGAGCGCGCCCGGGCTGTAGTAGGAGCAGTGCTCGTAGAAGACGTCCCAGAAGGCACGCAGCTCCAGGATGCGCGTGACCTCGGGGATCATGAGGAACATCACGGCCTCGGGCCGGTCGCCGATCGCCTGGCGCATGCTGCGCAGGAATGCGCCGGTGTCGTGGACATGCTCGAGCGTCATCTTGCAGCAGACGAAGTCGGGCTCGAGATGCGCGTAGGCCGGGCTGTAAAAATCCTTGACGAAGGTCACCGCCGGGCTGCCGCCGTTGCCGCGGGTGACCCGGTCGAAGCCGAAGCCGCGGTTGCCGCCGATCTCGGCGAGCATGGTGATGAACTCGCCCTGGCCGCAGCCGACCTCGACGATCGTCCTGCCATGCAGGTCGAAGCGCCCGATCAGGTCGCGCGCGAGGCGCTCGTGGAAGCGGTTGAAGGTCGGCGAGACGGTCTGGGTCGAACTCGTAGTCCTCGTCGTAGCTCATCAGCGAGGCATCGAAGGCGGCATTCCAGACGAAGCCGCAGTGCTCGCAAAAGCGCAGGGCTATATCGCCCCTGGGGCAGGCCAGCGCCGCCTTGCGGCTATGCACCAGCCTGACCTGATGCACCGGCACCGCCGGCACGCTGTAGAACGGCGTGCTTGCGCTGCTCTCGCACCCCGGGCAGACCGGGCTCGTCTGCATCTTACTCATGGTCGTCTCCTTTCCAGGACCCCCAGGCGCGGGCGATGATGATCAAGACGCTTCCAGGGCAGCCTGGCGCAGGCCCGTCCCGGCCCGCTTTTGCCAGCGTAGCTCGGCATCGAGCCGTCCCTCGCCGATCAGCTGGCGGATGTAGGCGATCCGGCTGTAGCGCGGGCCCTCGAAGTCCTGGCTGCCGAGGCCGCTGTCGCGGATCGCCTGATAGACCTCCCGGGCACCGTCGGCGACCGTCCAGCGCGGCTGCCAGAACGGCACCTCGCGGGCCAGACGATCGCAGCTCACTCGATAGTTGCGCAGGTCCGCCTCGGCATCGCCGGCGAACTCGATCCGGGTGCCGGGCACGGTCTGCCGAACGATCTCGGCGACATCGCTGATCCGGTAGTTCTCCTCGCTGCGGCCGACGTTGAAGGCCTGGTTGTGGATCAGCGCGCGCGGCGCCTCCAGGAGCGCCAGGTAGGCGCGCGCGATGTCCTCGATGTGCACGAGCGGCCGCCACGAGGTACCGAGGCTCTTGAGGAACACGAGGCCGGTAGCCGCCGCCCAGGCGACCAGGTTGTTGACCACCAGGTCGAAGCGCAGGAGCGGCGAGGCGCCGTAGGCGGTGGCGGCGCGCAGGCATACCGGGCTGAAGCGCTCGTCCGCGAGGCGGGTCAGATCCTGTTCCGAGCGCATCTTGGAATCGGCGTAGGGCGTGACCGGGTTGAACGGGCTGCGCTCGTCGAGGAAGGCGTCGCCGGCGGCGCCGTAGACGCTGCACGTCGAGGCATAGAGGAAGCGGCCGACGCCGGCCGCCTTGGCGAGCACGGCCAGCCGAACCGTGGCCAGGTGGTTGATCTCGTAGGTCAGGGTCGGGTTGAGATCGCCAAGCGGATCGTTCGAGAGGCCCGCCAGATGGATCACCGCATCGAAGCCGGCGAGATCGACGGCATCGATGTCGCGGATGTCCTTGCGAATGGTCGGCACCGGCGGCAGCGGCCAGATCGAGCATTCGCGGAACAGACCGCTGTCCAGGCCCACCACCTCGTGGCCACCTGCCTGCAGCAGCGGCGTCAGGATCGGTCCGATGTACCCTTCGTGTCCGGTAACCAGCACTCTAGCCATCGCGTGGCCCCTCATGATCTTGCAGGTCGCCCCAGCCGCTGCTCCGCTGACCTGGGCGCGCGGTCGACGAGCCGTGCTGCCGCACCGTGCTGCTCGCAGCAGCCGCGCCGGCGACGAAGGCAGCCGCCCACCGGGTCAGGGGAGATTTCTCAAAGCACCGCCTTGCGGCAGTGGAAGGCCTCGGCGAACCGCTCGGGCGCGTTCGATTCCACGCCGCGCAGGCGCATCAGCCCCTTGAAGGTGTCGGCGTCGAACCACCGTCGCGACCGCTGGCTCGGAAAATGCTCGAGCAGCAGCCTGATTTTGCGCTCGACCGTGGTCTCGCCGAGCGCGACGTACAGGTTCGGCGTCGTGAGATCGCCGTCGTACTTCGGTATCTCGTATTCCAGGATCATATGATCTCGGAAGGCGTTCCAGGTCAGGTCGGAAACGACGCGGTGGTCCTGATGGCGGTCGTCACGGCAGTGCGTGAAGATCAGATCGGGACGGGGCCGGGCCGCCAGACGCTCCTGGAAGTAGTCTTTGATCTCCGCGCCCACCCACGGAAAGTAGCTCTCGCGAAAGCTCTCGACCGCGATCATGCGGCCCGACTCCGGGATACCCTCGAGGAAGGCGGCAGCACTCCTTGACGCCTCCTGGCGGCGCTCGCTGTTCGAGCTGAAGACGATCCAGTCGCAGGCGACCTCCGGAAAGGTCTCGACGAGCCGCAGCACCGCACCGCCGCAACCGATCTCGATGTCGTCGCAATGCGCCCCGAGACACAGCACGCGAAGCGGCCGGCCACGCGGCGGCGCCAGGGAGACGGGCGATATCATGGCGTTCTTGCACGCTGCCAGACGGCCCAGGGTGCCGCGCCGCGGCTCCAGAGGTCGTCGAGGAGCTGTCGTTCCTTGAAGGTGTCCATGCCCACCCAGAAGCCCTCGTGCCGGTATGCCATCAGGTCACCGCGCGCGATCAGGCGCTGGAAGGGCTCGCTCACCAGCTCATTGCCCGGCTCCAGCACCTCGAAGATTTCGTTGCGCAGGACGAAGAAGCCGCCATTGATCCACAGGCCAGCCCTGTGCACCTCCTGCACGCTCGCCACGGCGTCGTCAGCGTCGAGCTCGAGGGCATGGAACGTATGCTTCGGGCGGGTCGCCAGGAGCGCGGCCGTCTTGCGCTGCTGGCGGAAACGCTCGATGATCGCGTCGAGGGGGGCGTCGGTGAGGCCATCCGCATAGTTGGCCAGGAACGCTTCCTCGCCCTGGAGATGCGGGCGAACGGCCAAAAGGCGCTCGCCGATGTTCGCGCTCAGCCCGGTCTCGACGAAGGTGATGCGCCAGTCGTGAATGTCGCTGGCGAGCATCTCGATGCGCTCGCTGCTGCCCGACAGCACGAAGTCGTTCGAGAGCCATTCCTTGTAGTCGACGAAGTAGCTCTTGATGGCTTCGCCCCGGTATCCGAGGCAAAGGATGAAGTCCTTGTGCCCGTAGTGCGCATAGTAGCGCATCAGGTGCCACAGGATCGGCCGGTTGCCGACCGGCACCATCGGCTTCGGGACGTGCTCGGAATACTCCCGCATGCGCATCCCGAGCCCGCCACAAAAGAGGACGACCTTCATATCGGCTTCGCGTCCAGGCGCCTGTCACCGAACACTGATCGGCCTGCGCTCATCGCACCATCAGCTCCGGAATCGGGACGACGAAGCGCGCACCCCAATCACGGACATGGGCGAGTTGCGCCATGATCTCGTCCTCGAGGTTCCAGGGCAGGATCAGGATGTAGTCCGGCCGCGTCGCCTCGATCTGGCCCGGCGGATGAATCGGGATGTGCGTGCCTGGCAGGAACTTGCCGTGCTTGTAGGGGTTGCGGTCGACCGTGAAGTCGAGAAAATCGGTGCCGATGCCGCAATAGTTGAGCAATGTATTGCCCTTGCCGGGGGCGCCGTAGCCGACGACGGTCTTGCCCATCCGCTTCGCGTCGATCAGGAATTCCAGAAGATTGCGCTTGGTGGATTGCACGCGCCGCTCGAAGCTCGCATAGGGGCCGCCGGGCGGGTTCGCGTAGCCGGCCTCTTGCTCGCGAGCGCGCAGCGCCGCGACCTTAGGCGAAGGCGGGTGCGATTCGTCGGCGGCGTGCCGGACGAAGAGACGCAGCGAGCCGCCGTGGGTCCACAGCTCCTCGACATCGAACACCGTCAGGCCGTGCGCGGCGAAGACGCGCTCGGCTGCGAGGAACGAAAAGTACGAGAAATGCTCGTGGTAGATCGTGTCGAACTGGTTGCCATCGATCAGGCGCATCAGATGGGGGAATTCCACCGTGATCACGCCGCGCGGCTTGAGAAGGATGCGCATGCCCGCCACGAAGGCGTTGAGGTCCGGGACGTGGGCGAGGACGTTGTTGGCGACGATGAGATCGGCGGCCTTGCCCGCGGCCACGAGGCGATGCGCCACCGCCTCGTGGAAGAACTCGGTCAGCGTCGGGACGCCCTTGTCGATTGCAGCCGCAGCGACATTGAGGGCCGGTTCGATGCCGAGGACGTTGATGCCCGCCTCGACGAAATACTGCAGCAGATAGCCGTCGTTGCTTGCCAGTTCGACGACCAGATGGTCGCGCCCGAGGCCGAGGCGCTCGCGCATCATCTCGGTATACGTCCGCGCGTGCGCCAGCCAGGCGGTCGAATACGAGGAGAAGTAGGCGTATTCGGTGAAGATCTCGCTCGGGTCGACATATTCCTGAAGCTGCGCAAGAGCGCAGCGCCGGCACGTCAAGACGCGCAGCGGATAGAACGGCTCCATGCGGTTCAGCTGGTCGGCGGCGAGAAAACTCTCGCATAGCGGCGACATGCCGAGATCGACGAGGACGTCATGCAGATCCTCGCCACAGAACCTGCAAGGGCCGCCGGCCACGGCCATGGTTGAAGGCGTGATCGTTGGCTCGATGAGCGGCATCACTCTGCGCGTCCTTGCTCTGGCATCACCCTGCTGTCCCGCGTTCGGTTCGTCTTGCGGAGGCCGGCGCCAGGCCGCGGCTCCCTCCGATGCCTGGTGCGCAAGCCCGTCGCGCTTGGCGGTCGGCTCGGCCCGGCGATGCGGTGCGCCGATCGATCACGCACCACGCGCCTAGCTGACCAGATTCGAGTTAACAAAGCGTTAAGATCCTCGAGATCCTGAACGATCTTGGCCTGGCCACGCTGGTGCGCGAGGATGCGAAGTTCGCCCCCGCAACGCCGCTGGAGGTGTCATGAACGAGGTGAAGGCGCTCTGCTTCGATGTGTTCGGCACCGTGGTGGACTGGCGCGGCAGCATCGCGCGCGAAGCCGCGGCGTTTTTCGGTGAGCGCGGCATCGATCGCGACTGGCACGCCTTCGCCGATGCCTGGCGGGCGCGCTATCAGCCGGCGATGGAAGCGGTGCGCAGCGGCAGTCGCCCGTTCGCGAGACTCGACGACCTGCATCGCGAGAACCTGCTTGACGTGCTTTTAGCGTTCGAGATCGAAGGGCTCGGCGACGATCAGATCGACCATCTGAACCATGCCTGGCATCGCCTGGACCCCTGGCCGGATTCGGTGGAGGGTCTGCAGCGTCTGAAGACCAGATACATCCTGGCAACCCTCTCCAACGGCAATGTCGCGCTGATGGTCAACATGGCGAAGCGCGCCGGGCTGCCCTGGGACGTGATCCTGGGGGCCGAGGTGGCTCGTGCCTACAAGCCGCAGCCGGAGGCTTACCTGCGCTCCGCCGCGCTCCTGGACCTGCCGCCGGCGAGCTGCATGATGGTTGCGGCGCACAATGGCGATCTGGTCGCCGCGGCAGACTGCGGTTTTTGCACCGCGTTCGTCGCGCGCCCCGGCGAGCATGGGCCTGGCCAGACCCGCGACCTTCGCGCCGAGCGCGCCTTCGACGTGGTGGCCGACAGTTTTGTCGATCTGGCCGAGAAGCTCGTGCGGTGAGGGACGCTCGCAGCGCGCTGCGCCGTCCGGCACATCGAGGCCCGGTCGCGCACTGATCCCCGCCCGGCCGGCACCTAGAGCTGGTCGAGCTCGACGTCCTCGCAGGACAGGCCGAACTGGGAGAGAGCCTCCTCGAGGTAGTCGGCGAGCAGGGGCGTGCCGAGCAGGTAGTCGATCGTGTGCCTGCCGCGCGGGTCGTCGACGTCGCTCAGGACATCGTCCCAATCGCTGGCCTCGTAGTCGCCCCGGCCGATCCAGGCCAGCGCAACGAGCTCCCTCAGCTCGTCGTCCGACTGCGCCGCGAGAAAGCTTCGCAGCTCCTCACGCGTCGGATCGTCGGCATAGTCCTCCAGAATGCGCTGCATCGCGTCATCGGTGGGATTGGAGCCCTCGTCGAGCTCCTCGGGTGCCACCTTGACGTCGAGCTCGCGCGCCTTGACGATGATGAAGCAGACTTTCTCGGTGCTGATATCGGGCACGGCGTCCGATCCCCATGGCTTCGGGTTTCTTGGCCCTGGTCAGGTGGCGCGGCACTGACATGCGATCAAGCCCGGGACGTGGATCAAGTCCGCAAGGTGGATTAAGTCCGGCCGGGGCGATCCTCGTCGTCGTCGCGGGCATGCGAGCCCGGCGCGCCGACCCGCAGCAGGACGATCTCCGGCGGCACGCCGTAGCGCGCCGGCAGGATCGCGTTGCCGATCCCGCTCGAGACGAACATCTGGCGGCCGCCCTCGATGATGTGGCCGTAGGCGTAGCGCTGGCCGAAGCGCGACGGCACGATCAGGCGGCCGAGGTAGGGGAGGTTGAATTGGCCGCCGTGAGTCTGGCCGGCGAGCGTCAGCGCCACCCGCTCGGGCACCTCCGCAAAGACGTCGGGCGAGTGGCTGAGCAGGACCACCGGCGCGTCGTCGGTGACCTGGGCGAGGGTGCCGGGCAGGTCGACGGTGCGGGTCGAGAGATCGGCGAGACCCGCGATCCACAAGCGCCGGCCGTCGCCCGCCTCGATCGGCCGGGCATCGTTCTCGTACACCTCGATGCCGGCTTCCTCGAGCAGCCGGCGGATATAGCGGCCATCCAGCCACCAGTCGTGACTGCCGAGCACCGCATGGACGCCGAGCGGCGCCTGCAGCCTGGCGAGTACCGCCGCGGTCGCCTTGGGCGGCACGTGCGAGGTGCTGACGCCGCATCAAGGAGACATAGTCGCCGAGCAGGACGATGAGGTCCGGCTCGAGCGCATTGATCTCCGCGACGATCTGGGCAACGCGCTCGGCCGTGACGTGTGGACCGGCTGGCTGGATGTCGGTGAGCATCGCAATGCGCAGCGGGCGGGCCTCGGCGGGCCACTGCGGCACCGCGATGTCGGCGCGCGTGACCACCAGCGAGCGCGGCTCGATCCAGAGCGCCTTGACCGCGAAAGCGCCGCCGGCGATCAGCGCGCCCGCCACCAGAGCGAGGAAGAGCGACTTGATCATCGCGTGCCAGCCGTCTCCAGACTGCCTGGGCAGGCCGGCCGGTCTGGAATCAGAGCGGCACGATCTTGCCCGGGTTCATGATGCCGCGCGGGTCGAGCGCCTGCTTGATCGCCCGCATCACCTGCACGCCTTCGCCGTGCTCGGCTGCGAGATAGCCGATCTTGCCCTGCCCGACCCCGTGCTCGCCGCTGCAGGTGCCGCCGAGCGCCAGGGCCTGCTCCACCAGGCGGCGGCCGACCTGCTTGGCGCGCGCGATCTCGGCCTGATCCTCGGGGTCGACGATGAAGACCAGGTGAAAATTGCCGTCGCCGACATGGCCGACCAGCGGCGCCAGCAGGCGCGCCGCCGCAATCTCGCGCTTGGCGGCCGTGATGCACTCGGCAAGGCGCGAGATCGGCACGCAGACGTCGCTGACGATGCCCTTGCCGCCCGGCCGCAGCGCCAGCGCGGCGTAGAAGGCGTCGTGGCGCGCCTGCCAGAGGCGGTTGCGGTCCTCGGTCCTGCTCGCCCACTGGAAATCGGCGCCGCCATGCTCGCCAGCGATCGCCTCGACGATCTCGACCTGCTCGGCGACCCCGGCGCGGGAGCCGTGGAACTCGAAGAACAGCGTCGGCGCCGCCCGGTACTGCTCGAGCTTCGAGAAGCGGATGCAGGCCTCCATCTGGACCTCGTCGAGCAGCTCGATCCGGGCCACCGGAACGCCCGACTGGATCGTCGTGATCACCGTGTCGACCGCCTGCTCGATGGTCGGGAAGGCGCACACCGCCGACGAGATCGCCTCCGGGATGCCATGCAGGCGCAGGCGGATCTCGGTGATCACGCCAAGCGTGCCCTCGGAGCCCACGAACAGGCGGGTGAGGTCATAGCCCGACGACGATTTTTTCGCGCGGCCGCCGGTCCGGATGATGCGGCCGTCGGCGAGCACCACGGTTAGGCCCAGCACGTTCTCGCGCATGGTGCCGTAGCGCACCGCGTTGGTGCCCGAGGCGCGGGTCGCGGCCATGCCGCCGATGCTGGCGTCGGCGCCCGGGTCGATCGGGAAGAACAGCCCGGTATCGCGCAGCTCGGCATTGAGCTGCTTGCGCGTCACGCCGGCCTGCACCAGGCAGTCGAGATCCGGCGCATTGACCTCGAGCACGGCGTTCATCTGCATCAGATTGAGGGTGATGCCGCCGCGCAGGGCTGCGACGTGGCCCTCGAGCGAGGTGCCGGTGCCATAGGCGATCACCGGGACGCCAAGCGGCGCGCAGATGCCGACGATCGCGCTGACCTCCTCGGTCGAGACCGGGAACGCTACCCCGTCCGGCGGCGCACCCGCGTGGTAGGTCTCGTCGTGGCCGTGCTGCTCGCGGACCGCGGGGGCGGTGGTGAAACGCTCGCCCAGCAGGGCTCGCACCTGGTCGAGCGCCGTGTCGAGCGCATTGGCGGCGATGTCGTCCATGCTGGCAGACCTGGTCGGCTCGGGGCGCAGGCAGCAAGGCCCTGGCTCGTGGAAGATAGCCGAACCTTAGTTCCCTGCCGACTATTGTCGAGCCCCGCTTGACCGCGTTTCCAATCCCGCCCGCCAGCACAGGCTTCAGGCGTCCCGTCGAGGAGGAACACCATGGCGTCCGCTCGCTCGTTCAAACCCAAACCCGAAGACGTTGGGCTCGAGACCTCCGGCGTCGAGGACGCCAAGCCGCGCCCCACGCCGTTTGCCGGGTTGGGAACGGCTGCGCCTTCGGGCAAGCCGGTCGCGGACGCCGCGCCCGCCACGCCGCGGGTCGAGCTGGATGCCGAAAAGCGCGCTGCGCACGATATGCCGGATGCAGTACGTCCCGCCCAGGCTGATGCCAAGGAGAATGCCAAGGCTGTCGGCAAACGAACCGAAGTCGATCCCGACCGCACGGCGCCGGGGGTGGCGCGGGGCTTGTCGACCGGCGTTCGCGACGACGATGGCAGCTGGTTCAGCAGCCTGCGCAATCTCTCGACCCTCACGATCGCCCGGGGAGCCGGCTCAGGCTCGAAACGAGGCGCCCGAGCACCGGCGGCAGGGGCGATCGGAGGACCCGGACCGTGCCGCATCGCCGACCATCCGGGCGATTCGGGCGCAGGGAACCGAGGCGCGAGGGGTCGGGACAAGGGCGAACCTGGCCCGGTGCAGAAAAGCGCAGCCGGAGCGGCCGACAGCGTGGCGGGCTCTCCCAGAGCTCGCGCGGTTGCGCTCGGGCTGAGCCCGCAGGCCCTGGCGGGCGAAGGTTTCCACGCGCTGGTGGTTCGCGATGTGCCGGCTGGCGCCCGTCTGTCCGCTGGCGCCTACGAGCCGGCGCTCGACGGCTGGGTGATGCGGCCGCAGGACCTGGGTACGCTGACGATCTCGGCGCCGCCGGAGCTGCGCGCCGACTTCACCGTGACGCTGATGGGCATCGCGCTGCGTCCCGGCGATCCCAACGCGGTCCGCATCCTGGCCTGGCTGCCGGTACGGATCGCCTGAGCCGTCTGCCCCCGCCGGTGAACTCCGGGGGGCGTCTGCGCGGTGTATACAACCGATCCTTAATCATCTGCCGGCTACTGTCGAGCCATGCTGAATCGTCTCTTCAATCTCACGCGCCGTCAGAAGCCTCAGGCGTTTCCGCCGAGGAAGCGTGTGATGACGAGCACCAGCTTTGGACAGCCGAGGCCCGAAGACGGCGATCTCGCGACCTTCATCGTCGAGGACGCCGAGCCGGGCGCCACGCCGTTCGGCGCCCTCGGAGCAGCTGCGCCCTCCGCCAGGCCGCCGGTCGAGGGGCCGGGGCTCGCGCTCGGGCAGATGCGGCTCGCGATCGAGGACGGCTTGCTGATGGCGTTCGGGCCGGAGCGGGATCCGGTGCCGCCGCACGCGTTCGCCGCGGCCGCGGCTGCGCATCCGGACGCGCGGCTGGCCTTGCCCGACGGCACGACGGTGCCTGCATCCCGCGCTGCGGCGGTGCTCGACGCGCAGTCCCTGGGCCGACTTGGCAAGCCTGAGCAGGGCAACGCGTGGATCCTGGCGATGCTGCGCGAGGGCGCTGCGCCCGAGCCGGCATCCGAGGACCAGCTCCGCGCCGAGCAGGGCGCGGGTGCGCCCGGCAGCCATCCGACAGTCGCCGCCGACGAGGGTAGCATCGCAGCCGGCGCTGCGTCCGGCGGCGACCGCGCCACATCCAGCGAGCACGACGTTCCTGCCGCCGCCGAGGCCGCGCCCCCCACGCCGCGAGACGAGGTCCCGGCCCCGTTCCGTTCCCCGCAGGCTGGCGTCGAGCGGGCTGCGGAGGCCCGGCGGGCCGATCTCGATCCCGACAGCATGGTGCTGGTGGTGATGCACGGCGTGCCCGCGGACGCGCGGCTGTCGACCGGCGTTCGCGACGACGACGGCAGCTGGTCGATCAGCCCGCTCGATCTCGCCACCGTGACGATCAGCCTGGCACCTCGAGGCGCCGGCCCGGGCGACGGCGATGCCGAGCCGCGAGGTGTCGATGGCGATCTGAGCATCACCGGCATCGCGATCGCCGAGGATGGCGAGCTGGTGGCGATGTCCGAGACCGTGCCGCTTGCCGACTATCTGGGCGATCCGGCCGTGGGCGCTCCGGCCCCGGCGCGGGATGCTGCGCCGGCCCGACCGGCCGGCGATGCGGCGAGCGCGGCCGAGCCCCGCATGATCGCGCTCGAGCTGAACCCGCCGGCTTTGGCCGGCGGCGCGTTCGATGCGCTGGTGATCCGCGACCTGCCGGTCGGCGCCCGACTGTCCGCCGGCGCCCATGACCCGGCGATCGACGGCTGGGTGCTGCGGCCGCAGGACCTGAGCGGCCTGGCGATCCTGCCGCCGCCGGAGCTGCGCGCCGACTTCACCGTGACCCTCTTGGGCATCGCGCTGCGTGAGGGCGAGCCCAACGCCGCCCGTGTCCTGGCGCGGCTGCCGGTAAGGCTCGCCTGAGCCGTCTGCCTCGCGCCGCGCGCCAGCCGGCGCCCCCGTCGCCCGGCATTCCCGATCGAGCCCATCGCGCCCGCGGCGCCCCGTTCCTCGTATGTCCGGCTGCAGATCGTACGGCTGTGCCCGCCCGCAGGCGTGTCGGCGCGCTGCGATCGCGCAACCCGACCGTCGCGATGGTCGCGCGCGGCCGCCAAGCCAATGGACAGAGCCGGCGCAATTTGTAATCCTGCGCCCCAGGCAAGGATCCCCGAGGCGCGAGCGCGCTCGGCACGCGCGCCGGGGCCATAACAAAGGGGGGTTCGGGATGAGACTTCCGTACAGATCGCTGCTGGGTGTGGCGGCGAGCGTGCTGCTGGCTTCGACCGCCATGGCCCAGGAGCATGTGCGGTGGAACGACGACGGCACCGTCGACCTGATGCTCGGGCCGGACTACGACGATACGGTGATCACCACGACCCGCGAGGAGCTCGGCACGCTGTTCGGGCCGGGCGAGATGCCGTTCGAGGGCGTGGAGATCGCCATCACGGTCAATTCCGGCGGCCCCAAGGGCGGCATCTCGGGCCCGCTGCACGCCTTCCGGCCGATCTGGGAGGAGCTGTCCGGCGGCAAGCTGAACATCGTCGAGCTGCCGTTCGGCGAGCACTACACCAAGATGATGCTCGACCTGCGCAACGGTACCGGCGAGTACGACGGCTTCATGGTCGGCGCGTTCTGGTACGGCGACATCGCGCCCGCGGGCTACGGCTTCCCGATCGACGACCTGATGGCATCGGGCGAGTACCCGCAGTGGACCTACGATTCGATGCCGCCGGCGCTCAAGACCCTGCACCAGTGGGGCGGCGAGAGCTACGGCATCCTGAACGACGCCGACGGCCAGGTCCTGTACTACCGCAGCGACGCGCTGAACGATCCCGAGCACCAGGAGGCGTTCGAGGCCGAATACGGCTACGACATGCCGGTCCCGCCCAAGACCTGGCAGCAGCTCCTCGACATCGCGCGCTACTTCAACGGCAAGAACTGGGACGACAACGACCCCGACCCGGACAGCGGCATGGTCCTGCATCTCAAGGTCGGCGAGCAGGGCCACTATCACTTTCAGTCGCTCTCGTCGTCGTTCGCGATCACGCCCGGCGACACGGTCGACCAGTACCACAACGTCTACTGGTTCGATCCGACCGACATGACGCCGCTGATCAACAGCCCGGGCCACGTCAAGGCGCTCGAGTTCCTGCAGGAGCTGCACAAGACCGGACCGTCGGCGCAGGTCGGCTGGAGCCTCGGCGAGGCCTGGGACTACTTCCTGCGCGGCAAGTCGGTGTTCGTGTTCAGCTGGGGCGATGTCGGCGCGCTCTGCCAGGACACCACCCGCTCCAAGATCCAGGGCGTGTGCGCGGCCTCGATCCTGCCCGCCTCGAACGAGTACTACGACCACGAGACCGGCGAGTTCGTGCAGGTCGACGACCCGCAGCCGGTCGGCAACACCACCGGCGGCTCGTGGCACGGCGTGATCTCGAACTTCTCGGCCAATCCCGAGGCGGTCTACTCGCTGCTCTCGCTGATGGCGATCAAGCCCGTGTCGCTGTGGAACGCGCAGCACGGCTGGACCGGCGTCGATCCCGGCTACTCGTACCAGTTCCTGGAGCCGCAACGGCGAGGCGACGGTCGAGGACTACGTCAAGGCGGGCTGGGACCCCGAGGACGTCAAGACCTACACCCAGGCCTACTACGACAACTTCTACGCCCCGACGATGCTGACCTATCTGCGCATCCCCGGCACGTTCGAGTACTGGGACATCCTGGACAAGAACCTGTCGACCGCCATGGCAGGCGGCATGAGCGCCAAGGAGGCGCTCGACGCCACCGCGACGGCGTGGGAGCAGGTGACCGACCGCATCGGTCGTGACAGCCAGCTTCGCGATTATCAGGCCGCGATCGGCTACGAGGGCTGACAAGCCGGGGCCGGTCGGTTCGCCGATCGGCCCCTCCTCGCTCCCGCCCCAGCTCGCCCAGGGTCGCCATGCGCTGGACCGGTCGTATCCGCTTCGTCTTTCTTTTGCCGGCCGTCGTCTGGGTGCTGGCGTTCACGGTCTTTCCGCTCGGCTACTCGCTCTACCTCGCCTTCTTCAAGATCGAGAGCAAGGTCGAGGTCACGCGCGAGCGGGTCCCCGTCCTGGACGAGGCCGGCGAGCCGGTGCTGCTGAGCTCCGGCAAGCCCAAGATGGAGAACATCGTCCATCGCGACGAGGCGACGACCACGACCTTCATCGGCTGGTTCAATTTCGAGCGGCTGCTCACCGACCCTCAGGTCAAGACCGCGATCTGGGTCACCGCGGTGTTCGTGCTGATCGCGGTGCCGACGCAGTTGGCGCTCGGGATGCTGCTGGCCCTGCTTTTCAACCAGCAGTTGCTGGCGCGGCCGGTCCTGCGCACCATCATGATCCTGCCGATCTTCGCCACGCCGCTCGCCGTGGGCTACCTGTTCTTCACGATCTTCTACGAGGAGGGTGGCCCGCTCGGCTTTTTGGGCATCCCGTTCCTGTCCAACCCGACGCTCGCGCTGTTCTCGGTCATCCTGGTCGACGTCTGGCAGTGGACGCCGTTCTGCTTCCTGGTGTTCCTGGCGGCGCTGCAGTCGGTGCCGGACGAGCTGTACGAGGCGGCGCGGATCGACGGCGCCTCCAACATGGACATGCTGACCCGGGTGATCCTGCCGCTGCTGCAGCCGACCATCCTGATCGTGCTGCTGCTGCGCCTGGCCGAGGCGCTCAAGCTGTTCGACATCCCGTTCGCGCTGACCGGCGGCGGCCCCGGCATCGCCACCCAGTCGTACTCGTTCCTCGCCTTCCGGGTGGGACTGCGCTACTTCGATCTCGGCTACGCCAGCGCCATGGCCTACGTGCTGCTGATCGTGGTCATGATCATCGTGACCTTCTTCTTCCGTCGCCTGCGCGAGACCTATGGCTGACCCCGAGCGATCGTCGGACAAGCGCTCGCTCGGCTACGCTCTCTGCTCGATCCTGGCGATCGTGGTGGCCATGATCTTTCTGTTCCCGTTCTACTGGGCGCTCTCGACCAGCCTGCGCAACCCGATCGACACCTTCACGGTCGCGGGCCTCGGCATCCCCTGGATCGACTTCGAGCCAACCTTCGCCAACTGGGTGCAGCAGCTCGCGACCGCGGAGGCGCGCCAGGCGCTCGCCAACAGCACCATGATCGCCGTCGGCGCCTCGATGCTGGCCCTGCTGCTCGGCACGCCCGCGGCCTATGCGCTGGCCAGGTTTCGCTTCTCGCGTATCCCGAACCGCGATCTCACGGTCTGGTTTCTCTCGCAGCGCGTGCTGCCGCCGGTCGCGACCGTGATCCCGTTCTACCTGGTGATGCGCTCGCTCGGCCTGCTCGACACCCAGCTCGCCCTGGTCCTGATCAACGCCACCTTCGTGCTGCCCTTCGTGGTGGTGATCGTGCGGCAGACCTTCCTCGATCTGCCGCTCGAGCTGGAGGAGGCGGCGCTGGTCGACGGCGCCGGCCATTTCGGCTCGTTCTGGCGCATCGCCCTGCCGCTCGCGATGCCGGCGATCGCGGCAACCGGCCTGATCATCTTCGCGTTCGCGTGGAACGAGTTCCTGTTCGCGATCACCATCGCCAGCCGCGAGGCGATCACGATCCCGGTGCTGATGGCGGGCGCGGTCGACACGCGCGGCGTGCAGTTCTGGTTCATGGCGGTGCGCGCGATGATCGCCATGATCCCGCCGGTCGTGGTGGCGCTGCTCGCGCAGCGCTTCATCGTCCGCGGCCTGACGCTCGGGGCCGTCAAGGGGTAGGGGCTGGCGGTGCGCGCCGAGGCTGTGGCAACGAGCTATCGTGAATCCCGGCGCGACGCCGCAAACTCGCTGCGCTACGCGATCTTCTCCCTGATCGCCGTGGTGGTCGCGCTGATCTTCCTGTTTCCGCTCTACTGGGCGGCCTCGACCAGCCTGCGCAACCCGATCGACACCTTCACGGTCGCAGGGCTCGGCGTCCCGTGGATCGATTTCGAGCCGACCCTCGCCAACTGGACCCAGCAGCTGGCGACCGAGGAGACCAAGCGCGCCCTCGCCAACAGCACCATGATCGCCGTCGGCGCCTCGGTGCTGGCGCTGCTGCTCGGGACGCCCGCGGCCTATGCGCTCGCCCGGTTCCGCTTCCAGCGCATCCCGAACCGCGACCTCACGGTCTGGTTCCTCTCGCAGCGCGTGCTGCCGCCGGTCGCGACCGTGATCCCGTTCTACCTCGTGATGCGTGCGCTCGGCCTGCTCGATACCCACATCGCGCTGATCCTGATCAACGCGACCTTCGTGCTGCCGTTCGTGGTGGTGATCGTGCGCCAGACCTTCCTCGACCTGCCGCTCGAGCTGGAGGAGGCGGCGCTGGTCGACGGTGCCGGCCATTTCGGCTCGTTCTGGCGCATCGCCCTGCCGCTCGCGATGCCCTCGATCGCCGCGACCGGCCTGATCATCTTCGCGTTCGCCTGGAACGAGTTCCTGTTCGCGATCGCGATCAGCAGCCGGGAGGCGATCACGATCCCCGTGCACATGGCGGGCGGCGTCGATTCGCGCGGCGTGCAGTTCTGGTTCATGGCGGTGCGCGCCATGATCGCCATGATCCCGCCCGTGATCATAGCACTGCTCGCGCAGCGCTTCATCGTCCGCGGCCTGACCCTCGGCGCGGTCAAGGGCTAGCGCGCCGCAGCGCGCGGCTACTGGATCAGGCCCATGCTCTCGAGCTTCAGGACGATCAGCTGCGCGGCCGCGTCGGGCGCGTGCGCCTGGGTGTCGATCTCGACGTCCGGGTTCTCCGGCACCTCGTAAGGATCATCGATGCCGGTCACCTGCTTGATGAGGCCGGCGCGCGCTTTCGCGTAAAGTCCCTTGAAATCGCGCGTCTCGCAGACCTCGAGCGGGGTCGAGACGTAGACCTCGAGGAAAGCGCCGTAGGGCTCGACCATCTCGCGCACGCGTCTTCGGATCATCGCATAGGGTGCGATCGGCGCGCACAGCGCAATGCCGCCGGCCTTGGTGATCTCGCTCGCGACATAGCCGATCCGCAGCACGTTCAGGTTGCGGTGCTCCATCGAGAAGCCGAGCTCGCTCGAGAGGTGCTTGCGCACCAGGTCGCCATCCAGCAGGGTCGCCGAGCGGCCGCCGATCTCCATCAGCTTGATCATCAGGGCATTGGCGAGCGTCGACTTGCCGGCGCCGGACAGCCCGGTGAACAGCACCGTGAAGCCCTGACGGTGGCGCGGCGGGTAGCGCTTGCGCAGCTCCGTGACCACCGGCTCGAACGAGAACCAATCCGGCACGCCGATGCCCGCCTGCAGGCGGCGGCGGAACTCGGTACCGGAGATGTCGAGCACGGTCTCGTCCGGGGAGACCTCGTCGCGCGCGACGTACTGCGCACGCTCCTGGACGTAGACCATCTCCTTGAACGGCACCATCTCGATGCCGAGCTCGGGCTCGACCTTGCGCAGCAGCTCCTGCGCCGCATAAGGATCGTAGAACGGCTTGCCGCTGCGATCCTGCCCGGGGCCGGCGTGATCGCGCCCGACGATGAAATGGCTGCAGCCGTAGTTCTTGCGGATGATCGCGTGCCAGACCGCCTCGCGCGGGCCCGCCATGCGCATCGCGAGCGGCAGCAGGCTCAGCGTCGTGGTCTGCTCCGGATAGGTCTTGAGGACGTGCTCGTAGCAGCGCACGCGGGAAAAATGGTCGACGTCGCCGGGCTTGGTGATGCCGACCACCGGATGCAGCAGAAGGTTCGCCTCGGCCCGCTGCGCCGCCCGGCGGGTCAGCTCCTGGTGCGCCCGATGCATCGGGTTGCGGGTCTGGAAGGCGACGATCCGCGACCAGCCCCAACGCCCGAATTTCTCACGTAAATCCTTCGGATCATCGCGCAACGGTTTGAAATCATACTCGATCGGACGCGCGATGCCCGACAGGCTGCCGCCGACATAGCAGGGCTTGGTCTGGTGCAGCAGATGGTCGACGCCGGGATGGCTGTCGTCGGTGGTGCCGAACACGGCCAGCGCCTCCTGCTGCCGGTCCGGCCGCCAGATCGACGCCACGCGCAGCACCGCGATCACGAAGCCTTCCGGATCGCGCAGTGCCAGGCCGCCGCCGATCTCGAGCGCATCGGCGATCTGGTCTGCGACGTCCAACGTCACCGGAATCGGCCACAGCGTGCCGTCGGCAAGGCGCATGTCCGCCAGGACCCGGTCGTAGTCCGGCTGGCAGAGAAAGCCTTCCAGCGGCGAGAAAGCGCCGTTCAGGAGCAGCTTGACGTCGCAAAGCTGGCGCTGGTTGAGGTCGACGGACGGGTAGCGCAGCGCTTCCTGCCGGGCCTGCGCGACCTGCTCGTCCGGCAGATACGCGATCTTGAGGGTTCCACCATGCGGCTCGATCAGTTTCATCTCGCCCCTCTGCTCGATCGGGGTTTGTGGCTTGCGCCCACGCTCGCGCGGGCCGAGCGAGCATAGCGGCTTCTGGTCCGGTCGGCTGCGGCTTTGTGCGGATCGCGGCTCCTCCGTCGTCCTGTCGAGGGTCAAGCCGGGCCTTGGCGAGCGAAGCCATTGGAGCTACACCAGCCGCAGGCAGCAACAAGAAGTCCAGGTGGGGAGACGGACGTGCAGCTAAGCCGCGACGAGTTGCTCAAAGCCTACCGGCAGATGCGGACCATCCGCGAGTTCGAGGACACCGTCCACGACGAGTTCGCGGCGGGCAACATCCCCGGTTTCGTTCACCTCTATGCCGGCGAGGAGGCGTCCGCGGTGGGCGTCTGCCTGCATCTGGGCGACAAGGACAACATCGCCTCGACGCACCGGGGCCATGGCCACTGCATCGCCAAGGGCTGCGATCCCGACGCGATGATGGCCGAGATTTTCGGCCGCAAGGACGGCCTTTGCGGCGGCAAGGGTGGCTCGATGCACATTGCCGATCTGTCCAAGGGCATGATGGGCGCGAATGGCATCGTCGGCGGCGGGCCGCCCCTGATCTGCGGCGCCGCGCTCTCCGCCAAGACGCTGAAGACCGGCGGCGTCGCGATCGCCTTCGTGGGCGATGGCGGCTCCAATCAGGGCACCACCGCCGAGAGCCTGAACCTCGCCAAGGTCTGGAACCTGCCGGCGATCTTCGTCTTCGAGGACAACGGCTACGCCGAATCCACCGCCGCCTCCTGGGCGTGCGCCGGCGATCTGGTCGAGCGCGGCAAGGCCTACGGGATCCCTTCGCGCCGTGTCGACGGCTACGATTTCTTCGAGGTGTGGGATGCTGCGCGCGAAGCGATCGAGCGCGCCCGCAGCGGCGAGGGGCCGAGCGTCCTGCACGTCAAGCTCATGCGCCACTACGGCCATTTCGAAGGCGATGCCATGACCTATCGGGGGATTGGCGAGATCGATACCCTGAAGGCCGACCGGGACTGCCTGAAGCTGTTCCGCCAGCGGGTGACCGAAGCCGGGCTGCTCGAGCCCGACCAGCTCGATGCGATCGATCGCGAGACCAAGCAGCTGATCGGGCGTTCGCTGGCGCACGCCAAAGCGGCGCGGGCGCCGACCGAGGCCGATCTCCTCACCGACGTCTACGCCACCTACTGAGCGGAGCGCATCATGCCCAAGAAGTCCTACAGGCAGGCCATCAACGAGGCGCTTCGTCAGGAGATGGAGCGCGACCCCCGGGTCATCCTGATGGGGGAGGACGTCGCCGGCGGCATGGGTGCGCCCGGCGAGGACGACGCCTGGGGCGGGCCGCTCGGCGTGACCAAGGGGCTGATGCCGATCTTCGGCCGCGATCGCGTGCTCGACACGCCGATCACCGAGAGCGCCTTCGTGGGTGCTGCCGCCGGTGCCGCCGCGACCGGCCTGCGCCCGGTCGCCGAGCTGATGTTCGTCGATTTCTTCGGCGTCTGCTTCGACCAGATCTTCAACCAGGCCGCCAAGTTCCGCTACATGTTCGGCGGCAAGGCGGTAACGCCGCTCGTGGTGCGCACGATGTATGGCGCGGGCTTCCGCGCCGCCTCGCAGCACAGCCAGTGCCTCTATCCGGTGTTCACGCACGTGCCCGGCCTCAAGGTCGTGCTGCCGAGCTCGCCCTACGAGGCCAAGGGCCTGCTGATCCAGTCGATCCGCGACGACGACCCGGTGATCTTCTTCGAGCACAAGGCGATGTACGACGAGGAGGAGGAGGTGCCGGACGAGCCGTATGCCATCCCGTTCGGCGAGGCCAACCTGACCCGCGAGGGCGACGACGTCACGATCGTGGCGTTCGGCCGCATGGTCGGCTTCTCCAACCAGGTCGCGGACAAGCTCGAGAAGGAGGGCATCAGCTGCACGGTGGTCGACCCGCGCACCACCTCGCCGCTCGATGCCGACACGATCCTGGAGTGCGTCGAGGAGACCGGCCGGGTCGTGGTGGTCGACGAGGCGCACCCGCGCTGCTCCATGGCGAGCGACATCGCGGGCCTGGTCGCGCAGAACGCGTTCAAGGCGCTCAAGGCGCCGGTCCAGATGGTGACCTCGCCGCATGCGCCGGTGCCGTTCTCGCCCGACCTCGAGGACCTCTACATTCCCGGCCCCGACAAGATCGAGGCGGCGGTGCGCCGCACCATGGCGAACTGAGCCAGCTGCAGATCTCGGAAGGAGGCAGCTCGATGAGCGACGCGATAAGGCCGGTCGTCATGCCCAAGTGGGGCCTGGCGATGCAGGAAGGAATGGTCGCGCGCTGGCTGGTGGAGGTGGGCGCCAAGATCGCCGCCGGCGAGGAGATCCTCGACATCGAGACCTCGAAGATCGCCAACGTCTTCGAGAGCCCGGTAGCGGGGACGCTGCGGCGGCAGGTGGTCGGCGAGGGCGAGACCGTGCCGGTCGGCGCCCTGCTCGCCGTGGTGGCCGACGACGGCGTGCCGGACGGCGATCTCGACGGCTTCGTCGCGGCGTTCCAGGAGCAGTTCGCGGCGCACGCCGCCGAGGCCGGCGAGACGGGGCCGGAGCCGGCGACGATCGAGGCCGGCGGCCGCCGCCTGCGCTATCTCGAGATGGGGGCGGGCGAGGGGCCGCCGGTGGTCTTCATCCATGGCTTCGGCGGCGACCTGTACAGCTGGCAGTTCAATCAGGAGGCGCTCGCGGAAAACCACGTCACCTATGCGCTCGACCTGCCCGGCCACGGCGGCTCGACCAAGGATCTGGGCGGCGGCCAGGCCGACGTCGGCGCGCTCGCGGCGGCGGTGCTCGACTTCATGGACGCCAAGCAGATCGCCAAGGCGCATCTGGTCGGCCACTCGCTCGGCGGCGCCATCGCGCTCGACCTGGCGCTCGACCACCCCGATCGGGTCGCGTCTGCGACCCTGGTCTGCCCGGCGGCGCTCGGGCCCGAGATCAACATGGCCTACATCGACGGCTTCATGCAGGCGAGGCGGCGCAAGCAGCTGCAGCCGGTGCTCGAGATGCTGGTCGCCGATCCGGCCACCGTCTCGCGCGAGATGATCGAGGAGGTGCTGAAGTACAAGCGCCTGGATGGCGTCGAGGCGGCGCTCAACCGCATCGCCGGGGAAAGCTTCGCCGGCGGCCGGCAGGCGCTGCAGCTGACCGGCCGGCTGGGCGAGCTGACCGTGCCGGTGCAGGTGATCTGGGGCCGCAAGGACCAGATCCTGCCGGTGAGCCACGCCGAGGGGCTGCCGGCCAGCGTGCCGGTCACGGTGCTCGACGGCGCCGGCCACATGGCGCACATGGAGAAGGCGGCCGAGGTCAACCAAAAGCTGCAGCGCGTTCATCGGCTGAGCGACGGCGGCGCAGCATTCTCGCAAGCCGATGACGCTGGTCGGCCGGCTTCGGATCGCAGGCATCGCGGCGCTGGCCTTGTGGCTTGCGGCATGCGCCTCCGAGCCCGGCCAGACCAGCAGGCCCCTGGAGGTCGGCGACCGGGGCCCGATCATCGCCGCCATCCGGCGCTACTACGAGAGCAATGCCGCGGAGGAGAACAACGCCTGCTCGGCGCTGCTCATGAGCGGCGTGAGCCGGACCGAGGTGGTGTCGGACCAGGGCGGCAAGCTGGTCGTCGACGTCACCTACTTCTACGGCAACGCTGCCCACCGCGGCAGCATGCGGTGTCGAGGCACGGGCAACCGCCAGTTCACGCTGACCAGATCGGCGGACCGCTTCGAGGTGGTGGACATGACCGGCGAGCGGCGCCTTGGGCGCGCGCTGGCGGATCTGGTGACGGGCCCGTGCAGCCGGCGCTCGCTGCGCGATCTGAAAGCCCTGCCGAAGGCCAACCTGCACCTTCATCTCGAGGGCGCGATGCGGCCGGCGACGCTCGCCGAGCTTTGCGCCCGCCATGGCGCCCTGCCGCCGGTCGATACCCGCGGCCGCAAGTTCACCGATTTCGGCGCATTTCTCGAGGTGTTCTGGGCCGCCTGCGATGGCATCCGGACCCGCGACGACCTCGCGCGGCTGATCTTCGAGGTTGCCGAGGACGCCGCCGCCGATGGCGCCTGGTGGATCGAGCCTGCCTTCGATGCGGCGCGCTACAGCACGCTTCGCGCCGGCCGGGCCGATCGCCTGTTCGAGACCCAGGAGGAGGGCTGGCTGTTCGCCCTGGAGGCGGCGCAGGCGGCATCCGGCGCGACGGGCGTCGGCATCGGCTTCGTCTCCGCGGTCGACCGCATCATGTCGCTCGAGGACGCCATGGAACGCGCGGCCGTCACGGCGCGCCTCGTGAAGGCCGAAAAGCACATGATCCGCAGCGGCATGACGTGCTTCGAGGGGCGGCATGCCGGCATCGTGGCGTTCGGCCTGCACGGCAAGGAGGAGGGCCATCCGCCGGCACCCTTTGCCGACGCCTTCGCCCTCGCGCTCGAGGATACGGGACTGCTCTCCGCGCCGCATGCCGGCGAGATCGCGGCCGCGCCCGGCGACGGCGCCGCTTCCGTGGCCGAAGCGATCGACCATCTGCGGGCGCAACGGATCGCGCACGGCGTGCTCGCGATCGAGGACGATGCCTTGGTCGCCCGGCTGGCGGCCGAGCGGATCTGCCTCGACGTCTGTCCGACCTCCAATCTCCTGCTGGGCGTGTTCGCCTCGCCGCAGGCGCACCCGCTGCCCCGCCTCCTTGCCGCCGGGGTCCCCTGCACGCTCGGCAGCGACGATCCGCTGCTGTTCGGCGCGAGCCTGTTGGACGAGTTTGCTCTGTGCCGTGACGCGCATGGGCCTGGACGACGGCTGGCTCGCGGCGATGGCCGCAATTCCTTCGTCCACAGCGGCGCCCCGCAGCCGGTCAAGGACGCGGGCGTGGCGGCCGTGGCGGCCTGGTCGTCGGGCCGGCCGATGCGCCTTGAAACCATCTCAACAACGCTCTAGTGTCGTGCGACAGTACGCTGATCCCGTGCCAGATTTTGGCCATGAAGGGGTGGCCGGTCTGGCCTACCAGCCCTCATCAGGGAGGCATGGGCAATGAAGAAATACGAAGCGGATACGCAAGAGACGACCAGCAAAGGCCTTACCCGCCGCAAGTTCGTCGAGACCACGGCGATCGCAGGCGCCGCCGTGGCGGCCGTGCCCTTCCTAGGCGGCAAGCCGCCCGCCTACGCTCAGGCGCGCAAGGTGCACTATCTGCAGTGGACCAGCTTCGTTCCCGCCGCCGACGCCGAGGTCGACCGGCAGGCCGAAGAGTTCACGAAGGCCACCGGGATCGAGATGACGGTCGAGAAGATTAACCAGAACGACATGGCGGCGCGGATCACGGCGGCGGTCGAGAGCGGCAGTGGCGCCGACGTGATCCAGATGAACGCCAACCAGCCGCATCTGTTCGCCGGGGGTCTCTCCGAACACGACGAGCTCCTCCAGGAGATCCTCGGTGACGAGGTCTACGAGTGGGCGTTCGGTGCCGCGACCGTGGATGGCGTCGCCCGCGGCGTGCCGGCGTTCAACATCGGCAACGCGATCGTCTACCGCAAGGATGTGTTCGAGGAGCTGGGGCTCACCCCACCCAACACCTGGGACGAGTATCTCGAGGTGGGCAGAACCCTGAAGGAGAACAACCTGCCGGTCGGCCAGACGCTCGGCCACACGTTCGGCGACGCGCCGACCTTCGCCTACCCGTTGCTGTGGAGCTTCGGAGGACAGGAGGTCGACGGCTCCGGCAAGGTGGTGATCAATTCCGAAGGCACCCACAAGGCGCTGGCCTTCATCAAGGACTTCTGGGAAGCCGCCTGCGACCCGGGTGGGTTTGCCTGGGACGACACCAACAACAACCGTGCTTTCTTGGGCCAGGCCATCGGCGCGACCTTGAACGGCGCCAGCATCTATTTCGTGGCGAAGAACACCCCGGACCAGTACCCGGGGCTGGCCGAGAAGCTCGACCACTTTCTGAATCCGGAGGGCCCGTCCGGCCGGTTCCATTTCGTCGGCCCGCGCACGCTCTCCATCATGAACTACTCGCAGAACAAGGAGGCGGCCGCCGAATACATCCGCTGGACGCTCCAGGACGACAACTTCGACGCGTTCATGACCGTGAACGAGGGCTATGTCCAGGGCGTGACGCCGAAGTGGGAGAATCACCCGATCTGGCAGTCCGATCCGGCGATCACGATCTACAAGGACAACCCGCGCTACGGGCGGACGGCGGGCTATGCCGGTCCGTGGAACCGGCAGTCGGGCGAGGCGCAGGAGAAGTACATCATCGTCGACATGTTTGCCCGGGCCGCACGGGGCGAGGATCCCGAAGAGGTAGCTGCCTGGGCGCAGGGAGAGCTCGAGAACGTCTACGGCGCATGACGTCTTCAAGATGACGTGAATCCCGCGGCGGCGGTCCGCCGCCGCGGGCTGCTCTCACGCAGACGGACAGAGCCATGAAATCGACCCTGCCCGCCGACACGCCCGCCGCCGCCCGTGTCCAGGTCGCACGCGCCGATGGACCGCGGGTGGAGCGCGAGCAGATGGGCCGGATCGCGGTCGCGCTCGAGGACGAGCGGATCCTGGGGTTTGTGCTGCTGACGCCGGCCCTGCTGCTGATCCTGGTCTTCATCGCCTATCCGTTCGTCCTTGGCATCTGGATGTCGTTGACCGACAAGCTGGTCGGCACGCCCGGCAACTTCATCGGCTTCTCCAATTACACCAGACTGCTGGACAGCGACATCTTCCGCACGGCCGCCTGGAACACCGTGTTCTTCACCTTCATGGCGACGGTGTTCAAGGCGGCGCTCGGGATGTGGCTCGCCGTTCTGCTCAATCGCAAGTTCCGATTTGCCCGCATCACCCGGGCGACCGTGCTGCTGCCGTTCATCGTGCCGACGGTGCTGAGCACGCTCGCCTGGCTGTGGATGTTCGATGCCACCTTCAGCGTCTTCAACTGGGTGCTGCGCTACCTGTGGCAGAGCGAGATCGTCCTGTTCGGCGTGGTGCTGAAGGCGAACTGGGGCTACTTCAGCGGCCCCTTGTGGCTCGGCGATCCCGGTTGGGCGATGTTCTCGGTGATCCTGGTCAACGTCTGGCGCGGCCTGCCGTTCTTCGCGATCTCGTTCCTGGCCGGCCTGCAGACGATTCCGCGCGAGCTCTATGAGGCCGCCGACATCGACGGCGCCACCGGCTTGCGCAAGTTCTGGCATGTGACGCTGCCGCTGATCAAGCCGGTGGCCATCGTGGTCATCGTGTTCTCGGTGGTGATCACCTTTGCCGACTTCCAGCTGGTCTACATCCTGACTCGCGGCGGTCCCAACAACGAGACCCATCTGCTGGCGACGCTCGCCTACCAGCTCGGCATGACGTCGGGCAACATCGGTCAGGGTGCCGCCGTGGCGCTGTTCATGCTGCCGATCCTGGCCACGGTGATTGTGTTCCAGCTCTGGTATCTGCGCCGCCAGGGCGTGCGCTGAGCGATTGCCGGGAGAGGCTTGATGGGCTCGACCATCGGCGAAACGTACTTCAAGAGGTTGTGGGTATTCTACATACCGCTGTTCATGTTCGTGTTCGCCATGCTGTTCCCGTTCCTGTGGATGTTCATCACCTCGATCAAGCCCGACGGCGAGCTCTACAATCCGCGGCTGTCGCCGTTTCTGGTGCGTGATCCGACGCTGAGCCACTGGGACTCCCTGCTCAGCAACACCCTGTTCGTCAACTGGGCGATCAACACGCTGTGGGTTGCGATCGCATCCACCGCCATCTCGCTGTTCGCCGGCGTCCTAGCCGGCTACGCGCTCGCCCGGCTGATCTTTCCCGGCTCGACGGTCTTCGGCATCGCCATCTTCGTCACGTACCTGGTGCCGCCCACGCTGCTGTTCATCCCGCTCACCGGGGTGATCTCGTGGATGGGCCTGCAGGACACCACCTGGTCGCTGATCTTCACCTACCCGACCTTCCTGGTGCCGTTCTGCACCTGGCTGCTGATGGGCTACTTCCAGACCATTCCGAAGGAGCTCGAGGAATGCGCCCGGATCGATGGCGCGACCCGCATCCAGGCGATGGTCTGGATCATCCTGCCGCTTGCGGTGCCAGGCGTGCTGTCCGCCGGGATCTTCGCCTTCACCCTGTCGTGGAACGAGTTCCTCTATGCGCTGGTGTTCATCCACTCCCCCATCAACAAGACCATCCCGGTCGGCGTGACCAGCGAGCTGATCAAGGGCGACGTGTTCTTCTGGGGCTCCTTGATGGCAGGCGCGCTGCTCGGCTCGGTGCCGGTCGCCGTGGTCTACTCCTTCTTCGTCGAGTACTATGTCGCTGGCCTGACCGGCGGCGCCGTCAAAGGATAGTCCGGCAAGCCGCATTCCGCCCGGGCGCCTCCGCCTGCACCAGACAGGAGCCTTTCTCGCGATGAAGTACCGCCAACTCGGCGCGGCGGGCCCGCGCGTCTCGGCCATCGGGCTCGGCTGCTCCGGCATGTCCGCGGACTACGGCGTGCCCGACGACGTGGAATCCACCGCCACCATCCATCGGGCGATCGAGCAGGGCGTCAACATGCTCGACACCTCGGATGCCTATGGCGCCGGCCGGAACGAGCAGCTGATCGCGAGCGCGATCGCCGGACGCCGCGATGGCCTGATCGTCGCCACCAAGTTCGGCAACATCCGCGGTCCGGGCGGCGAGCGCGGCGGCACCAACGGCAAGCCCGACTACGTGCCGGTCGCCTGCGAGGCGAGCCTGAAGCGGCTCGGCATCGACGTGATCGATCTCTACTACATCCATCGCATCGATCCCGACGTGCCGATCGAGGACACCGTGGGCGCGATGGCGCGCCTGGTCGAGCAGGGCAAGGTCCGCCATCTCGGCCTGTGCGAGGCCGGGCCGGAGACCATCCGCCGGGCCCATGCCACCCATCCGCTTTGCGCCGTGCAGATGGAATACTCGCTCTGGACCCGGGACGCCGAGGAGCGGATCCTGCCGGCCCTGCGCGAGCTCGGCATAGCGCTGGTCGCCTACAGCCCGCTCGGCCGCGGTTTCCTCACCGCCACCTTCAAGCGCCGCGACGACCTGATCCCGACAAGATCGGCGCCACGCCCACCCGCGCTTTCACGAGGGCAATTTCGAGCGCAACGTGAAGCTGCTCGGGCCGATCGAGCAGCTGGCAGCGGCAAAGGGCTGGACGCCTGGCCAGGTGGCGCTCGCCTGGGTGCTCGCTCGGGGCGAGGACGTGGTGCCGATCCCGGGCACCAAGCGGCGCAGCTTCCTCGAGCAGAACATCGCCGCCGTCGACCTTGGCCTCAGCGCCGCCGAGATCGAGGATCTCAGCGCCGCCTTTCCACCGGGCGTTGCCGCGGGCCTGCGCTATCCCGAGTTCCAGCTCCGCAAGCTCGGCATCTGAGCCGCTGCGGCCGCGTTGCGGCCCTCTTCGCTCACCCGCTGGCTTTCGTGGCTCGGATCCCGGACTGTGCGGCGATCAGTCCTTTGATGCGGGCGGCCGTCGCGTCGGTCGCGGCGCGGATCATGCCGATCTCATCATCGGAAAGATTGGGCTTGTAGTAGGTGGGTGCTGCGATGCGCGCCGCCTGCGCGCGACGTGTCGGCTCGTCGACCGCGAGGCCGCAATGCTCGTACAGCCGTTCGAGGATCGCATCCGGCTCGGCGCACAGATCGTCGTAGTGGATCAGCAGGGTCCGCGCGGCGATGGCCGGCTCGCGCTCGAGGAGGTCGGCGACGAAGCCGTAGACCGATGCCCAATAGAGAGCCTCTCCTTCGACCTCGCGACCGGCCTGCCAGAGCGCCTGGATCCGCTGCACCGTCTCGCTGTCGCCGAAATTGATCGGTCGGCGATCGAGCCCGAACTCGAAATGGCCGGACCGGCGCATGTGGTCGAGGATGTGTGGATCGCGCGTCTCCTCGCTGCAGAACAGCTTGTGCTGCTTGATGAGCGATGCGATGTGCCCGACCGGATCGCGCACCGGGACGACGAAGCGGGCATCCGGGAACATTCTGCGCAGGAAGCCCAGGCGGCTGACGTTGTAGTTGCCCTTGGCGAGATAGCGGCGGCCTTGCCGCAGCAGCAACAGCTTGCGGATGTGGTCGCGATAGAAGGCCTCGAACTCGGGTGCGTTGTCCCGCTCGCTCAAGACGTTGCTCTTCGCCGGGTCGTGGCAGTCGGCGAAGAAGGCCATCCACAGCACCTCCTCCATCGCCTCCGGGCTCTCCGGCGTCACGGCGATGCCGTCCTTGTGGGCGCGCTCGACCGGCTGGCTTTCTTCGCGGCTCGCCCGGTCGAGAAACCAGTTCCACCAGAGCGGAATCGGGATCAGGGGAAAATCCCTGTACTGGTGGGTCGCGACGTCAGGGTGCGCCGCCAGCAGCTCGAGCAGGATCGTGCTGCCCGAGCGCGCCAGCCCGGTGACGTAGATCGGCCGGTCGACGGACTGCCCGGCGAGCTCGTCGCCGGCCCACGACGCCTCCCAGCGCCCGAGCCGAAGCAGCAGCGCCGGATTGCGTTCCGCCAGCGTGCTGAGCATGTGGATCGAGCGGGGTACCTGCATGGCCGGAGCGTTCCAGGATTTTTTCGGCGGCAAGGTGCGGATCATCCGCCAAGCCGCGGGCTTGTGCCAGGAGTATCGCTTTGCGGGGCCGATCGGTTCCCGATCGTGGCCGCGCCGCCGTCAGCCTGCTTCCAGATCCGTCAGGCGCTGAGGCGGCACCACACCGGCGCGTGGTCGGAGGTCACCTTGGCCGCGCGCACGTCACGATCGATCACGCAGGTCTCGAGCCGGTCGGCCGCCTGCGGCGACAGCAGCAGGTGGTCGATGCGCAGTCCCTGGTTGGCGCTCCAGGAGCGCCCCTGGTAGTGCCACCAGCTGTAGGCCTGGGTGCGCGGCTCGCCGATCCGATAGGCGTCGTACAGACCGACATACAGGAGCGCGCGCAGCCTCGCCCGCTCGTCCGGATGGTAGCAGATCGTGCCCTCGAGCAGGGCCGGGTCGAAGACGTCGAGCGGGGTCGGCGCGACGTTGTAGTCGCCGCCGATGATCAGTGCCTCCTCGTGCTCCAGGAGGCTGCGGCATGGCTGCGCAGCCGGTCGAGAAAGGCGAGCTTGAAGGCGAAGCGCTCGGAGCCGACCTGCGTGCCGTTGGGCACGTAGACGGAGGCCACCCGCACATCGCGCACCACCGCCTCGACGTAGCGCGCCTCCTGGTCCAGGGGATCGCCCGGCAGGGCGCACCGCAGGTCCTCGATCGGGCTCTTGGCGAGGATCGCGACGCCGTTGCGGCCGCCCGCCTCGCCGCAGGCCGCGACGTTGTAGCCGCGCTCCTCGAACGGCTCGGCCGGAAACTGCTCCGGCACCACCTTGGTCTCCTGCAGAAGCGCGACGTCGGGCTTGGCCGCATCGAACCATTCGAGCGCGACCGGCAGGCGCGCGCGGATCGAGTTGACGTTCCAGGTCGCGATCTTCACGCGGCCCCCGCCTTCGCTGCGGGACAGGTCAGACCGCGAACGAGTTGCCGCAGCCGCACGACGCGGTGGCGTTGGGATTGTTGACCCGGAAGTAGGAGCCGGTCAGGTCCTCGACGAAGTCGACCTCGCAGCCCATCAGGTACAGGAGCGACATGCCGTCGATCACCACCTTGGCGCCCGCGCGCTCGACCGCGATGTCGCCGTCCTCGTCCCGGTCGTCGAGGGCGAAGCCGTACTGGAAGCCGGAGCAGCCGCCCCCGGATACCGTGATGCGCAGCTTCAGATCGGCCCGGGCCTCGCTGGCCAGGACCTCGCCGATGCGCTGCGCCGCGCGCTCGCTGACGCTGAACGGACCCGGAGGGGCCTTGATTTCCGCCATCTGCGACACCTATTCTTGAACCACTTCTTGGTACCACCGGGACGCCCATCCCGCCTCGCCCAAATGTAGGCACAGCGATCGTCTTGTCAAACAGCCGCCTTGGCGCAACGGGTCACGCCGGTCGGCCGGAAGGCAGCCACGCGTGCCAGCCCGCCGACTATGCCTGCCACCCCAACGACAGTCGCGGCCGGCGCCATGCCGAGGCCCCCTCGCGCCTGCGCAGCCCCTTCCAGCGCGATCGCGACCGGATCGTGCACAGCACCGCGTTCCGGCGCCTCGAATATAAGACCCAGGTGTTCGTCAATCATGAGGGCGATCACTTCCGCACCCGGCTGACGCATACGCTGGAGGTCGCCCAGATCGCCCGGACGGCCGCGCGCGCCCTGCGGCTCGACGAGGACCTCGCCGAGGCCGTCGCGCTGGCGCACGACCTGGGGCACAGCCCCTTCGGCCATGCGGGCGAGCTCGCCCTCGACGCCGTGCTCGCCGAGTTCGGGGGCTTCGATCACAACGCGCAGACCCTGCGCGTCGTCACCCACCTGGAGCGCCGCTATGCCGGTTTCGACGGCCTGAACCTCTCCTGGGAGACGCTCGAGGGCGTGGTGAAGCACAATGGGCCGCTGATCGGCGATCGCGCGCCGCCCTATGTGGCCGCCTATTCGGCCGATCACGACCTGGAGCTGGAGACCTGGCCGGGCGCCGAGGCGCAGATCGCAGCGCTCGCCGACGACATCGCCTATGTCAGCCACGACCTCGACGACGGTCTGCGAGCCCGCATGTTCCTGCTCGACGATCTGCGCGATCTGCCGCTGGTCGGGACGACCGTCGACATGATCGCCGGTCAGCATCCGGACCTGGAGACGCCGCGCCTCGTGCACGAGACCCTGCGCCGGCTGATCGATACGCTGGTCGTGGACCTCGTCGAGGAGACCGAGCGCCGGCTCGCGGCGCTGGGGCCGGCCAGTGCTGCCGACGTTCGCGCCGGCGATGAGCCGGTGGCGGCGTTCTCGGCGCCGATCGCCGAGGTGCTGGCGGGCTTGCGCAGCTTCTTGCATGCCCACATGTACAACCACTACAAGGTGAGGCGCATGTCGCTGAAGGCACAACGGATCGTCGAGGAGCTGTTCGACGGGCTGCTGCGCGAGCCGGACTGCCTGCCGCCGGCATGGCGTGCGCGGGCCGGCGCGCCCGGCGCGCCTCGAACGGTCGAGGCGATCGCCGATTACATCGCCGGCATGACCGACCGCTACGCCCTCGACGAGCACGACCGCCTGTTCAACCTCACCGCCCGCTATTGATGGACCCGTTCGCCGAGATCCGTGCCGACGTCGTCGCGGCCATCGAGGCCGCGCAGGCCGATGGCAGCCTGCCGGCGGCGCTGCCGATCGAGCGGATCACGATCGAGCCGCCGCGCGATCCGAGCCACGGCGATGCCGCCACCAACGCGGCGCTGATCCTCGCCAAGCCCGCCGGGCGCGCGCCGATGGAGCTGGCCCTGCTGCTCGCGGCGCGGCTGGCGGAGCTGCCCAAGGTCGCCTCGGCGCAGGCCGCGAAGCCGGGATTCGTCAATCTCACCTTGGCGGACGACTTCTGGCGGGCGCAGATCCCGATAGCACTGCGCGCCGGCAGGGACTACGGCGCCGCCGACCTCGGTCGAGGCGCTGCGATCAATGTCGAATACTGCTCGACCAACCCGACCGGACCGCTGCATGTCGGCCATGGCAGGGGCACGGTGTTCGGCGATGCGCTGGCGAACCTGCTCGCCAGGATGGGCTTTGCGGTCACGCGCGAGTACTACATCAACGACGCCGGTGTTCAGATCGACCAGTTGGCGCGCTCGCTCTGGCTGCGCTACCGCGAGGCGCTCGGCGACGACATCGGCGCGATCCCCGCGGGCATGTATCCGGGCGACTATCTGATCCCGCCCGCACGCGCGCTCGCGGCGAGCGAGGGCCCGAGATGGCGCGATGCCGACGAGGCGACGTGGCTGCCGCTGTTCCGCGCGAGCGCGGTCGACGCCATGATGGCGCTGATTCGCGACGATCTGGCCGCCATGGGCGTCCATCACGACGTCTTCACCTCGGAATCGGCGCTGGTCGCGGACGGCCGCGTCGACGAGGCGGCGGGCCTGCTCGAGGCCGAGGGCCTGACCTATGTCGGCACGTTGCCGCCGCCCAAGGGCAAGCCGGTCGACGACTGGGAGCCGGTTCCCCTCCCGCTGTTCCGCTCGACGCGGTTCGGCGACGACGTCGACCGGCCGCTCAAGGGCTCGAGCGGCGAGTGGACCTACTTTGCCAAGGACCTCGCCTATCATCTTGATAAATGCAGGCGCGGCTTCTCTGAGCTGATCGACGTCTGGGGCGCCGATCACGCCGGCTACATCAAGCGCATGCAGGCCGGCGTACGGGCGCTGAGCGCCGAGCGCATCGCCCTCGACGTCAAGGTGTGCCAGCTGGTCAACCTTCTGGACGCCGGTCAGCCGCTGCGGATGTCGAAGCGGGCAGGGCGGATCGTGACCTTGCGCGACGTGGTCGACGAGGTCGGCAAGGACGTGGTCCGCTTCATCATGCTGACCCGCCGCAACGACGCGACGCTCGATTTCGATCTGGCGAAGGTGACGGAGCAGTCGCGCGACAACCCGGTCTGGTACGTGCAGTACGCCCACGCCCGGATCAGCTCGGTGCTGCGTCATGCCGAGGCGGCCGGGCTCGCGGTCGACCGGACGCGCCTGCTGGCGGCGCCGCTCGATCTCCTGACCGATCCGTCCGAGCTCGCGCTGATCCGCCAGGTCGCAACGTATCCGCGGGTTCTGGAGGCGGCGGCGGTGCATCACGAGCCGCATCGCGTGACCTTCTACCTCCTCGATCTCGCCGCAAGCTTCCATGCGTTGTGGAATCAGGGTAAGGAGCGTCCCGAGCTGCGTTTCCTGGACGCCGATCAACCGGAGCTTACGAGCAGCGCGCCTTGCGATGATCGCCGCCGTGCAGGTGGTGCTCGCCGGCGGTCTCCGGCTGATCGGCGTCGAGCCGCTGGAGGAGATGCTCTGAGGTCCTCCCTCTCGCCTGGATAGGAGGTGCCGTGCCCGATCGCATGCCGCGTGCCGCGGGCGAGGTGAAGCCGCGCCGCTCGCGTCTTTTGTGGGTGGGGCTGCCCGTCTTTACGGTGTTCGCCGCTTTCGGGGTCGTCGTCTGGCTGGGCTATCAGGAGAACGCCCGGGTGCCGACCGGCGAGCCGCCGCTGATCAGGGCGGTCGCTGCGCCGTACAAGGTGGCGCCGGACGATCCCGGCGGCCGCGAGGTCGCCGATCAGGGCTCGATCAACGACCTGCTGCGCGACGAGCCGAGACCGGCCCAGCCCGAGCGCGTGCTGCCGCTGCCGGAGGAGCCGCGCGCGCCGATCATCCGCGCGGCGCCGGCCGATGCGGGCGAGGAGCCGGCGGCGGTGGCGACGGCTGGCACGCCGCGGGGCGAGCCCGCGCCCGCGCAGGGCGCCCGCGCCCCAGGCGATGCGACGCAGGAGGCGGAGGCGGCGCTCGCCCGTCTGCTTGCCGATGTCGGCCCGGCAGCGCCACCAGCGGCGTCGCCGGATGAGCGGCCGGCGGCCGCCGAGCAACCGCCGGCGGTCGAGCAGTCCGCTGCGCCGGAGCCGGCCGTGCGCCCTGCCGCGCCGCCGTCGACCACGGCACCCACGATCGTCAGGCGCGAAGGGCCGGAGGTCCCCGCACCGGTCGATGCGCCTTCGCGCGAGGCCGACGACGCGCTCAACCGGCTGCTCGCCGAGGTCGCGGGCGTGCCGGCCGACGCCGCGCCCGAGCCGCCGCCAGCACCCGCGAGCCCGCCGTCCGGCGCGGTCGCGGCGATTGCGCCTGCCAATCCTGTGGATGCGGGGCGCACCCTCGGCCCTGGCTTTCGCGTCCAGCTCGCCGCGGTGCGTGAGCAGGACGATGCGCAGCGCGCCTGGGCCGGCCTGGTGGAGCGGCTAGGCCCGCTGGTGGCCGACCACCAGCCGGTCTACGAGCGTGCCGAGACGGTGAACGGCGTCTTCTACCGCATCCAGCTCGGGCCGTTCGCGAGCGAGCAGACCGCCGATCGTCTGTGCGTCGAGGTGCAGCGGCGCAACGCGAGCTGCTTTGTTGTCGCTCCCTGAGGCGGCGAGCGCCTGCCGTGCCGCCGTGGTCGGCGTCGCGGGCCTGCGCCTGACCGAGGAGGAGCGGCAGATCCTGCGAGCGCGGCCGCCCTGGGGCTTCATCCTGTTCAAGCGCAACTGCGGCAGCCCCGAGCAGGTGCGGCAGCTCGTCGGGGCGCTGCGGGACGCATCGGGCCGGCCCGATGCGCCCGTCCTGATCGATCAGGAAGGCGGACGCGTGCAGCGGCTGCAGCCGCCGCATTGGCCGGCGCGACCGGCGGCGCGACAGATCGGCGCTCTCGCCGAACGGGACCTGGCGGCCGGGCGCGAAGCCGCCTTCCTGCTGGCGCGCCTGATCGCGCATGATCTGAGCTCCCTCGGCATCACCATCAACTGTGCGCCGGTGCTCGATCTGGCGCTGCCGGAATGCACAGCCGCGATCGGCGATCGCGCCTGCAGCGCCGATCCCGAAACCGTCGGTGCGCTCGGCCAGAGCACCATCGCGGGCCACCTGGCCGGCGGGGTGCTGCCGGTGATCAAGCATCTGCCAGGGCATGGCCGGGCGCGGGTCGACAGCCACATCTCGCTGCCGGTGGTCGACAGCGCCCGCGCCACGCTCGCCGCGAGCGACTGGGCGCCGTTTCGCGCCTGTGCCGAAGCGCCACTCGCGATCACGGCGCATGTGCTGTTCACTGCCCTGGACCGCGAGCGTCCCGCGACCCTCTCGCCGGCGATCGTCGAGGAGGTGATTCGCGGCGAGATCGGCTTTGGCGGCGCGCTGCTCAGCGACGATCTGAGCATGGGCGCGCTCGGCGGCTCGCTCGGCGAGCGGGCGGCGCGCGCTCGCGCGGCCGGCTGCGACATCGCCGTCCACTGCAACGGGCGGCAGGACGAGATGATCGAGGTTTTGGACGCCGCCGGGCCCCTCGAGGGCGAGGGCGCCGCACGGGTGGCGCGCGCTCTCTCGCGGCGGGCGCCGCCGACAGCCTTCGATCCCGTCGCCGCCGAGGAACGGCTGGCGGACCTGCTGCGCCGAGGCGAGCCGACGTACCAGGCCGAGGGGATCGCCTGAGCATGGATCTCGGCACGATCGGCTACGCGATCTCGGTCTGGCTGCTGCCCGTGCTCGTCGCGATCACCTTCCACGAGGCCGCGCATGGCTGGATGGCCGAGCGCTTCGGCGATCCGACCGCGCGCTCGCTCGGCCGGGTCACCTTCAACCCGATCAAGCATGTCGACCCTTCGGCACGCTGATCCTGCCGGGACTGCTGCTGCTGCTCAAGGCGCCGGTGCTGTTCGGCTACGCCAAGCCGGTGCCGGTCAATTTCGCCCGCCTCAACCATCCCAAGCGGGACATGATCTGGGTGGCGCTGGCCGGGCCCGGCATCAACATCGCCCTGGCCTACGCCTCGGCGCTGGGCCTGCGCGCCGTCTATCCGCCGGCCGGCGAGGTCACCGACTGGCTGAGCCAGAATCTCGCGAACTCCATCCAGATCAATATTCTGCTGGCAGTCTTCAATCTTCTGCCCATACCTCCGCTGGACGGCGGGCGGGTGCTCACCGGGCTGCTGCCGCACCCCTATGCCTGGCGCTTTGCCCAGATCGAGCGCTACGGTCTGCTGATCCTGCTGGGGCTGCTCTTCATCGTGCCCTTCGCGGCGCAGTCGCTGGGCTATGCGGTCAACCCGATCGCCTACGTGCTGCTGCCGCCGGTCGAGTGGCTCTACCATCTGGTCCTCGACCTCGCCGGGTTCGCCTGAGCCATGGCGGCCGGCGGCGAGCACGGGCCAGCGCCCGGCGGGCCAGCCGGCGCCGGCCGGCGGCTTCGTCGTCGACCTCGAGGGCTTCGAGGGCCCGATCGACCTCCTGCTGGCGCTCGCCCGGGAGCAGAAGGTCGATCTGGCAAAGATCTCGATCCTGGCGCTCGCGGAGCAGTACCTCGCCTATATCGAGCAGGCGCGCGACCTCGAGCTCGAGATCGCCGCCGACTACCTGGTCACCGCAGCCTGGCTCGCCTACCTGAAGTCGCGGCTGCTGCTGCCGCAGCCGCAGGGTGACGGCGAGCCGAGCGGCGAGGAGCTGGCCGAGGCGCTGGCCTTGCGCCTGCGGCGGCTGGACGCGATCCGCCGCGCCGCGCAGGAGCTGCTCGAACGGCCGCGGCTTGGCCACGAGCGCTTTCCCCGCGGCCAGCCGGAGGGGCTGCGGGTGCGACGCAAAAGCCGCTTTCGCGTCAGCCTGCACGAGCTGCTGCAGTGCTATGTCGAGCACCGCCTCAGGTCCCGCGACCAGGTCCTGACCCTGGAGCCGGCGCCGGTGGTGCGGGTCGAGGAAGCGCTCAAGCGCCTGACCCGCATGCTCGGCGGCCCGGACTGGCAGAACCTGCTGATGTTCCTGCCGGCGGGCCTCGGCGACGAGCGGGTGCAGCGCTCGGCGCTGGCCGCCCATCTCGCCGCCAGCCTCGAGCTCACCCGCGCCGGCATGATCGAGGTCAGCCAGGCGAGCCCGTTCGGGCCGATCTACCTGCGGCGCCGGCGATGAACCGCGAGCTCGCCAGGCGGATCGTCGAGGCGCTGCTGTTCGCCGCCGAGGAGCCGCTCGATCTGCCGACGATCCAGGCGCATCTGTCCGGCGGCCTGCACGCGGGCGAGCTGCTCGACGAGCTGATGCAGGACTATGCCGGTCGCGGCGTCCGGCTCGAGCGCCACGGCAATCGCTACGCCTTGCGCACCGCGCCCGACCTCGCCGGCTATCTGCAGCGCGAGCAGGTCCAGTCGCGGCGCCTGTCGCGTGCAGCGCTCGAGACCCTGGCGATCATCGCCTATCACCAGCCGGTGACCCGCGCGGAGATCGAGGAGATGCGCGGCGTGAGCGTGAGCAAGGGCACGCTCGACCTGTTGTTCGAGACCGGCTGGGTGCAGCCGAAGGGCAGGCGGGAGAGCCCCGGGCGGCCGGTCACGTGGGTGACGACGCCGACCTTCCTCGACCATCTCGACCTGACGTCGCTCGACGATCTGCCGCGCATCGACGAGCTGGTCCAGGTCGGCCTGCTCGGTCCTGCGCTGAGCGCGGCGCCGGCCGCCGATCCGCGACGACATGCTCCCCGAAGCGCCGGACGATCCGGCGATCGACGCGCCCGAGGAGTGAGCCTTGCCCAGGATCTTAGGATCCCCGCGGCCTTGACCTCCGGCCGGCGAGGCCTAACCTGCAATCCGCCGAGAACCAGGCCCAAAGACCAAGCAAGGCCGCCGCCGCCCATGGCACATGCGCTCGCCGAATCCAGCATCACCAGCGGCCTGCAGGTCGACGGGCTGCGGCATGCCTACGGCCAGCGCGTGGTGGTGGACGGCGTCAGCTTCGATCTGCCCGAAGGCGAGGTGCATTGCCTGGTGGGGCCGTCGGGCTGCGGCAAGACCACCATCCTGCGCCTGATCGCCGGCCTCGAGCCGATCCAGGGCGGCCGTATCGGCCTCGGCGGCGAGCTGGTGGCCGAGCCGGGCTACGCGGTGCCGCCCGAGGTTCGCCGGGTCGGGCTGATGTTTCAGGACTTCGCCCTGTTTCCGCATCTGCGCGTGCGCGACAACGTGGCCTTCGGCCTGCGCGGCCTCGACCCGAGGCGGCGTCGGCAGCGGGCCGAGGAGCTGCTCGCCCAGGTCGACATGAGCGGCCATGGCGACAGCTATCCGCACATGCTCTCGGGCGGCGAGCAGCAGCGGGTGGCGCTCGCCCGGGCGTTGGCGCCGGCGCCGCGCGTGATCCTGCTGGACGAGCCGTTCTCGAGCCTCGATGCCATGTTGCGCGAGCACGTGCGCGAGGACGCGATCGCCGTGCTGCGCCGCTCGGGCACGCCGGTGCTGATGGTCACCCACGACGCCGAGGAGGCGGTGCGCGTCGCCGACCGCATCCACGTCATGCTCGATGGGCGGATCCTGCAGAGCGGCACGCCGGCAGAGCTGTACCGGCGTCCGGCGTCGCCCTTCGTGGCCGGCTTCTTCGGGCCGCTCAACCGCTTCAAGGGCTGGGTCGTCGCAGGCCAGGTGAGCACGCCGCTCGGGCCGGTCGAGACCTCCGATCTGGCCGATGGCACGGCGGTCGACGTGCTGATCAGGCCCGAGGCGCTGCGGCTCTCGCGCGATGGCGGCGCGACGCCCACACGCTTTCGCATCGACCGGATCCGCGATCTCGGCACCAATCGGATGCTGGAGCTGCAGGTGCCGGACGGCCCGCTTCTGACGGTGCGGATGACCGGCGCCATGGACTTCATGGTCGGCGACACGGTCGCCGTGGAGATCGACCCGCAGCAGACCTATATATACGGCGCAGCGAGGGCGCGATCGGGCTAGAGCCGCGATCGCGGGCACGACCGGCGCGGCACGGGGTGGCGTTGCGCGGCTTTGGGTTTTCTGCGAGACTTTGCGCAAGAGGGGGCCGAGTGCAGGGCCCGATGCGCCTACGTGGCGGCATCACGCACAAAGGGAGCTTTCGATGAGCATCGGTATCTGGCAGGTGGTCCTGGTCCTGCTGATCGTCCTGATTCTGTTCGGCGCGGGCAAGCTGCCGAAGGTGATGGGCGACGTGGCCAAGGGCGTCAAGAACTTCAAGAGCGGCCTCAAGGACGAGGACGAGGAGCAGAAGGAGGCGCTCGCGGCCGACGTCACGCCGAGGAGCGGCGAGGCGACCGTCAGCCACCGGGACGAGGCGGCCAAGAGCTGAGCGGTCGGGGTCGGCGGTAGGGAGGCCAGCGATGTTCGACATCGGCTGGTCGGAGATGGCGGTCATCATGCTGGTGGCCCTGGTGGTCATCGGCCCCAAGGACCTGCCACGCCTGGCGCGCAATGTGGGGCAGTGGGTCGCCAAGGGACGCGCGATGGCGCGGGAGTTCCAGCGCTCGCTCGAGGACATGGCGCGCGAGGCCGAGCTCGACGACGTCAAGCGGGAGATCGAGAAGGTCGGCCGCACCAACATCAAGAAGAGCATCGAGAAGACGATCGATCCGACCGGCGACCTCGGCAGGGCTTTCGATCCGAAGGCCAAGCCCCTGGCAGCATCTGCCGCCGCTCCGAACGGCGAGGCGAAGGAGCCGGCGGCCAAGGCGCCCCAGGTGACGAGCGAGCAGCCCGCCCAAACTGCCCCCGCGCACACTGCCCCCGCGAAGCCTGCCCCCGCGAAGATTGCCAAGACCGAGCCGGCCACCGCTCGCGAAAAGGCCTCCGGGCCAAGCGCGCCCGCGAAGCCGAAGACGGAGGCGAAGTCGAGCACCGAGGCCAAGCCCCAGACAGAGGCCAAGGCGAAAGCCGCGGCCAAGCCCAGGCCAAGCGCAAGGGCCAAGACCACCACCGGGAACGCCCCCAATGCCGCTTCGCCGGAAACCGGCAAGGTGGAGACGATGGGTGGACCGCGCTGAGCCCGGATCTGGCGCAAGCGCCCCTGCGTTCCCTCATCGGGCTGGCCGGCCCACCAAGCTGACCAAGCTGGCAGAGCAGGCTCCAGGATCGAGACGATAGATGGCGATCCTCAAGGATCTCGACGACCGGCAGATGCCGCTGCTCGATCACCTGATCGAGCTGCGCAATCGGCTGATGTACTCCTGCATCGCGATCTTCCTCGGCTTCCTGGTGTGCTATTTCTTTGCCCAGGACATCTACGCGTTCCTGGTGCAGCCGCTCGCCGACGCCTATGAGGGGCAGACCGGCAGGCGGATGATCTACACGGGGCTCGCCGAGGCGTTCTTCACCTATGTGAAAGTCGCGTTCTGGGCCGGCACATTCCTGACCTTCCCGTTCGTGGCGATCCAGCTCTGGATGTTCATCGCACCCGGTCTCTATCGCAACGAGAAGCAGGCGTTCATGCCGTTCCTGGCGGCGACCCCGGTGCTGTTCTTCCTCGGCGGCGCGATGGTCTACTACTTCATCTTCCCGCTCGCCTGGCGCTTCTTCCTGAGCTTCGAGACCAGCGGCGCCGACGGCTCGCTGCCGATCGAGCTGGAAGCGCGGGTCGGCGAATACCTGTCGCTGGTGATGAAGCTGATCTTCGCGTTCGGGCTCAGCTTTCAGCTGCCGGTCGCGCTCACCCTGATGGGGCGGGTCGGGCTGGTCAGCGCCGACGCCCTCGCGCGCAACCGCAAATACGCGATCGTCGGCGTGTTCGTCGTCGCGGCGATCATCACGCCGCCCGACATCATCAGCCAGATCGGGCTCGCCATCCCGATCCTTGTGCTTTACGAGCTCTCCATCATCGCCGTGCGCATCGTCGAGCGCCGGCGGGCCGAGGCGGAGGCTGCCGAGGAGGCCGAGGAGGCGGCGAGCGCATCGGGCACCGATCTCGACCGCAGCGCGTGAAGCGGTTAGCATGGCGGACGTGCTGAGATCCTGAATCGGCCACGCCTGCCGTACCCCTGCAACATCGCCCCAACCCGCGCCCTGACCAATGACCAGCCATGCACGACCTCAGACTGTGGCGTGACCAGCCCGACGCGCTCGATGCGGCGCTGCGTCGCCGCAAGATCGCGCCCATGGCGCATGCCTTGCTCGCGCGGGATAAGGAGCTGCGCGCCCTGCAGACCGAGCTTCAGGAGCAGCAGGCGCGGCGCAATGCGCTCTCGAAGGAGATCGGGCGGATTCGCGCCCAGGGCGGCGACGCGGCCGCCGCGATCGCCGAGGTAGGCGGCCTGAAGGATGCTCTGCAGGCCGGCGAGGAGCGGCTGCGCATGCTCACCGACGCGCTCGATGCGGAGCTCGCGGGCCTGCCGAACCTGCTCGCCGAGGATGTGCCCGACGGCGACGACGAGGATGCCAACGTCCTGCTCCGGCGCTGGGGCGAGCCGCGCGCGTTCGACTTTGCGCCCAAGGAGCACGACGATCTAGGGGGCCCGCTCGGGATGGATTTCGCCCGCGCCGCCAAGCTCTCCGGCGCCCGCTTCGTGGCCTTGTACGGCGATCTCGCCCGCCTCGAGCGCGCGCTCGCGACCTTCATGCTGGACATCCAGACCAAGGAGCACGGCTACACCGAGGTCGCGGTGCCCTATCTGGTGCGCGATCACGTGCTGTTCGGCACCGGCCAATTGCCCAAGTTCGGCGAGGACAGCTTTCGCACCACGACCGGACTGTGGCTGATCGCGACCTCGGAGATCGCGCTCACCAACCTGGTCGCGGGCGAGATCCTGGCCGAGGAGCAGCTGCCGCTGCGCTACACCGCCTACACGCCCTGCTTTCGCTCCGAGGCCGGCGCCGCCGGCAAGGACACCAAGGGCATGATCCGGCAGCACCAGTTCGCCAAGGTCGAGCTGGTGAGCATCACCCGGCCGGACGCCTCGGCCGAGGAGCACGAGCGCATGACGCGCTGCGCCGAGACCGTCCTGCAGCGTCTGGAGCTGCCGTATCGCGTCATGGTGCTGTGCGCCGGCGATACCGGCTTTGCCGCGCGCAAGACCTACGACATCGAGGTCTGGCTGCCGGGGCAGGGCCGCTATCGCGAAATCTCGAGCTGCTCGAACTGCGGCGACTTCCAGGCGCGGCGCATGAACGCGCGCTCTCGGCCGCAGGGCGAGCGCCGGACCGAGTTCGTGCACACGCTGAACGGCTCGGGCCTCGCGGTCGGCCGGACCCTGGTAGCACTGCTCGAGAACGGCCAGCAGGCGGACGGCAGCATCACCCTGCCGCCGGCCCTGCGACCTTACATGAACGGTATGGAGCGTCTGGTTCCCCATGGCTGAGCCTGCCGCCGCCGAACCTGCCCCAAAAGGGTGGCGACGTCTGCCCAAGCAGCCGCGCATGCTGGTCACCAACGACGACGGCATCAACGCGCCGGGCCTGCGCATTCTCGAGCGGGTGGCGCGCAGCGTCAGCGACGACGTCTGGGTGGTCGCGCCCGAGACCAATCAGAGCGGCGCGTCGCACTCCTTGACGATCAACCGGCCGCTGCGCATCCGCCAGGTGTCGAAGCGACGCTTCGCGGTCGACGGCACGCCGACCGACTGCGTGCTCCTGGCGCTGCAGATCGTGATGAAGGATTTTCCGGCCGAGCTGGTCCTCTCCGGCGTCAATCACGGCGGCAATCTCGGCGAGGACGTCACCTACTCCGGCACCGTGGCGGCGGCCATGGAGGCGACCATGTTCAACGTGCCGGCGATCGCCTTCAGCCAGGTCTGCCAGAACGGTCAGCGGATCAAGTGGTCGACCGCGACGCAGCATGCGCCGGCGATCATCGACCGTCTTTTGCGCGAGGGCTGGCCGCAGGATGCGCTGATCAACGTGAATTTTCCCGATCGCATCGGCCAGGCGGTGGACGGCTGGCGGGTGACCTATCAGGGCAAGCGCAAGCTCGGCGACGAGCTCGTGGAGCGGATTGACCCGCGCGGCCAACCCTATGTTTGGATTGGCGGTTTGCGCTGCGATGAGGACCTCCAGCGCGGCAGCGACCTGGAGGCCGTGGGCGACGGTTGCATCTCGGTGACGCCGATTCACATGGACATGACGCATCGCTCGGGCATGGAACGGCTGCGCCGCGCCCTTGCTTGAGATTCGTGCGCTAAGCCGATGAATCCGGCAGCATTGCGCGCCGCGGTTGAGGCGCTGCATCAATAATTCCGCGGACGCCGCAATCGAACGGCGCCTTGCAGGGGTCGTTCTGCAATACACCGGTACTGCTACAGTTGATCGGGACAGCCGCAAGAAATGCCTTGATTTCGGATCAGTGTTATCATTAACCTTCGACCATGCAAAAGCTTTGGAACGAGCGTCCTCAGTGGGCCGTGATCGCGTTGGGCGCGTCCGTGCTGGCGGGCTGCTCGACCTATCAGCCGCTCGACGGCGGCAGCCAGGTGCCGTGGGCCGCTCAGGCCCAGGCAGCGAAGATGCAGAAGATGCAGGTGGCGCGGAGCGCTCCGACGGAGGCCCTGCCTGCGCGCGCAGCCGTCATGCGAAGCGAGCTGCCGCCGAGCGCTTCGCAGCGCGCGCCGGTGAGGCTCGGGCCCGCGCGCGCGGCCGTGGCGGCGAGCCCGGTTGCGGGCGCCGGTCGCGCTGGCACCGGCTCCCGTCCTGCAGAGGCCGGCTGCCGTGGTGGAACCGCGCGGCAGCGCCGAGGCCGCAGCGGGCCGAGACGGTCGTTGCGGCGGTAGAGCCGGCCGCAACACCGGAGCAGGCTACGCAGCACCGCGTCGCCGCCGGCGATCGGCTGGGTGCGGTGGCGCAGGCCTATGGCGTGAGCCTCGAGGCAATGGCCCGGGCAAACAACCTTTCCCCGCCCTACGTGGTCTACGTCGGCCAGGTGCTGCAGGTGCCGGCCGGTGCCAGCGCGGCGCCGGTGCGCTACGTGGTGCGGCAGGGCGACACGCTCTCGGGCATCGCCGGTCGCTTCGATGTCGCGGCGGCGGACGTTGCCGCCTCCAACGGGATCGCGAGCCCGTATCGTCTGAGCGTCGGGCAGTCGCTGGAGATCCCGGGCGTGCAGACCGCCAGGGCGGTACCCGACGCCGCGCCGCCGGCGCTGACCGGCAAGGGCTTTCTCTGGCCGGTCAGCGGCAAGGTGATCGGTGGCTACGGCGTCACCGAGAACGGCCAGCACCGCAACGGCATCAACATCGCGGCCCGTAAGGGAGCGCCGGTCGTGGCCTCCGAGGACGGCATCGTGGTCTATGCCAGCGACGGCATCGACGGCTACGGACGCATGGTCCTGGTCCGCCACGACGAGGGCTACATCACGACCTACGCCCACAACGCCTCGCTGCTGGTCGAGGTCGGCGACGTGGTGCGCCGCGGCCAGGTGATCGCACGGGTGGGCGACACCGGCGACGTGTCGACCAGCCAGCTGCACTTCGAGCTGCGCCGGGGCACCAAGCCAATCAACCCGGAAGCGGTCCTCGTGCACGACTCGACCGCGGTCGCCAGCGCCTCTTAGCCGGCCGTCCTTGCCGGCCGACCGCCTGCAGGGCGCTTGCGCCTTCATTCTCGTTGAAAGAAGGTCGGCGGTGCGCCACGTTGCAGGGCATGAGCAGCGCGAATGATGCCGCCAGAACCACGGCGGCCGGGATGCATCCCGCGATCGCGGTGATGGTCGACCAGATCCGGCGCTCGCGATCGGTCGAGAGGATCATTCTGTTCGGTTCCCGAGCCCGTGGCGATCACGACGAGCGCTCGGACATCGACCTCGGGATCGCGTGTCCCAGTGCCTCGCCCGAAGAGTGGGCGGCGATCTGGAACATCGTCGACGAGGCGCCGACGCTGCTCAACGTCGACCTTGTGCGTCTGGAGCACGTCGACGACGCACTGCGGCGGGCGATCGAGCGGGAAGGCGTGCTGTTGTATGCCTGCCAATAGGATCGCTCACGCCTTGGACAATTTCGGCCGTGCGCTTGCGCGTCTGGAGGAAGGGCTGAGCCTGCCCGAGGGCGATCCGATCAGCCGGGATGTCGTCATTTTGCGCTTCGTGCTGGTCTACGAGACCGCCTGGAAGGCGCTTCAGCGATGCCTCGCCGCGGAAAAGCTCGAGGCGCGATATCCCAAGGAAGTTTTCCGCCAGGCGTATCAGGCAGGCTGGCTTGCGCGGGAAGCGCCCTGGATACGCATGCTGGACGACCGGAATCTGGTTGCCCACACCTGACAACGAAGCAACCGCCGCGCGGATCTACGCGGACGTCAAGTCCTATGGACCGGAGTTCCGCGGCGTCTTGGCTTATCTTACCAAGCGATTTGGCGGCTGACTCAGGACGCCTTCCCGCCCGGCCAGATCCTGCACGTACTGCCAGGCGACCCGGCCCGAGCGGGCGCCGCGCGTCTGCGCCCACTCGAGCGCGTCGCGGCGCAGCCGGTCGGCCTCGATCTTCAGGCCGAAATGGCGCACATAGCCGCCCACCATGTTCAGATAATCCTCCTGCGAGCAGGGATGGAAGCCGAGCCACAGGCCGAACCGGTCCGACAGCGAGACCTTCTCCTCGACCGCCTCGCCCGGGTGGATGGCGGTCTCGCGCTCGTTCTCGATCATCTCGCGCGGCAGCAGATGGCGCCGGTTCGAGGTCGCATAGAACAGGACGTTGTCGGGCCGGCCTTCGATCCCGCCCTCGAGCACGCCCTTGAGCGACTTGTAGCCGGCATCGCCCAGATCGAAGCTGAGGTCGTCGCAGAACAGCAGGAAGCGGCGCGGCGCGCCGGTCAGGCGGTGCAGCAGCTTGGGCAGGCTGTCGATGTCCTCGCGATGGATCTCGATCAGGGTCAGCGCCCGCGCCTCGCGCTCGTTGATCTTGCGGTGCACGGCCTTGATCAGCGAGCTCTTGCCCATGCCGCGGGCACCCCAGAGCAGGGCGTTGTTGGCCGGCCGGCCGGCCGCGAAGCGTTCGGTATTGGCGAGCAGGATGTCGCGTACCCGGTCGATGCCGACGAGCAGCTCCAGCGGTACCGCGGCGACCCGCTCGACCGGTCGCAGCGCGTGCGCCTGCGCCTCCCAGACGAAGGCGTCGGCGGCGTCGAGATCGGCCTCGGGCAGGTGCCGCGGCGCCAGCCGCTCCACCGCCTCGACGAGGCGGTGCAGCAGCGCGTGCAGGTCCGGTTCCGGCATGCAGGTCTTCCCCGGTATGCTGATCTTCCAAGGTGGTCCGGCGGCGCAGGCTAGGGGTTGTCGCGCAGCCGATCAACCCGGCCGGGGATGCCCGGTGCCTGCTCATGGGCCTTCGCCTCCGCGAGCAGCCAGGCGCGGAACGCAGCGATCCGCGGCCGATCGGCGGTGGCCTCGGGGCAGACCAGATAGTGGGTCAGCTCGAACGGCAGGCTGATGTCGAAGGGCTTCACGAGCCGCCCCGCAGCGAGGTCCGCTGCGACCAGGGCGCTCCGCCCCAGGGCCACGCCTTGTCCCTCGATCGCCGCATCGAGCAGCATGGCCGAATCCTCGAACACAGGCCCGCGCTCGACGTCGATGTCATGGACGCCGGCGCGCTCCAGCCAAAGGCGCCACGCCTGTGGCACCGACGAGAACGCCGATGCGAAGACGTCGACGTCATGCAGCAGCACATGGTGGCGCAGGTCCTCCGGCCTGCCGAGCGGCTTGGGCCCCGTCAGCAGACCCGGGCTGCAGACCGGGAACATGACCTCGCCGAACAGCGCGTCGACCCGAAGCCCGGGATAGTTGCCCCGGCCCATGCGAACCGCGACGTCGAAATCCTCGCGCGCGAAATCGACGAGCCGTAGCGAGGCGCTGATCCGCAGGTCGATCTCAGGATGCGCGGCGCGGAACCTGCCGAGGCGCGGCACCAGCCATTTGGCGGCGAACGAGGGCACCGTGCTCAGCATCAGGGCGCCGCCGGTCCCGCCCGCGCAAAGCTGCTCGGTCGCAGCGCTGATCTGCTCGAAGGCTGCGCGCAGTGCCGGGGCATAGCGCTGGGCCTCCTCGGTCAGGAGGAGGCCGCGGGGCAGGCGTCGGAACAGCTGCACGCCAAGCTGCTCCTCCAGGCCCTTGATCTGGTGGCTGATGGCCGTCTGCGTGACGTTCAGCTCCGAGGCCGCACGGGTGAAGCTCAAATGCCGCGCCGCCGCCTCGAACGCGCGCAGGGCGTTGAGCGAAGGCAGGGGACGTGTCATGGGCTCCGTCCGGACATGAGCATGCCTCATGCTTAGCATGAGAAAGCATCGTTGGTCAGGTTGCCATCGCAGGCATATACATTGAGTCTATCGACGTCCAGACACATGAGGGGTGCTCATATGCTCAGCGAAACGATCCGCACCTCGCGCGCGACCCTGGCGGGCGTGACCGTGAGGTCCGAGCCATGGCTCGCCAGCAAGGCTGGCCGTGCCGTCGACCTGGTTCTGGCCTGGCACGAGCGGGTGCGCCAGCGCCGGCACCTTCGCTCGCTGGACGACTACATGCTGCGCGACATCGGCCTGTCGCGCGCCGATGTCGAGGGCGAGGCCGGCAAGCCGTTCTGGCGCCCATAGGACCATCACGCAATGTTCATCGGGGCAGCGCCCGGCCGCCCGCTGATATCGTCCTCGCGCCGCCCGGCGTGGGCATTGGCATTTCCCGGTAGCGTGGCTATATACCGCCGATCACGCCACGATTGACCCAACGGGGAACGCGATGCCCATCTCCTCAGCCTACGCCCAGGCGGCAGGCGGCGCACCGGCAGGATTCGACCTGATCTCATTGATGCCGCTGGTGCTGATCTTCGTGGTGTTCTATTTCCTCCTGATCCGGCCGCAGCAGAAGAAGATGAAGGCGCACCGCGAGCTGATCGGGGCGCTCAAGCGCGGCGACAAGGTGCTCACCGCCGGCGGCATCATCGGCACGGTGGTCAAGGTCGAGGACGACACGACCCTTCTGGTGGAGATCGCCAAGGACATCCGCGTCCGGGTGGCGCGGGGCACGATCTCCGAGATCCTGAACAAGCAGCCGGCAGCAGCCAAGGGCACGGCCCAGGCGCAGGCCGGCGGCAGCACCGAGGGCGCCGCCAAGACCGGCTTGATGTCGCAGCTGTTCGGTAAGAAGTAACCACATGCTCCGCTTTCCGACCTGGAAAGTCGCCGTCATTCTGGCCGTCTGCCTTGCGGGCGTGATCTACAGCCTGCCCAATCTGTTTCCGCGCGCCGAGATGGAGCGCATGCCGGACTGGCTGCCGCATCAGCAGATCAATCTCGGGCTCGATCTGCAGGGCGGCTCGCACCTCCTGCTCGAGGTCGACCTGCAGGCGGTGATCGACGAGCGTCTGGCGAGCGTGCTCGACGATGTCAGGGCCACGCTGCGGCCGGAGCGCATCGGCTATCGCGGGCTCGGGGTCCACGGCGATGCCGTGGCCTTCACGCTGACCGATCCCGCGGCGGCCGGGCGCGCCGTCGAGCTGCTCGACGACCTGAACACCAATCCGATCGCGCCCGAGCTGGAGGTCGAGGATGCCGGCAACGGCCGGGTCGAGATCCAGCTGACCGAGACCGCGGCGAACGATCTGCGCAGCAAGGCGGTGCAGCAGTCCCTGGAGATCGTGCGCCGGCGAATCGACGAGGTCGGCACGCGCGAGCCGACCATTCAGCAGCAGGGTACGGACCGCATTCTGGTGCAGGTGCCGGGCGAGAAGGATCCGGACGCGATCAAGCGCCTGCTCGGCCAGACCGCGAAGCTGACCTTCCATCTCGTCGACCTCGACACGCCGCTGGATCAGGCGCTCGCCGGCAATCTGCCGGCCGGCTCGATGATCCTGCCGAGCGAGGAGGCCTCGCGCCCGGGTGAGATGGCCCAGCAGGTCGTGCGCAAGAGGGTCGAGGTCAGCGGCGAGAGCCTGGTCGATGCGCAGCCGACCTATCAGGAAAATCAGGCGGTGGTCAGCTTCCGCTTCGATTCGGTAGGCGCGCGCAAGTTCGGCGATGTGACGCGCGACCACGTCGGCGAGCTGCTTGCCATCGTGCTCGACGACAAGGTGATCAGCTCGCCCCGCATCCGCGAGCCGATTCTCGGCGGCAATGGCATCATTTCCGGCAACTTCACGGTCGATTCGGCCAACGAGCTGGCGGTCCTGCTGCGCGCCGGCGCCCTGCCGGCGCCGCTCGACATCGTCGAGGAGCGCAGCGTCGGCCCGGATCTCGGGGCCGATTCGATCGCGGCGGGCAAGTGGGCCAGCGTGATCGCGCTGATTCTCGTGATAGGCTTCATGGTCCTCTACTATGGCCTGTTCGGGGTCCTCGCCTGCGTCGCGCTGCTCGTGAACCTGGTCCTGATCGTGGCGATCCTGTCGGTGCTGCAGGCAACCCTGACCTTGCCCGGCATTGCCGGCATCGTCCTGACGATCGGCATGGCGGTCGATGCCAATGTGCTGATCGTCGAGCGGATCCGCGAGGAGGCCCGGCTCGGCAAGCCGCCCATGAGCGCGGTCGACAGCGGCTATCGCGAGGCGATGCGCACCATCATCGACGCCAATCTCACCACCCTGATCGCGGCCGTCCTGCTCTACGCGTTCGGCTCGGGGCCGGTGCGCGGCTTCGCCGTGACCCTCGGCATCGGCATCCTGACCTCGATGTTCACCGCGATCTCCTTGACCCGTCTCATGATGAGCGTCTGGCTCCGGCGCACGCGTCCGGCCATGCTGCCGGTGTGAGACCGGTCACAGCCCGAGGGGATACGGCATGGAAGTCACGCCGGTCGTTGCGGCCGGACGCCAGCTGATCCAGGCTTATCGCGAAGGCGGCTTCACCGTCGCCGGGACCCGGCACGAGGGCTCGCTGCTGGTCTTGCCGGAGCGCACGCTGTCGTGGCAGGCGGACACGCTTGCCGCGATCAGCATCGACAGCATGGCGCCGATCGTCCAGGCGGATCCGGCGGTCGAGATCCTGATCCTCGGCTGCGGGCCCAGCTTCGCGCTGGCGCCGGCGCACCTGCGCGAGGCGCTGCGTGCGCATGGCATCGTGATCGAGGCGATGGCGACCCCTGCCGCGTGTCGCACCTACAACGTGCTGCTCGCCGAGGACCGGCGGGTCGCCGCGGCGCTGATCGCCATCTAGGCAGGCCGGATGCCAGGTGCGCCCGGTCAGGGCGTGCCAAAGCGAAAAGCGTGCGCCGGATAGACGCCCAGCCGCTCGACGTCGTGCGAGAAGAAGGCCAGCTCCTCGAAGGCGTTCGCGACGCCGGGCTGCGCCGGATGACCGACGATCTCGGCGTAGAACTGCGCCTGGTTGAACCCGGCGTCGACGTAGCTCTCGAGCTTGATCATGTTGACGCCGTTGGTGGCGAAGCCGCCCAGCGCCTTGTACAGCGCTGCCGGCACGTTGCGCACCTGGAACAGAAAGCTCGTGATGCAGGGCCCCTCGTCGGGCGGCGGCACGCGCGGCTCGGTGGCGAGGATGACGAACCGCGTGGTGTTGTGCTCGGCATCCTCGATGTCGGAGCGCAGGATCTCCAGCCCGTAGATCTGCGCGGCGAGGCGCGAGGCGATCGCCGCCTGCTCGCGCCGCCCGGCGGCCGCGACCTCGGCCGCCGCACCGGCGGTATCGGCGTGCACCCTGGGCGCGATGCCGAGCTCGCGGATCAGGCGCCGGCACTGGCTCAGCGCCTGGATGTGCGAGTGCACCGTCCTGACGTCCTCGAGCCGTCGTGCCGGGAACGGCCAGCAGATGGTGGTTCACCCGCTGAAAATGCTCGCCGATGATGTGCAGGCCGCAATGCGGCATCAGGTGATGGATGTCCGCGACCCGTCCCGCCACCGAGTTCTCGATCGGGATCATGGCGAGCGCGGCGCGGCCGTCGCGCACGCAGGCGAACGCATCCTCGAAGCTCTCGGCCGGCAACGCCGTGAGGTCGGCGTACACCTGCCGGCAGGCAAGGTGCGAGTAGGCGCCCGGCTGCCCCTGAAAGACGATCTGACGTGCGGGGTCGGGGGCGGGCGCCGCCGTCCCTGTCTCCGCGCCAGCCAACTCGTTCATGGGCAAAAGGCTCTGATGACGACGTTGCGATGGTCAGCCTGCCGGGCGGTGCGAGGCCGCAAACATGGCTCTGGCCCGCTCCAGATCCTTGGGAGTATCGACGCCCAGCGGAATCGTGTCAACGAGCGCCACGCCGATGGAAAAGCCGTTCTCGAGCGCGCGCAGCTGCTCCAGACGCTCACGCTGCTCGAGCGGACTGGGCGGCAGCATGGCCAGTTGCTCCAGGGCGGCGCGGCGATAGGCGTAGATGCCGATGTGGTGATAGACCGGGCCCTCGCCGCTCGGCACCGTCGCCCGCGAGAAATACAAGGCGCGCCCCAGACCCGGATGGTGCGGATCGCTCGCGATCACGGGCTTCACCACGTTGGGGTCGTGGCGCTCCTCGGGATCCTCGATGGCGGTCGCGAGCGTGCCGAGGTCGGTGCCGAGCTGCTCGATCGGTGCCAGCACCGCACGGATCGCCGCCGGCTCGAGGGTCGGCAGATCGCCCTGCACGTTGATCACGCGCTCGAAGCGGCCGGCCGGATCCATCTGCTTCAGCGCCTGGAAGATGCGATCGGTGCCGGAAGGAAGCTCCGGATCGGTCAGCGCCGCCTGGCCGCCATGCGCCTCGATGGCCGCGGCGATCTCGGCCTCGGCGCAGGCCACGACGACGGGCCCGACCTCGGCCTCGCAGGCACGCCGCCAGACCTGCACGATCATCGGCACGCCGCCGATCTCCGCGAGCGGCTTGTTCGGCAGGCGTTGCGAGCGCAGCCGCGCGGGGATCAGGACGATCGTGGCTTGCTCGACCATACGATGCCGGCTTGACGAACGGGGGCAGATGGGCGAAGCCTGCGCCACCCCGTGTGTGCGAACCTGAACCCGGAAAACGCCCTGCTATGGCATCTTCGCTCGAGTTTAACAAGGCCCTGGCCGCCGTCCTCACGGCCGGCATCATCGCGTCCGGCGCCGGCGTCTTCTCGCGCATCATCTACCACCCCTACATCCCCGAGGAGCGGGCCTATCCGATCGACATGGCCGCCGTCGAGGCAGCCGGCGGCGAGGCGGCCGAGGAGCAGGAAGAGGCCGTGGCGATCAGCGAGGTGCTGGCGACGGCGGACGCCGGCGCGGGCGAGACGGTCGCGAAGAAGTGCGCGGCCTGTCACAGCTTCGAGCAGGGCGGCGCCAACAAGATCGGGCCCAACTTGTGGGGCGTTCTCGGGCGCGACATCGCGTCGCTGCCGGACTTCGAGTACTCGAGCGCGCTGAGCGAGAAGGAAGGCGCCTGGGACTTTGAGACGGTGAATGACTTCGTGACCGACCCGAAGGGCTTTGCGCCCGGGACCAAGATGACCTTTGCCGGCCTCAGCAAGCCGAAGGACAGGGGGGATCTGCTCCTGTATCTGCAATCCCTGTCGGACAATCCGCTGCCCTTGCCGGAAGCAGGGGGCTGACAGGCCGGGCCGGAAGAGCGCGCCCGTGTCGGTCGATCATCTGGCGTTTGCCCACGAGCTCGCCGATCGCGCGGGCGAGGTCCTGCGGCGCCACTATCGCTCGCCGATTTCCGTCGACTACAAGGCGGACGAGAGCCCGGTCACGGCGGCCGATCGCGAGACCGAGCGCGTCATGCGCGACCTGATCCGCTCCAGGTTCCCCGAGCACGGCATCGAAGGCGAGGAGTTCGCCAGCGAGCATGGCGAGGCGGAGCTGGTCTGGAACCTCGATCCGATCGACGGCACCAAGGCCTTTCTCGTGGGCCGGCCCACCTTCGGGACCCTGATCAGCCTGCTGCATCAGGGCAGGCCGATCCTCGGCATCATCGATCAGCCCGTCTCGCACGAGCGCTGGGTCGGCGCGCTGGGCGAGCCCAGCACCTGCAACGGGGCCGAGATCCGGGTGCGCGCCTGCGCCGAGCTTGGCCATGCCGTGCTGGCGACCACCTCACCGGAAATCTTCAGGACGGAGGACGAGCAGGCGGCGTTCGCCAAGGTCGCGCAGGCGGTCCGGTTCGCGGTCTATGGCGGCGACTGCTACGCTTACGGCCTGCTCGCGATGGGCTTTACCGACCTGGTCGTGGAGGCGGATCTCGATCTGCACGATTTCGCCGCGCTGGTGCCGGTGATCGAGGGCGCCGGCGGCATCATCACCGACTGGCAGGGTCAGCCCGCTCGGCCGCGGCTCCGACGGCCGCGTCGTGGCGGCGGGGGATCGCCGCGTGCACGCGCAGGCGCTGGAGCTGCTCGGCCAGGGTTCGTGCCAGGCTTCGTGAAAGCTTCGTCATTAAGCTAGGCACGCGCGCACAGCTGCATATATACGCTACCACCAGTCGAGGATTCCGCCACTGGAAGGCGATCAGTCATGAAGATGCTCCGCCGGTTCGAGCGATCCGTCGCCATCACCGTCCTGGCCCTCTCGCCCCTGGTAGCACCCGGCGTCGCGGCTGCGGTCGGATCCGGACCGCAGCACGCCATCGCGATGTACGGCGACGTCAAATATCCGGCGGATTTCAGCCACTTCGACTACGTCAATGCCGACGCCCCGAAGGGCGGCACGCTGGCGCTCTCGGGCTCCGGCACCTTCGACAGCCTCAATCCCTTCATTCTCCGGGGCACGCCGGCATCCGGTCTCACCTTGATGTTCGAGACCCTGATGACGCCGTCCCTGGACGAGCCCTTCACCTATTACGGCCTGGTCGCGGAATTGGTCGAGACGCCCGAGGATCGCTCTTGGGTGAAGTTCACGCTCAATCCGGACGCGCGCTGGCACGACGGCAAGCCGATCACGGCCGAGGACGTCATCTTCAGCTTCGAGACCCTGACCACCAAAGGGCACCCGCAGTACCGCTCGTACTACGCCAACGTCGTGAAGGCCGAGAAGACCGGCGAGCGCGAGGTGACCTTCACCTTCGATGGCGCCGTCAACCGCGAGCTGCCCCTGATCATGGGGCAGCTGCCGGTGCTGCCAAAGCACTACTACGCCGATCGTGACTTCGAGCGGAGCTCGCTCGAGCAGCCGGTCGGCAGCGGGCCCTACAAGATCAAGTCCTTCGAGCCCGGCCGATCGATCGTCTATGAGCGGGTGCCCGACTATTGGGGCGCCGATCTGCCCGCCAATCGCGGCCGTTACAACTACGACCAGATCCGCTACGAGTACTACCGCGACCGCGACGTCGCCTTCGAGGCCTTCAAGGCCGGCAACTTCGATCTGTGGTCGGAGAATTCCGCCAAGCGCTGGGCGACCGGTTACGAGGGCAACGCCTTTAGCCGCGACCTGATCGTCAAGGAGAAGCTGCCGATCCGGCCGGTGGCGCGGATGCAGGGCTACGTCTTCAACCTGCGCGACGACAGGTTCAAGGATCCGCGGGTGCGCGAGGCGCTGGGCTACGCCTTCGATTTCGAGTGGATCAACAAGAACCTCATGTACGATGCCTACGAGCGCATCGAGAGCTACTTCCACGGCGAGCCGGATCTGGCCTCCTCCGGGCTGCCGAGCGGCAAGGAGCTGGCCCTGCTGGAGCCCTATCGCGACCAGCTGCCCGAGGAGGTGTTCACCGAGGACTATCAGCCGCCGCGGACCGACGGCACCGGCAACAACCGGGACAACCTGCGCCAGGCCTTGCGGCTGCTCCAGGAGGCAGGCTGGGTGGTCGAGGACGGCCGCCTCACCAATCAGGAGACCGGCGAGGTGATGGCGTTCGAGATCCTGCTCTCGGACCCGTCGGGCGAGCGCGTCGCGTCGCCCTGGGTCAACAATCTCAAGCGCCTGGGGGTCGAGGCCCGCATCCGGGTCGTCGATACCGCGCAGTACCAGAACCGGACCGACAACTTCGATTTCGAGGTCATCTCGGAGATCTGGGGGCAGAGCGATTCGCCCGGCAACGAGCAGCGCGATTACTGGGGGTCGGCGGCCGCCGACGTGCCGGGCAGCCGCAATACGCCGGGCATCAAGGATCCCGTCGTCGACGCCCTGATCGACAAGGTGATCACCGCGGACAGCCGCGAGAACCTGGAGACGGCGGTCCGCGCGCTCGACCGGGTGCTGCTCTGGGGCCAGTACGTGGTGCCGCATTTCACCGATGACGGCTATCGCGTGGCCTATCGCAACAAGTTCGAGCGGCCGGAGATCCTGCCCGAGGAGGGGCCGGACTTCATGGCGTGGTGGGTCGACCCCGGCAAGCCCGCGGCGCGCCTGTCCGGCCCGAGCGGTGCGCAGGCGCAGACCACCGACTAGCGCGAGCGCCGGGCGTGCTCGCCTATATTCTCCGCCGGCTGCTGCTGATCATCCCGACGCTGTTCGGGATCATGGTCGTCAATTTCTTCGTCATCCAGGCGGCCCCCGGCGGACCGGTCGAGCAGCTGATCGCGCAGATCAGCGGCACGGCGGTAGGGGCCACGGCGCGCGTCAGCGGCGGCTCCGGCGAGATCAGCCAGCCGTCGGGCGGAGGGGCCGTCGGGCGGCGAGGCGACCACCAGCCGCTATCGCGGCGCGCGCGGCCTCGATCCGGAGTTCATCAAGGAACTCGAGCGCCTCTACGGCTTCGACAAGCCGGTGCACGAGCGCTTTTTCCAGATGCTGGGCAACTACGTCACCTTCAATTTCGGCTCGAGCTATTTTCGCGACACCTCGGTCGTCGACCTGGTGATCGACAAGCTGCCGGTCTCGATCTCGCTCGGCATCTGGACGACCCTGCTCACCTATCTGATCTCGATCCCGCTCGGGATTCGCAAGGCCGTGCGCGACGGCAGCAGGTTCGACGTCTGGACCAGCGGCGTGATCATCGTCGGCTACGCGATCCCGGGCTTCCTGTTCGCGATCCTGCTCATCGTGCTGTTCGCGGGCGGCAGCTACTTCGACTGGTTCCCGCTGCGCGGCCTGGTGTCGGACGACTGGGAGCAGATGTCGTGGCCGGCGCGCATCGTCGACTATTTCTGGCATCTGGTGCTGCCGATCACGGCGCTGACCATCGGTGCCTTCGCCGGCCTCTCGATGCTGACCAAGAACTCCTTCATCGAGGAGATCAACAAGCAGTACGTCATGACCGCGCGCGCCAAGGGCCTGAGCGAGCGGCGGGTGCTCTACGGCCACGTCTTCCGCAACGCCATGCTGATCATCATCGCGGGCTTTCCGGGCGCGTTCGTCGGCATCCTGTTCACGGGCGCGTTGCTGATCGAGGTGATCTTCTCGCTCGACGGCCTGGGGCTTTTGGGCTTCGAGGCGGCGATCAACCGTGACTACCCGGTGATGTTCGCGACGCTGTACGTCTTCACCCTCTTGGGCCTTTTGATGAAGCTGATCTCCGATCTGACCTACGTGCTGATCGATCCGCGGATCGATTTCGAGAGCCGCAGGGTCTGATGGCGACGCTTGCGGTCGGCCAGCCCGGTGAGCGCGCGCGCCTGCTCGGCGTGCCGCTGCACCTGAGCCGCCTGAACGCGCGCCGCCTTGCCAATTTTCGCGCCAACCGGCGCGGCTACATCTCGCTCTACGTCTTTACCTTCCTGTTCGTGGCCAGCCTGTTCGCGAACCTGATCGCGAACGACAAGCCGCTCCTGATCGAGTACGACGGCAGCTATTATTTCCCCATCCTGCAATCCTACCCCGAGACCACCTTCGGCGGCGACTTCCCGACCGAGGCCGATTACACCGACCCGTTCGTGATGGACCTGATCGGCGAGAAGGGCTGGGCGGTCTGGCCGATCATTCCCTACAGCTACGACACCGTGATCCGCGACCTGCCGACGCCGGCGCCATCGCCGCCGAGCTGGCGGAACTGGCTCGGCACCGACGACCAGGCCCGCGACGTCACCGCGCGGGTGATCTACGGCTTTCGCATCTCGGTCCTGTTCGGCCTGACCCTGACGCTCTTGTCCTCGATCGTCGGCATCGCTGCCGGCGCGGTGCAGGGCTACTACGGCGGCTGGGTCGACCTCGGCTTCCAGCGCGTCATCGAGATCTGGTCCGGCCTGCCGATCCTCTATCTGCTGATCATCCTGGCGAGCGTCGTGACGCCGAACTTCTGGTGGCTCCTGGGCCTGATGCTGCTGTTCTCCTGGATGGCGCTGGTGGACGTGGTGCGGGCCGAGTTCCTGCGGGCGCGCAATTTCGACTTCATCCGCGCGGCGCGGGCGCTCGGCGTCGGCGACCTCACGATCATGTGGCGGCACGTCCTGCCGAACGCCATGGTCTCGACGCTCACCTTCATGCCGTTCATCCTGAACGGCTCGATCACGACCCTGACCTCGCTCGATTTTCTGGGCTTCGGCCTGCCGCCGGGCTCGCCGTCGCTGGGCGAGCTGCTGGCCCAGGGCAAGAACAACCTGCAGGCGCCGTGGCTGGGGATCACGGGCTTTGCGGTCCTCGCCCTGATGCTCTCGCTGCTGATCTTCATCGGCGAGGCGGTGCGCGATGCCTTCGACCCCCGCAAGACGTTCCGATGAGGGTTCCATGAGCCTGCTCGAGGTCGACGACCTCTCGGTGAGCTTCAAGGTCGAGGGCGGCACGGTTGCTGCCGTGCGCAACGTGTCGTTCCGGATCGAGCAGGGCGAGACCCTGGCGCTCGTGGGCGAGAGCGGCTCGGGCAAGTCGGTCACGGCGCTGTCGATCCTGCAGCTTTTGCCCTACCCGAAGGCCTGGCATCCGGGCGGCCGCATCCGCCTCGGCGGGCGCGACCTGTTGGGCGCCGACGAGCGCACGCTGCGCGAGGTGCGCGGCGGCCGCGTCGGCATCGTCTTCCAGGAGCCGATGACCTCGCTCAACCCGCTGCACACGATCGCGCGCCAGATCGGCGAGGCGCTGATCCTGCATCGCGGCCTCAGCCAGTCCGAGGCGAGGCGACAGGCCCTCGAGCTGCTGCACCTGGTGCGCCTGCGGGATGCCGAGGAGCGCCTCGATGCCTATCCGCATCAGCTCTCCGGCGGGCAGCGCCAGCGGGTGATGATCGCCATGGCGCTCGCCAACGAGCCCGAGCTGCTGATCGCCGACGAGCCCACGACCGCGCTCGACGTCACCATCCAGGCGCAGATCCTGAGCCTGCTGAAAGACCTGCAGGATCGCCTCGGCATGGCCATGCTGCTGATCACCCACGATCTCACCATCGTGCGCAAGGTGGCCGATCGCGTCTGCGTCATGACCGATGGCGAGATCGTCGAGACCGGCCCGGTCGAGGAGGTGTTCGAGCGTCCGCAGCACGCCTATACCCGGCACCTGCTGGCCGCCGAGCCCAAGGGGCGGCCGACCCGTCGCGACCCGAACGCGCCGGTCGTGATGGCCGGCGACGACGTCAAGGTGCACTTTCCGATCCAGCGCGGCCTGCTCAAGCGCACGGTCGGGCACGTCAAGGCGGTCGATGGCGTCAACGTCGCCGTGCGGCGCGGCCAGACGGTGGGCGTCGTCGGCGAGAGCGGCTCCGGCAAGACCACGCTCGGCCTGGCGCTGCTGCGCCTCCTCAAGAGCGACGGCGCGATCCGCTTTCGCGACCAGGACATCCAGGGCTGGCCCTCCGGCAAGCTCCGGCCGCTGCGGCGCGACATGCAGATCGTGTTCCAGGACCCGTTCAGCAGCCTGTCGCCGCGCATGTCGGTCGGCCAGATCATCGGCGAGGGGCTGACCTTGCACGGGCTCGGCGGCGATCGCGAGGGCCGCCGCCGCCTGGTCGCGAAGGTGCTCGAGGAGGTCGGGCTCGACCCCGACAGCCAGGACCGCTATCCGCACGAGTTCTCCGGCGGCCAGCGCCAGCGCATCAGCCATCGCCCGCGCCATGGTGCTGGAGCCGAGCTTCGTCGTGCTCGACGAGCCGACATCTGCCCTCGACATGTCGGTGCAGGCGCAGATCGTCGACCTGCTGCGCGACCTGCAGGCGCGCCATGGCCTGGCCTACCTGTTCATCAGCCACGATCTTCGCGTCGTGCGCGCGCTGAGCGACGAGGTCATCGTCATGCGCGATGGCCAGGTGGTCGAGCAGGGCGCCGCCGGCGAGGTCTTCGATCAGCCCAAGCACCCCTATACCCAGGCGCTGATGGCAGCCGCGCTCAACATCGAGGCGGTCGAGACCGAGCTCGTCGCAACCTGATCTCTGCCGGCGCCGTATGCACCAGCCGATCCACCGCGACCGTTCCGGCTCCATCGTCGTGCTGACCGGCGCCGGCATCTCGGTCGAATCCGGCCTGCCGAGCTTTCGCGGCGCCGACGGCCTGTGGGAGGGCTGGCGGCTCGAGGAGGTCGCGACGCCCGAGGCTTTTGCCCGCCAGCCGGCCACGGTGCAGCGCTTCTACGACCAGCGCCGCCGCCAGCTGCTCGGCGCCGGCATTCAGCCGAACCCCGCGCACGAAGCGCTCGCCCGCCTCGAGAAGCACTGGCCGGGCGAGGTGCTGGTGGTGACCCAGAACATCGACGACCTGCACGAGCGCGCCGGGACGGGCAACCTCATCCACATGCATGGCGAGCTGCTGCGGGCGCGCTGCACCGCCTGCGCGGCGCTGCATGCCTGCCGCCACGACCTCGAGCCCGATCACCGCTGCGAGGCCTGCGGCGAAACGAACGTCCTGCGCCCGCACGTGGTGTGGTTCGGCGAGATGCCGCTGGCGCTCGATGCGATCTACGCCGCGCTCTCGCGCTGCGACCTCTTCATGGCGATCGGCACGTCGGGCCAGGTCTATCCGGCCGCGGGCTTCGTCGAGGCGGCCGGCCGGCATGGCCGCGCCCAGACGATCGAGCTCAACCTGGAGCCGAGTGCCGTGAATTCGCTGTTCGAGGAGCACCGCCGCGGCCCGGCGAGCGCGACCGTGCCGCAGCCTCGTCGAGGAGATCCTGGGCCAAGCTCAGCGATGCTGATCGCCGCGCTCGGCGAAGCGTGCCTTCTGCTCGGGGCCAGCCTCCGTCTGATGCTGCGCCTTCCATTGCTCGTACGGCATGCCGTAGACGATCTCGCGCGCCTGGTCGTAGGACATGGCCAGGCCGCGCTCCTCGGCCGCGGCGCGGTACCATTTCGAGAGGCAGTTGCGGCAGAAGCCGGCGAGGTTCATCAGGTCGATGTTCTGGACCTCGGGGTGCGCCCGGAAATGCTCGACCAGGGTGCGGAACGCCGCCGCCTCGAGCTCGGTCCGGGTGCGCTCGTCCAGTCCTTTGACATCGGTCATCGTCGATCCCTCCGGGTGATGGGCATCAGGCGGTGAGGCCGGCGCGGGTCTCGCCGATCAGCCAGTCGACGACCGCTGGCGGCGCCTCCTGCTCGCTGGCACCCGCGGCGCACGCCTCGTCATAGACCTGGATCTGGCGATCGGCGCTGGTGCCGCGCTTCAGGATCTTGCGGACGTGGCGCACCTCGGCGAGGCAGCCGAGCCGCTTCGCCTCGTCCTGGACCAGAACGATCAGCTCCTCGGCCAGCTCGGCGAACGGCTTGCGGCTCATCGCCCCGAAATCGGCCATCTCGCCGTGGATGCCGTAGCGCTGGGCCAGCCACTTGTTCTCCTCGACCAGGGTCGAGCGATAGCGCCGCCAGGTCTGGTTTCGCGAGCGCAGGCGATAGAGGGTCGCGAGGATCGCCTGATAGAGGGCGGCGATCGCGATGGTATCATCCAGGCGGGTGCAGACGTCGCAGACCCGGAGTTCGAGGGTGTGAAAGCGCGCGCTCGGCCGCAGGTCCCACCAGATCTTGGTGGCGTCGTCGCAAAGGCCCGTCTGCGCCAGCTGCTCCAGCATGTGCTTCCATTCCTCGGCGCTCTCGAAATGCTCCGGCAGGCCGCTGCGCGGCAGGTTGCCGAACACGGACGGCCGGTACGCCTTGAGGCCGGTCGACTGGCCCATCCAGAACGGCGAGGAGGTCGACAGCGCCAGAAGATGCGGCAGGAAATAGGTCGCCTGGTTCATCAGGTCGATGCGCAGCTGGTCGTCCTCGATGCCGGCGTGCACGTGCATGCCGCAGATCACCATGCGCTGTGCCAGCGCCTGCATGTCGCGGCTGAGAATGACGTAGCGTTCCTTGTCGACGCGGCGCTGGGTGCGCCAGTTCGCGAACGGATGCGTCGAGGCTGCGATCATCGCCATGCCGAACTCCGAGGCGGTCTGGGCGACGGTGCCGCGCAGCTCGGCGAGCTCCTGCGCGCCGCGGCGATGTCGCGGCAGATGCCGGTGCCGACCTCGACCTGCGCCTGCAGCAGCTCATGCGTCACGCGCTTGCCCAGGCGCTTGCGGCAGCGCGCCATGAAGCCCTTCGGAGGTGCTGCGACGAGGTCGCGGCTCTCCGGGTCGACCAGGAGATACTCCTCCTCGACGCCGAGCGTGAGCGATGGGGGCGAAAGCGGCACGGGCGCTCAGCGCTTCCAGAGGTGATACACGGAAGGATCGCCGAGCGGCCCGCGCAGGACGGCGGCGAGACGCTCGGCCCAGGCGCGAGCACGCGGCAGGCGTGTCGATCAGGTCCTGGCGCAGCTCGAAGGTCACGTGCGGCAGGCCCGGCCGCCTGGCGTGGAACGGGATCGTGTAGCCGACCGGATAGCGGCCGGAATAGGGCTCGTTGTCGCCGACCCGAAGGGCTGCGGTCACGGCGCAGGCCCGCGAGCACGGGTGCCGCGAGCCTGTCGTCCTCGTCCCACAGCACCGCGACCTGCCAGGGCCGCCAGCCGCGCTGCAGGATCGGCGTGAAGCTGTGGATCGAGACGATCGCCGGCACGCCGGCCCGCCGCAGCCGCGCGATCTGCTGCGAGACGGCCCGGTGGTAGGGGATGAAATAGTGGGCCAGCCGCCGGCGCGCCTCGGCGGCATCCACGCCCTTATTGCCGGGCACCGGGGTGCCGTCGCTGACCTCCGGGATCGAATCCGCACGGCCGGGCCGGCGGTTGGAATCGATCACCAGGCGCGAGACGTGGCACAGCAGTGCCGGCGCATCGAGCAGCACCGCAAGCGCGCGCGTGACGTCGGCGGCGCCGATGTCCCAGCCGATATGCCGGCGAAGCTCGTGCTCCGGCAGGCCCAGATGGTCGAGGTGCTGCGGCACCCGGCGCCCGGCATGGTCGCACAGGACCAGGCACGCGCCTTGCCGCCCATGTGGAAGCGCTCGACCAGGCGGTCGTCGGCCGGCGGCGCATCCGCCGGGTCTGCTGGGTCGGCAAGGATCGGGTCGAGGTCGAGCATCGTCTCCTTTCATCGCCGACGCCGGCGCACGTTCACGCGTGATCTCGACGGCCGTTTGTCATCCTCGAGGCGGGCAGCGATAGCGCCTCTGTTCCTGTTCTGCCGACACTAGGCGGCGAAGCCCTTGGCATGGCGGAGGGCCGAAAGTGCCCGCGCGACGAGGTCGGGGCGCTCCGAAGCATGCTCGATCTCGAACATGTGCGGCAGACCGTCCGGCCCGTAGTGGACGACCAGCCCGTCCTCTGCGTCTTCGCCGCCGACCTCCTCGTTGATCTCTGCGAGCGTCGCCGCCGGCCATGGCCGGAACTCGACCAGGAGCGTGTCGGTCTCCGGGTCATACACTATAGGCTCGCCAGTCATGGCTTGAACCTCCGGTCCAGAAAGGCATTGTGCACCGTGCTGCCATCCTCGAGAGTGACGACCCGCAACCAGCGGCGAAGCCGAGGCACCCATCCCCAGTATCGCAAACGCCCGTCCGCCTGCCGCTCCGTCTGGAATGGGGCGGCCAGCACCGCCGCAACGTCATTGTACTCTATCGCTGCCCGTCCCGCCTTGGAACGGGTCGCCTCATAGTAGTGCGTACGCCAGAAGGGTGGGGGCGGCAGACGCATTTCGGGCTGAATGTATCCGGCGAAAAAAACGGCCCGGCGGAGATCGCCGGGCCGCAGAGCTTGGGAGGAGGAAGGTTAACGCCCTGATGCGCGCACGCCGCCCCGCGTCACGAGCAGCCCGTCGTCGAGCCGCAGGTGTCGCACTTCAGGCAGGTGCCGCTGCGCACCAGGGTAAAGTTGGCGCAGTTCGGGCACGGGTCGCCCTCGTAGCCCTTCAGCCGCGCCAGCCTCGCCTGAGCCAGCCGACCATCAAGCAAGGCCGGCTCAGTCGATTCGGTCGCACGCACGGCAGCGCTGGCACCGCCGCCGCCCGATGATCGAGGCGCCGATCGAGGCGCCGATCGCCTCGGAACGCTCACCGCTGCCCGGAGCACCCGGGCCGCCGCCATGCAGCAGGCGCAGATTGCCGCGCACATAGCCGCTGCTGGTCAGCTGCTTGATCGCATCGTCGCGCCGCAGGTGGCGCTCCTTGGCGCCGTCGCCGAGACTGTCGTGGTGCAGCTCGGTCGGATCGACGTTGGCGAGATCGTTGCGCTCGAGATAGGAGATCGCGAGCTCGCGGAAGATGTAGTCGATCACCGAGCTCGCCATCTTGATCGTATCGTTGCCCTGCACCGGGCCCGAGGGCTCGAAGCGGGTGTAGGCGAACGCCTCGACGAGCTCCTCGAGCGGCACGCCGTACTGCAGGCCGATCGAGACCGCGATCGCGAAGCTGTTCATCAGCGAGCGGAAGGCAGCGCCCTCCTTGTGCATGTCGATGAAGATCTCGCCGAGCCGGCCGTCGGCATACTCGCCGGTGCGCAGATAGACCTTGTGGCCGCCGACCACGGCCTTCTGGGTGTAGCCCTTGCGCCGGCTCGGCAGCCGGTCGCGCCGCGCGACGACGCGCTCGACCAGCTGCTCAGCGACCTTCGCGACCTGGGCCACGCGGTCGCCGGCGACCGCCTCGTCGTCGTCCTCGAGGTCCTGCAGGATCACCGCCGAGAGCGGCTGCGACAGCTTGGAGCCGTCGCGATAGAGCGCCAGCGCCTTCACGCTGAGCTGCCAGGCATCGAGATAGGCGCGCGAGCAGTCCTCGACGCTGGCGGTCGCCGGCATGTTGATGGTCTTGGAGATGGCGCCGCTGATGAACGGCTGCGCCGCCGCCATCATGCGGATGTGGCTGCCGGTCGAGAGATAGCGCTTGCCGAGCCGGCCGCAGGGATTGGCGCAGTCGAACACCGGCAGATGCGCGTCCTTCAGGTGCGGCGCGCCCTCCAGCGTCATCGCACCGCAGCAGTAGAGGTTGGCCGCCTCGCACTGCGCGCGCGTGAAGCCGATCACGCCCAGAAGGTCGAGATCGACCTGGGCCAGCTGCGCGTCGGAAAGATGCAGAACCTCGCGGCAGAACGCCTGGCCGAGCGTGTACTGGTTGAACGCGTACTTGATGTCGAAGGCGCTCGGCAGCGCCCGCTCGAGCTGCTCCAGGATCTCCGGCGTGAAGCCTTTCGCCGCAAGGCTCTCGTGGTTGATCTCGGGCGCGCCGATCAGCGTGCCGCGGCCGACCGCGTAGCGCACGATGTCCTCGACCTGCTCGGGCTCGTAGCCGAGCGTGCCGAGTGCTCGCGGCACCATGCGGTTGATGATCTTGAAGTAGCCGCCGCCCGCCAGCTTCTTGAACTTGACCAGCGCAAAGTCCGGCTCGATGCCCGTGGTGTCGCAGTCCATGACCAGGCCGATCGTGCCGGTCGGCGCGATCACCGTGGTCTGGGCGTTGCGGAAGCCGTAGCGCTCGCCCGCCTCCAGGGCCTCGTCCCAGGCACGCCTGCGCCGCCTCGGTGAGCCCCGGCAGCGGCACGCGCGACGGATCGAGCGGCACGGGCCTGACCGACAGCTCCTCGTAGTCGCGCTTCTCGCCGTGCGCGGCGCGGCGGTGGTTGCGGATCACGCGCAGCATCGCCTCGCGGTTCTGGCCGAAGCCGGCGAACGGCCCCTGCTCCTTGGCCATCTGCGCCGAGACCGCATAGGCGGTGCCGGTCATGAGCGCCGTGATCGTGCCGGCCAGCGCCCGCGCCTTGTGGCTGTCATAGGCGACGCCGGATGCCATCAGCAGGCCGCCGAGATTGGCGTAGCCGAGCCCCAGCGTGCGGTAGCGATAGGACAGCTCGGCGATCTTCTGCGATGGATACTGCGCCATCATCACCGAGATCTCGAGCACCATGGTCCACAGGCGGACCGCATGCTCGAAGCCCGCGACGTCGAACGCGTCGTCCTTGAGGAACGAGATCAGGTTCAAGGATGCGAGGTTGCACGCCGTGTCGTCGAGGAACATGTACTCCGAGCACGGGTTGGACGCGTTGATCCGGCCCGAGTTCGGGCAGGTGTGCCACTCGTTGATCGTGGTGTCGTACTGCACGCCGGGATCGGCGCTGGCCCAGGCGGCATGCGAGATGCCGTCCCAGAGCTGGCGGGCCGGCATGGTCTTGGCGATCCGGCCGTCGGTGCGCCTGGTCAGCTGCCACTCGCGATCCTCGACCACGCGCTCGAGAAAGTCGTTGCCGACCCGCACCGAGTTGTTCGAGTTCTGGCCCGAGACCGTGAGATAGGCGTCCGAATCCCAGTCGGCCGTGTAGGTCGGGATGTCGACCCGGGTGTAGCCCTGGCGGGCGAGCAGGATCGCCTGCTGCAGCGCCGCGTCCGGCAGCATCACCTGGCGCGCCGCGCGCAGCGCCGCCCGCAGCTCGCCATTGGCCTTGGGGTCGAAGCGCTCGTCGCCGTCCAGGCCGGCCGCATGGCAGGCCGTCATGATCGTGTTCAGATGCCGGGCGAGCAGCCTGGAGCCCGCGACCAGCGCCGCGACCTTCTGCTCCTCGGCCACCTTCCAGCCGACGAACTCCTCGATGTCCGGATGGTCGACGTCGACCGTGACCATCTTGGCGGCGCGCCGCGTCGTGCCGCCGGACTTGATGGCGCCGGCGGCGCGGTCGCCGATCTTGAGGAAGCTCATCAGCCCGGACGACTTGCCGCCGCCCGAGAGCGGCTCGTTCGCGCCGCGCAGCGCCGAGAAGTTGGTGCCGGTGCCGGAGCCGTACTTGAACAGCCTGGCCTCGCGCACCCACAGATCCATGATGCCGCCCGGATTGACCAGGTCGTCGCCGATGCTCTGGATGAAGCAGGCATGCGGCTGCGGCCGCTCATAGGCGGACGCCGACGCGCGCACCTCGCCCGTCTTGTGGTCGGCGAAATAGTGGCCCTGGGCCGGCCCGTCGATGCCGTACGCCCAGTGCAGGCCGGTGTTGAACCACTGCGGTGAGTTCGGCGCGCCGTACTGGCAGGCCATCATGAAGCGGAGCTCGTCGAAGAACGCGAGCGCGTCCTCCTCGGCGTCGAAGTAGCCGCCCTTCCAGCCCCACCAGGTCCAGGTGCCGGCGAGGCGGTCGAACACCTGCTTGGCCGAGGTCTCGCTGCCGTAGCGCTGGTCCTCGGGCAAAGCCGCGAGCGCCTCGGCGTCGGCGCGCCGGGGGCGCAGCCACTCGGGCACGCCCTTGTCCTTGACCGGGGTGAGGCGGCGCGGCACGCCGGCCTTGCGGAAATACTTTTGGGCCAGAACGTCGACCGCGACCTGGGACCAGGCGCTCGGCACCTCGATCTCGTCGAGCCTGAAGACGACCGAGCCGTCGGGATTGCGGATCTCGCTGCAGGCGGTGCGAAATCCAATGGCTTCGTAAGGCGACCGCCCGGCGGTCGTGAACGCACGCTCGATCCTCATGAACCACACTCCAGCACGGCTTCACATTGCGGATGGACCGCAGACGGCTTCTCCACGCGCAACTCGCGTTCAAGGGCCGTGCCCGAAGCGACGGAACGAAACCGTAACTCCGAGGTGGCGCCGTGGTCGTGCGGATCAAGGGGCATCAGCGTGGTTGCTCTCCACCTCATTCCACTCAACCTTACTACCCCCAATCTCACCGCCACAGCAACGACCATCGCATCGACCCTCGTGGTTTTCTGCCCCCGCACCCGGCAAGATCCTTGGCCAACCAAGGCTTTCGGCGCTTGTCCCGGGTCTCCGCCGCGACCCTTCTGGAGGAGGGCTTCGCCACGCAGACATCTATATATAGAGGCTTTGGCGCTCAGCGCAACAGGATGTTGTATCCTAGCCTCGCCGGGCCTTGCGGCGCGCCGAGCGCGGCGCCAGATGGGCCCGTACCGCGTCCGATGATGGAGCTGGAGATCAATCCGTGCGCGCAGAAGCTCCATGGAGAAAGCCTCCAGCAGGCTGGAGGCGGCTGGAGTTGGAACATAGAGCGAACAAACGGCGCGAGTTATCCCCAGGCCGCCCCTTTGCAGCGCTCTGGACCGGTCGGACGATCGTCGCCATAGTGCGGCGGCGGCAGCCCGGACGGCTTCGGGCGTGCTGCCGTGCTGACGGAGCGCCGCGCCGGTCCCGCAACGACGGGGCCGGGCGTGCAGCACCAGGAGATGCCGGTGAGCGCGTTGTGGACCAACCACTTCTTCACGATCCTCAGGAGCTGGCTGCGCGGCGAGCTGGTCGGCGAGGACCCCTACGGCAACCGCTACTATCGCGAGCGCCGGCGCGGTGAGACCTCCTGGCGCCGCGAGCGCCGCTGGGTGCTGTTCAACGGCCTCGCCGATCCGACCGAGGTGCCGCCCGGCTGGGTCGGCTGGCTGCACAAGCGCATCGAGCTGCCGCCGAGCAAGGTGCCGCTGCCGGCGCCGCGCTGGGAGCAGGACCGCCTGCCGAACCTGACCGGCACCGACCAGGCCTACCTGCCGCCCGGCGCGATCCAGCGCGGCGGCCAGCGCGCGCCCGCCACCGGCGACTACGAGGCCTGGCGGCCGGAATAGGATCCGTCACCGGGACGGGTCAGATCCGGCTGACGCCTGCTCGATCGCCGGGAGCGCGGTACGATAGTTGAGACGGCGCGCTTCGGTTTCGAGGCGCTTCAGTTCGCGCCCTATGCCTTCGTCGGCATGGCCGCGGCCGATCGCCGCGAGCGCGCGCCCCCGGGCGATGAAGAAGTCGGCCCAGGGCAGGGGCTCTGCGCGTGTGAAGCCTTCGAGCGCGGCGGCGTAGCGCTCGAGGGCTTGCCGGTCGCCAAGCTCGAGCGCGGCGGCCATGGCGTCAGGGTAAAATCGCAGGTGATTGTGGGCGAGGGAGCCGCGAGCGAGCATGGCCTCCCCTTCGCCCAGCATCGCCCGACGCTGCGCCGGATCCTCCAGGGCCAGAGCGAGCGCGCCGCATATGTTGGGGCCATGGAAGCCGACGCTTGTGTCGCGCGCGACCTTGAGAGCCCGCGAGAGCAGCTCGATGGCGTCGGCGCGCCGATCCTCCGCCAACGCCACCTTGCCCAGGTAGAGCAGACACGCCTGATCGAAGCGCGCAGCACCCAAGGCACGAGCCAGCGCCGACGCCTTCTCCACCTCCTCTTTGACCCGGTGCAACTCGGCCAACTCGTAGAGCGGCGAAGAAGGCGGCCAGCCTGGCGTTCAGCTCCGCGCGCCGATGCCCCACCCGCGCCGCGCCGTCGGCAGCCGCCTGCGCGACCGCAAGCGCATCCGACTGAGGCTGGAAGTACAGGCCGCTATGTCCCAGCATGCTGGCGTTCGCCACCTCGATGCGGCCGAAGCCATGGCGGCGGCAGAGCTCGACGCAGGCGCGAAAACGCTCATGGGCGGTGACCATGCGGCCGCGGGCATACTCGGCATCGCCCAGGCCGCCGAGGGCAGCCGCTTCCAGATCGGCCGCGCCGACCTCCCGGGCGCAGGGCCAGGCTCTTGCGGTGCTCCTCCAGGCAACCCTCGAGATTGCCGCGGGGGAAGTGCAGGTTGCCGCGCAGGAAATGGATGCGTGCCAGCTGCTCTTGGAGGCCCTGCGCCTGCGCCGCCGCCTCTGCCCGCTCCAGGTCGGCGAACGCGCCGTCCAGATCATCCGTCACGCGCTTGACGGCGGCGAGCCCGAGCCAGGCGCGACAGCGTTGCGCGTCGTCGCTCGCGGCCGCGAGCGCCGCGGCGTAGGCCTCGCCCGCCTCGGCCATGGCGCCGAGATCGTGCAGGATGTCGCCGCGCAGGCAGGTCAGCGCGAAGGTCTGCTGCTCGGTCCGTGCGATCGCCAGGCCGCGCTCGGCGAGATCGAGCGCGCCGTCGTAGCGATAGGTCGCGAGCTGGCTGCGCGCCGCCTCCAGGTAGGCGTCGGGCGCGCCCGGGTCCTGAGCGCGATCGAGATGCTCGGCGTGCAGGCCGGCATCGCGCGCCGCGAACCATTCCGCGGCACGCAGATGCAGCGCGGCGCGCCGGCTGCGCAGCAGCGAGTCGTAGACGCCATCGCGGATCAGCGCGTGGGCGAACAGGAGCTCGTCGCCGATCGATCGCACCAGCAGATGGCGCACGAGAGCGGCGCAGTCGTGGGCCCCCTGGCCCAGCAGATGGCCGAGCGCATCGGCGGTGAAACGCTGTCCGAGCACCGATGCCGCCTGCAGCGCCTGGCGGTCGGCGGGCGACAGGTGGTCGAGGCGGGCCTGGACCAGGCTCTGCACGGAACCGGGTACGCCCTCCTCGGTGCTCTCCTCCGCGTGCCGCAGCAGCTGGTCGAGGAACAACGGGTTGCCGGCAGCCCGGGCGACGCAGCGCCGCGCCAGCTCGGCGCTGGCATCGACGTAGGCGTGCGCCAGGGCGCCGGCCTCGTCGTCGCGCAGGGGACCGAGGTCGAGGGTCACAAGCGGGCTGCCGCCGGCGTTGGACCGCCAGACGTGGTCGAGCGGATCGCCTTCCATGCGTGACGTCATGACCAGCACCGCGCGCGCGGTGCCGGCGGTCCGGGCGAGGCGCGCGAGGTGGCCGAGCGTCGGCCCGTCCGCCCAATGGATGTCCTCGACGATCGACGAGCTGCGGCGCCTTTTGGCTGGCGCGCTCGACCAGCTCGGCAACGGCATCCTGCCTGCCGCGGCTGCGGGCGCCGTGGTCCATCGCGTCGTAGAGCGCGCGCAGCGCCGTCGGCTGCGGCAGATCCAGCAGTTCGTTCAGGAAGACCCTGCGATCGGCTTCGAGCAGCCCGTTGCGCGTGGCGGCTTCGAGCGCGGCGCCGGTCGCCGCCTCGTCACTTGCCGCGCCGAGCCCGAGCAGGCTGCGCACGAGCGAGGCGGTCGCATCCTGGCCGGCGCCGGCGCCGAAATCCAGGACCAGCCCCTTGTGGCAGACGAACCCGGCACCGGTCGCATGAAGCTGCAGCTCCTCGACGAGGCGGGTCTTGCCGATGCCGGCCTCGCCGCGGATATGCACGGCCTGACCCCGGCCCTGGGCGCGGCAGGCCTCGAGCACGCTCTCGAGCTGCTGCAGCTCGAGCCGGCGGCCGACGAATGGCCGCTCGGCCGTGCGCGCCTCGCGAAGAGAATTCACCCGGAAGGCGCGCACCGGCGCGGCCATGCCTTTCAGCGCGAAAGGGTCGACCTCGACATGGTCCAGGCGATCGGCCAGCAGCCGCCGGACCGGCTCCGAGACGAGGATGGTGCCTGCCGCCGCCTGGTCGGTCAGGCGCGAGGCGAGGTTCACCGAGTCGCCGGTGATGCTGTAGGCCTTGTGGCCCGCACCCCTGCTGGCCACGACCTGGCCGCTGGCGATGCCGATGTGGGTGTCCAGCGCGCAGCCGAGCTCGCGGCCGAGATCGGGCATCGCGTCGCGGATCGCGAGCGCCGCGCGCACCGCCCGCTCCGGATCGTTGCCATGCGCCACCGGTGCGCCGAAGACGGCCATCACGCAGTCGCCGATATGCTTGTCGATGCTGCCGCCGAAGCGCTCGATCAGGCCGTCGGCGAGGCCGAAGAAGCGATCGGTGATGGCGTGCATGGCCTCGGCGCCGAGCTCGCGGGTCATCCGCGTGTAGCCCGCGAGGTCGGCGAACAGCACGGTCACCTGACGCCGCTCGCCCTCGATCGCCGGCAGCAGCGCCGGCCTCGGCGGGAGCGCTGCCGCCGGGCACGGCCAGCGCCGCGATCGCCTTCAGGAGCTTCTTGCGGTGGCCGAGCGAGACGCCGAGCTTTTCCAGGTCGGCATCATCGAGCTCGGCCAGCACCTCGCCGTCGATGTCGTTGTCGGCAAACGCCTGCTCGTACTGGCCGAGCCCCAGCGAGCGCAGCCATTGGGCGATGTCCGGCGTGCTCATCGCGGCACCCGGCGGCAGCGATCACTCGGCGGCGGTCGCCCGCCTGGCGGCGGCGGCGACGTCGAGCAGCCCGGCCAGCACCTCCGGCGGCTGGGCGCCCGCGATCGCCTGCTCGCGGTCGACCACGAACACCGGCACGCCGCGCACGCCCAGGCGCTCGGCCCGCTGGTGCGCCGCCACGATCTCCTTCGCCTGCTCCTCCGAGCGCAGAAAGGCACCCACAGGCGCCCGCTCGAGGCCAGCGCTCTCGGCAAGCTCGAGCAGGGTCTCGAGATGGCCGATGTCGCGACCTTGCTCGAACAGGGCACGGAACAGCACGCGGATCAGCTCCTCGCCGCGACCCTGCTGCTCGGCAAGCAGGATCAGGCGCTGGGCGAGGATGGTGTTGGGCGTGCGCTTCATGCGCTCGAAGGCGAACGCGATGCCGTCGTCCTGCGCGCTCTCGACGATCCGCCGGTAGACCTGCCGGGCGGCCTCGTCGCCGCCGAACTTGGCGCGCATATAGGCGCTCCGGTCCATGCCTTCCGGCGGCAGCGTCGGGTTCAGAAGGAACGGCCACCAGCGCAGCCGGAGCGGCCAGTCGGGGCGCATGGCGCGGGCACGGTCGAGCCGCACCAGCCCGATGTAGCACCACGGGCAGGCAAGGTCGGCGATGAGATCGACGTCGATCGGCGGCTGCTGCTCGGCGCCTATCCCGGTAGCCATGGCGGCCCTCCTGCACGATACTTCCGCACGCGATCCTGGCACACTAGGTCAGCCGGAGCGGCGAACCAAGACCCATCGAGAACCAAGGTGAAGGTGCACGATGTTCGAGAACCTCGAGACGGCATCGCCGGACGCCATCTACGCGGTCATGGCCGCGGTCCGCGCCGACCCGCGGCCGCACAAGATCGACCTCAGCATCGGCGTCTACCACGATCGGGAGCGCCGCACGCCCATCATGGCCGCGGTGCGCGAGGCCGAGCGCCGGCTGCTCGAGACCGAGGCGACCAAGAGCTATCTCGACCTCGCCGGCCACGACCGCTTCAACGCCGCCATGACGGCACTCGTGTTCGGCGCGGGGACGCACGAGCGCATCCGGGCGGCGCAGACGCCCGGCGGCACCGGTGCGGTGCGCGTGCTGGCCGAGCTGATCGGCCGCGCCCGGCCGGATGCGAGGATGTGGCTGAGCGCGCCTACCTGGCCCAATCATCCGGCGATCATGCGGGCGGCCGGGCTGGAGATGCGAAGCTACCCCTATTTCGACCCCGCGACCAACGAGGTCCAGGCGGACGCGATGCTCGAGGCGCTGGGCCAGGCCGGGCCGGACGACGTGGTGCTGCTGCACGGCTGCTGCCACAATCCGACCGGCGCGGAGCTGGGTCCTGAGCATTGGGACGCGATCGCGGATCTCGCGCTCGCGCGCGGCTTCCTGCCGTTCGTCGACTTCGCCTACCAGGGTTTCGGCGACGGCCTGGAGGAGGATGCCGCGGGCGTGCGCCGGCTCGCGGCGAGGGTCCCGCAGATGGTCGTCGCGGCCTCCTGCTCGAAGAATTTCGGGCTCTATCGCGATCGGGTCGGCTGCGCCTTCGTGCTCGGCGCCTCGCCCGAGCGGGCGGACGTCATGCTGGGACAGCTGCTCGGCATCGCGCGGGCGAACTACTCGTCGCCGCCGGCGCACGGTGCCGCGGTCGTCGGCACGATCCTGGACGATGCGGCCCTGCGCGCGCAGTGGCGGGCCGAGCTCGACGAGATGCGCGCCCACATGCTGGGCCTGCGCGGGATGCTCGCGGGCAGCCTGCGCGCGCGGAGCAACAGCGACCGCTTCGACTTCGTCGAGCGCCATCGCGGCATGTTCTCGCTGATCGGTGCCTCGCCGCGCGCAGGTCGCGCGCCTGCGCGACGAGCACGCGGTGCACATGGTGGGCTCCGGCCGGATCAACATCGCGGGCCTTCCCGAGGCCGAGATCGACCGGTTTGCCGATGCGCTGGTCACGGTCCTCGGGCGTTAGAGGGCTGGTCGACCTCGGGCAGGCCCCAGATCCGGGGCGTGGCCAGCTCCAGGCTGTTGCCGGCCGGATCGCGGAAATAGAACGAGCGACCGCCGCGCGGCCAGCTGACCTCCTGCTCGATCGCGACGCCGGCAGCCTCAGGTGCTTCTGCCAGGCATCGAGCGCATCCTCGGCCACGGCGAAGCAGGCGTGGCCCGGCCCCTTGGCGCCGTGCGCCGGGACCCTGCGGCCGCTCGCCGCCGCACCCGGCTCGAACAGCAGGAGCATGCCCGCGCCGCAGCAGAAGAACACGAACACGCCTGCCTGCCGGCTGTCCAGCTCGAGGCCCAGGACCTCGCCGTAGAAGCGCTCGGCCGCGTCGAGGTCGTCGACGTAGAGCACGGTCTCCAGCACGCGGTCGATCTCTCTCGTGGCAGACATGGCGCAATGCTCCATCGTGCGAAAGGTGGGGTCCTTTGCACGCGCTCGGCTCGTCAAATACCTGATGTTGACGGAAGAATAGGGGTGTCTGATGCTATGCTGCAAGATCGTGACGGGCCGGTGGCGCGTCACGTGCGCGCTTGCGGCTGACGGATGAGCATGCAGGATCCCTACCGCGTTCTGAACGTGTCGCGCCGGGCGGGCCCGGCGGCGATCAAGGCCGCCTATCGCGAGCTCGCCAAGCGCCTGCACCCGGACCGCAACCCGGGCGATGCCGGCGCCGAGCAGCGCTTCAAGCAGGTGACCCGGGCCTACGAGCTGCTGCGCGATCCCGCGAAGCGGGCGCAGTTCGATCGCGGCATGATCGATGCCGACGGCAAGCCCCAGTTCGGCTTCGGCTTCGGCCGTGGCGCAGGGACCCGTCCCGGAGCCCAGGCGGGCGCCCGGCCGGGTGCCCCCGGCGGCTTTCGGGCCGGCGACGGGCTGTTCGAGAAAATCTTCGGCGGCGCGTTCGGGTGGGGTGGCCCGGGCGGCGGGCCCTCGGTCGACGAGCTGCGCGGCGCGGCGCCGGAGGGCGGCCGGGCCCGCGGCGTCGACCGGCGCCATCGCGTCGAGGTCGACTTCCTGCTCGCCGCGCGCGGCGGCCGGCAGCGGCTCGAGCTCGGCGACCGGGTGCTCGAGATCGACATCCCGCCCGGCACCGAGGACGGCAGGGTGCTGCGCCTCAAGGCGCAGGGCGCCAAGGGATCGCCCGGCGGCGCGCCGGGCGATGCGCTGGTGACGATCGCCGTACGCCCGCACGAGCGCTTCTCCCTGCACGGCAAGGACGTGCATCTCGAGCTGCCGATCAGCCTTTGCGAGGCGATCCAGGGCGCCAAGATCACCGTACCCACCATCGACGGGCCGGTGCGGATCAGCGTGCCGCCCGGCTCGAACAGCGGCCGCTCGTTGCGGCTGAAGGGCAGGGGCGTGGCGGCGCCGGGTGCTGCGCGCGGCGACCAGTACGTCCGCCTCGTGGTGATGCTGCCGGAGCGGCCGGATGCGGAACTCGCCGAATACCTGCGGCGTTGGGCCGAGAAGCACCCCTACGATCCGCGCGCGGACCTCGAGGACGCCTAGATCCTCCAGCGTCCCATCGGCAACCGGAGAAGCGTTCGTTTGGTCTGGCGTAAGCGCGTCTGGAGAAGCTTGCGGGTCGGGGCCACGATCCTGTGGCGCGCGATCGTGCATTTCATCGACGACGGTGGCGCGACGCAGGCCGGCTCGATTGCCTTCACGACCCTGTTCGCGCTGTTCCCCTTCCTGATCTTCCTGATGACGCTGGCGGGTGAGTTCGGTCAGGAGGATGCCGCGCGCCGCTTCGTCGATCTGTCGCTCGAAGGCCTGCCGCCCGAGGTCGTGAGCGCGATCAGGCCGGCGATCGATCAGGTGGTCAACGTCCGGCGCACCGGCTTGATGACCGTCAGCATCCTCGTCGCCGTGTGGACGGCATCGTCAGGCATCGAGGCGCTGCGCACCGCCCTCAACTATGCCTATGGCATCGAGGATTCGCGGTCGTGGTGGTGGCTGCGCTTACAGAGCATCGTCTTCACCGTCGTCATGTCGATCGCGATTCTGGTGCTGATGGTCGTGGTCGTCGCCGGGCCTTTCATCTGGGACTTTGTCGAAGAGCTGTTCAAGGTGCCGCCGTCGTGGGGCTGGCTCTATACCGGCATGCGCTATCTGCTCGCCGTCCTTCTCCTCTATGCGGTGATAGCGCTTCTCTATCAATGGCTGCCCAACCGCCGCCTGCGCGGCTACGAGATCCTGCCCGGTGCGGCGGTGACCGTCGTGACCTGGCTGATCACGGCGAGCCTGTTCTCGCTGTACCTGCAGAACCTCGGCCGCTTCTCGGTGACCTACGGCAGCCTCGGCGGCATCGTCGTGACGCTGATGTTCTTCTATCTGAGCGCTGCAATCTTCATCTTCGGCGCCGAGGTCAACGGCGCCTGGCGGCGCGACGTTGCAGCCCGGCTGCGCGCCCAACGGGCGGCGCGCGTCGAGCGCCGCAAGGCGAGGAAGGCCGCGGCACAGAGCCTGGCGCAGGATAACCCTGGGTCGACATCTGGCTAATCGGCGCGACCCTGGCTAGGATGCCGGCCGCTTCCGACCACCGGAGTCGCGCTCATGTCGCAAGCCACGCCGCTCATGGCGGGCAAGAAGGGGCTGATCCTCGGGATCGCCAACGAACGCTCGCTCGCCTGGGGGATCACCAGGGCGGTTTTCGAGCATGGCGCCGAGCTCGCGCTGACCTATCAGGGCGACGCGCTCGGCAAGCGCGTCCGGCCGCTCGCCGAGAGCGTGGGCGCATCTCTGGTGCTGCCCTGCGACGTCACCGATCCCACGAGCCTCGATGCGCTGTTCGCGACCGTCGCCGAGGAATGGCGCCGGCTCGACTTCGTGGTCCACGCGATCGCGTTCTCCGACAGGGAGCAGCTCAAGGGCAAGTATCTCGAGACCACGGCTGCCAACTTCGAGCGCACGATGATGATCTCGTGCTACTCGTTCACCGAGCTTTGCCGGCGCGCAGCACCGCTGATGGCGGAAGGCGGCAGCATGGTGACGCTGACCTACGCCGGTAGCGAGCGGGTCATGCCGCACTACAACGTGATGGGCGTGGCCAAGGCGGCGCTGGAGGCGAGCGTGCGCTACCTGGCCGTCGACCTCGGCGGCGAGCGCATCCGCGTCAACGCGATCTCCGCCGGCCCGGTCAGGACGCTCGCGGCATCCGGCATCGGCGACTTCCGCTATATCCTGAAGTGGAACGAGCTGAACGCGCCGCTCAAGCGCAACACCACGCTCGAGGACGTCGGCGGTGCTGCGCTCTATCTCTTGAGCGACCTCGGCGCCGGCACCACTGGCGAGGTGCTGCACGTCGACAGCGGCTATCACGTGGTCGGGATGAAAGCGGTGGACGCGCCCGACATCGCGACGGTCTGAGCCTGCGCGCGCCGGCGCGGGAGGTTGCGGATGGTCAGGACCTTCGGTCTGACGCACGTGGCACTCGCCGTGCAGGACGCCGAGCGGGCCTACGGCTTTTATCGCGACGTGTTCGGGATGGTCGCGGTCTATCGCGGCGACGGCTTCGTCCAGGCGCAGACGCCGGGTAGCCGGGACGTGCTGGTCCTCGAGGAGGAAGAGCGCGCGCCGCCGGCTCCGGCGGGATCGCGCATTTCGGCTTTCGCATGATGGATCCGGCCGACATCGAAGAGGCCGTGCGGGCGGTCGAGCGCGCCGGCGGCGAGATCCTGGGGCGCGGCGAGTTCTGTCCTGGCGAGCCCTATCTCTTCTGCCGCGATCTCGACGGCTACGAGGTCGAGATCTGGCACGAGATGCCGACACCCGTCGATCCAGCGACCCGAGCCGAGCGGCCGGCTGAGCCATGGCCGGCAACAGCTTCGGCACCCTGTTCCGCTACACAACCTGGGGCGAGAGCCACGGGGTCGCGATCGGCTGCGTGGTCGACGGCGTGCCGCCGCTCCTGCCGCTCGCCGAGCCCGACCTGCAGCACTGGCTCGACCGGCGCCGCCCGGGCCAGAGCAAATTCACCACCCAGCGGCGCGAGCCGGACCAGGCGAAAATCCTCTCCGGCACGTTCGAGGGCCTGACCACCGGCGCGCCGATCGCGGTCCTGATCGAGAACGTCGACGCGCGCACCCGCGACTACGGCGCGATCAAGGACCAGTTCCGCCCCGGCCACGCCGACTTCACCTACCAGGCCAAGTACGGCATCCGCGACTATCGCGGCGGCGGCCGGGCGAGCGCGCGCGAGACCGCGATGCGGGTCGCCGCCGGCGCGATCGCGCGCAAGGTCCTGGGGGAGGGGGTCACCATCAAGGGTGCGCTGATCCAGGTCGGCGACGACCGCATCGATCGCGCCAAGTGGAACTGGAACGAGATCGACCAGAACCCGTTCTGGTGCCCCGACGCGAAGGCTGCGGCACGCTGGGAGGCGCTGCTGCTGGAGGTGCGAAAGCGCGGCTCCTCGCTCGGCGCCGTGATCGAGGTGGTGGCCTCGGGCGTGCCCGCCGGGCTCGGCGAGCCGGCCTACGACAAGCTCGATGCCGATCTCGCCAAGGCGATGATGAGCATCAACGCGGTCAAGGGCGTCGAGATCGGCGCAGGTTTTCAGGCCGCCGCGCTGTCGGGCGAGGACAACGCCGACGAGATCCGCATCGGCAACGACGGCCAACCGCTGTTCCTGTCCAACAACGCCGGCGGCGTGCTCGGCGGCATCTCGACCGGCCAGGACGTCGTCGTCCGCTTCGCGGTCAAGCCCACCAGCTCGATCCTGACGCCGCGCCGCTCGATCGACCGTTTCGGCCAGGAGATCGAGGTGGTGACCAAGGGCCGCCACGATCCCTGCGTCGGCATCCGCGCGGTGCCGGTCGGCGAGGCGATGATGGCGGTGGTGCTCGCCGACCACCTGCTGCGCCAGCGCGCCCTCGGACGCTGAGGGACGGGGCCTGGACGAGCGCGCGCAGCCCTGCCTGTCATCGAATAGCGCTGAGATTGCAGCTCATCCGTCACATGCGCGTCGTAGGATCGGCTCTCAAAGGACTGGAGGGACCGATGATGCATGCGCTGACGCTGGTGCTGCTGACGATCGCACTGGTGTGCGACGTCCAGGAAGTCCGGTCGGGCGACCCTGCCGAGTTTCTCGTGGCCGGCTTCGCCATCGTGGCGCTCGTGGTGCACGACCTTCTTCGTGACCGACGGGGTGGCGCGCCGGCCTGAGCCGCGCGCGCTCGGTGCCGCCGCCCTTAGGGGCGGCGCAGCCCTGGGTGCCGAAGTAGCCCTGCGGCCGCTCGTAGAGGGTGGCGGTGCCGAACGGGTAGCCGATCGGGTCGCCCGAGCCCGCGGCGCACAGCAGCCAGAAGTTGCAGACCTCGGCGCGGCCCGCCTGCCAGTGCTCGACGTTGCTGGTGGCGTGCGCCTCGCAGAACGGATCGATGCCGGCGAGTTGGTCGAGCATGGCGCGTACCGCTGCCATCTGGCGGCCGTTCCTGGTCGCGTGCCGGGCATCGTCGTAGCCCCACCAGTCCCAGCAGGCGTTCGGATTCAAGAACGTCCGATGCGCCTGCGGATAGAGCACGATCAGGTCGTTGGTATCCGCCCAGCGGTCGTAGCCGGTCTCGGTCCGGAAGCGGTCGCCGATCAGCGCGTCCGTCTGCTGGCAGCCGTGAAACGCGATGTGGACCCGACAGGTCGCACCCTGCGCGCAGGATGACGGCACGTAGACGTGGCCGGTGCCATCGAGGCCATGCGCGGTCGGGATCGGCCAGGAACGCGCTCTGGTCGAACGCGATCATGGCTGCCGCCCGGCTCGGCCGACGGCGGGTTCAGCTCGCCGTAGATGTGCGCGAGCAGCGCGCCCGCCTGGTCGTAGTCGCAGTCGTTGATGTAGGGGCTCGCGGTGGTCGGACAGGCCGAGCCGTGGTTCTCGGTGACGAAGGCATGGCCCGCGGCGAACGTCGTCGACATAGGCGATGTCGGCCTCGGCGACGCCGGCCGCGCGGTAGAACGCCGCGATCTGCTCGACGACGGCGGGCATCACGGTCGGGTCCTCGCGTGCCCGAGAAGATGTAGACCCGATCGCCCGCCAGGCCCGCGAGCGGGTCGATTGCGCCCTCTTGCGCGAATTTCTCGGCGCGCCGCAGCAGGTGCGCCGCGATCGGGCGGCCCGCCGTGGGTCTGCATGCAGCGATTGAGCGCGGTCGCGAGCTGCCCCTCGGCGCAGCCGTAAGGGCCGCCCGCGACGATGCCGGCGCCGAGCACCGTCGCGGAGAAGGCGACGTGGAACTGGCCCGCCATGAAGGCGCCGGACGACAGGCCCGAGACCGAGGTCTGCGCGAGATCGACGTTGAAGGAGGGCAGCTCGGCCGCGAGCGCGCCGGTCCGCGCGAGCGTCGCGACGAGGACGATGAAGCCTCCAGCCAGAGCGCGCATCGTTCCTCCGCCGGCCCTTATGCTGCGATGCAGCATGCCGCTGCGCGCTATCGCCGTCAAGCCCGGCTCAACTTCCGCGCGGGGCTGGGATGGCGGCCGGGATATGCTACAGTAGTGCGAAGTAACACCAAGGCTCACCTCATGACGAACAGATCGACCACCAGCCTCAAGCTCGATGCCGAAATCAAGACCCGTCTGCAACAGCTCGCGCAGGCGCGCCGGCGGTCGTCACACTGGCTGATGTGCGAGGCGATCGAGCAGTATGTCGAGCGGGAGGAGCGGCGCGAGCAGGTCCGGCAGGACGCCTTGGCGGCTTGGGCCGAATATGAGGCCACCGGTCAGCACGTCACGGCGGAAGAGGCTGACGCTTGGCTTGCCCGGCTGGAGGACGGCGAGGATGTTGAGCCGCCGGCCACGCATCGCTGATCCATGGCGCGCATCATATGGACGCAGCAAGCACTCCATGATGTCGCGCGGCTCCATCGCTTCCTGGCACACAAGAATCGCGGTGCGGCACGACGGGCCATGCGCACCATCCGTAATGGCGTGAAGGTGCTTGCCATGCATCCCGAAATCGGTCGGCCAGCTGATGAGATGCCAGCCGAATTCCGGGAGTGGTTTGTACCGTTCGGGCAGAGCGGGTATCTCACCCTCTATCGGTATGATGGGAACACCGTGGCCATCTTGGCGGTACGACACGGAAGAGAAGCCGGCTATTGAGCTTTGCGCGTTGTTCCAAGCTAACGGTCCAGCCAGGGCAGGGTGGCGTCGGGCGCGGTGAGCAGGATGGTGGTGGCAATCGCCTCGGGCATCACGGCGAAGACGCCGGGGCCGAGCGTGCGGACCGCGACGCCGCGCTCCGTCAGCAGCGCACGGCTGCCGCCAAGATCGGCGCTGGTCAGCGCGAAGCCCGCGATAAACGGCGTGGTCGGGGCTTCGATCCCGGTCGAGCGGGCCAGGCTCTCCTGATCGAAGACATGGAGCCGGCCGCGCGCCAGCTCGAGCAGCCGAAACCCTGCACGCCCCTGCGCAGGGAGCCCCAGGAAACGCGCGTAGCGCGCCGCCGCCTCGCCGACATCGTCGACGCACAGCAGGATGTCGGTGAGGCTGTGCGCGCCGTTCGGGTGGCGCTGATGCTGGGGCTGCCAGACCAGCTCGGGCGTATGGTGCCGGCAGAACTGCATGCGGCCTTCCGGCATCCGGTCCGGGGGCACGCGGACCACCGAGAAGCGGGCGAGGCGCTCGCCCTCTGGCGTCGCGGCGGCCCGCTGCAGGCGCACGAGCGGCAGCGGATCGAAGCCTTCTTCGGCGAGCCGCGCGTGGGTCGCCTCGGCATCGGCCCTGCCGAAGGCGATCAGGTGGGCGCCGGCGTAGCGGTCGATGGCGCGCCGCATCTGATCCGCGAGCGGCGTATCGCCGACCGCCGTCAGGATCTCGACGTAGCCGTCTTGCAGGATCGCGAGGCGATTGGCCGTACCGGTCGGCGCCAGCTCGCCCGTCGCGAGCGTGTGGCGCTGCGGCGTATACGGCGTCAGCGCGAAGCCGAGCTGCTCCATGGCGCGGGCCGCGCGCGCGCCATGTCGGGCACGAACAGGCCGACGTGGTCGAGCACCGTGCCGCCCGCAACCGGCATGTTGGCGGCCGGCATCGGCCCGCCGCTCAGGCCAGGGTCACCACGAAGGCGAACGGCGAGCCGTCGCCGCCGGCGACCAGGCTGTTCTCGCCCTGGCGCAAGGGCGCGCTGTCGACCGGAAAGTCGCGCCCGAGCGGCTGGCCGTTGACGATCGTGCCGAGCGTGCTGTTGAGGTCGCGCACCACGATGTCGTCGCCGTCCGGGATCAGCATGAAATGCGCACGCGAGAGGCGGTGCGGCGCCTCCTCGCCGATCGCCAGATCGGGCGTGATGACCGAGGGCGGCTCGTGCTGGTCGTGCTGGCGGCCGACCGTGAACGGCAGATGCGGGATCCTGATCGGCTCGGGGCCGATGAAGAACTTCACCCCATAGGTGGCGCCCGTGAGCGTGAGCGAGGGCGGCGCCTCGACCTGCGGCGCGGCGGCGACCAGCTCGCGGCCGGCAGGTGCGGCCTCGTGGCTCGCGTACAGCTGGGTCAGCATGTCCTCGACGTCGCGCAGCCTTGCGCTCATGCGCAGGAGCAGCTTGCGCGCCAGCTCCGGCTCGGCGCTGACCCGCTCGAGGAACGCCTGGCGCTCGATCAGCTCGGCCTCGACGGCCTCGGCGGCGCGCACCGTGGCACTGCGCACGCGGCCCTCGAGCACGCCCATCTCGCCGACGAACTCGCCCGCCCGCACGGTGCCGAGCAGGATCGCATCGTCGCCGCTCTCGCGCAGCACGTCGGCGCTGCCCGAGAGGATCAGGATCACCTCGTCGCTCGGATCGCCCTGGCGAAACAGCACCGCATCGGGATCGAAACGCTTCAGCATCGCGCCTGCTCCATCGCCTGCTTCCGGGCCGACCCGCTGGTCAGCTCTCCGGCGGCTGGCTATGGTGGCGCAAACCCCAGGCATGCTGCAAGGCAAGGAGGCGGCCCATGGCTACGCACACGGTCTTCGACAAGTCCAGGCTGCCGAGCCGGCACGCGACGGTGGGCCCCGACCGCGCGCCGCACCGCTCGTACTACTACGCCATGGGCCTGAGCAGCCGCCGACATCGCGCAGCCGTTCGTCGGCGTCGTGACCACCTGGAACGAGGCCGCACCCTGCAACATCTCGCTCTCGCGCCAGGCCCAGGCCGCCAAGCGCGGCGTCGCCAAGGCCGGCGGCACGCCGCGCGAGTTCACCACCATCACCGTGACCGACGGCATCGCCATGGGCCACCAGGGCATGAAGTCCTCGCTCGTCTCGCGCGAGGTGATCGCCGATTCCACCGAGCTCACCGTGCGCGGCCACGCCTACGACGCCCTGGTGGGCCTCGCCGGCTGCGACAAGTCGCTACCCGGCCTGATGATGGCGATGGTGCGCCTGAACGTGCCGGCCGTGTTCATGTACGGCGGCAGCATCCTGCCCGGCCGCTTCCAGAACCGCGACGTCACCGTGGTCGACGTCTTCGAGGCGGTCGGCAAGCACGCGATCGGCGCGATGAGCGATGCCGAGCTCGACGAGCTCGAGCGCGTCGCCTGCCCCTCGGCCGGCTCCTGCGGCGGCCAGTTCACCGCCAATACCATGGCCTGCGTCTCGGAGGCGATCGGCCTCGCCTTGCCCGGCTCCGCCGGCACGCCCGCCCCCTACGAGACCCGCGACCAGTATGCCGAGGCCTCGGGCGAGATGGTCATGGACCTGCTCGCCAAGAACATCCGGCCGCGCGACATCGTCACCCGGCGCGCGCTCGAGAACGCGGCGACCGTGGTCGCGGCGTCCGGCGGCTCGACCAACGCCGGCCTGCACCTGCCGGCGATCGCGCACGAGGCCGGGATCGACTTCTTCATGGACGACGTCTGCGAGATCTTTCGGCGCACACCCTACATCGCCGACCTCAAGCCCGCCGGCCAGTACGTGATGCGCGACCTGCACGACGCGGGCGGCGTGCCGATGCTGATGCGGGCACTGCTGGACGGCGGCTACCTGCACGGCGACTGCATCACGGTGACCGGCAGGACGATCGCCGAGAACCTCGCGAAGGTCCGCTTCAACCCCGATCAGCCCGTGATCCGCACCACCAAGGCGCCCCTCTCGCCGGTCGGCGGCGTGGTCGGCCTCAAGGGCAACCTCGCACCCGAGGGTGGCATCGTAAAAATTGCCGGCCTGAAGAACCTGCGCTTTCGCGGCCGGGCGCGCTGCTTCGAGAACGAGGAGGACTGTATGGCGGCCGTGCAGGGCCACCGCTTCGAGGACGGCGACGTGCTCGTGATCCGCTACGAGGGCCCCAAGGGCGGCCCCGGCATGCGCGAGATGCTCTCGGTCACGGGCGCGGTCTACGGCCAGGGCAAGGGCGAGAAGGTGGCGCTGATCACCGACGGCCGCTTCTCGGGCGCCTCGCGCGGCTTCGTGATCGGCCATATCGGCCCGGAGGCGGCGGTCGGCGGGCCGATCGGCCTGCTGCGCGACGGCGATGTGATCGTGATCGACGCCGACAAGGGCACCATTGATGTCGAGCTGTCGGACGAGGAGCTCGCCTCGCGCCGCGCGGCATGGCAGCCGCCGGCCACCATGTACACCTCCGGCACCTTGTGGAAATACGCCCAGACCGCCGGCCCGGCCTGCAAGGGCGCCGTCACCCATCCCGGCGCCAAGGCCGAGATCAGGGCCTATGCCGACCTTTGAGGCGCGAGATCCGCTCCAGGTCGTACCCCGGGGTCGACGGATGCGCCATGCAGAGAGCCCGGGGCAGCATGACGGCTTGCCGGCAACCTTGTCACCATGCTCCAACTGCGCTTACCTAACGGCAGGGCTCACCTGAAAGAGTGAGCGCCCTGGCAGGGCGTGGAACATGTCGAGCAAACAGACGAGGACGCCTCAAGCTGACCGGACCGGCGCGGCCGCGGAAAATCGCGCCCGTGCGGGCGATGCCGCCCGGCGCACCGGCAACGAGCCGGCGCCGGCCGGCATGGCCCCGGCCACCGAGGTCGAGCTCGCGATGAGCGACCTGCTGGCGGATGCCAACGGCGAGATCGTGCTCTTCAACGATTCGGGCCTGCGCCGGCTCGCGATCGCGACCGATGCGGCGGTGGTCGGCGACGGCCGCTCCGGCGCGCACCGCACCGCCACCGGCCAGGACGTCAGCGGCTTTCGCTTCCTGACCTTCGACAACGGCGTGCGGCTCTACTACGACGCCGAGCTCGATGTGGTGGTGCGCCGCTCCCGCTCAGTCTGACGCGCCCAGGCTCTCGAACTCGCCAAGCTCCTCTGCCGACAGGCCGTTCAGCATTTCCCGTAGCTCGTCGGCGGGCGTGCGCTCGTCCGGCGGCGTCACCAGCCTCAGGCGGTCGGCCAGCCACAGCACGACCCGCACGTTCTGGTTGGCCACCGCGAGGTCGATCGCCCGGTGCACGGCGTGGCGCAGCCGGACCAGCCGCTCCTCGGGCCCCATCGCGCGGAACTCCGCGATCAGGTCCTGGAACAGCGGATCGTGGTTGCGCTTGCGCGAGAGCTGGCTGCGCGAGCAGCGAAGCGTCTTGGCGACGATGGCCAGCGGTTCGCCATTGGCGAGCAGCTGGGCGGCAAGACGCCAGTCGGGCCGGCAAGGCGCAACAGCCTTGCCGCCCCTGGGGGCAGCAGTCATGGCGTGGATCTCCGGCTGGTACCCGGGCAGAAGGGCGCAGAGCCGACCCGGGCACCTTCCTCCATATAGGAATTGACACCTAAAGTCAAGCCAAAACATCCCGGCGCGCGGCATGGCTCTTCGCGCGGCGCCGGGCGGCGCACGAATGCGCGCTTAACGCGAAATTAACCAACTTTCTGTGCTATGAGGACGGCCGCCCGCTCGCCATGGCGGCCGTCGCCATCGCAGTGGTCACGGGCGGTCGAGGATTCTCGCGCGATGTCGAAGCCCCCGGTCCTGCATGACGCCAAGGGCGCACCGCCGCGGCCGCGCCGGCCCGCGCGCGTCAGCGCGCAAGACGAGCCCGAGATCGAGGCGCTGCGCCGGCGCTGCGCCGCGGCCGAAGCCGCCAACGCGGCCAAGTCCCTGTTCCTCGCCACCATGAGCCACGAGATCCGCGAGCCGATGAACGGCGTCATCGGCATGACCCGGCTGCTGCTGGACACCCCGCTCAGCGACGAGCAGCGGGCCCATGCCGAGGCGGTGCACGATTCCGGCCAGGCGCTGCTCACGATCATCAACGACATCCTGGACCTCTCGCAGATGGAGGCCGGGCGCCTCGCGCTCGATCGGATCGATTTCGATCTCGACCGGCTGGTCGAGCGGGCCGCGGCGATCGTGGCGCCGCAACTGCACGCCAAGGGCCTGGAGTTCGACCTGCGCCTGGCGCCCGAGGTGCCGCGCGCGCTGCACGGCGATCCCGGCCGGCTGCGCCAGATCCTGCTGAACCTGCTCGGCAACGCGATCAAGTTCACGGCTGCGGGCCGGATCGGCCTGAGCGTCGACCTGGCCGAGGCCGAGACCGGGGACCCGGGCGATGCCGCGAGGCTCAGGATCGCCGTGAGCGATACCGGGATCGGCATCCCAGAACATCTTCAGGCGGGGCTGTTCACCGCCTATACCCAGGCCGACCCCTCGATCCGCCGGCTCTATGGCGGCAGCGGCCTCGGCCTCACGATCTGCAGGCGCCTGGCCGGCCTCATGGGCGGCGAGGTCCGCCTCCACTCGCGCGAGGGCGAGGGCACGCGCTTCGAGGTCGAGGTCGTGCTGGAGAAGGCGGCAGCCGTGGCTGCCGCAGCACCGGCCCCCCCGGCGGGGATCGCCGGGCTGCGCCTGCTGATCGTCGATCCGGATCCCACCACGCGGGCCATGACCTTGCAGCAGACGCTGAGCTGGTCGGTCGCGGCGCAGGGTGCCGCCTCGGGTGCCGAGGCGCTCGCGGCGCTCGCCGAGGCGGACGGCGAGGGCCGCCCGGTCCGGGTGGCGCTGGTCGACCGCTCGCTGCCCGACATGAGCGGCGAGGAGCTCGGCCGCCGCATCAAGGCGAGATCCCGGCTCGCCGCGACCGAGCTCGTGATGGTCGCGTCCTCGGGCCTGCGCGGCGATGCCGCCCGCGTCGCCAAGATCGGCTTTGCCGCCTACCTGCCCAAGCCGCGTGACCGCGACCATGCTGCTGGAGTGCCTGCTGCAGCTGCCGGCCGTGGCCGGCGGGCCGGCCGCCGGCGAGAAGGGCCTGATCACCGCGCACAGCATCTCCGAGCGGCGCTCGAGCTTTCGCATCCTGGTGGCCGACGACAACCCGCTGAACTGCCGCCTCGCGGTGCTGATGCTGGAGAAGGCGGGGCACGCGATCGACGTCGTCGAGGATGGTGCCGCGGCGATCGAGGCGGTGCGCACCGGGCAGTACGACCTCGTGCTGATGGACGTGCAGATGCCGGGCGTCGACGGCCTCGAGGCGACCCGCCGCATCCGCCGGCTGGAGGTCGCGCAGGCCGGCGTGCCGGTGATCGCGATCACCGCGAATGCGATGGCCGGCGACGACCGGCGCTGCCTCGACGCCGGCATGAACGACTACGTCACCAAGCCGATCGACCGGGCGCGGCTGCTCAGCACCGTCGCCCGCTGGGGCCGCGCTGGTTGAGCGGTAGCGGCCGCGACCGGGCGGAAAGCACGCCACTATCGTACTTTACGCTGCGATATCGACGTCGTGGTTGATGTTGCATTCAACTACTGGGTGAAATCGGGCGCAGTTATATGTTAGCTTGATGCACTGTGGCGATCGAAACGCCTCGAAAATGGGGCGAATCGCAAGAAAAGCAAGGAATAGGCAGATGTTACTGAACCGTCAGGTGCAGACGAGGCTGGGGTTTGTTGCCGTCGCTGCGCTCGCCAGCGCGCAGGACCAGGTCGCGGCGGCGACCCTCGAGGTGACCGCAACCGTGGCGAGCGCCTGCACGGTCGAGAGCGGCTCGCTCGACTTCGGCGCCTATCAAGCGGGTCCGCAGGCGCCGAGTTTGGAGGGAAGTGGTGTATTCAACGTGCAGTGCACCTCGCCGGCATCGATCGAGATAAAGTTGGATGGCGGCCTGAACGAGGGTGCTGGCGGCGATGCTCGCGCCATGAAAGGTCCGGGGAACGACAACTATCTGAACTATGCCCTCTTTGAGGGGTCGCAGTTTTCCTTCCCATGGGATCCGGGTGTCGGAATACTTTACACAGTGGTTAGCGGGGCGAACGAGATCGTGGTGAACGGTGTCAGTTGATGAGGGGCAGACAGCACAGGCCGGTGAGTACTCGGATACGGTGCAAATCATCATGACGTTCTTCTAGGAGCTTGGCGGTGCTGATGCTGGAGAAGGCGGGGCACGCGACGACGGTGCGGACGCACGGGCGTGCGCGCGGGCATACGACTGGTGCTGATGGACTCGAGCCGCTCGGCGAGCGCGGCCGGCCTTCACGATCGCGTTGACGCCGATGCGCGCTTCGGTTGATCGATGACGAACCGTTGCGGCGAAGCATGCAGGTTCCGCACATCCCGGCAGATCCATCAAAGCGAGAAAATCGCGTTCTGACAGCCATCTGGAGGGCAGAGCGGAAGTCATCGTATTGCCCGCGAAGCCTCTGATCCGGCATTAGATTACATTCAACTAGTGGATGAAAATTTCACTTGAAAAGCCGGTTCGGTTCGGCATTAATAACCGCTCTAGTTGAAAGTCCGGCGTATCGCGCGCCTTGTGGCAGCATACGCTCGAGACCTGTCCGGATCAGCCTGAACAAGAGGATGTGCCGTGTTGTTCCCATCCAACTTTCGCTTGATCAAGGGCGGCCTGGCCTTCGCGCTGGTCGCCGTGACCGGACCTGCAGCGCTTGCCCAGACCGCGGATCTCACCGTCACCGCCGAGATCGCGGCGAATTGCGTGGTCAACGGCGGCTCGCTGGATTTCGGCACCTACACCTCCACGGAAACGGAGCCGATACGGAGGGGCAGGGGACCTTCAGCTACCAGTGCACCAACGGCACGAAGATCACCTTGGAGCCTCGGCCCCGGGCACGAATGCGCGACGGGCGGAAGCCGCGCGATGGCGGCCGGCGACGGCAAGATTGCTCTACGAGCTTTACCAGGACCCGGCATCGCCAGGATGTCTGGGGCGAGTGACGAGGCGCTGACCGTGCCGATCACCCCGTCTACGCAACAGCCCGTGGAGGTCTACGGCTTGATCGACGCCGGGCAGGATCGCCGGCGGGTACCTACAGTGACACCGTCCTGATCACGTTGAACATCAATCCGTGATAAACCAACAAAACGGTAAGCCAGGTGAGAAGGAGAAGGATATGTCTTCGCGCGCTTGGTCGAACGTGCCGATCGGACTGATTGGGGCGCCGGCCTGCTTCTGGCCGCGGGACCCGTGGCGGCACAGGTACAGAGCGAGACGCTTACGGTGCAGGCGAGGATCGGCGACCTGTGCACCGTGACGAGCGCATCGCTGGATTTCGGTCCGGGCGATCGATCTCGACGCTAACAACGACGCCGAGGGATGCCATCGAGATCAACTGTGTCGCCCAGACAGCCCTCGAAGTCGAGCTCGATGGCGGCCTAACCCGGCTTTGGTGGTAGCCGCACGATGTCGGACGGCGCGAGCACGCTGACAGTACCTTCTTTACAAAGACCCCGCACGCACGCAGCTGTGGGACCGCAGGCGAACGGGTAGCAGCAACGATCAACAGTACCGGGTCGGTGCCCGTGTATGGCAGGGTCCCAGCCCAAGCAAATGGCCACGCACCAGGCCTGTACACCGACGAGGTCACGATCACGCTGGTCTTCTAGGGACGCGACGGCAAGATGAGCTGGACAGGTCGAGGATGCGGTGGATTGCCTGCCTGGCCGCGTGCCTGGTCTCGGCATCGGCGCTCGCGGCGACGCTCCAGGTCTCGCCGGTGCGGATCACGATCAGCGCCGACGGCAAGGCCGGCGTCGTCCGCCTGCACAACCAGAGCGACGTGCCGACCCTGGTGCAGGTCGAGGCGCTGGCCTGGAACGATGCCGCCGATCTGGCCGAGGTGCCGCGGACGAATGAGATTCTCGCGGTGCCTCCGGTGTTCGAGATCGCGCGCCGGCGCCGAGCAGCTCATCCGCCTCGCCCTGCGCAAGCCGCTGACCACCGGACACCGAGGCGGCCTACCGGCTGCTGATCACCGAGGTGCCGCGCGCGGTCGGCGACGGCGCCCAGGGCGTGAGCTTCGCGCTGCGGCTGAACCTGCCCGTGTTCGTCACGCCCGAGGGCGCGTTGCCGCAGCCGAGCTGGTCGCTCGAGCGCGACGCCGGCGGCGCCACGCTCACCTTGGGCAACGAGGGCAACGCCCATGTCCGCGTGCAGAGCATCGCCCTGTTCGAGGATGGCGGTGCTAGCCCTGTGTTCGTCAGCGAGGATGGCGGCTATGTGCTGGCCGGCGACGAGCGCAGCTGGCAGCTCGATCTCGGCCGCCTGAAGGCCGGCGCTGCCCTGACGGTCAAGGCCGAGACCAACCTTGGCGAGCTCGAGGCGCCCGTCGACATCCGCGGTTAGGCGCTGGGCCGCGCTCCTGCTGGCGGCCCTGTGGTCCGGCGCCGAAGCTCTCGGGGCCGGTGCCAGGCCTGACGCCGCGCGCGCGCCGCGATCCGTTGGCCGATCTGGCGCGGCTCGCGGCCCTGGCACCCATAGCGACGCCTGGCGCTGCGCCGGCACTGCGCCAGCCCTATGCCGCCGGTCCGCCGCCGGCGCCCCGCACCGAGATCGCGGCCGCGACGATGCCATTGCCCGCCCTGCCGCCTGGTGCTGCCGGCCCGCCGCCGGCCGCAGGCCAGCCCGCATCGCCGCCGGCAACGCCTGTGGCGCCGGCCGCGACCGCACCCGAGATCGCCGGCGAGATCGCCCCCGCCGAGGTCGCGCCTGTCGCGCCGGTACCGGCGCCGCCTGCACCTGCCACCGCCGAGGTCGAGGTCGGGCCCGCGCCGAGGCCGCTCGATGGCGGCCCGGTGGTCGAGGTGATCTGGCTGGGCGAGGGGCCGCCGCCGGACCTGCTGCCCTTCGTCGAGGCGCCGGAGAACGCGCGCGTGGTGATGGCCGAGCCTGGCCCGGTGGTCCGCCGCGATCCGATCGAGCCGCCGCTGCTGGAGCAGGGCGAGTGGCGCGAGTGGCTGCTCTCGGTGGTCCTGAACGGCCAGCTCGTGAGCGACGGCGCGCTCTTCATCCGCAACCGCGACGACGAATGGGCGGTCCAGGTGCTGGATCTGCGGGTCTGGCGCGTGCGGCTCGACGAGGACCGCATCATCACCTTCAACGGCGAGGCGTTCTATCCGCTCGCTGCGCTGCCGGGCCTCGTGCAGCGCTATGATGCCGCAGCGCTCACGATCGAGATGGACCTGCCGCCCGATTCGTTCGAGCCGAGCACGCTGCTGGCGAGGCGGCCGACCAACCTGGCGCGCGGTCGCCGGGCGCGGCGGCTTCCTCGACTACGACCTCCTGTTCGTGACCGGCGACGAATTGCGCTCGCGCCTCGACGCGCTGCTCGAGCTCGGCCTGTTCGACCAGATCGGCGTGCTGATCAGCGGCTTTCGCGCCGGCGACGTCGCCAATGGCGAGCGCGATTTCGCGCGCCTCGACACCACCTTCACGCGCGATTTTCCGGGGCGGCGCGCCTCCCTTCGCCTGGGCGACAGCCTGACCGAGGGCGGCGCGCTCGGCCGGCCGGTGCGCTTTGGCGGCATCCAGTGGTCGACCGACTTCTCGACCGACCCGACCTTCGTCACCTTCCCGCTGCCGACGATCGGCGGCCTCGCCTCCCAGCCCTCGGTCGCCGAGGTGTTTTTGAACAACACCCGGCGGGTCACCGAGGAGGTGCCGCCCGGGCCGTTCGCGATCGAGGACCTGCCGGCGCTGACCGGTGCGGGAGAATTGCAGCTGAAGGTCACCGACCTGCTCGGCCGCGAGACGCTGGTCACCCAGAGCTACTACGTCAGCTCGCGCCTGCTGCGCGCCGGCCTGTCCGAGTATTCCTACGAGGTCGGCTTCGAGCGCGAGAAGTTCAACCAGGCGAGCTTCGACTACGGCAAGCCGCTCGCCGCCGCGACCCAGCGCTACGGCATCACCGACGGCCTGACCGGCGAGGGCCGGATCGAGGTGTCCGAGCGCCAGCAGACGCTGGGCGGCGGCGGCTCGGTGCTGCTCGGCACCCTGGGCCTGGTGAGCGGCGGCGTGGTCGGCAGCCGGCATGGCGGCGAGCCCGGCTTCGCGGCGTTCGCGCGACTACGAGTACCGCGCCGACCGCTTCGATGTCGGCGCGCGCAGCCGCTACAGCAGCAGCGGCTTTCGCCAGCTCGGCCTCGACCAGCGCCCGGCGCGCCGGGTCGATCAGGCATCCTTCGGGCTCAGCGCCTATCCCTACGGCCGGCTCGGCATGCTGCTGATCAATGCCGACACGCGCGAGGGGCCCAACCGGCTCAGCGCCTCGGCCAACTACAGCGTGCCGATCGGCCCGGGCTCCTTCCTCCTCAATGCCGTGCGCACCCTCGACCCCGACCACGAGTTCGCGATCACCGCGACCTATGCGGTCTCGCTCACCCCGGTCGATTCGATGAGCAGCACGGTCGGGTGGCAGGAGCAGGGCCTGCGCTCGCGCTCGCAGTACAGCCGCGGCCGCGGCGCCTCGGACATCGGCCCGAGCTATCGCATCGCGAGCGAGACCGGCGAGAACGCGCGCCTGGTCGATGCCACCTTGCGCTACGATGCGACCATGGCGTCCGGCCAGGTCGACGCGAGCTATCAGGGCGGCGAGAAGGCGATGCGGGCGAGCCTCGATGGCGCGCTTGGCCTATGTCGACGGCCATGCCGGCCTGACGCGGCAGCTCGGCCGCGCGTTCGGCATCGTCGATCTGCCCGGCTATCCCGACGTCACGGTGTTCGTCGAGAACCGCGAGGTCGGCCGCACCGATGCGGACGGCCAGCTGTTCCTGCCGCGGCTCAACCCGTATCAGGAGAACCGCGTGCGCATCCGCGCCGAGGACCTGCCGCTCACCGCCCAGATCGACGTCGAGGAGAAGATCGCGGTGCCGTTCGATCGCAGCGGCGTCGGCGTCACCTTCGACGTGCGCGACAACCGCACCGCGCTCGCGACCCTGCTGGGCCCGGACGGCGAGCCGCTGCCGGCCGGGCTCGAGATGACCGGCGACGACGGCCGGATCAGCGCCCAGGTCGCCGATCAGGGCTTTGCCTACATCACGAGCGACGGCGGCGCTGCGGCCGAGCTTGCGAGCGTGCCCGGGCAGCCGGCGTTTCGCTGCGCCCTGCCGGCCTTCCCGGACGAGCCGATGGCGCAGCTGGGGGAGATCCGATGCGAGTGACCTGGCTGCCGGCACCTCGTGCTCCTGCTCGCCGTGGCGCTGGCCACGCCGGCGCTTGCCGCGCCCGCCTGCCATGCCTCGGTCACGCTCGTCGACTTCGGTCGGGTCGACTACAAGGAGGGCGGCGACATCACCGGTCAGCTGACCGTGAATTGCGACGGTCCGACCGCTTTCGAGGTGTCGGCGTCGGCGGGCTATGGCGGCTACCAGGGCCGCACCATGGTCGGGCCGCACGAGACCGTGCTGCGCTACAATCTCTACGTCGATGCGGCCCGCCAGCGCGTCTGGGGCGACGGCGAATCGGGCGGTACGGCCCGGATCACGGGCGAGAGCGACGGCCGCAAGGCGGTCAGCTACACCATCTACGGCCGCGTCCCGGACCGGCAGTCGGTGCGGCCGGGGCGCTATCACGATTCGGTCAAGGTGTCGGTGTCGCGCTGATCGGCGCCCCCGACGCACGTCGCAACGGCCCGCCGCGCGGGCATTTACAAGCGCTTCAGCATAGCTCCTAATGGTTGCTTCACGGCGGCAGGCTAGGTTTGCCGCTCAACGAAAAACGCCCATGTCGGTCAAAGGTTTATCATGTCATGCCAGGCTCGGGTCGCCTTCGCGGCGGCCGTGGTCGTGGCGGCCTTCACGCTCGCACCGGCGTCCGCCGCCGAACGCGCCACGCTGAAGGTCACCGCGCGCGTCGTCGATCGCTGCATCGTGGAGGTGCCGTTCCACATGCCGCCATGGCTCTGGCGCGATCGCCGGCATCAGCCGTGGCGCCTGGTGCGGCATGACTGCCAGGGCGAGCCGCCGTTCCGGATCGACATCAGGCGGGTGCTGCTCGAGCACCTGCGCGAGTTCCTGCAGGCGCATCTGCGTCGTGACGGCGCGCGCGTGCTCGAGGTGCGGCACCCGACCCGCGACGACGTCATGCTGATCACCATCACCTACTGAGCCGCCGCCGCGGCCAAACTGCGGGCTCGGACGGGCCGGCAGTTTCTGCTTGTTCGCCAGCGGCTTGCTCGCTTATGCTACCGCAGGTTGCCAGGCTGGGAAATCTGGCCGGTTCAGCAGGGTCGAGGAGCGTCAACTCATGCATCTGCGGGCGCCATGCCGGTTCGCCGCGAGGGCGATTCCCACGGCGATCCCTGGGGCGATCATCGCGGCGATGATCGCCCTGGCGCTTGCGCCCTGGCCGGCGCGTGCCGAGACGCAGCCGTTTGCGGTCTGGCTCGAAGGCGTGCGGCAGGAGGCCCTGGCCCAGGGCATCTCGCCCGCGACCCTGGACGCGGCGCTCGACGGCCTGGAGCCGATCGCACGCGTGATCGAGCTCGACCGGCGCCAGATCGAGGGCCGCATCACCTACAAGGAGTACCGCGACCGCCTGCTCTCGCAGGAGCGGATCGAGCGCGGTCGCGCCCTGCTGCAGGAGCACCGCGAGCTGCTCGAGGGTGTCGCCGCCGAATACGGCGTGCAGCCGCGCTTCATCGTCGCGCTGTGGGGCATCGAGACCAGCTACGGCAGCTGGTCGGGCAGCACGCCGGTGATCGGCGCGCTGGCGACCCTGGCCTACGACGGCCGGCGCGCCGCCTTCTTCCGCAGCGAGCTGCTGCACGCCCTGCGCATCCTCGACGAGGGCCATATCCAGGTCGGCGACATGCTCGGCTCCTGGGCCGGCGCCATGGGGCAGAGCCAGTTCATGCCCTCCAGCTACGTGCGCAATGCCGTCGACTTCGACCGCGACGGCCGGCGCGACATCTGGGGCAGCCTGCCCGACACCTTCGCCTCGATCGCCAACTATCTCGCCAGGGCCGGCTGGAACGACCGTCGCACCTGGGGCCGCGAGGTCGGCCTGCCGGCGGGACTTGGCGACGGTCTCGACGGTCTCGAGGTGCGGCAATCGCTGCCCGCCTGGCACGATCTCGGTGTGCGCCGCGCCGACGGCACGCCCTTGCCGCTGGTCGCCATGGACGCGTCGCTGCTGCGCACCGACGATGGCCAGGGGCCCGCCTATCTGGTCTACGACAATTTCCGGGTCTTGATGGCGTGGAACCGCTCGACCTATTTTGGCCTCACCGTGGGGCAACTGGCCGATCTGATCGACCATGGTTAACCGAACCGATACCACTGGATCGTAAGAACAGTGGGCATGAGGCCGGGAAACGGAAGGTTCGGGCGGTGGCTGGTCGTCCTCGGCGGCCTGTTGCTCGCCGGCTGCGGCTCGACCGCGCCCGAGGTCGTTTCTCCGGGGGCTGGCCACTACAAGCTCGGCAACCCCTATCAGATCGCCGGGCGCTGGTACTATCCGAGCTATGATCCGAGCTATGCAGCCGTCGGCATCGCGTCGTGGTACGGCTATCCCTTCCACGGCCGCGCGACCGCCAATGGCGAGCTGTTCGATCGCGACAGGCCGAGCGCAGCCCATCCGACCCTGCCATTGCCGAGCATCGTGCGCGTGACCAATCTCGCCAATCAGCGCCAGCTCGAGCTGCGCGTGAACGACCGCGGCCCGTTCGTCGGCGATCGCATCATCGATCTGTCGCAGGCGGCCGCCCGCGCGCTCGGCTTCGAGGAGCACGGCACCACCGAGGTCCGGGTCGAGTTCGTCGGCCTGGCCGATGCCCTGGGGACGCCGCCGCAGCCGACCGCGCCGCCGCCGGTCCAGCTGGCCGCGCAGGCCGTGCCTGCCGTGGCGCCTCAACCGTCGGATTCGCCGCAGGTCCGTGTGGTCGAGCTGCGCCCCGCTGCGCCCACCGGCAGCCTGTCTGCCGGGCAACCAACCGCCGCCGCAGCAATGGACAAGCGCTGCCTCGGCTTCATCCAGGTCGGCGCCTTCGCCGAGCCCGAGCGTGCCGTGCGCCTGGCCAAGGAGCTCGACGCGGCGGTGGCGTTGCCGGTCAGCGCCGACCTCCCCTCGGTCGATCGCTATGCGCGCGTGCGGCTCGGGCCGATCGCCGATCCGGGAGAGGTCGAGGCGGCGCTGCGCTGGCTGCATCGGATCGGTTATGCAAACGCTTTCCTGGTCAAGCCGGATGCCGCCTCCCCGGTCCCCTGCTGAGCGCGCGTCGCGACCGGCGCAGCGGGACGGCGGCACGGCCCGGGATACAGACCGCGCAACCTCAGATCGCGAGGGATCGATGCTGAACAAGCTCTTGTGGGACGGCCGCCTGCTCTTCGGGCTCCTTGCCATGCTGGCGCTGGGATTGGCGCCGGGCGCGGCCAAGGCCTACGAGACCTTGGCGCGGGCTGCGATCCTGGTCGACCACGACACCGGCCAGGTCCTGTACGCCAAGAACGCCGACGAGCCGCTGCCGCCCGCCTCGATGAGCAAGCTGATGACCGTGCTGATGGTGTTCGAGCGCCTGCGCGACGGCCGCCTGCAGCTCGACGACGAGCTGCCGGTGAGCGAGAACGCCTGGCGCAAGGGCGGCTCGAAGATGTTCGTCGAGGTCGGCAAGCGGGTGCGGGTCGAGGACCTTCTGCGCGGCATCATCGTGCAGTCGGGCAACGATGCCTGTATCGTGGTCGCCGAGAGCCTGGCCGGCAGCGAGGAGGCTTTCGCCGAGCAGATGACGACGCGGGCGCACGAGCTGGGCATGACTCAGACCACGTTGAGGAATGCCAGCGGCTGGCCCGATCCCGACCACTTGATGAGCGTGCGCGACCTCGCCACCCTGGCCGGCATCATCATCTCTGAGTATCCCGAGTACTACACGATATTCAGCGAATCCGAGTTCGAGTTCGGCGGCATCCTGCAATATGCGCGCAATCCCTTGCTGCGCCGCGACGTCGGCGCCGATGGCCTGAAGACCGGCCACACCGAGGATGCCGGCTATGGCCTGACGGCGTCGGCCACGCGCGACGGGCGGCGCCTCGTCCTGGTCGTCGCGGGCCTCGAGACGCCAGGCCAGCGCGCGCGCGAATCCGAGCGCCTGCTCGAGCACGGCTTTCGTGACTTCAAGGCCTACGAGCTGTTCGCGGAGGGTCAGACGGTCGACAGCGCCGCCGTCTGGCTGGGCGACCAGGAGACTGTGCCGCTGGTCACCGATCGGCGCGTGGTGCTGACCCTGACACCGGAGGCGCGTCGCGCGCTCGAGGTCAAGGTCATCTATGACGAACCGGTCCCGGCGCCGGTGGCGCTCGGCACGACGCTCGCCGAGCTCGAGATCTCGGCCCCGGGCATCGAGCCGCGCCGCGTGCCGCTGCTCGCCGGCGAGGAGATCCAGGAGGCGGGCCTGCTGGGTCGCATGTCGGGCGCGCTCGGCTATCTGATCTGGGGGCGGTCGTGAGCCCGCGCTTCTTGCCCCGTCCGATCGGGCACGGATGACCGAAGGGCGCCTGATCACGTTCGAGGGCGGCGAGGGGGCCGGCAAGTCGACCCAGATCGAGCGCCTGGCGGCGGCGCTGCGCGCGGCGGGCCGCACGGTGGTGGTCAGCCGTGAGCCCGGCGGTACCGCCGGCGCCGAGGCGATCCGCGAGTTGCTGCTGAACGGACCGCCGGAGCGCTGGCTGCCGCTCGGCGAGACCCTACTGCTTCTGGCGGCACGCCTCGATCATGTCGAGCGGCGCATCAGGCCGGCGCTGGCGGCGGGGCAGTGGGTGCTGTGCGACCGGTTCGGCGATTCGACCCGGGTCTATCAGGGCATTGCGGGCAGCGTCGGAATCGAGGTCGTGGACCGGCTGCAGCAGGCGACGATCGGCGATCTGGCGCCGGACCTCACCTTGATCCTGGATGTGCCGGTCGAGATCGGCTTGGCGCGCCGCGGCGCTGCGGCAGCCAATCGCTTCGAGCACAAGGGGCAGGCCTTTCACCAGCGCGTGCGGGACGGATTCCTGCGGCTCGCCGCCGCCGAGCCGGCGCGCTTTCGGGTGATCGATGGCGCGCGCGACGTCGACGCGGTCACCCGCGACGTCCGCCTGGCGGTCGAGGCGCGCTTCGCGCTCGATCTCGGCGCTGCCGGCTGAGGCGGCCATGGCGACCCCGGCGCCCGCGCCGCGCGCCAATCCCGAGCTTCGCGGCCAGGACGCTGCCGTCGCCGTGCTGCGTACCGCGCTCGGCTCGGGGCGATTGCCGCATGGCTGGCTGCTCACCGGTCCACCCGGCATCGGCAAGGCGACGCTCGCCTACCGCTTCGCGCGCGCTCTGCTGGCCGGCCCGGACGCGCGCGATTCGAGCCTTGGCAGTCGATCCCGAGCACCCGGTGTTCCGCCAGGTCGCCGGCGGCAGCCACCCCGATCTCAAGGTGATCGAGCCGCCGCGCGACCCCAAGACCGGCAAGGTCAAGTCCGAGATCCCTGTCGACATGGTGCGCGCCGCCACCGCCTCGCTCAACACCACCGCGGCACTCGGCGGCCACCGCATCGTGGTGATCGACGGCGCCGAGAGCCTGAACCGCAATGCCGCCAATGCCCTTCTGAAGTCGCTCGAGGAGCCGCCGCCTGACGCGATCATGCTGCTGGTCAGCCATCAGCCGGGCCGCGTCGCGCCCACGTTGCGCTCGCGCTGCGCCAAGCTGGCGCTGGCGCGCCTGCCCGATGCCGAGGTCAGGGCGGCGCTGGCGCAGCATGCTCCGGACCTGCCGCCCGAGCAGCACGACGCGCTGGCGCAGCTGGCGCGCGGCAGCATCGGCCGCGCCATCGAGCTTGCGGGCGACGACTGGGTCTCGCTCTATCGGCGCCTCGCGACCTGCCTCGCCAGCATGCCGCTGGACCGGCTGGGGCTGCATGCGCTCGCTGGCGAGCTCGCCCGCTATGCCGATGCGCGCAGCTTCGCAGCGCCGCTGTGGCTGATCCAGGAGCTGCTGAGCCGGCTGACCGGCGCCGCCATCGGCCGGCACGCGCCCGCGCTGTTCGCGGGCGAGCCCGAGGCGCTCCGCCGGCTGGCCGCCGGCCGGCCCCTTGATCGCTGGGGTTCCTTGTGGGAGAAGGTCGCGCGCCTTGCGACCGCGGTCGACGGCCTGAACCTGGATCGCCGGCAGGCGCTGCTGCACATGCTGACCGTCCTGGCGCTCGCCTCCGAGGAGGATCGGGGCGCAGGCTCGGGGCTCGGAGATCCCGATGGCTTCGGCTGACGCTTTCTACGTCACCACGCCGATCTACTACGTCAATGACGTGCCGCACATCGGGCACGCCTATACGACCCTGGCGTGCGATACCATCGCCCGGTTCGCGCGGCTCGACGGCCGCAGGGTGCACTTCCTGACCGGCACCGACGAGCACGGCCAGAAGGTCGAGAAGGCGGCCGCCGATGCCGGCGTCGCGCCCCAGGCGTTCACCGACCGCGTCTCCGGCCGGTTCCGCGAGCTCGCCCGCGTCATGGCGGTCAGCAACGACGACTTCATCCGCACCACCGAGCCGCGCCACCTGGCCGGCGTGCAGGCGCTCTGGCGCGAGCTGGTGCGGCGCGATCAGATCTATCTCGGCCGCTATGCCGGCTGGTACTCGGTGCGCGACGAGACCTACTTCGCCGAGAGCGAGCTGGTGGATGGCATGGCGCCGACCGGGGCGCCGGTCGAATGGGTCGAGGAGCCGAGCTACTTCTTTCGCCTCTCGGCCTGGCAGGAGCCGCTGCTGCGGCTCTACGAGGAGCGCCCGGACTTCATCCTGCCGCCCTCGCGCCGCAACGAGGTGATCAGCTTCGTCAAGGGCGGCCTGCAGGACCTCTCGGTATCGCGCACCAGCTTCTCCTGGGGCATCCCGGTGCCGGACGATCCCGAGCATGTGGTCTACGTCTGGCTGGACGCGCTGACCAACTACATGACCGCGCTCGGCTACCCCGACACCGGTGCCGAGGCCTACCGCACCTTCTGGCCGGCGGACGTGCATGTCGTCGGCAAGGACATCCTGCGCTTTCACGCGATCTTCTGGCCCGCATTCCTGCTGGCCGCCGGGCTGGAGCCGCCCAGGCGCGTGTTCGCGCACGGCTGGTGGACCAATGAGGGCAAGAAAATCTCGAAGTCGCTCGGCAACGTGATCGATCCGGTGCAGCTGATCGAGACCTACGGCCTGGATCAGACCCGCTATTTCCTGCTGCGCGAGGTGCCGTTCGGCAACGACGGCGATTTCTCGCGCGAGGCCATGGTCACCAGGATGAACCACGACCTGGCCAACGACTACGGCAATCTGGTGCAGCGCGTGCTCTCGATGATCCAGCGCAACTGCGACGCCAGGGTGCCGGCGCCGGGCGCCTACGACGACGCCGACCGTCGCCTGATCGAGGCCGCCGGCGCGATGCTGGCGCGGGTGCGCGCCGCCATGGCGGAGCAGGCGCTGAGCCGCTCGCTGGAGATGGTGTTCGAGCTGATCGGCGAGCGCCAACCGCTACGTCGATGCGCAGGCACCCTGGGCGTTGCGCAAGACCGATCCCGGGCGCATGGCGACCGTGCTCTACGTCCTGGCCGAGGTCATCCGGCGGCTCGCGCTGGTGACCCAGGCGTTCATGCCCGACGCGTCGGAGAAAATCCTCGATCAGCTGGCGGTGCCGGACGACGCGCGCAGCCTGGCGAGCTTCGAGGACGTGGCGTCGGCCCTGCAGCCGGGCGCGGCCCTGCCGCCGCCGACCGGCGTGTTCCCGCGCTTTGCTGGCCAAGTCCTTTAGCCCATGCTGGTCGACAGCCACTGCCACCTGGATTTTCCGGGACTCGCAGACGAGCGCGCTCAGGTGATCGAGCGGGCGCATGGCCGCGGGCGTCGCCGTGATGCAGACGATCGGCACGCGGCTCAGCACCTTCGAGCAGGTGCTGGCGATCGCCGAGGCCGATCCCGGCATCTTCTGCTCCGTCGGCGTGCACCCGCATCAGGCGGACGAGGAGGGGGTCGACGACCCGGCGCCGCTGGTCGCCAGGGCGCGCCACGCCAAGGTCATCGGCATCGGCGAGAGCGGCCTCGACTACTATTACGACAACAGCTCGAGGGCCGGCCAGGAGCGCAGTTTTCGTGCCCACATCCAGGCCGCGCGCGAGAGCGGCCTGCCGCTGATCGTGCACACCCGCGATGCCGATCGCGACACGATCGACCTTCTGCGCGCGGCCATGGCCGAGGCGCCGTTTGCGGGCGTGATCCACTGCTACAGCAGCTCGCCGGAGCTTGGCTTCGCCGCCGTCGAGATGGGGCTCTATCTCGGCCTGGGCGGCATCCTCACCTTCAGGCGCTCGGACGAGCTGCGCGCCACCGTGCGCGCCCTGCCCCTGGATCGGCTGATCCTGGAGACGGATGCGCCCTATCTGGCGCCGCAGCCGTTTCGCGGCAAGCGCAACGAGCCCGCCTACGTCGCCCATGTCGCCGCGACGCTGGCCGAGGTGAAGGCCCTGCCGGTAGCCGAGATCGCGCGGGCGACCACGGACAACTTCTTTCGCCTGTTCGCCAAGGCGGCGCCGGCCAGGGCTGCCGTGTGCGCCAGGGCCCCTGCATGCGGGTGACGGTGCTCGGCTGCGGCACCTCGTCCGGCGTCCCGGTGATCGGCTGCCGCTGCGCGATCTGCACCTCGAGCGAGCCGCGCAACCGCCGGCGGCGCTGCGCGATCCTGATCGATCATGGACCGACCAGGCTGCTGGTCGACACGCCGCCCGATCTGCGCTGCCAGTGCCTGGATGCGGCGATCGACCGGATCGACGCCGTGCTCTACACTCACGCCCATGCCGACCACATCAACGGCATCGACGACATCCGCCAGCTCAACATCGTGATGGACCGGGTGATCGATGCCTATGCCCATGCCGCGGTGATGGCGCGGATCCGCGAGCGCTTCGACTACGCCTTTCAGCCGCCGGACGCGGCACGGGGCTGGTGGCGGCCGACCCTCAATCCGATCGCGATCGAGGGCCCGTTCGAGATCGACGGCATCGCGATCCAGCCGTTCGAGCAGATCCACGGCCGCACGCCGAGCTGGGGCTTTCGGATCGGCGCCTTCGCCTATTCGCCGGACGTCAAGGCGCTGCCCGAGGAGGCCCTGGCTGCGCTTGCCGGGGTCGAGGTCTGGCTGGTCGACTGCCTGCGCGACCGCCCGCATCCGACCCATGCCCATCTCGAGCAGACGCTCGCATGGATCGAGGAAATCAGACCAAAGCGGGCCGTGTTAACCCACATGAATCACGAGTTCGAGTATTGGGATCTGCGGAACCGGCTGCCGGCCGGGGTCGAGCCTGCCTACGACGGCATGGTTCTGAAGATTCCTTTATGCGGCCCCTGATCCAGCGCAGGATCTCGGACGGACATGCATAGGGGTGGAGACGTGGCGCCGGTGGCGCATTCGTGACATGCGAGCAATGGCCGGGGAGCAACGGCCAGCGAACGGAGCGGTACGATGAATGCAATGGCGGCCCTCAAGCCGGTCGATCAACGCGGCCTCGACGAAGCGACCCTCACCCGGTCGATCCTCGAGAAGCTGATCTACGCGGTCGGCAGGGATCCGGCCCGTGCGGTCAACCGCGACTGGGGGGTCGCGCTGTCGCTCGCAGTGCGCGATGGCATCATCGACTGCTGGATGTCGAGCACCAGGCAGACCTACAGGGATGGCCGCAAGCGGGTCTATTACCTGTCGATGGAGTTTCTGATCGGGCGCCTGTTGCGTGACGCCATGGCCAATCTCGGCATCACCGAGCCATGCCGGGCGGCGCTCGCCAACCTCGGCATCGATTTCGACGAGGTGCTCGAGAGCGAGCCGGACGCAGCGCTTGGCAATGGCGGCCTGGGCCGGCTCGCCGCCTGCTTTCTCGAGAGCCTGTCGCGGCTCGGCGTCGTCGCCTACGGCTACGGCATCCGCTACGAGCACGGTCTGTTCCGGCAGAGCTTCCGGGACGGCTGGCAGGCCGAGGATATCGAAGACTGGCTCACCATGGGCCATCCCTGGGAGTTCGAGCGGCCGGAGGTGGTCTATCCGATCGCGTTCGGCGGCATCGTCGAGACCGACCCGCAGGGACGCCCGACCTGGCGGCCGAGCGAGCAGATTCTGGCGAAGGCCTACGACACGCCGATTCCCGGCTGGCGGGGAGAGCATGTCAACACGCTGCGCCTGTGGGCAGCGCAGCCGGCCCAGATGCTCGATCTCGACCGCTTCAACCGCGGCGAGTTCCTCGAGGCGGCCGAGCGGCGGGTCGTGGCCGAGACCATCTCGCGCATCCTCTATCCGAACAATTCGACCCCGGAAGGCCAGGAGCTGCGGCTGAAGCAGGAGTACTTCTTCACCTCGGCCTCGCTGCAGGATCTGATGCGCCGCTTCGCCCACGATCACGACGATCTCGGGTTGCTCGCCGATCACGTCGCGATCCAGCTCAATGACACGCATCCCGCGATCGCCGTGCCGGAACTGATCCTGCTGCTGACCGATCGCCACGGCATGCCGCTGGACGCCGCCATCGACACCACGCGCGCCTGCATCTCCTACACCAACCACACGCTGCTGCCAGAAGCGCTGGAGTGCTGGCCCGTCCACCTGTTCGGCAGCATCCTGCCGCGCCACCTGGAGATCATCAGGCAGCTGAATGATCGTTTCCTGGTGAGCCTGCCGATCACGACGGACCGGCGCGAGGTCGGCATCATTGCCGATAACAGCGTCCGCATGGGGCATCTCGCGTTCATCGGCAGCCATAAGGTGAACGGCGTGTCGGCCCTGCACACCGACCTCATGAAGCGGACGGTGTTTCGCGGCCTGCACGAGCTGTTCCCCGACCGGATCGTCAACCAGACCAACGGCATCACGCCGCGCCGCTGGCTGTACGAGTGCAACCCGGGTCTGGCGCGGCTGGTCACCGATGCGATCGGCGATCGCTGGGTGGCGGACCTGGAGCAGATCGAGGCGCTGGCCGGCCATGCCGACGATCCGGCGTTCCGGGCGAGCTTCGCCGACGTCAAGCTCGCCAACAAGGATCGCCTGGCAGCGGTCATCCGGCGACGCCTCGACATCGCGGTCGACCCGCACGCCCTGTTCGACATCCACATCAAGCGGATCCACGAATACAAGCGCCAGCTGCTGAACATCCTGGAGGCGGTGGCGCTGTATCGGGCGATCCGCGACGATCCCTACCGCGACTGGCAGCCGCGCGTGAAGATCTTCGCCGGCAAGGCGGCGCCGAGCTATGTCATGGCGAAAGTGATCATCAAGCTGATCAACGACGTCGCACAGGTGGTCAATGCCGATCCTCTGGTGGGTGACCGGCTCAAGATCGTGTTCCTGCCGAACTACAACGTCTCGCTCGCCGAGGTGATCATCCCGGCCGCCGACCTGTCCGAGCAGATCTCGACCGCCGGCATGGAGGCGTCGGGCACGGGCAACATGAAGCTCGCCGTGAACGGCGCGCTCACGGTCGGCACGCTGGATGGCGCCAATGTCGAGATCCGCGAGCGGGTCGGCGACGACAACATCTTCATCTTCGGCCTGACCGCCGAGGAGGTTATGGCCAAGCGTGCAGCCGGCTACCAGCCGCGCGCCGAGATCGAGGCGCAGCCGGCGCTGCGGGGCGTGCTGCAGGAGATCGCCGCCGGCGGTTTCGCGCAGGACGGACCGCAGCACGTGCAGGCGCTGATCGACGATCTGTGGCATCGCGACTACTTCATGGTGGCCGCCGATTTCGCCGCCTATGCCGCCATCCAGCGTCAGATCGACAGCGCCTTTGCCGACCACGCCGAATGGACCCGGCGCAGCGTGCTGAATACCGCGCGGGTCGGCTGGTTCTCGTCCGATCGCGCGATCCGCGGCTACGCCCGCGACATCTGGCAGGTGGCGACCGGTTGAGCAGATCTCAGGTGATCACGCTAGGCGCGCTGCGGCCGGTCCGCTCCTTGATCCCGGCGATCGCATCGGCGAGGGCGATCAGGGGGCGCAGCGCCTTCTGCGGGTCCTGCGCGTGCTTGGCCGGATCGGGCTCGAAGGCCTCCAGATAGACCCGCAGCGTCGCGCCGGCGGTGCCGGTGCCCGAGAGCCGGTAGACGATCCGCGAGCCGCCCTCGAGCAGCACGCGGATGCCCTGATGCTCGCTGGTCGAGCCGTCGACCGGATCGTGATAGGCGAAGTCGTCGGCCTGCTCGACCCGCAGGTCGCCGAACGTTTCGCCCGCGAGCCCGGCAAGCCGGGCCCGGAGATTGTCCATCAGCCCCTTTGCCGCCTCGGCGTCGACCTCTTCGTAGTCGTGACGCGAGTAGTAGTGGCGGCCGTGGCGCGCCCAGTGGTCGCGCATGATCTCGGCCACCGGCAGGCAGCGCGCCGCCAGGATGTCGAGCCACAGCAGCACCGCCCAGAGGCCATCCTTCTCGCGCACGTGGTTCGAGCCGGTGCCGGCGCTCTCCTCGCCGCACAGGGTCGCCATGCCGGCATCGAGCAGATTGCCGAAGAACTTCCAGCCGGTGGGGGTCTCGTAGCAGGCAATACCCAACGCCTCGGCGACCCGGTCGACCGCCCGCGAGGTCGGCATGGAGCGGGCGACGCCGGCAAGGCCCGCCGCATAGCCCGGCGCGAGCTTCGCATTGGCCGCCAGCACCGCGAGGCTGTCGCTCGGCGTGACGTAGGTGCCACGGCCGACGATCATGTTGCGATCGCCGTCGCCATCTGACGCGGCGCCGAAGTCGGGCGCATCGGCCGCCATCATCGCCTCGATGAGATCGCGCGCGTAGACCGGGTTCGGGTCCGGATGATGGCCGCCGAAGTCCGGCTTGGGATCGCCATGCACCACCGTGCCGGCCGGCGCGCCGAGCGTCCGCTCGAGGATGGCGTGGGCGTAGGGGCCGGTGATCGCGCTCATCGCGTCGAAGCGCACGCGAAAGCCGTTGCGAAACAGATCGCGGATGCGATCGAAGTCGAACAGCCGCTGCATCAGCTCCAGATAGTCGGCGATCGGGTCGATGACCTCGACCTTCGTGCCGTCGAGCACGGTCGTGCCGAGCTGCTGGAGGTCGAGGTCGGGCGCCTCGACGATGCGGTAACGGTCGATCTCCCGCGTCCTGGCGAAGATCGCCTCTGTGATCGCCTCGGGCGCCGGGCCGCCATTGTGGACGTTGTACTTGATCCCAAAGTCGCCGTCCGGCCCCCCGGGGTTGTGGCTCGCCGAAAGGATGATCCCGCCGAAGGCCTGGTGCTTGCGGATGACGCAGGACGCGGCCGGGGTCGACAGAAGCCCCCGCTGGCCGACCAGGATGCGGCCAAAGCCGTTGGCCGCCGCCATCTTGACGATCGTCTGGATGGCCCGGTCGTTGTGGAAGCGGCCATCGCCGCCCAGCACCAGGGTCTTGCCCTCGAAGCCTTGCAGCGAATCGAAGATCGCCTGAACGAAGTTCTCGAGGTAGCCCGGCGTCTGGAACACCGCGACTTTCTTGCGCAGGCCAGAGGTGCCCGGCCGTTGGCCTTCGATCGGTCGTGTCGGGACGATGCGAACGTTCATGGCGGACCTCCATCAGAAGAGGGGTCAAGCATCGGGCTTTGCCCTTTTTGCCACGGATTGCCCGGCTTGTGGACGCTCGCCCGCGATGGCGGCGGCAAGCTCCTGAAGCCGGTGCACGCGGCCGAGCCTGGCCATCGATGGCTCGAGGCGGCGGCGCCAGTTCGGGTGCTGGTCGATCGTGCCCGGCAGGTTGGCCTGCTCGATCGCCCCCAGCGCATCCTCGATCTGGAGCGCCATCAGCACGGCAGGGGAGCCGGCGAGCATGCGATGCAGCGCGACCGCGACCGGCCAGGGCAGATCGTCGGGTGGTGCGCCCGGATCGATCCCCTGCGGCAGCAGGCCCTCGCTCTCCAGCAGGCGAAGCAGGCCGGTAAGCTCGGCTCGCCGCGCGCCGCGCTCGCGCCCGCCCTGCGCAGGGTCGCCGTAGAGGCCCAGCCGCTCGCGCCAGTCGATGTCGCGTCCGGCCCAAAAGCCCGCGAGCGTCGGTAGGTCGTGGGTACCGATCGAGGCGATGGAGCGCGATCGATAGTCGGCCGCCTTGCGAAAGCTGCCGTCCTGCTCGCGCTCGAAGTAGAGCACGCTGCAGCCCATCACCCCGGTCCGATCCAGCAGCCGGCGCAGGCCGGCCGGCACCGTGCCGAGATCCTCGCCGACCACGACGCAGCGCTGCCGGTGCAATTCCAGCGCCACCACGCCCAGAAGATCGTCGACCGGCTGGCGCACATAGGCGCCAGGCGCGCCGCCGGCCGGCCACCAGAAGCTGCGCTGGAGGCCCAGGATGTGATCGATGCGCACCGCGCCGGCATGGCGCATGCCGCTGCGCAGGATCTCGATGATCGGCGCATAGGCCCGGACGCGCAGGCCATGCGGCGAGAGCGGTGCCAGGCCCCAGTTCTGGCCGGCCTCGTTGAACTCGTCGGGCGGCGCGCCGAGGCTGGCCCCCGCAACGATGCTGTCGCGATCGGCCCAGGCCTCGGCGCCATCGGGGGTCACGCCGACGGCGAGGTCGAGGTAGAGCCCGAGCGGCATGACGGTCGACGCCTGGCGCTGCGCCTGCTCGAGCTGCTCCTCTGCCAGCCACTGCAGCCAGGCGAAGAACGCCACCCGGTCACGATGCGCGGCGGCAAAGCGCGCGACCTCGGCGCTGGCGGCATCCTGATAGGGCAGGGGCCATGTTCGCCACGTGTGGTGCGCCGGGTCCTGGCCGTGAAAATGCTCGAACAGCGCGTCGAACAGCGCCTGCCGCTCGAGCCGCGGCCCGGCTTCCCGGCGGAATGCCTCGAACGCCGTCCATCGCGGGCTTTGCGGTCGTGCGCGGAGGCCCTCGAACAGCAGCTCCAAGGCTTCGAGCTTGAGCGCAGCGACGGCCGGGTAGTCGATCAGCTCGACGCCGCGCACCTGCTCCAGGCGAGCCTCGAAATCGGCGCTCGCCAGCAGGGCCTGTGCGGCCTCGCTGTGGGCGAGCTCCGGCATCTGCTCGATCGCGATCAGCAGGACGTTAAAAAAGCGCCGGCTCGAGGGCGAGTACGGGCTGTAGCGCTCGGGCGCTGTCGGGAACTGGGCATGGATCGGGTTGATGCCGACGAACGCCGCGCCGAAGCCGCCGCTAAGTTCCGCCAGCCGGCCGAGATCGGCGAGGTCGCCGATCCCCCAGTTGGTCTCGGAGCGCAGGCCGTAGAGCGGCGCCGTGACGCCCCAAAGCCGATCTGCGGCCCCGAGGTCGACGATGCCGAAGGCCCCTCGTGGCGCTACGATCAGGCAGGTGCTCGCAGGCTTGTCCGCCAGCTCGAGCCGGTGGTATCCGATCGGCAGCCGCGGCAGCGGGAGGCGGAAGCGCTGATATGGGGCGCCGTCGATGGCGGCGCTGCCCACGACCCTGAGCGAGTCCGCTTGGATCTCGCCGCGCAGGATCGGCCCCGCCTCGGTGCGCACCGACCACGCCAGGCGACCCGCCGGCTCCGCCAGCGTCACGAGGGCCGAGGGTCTCGTGGTGCGGGTCACGATCACCGGCGGCAGCGGCTCACGCCACGCCGCGCTTTCCGCTGCCACAAGGCTGCTCTCGACCTCGGCCTCACTCGTCGCCGGCACGCCCATCGCCGCGAGCAGGGCACGCTCGCTCGCGGCCAAAGTGACGTGGCGCCGGCCCCAGATGTCGCGGTAGCTGCGCTCGATCCCGTAAAGCCTCGCCAGGCGGGCGAGCCGCGTTCGCCTGTCGCTCACCTGTGAAATCTCATCGCAGCGTGCGGTAGAGGTTGAGCGTGGTCTCGGCGATCGCGTCCCAACTGAAGTGATCGAGCGCCCGCTGCCGGCCCTGCGTGCCCATCCTCGCACGCAGGTCCGGATCGGCCGCGAGGCGGTTGATCGCCGCTGCCAGCCCCGAGGAGAAGACGGCGGGGTCGACCGGCTCGAAGGTGCCGGGCCGCAGCGTCAGGTCGACCAGCAGCCCGGTCTCCCCGGGAACCACAACCTCGGGGATGCCGCCGACCCGGGACGCGACGACCGCGGTCTCGCAAGCCATCGCCTCGAGATTGATGATGCCGAACGGCTCGTAGACCGAGGGGCAGCAGAACACCGCCGCGTGCTCGTAGAGCTGGATCATCTCGGCTCGCGGCAGCATCTCGCGGATCCAGATCACGCCTGCGCGCCTGGCACTCACCTCGGCGATCCGCGCCGCCATCTCCTTGCCAATCTCGGGCGTATCGGGGGCGCCGGCGGCGAGCACGATCTGCAGGTCCGGGTCGATCTGCGGGATCGCATCGACCAAATGAATGATGCCTTTCTGGCGCGTGATGCGGCCGACGAACAGGAGATAGGGCCGGGCCGGATCGATGCCGTGGCGCTGCAGCGCGTCGGTTGCTCCGGTCGGCCGGTACTCGGCCAGATCGATGCCATTGTGGATCACATGGACCCGCGCCGGCTGTACATCGAACAGACGGAGGACGTCCTCCCGGGTCTGGCCGGAAACCGCGACGATCGCATCGGCCTGCTCGATCGCGGTCCGTTCCATCCAGCTGCTCAGGTGGTAGGCGTTGCCGAGCTGCTCGACCTTCCAGGGACGGAGCGGCTCGAGGGAGTGGATGCTGAGCACGTAAGGGACGCCCCAGAGCTTGCTCGCCAGCAGGCCGCCCATGTCGGTGTACCAGGTGTGGCAGTGCACCACGTCGGCATCGATCGTGTCCTTGGCCATCGTCAGCGAGCGATGGAAGGCATCGAGCGCGCCGCCAAAGCGCGGATCGGTGTGCTGCTTGGCCTCGCTCCATGCCGGATAGCCCCGCACGACGAGGTTCGCGGTGTCGATCCGCTGCTCGCCGAAACAGCGCACCTCGACCGCGATCCGTTTGGCCAGCGCCCGGCTCAGATACTCGACATGGACGCCAGCGCCGCCATAGACGTTGGGCGGATACTCGTTGGTGAACAGCGCCGCCTTCCTGATCTCCGCCACGCTCGCCCCCTGATCAAGCCATGCGCGCCAGAGGCATCAGCGAACGCCGACCTCGTCGAGGTGACGCATCAGCTCGGCAGGGTCCTCGTAGACGCGATATGCGCCGGCACGCTCCAGCTCGTCCGGACCATAGCCGCCCGACAGCAGGCCGACGCCAAGCATGCGGGCACGCCGGGCGGCGAGCAGATCCCAGACGCTGTCGCCGACCACCACGGCGTCCATGGCGTCGACGCCGAGCCGGCGCGCCGCCTCGATGAACAGATCGGGGTTGGGCTTGGCATGCGCCACCTGGTCGCGGGTGACGATCGGCACGTCCTTGGGCACCTCGAGCAGTGCTAGCGTCGGGGCGGCGCTCTCGATCCGACCGCTGGTGGCGATCGCCCACGGGCAGTCCAGCTCGGTGAGGCGCCGCAGCAGCTCGAGCGCGCCGGGCAGGGGCCGCACCTGATCGATGCGTCGCCGATATGCCTTGGCGTGCAGCTCCTGCAGGCGCTCGCGCAGGGCGTCATCCAGCTCGCGCCCGGTCTCGCGCAGCAGCGCCCGGGCGAACAGGCCGCCGCTCATCCCGATCCGGCGGTGGATCCGCCAGACCGACAGCTCCATGCCGCTGACATGCAGCGCCTCGTGCCAGGCCAGGACGTGCTGATAGACGCTGTCGACCAGTGTGCCGTCGAGATCGAACACCAATGCGGGCGTGCTCATGGTTGAACTCCTGCGGGCCCTGGGCAACATCCGCGCGCCGCGCTCGCACTAAAGCCCCATTCCGTCGCCATCTCAAGCAACCCGCGAGGCGCCTGGCGCACCACGGCGCGATCAAAGCGGCATAAGCTCAGGCGCTAAGCTTGTCGATCATGGCCTGAGTGATCAGGCACACGCCCTTGTCGGTGCGGCGAAAGCGGGTGGCGTCCTCCTCGGGATCGTCGCCCACCACCAGACCCGGCGGAATCTTCACGCCGCGGTCAATCACCACGTTCCTCAGGCGCGCGCCGCGCTTGATCTCGACATAGGGCAGGGCGATCACGCGCTCGAGCTGGCTGTAGGAATGCGCCAGCACACCGGTGAACAGCAGCGACTTGTCGACCCGGCTGCCCGAGAGGATGCAGCCGCCCGAGACCAGCGAGCTTGTCGCCATGCCGCGCCGGCCATCTTCGTCGTGCACGAACTTGGCCGGCGGCGTGATCTCCCCATAGGTCCAGATCGGCCAGTCCCGGTCATACAGATCGAGCGCCGGCTCGAAGTCGGTGAGATCGACATTGGCCTCCCAATAGGCGTCGACCGTGCCGACGTCGCGCCAGTAGGCTTCGCCCTTGGCCGTGACGCCGACGCAGGACTTGGTGAAGCGATGCGCCACCGCTTTGCCGTGCTTGACCAGATAGGGGATGACGTCCTTGCCGAAATCGTGACTGGAGCTTGCATCGTCGGCATCGCGATGCAACTCGTCGAGCAGAAACCTGGTGCTGAAGACATAGATGCCCATGCTGGCCAGCGCCATCTCGGGCTTGTCCGGCATGCCCGGCGGGTCGGCCGGCTTTTCCAGAAAACCGATGATCCGGTCCTTGGCATCGACGTGCATCACGCCAAAGGCGGTGGCTTCCATGCGCGGCACCTCGAGGCAGCCGACGGTGACATCGGCGGCAGCGTCGACGTGCTGCGCCAGCATGAGCTCGTAGTCCATCTTGTAGACGTGGTCGCCCGCCAGGATCACCATGAGCTCGGGACCATAGCTCATGATGATGTCCATGTTCTGGTGTACGGCATCGGCGGTGCCGGCGTACCACTGGTCTTCGGCGACCCGCTGCGAGGCGGGCAGGATGTCGAAGCTCTCGTTGCGCTCGGGCCGGAAGAACGTCCAGCCGCGCTGCAGATGGCGGATCAGGCTGTGCGCCTTGTACTGCGTCGCGACGCCGATGCGCCGGATGCCAGAGTTGATCGCGTTGGACAGGGCGAAATCGATGATCCGGGCCTTGCCGCCGAAGAACACCGCGGGCTTGGCACGCTTGTCGGTCAGCTCCAGCAGGCGGCTGCCGCGGCCGCCGGCGAGCACGTAGGCCATGGCGTGGCGGGCGAGCGGGCGCGACAAGCTCTGCTGCGTGGTCATGATGCATGCCTCCCCTGGCGTCTGCAGGGTGACGTCGAGCGTCACCTCTGGCCTTGTTCCCGGTCATCGACCTGGTAGCTACGGACGGATCTTCGGCGCAGGACGGAGCGCCGCGGCGGCAAGTGCCAGCCGGGTAATCGCTGGCCAGTCCCCGGCGGCGACGGCATCGCGCGGGGCGATCCAGGAGCCACCGATGCACACGACGTTGGGCAGGGCCAGGTAGGCCGGCGCCCGTGCCGCATCGATGCCGCCGGTCGGGCAGAAGCGGGCGCCCGGCAGGGGCGCGGCAAGCGCCTGGAGATACGCCACGCCGCCCGAAGGCTCGGCCGGAAAGAACTTGAGGCAGCCATAGCCCCGCTCCAGCAATCGCATGACCTCGCTCGAGGTCCCGGCTCCCGGCAAGAATGGCACGGAACTCGCCTCGGCGACATCCAAGAGTGCCGGAGTGGCGCCCGGGCTGACCACAAATCTGGCGCCGGCGCGCATCGCGTCCCGATATTGCTGCGGGGTCAGCACGGTGCCGGCGCCGACCACGGCGCCTTCGATCTCGCCGCTGATCGTGCGGATGATCTCGAGCGCGGCCGGCGTGCGCAGCGTGATCTCGAGGATCGGCAGGCCGCCAGCGACAAGTGCCTGCGCGAGCGGCAGGGCATTGCTCGACCTCGTCGATCGCCAGCACCGGCACCACCGGCGTCATCGCCAGCAGATCGTGCAGCCCAGCTTGCCGTGCGGACATCGGCGTCGCGGCAGGCAGCGCTCAGGGGGCGTCGTCGTGCCAGGTGCGGCCTTCGCGCTCGATCAGCGCGATCGCCGCCGAGGGGCCCCAGGTGCCCGCCGTGTAGGGTCTGGGCGCCTCGCCGCTATCGCTCCAGGCTTCGAGGATCGGCTCGACCCACGCCCATGCCGCCTCGACCTCGTCGCGGCGCATGAAGAGCGTCGGGTTGCCGCGCACCACATCCATGAGCAGCCGCTCGTAGGCGTCGGGATAGCGGACCCGGAAGGTCTCAGCGAAGCTCAGGTTGAGGTGCGCCTCCCGCAGCCGCATGCCGCCCGGCCCCGGGTCCTTGGCCATCAGGAACAGCTTGATGCCCTCGTCCGGCTGCAGGCGGACGACCAGGCGGTTGGGGCTGATCAGGCCGGCGCTCGGCTCGAAGATCGAGTGCGGGATGGCGCGAAACTGGATGACGACCTCGGACGCGCGCGACGGCAGGCGCTTGCCGGTGCGCAGGTAGAACGGCACGCCCGCCCAGCGCCAGCCCTCGATCTCGGCCTTGATCACCACGAAGGTCTCGGTGGTGCTCGCGGCAGCCCCGATCTCGTCGACATAGCCGGGCGCCGGATCGCCCTTGACCGCGCCGGCGCGATACTGGCCGCGCACCGTCTTCAGGCTGACGTCGTCGCCCGCGATAGGCTTGAGCGCGCGCAGCACCTTGATCTTCTCGTCGCGCACGCTGTCGGCATCGAGACGGGTCGGCGGCTCCATGGCGACCAGGCAGAGCAGCTGCAGGATGTGGTTCTGCACCATGTCGCGCAGCGCGCCCGCGCCGTCATAGTACTCGCCCCGGCCTTCGACGCCGATGTCCTCGGCGACCGTGATCTGCACGTGGTCGACGTAGTGGCCGTTCCAGAGCGGCTCGAACAGCACGTTGGCAAAGCGCAGCGCCGAAAGGTTCTGCACGGTCTCCTTGCCGAGATAGTGATCGATGCGGAAGACCTGCCGCTCCTGGAAGACCGATCCGACCTGGTCGTTGATCGCCCGCGCCGACGCGAGATCGTGGCCGATCGGCTTCTCCAGCACCACGCGCGTGTTGGGCGTCACCAGGCCGGCGGCGCCCAGACCCACGCAGGTCAGGCCGAACAGCTCGGGCGAGGTCGCGAGGTAAAACACCCGGATGCGATCGCTGTGGTCGAACCTGGCGACAAGCTCGCCCCAGCTCTCGGGCTCGGAGGCGTCGGCGGCGACATAGTCGAGACGGTCGAGAAAGCGCGCCAGGCAGCCTTCGTCGATATCCTCGGCTGCAACATAGCGGCGCAGGTTCTCCTCGATCTGCGCGACGTAGCCTTGGCGCCCCAGGTCGCGGCGCGCGACGCCGATGATCCGGCACTCGGGCGGGAGCTGCCGGTCGCGATCGCGGTGGTACAGGCCGGGCAGCAGCTTGCGTCGGGCAAGGTCGCTGGTGGCCCCGAACACCGTGAGGTCGAACGGATCGACCGGTATGATCTTTGCCGACAAGATACTTTCCTTCTGACCTTGGCCTCTGACCTTGGTGCGGCGACCGCGCCGTCGCTCTCTCTAGCGGCTCGGCTGGTCGCTCAGCAACCGATGAACCTGGTCCGGGCGTGGCATAGCAGGAATCGCGCCACGTTCGGTGGTGGCGAGCGCTGCGACCGCATTGGCGAACCGGCACAAGCTCCGCAGACGCGCCTCGTCGCGGACGATCCCGTGGTCTCGCACGAGGCCTTGCAGGATCCCGGCAACGAAGCCATCGCCGGCGCCGGTGGTATCGACCGCGTCGACGCGCAGACCCGCGACGTGGCCTTCGCTGCCGGCGGTGAGATAGAGGCAGCCTTCCGGGCCGCCCGTGATCAGCATCAGCTCGGTGCCCTCGTACCACAGCTGCGCCCGCGCCGCGGACGGATCGTCGCTGCCGGTGAGGAACCTCAGCTCGCTGTCGCTGATCTTGACCACCTGCGCCTTGGACAGGCCGAGCAGCATGCCCTCGCGCGCGCTCGCGGCGTCGGGCCAGAGCGGCAGTCGCAGATTTGGATCGCAGGAGATCAGGCAGCCCGCCTGCTTCGCGACCTCGATCGCATGCAGGGTGGCGCTGCGCGAGGGCTCGCTGATCAGGCTGATCGAGCCGTAGTGCAGGGCTCGGGCCGCACCGAGCGCAGCGGCGTCGATCTCCTCGGGCGTGAGCAGCATGTCGGCGCTTGGGTTACGGTAGAACATGAACTCGCGATCGCCATCCGCGCGCAGCGAGACGAAGGCGAGCGCCGTGCGCGCCTGTGACGTGAAGCGCAGGGGGGCGACGTCGACCCCGGCGGCGGCCAGCGTGTCGGCCAAAAAATGGCCGAACGGATCGTCGCCGACCTTGCCCATGAAGGCGCTGCTCACACCGAGCCGCGCAAGACCGACCGCGACGTTGGCCGGCGCGCCGCCCGGCGCCTTCTTGAAGGCCGGCGCGTCGATCAGGCTGGTCGGCGTCACCGTCGGCACGAAATCGATCAGCAGTTCTCCGAGACAGATCACGTCAGCCATGACCGGACGCCCTCGAAATCGGATCGACCGCCGGCAGGCGATGGTCGCCGGGCCGGATCGTACATGCGGGTCGACCGGCTCGCTACGCCAGAAGTGCCGCTGTGTCCATCCAGATGGTCACCGGGCCGTTGTTGACCAGGGCCACGTCCATGTGGGCGCCGAAGGCGCCGGTCTGCACCGGCACGCCGTGCTCGGCCATGCGCGCGCAGAAGCGCTCGTAGAGCGGTACGGCCAGGGCCGGGTCGGCGGCGCCGGAGAAGCCCGGCCGGTTGCCGCGGCTGAGGTCGCCGGCCAGGGTGAACTGGCTGACCACCAGGGCATCGCCGCGGACGTCGACCACGGAGCGGTTCATCTTGCCGGCATCGTCCTCGAAGATCCGCAGATTCGCGATCTTGCGGGCGACGAAGTCAACCTCGCGCGCGCCGTCGCCCGGCTCCACGCAAAGCAGCACCAGGAGCCCTGGCCCGACCGCCGCGATCTCGCGCGCCTCGACCGTGACGCTCGCCTCGCTGACCCGCTGTATCACGGCTTTCATGGCCTCGTCCTTCCCTGCGTCGCCCATGCCGTCAGTAGCCGACATCGGCACCGATGGCCAAGTCAAACGCCGTCCCCGGAACAGACAAGCGCGGGCGGCTGATTGCGCGCGCGACTTGCCCCTCACCGCTCTGATCGCAAGCTGGAGTAGCGTTGACTGCGATGCGTCGCGAGCTTTTGTCGATCGCTTGGCCATCTCAGCCTGCGTCGCAGTTGCAAAATTCGCCATTTGGCATATCTAACGACAAGCTTGCTTTTGCAGGAGGTGACGCGCGTGACCGAACAGCTAGATCGTTCGAAATTGGCAGAGATGACGGCTGAAATCGTTTCGGCATATGTTTCACACAACCAAGTCCTGCCTACTGATCTGCCGAACTTGATCGGCTCGATCGCCGGCAAGTTGGCAACCCTGGGGGCTGAGGAAGAACAGGCGAGCGCAGCGAAGCCCGAGCCGGTCGTTCCGGTGCGCAGATCGCTGAGCAAAGATCACATTACTTGCCTGATGTGCGGCAGGAAGCAGAAGCTGCTGAAGCGCCATTTGGCCTCCGCGCACAATTTGACGCCGCCGGAGTATCGCGAGATGTTCGGTCTTCGGCGCGACTATCCGATGACGGCGCCGAGCTACGTCGAGATGCGTGCCGAGATCGCGCGCCGCGTCGGTCTCGGTCGACCCAAGAAGCCCGGCCAGCGCCGCGCCAAAGCGGCTGCGCCGGCCAAGCGCGCCCGCGCCTGATGCGGTTGCCGTCGCCAGGCTGAAGCGGCCGCGGCGCCTCATGCCGCGCTAGCCTGGAGCGCTGCCCAGATGCGCTCTGGGGTCGCCGGCATGTCGATCTGGTGAACGCCACGCTGCGCCAGCGCGTCGAGGACGGCATTGATCACCGCCGCCAGCGCGCCGCTGACGCCAGCCTCGCCGCAGCCTTTGACGCCGAGCGGGTTGCTGGTCGCGGGCACCGGATGATAGCCGACCGCGATCGGCGGCACGGTCTCGGCGCGCGGCATCGTGTAGTCCATGAACGATCCGCTCATCAGTTGACCCGAGCGGTCGTAGCGGGTGGCCTCCATCAGCGCCTGGCCGATCCCCTGCGCGACCCCGCCGTGTACCTGGCCGCTCACCAGCATCGGGTTGACCAGCACGCCGAAGTCGTCGACCGCGGTATAGCGCTGCAGCGCCGCCACGCCGGTCTCGGGATCGATCTCGATCTCCGCCACGTGCGCGCCGTTGGGAAAGCTGGACGGCGGCGTATCAGAGATCAGCGCGACGTCCAGGCTCGCCGGCAGATCGCGCGGCAGGCCGGCCGCTGCGCGCGCCCTTGCGGCAAGCTCCAGGAGGGCGAGCGCGCGGTCGGTGCCAGCGACCCGAAAGCTGCCGTCGCCGAACACGATATCGACCGCGGCCGCCTCGAGGAAATGGCCGGCGAGCGCGCGGCCCTTCTCGACGACCTCGGCAGACGCGTCGACGATCGCCTTGCCGCTCGCCGTGATCGAGCGTGAGCCGCCCGTGCCGCCGCCAGTCAGCAACTGGTCGCTGTCGCCCTGCACCAGGTCGATCAGCTCGAACGGCACGCCCAGCCGGTCGGCGAGCACCTGGGCGAACGCCGACGCATGGCCTTGGCCATAGTCCAACGTGCCGGTGATCACCGTGACCCGCCCGTCCGCCTCGAAGCGGATCCCACCCATCTCCTTGCCGGCGGGTGCCGTCGCCTCGAGATAGCAGGCAAGGCCGCGCCCGCGCAGCAGGCCCTGCTGCGTCGAGGCCGCGCGCCGCTCCTCGAAGCCCTGCCAGTCCGCCTTGTCCAGACATGCATCGAGCACGGCGGCGAAATCGCCGCTGTCGTATTCGAGCCCTGATACCGCCGTGTAGGGGATCGCGTCCGCCGGGATCATGTTCTGCCGTCGCAACGCCGCCGGGTCGCGACCGGTCTCGCGGGCCGCAGCGTCGATCAGGCGCTCCATGTAGTAGTTCGCTTCCGGGCGCCCGGCGCCGCGATAGGGGCCGGTCGGCGTGGTGTTGGTGAAGACGCAGCGGGTCGAGATCGCCATGCATGGCGTGCGGTACAGGCTTGGCAGGTTTTTTTGGATGTTCACCGTCGGCGGGACGGGACCGAAATTGCTGAGATAGGCGCCCATATCGCCGATGCAGCGCATGCGCACCGCAAGGAAGTTGCCCTCGGCGTCGAGGGCCAGCTCGCCCTCGGCGATCGCCGCGCGGCCGTGCTGATCGGAAAGGAAGCTCTCGTGCCGGTCGTCGCGCCATTTGACCGGCCGGCCAAGCTCACGCGCGGCGTGCAGGCAGGCGATGTATTCCGGGTAAACTGCCGATTTCATGCCGAACGAGCCGCCGACCTGGTCGGCCACCACATGCACGCGCTCGGGCTCGATCCTGAGGATATCCTGCGCGATCGCCTGCCGCAGCCCGAACACGCCCTGGCAGCCGACCCGTAGCGTAAACCGACCACTCTCGGGCTCGTACTGGGCGAGGGCTGCGCGCGGCTCCATGGCGGCCACCACGACGCGGTTGTTGACCATCCTCAGCCGGGTGACGTGGGCCGCGGCGGCTAGCGCCCGCTCCGTCGCCGCCTCGTCGCCAAAGCGCCAGTCGAGGCAGACGTTGCCGTGGTCGTCGTAGAGCCGGGGCGCGTCGTCGCGCCCTGCCGCCTCGGGATCGGTCACCACCGGCAGCGGCTCGATCTCGACGACGATCCGCTCGGCCGCCTCCTGCGCCGCGTGACGCGTCTCGGCGATGACGACCGCCAGGATCTCGCCCACGTAGCGGACCCGGCCGTCGGCCAGGATCGGTCGCGGCGGCGCGATCAGGGCGCTGCCGTCGGCGCTCTTCAGCGGCAGCTTGCAGCGCAACGGGCCATAGCCCGCGCGCGTCATGTCGGCGGCGGTATAGACGGCGAGCACGCCCGACGCCGCCAATGCCGCACCGACATCGAGATGGCGCAGGATGCCGTGCGCGTTGTGCGAGCGCAGCGGATGCGCGAAGACCTGGCCCGGCACATCGACATCGTCGGTGAAGCGGCCGCGACCGGTGACAAGCTTGGGATCCTCCTTGCGTGGCACCGGCTGGCCGATGCCGAACTTGAGATTGGCGAGCAGCGCGTCGTGGTCATCCGGCATAAGCAACGTGCTCCAGGTTGGTTCGCCTCAGGATGTCTTCAGCAACTCGTCCGGGCGTGCCCTGGGATCGCGCGGTCCCCAGCGGCCGGCGATCACCTGCGCCAAAAACTCGGCGACCGCGCGGTTGAACGCCTCCGGCTCCTCGAGATTGATGGCGTGGCCCGTCTTGGGCAACACCAGCAGGCCACAGGCCGGAATGGTGCGCTTGAGATAGAGGCCGGGCAGCAGGGTCTGGTCGTCCTCGTCGCCGGCGATCACCAGGGTCGGCACCATCATCCGCGCCAGCCGGTCCTCGAGATCGTAGAGCGAGGGCCGCTTGGCCTGGACGCCGCGCTGGGTGTTGGCGGCGCCGCGCACCGAGTGCTCGGCCAGACGCTCGATGAGCTCGGCATAGCCGCGCGGATCTTTGGCCTCATACTGCACGCGCGCCGCAGCGCTGCCGTAGACCGGGGCGAACTGCTTGCTGCCCTGCGTCTCGAAGGCCTGCGCCACCTCCTCCGCCTGCCGGCGGAACTCGGCCTCGTGGTCCTTGTGCGCGCCGTAGCCGATACCGGCGCAGACCAGCGAGAGCGCGCGCGAGGGCTGGTCGAGGCCGAAATGCAGGGTCGCGAAGGCGCCCATCGACAGGCCGACGATGTGCGCCCGCTCGATGCCGGCGGCATCCATCACCGCGCCGATGTCGGCGGCGGCGCGCGCCTGCGAGTAGCGCGCGACGTCCTCGGGCACGTCCGAGGGCGGATAGCCGCGGGCGGCGTAGACGAGGCAGCGATGCCGCCGGCTGAAGAACCGGATCTGCGGCTCCCAGCTCCAGTGCCGGCCGGCGAACTCGTGGACGAAGACGATCGGCTCGCCGCGTGCCGGCCTCCTCGTAGTACAGCCGCACTCCGTCGTCGGTCAGCGCGAATGCCATGGTCTCCCCCCGTATCGGCTCGAGCGTTCGCCCATCCAGGCCGACTTCGCCCGGATGGTCAAGCGAGGCCGGATCGCTGTCTGTCACGGCCCAGGCGCCCGTCGAGCCTGCCGGCTGACACGGTGGATCGCGACCGCTCGAATGTGCAATTGGTCACATGCGCGCAATCATGGTAGTCCTACCAGCTGAAAAGCTGGAAGCGCTGACAGTAGTCGGGATCATGTCTGCCTCGCCGTCGGTGAGCCCGCGTCGAGATCGGTCGGCAATCCTGTTTGCCGATGTGCACGGTTACGCTCAATTGATGGACCGGAACGAGGAACGCACCTATGAGCGGGTGACACGCTCGATCCGGCTCATGAAGTCGCTCATCGGCGACTATGGCGGCCGCGTGATGAACGTGGCGGGCGACGGGGTGCTCGCTCTGTTCGAAAGCGCGCCGGAAGCGCTGAGATTCGCGGTCGCGATTCAGCAGGAGTTGCGCAACGACGTCGTCTGGGACGCGGAAGACGAGCCGGTGGTGTTCCGGATCGGGATCAACCTTGGCGAGGTGCTGGTCGACGACGAGACCAACATACAGGGACGCAGCGTCAACCTCGCTGTCCGCATCCAGCTGTTCGCTCCGCCCGGCGGAATCTGTCTCTCCGCAGCGGTGAAGGACGCCGTGCAGGGGAGCCCCGGGATTATCCTGCGCTCCCTCGGGCGGCAGAAGCTGAAGAATATCGCCGAACCCGTCGAGGTATTCGTCGTTGAGCACGAGACCCCGTCGCTCCCCGCGATTGTCGGGCTGCCGTCACACGGCCAAGCGGTCGCGCCGCTGGCCGAGGCCTCCGTCGCCGTGTTGCCGCTCGCCAATCTGTCCGGCGATCCGCGCGACACCCATCTGTGCGATGGCATCACGGCAGACATCATCACCAATCTCAGCCGGTTTCGCGACCTTCTGGTGATCGCGCGCCATTCGGCCTTCCTGTTCAAGGAGGCGCGCGTGCCGGCCAAGGTGATCGGCGCCCAATTGGGCGTCCGCTACCTCGTGAACGGCGGTCTGCAGCGGCAGGGCAGCAGGCTGCGGATCAACGTCGAGCTGAGCGACGTGGAATCCAGCAGGGTCGTCTGGGCCGATCGCTTCCAGGGCGATCTCGGCGACGTGTTCGCCTTTCAGGACGACGTGACCGACGTCGTCGCCGCGCGACTGGCGGTAAACATCGATGCGGCGGAGCGCCGTCGGGTCCTGTCGGCGGCGCCGCCCGATCTGCGGGCCTATGGTCTCATCCTGCGCGGACAGGAGTTGAGCCTCAGCCTGACGCAGCTCGAGAACCTGCATGCGCGCCGCCTGTTCGAGCAGGCAGCCGAGATCGACCCTGGTTGTGGGCGAACCTATGCAGGCCTGTCACGCACGTTCAATCTCGCATGGCAGTATGGCTGGAGCGAGGCGCCGCAAGCCTGTCTCGACAAGGCGGTCGAGCTCGCGCTGCAAGCGGTCGACCGCGACGATCTGGATGCGCGCGGCTATGCACAGCTCGGCTATGCCTATCTGTTCAGGAAACAGCAGGACGCCTCGCTCGCCGCCTACGAGCAAGCGATCGAGCTCAACCCCAATGACGCCGACATTCTTGCCGACATGGCGATGTCCATGCGCGCGTCGGGAGATGCCGATCGCGCGCTGCCTCTGGTGACCCGCGCCATGCGGCACAACCCGTTCCATCCGGACGTGTACCTGTGGATTCTGGGCGAGATCTACTTCGATCTGGCGGCGTATGAGCAGGCGATTCATACGCTGCACAGGATGCGCGACAAATCGGAAGGGCACCGGCTGCTGGCTGCGAGCTACGCGCTCATCGGACAGATCGACGAGGCCAAGCACCATGCCGAGCAGGTCATGGCGCTCCGTCCGAACTTCTCGATCGAGCACTGGCGCAACGTTCCGCCCGACAAGAACCCCGAGCCCCTGGAGCGCTTCATCGACGGCCTGAGGATGGCTGGTCTTCCGTGAGCCCAGCCGGGTCCGCCTCGAGCGGCCGTCAGATCTCGCCGGGCGCGGGACGTCCACATGTGCTGTGAGATTGGTCACATACGATCAATCGTGCTAGCTGTATCAACGCAAAGATGCCAAGAGTTTGACAAGAGCCTCAAGCATGCCTGCTTCGCCATCGGCACGCCCGCGTCGCGATCTCTCGGCAATCCTGTTTGCCGATGTTCACGGCTACGCCAAGCTGATGGACCGGAACGAGGAGCGCACCTACGAGCGGGTGACCCGCTCGATCAGGCTCATCAAGTCGTTGATCGGCGACTACGGCGGCCGCGTGATGAACGTCGCCGGCGACGGCGTGCTCGCGCTCTTCGAGAGTGCGCCGCAGGCCCTCAAGTTCGCCGTCACAATTCAAGAGGAGTTTCGCAATGAGACGGTCTGGAGCCCCGACGACGAGGCGGTAGCGTTCCGGATCGGCATCAACGTCGGCGAGGTGCTGGTCGACGAGGACTCGAACGTGCAGGGGCGCAGCGTCAACGTCGCCGCGCGCATTCAGGCACTGGCGCGGCCGGGTGGGATCTGCGTCTCGGAGGCGGTGCGGCGTGCGGTGCACGACGGCTTGGGCGTCTCGATTCGCTCCCTTGGACCGCAAGACCTCAAGAATATCGCCGAACCGATCGAGATCTTCGCGATCGAGGTGAACGGGCCGCAGCTCCCCCGTCGGTTCCTCGCCTGTTGGCGCCAAGCACGTCGCCGGAGCCTGGCGATCAACCCGCGAGGACCAGGCCTCTGTCGCCGTATTGCCCTTGGACAATCTGTCCGGGGATCCACGCAACCAACATCTTTGCGACGGTATCACCGGGGACATCATCACCAATCTGAGCAGGTTCCGCGATCTGTTGGTGATCGCCCGCCATTCAGCCTTTCTGTTCAAGGGCCAGAGCTTCTCCGGGGAGCAGATCGCGCGCCATTTGGGCGTTCGGTATCTGTTCACGGGAGGTCTGCAGCGGAGCGGCACCAAGCTGCGGCTTCGGGTGGAGCTTGCGAGGCCGAATCGGGGCGGGTCATCTGGTCCGACCGCTATAGCGGGATCCTCGGCGACGTGTTCGAGTTCCAGGACGATGTCACCGCCGTCATCGCGGCACGGCTGGCAATCCAGATCGACTCTGCAGAGCAGCGTCGTCTCCTCTCGGAAGCGCCACCGGAGCTGCGAGCGTATGGACTGATCCTGCGCGGCCAGCAGCTGAGCTTGTTGGTTGCGCGTGACGCAAATCTCCATGCGCGCCGCCTTTTCGAGCAGGCGGCTCACCGCGATCCGGGATACTCGCGAAGCTATGCCGGCCTGGCGCGGAGCTTTCAGGAAGCGTGGCGCTATCGATTGGTCGGAATCGCCCGGATCAGTGTTTGAATCGCGCCGTCGAGTTAGCCGAGCATGCCATCACGCTCGACCCGGCGGACGCGCGTGGACATGCCGCGCTGGGCCAGGCCCGCTTGTTCAGGCGGGAGCACGAGTATTCGCTTGCTTCCTACGAACGGGCGCTTCAGCTCAACCCGAATGATGCCGATGTGCTCGCCGAACTGGTCACTGCGTGTCCAGTTGCGGCGATCACGGGCGTGCGATCCACCTTTTGCAGCGCGCCATGCGTCTCAATCCGTATTATCCAGACTGGTATCTGTGGAACCTCGGAGAGGTTCACTTCAATCTTGGCAGGTATGACGACGCGATCAGCACGCTGAACCAGATGCGCGATCAATCTGATGCCTACCGGCTGTTGGCGGCCAGTCACGCGCTTTTGGGGCAGATGGAGAAGGCACGCCATTTCGCCGCGCAGGTGCTCGTCGCTGCAGCCGGAATTTACGCTCGAACACTGGCGCGAGGTCCCTCCGGACCGAAACCCCGAACCGCGCGAACGTTACCTGGAGGGGCTAAGAAGGCGGGCCTGACATGACGCCGACGTTTGGAGGCGTCAGGCCGGAGCGGGCTAGTCCCCGTTGCCCCTGATGCGCGCTTTGCCGCCACCATAGGCCTTGCCGCCGCCATACGCCTTGCCGCCACCATAGGCCTTGCCGCCACCGTAAGCCTTCTGACCACTCGCCATAGCCGCCGTAGGCGGTCTCGTCGGCCATCAACTCAACCTCGAGCAGGATGTCCTCGAGCGGTCCGGACATGGTGTCCAGCCGAATAGAGAAGTCCCCTTGATCATAGGACCAGACTCGAATATCCTCTGCAAACGAGCTGGGCGTATAAGCGACGCCGGTTCTATCGGCATCCGCTGGTGCCCGCCGCAATCTGGAGTGAGGCGGAGCTGGTCTGAACGCCTCTGGATCGCTGCCTGGACCGTGCACGAGAAAGATCGCGGGCCTCGCCAAGTCATAGTAACAGCCTTCGTAGCTGAAACCGTAGATCCGAGCCAAGACCGCCTCCTCGTCCTCGTCGTATAGCTGCTGTTCCAGAAACCTATTCTGGCTCTTGATCGTCGGTTCGGGCGGCGGCGCCTCCGGACCGGGGTCGTCACGGGGTCTGCTCCGGCCCTGAGACGGGCGGCTCAAGCGACTTACGCCTCCCCGGAGGTAAGATCTCCAGATCACGCATCTCGCGCCCGTAAAGGAGAATGCTTGAGGGCGTCAGTAATGTTTCAGCCATAGCTATACCCTTCGCAGCTGTAGCGCGCTAAGTACCGGGTAGCCTCGATGCGATGGTTAGGTATTTTAGCCGCGTTCGAGCCGAATGCAGACCGCGCGCGCTACTCGGCTTGGCGACCTCTAGAGGCGGCGTGCGCGTGCGAGCGCCATGCGCTCGCGGTAGGACGAGGCGGACGCGCCAATGGGTCGGATCTGGCACGAGCGTGCGTGCGCGAGAAAGCGTGGCTTCCTCGTCCGGCGGCGCAAGTCGTGGCCCGACCTACGCGACCGATCATCGCGCCAGAAGCTCGAAGTTCCGTATGATGAGACGTGCAAAGTCGCCGCCGCTCAGGTGGCGATCGACTTCGAGGAGACGCCCGAGCAACATATCATAGTTCGGGTATCAGGCGACAGGCGCTGCAGCGCGTCTGGCAAGTGCGAACCCCAGATAGTCACGCGCTTCCAGCAGAGCCTCTTTGAAACCGTCAGGATCGGCCGATATGCTTGGTCGAAGAGAGCCTGGATCAGGCGCTCGTATGCCGGCAACCTGCGACTTGGTCGGCCAGGTCCTCGACCTCCGGGCCGATCAGACCGCGTTCGCCAGCAGGATCTCGTGGAAGATGTCGACGAGGATGTCGAACATGGCGCCGGACAGACGGCAGGGAGAGATCGTGCTCGTCGGCCCAGCCGTGCTGCGAATGCGGACAGCTTGACGCCGTTGCCGGCGATGCGGATCTGCTCGTCGTCGCGTAAGCTCCGCGAAGCGGTTGAGTCGATTGAAGAGCATAGAGATTGCCCGCGCGTCGTCTCGAGCAGGCGGATCGACCACCGAGTCGAAGTGCGGCGGCGGCAGCCAGGGCCACCAGATCGGCCGACGGCTTCGTGGAAGCCGAAGTATTCGCTTTCGGCAGCTTCGGTCGGTGGGAGGCCCGACCTCGCGATCGATGATCAGGTGCCCGACCTCATGGGCGATGATGTCGAAATTCAGGCTGAACGGGACGGCTTCCCGACCTTCGCTCGAGTGCGCGCCGAGCTCGATGAAATCCGAAGCCGGCCTGGGCGTTGTCGCACGCGGGCAGGAGCGTGATCTCCAGTCGCTCGTACTGCGGGCTGAAGTGCCATGGAATGGCCGGCCGAAATAGCGCTCCCAGACATCGAGCACGAAACGTAGGCAGCCGAAGACGTGCGCCACCTCGAATGCCGGCGTGCCAGGCGTCGAGATAGTCGAAATGACCCGTCGCGCGTCCGGCAGGGCGGGCGGGCGGACTCGGTCCCGTCCAAGGCGGCAGATAGAGGTAGGTGGAGAGCCGTAAGGGCGACTCGCTGACGCCGTAGGGCGCGGCTTTGCCGAGCGGCGTCGATCACGTACATGCGCGCGTCGGCAGGGCCCGGGCCGCAATGCTGCCGGCCGGCGATGATACCCAGACGGTCTCCGGCTTTCTGCCGGAGTCCTCGAAAGCGGGGCTGCGGGAAGAGCTTGAAGCGCGTGCCGGCTGGCATGATCCAAATCCACGCGAGCAATCAGCCAATGGCCCGCCGCTGCTGCGATCAATGCTGCGGCTGGCCAGTCTCCCGGCAATATAGCCACTCGCGCAACAGGGCGCGATAGAAATGGTCGCGGTCCGCAAAGCCGCGTTCGCGCGCGGCAGCGTCGACGTCGTCGGGCAGGGGCTCCTTGAGGCGATGCTCGAAGTACCAGACCAGCAGGGTTGCCGGCGTGACGCCGACATCTTCGGGGCGGGGCTGATCGAGGCCCTGCGCCGCCAGCATCGCCTGCTTGTCGCGGGCACGCCCGGCAAGGCGCGGATAATCGCCGTGCAGGCGCAGGTCGTCGAGCAGGCGTTCGTCCAGCCCGCCGGTCGCCTGCGCGGCGAGCCCCTCGAGCTGCGCCTCGTCGGCGATCAGCTGCTCGAGCCGCGGCGCATCAAGATCCCTAGCCTCGGCCCAGCGATCCAGATCGGCGCGGCGAAACAGGCCGTGGCGCGCGCGCAGGCGGTCGAGCGCGTCGCGTTTGGCAGCCTTCGCGGCTGGCTGGTGCCGACGCCGGGCCTCGCGGTGCGCGAGAAGGCGCAGCAGGGCGCGATCGCGTGCCGCGCCGTAGGCGGCCGGATCGAGCCGCAACTCGTCCAGGATGCGCGCGGCCGGCAGCCACGCCTCATCTGTCCCACGACCGGCGCCCAGTGCGCCTGCCGCCGCCAATGTGGCATCGTCCCACATCTCGGTCCACTCGAGCACGTAGTCGACCTTCTTGGGCTCGGCATCGCTCGCCAGGAGGGCTGCCATCGCCGCCAGCATGGCCTCGGCATCGAGACGCTTCTGGTCGATGCGACCGCCCGGCAGCCAGGTCCGCAGCGCCTCGACCTGGGGTTCCGGCAGGGGAGCCTCGGCCGCCTGCTGAAGCAGGCGATCGTAGTTGCGATCGTGGTAGAACAGCCCCTTGGCGAGTGCTGCAAGCGCGTCCCGCGTGGTGGCCGAGATCATGCCCTCGGCCTCGGCCTGCGCCAATGTCGCGCGGATGTTGACCATCGCCTCGGACAGCGCGACGTAGTTCGTCTCCCTCGGCCCGTGGATCACGGCGACTTCGTCGTCGTCCTCGAACGGCCCCGCATAAGGCGGCAGCATGCCGGCGCGATAGGCCTCGAAGATCCGCCCGACCCCCTGCATGCCGAAGTCGCAGAGCTCGGCCGCGCGCAGGGCACCCATGCTGGCGCTGCCGAACACATGGATGCCCTGCGCCATCGCCCACAGGATCTCCTTGTGCCAGACCGCGGGAACGCCCTCGAAATAGCCATCGATAATGCCGATCGCGCGCGGCCGGCGCTGCGCCGCCCGATAGACATCGCCCTGTGCTACCGGTGGCAGCGTCACCAAGCCCGGGATCGCCGGTAGCAGGGTGGCGGGCAGCGTCGGGCCGACGAACACGAGCGCGCTCACGGCCGGCGCTCGCCTGCGGCCCGCGCCCGCGGGCCGGGCACGTAGCGCGGGTGATCGTCCGGGCCTTCGAGCCCCGGGATGACCACGCGCACCACGGGGATCGCGAAATCGGGGCGGGTGAGGTCCACCGACGACAACCTGCTCGATGTCGACCGACCGCAGGCGCGCCAGCAGCCAGGCGAGGTCATCGGCGAAGCTCTCGCCGTCGTGACTCGGGATCGTGCGAAAATCGCGCCGCGGCCCGCCGGCCGCCATCAGGATGTGGGCGCGGCGCAGCTTCTGCTCGATTGCCGCAGCCATGAAACTGTCGGGGTGGAGGTCGTCGCGCGAGCCCGCGATGTAGGTGGTGCGCACCTGGACGGCTTCAGTGAGCGCGCGCAGCAGGGCCACGCCGCGCGCGCTGTGAGCGCCGGCACCGGCGCCCGAATGCGCCCGCTCGTCCCGGCGGTCGACGATCAGGCAGTAGAACGCGGCGATGCCGATGTCGCTGGTGATGTCCCACACGGCAACCTCGAAGCCGGCCTGATCCAGCCGCTCGATGACCTGCACACAGTCATCATCGTCAACCGTGCCGAGGTCGAGGCGGGTCGGGTCGCGTCGTCGCGAATGCAGGTGGTTCCAGATGCTGGTGGCATCGCGCTCGACCACCTCGCAGATCGCGTGGTTGATCGCCTCGAGCAAATGGTTGCCCGATGCCAGGCCGTTGGTGCTGGCGAGAAAGCAGCCGCTGCCGGCGGGCTGAGGCAGGGTGTAGTCGCTGTGCACGATCTCAAAGGGCAGCCAGACCGGCGCCATCGAGATCAGGTCTTGGCCCTCGATCCACAGGAGCCGGAGATTTGGGCCGAAGCGACCGTGCGTGACCCTCGGCAGCGCATCGACATCGACGGTCGGGTGGCGTTCCTCCAGGCTCTGTAGGGTGGCGAGCCTGAGGGGCAAATCGATCCGCTCGGCATGGTAGTTCTCGACCGATTCCATCAGGCCCGAGGCGCGGGCGGCGTCGAGATCGAGGCCTTTGCCCTGGGAGACGGCGATCGAGCGCGAATTCGGCCGGCACACCATGACCACCGGGATGCCGATCCGATCGAGCCCGGTGACGTTGGCGATCCGCGTGATGCCCATGCGCGCCCGCAACGGCGCCACGCGCTCGAAGGTCGCGCCCGGCGCGACGAGGCGATGGGTGCCGCGACGATGCCCCTTGGCTGCCCGCTCCTGCCATGGGCCGGTCATCGGGCCTCAAATCCGCGCCCCGCCACCCTCACGACGCTGCCCACCACACAAATCCCATCGTGCAATCGCGGACGTCAATCGTCGACCCCGGAGGGCCTGTCAGCGAGCGTATGGGGCGGCACTCGATCCGGTCAATACTAAAGGGCGGCGCCGCGTCGGCGCCGCCCTTTGAGCGGTCCCGCGATCAGCTGCCCGACACCCCGAAGATGAGGCGAGGGCGGCCGCTCGCGGGCAAAGCGATCAGCTCGCGTCGAGGCGCGAGCGGCGAACCAGCCCGGTGAGGTCCTCATGGATGCGCTCGATCAGCCCGAGCAGCCGGGATTCGCCATGATCGTAGAACACGTCGTTAGGATCGGTCACGATCATCTCGCGAAACCGACCGATGGCGACGCTGGTCACCGCCTCGATCTCGTCGAGCGAGCTGGAAGGGGTGGACGCGAGCATGCCCTCGAGCTCCTCGATCTGATGATCGATCTCTTCGAGGCGCTGCTCGACCTCGTCCAGGCCGGCCTCGGCCTCGACGGTCGAGAGATCGGCCACCAGCCCCTGGATCTCGTCGTTGCTCATGCCGATCAGCCGCAGCGGCTCGGCGGCCCAGTCGGGCAGCTGTGTGCGCAGCTGCTCCTGCTGCTCGGCGATCGCGCGCCGGCGGCGTTGCAGCTCGCGAATCCGGCGGGCAAGAAGCGTCGCGTTGGTAATCACGCTGATCGGCTCCGGCATCATCGTGCTAAGGGGCCGTTCGTTCATGATGGTCATGGCAATGAACCTCCCGCCGATATCGGCACTGCCTCGAGTGTCGGCCCCCTGGCTCGGCAACGCTACCGCGCCGACTGGCCTGCCGCCTGTCAGGCTCCACACGCACCTGCAAAGACATCATCCAGACCATCCTAGGCGGCCAACACCTCGATCATGACTCATGCTAATCAATGCGGTTGCAACAACTTGTCAAGGAGATTCTTGTACGAGGTTTTATTTCCGCGGCTTTAGTAAAAGTTCGAAAAAATTTGATCTAAATTTGCATGGCGGCAAGTTGCCGAGAGCGAAAAGTAAGAAGGCGAAAAAGCAACGGGTTGCGGCTTGCAATTCAACTGACCTCTGATGTATGGCTCGGATCCGGATCGGCCGAGCCTGCTGGCCGTGGTGCAAGCCGCCGGAAGGCCGCCGATAGCGTCCGGGGTGGTCGAGGATGACGTATTCTACATCGTCCTCCTGCTCTACTGTCGGGATGGCTTCTGGACGCAACCGACTGCGAAGCCTATTGTTCGGCGCCGTGAGACAGCAGCCTGGTCGTTACGAAGCGGCGGTGGTCTTTCGTTCTTGTTGAGGCCGATCGGATGTGGCGCAAAAGAGACAGCAAGCAGAAATCGCGGGAGGCCGACAAGTCGTCGTCGCGCGGCGTCGCTGCAGATGCACCCGATCGGATCAGCCTCTCCGCACGACTGCGCGCTTATTTTTTGGCCGGTGTCATCGTCACGGCGCCGATCGGCATTACGGCTTTACTGATCTGGCAGTTCATCACCTTCCTGGACAGCCAGGTGGGAAGCCTGATTCCCGACCGCTACAATCCGGAGTCCTACCTGCCGTTCAGCGTGCCGGGCCTGGGCCTGCTCATCACGATCGCGTTTTTGACGCTGGTGGGGTTTCTGGCCGCCGGCCTGGCGGGCCGCACGTTGGTGCGGATCGGCGAGCGCCTGCTGTCGCGCATGCCGGTCGTGCGCAGCGTCTACGGCACGCTGAAGCAGATCTTCGTGACCGTGCTGGCGCAGTCCTCGCGCTCGTTTCGCGAGGTCGTGCTGGTCGAGTATCCGCGCCGCGGCATCGGCGCGATCGCCTTCGTCACCGGTTCGAGCCACGACGAGAACCCCTCGTCTGCCGAGGACGAGTTGGTCAACGTCTTCCTGCCGACCACGCCGAACCCGACCTCCGGCTTCCTTCTGTTCGTGCCGCGCAAGGATCTGGTGCATCTCGACATGACGGTCGAGGAGGGCATCAAGCTCGTGATCTCGGGCGGCATCGTCGGCCCCAGGATCGAGCTTCGCACCTTGGAGGCCTTGGCGCAGCGCGCCGGGCCCGAGGACATGCAAGAGCATGTCGAGCCCGAGGAGGCGCCGCGCGCGACGCTCGAACGCGATGCCGATGCCGCGCAGGACGCGGAGCAGGCGGAACTCGAGCGGCTGCGCATCGCCGCACGCTAGCCGGACCCCAGATAGCGCGCCGCGAGATCGCGCTCGAACAGCTGTAAGAGGTGGCGCAGCGCCCGGCCGCGGGGGCCGGCAAGACCCGGATCTTCGGCGACGATCGCCCTTGCATCGTCGCGCGCCGGCGCCAGCAGGTCGGCATGGGCGGCGAGATCGGCAAGGATCAGCGCCGGCAGGCCGCTCTGCCGGCTGCCGAGCAGCTCGCCCGGCCCGCGCAGCCGCAGGTCCTCCTCGGCGATCCGAAAGCCGTCCTCGGTCGCGCGCATGATCTCGAGGCGCGCCCGGGCGGCTGCGCCCAAGCGGCTCGCCGTACAGCAGGAGGCAGCTCGAGCGGTGGGCGCCGCGCCCGACCCGGCCGCGCAGCTGATGCAGCTGCGCCAGTCCGAAGCGCTCGGCGTGCTCGATCACCATCACGCCCGCCTCCGGCACGTCGACCCCGACCTCGATCACCGTGGTGGCCACCAGCAGGCGGATGTCGCCGCGCGCGAAGCGCGGCCATCGCCGCATCCTTGTCGCGCGCGGCCATCTGGCCGTGCACCAGGCCGACCTGATCGCCGAAGCGGGCGTGCAGCATGGCATGGCGCTGCTCGGCGGCGGCCAGATCGCCGTCCTCGTCGGCGGCGACCAGGGGGCAGACCCAGTACAGCCGCTCGCCCCGCCCCAGCGCCGCCTCGACCGCCGCCACGATCGCCCCGATCCGGCCGAGCGGCATCACGCGCGTCTCGATCGGCTGGCGGCCGGGCGGCTTGCCTGCGCAGCTCCGAGACCGCCATGTCGCCGTAGAGCGAGAGCACCAGCGTGCGCGGGATCGGCGTCGCGGTCATCACCAGCAGGTCGGCCTCGCCCTTGGCGGCGAGCCCGAGCCGCTGATGCACGCCGAACCGATGCTGCTCGTCGACCACCGCGAGCGCGAGATCGGCAAAGGCGACGTCGTCCTGGAACAGCGCGTGGGTGCCGATCGCGAGCCTGGCTTCGCCATTCGCAAGGCCCGTCAGCAGACGCCGGCGCGGCGCGCCCCGCTCGCGACCGGTGAGCAGCGCCGGCGCAAGGCCGACCGGCGCCAAGAGGCGCTCCAGCGTCGCCGCATGCTGCCTCGCCAGGATCTCGGTCGGCGCCATCAGCGCCGCCTGGCCGCCGGCCTCGATCGCGCTCAGCATGGCCAGCAGCGCCACCAGCGTCTTGCCGCTGCCGACGTCACCCTGCAGCAGGCGGAGCATGCGGGCCGGCGCCGCGAGATCGGCGTCGATCTCGGCGAGCGCGCGCTCTTGGGCCGGCGTCAGGCGAAAGGGCAGGGCGGCCAGCACCCCTTGCCGCAGCCGTCCGGTCGCCTGCAGCGCGCGTCCGCCGCCATCGCTGCGCCGGCGCAGCAGGCCCAGCGCCAGCTGGTTGGCGAGCAGCTCGTCGAAGGCGAGCCGTCGCCGCGCCGGCGCGTCGAGACCGATCCTCGGCGTCGGCGTCCGGCCGGTGGAGGCAGCGCAGGGCATCGCCGAAGCTTGGCCATCGCTGGCACTCGAGCCAGGCCCTGTCCTGCCATTCCGGCAGTGCCGGCAGCTCGTCCAGGCCGCTACGGATCACCCGGGCGAGCATCCGCTGGCTCAGCCCTTGCGTCAGGGGATAGACCGGCCGCAGCGGGCCCTCGGCGCGAAAGCCCTCGGGCGTCGCCACCAGCTCGGGATGGGCGATCTGCCAGCTGCCCTTGAAGCGGCGTAGCGTGCCGCTCACCACCCGCACCGCGCCGGTCGGCAGCGCGTCCAGGAGGTAAGCTTCGCGGGCGCGAAAGAACACCAGCTCGAGCCAGCCGATCTCCGTCGAGCAGCGGATCCGGTAGGGTCGCCGCATGGCTTGGCGGTAGCGCCCGGCCGGTCCGGGCGCATGCCGCTCGATCGTGACCTCGATCGTGACGCGCGCGCCTTCGGCGATCTCGCCCTCGCAGGCGATGCTCGATCACGCCGTGCGGCAGGTGCCAGAGCAGGTCGATCCGGCGCGCGCCGCCATCGCCGCGCCCAAGCAGCCGATCCAGGACGCCGGCCAGCACCGGGCCAACGCCGCGCACCGTCCGGACCGACGCCAGCAGCCGGGCGAGGGCGAATTCAGGCTCGAGTGACAATTCCTGGCGCGCAGACGGCACGCCGCGCTTTGCAATCGGCGTCCGGTCCTCTACATGCTTGGCCAGCGATCTATCGGGCATCACCACCACCGCACCGAGCGCGATGAGCGAGCCGATCACCGTCCGTCGCAAGCGTCTGCTCTACCGGAGTCGTTATCGGGGCTGCCTCGAGAGCGATCTGCTGTTCGGCGGATTTGCCGATCAGTACCTCATGAGGCTCGATGCGCGCCAGCTGGATCGCTACGAGGCGCTGCTCGACGAGAGCGACCCGGACCTTCTGGCCTGGGTCTTCGGGCGCAGCCCGGCGCCGCCCCGGCACGATCACGATGTTCTCCACCTGCTGCGCAGCTTCCAGCTCGCGCGGCACTGAGCTGCGCTCGCGCAGCCGCGCTCGTCCGTTCTGCTTTCCGAGGCCGTTCCTGTGGCGAAATCTGCCGTTCATGCCGAAGTCCCTGCGGCCCTCGAGGCGCAGCCGACCCGACACCTGATCGCATCCGCGATCGAGGGCCGCGACGCCCTGTTCCTGGCCGAGCTCGCCAGGGCGCAGGCCGTCCGGCCAGCTCCTGCACGTCGCCCGCGATGGCCCGCGCGCCAGCCATCTGGCCGAGCTCGTCCGCTTCTTCGCGCCCGGGCTCGAGGTGGTCGTGCTGCCGGCCTGGGACTGCCTGCCCTACGATCGGGTCTCGCCGAACCAGGACGTCATGGCCGAGCGCCTCGACGCGTTGGCCCGGCTGCTCGAGGAGCGCCGGCGGGGCCGGGCGCCGCGCCTGATCCTCACCACCGTCAACGCGCTGCTGCAGAAGCTGCCGCCGCCCGAGGTGGTGCGCTCGGGCCTGTTCGCGGCCGCCGCCGGCGAGCGCATCGATCGCGAGCAGCTGCTGCTCTGCCTCGCCCGTAACGGCTATCGCCGCAGCGGCACCGTGGTCGAGCCCGGCGAGTACGCGGTCCGCGGCGGGATCGTCGACATCTACCCGAGCGGCAGCGCGCAGCCGCTGCGCCTCGACCTGTTCGGCGACGTGCTCGAGGCGATCCGTGGCTTCGATCCGCTGACGCAGCGCTCGCTCGCCAAGGTGGCGCGGTTCGAGCTGCGACCGGTCAGCGAGGTGCTGCTGGACGAGGCGGCGATCGCGCGCTTCCGGATCGGCTATCTGCAGCACTTCGGCGCCGCAACCGGCGATCCGCTGTTCGAATCGATCTGCGCCGGCCGGCCTTTCCCGGGCATGGAGCACTGGCTGCCGCTGTTTCACGAGCGGCTGGTCGGGCTGGACGCTTGGCTCGACCCCGCCTGCGCGATCAGCTTCGACCCGCAGGCCGACGACGTGATCTCGGCGCGGCTCGACCTGATCGGCGACCACTACGAGGCGCGCAGGAACCCGCCCGAGGCCGCACGCGCCATGGGCGCCACCCCCTACCGGCCGCTGCCGCCGGACGAGCTGTACCTGAGCGAGCGCCAGGTCGCGCGGCTCTGCGAGCAGCGCGAGCGCTACGATCTCTCGACCTTCGCGGCACCGCCGGCAGCGCCGGAGGTCGGCATCGAGGTGATCGATCTTGCGGCGAGGCCCGCGCGCAGTTTCGCTGCCGAGCGCGCCCGCCAGGATGTCAACCTGTTCGACGTGGTGGCGCAGCACATCGGCGCCGAGCGCGCCGCCGGTCGGCGCGTCGTGATCGCCGCGGCGAGCGAGGGCTCGCTCGAGCGCCTGCGCATGGTGCTGGCCGACCATGGCGTCGCCGCACTGCGCCGGCTCGACGCCTGGGCCGAGGTCGACCAGGGCACCGAGACCGCGCTCGCGGTGCTGCCGCTCGACCACGGCTTCGTCACGGCGAGCCATTGCGTGCTCGCCGAGCCCGACATCTTCGGCGACCGGCTGGCGCGCCCGGCGCGCCGCAGGCGCCGCGCCGACCAGTTCATCGCCGAGGTCGCAGCGCTCGCCGAGGGCGACCTCGTCGTCCACAACGATCACGGCATCGGCCGCTACGACGGCCTCGTCACCCTCGAGGTCGGCGGCGCGCCGCACGACTGCCTGCGACTGATCTACCAGGGCGGCGACAAGCTGTTCGTGCCGGTCGAGAACCTCGACCTTTTGTCGCGCTACGGCTCGGCCGAGGGAGCGGCACCGCTCGACAAGCTCGGCGGCCTCGGCTGGCAGGTGCGCAAGGCCAAGGTGAAAAAGCGGATCCGCGAGATCGCCGGCGAGCTGATCGACATCGCGGCGCGGCGCGCGCTCCGCCAGGGCGCGCATCTGCAGCCGCCGGCCGGCCTGTACGAGGAGTTCGCGGCGCGCTTTGCCTACGAGGAGACCGACGACCAGGACGCCGCGATCGAGGCGGTCCTCGACGATCTGGGCTCCGGCCGGCCGATGGATCGGCTGATCTGCGGCGACGTCGGGTTCGGCAAGACGGAGGTGGCGCTGCGCGCCGCATTCGTCGTCGCGAGCGCGGGCCGGCAGGTGGCGATCCTCGCCCCGACCACGCTCCTGGTCCGCCAGCACTTCCAGGTCATGCGCGAGCGCTTCGCCGGCCTGCCGCTGCGCATCGAGCAGCTCTCCCGCTTCGTCACGGCCAAGGACGCCGCGCGGATTCGCGACGACCTCGCAGCCGGCGCGATCGACATCGTGGTCGGAACCCACGCGCTGCTGTCGCGCAAGGTCGCGTTCAAGGACCTGGGCCTCGTGGTGATCGACGAGGAGCAGCACTTCGGCGTCACGCACAAGGAGCGTCTCAAGCAGCTGCGCGCCGAGGTGCACGTCCTGACCATGACTGCAACGCCCATCCCGCGCACCCTGCAGATGGCGCTGGGCGGGCTCAAGGAGCTCAGCATCATCGCGACGCCGCCCGTGGACCGGCTGGCGGTGCGGGCCTTCGTGCTGCCGGCCGATCCCGTCGTGCTGCGCGAGGCGATCCTGCGCGAGCACTACCGCGGCGGCCAGACCTTCTACGTCTGCCCGCGCATCGAGGACCAGCCCAAGCTCACCGAGCAGCTGCGCAAGCTGGTGCCGGAGGTCAAGATCGCGGTCGCCAACGGCCGCCTGCCGGCACGGCAGCTCGAGGAGGTCATGGCGGCGTTCTACGACCGCAAGGTCGACCTGCTGGTGACCACCAATATTATCGAATCGGGGCTCGACATTCCGACCGCCAACACTCTGATCGTGCATCGCGCCGACCGCTTCGGCCTGTCGCAGCTCTACCAGCTGCGCGGCCGGATCGGCCGCGGCAAGGTGCGCGGCTATGCCTACTTCACCCTGCCGCCGCAGCGCACCCTGCGCGAGGCCGCCGAGCGCCGCCTGCACGTGATCCAGAGCCTGGACGAGCTCGGCGCCGGCTTCCAGCTCGCCTCGCACGACCTCGACATTCGCGGCGCCGGCAATCTTCTGGGCGAGGAGCAATCCGGCCACGTGCGCGAGGTCGGCTTCGAACTCTACAACCACCTGCTCGAGGAAGCGGTCAGGCTCGCCCGCCAGGAGGGCCCGGAGCCCGAGGCGGCCGACTGGTCGCCGCAGATTACGGTCGACGCCGCGGCCCTGATTCCGGACAGTTACATCGAGGATCTCGACCTTCGCCTGCAGATGTACCGGCGCCTCGCGTCGCTCGAGACGCCGGACGACATCGAGGCGTTCGCGGCCGAGCTGATCGACCGCTTCGGCCCGCTGCCCGAGCCGACCGAGCAGCTCCTCCAGCTGGTGGGCATCAAGCAGCTCTGCCGCAGGGCGGGCGTCGCCAGGGTCGAGGCCGGGCCCAAAGGCGTCCTGCTGGCGTTCCACAACAACACGTTCGCTCGGCCCGAGCGCCTGGTGGGCTTCATCTCCGAGCATGGCGACCACATGCGCCTGCGCTCGGACCATCGCCTGGTGATCAGTGGCGAGACCAAAACCCCGGCCGAGCGCCTCAAGCGCGTGCGCGGCCTGATGCAGGAGCTCGTCCAGCTCGCGGCATGACGGGCTCCAGGCGCACAGGACTCGCCGAGCTGCCCTTGCACGGCGGCCGCGCGCCGCCCTGGCTGTTCGCCCGCATGGTCCTGCTGGCGCGCGAGATTTGCGGCCATCTGGTCGCCGAGCACGGCAGTGACGAGGTGCTGCGCCGGCTCGCCGACCCGTTCTGGTTCCAGGCGCTGGGCTGCGTCCTGGGCTTCGACTGGCATTCGAGCGGCGTCACCACCACGACCTGCGGCGCGCTCAAGGAGGCGGTGCGCGGCCGCGAGGCCGATTTCGGCTTCTACGTCGCCGGCGGCAAGGGTGCCGCCTCGCGCCGGACGCCGGCCGAGATCACGGCTGCCTGCGATGCCCTCTCGCACGAGCCGGAAGCGCTGGTCGGCGCCAGCAGGCTCGCCGCCAAGGTCGACAACACGGCACTCCAGGACGGCCATCAGCTCTATCACCACACCTTCGTGTTCACGCCGTCCGGGCGCTGGTGCGTCGTCCAGCAGGGCATGTCCGACACGACCAGGACCGCGCGCCGCTACCACTGGCTCAGTGAGACGCTGAAAGACTTCGTCGACGAGCCGCATGCGGCGATCTGCTGCGACCGCCATGGCGCCACGCCTGAACATGGTCGCGGCCGAGAGCGCTGCGGCGCGCGCCGCCGTGACCGAGCTGGCGGCGCGGCCGCCCGAGACCATCCTCTCGCTGTTCGAGCGCGTGCCGACCCTGTTCATGCCGGCACGTCACCCGGTCTCGCTCGCCGATGTCGACCCCCGCCAGCTGCAGAAAGTGCTGCTGAAGACCTACGAGCGCGCCCCGGAGCGCTTCGAGACCGTGCTCGCGACGGAGGGATTGGGCCCGAAGGCCCTGCGCGCCCTGGTGCTGACTGCCGAGCTGATCTACGGCACGAAGGCGAGCGCCCGCGATCCGGCGCGCTTCTCCTTCGCCCATGGCGGCAAGGACGGCACGCCCTATCGCGGTCGACCGCGCCACCTACGATGGCACCATCGAGGTCCTGCGCAATGCGCTGGATCGGGCGCAGAAAGATCGATCGCTCCGAGCGCATCCGGGCGCTCAAGCGGCTTGCCGCCTTCACCTGCGCGCCAGGGCCGCACGCAGATCGCACGGCGCGGACTGGCGGCGCGCCGCGATCGACCTATACCCCCTGATGGGAGCGACAGGGGACGGCCATGGCGATAGCTAGGCTTGCGCACTCCGATGCGAGATCGGGCGACCGGCACGTCGAGAGGCGGATACGGAGCAGTTCGAGCGGGCGCTCAGCAACGAGGAGGCCACGGGTCGCCGGTTCTCGACCGGCGCGCTGCTGATCGGCCTCGGCGTGATCTCGATCTGGCTGTTCATCCAGGTCGAGCTGGCGCGGGTCTGGTACTACCAGGCGATCCTCGGCATGTTCGGCCTGCTGGTGCTGGGCAACTACCTGGTGGCCCAGAGCCGCTGGGACCGTCCATGGCGGACCTACGTCTTCCAGGTCTGCTTTCTGGCGCTGCTGGTCGCGGTGATCATCCTGCCCAACCCCTTCGTCGAGAGCTGGCCGATCCAGACGCGCCTGCGCTTTGGCAACTTCGTCTACGTGCTCCTGTTCCTGACGCCGATCGCGCTGACCTTCCGGCCGCTGGCGATGATCTGGGCCGGCGCTGTGCGCCGCGCTCGCCTGGGCGATCGGCGTCGCCTGGGTCGCCTCGCGGCCGGAGAGCAAGACCTACTGGAACCCGGATTCCCTGGCGCCGATGGGCAGCGCCGAGGCGCTCACCCTGTTCCTCGATCCGTATTTCGTCTACGTCGAGGGGCATATCCAGGACGTCGTGATCGTCCTGCTGATGGCGGGCGTGCTGGCGCTGGTGGTCTGGCGCTCGCGCCGCCTGGTGCTGAGCCAGATCGGCCTCGCGCGCGAGCGGGCCAATCTCGCGCGCTATTTCGCGCCGACCGTGGTCGACCAGCTGGCCCAGCTCGATGCGCCGCTCGGCGCCACCCGGGTGCAGCCGGTCGCCGTGCTGTTCGCCGACATCGTCGGCTTCACGCGCTTTGCCGAAAGCTCCGATCCGCAGACGGTGGTCGCCACGCTGCGCCAATTCCATGGCAGGCTCGAGCGCGCGATCTTCGACCAGGGCGGCACGCTCGACAAGTTCCTGGGCGACGGCGTCATGGCGACCTTCGGCACCCCCAGTGTCGGCCCGCACGACGCGCGCAACGCGCTCGCCGCCGCGCTGCGCGGCCTGCGCCGCGATCGGGAGCTGGAACGCCGAGCGCACCGCGCGCGGCGAGCCGCCAGATCAGGGTCTCGATCGGCATCCACTACGGGCCGGTGGTGCTGGGCGACATCGGCTCGGAGCGCCGGATGGAGTTCGCCGTGCTGGGCGACGTGGTCAACGTCGCGCAGCGCCTGGAGGGGCTGACCCGGCGGCTGGGCTGCCAGATCGTGGTCAGCGACGATTTCGTCGCATGCTCTGCGGGCGGAGGGCGCAGGCGAGGCGGATGCGCTGCTGGCGGGCTTTTGTGCCGCCGAGCCCCAGGAGCTGCGCGGTCGCGAGCAGCCGGTCGCGGTATGGACGCTGCACCAGCTGCGCCGCCTGAACGGCGCGAACCAACGGAGGTAGGCATGGTGCGCTTCGGCATGCATTCGAGCCTTTGGGCCGCGCGCTGGACGCCGGACGCGGCCGAGAAGATGGTCCCGGAGGCCGCGCGGCACGGCCTGGACGTGATCGAGATCGCCCTGCTGGCGCCCGAGACGATCGACGTCGAGCACAGCCGCAGCGTCCTGGCGGCGCACGGCATCGCGCCGACCTGCTCGCTCGGCCTGCCTGAGGAGGTCACGGCACCTCTGTATCCGGACAAGGCCGAGGCGTTCCTCATGCGTGCCCTCGAGGTCGCCCATGCGCTGGGCTCCAATACGCTCTCCGGCGTCACCTATGCGACCATCGGCTACACCTCGGGCTCGCCGCCGACCGAGCAGGAATACGCCAACATCGCCAGGGCGCTGCGGCCGGTAGCGCGGCGCGCGGCCGAGCACGGCATGACGCTCGGGCTCGAGCCCTGCAATCGCTACGAGACCCATCTGGTGAACACGGCCGAGCAGGCGGTGCGGCTGATCGAGCGGATCGGCGAGCCGAACGTCATGATCCACCTCGACACCTATCACATGAACATCGAGGAGAAGGGTTTCGCGCACGGCATCCGCAGCGCCGGCGAGCACCTGCGCTACATCCACCTCTCGGAGAGCGATCGCGGCGTGCCGGGCACCGGCACGGTGGACTGGGACGCGACCTTCGCAGCGCTCGCCGAGACGGGCTTTGCCGGCGACATGGTGATCGAATCCTTCGTCACCCTGCCGCCCGAGATCGCCCGAGCGCTCTCGGTCTGGCGGCCGGTCGCGGATTCGGCCGAGCAGGTGCTGCAAGAGGGCGTGCCGTTCCTGCGCGACCTGGCCCAAAAGCATGGTCTGCTCGAAAGCTAGGGCGGTGTGGCCAGGGCCGTGCGCCGGTCGTAGATCCGAAAGCCGGCCTTCTGGTAGACGCCGAGCGCGCGCGGATGGTCGAGATCGCAGGTGTGCACCCAAAAGCGCCGCGGCCGGCCGCGCCAGACGTGGTGGACCGCCCAGTCGAGCAGGAAGCGGCCGAGCCCCTGGCCGATGAAATCGGGCAGCACGCCGAAATAGGCGAGCTCGACGTCGGGCGGCTCGCGGAAATCCAGCTCGGCGAGGCCTGCAGGCACGCCGTCCGCCCACAGCACGTTCACCTCGACCGCCGGGTCCTGGATGATCGTGGCAAGCTCCACATCATCCAGCAGCTTGCGCTCGTACCAGAGCCACTCCGCGCCGATCGTATCGTAGAGGTAGCGGTAGAACCCGACCGTCGGCCGGACCGCACGGCGCACCTCGATTCCGGCGCGAGGCGGCGGCAGCGGCGCGCCGGCCGGCGGCGCCGTCATCTCGAGATAGGTGACGATGGTCTCGATCTGGCCTTTGTCCGCGCCGCCCATCAGGCCTTGCGCGCGGAGAAGATCGCGTGCCCGGCGAGCAGCCAGTGCAGCTCGACGGCTTCGAAGCCGGCCTCGTCAAGCCACGCGACGTGCTCGGCGACCGTGGAGGGATGATCGATCGTGTTGTCGTCCGGCCAGCGGTACAGGTTCCAGCGCAGCTCGGCGAACCTGCGCTGCGCCCGGTCGTCGCGGTAGATCTGCACCGAGCGCTCGGCGACGGCGCGATCCCAGTCCTCCGCGGCGATCCGCCAGCCGGCATCGCTGTCCGGCCTGATCAGGTCGGCGAGCACGAAGATGCCGCCCGGACGCAGCGCCGCGTGCAGGTCATTGAACAGCTGCCGCTTGCCTTCGCCATCGAGGTGGTGCACGGCGAGCGAGGAGCAGATCGCATCGGGCGCCGGCTCGAGTCGCCGCCAGTCGCGCGCTGCGAGATCGAACGCTTGCAGCTCCAGCCGGTCGCGCATGCGCGGCGCAGGTCGCCGCTGTCTTCGCCAGCATGGCCGGCGAGCCGTCGAGTGCCAGCGCACGCACCTCGGGCAGGCGCTCGAGCAGCAGGCGGAGCAGGTCGCCGGCGCCGCAGCACAGCTCGACCACGCGACCCGGCGTCACCGAGGCGACCAGCTCGCAGATGATCGCCTGCTGGCGCTCGCGCTCGGGCGTGAAGGCCCGGCCATAGTCGATGAACAGCGTGGAATCGTCCTCGCGCCAGCCCTTCTCGCGCGAAGGTGCTGCGCTCGTCGTGTCGGTCATCCGGAGGTCTCGACCGGGGTGTCGGCGCGCCCACCCCATTCAGTCCACGAGCCGTCGTAGACCGCGACCTCCGGCACGCCGATCTCGTACAGGGCGAGCGCCAGCGTGCCGGCGGTGACGCCGGAGCCGCAGGTCGTGGCGATCGGCCGCTGGTCCAAACCGACCGCCTCGAAGCGGCGGCGCAGCTCGTCGGCTGGCGCCAGGGTGCCGTCGGGTCGGATCAGGTCGAGATAGGGCAGGCAGACGCTGCCCGGAATGTGACCGCTCCGCAGGCCTGCGCGCGGCTCGGGCTCGCTGCCGGCAAAGCGCCCGGCCGCGCGCGCGTCGATCACCAGCTCGCGCCGGCTCACCAGGTTGGCGCGCATCTGCTCGAGGTCGCGTACCAGCAGGTGGTTCTGGCGCGCCGTGAAATGCGCTTCGCGCGGCGTCACCACGGCATCGTCGACCGGCCGCCCCTCGGCGCGCCACTTGCCAAGCCCGCCGTCCAGCACGGCGACGTCGCTATGGCCGAACACCCGGAACATCCACCACGCCCGCGCGCTGGCGGAGTAGTGGTTGTTGTCGTACAGCACGATGCGGACGCCATCGCCCAGGCCGAGCTTGCGCACGCGGCTCGAGAACTTGGCCGCATCGGGCAGCATGTGGGGCAGGGGATCTTCGCTGTCGGCGATGTCGTCGATGTCGAAATAGACCGCGCCCGGGATGTGCGCCTCGCGGTACTCCGCCTTGGCGTCGCGGTTCATCGTCGGCAGGAACCAGGTGGCGTCCGCCACTTTGACGTCGGGCGCGCCCAGGCGCTCGGCGAGCCACTCGGTGCTGACCAGGGCATCGGATCTCGTCACGGTAAATCCCTCGATTTCGCGGTGCGTGGCTGCGAGCGCTCAGTCCTTGGCGAGCCAGCGCGGCACCGGCAGACCCTTCTCGCGCAGGAAGGCGGGGTTGAACAGCTTGCTCTGATAGCGGTTGCCGTAGTCGCACAGCACCGTGACGATGGTGTGGCCCGGCCCCATCTGCCTCGCCAGCCGGATGGCGCCCGCGATGTTGATGCCGGTCGAGCTGCCGAGCACCAGGCCCTCGTCGAGCACCAGATCGAAGATCAGCGGCAGCGCCTCCTCGTCCGGGATCTGGAACCAGGCGTCGACCGGCGCGCCTTCGAGGTTCTGGGTGATCCGCCCCTGGCCGATCCCCTCGGTGATCGAGTTGCCTTCAGCCTTCAGCTCGCCGTGGGCGTAGTAGCTGTAGATCGCCGAGCCGAGCGGATCGGCCAGCGCGATCACGACCTCGGGCTTGCGCTCCTTGAGCGCCATGCCGACGCCGGCGAGCGTGCCGCCCGTGCCGACCGCCGAGACGAAGGCGTCGACCTTGCCCTCGGTCTGGCGCCAGATTTCGGGCCCGGTGCCCTCGATGTGCGCCTGGCGGTTGGCGGTGTTGTCGAACTGGTTGGCCCAGATCGCGCCGTTGGGCTCCTTGGCGGCCAGCTCCTCGGCGAGACGGCCCGAGTAACGCACATAGTTCATCGGGTCCTTGTACGGCACCGCCGGCACCAGGATCAGCTCGGCGCCGCACAGCTGCAGCATGTCCTTCTTTTCCTGGCTCTGGGTCTCCGGCATGACGATCACCGAGCGGTAGCCCAAGGCGTTGCCGACCAGGGCGAGGCCGATGCCGGTGTTGCCCGCGGTGCCTTCGACGATCGTGCCGCCCGGGCGCAGCAGGCCGCGCCGCTCGGCGTCGCGCACGATCCACAGCGCCGCGCGGTCCTTGACCGACTGGCCAGGATTGAGGAACTCGGCCTTGCCGAGGATCGTGCAGCCGGTCTCCTCGGACGCCCGCCGCAGAAGGACCAGCGGCGTGTTGCCGATGAGATCGATGAAGGTCTTGTTTTCCATCAAGTCTGTGTCGTTTCCGCTGCTTCCCCTTTGCGACTTGTAGTCGCTACGCCGCGTGCGCTCAACAGCGGAAGCTGGGCGCAGGCCGGCCCGCCGGCTACGAGCCGCCGGCGGCCTGCTTCAGCGCGTCGAACGAAAACAGGTAGTCGGCCTCGGCCAGGGGCTTGTGGCAGGCGAAGCAGGGCTGGTAATCGCGCTCCACCAGGGAATGGTCGTCGGCCTTGAACGCCGCGAACTCCCACTCGCCGTTGCGCCATTCGTCCGGATAGTCCGCGCCCCAGCCGGTGCGCGTCTCCATCACCGTGATCGCCGCCAGCTCGGCCGGCACGAAGAAGCCGTCCGCGCCCGTGACCGGCTGCTCGTTGGCATCCAGCTGGGCTTTGTAGACTTCCATGACGATTACCGAGCCGCTGTCGAGCGGCGCGCCGTCCTTGCCGCTCGCCAGGGCGACATCGTTGGCGAAGATCTTGACCACCTGCTTGCGCTCGTCGGCGCGGTTGCGCGTGGTAAAGTGGGTGAAGCTTTCCTGGTAACCATCGGGATAGGAGACGAGATCTGCGCCCGCGATGCGCCGCGCCAGCGGGCAGGAGCAGCACGCATATCGCGCCGGTCGCACGCAACAGGATCTGACGAGCCATGATGGCCTCCCTTCGTATTGCTGCCTTGTCTTTAGAACAGCTCTACTCTGCGAGGCGTGGATCGCCGGTCAAATCACATTCAGGAGCGACGTTGCTGGCGCGATACCCGTCGGGTCAGTTGGCACGCTCGCCTTCGCCAGCGTCCAGGCCCTGGGCGAGGGCGGCCTCGAGAAAGGCGTCGATGTCGCCGTCAAGCACGCCCTGGGCGTTGCCCTTCTCGACGTCGGTGCGCAGGTCCTTGACCATCTGGTAGGGCTGCAGGACGTAGGACCGGATCTGATGGCCCCAGCCGATGTCGCTCTTGCCGGCGGCCTCGGCCTCGGCCGCATCGCGCCGCTTTTGCAGCTCGAGCTCGTACAGCCTCGCACGCAGCATCGTCATCGCCTGGGCGCGGTTGCGGTGCTGCGAGCGGTCGTTCTGGCACTGCACCACGATGTTGGTCGGGAGATGGGTGATGCGCACCGCGCTGTCGGTGCGGTTGACGTGCTGGCCGCCGGCACCCGAGGCCCGATAGGTGTCGATCCGCAGGTCCTTGTCCTGGATGTCGACATGGATGCTGTCGTCGACCACCGGATAGACCCAGACGCTGGCGAAGCTGGTGTGGCGACGCGACTGGCTGTCGAACGGCGAGATCCGCACCAGGCGATGCACGCCGCTCTCGGTGCGCAGCCAGCCATAGGCGTTCTGTCCGATGATCCTGACCGTGGCCGACTTGACGCCGGCCTCCTCGCCCGGGCTCTCCTCGATCCATTCCAGCTTGTAGCCGTGCGCGTCGGCCCAGCGCATGTACATGCGCAGCAGCATCTCCGCCCAGTCCTGCAACTCGGTGCCGCCGGCGCCGGCATGGACCTCGAGAAAGCAGTCATTGGCGTCGGCTTCGCCCGAGAGCAGGCTTTCGAGCTGCAAGCGTCTCAACTGGCCCTTGAGCGCAGCGAGCGCCGCCTCCGCTTCGGCGAGGGTGGCGCCGTCGCCTTCCTCCTCGGCCAGCTCGGCCAGGGCGACATTGTCCTCGAGCTCCCGCTCGAGACGAAGCTGGCGCTCAACCGCGTCGGCCAGCCGGGTGCGCTCGCGCATCACCGCCTGCGCCCGCTCCGAATCGTTCCACAGGTCGGGATTCTCCGCAGCGGCGTTCAGCTCGGCGAGGCGATCGACCGCCTGGTCCCAGTCAAAGATGCCTCCTCAGCAGGGCCAGACCCTGCTCGATCTCTTCCGCGAGATGCGCGATCTCGGCTCGCATGGCGGCCTCCGCTGCGTCGCTGGTCTTCTGTCGGCGGGCCCTTTAGCACGGCCACGCTGGCCCGATAACCCCGCGCGTTGGCTCAGTACAGGCCGCCGGTGTTCGGGCTGCCGGCGGGAGCGGTCCGTCGCGGCTGGGGCAGCGTCAGCGGCGGGATGGCGCCCTCGCCCCCCGCTTCGGGGCTGCCTTGCGGCGCGATGGCCGGCTCCCCGACCGAAGACGACCCGCTCGCGGCACCATTGTTGCCGGATCGCTGCTCCAGATAGATTTCCTGGGCGATCGACGCCGTGGCGCCACCGGCGGGGCTCGCCATGGTCGGCTCGGTGCCGGGCAGGAAAGCCTCCAGGATCACCGTCTCGGTGCTCGGTCCCGGCAGCAGGCCGGTCTCGGCGTCGACCCGGACCAGGCGCACGCCTGGCGGCACCCGGAACGGCGTCGCCGGCTGGTCGGCGAGCGCCTCGGTCATCACGTCGATGAAGATCGGCAGCGCGGCGGAAGCGCCCTGCTCGTCGCCCCCAAGGCTTTTCGGCTGATCGAAGCCGACATAGACTCCAACCACGAGGTCCGGCGTGAAGCCGACGAACCAGGCATCGCGGCTGTCGTTCGAGGTGCCGGTCTTGCCGGCGACCGGCTTGCCGATCGAGCGCGCGCGTGCCCCGGTGCCGCGCTCGATCACGCCATGCAGCAGGTTGACCATCTGGTAGGCCAGCGCGGGCTCGATCACCGTCTCGCGCTCGTCGGCCAGGATCGGGGTCGGCCTGGTCCTGCCATGCGACATCCTGGCAGGCGGGGCATTCGCGCTCGTCGCGCCGGATCACGGTCTTGCCGTGGCGGTCCTGGATCCGCTCGATCAGGGCTGGCTCGATGCCCTTGCCGCCGTTCACCAGCATCGCGTAGGCGGTGGTCAGCTCCAGCAGGGTGACCTCGTTGGCGCCCAGCGCCGCGGCGAGGTTGAGGCCCAGGCCGCGCTCCAGGTCGAAGCGCTCGGCCATGTCGACCACCCGTTCCATGCCGATGGTCTGCGCGAGCCGCACGGTCATGACGTTGCGCGACTTCTCGAGGCCCAGGCGCAGCGTGCTGGGGCCGTAGAACTGGTTGCTGTAGTTGACCGGCTTCCACTTGCCCAGTCCCGGCCCCTGATCGATGACGATGGGCGCGTCGAGGAAGATGCTGGAAGGCGTCAGTCCGCTTGCCAGGCCGGCAAGATAAATGAACGGCTTGAGCGCCGAGCCGGGCTGGCGCAGCGCCTGCGTCGCGCGGTTGAAGACGCTGCGCTTGAAGCTGTAGCCGCCGCTGATCGCGAGCACGCGCCCGGTGTGCGGGTTCATCGCCACCACCGCGCCCTCGACCTCGGGCGGTTGGCGCAGCGTGAACCGGGGCGGCCCGTCGCTCGTGTCGGCCGCCGCCTCGGCATCCGTCGTGTCGGTCTCCTCGGCCGGCAGCGCTTCCACCCAGACCACGTCGCCCGGCGCCACCACCTGCTCGGGATGGCTGATCTCCGGGCCGAGCCCGTCCTCGCCGGCGGCTCTCGCCCAGGTCAGCTCGGCCAGCGGCAGGACGCCGGTGCGGCCGTCGGCAAAGCCGACGGTGGCGCCGTCGGCGGCCACCTCGAGCACGGCTGCGATCTGCCAGCGATCGAGCCCCTCGGTCTGATCGATCTCGACCAGCCGGCTCTGCCAGCCCTCGGTCAGCTCGATCCGGGCGGCCGGCCCTCGCCAGCCGTGCCGCCGGTCGTAGGCGATCAGGCCGTCGAGCAGGGCGCGGTCGGCGAGCGTCTGCAACTGCGGCGACAGGGTGGTCTGGATCGACAGGCCGCCTTCGTAGAGAAACGCCTCGCCATGCTGGTCGACCAGCTCGCGGCGAACCTCCTCCGTGAAGTACTCGGCGACCGCCATCTCGGTCGGCGCGCGACGGCGCATCACCAGGGCCTCGGCGCGCGCCTGGTCCGCCTCCTGCGCGCTGATCACGCCCAGATCCTCCATGCGGCCGATCACCCAGTCGCGCCGGCCCCGCGCGGCCTCGGGCTGGCGGATCGGGTGATACCAGGAGGGCGCCTTGGGCAGGCCGGCCAGGTAAGCGGCCTCGGCGGTGCTCAGCTCGTCGAGCGACTTGTCGAAGTAGTTGAGCGCCGCTGCCGCGACGCCATAGGAGCCGAGCCCGAGGTAGATCTGGTTGAGATACAGCTCGAGAATCTGGTCCTTGGTGAACGCCTGCTCGATGCGGAACGCCAGCATCGCTTCCTTGATCTTGCGTTCCAACGTGACCTCGTTGGTGAGCAGAAAATTCTTGGCGACCTGCTGCGTGATGGTCGATGCGCCGACGGGCCGCTCGTCGGTGACCAGCCGCTCGACGTTGGTCAGGACCGCGCGCACGATGCTCAGCGGATCGATCCCGGGATGACTGTAAAAATTCTTGTCCTCGGCCGCCAAGAAAGCCTGGATCAGCCGCTTGGGCATCGCCTCGACCGGCACGAACACCCGCTTCTCCTGGGCATACTCCTGCATCAGGCGGCCGTCGCCGGCATAGACCCTGGTCACGGTCGGCGGGCGATAGTTTGCCAGCTGGCGATACTCGGGCAGGTCGGTGCCGTAGCGATGGAACAGGTAGAAGACCCCGCCGGCGCCGGCGATCGCCACGAGCAGGAGCCCGATCAGGGCCACCATCAGGAGCTTTCGGAGCTTGCGCAAAGCGCTTCCTCTTGCGATCGGGTGAGCGGCCGCCGGCTCTAGCTGCGCGCGGCGGCGGGGTCGAAATAGCGGTCGATCGCCGCCACGAGCGCCCTGGCCAGGTTGGCGAGATGCTGCGGATCGGTCAATCGGCGCTCGTCCTCACGGTTGGAGAGATAGCCCAGCTCGACCAGCACCGAAGGCATGTCGGGCGATTTCAGCACCACGAACCCGGCCTGCGCCGGTCGGCGCCGGGTCAGCGTGGTGACCGATCCCAGCTGTCCCATCAGGATGTCGGCGAACCGCATGGATTTATTGTTGGTATCGCGCTGCGCCAGATCAATGAGGATCGCGGTCACAACCTGCTCCTGGTTGGAGAGATCGACGCCCGCGAGGATGTCGGCGCGGTTCTCCTTGGCCGCAAGCCGCGCCGCTTCGCTGTTCGAGGCTTTCTCGGACAGGGTGTACACCAGTGCGCCATCGATCGCGGTATTGCGCACCAGGCTGTCGGCATGCAGCGACAGGAACAGCTCGCCCTGGCTCGCGCGCGCGATGCCGATGCGATCGCGCAGCCGCACGATCTGATCGCGCTCGCGCGTCATGACCACCTCGTAGCGTCCGGTCGCCTCGAGCTGGCGGCGAAGCTCGCGCGCCATGGCCATCACGACGTCCTTCTCATAGACGCCGGTGACGCCGATCGCGCCCGGGTCGACCCCGCCATGCCCGGGATCGATGACGATCACTCGCTGGGGCGGCTTCTTCAGCGGCAGCTTGAAGGGAGTGATCACCGCGACCCTCTGCTCCGGTACAAGCGTCGCGCCGTCGGCCGCCTCGTGCCCTCCGTTCAACACATCTGCGCCGTTCAATGCGTCCTGGCCGTTGCCGGGGTCCGGCGTGCCGGCGGGGTCGGCGCCGGCCAGCGTGAGCTGCGGTGCCCACGCTCCCAGCGTCAGGTCGAAGACGATGCGATGACCACTCGACGCGCCCGGCAGCTCGAATACGCGGCGCACGGCGTACGGTTGCGCGACATCGACCACCAGGCGCGACACCCCCGGCTGAAAGCGGCCGAAGCGATAGCCGTTGATGCCGATCTGCCGCATTCCCTCACTCTCGGGCACCAGCCATGCTACTTCTGGTAGATCGATTGCGAGCCGGGGCGGATCGTCCAGGGTGACGTAGTGGAAGGGGACGTCGCGGCTGAGTTCGACCACCACCCGCACGCCGTCCTCGTGCTGCGCGATCCGGATGTCGCGCACCGTGTCGGCCCAGGCCGCCGGCGCCTGGCCGACGATCAGCGTGGCGGCGAGCCAGGCCAGCGCATAGCAGATGCGCGACAGCCGCGTCGCCGGCCTCCGAAGGCGCGCCGCGGACCTCAGCTGCGCAGGCCGGCCGCCATTCTGACTGCCCATGTGCTCCTGGTACCGTTCCTCGTCGTGGCGCTCGAAGCCGACCAATGCTGCTGATCCGACAATCGCATTGTAGCGTCTAGCCGGAGCTACTATAGTTAACAACCAAAGGTTTGTCGTCGCTGGTGGCGGTTTTTGGTTGGCGCCTGTTGCCAGCCTGCCACCGGCCGGCTCACTAGCCATCTTCTCGGCGGGTCATCATCGGGGCCGCGTCGTATTTGCGAGTCGCCTGCGTCATGACACACGCCACGCGGTACGAACCCCCACACCCAGCCAAGGATCCCTGTGCCGGCATGGCGGCCTGCTATGGCCGTCGCGCCAGGTCGATCCTCCGCTGCCCTGGTGACCGCCGACGGGCCGCGCGCCTCACGAGCGCACCGCCCGGCCACCGGTCCACGGAGAGTGTTCCGAATGACGAAACGTATGCTCATCGATGCCTCCCAGCCGGAAGAAACCCGGGTGGTGGTCATCAACGATCAGCAGCAGCTGGTTGACTTCGATTTCGAGTCGACAACCAAGAAGCAGCTCAAAGGTAATATCTACCTGGCGAAGGTCACCCGCGTAGAGCCGTCCCTGCAGGCGGCGTTCGTCGACTACGGCGGCGAGCGCCACGGCTTTCTGGCCTTCAGCGAAATCCACCCCGACTACTATCAGGTGCCGCAGGCCGACCGGAAGCTGCTCGAGGAGGCGAGCCGTCTCGACGGCGATGCTGCCGATGGCGATGTCGAGGGCGACGAGCAGGGCGACGAGGGCCCGAACGAGCTCGATGAGGAGGCATCCGAGGTCTTCGCCGAGCAGGCCCGCAGACGCGCCCGGCTGCTGCGTAGCTACAAGATCCAGGAGGTCATCAAGCGGCGCCAGATTCTGCTGGTGCAGGTCGTCAAGGAGGAGCGCGGCAACAAGGGTGCTGCGCTCACGACCTATCTCTCGCTCGCCGGCCGCTATTGCGTGCTGATGCCCAATACCGGCCGCGGCGGCGGCATCTCGCGCAAGATCGCCAACCCGGGTGATCGCTCGCGGCTGAAGGAGATCGCGCGCGGTCTCGAGGTGCCGGACGGGATGGGGCTGATCATCCGCACCGCCGGGCAGGAGCGCAACAAGCTCGAGATCCGGCGCGACTACGAGTACCTGCTGCGCCTGTGGAACGACATCCGCGACCTGACCCTGCAGTCGATCGCGCCGTGTACGATCCACGAGGAAGGGGCCCTGGTGAAGCGCGCCGTGCGCGATCTCTACGGTGCCGACGTCGAAGAGATCCTGGTCGAGGGCGAGGAGGGCTATCGCTCCGCCAGGAAGGTGATGAGCATGCTGATGCCCTCACGCGCCCGGCGCATCAAGCCCTACAGGGAAGAGCTGCCGCTGTTCATGCACTACGGGGTCGAGGACCAGCTCGACGCCCTGCACAGCCCGGTGGTGCAGCTGCGCTCGGGCGGCTCGATCGTGATCCACACCACCGAGGCGCTGACCGCGATCGACGTCAACTCCGGCCGCTCGACCCGCGAGCGCAACATCGAGGAGACCGCGCTCAAGACCAATCTCGAGGCGGCCGACGCGGCGGCGCGGCATCTGCGGCTGCGCGACCTCGCCGGGCTGATCGTGGTCGATTTCATCGACATGGTCGAGGCGCGCAATCAGAAGGCGGTCGAGCGCCGCCTGCGCGATGCGCTGAAGTCGGATCGCGCCCGGGTGCAGTTCGGGCGGATCTCGCCGTTCGGCCTGCTCGAGCTGTCGCGCCAGCGGCTGCGCCCCAGCCTGCAGGAGCTGAGTACCCAGGCGTGCCCGGTGTGCGCCGGCTCCGGCGTGGTGCGCTCGGTCGAGTTGGCTGCCCTGCGGGCGCTGCGGGGCATCGAGCTGGAGGGCCTCAAGGGCACCGTGGCGGCGCTGTCGCTGACCTTGCCCGAAGCGGTGGCGCTGTACATCCTCAACCAGAAGCGCCATCGTCTGGTCCACCTCGAGCAGCGCTACGGGCTGCGCGTCGACGTGCAGGTCGACCGACACATGACCGGCGATCAGCTGCAGCTGGTGTGCACCGAGCAGAAGACCGCGGCCGCCGCCGAGGTCACGCCTGAGGTCGAGGAGGCGGAGACCGTCGAAGCGGTCGAGGCCGTCGAGGAGGACGATGCTGGCGGCCGCAAGCGGCGCCGGCGCCGGCGGCGCAAGCGCAGGGGTGCCGCCGACGAGTTCGAGCAGACCGCCGATCGGCCGGTCTTTGCCGCCGATGGCCGGCGGCAGGCTGATGGCGAGGCGCCTCACGAGGCGCCCATGCCAGAGCCCGTGCCCCAGCCCGTAAGGCCCGAGGCGCGCGCGGTTCCGGCCGAGCCCCAGCCGCAGCCGGAAGTCGTGGAGGCGGCGCCGGAAGCGGCGGCCGAGACGGTCGAGAAGCGGCCGCGCCGGCGCCGGCGGCGCTCGGCCCGGGCCGAGGAGGTCGCCGAGCCGGTCACCGGTCTGGCCCCTGGCGTCGAGACGGAGGTCGCGGCGCCGTCGCCCAACGGCGCCGACGTCGAGACCACAGAGCCCCGTGCGGCCTGGCCGGAGGCCGAACCGCCCCAGCCCGAATCGCCCCTTGCAGAGGTGCCGGAGCCGGAGGAGTTCGAGCCGGTGCCGCTCACGCCATCGCTGGCCAACCCGCCGGATCGGCTCTCGGTGGCGGCGCCGCTCGAGGACGCCGACGCCGAGGAGGGTGAGGAGAGCGAGGTTCCGCCGGCCGCCGTGCTCGATCGCGACGCCGACGAGCCGCCGCGCCGCGGCTGGTGGAGCCGGTTCGTGCGCAAGGAGGACTAGAGCGACTTTATCCGCGCGACGATCGCCGGATCGAAGGCGGCGAGGAAGGCCAGCACGAAGGCGCCGGAGGCGCCCACCGTCACCAAGACTTGGCCTGGATCGACGGCGCGCCCATATAGGTGGTCGTAGTGCCCGGCGATTGGAGGCTGTATTCTCCTCGGTTTGTCACAACCGCGCCCGATCTGCTACGAATGTACGGGCCGCGCCCGCGGCAACCTGCGACCACCAGCCGGGATGGGTAGCCCTCTGATGCGTCTGGTTCGACCTTTGCTGCGCCTGGCGCCGCTGCTGGTGGCGGTCCTGTTGGTCACTCCGCCGCTGGCGTCGCCGCTCGCCCGAGAGGTCGGCCTGATCCGCGACGCGGAGATCGAGCACATGCTCGACGAGCTGACCGCGCCGATCCTGGAGGCGGCCGGCCTGGGGCCCGATTCGGTCCAGATCTACATCGTCCAGGACGACCAGCTGAACGCGTTCGTCGCTGGCGGCATGAACCTGTTTCTCAACACCGGCCTGTTGATGCGCACGCAGCATTCGGGCCAGCTGGCCGGTGTGATCGCGCACGAGGTCGGGCACATCGCGGGCGGCCATCTGAGCCGGATCCCGATGGCGGCGCAGCGCGCCACCGCCGAGATGATCCTGGCGGCTCTGCTGGGCGTGGCGGCCGGCGCGGCCGGCGCGCCGGAGCTCGGCGCCGCGATCATCACCGGCGGCCAGAGCTACGCGCAAGGCAACTTCATGCGCTTTTCGCGCGGCCAGGAGCAGGCCGCCGACCAGGCCGGCGTGAACTATCTGGACCGCGCCGGGATCTCCTCACGCGGCCTTTCCGAGTTCTTCCGGGTGCTCGAGAAAGAGAACGTGCTCGCGGTCTCGTCGATGAGCCCGTATCTGCAGAGCCACCCGCTGACCCGCGACCGGATCAACTTCGTCGACAACCACGTTGCCAACAGTCCGATCGCCGAGGTGCCGCCCGGCCGGGCCGAGGCGCATGCGCGCATGGTGGCCAAGCTGCAGGCGTTCCTGGAGGATCCGCGCCAGGTGCTGCAGCGCTATCAGGGCGACGAGAGCGTGACCGCCCGCTATGCCCGGGCGATCGCGCTTTATCGCCTGCCAGACCTCCAGGGGGCGCTCGCCGAGATCGATGGCCTGCTCGCGGAGTACCCGGACGACCCTTATTTCCACGAGCTCAAGGGCCAGATGTTGTTCGAGAACGGCCACGTCGAGGCGGCGATCGAGCCCTATCGCGAATCGGTCCGTCTGGCGCCCGGCTCGCCGCTGCTGGAGATCGGCCTCGCCCGTGCCCTGGTCGAGGCTGGTGGCGAGGAGCGGAATCGAGAGGCGGTCGGCCAGCTCGAGAACGCGATGCAGGGGGAGCCCACCAATGCCTTCGGCTGGCGGTTGCTGGGAATCGCGCAGGGACGCGACGGCAAGGAGGGCCTCTCCAATCTATCGCTCGCCGAGTACGCGCTGCTGATCGGCAAGACGGAGGATGCGCGGCTCTATGCGCGGCGCGCCGAGGGCCGTATCGACCCGAGCGATCCGGCCTGGCTGCGCCTGCAGGACGTGCTGCGGGTCATCGAGGAGAGTTGAGCGCGGGTTCGCGCCTGCCCGGCAGTTCCGCAGGCCGGCAATTCCACAAGGATGTGAGTGGCGAACCGCCCAGGCGGGCACTAGGTTCCGGGCAATCGGATCAGCGATGGAGCAGATCATGCCGCGATGGCGGAACGGATGGGCCAAAGGCTGCGTGGCGGGCCTGCTCGCGGCGCTGGCCGCGACCGGCGTGTCGGCGCAGGACGGCACCAAGGTCGAGCTGCCGGCCGATCAGGTCGAGGCGATCGTGCGTGACTACCTGATGCGCGAGCCCGAGATCATCTACGAGGCGCTGCAGGAGCTGCAGCGACGCGAGACCGCGGCCGAGGCGGAGCGCCGCAAGGTGGCCCTGACCGCCAAGAAGGACGATCTGTTCAACAGCGCTGCGTCGCCGGTCGGCGGCAATCCCGAGGGCGACGTGACGCTGGTCGAGTTCTTCGACTACCGCTGCGGCTACTGCCGCCGGGTGGTCGGCTCGCTGCGTGCGCTGGTCGACCAGGACGAGGACCTGCGCGTCGTGTTCAAGGAGTTCCCGATCCTGGGCGAGGATTCGGTGCGCGCGTCGCGCGCAGCACTCGCGGCCGAGCGGCAGGGGCTGTACATGCCGCTGCACTTCGCGCTCATGCAAGCGGACGATCTGTCGATGGATGGCATCATGCAGGCGGCCGCCGGGGTCGGGCTCGACACCGGGCGGCTGGCGGAGGACATGGAATCGCCGGAGGTCCAGGCCGAGATCGCCGCTACCTACGAGCTGGCGCGAGAACTGGGGATCGAGGGTACGCCGGCCTTCGTGATCGACGACGAGCTGATCCCGGGCGCGGTCAGCCAGGAACGCCTCGCGGCCCTGATCGACGAGGCCCGCACCGACTGCGCCACCTGCTAGCCCTCAGGCAACCGCCGGGCAGAAGCGCGCAAAGATCCGGCTGACCGCGGCCTGAGTCTGGCGCAGCTCTTCCTCCAGCGCGCCGAGATCGTCGCGCGGCAGATCGGCGCCGGCGCCGTGCGCCGCACGCATCAGAGCGTGGCGCAGGCCGCCCGGCGCCGTGTCGGCGGCGAACCGGTCCTGCACCGAGAGTCGCAACACCGCCTGGAGACGGCGATACAACCGCACCGCATCGACGAGCAGCCTCGCATCCGCAGCGCGCAGCGCGCCGACCTCGGCGGCTTGCAAAAAGGCCTGCTCGGTGCTGACCGTGCGCATCGAAGGATGCTCGGGCAGGAGGCGAAGCTGGAGATACTGCGCCAGGAACTCCGCCTCGATCAGGCCGCCGCGCACATGCTTGAGATTCCAGGGATCGTCGTCGCCATGCTCGCGAAAGATACGCTCGCGCATCGCGCCGACCTCCTGGCCGAGCATCGCCGGATCGCGCACCGTGCGAAGCGCGCGCGCCACCACGTCATCGACCCGCGCGCCGAGGGCAGGGTCGCCGGCGACGAGCCTGGCGCGGGTCAGCGCCTGGTGCTCCCAGGTCTGCGCGGTGCCGAGCTGGTAGCGCTCGAAGTTCTCGATCGAGCAGGCCACGGGCCCGAGATGGCCCGAGGGCCGCAGCCTCGTGTCGATCTCGTACAGGCTTCCCTCGGGAGTCTTGGCGGTCAGCGAGCTGACCAGGCGCTGACCGAGCCTGGCATACCAGGTCGAGGCGGGCAGGGGCCGCTCGCCGTCGGACCTGGCCTCCTCGGGCGCGTCGTAGATGAAGATCAGGTCGAGGTCGGAGCCGATCGCCAGCTCCCGGCTGCCGAGCTTGCCGAGCCCGAAGACCACGAAGGTGGCGCCCGGGATTCGACCATGCTGGGCGGCGAGCCAGCCCTCGGTTCTGGGCAGCAGCGCCCGGATCACGGTCTCGGCGATGCCGGAAAGGATCGCTGCCGCGGCGTCGCCGTCGATCAGGCCGAGCAGCACGTGCAGGCCGACCTGGAACTCGCGGTCGTGCGCAAAGCGGCGCACCGCGTCCAGGACGTCCTGGACGTCGTCGCTGCGCGCCAGGGCGCGATCGAGCTCGCCGGCAAAGGCCTGCGCGCTCGGGATCGGCTCGAAGAAGTCGGGCGCCAGCATGGCGTCGAACAGGCTCACATTGCGGCTGAGATGGCCGGCGAGGCGCGGTGCTGTCCCCATCAGGTCGGCGACCAGGGTCAGCAGGCGCGGATTGGCGCGGAACAGCGAGAACAGCTGCACGCCGGCAGGCAGGCTGCTGACGAACTCGTCGAAGCGGGCGAACGCTGCGTCCGGCTCGGCCTGGGCGGAGAGCGCATGCAGCAGTTGCGGCATCAGGTCGGTCAGCAGCTCGCGTGCGCGGGCATCGCGGCGTCGCCCGGATATGGCCGTGGTGCCAGGCGCGGACCCGCGCCGCGACCGCCTCCGGCCGCGCGAAGCCCATCTCCGCCAGGGTCGCGGTCGTCGCCGGGTCGTCCTCGGTGCCGGTGAACACCAGAGCACCGCCGGCGCCGAGATCGATGCTGCTCTCGAACAGCGCGGCATAGTGCCGCTCGACGGTCTCGAGGCAGGCGCGCACGGCGTGGTCCAGCGCAGCGGCGTCGGCATAGCCCATGAACGCGGCGAAGCGCTCCATCTGCTCCGGCCTCTCGGGCAAAGCGTGGGTCTGCTTGTCGGCGACCATCTGCAGGCGGTGCTCGAGGCGGCGCAGGAAGCGGTAGGCCTCGATCAGGTCGTCGGCGGTCTGCGGCTCGATCCAGCGCGCCTTCGCCAGCGCCCGCAGCGCCGGGCAGGTGGCAGGCGCCCGCGTTTCCGGCAGTCGGCCGCCGAGGATCAGCTGCTGGGTCTGGACGAAGAACTCGATCTCGCGGATGCCGCCGCGACCGACTTTGAGGTCGTGGCCGGCGACCCGGATCCGGCTGTGGCCGCGATGCGCGTTGATCTGCCGCTTGATCGAATGGATGTCGCGGATCGCGGCGAAGTCGAGAAGGCGGCGCCACAGGAAGGGGCGCAGCCAGCCCAGCAGGCGCAGGCCGACCGCCTCATCGCCCGCGACCACGCGCGCCTTGATCAGCGCCGCCCGCTCCCAGTTCTGGCCGTGGCGCTCGTAATATTCCGCGGCATCCTCGATCGACAGCGCCAGGGGCTGGCCGGGCGGATGCGGCCGCAGCCTGAGGTCGATCCGGAACACGTAGCCCTGCTGGGTGCGCTGCTCGAGCAGATAGACCAAGGCGCGGGTCAGGCGCACGGCGAGCGCCATCGGGCCGTCCCGGCCCCGGTGGCGCAGCCGCTCCGGCGCGAACAGGACGATCAGGTCGAGGTCGCTCGAGTAGTTCAGCTCGAAGGCGCCAAGCTTGCCCATGCCGAGCACGGCGATGCCGGAGGACGCTTGCGGATCGGCTTCGCCGGCGAGCTCGACCTCGCCGCGCTGGGCGGCTTCCATGAGGGTCTGGTTCAGCGCCTGGCGGATCGCGAGGTCGGCGAAGCGGCTGAGCGCGTCCGTGATCTGCTCGAGCGACCACAGATCGAGGATGTCGGCGAGCGCCACCGCGAGGGCGACCTTGCGCTTGTGCCGGCGCAGCGCCGCCATGAAGCGCTGGCGGGCGCCGAGCGGCGTATCCCGGGTCTGCTCGATCAATGCCTCGATCACCCGGTCGGGCCCATCGGCCACGACCGCGCGCACCAGATCCGGCTCCGCCAGCGCCGCTTCCCCGAGATAGGGGCTGTTACCGAAGATCACCGCGAGCGCGCGCTCGAGCTCGGTCGCGGCATCCCCGGGCGCATGCGCGTCATCGGGGGACTGGCCGAGCCGCGCCCAGCGCGCGAGGCCGCGCTCCGCTGCTGTCGGATCGCCGATGCGCGGTAACGCAGCCGTGTCGAATCGGGAACCTTGTGCCACATTCAGTCTTTACCCCAACTGCGGCAGACTAGCCAAAGCCCATAGCGTTCGAGCTTCGCGTTGATCCATACCCTCTCGGACAGGTTGCTGCGGCTGCTGGCGGTGCTGGTCACCGCGCTGACGGTCGCAATCTCGCTGTTTGCCTGGCGTATCGCCGCCGGGCCGCTGCCGCTCGACTGGCTGACGCCCTACATCGCCGAGGCGTTGAGCAACGAGGAGGAAGGCATCAGGGTCGCGGTCGGCGGCACGCAGCTGCGGCTGTCGAACGAGATCGATCTGGTCGAGCTGGTGGTGCTCGACGTCCGCGCGACGGGCGAGGACGATACCGTCCTGGCGGAGCTGCCCGAGGTCGAGGTCGGCCTCAGTCTGCACGCGCTGCTGCGCGGCATGATCGCCGTGGCGCGCCTCGATGCGACGGCGCCGCACCTTTCGCTGGTGCGCCGCGAGGACGGCAGCATCGGGCTGCAGGGCGGCCGGGACAGCGAGCACGTCGGAGGCCGGATCGAGCTCGGACGGCTGCTCGCAGCGCTTGCCGACGCGCCGGCTCCGGGCGATCGCGCCAGCTATTTCGAGCGGCTGGAGATTGTCGGCGGCGGCCTCACGCTCGCTGACCGGCAAAGCGGCCAGCAGCTCGAGGCGCGCGACGCCGAGCTGGTCGTGCAGCGTCATGTCGACGGTCTCGGCGGCAATCTCGCCTTCGCGCTGGAGCAGGCGGGCGGGCCGGCCGCGATCAGCCTGACCGGGCGCTACGATGCCGTCAGCGGATGGATCCGCTTCGGCCTCGATTTCGAGCGTCTGGTGCCGTCCACGCTCGCGAGCCTCGCGCCCGATCTGCCGCTCGAGGGGATCGGACTGCCGCTGGCCGGGCGGCTGCAGGGCGGCATCAGGGCGGACGGTGAGCGGGCGCCACTGCAGTTCGAGCTGGCCGGCGGACCGGGCGAGGTGGAGCTGGCCGACCTGCTGATGGCGCCCTTGCCGGTCGAGGCGGTGCAGGCGGAGGGCGAGCTCGCCGGCGACCTCGAGCATCTCACCGTGCAGCGCTTCGAGGTCAGCGCGCGCGACGCCCGGCTGTCCGGCACGGCCGCGCTGTCCTGGCCCGGTCGCGCCCTGACGGCGAGCGCCGAGGTCGAGGCGCGCAACGTGGCGGCCCGCGATCTCGGCCTGTTCTGGCCGCCCCAGGCCGGCGAGGAGGCGCGCGCCTGGGTGCTCGAGCACATCACCGACGGCATCGTGCCGCAGGCGCAGGCGACGATCAGCATCCAGCCGGGCGATCTGGCGCAGCGCCCGGTGCCCGAGGGCATCGTCGAGGGCCGTTTCACGTTCGACGATCTCACCGTCGGCTACTTCGAGGACCTGCCGCCGCTGACCGGCGTCGACGGCAGCGCCACGTTCACAGGCCGCCGCATGGATTTCGCGATCGAGGCCGGCGGCATCGGCGACATCGAGCTCGACGACGGCAGCGTGGTGATCACCGGCATGGGCCTGCCAGGCCGCGAGACCACCCAGCTCGAGGTCGAGGCCAGGGCGCGGGCGCGCTGCGCGACATCCTGGCGCTGATCGACCATCCGCCGCTGCATCTTGCGGCCAAGGCGGGGCTGTCGCCCGCCGATGCGGCCGGCACCGCGCGCGTCGACCTCGCGATCGGGCTGCCGCTGCATCGCGAGGTCAGCGACGAGGAGGTGCGGCTCGCGGCGCGCGCGACGCTGACCGACGCGGCGATTGGCGCGCCCATCGCGCTGGATGACGGCCAGCTCAACCTCGAGGTCGACAACGAGGGCTTCGATCTCGCCGGCGATGCCGTGGTCGAGGGCATCCCGCTGCAGATCGAGGTCCGCGAGAACTTTGCCGACGACGCGCCGTTCGAGCGCCGCTACCGGGCGTTGGGGCAGGTCGATGCCGCAGCGATCGCGCGGCTTGCCGGCGATCTGCCGCTCGAGCTGGCCGGCGCCGTCGGCGTGGATGCGACGATCGTCGAGGCGGCCGGCACGCGCGAGGCCGAAGTCGCGCTCGACCTCGGGCCCCTGGCGATCGCGAGCCCCTGGCTCGACTGGCGCAAGGCGCAGGGCGAGCCCGGCAGCCTGAACGCCTCGCTGGTCGTGGCCGACGATGCGCCGATCGAGATCCCGGCGTTCGCCCTTTCGGCGCCGGGGCTGGCGGCCGAAGGCGGCCTGCAGCTGCAGGCGGACACGCTGGCGCTGCAGGCGCTCACGCTCGAGCGGTTCCGTTTCGCCGGCAGCACTGGCGATCTTACCGCGCGGCGCGACGGCGAGCAGGGCTTCGAGGTCAGCGTGGCGGCCGACACGCTCGATCTGAACCCGCTCCTGGAGGCCGCCGAGGGGACGGGGGACGACCCGCCCGAGCCGTTGCGGCTCGAGGTGCGTGCCGAGCGCGTGCTGCTGGCGGAGCAGGAGCTGAGCGGGGTCAGCGCCGACCTGGTGCGTGACGAGCTGGGCTGGCGATCGGCTGCGATCCGCGCGTCGCTGCCGCGCGGCGGGGACCTCGAGGTGACCCTGGAGCCGAACGGCGATCACCGGCGCCTGCGCGTGATCAGCGGCGATGCCGGCGACCTGCTGCAGACCATCGACCAGACCTCGCAGATCGACGGCGGCAGGCTCGACCTCGACGCCGCCGTGCGCCAGCAGTACCCGACGCTCGACGTCGGCGGCACGCTGCGGGTCAATGACTTCACGCTGCGCGAGGCGCCGCTCCTGGCGCGCCTCCTGACCGTCGCCTCGCTCACGGGGATCGGCAATCTTCTGACCGGCGAGGGGATTTTTTTCGATCGCTTCGAGATGCCGTTCACCTATCGGCAGGAGGTGCTCGCGGTCGATCGAGTACGGCTGTCGGGATCGCAGCTCGGGCTGACGGCGGATGGCAGGCTCGATCTCGGGCGCGAGCAGATCGATCTCTCGGGCACGATCGTGCCGATCTATGGCCTGAACTGGGTGATCGGCAAGATCCCGGTGCTGGGCGATTTTTTGCGCGGCTCCGAGGGCGAGGGCGCCTTCGCCCTGACCTACACGGTCTCCGGCGATCCGGACGAGCCAACGATCCTGGTCAATCCGCTCTCGGTGCTGGCACCCGGCATGATCCGCGAGTTGTTCAGCGGCATCCTCGATGGCACCGCTGAGCCTCCCGACGTGCGTCCAGGCTCCAACTGAGGCTGGCCCCGGCCTGGCGCCCACCTGGCCTGAGCGCCATGGGCATCCTACTTGACGTTGAAGACGGCCTGCTGGGTGTCTCGGTGGTGCCGGGGATGCGCAGGGTGAAGGTCCCTGGCCGGATCGTCACGAACGAGATCGTGGCGGTGCCCTCGTCATCGAACTCCAGGCTCTCGACGCCGAGCGGCCGGACCTCGATGTCGTTGATAACGACCTCGTTCACCCAGACGTTCCGAAAGAAGCTCGGGCCCTCGAGGGCGATCTCGGCCGTGCCGTCGGCCTTGATCGGCAGCTCGTAGAACTTGCCCGCTTCGAGCTCGTAGGGCGCGCTCGTCAGCGGCTGGCCGGACGACAGCGTGATCGGCTCGAGCTCGACAGCACCGCCGGTCAGGAGGCCGGCCTGCGCCTTTTGCGCCAGCGCGAGCAGGTCGTTCTTCCTCAGATCGGCGATGAACAGACGCTCGCCCGCGGCCAGCGCTTCATCGAACACGGCGCCAAGATCGCCGCCCTCCGGCACGATCCGCTCGACCAGCTCGTACTGATGGCCGAGGAACCTGCCGGTGGTCTGATTCTCGTCCAGCGCCTGGCGCGCACCCACCAGCCCCTCGTCTGCCAGCACCGGCTCCACCAGCGAAAGCGGCTCGAGAGGGGGCTCGTCGCGGGCGAGGTATGTCACCGTCACGCCGATCTCGTCCGCGGCATGCACTGGCGCCGCCGCGAGCAGCCACGCGAGAGCGGCCAGCCGGAGAATCCCGGAGATCGGGACGAGATGGGCCCCGTAGCACGGCTCTTCCTCCCTCGGGGAAGGTTCCTCGTTTGCAGGTCTGGCGACCCGTCTGATCTGCTGTGGATGGTCGATCCCTGAGCCCGACCCTGGAGGTCAGAGGCTAACGAACACACCGGACATCTCAATGGAATTCATCGGATCTTAATCTCAGATTCATGAAGTCTTCATTTTCGCTTCGTCATCTCTGTCATACCTTTGACTGGATGCTCAGAACGAAACTGCTCCTTGCTTTCCTGGCCCTCCTGGCTCCAGCTGTGGTCATGGGATCGCTGCTCTATTGGGGGCCGCGCCAGATCGAGCAGCGACTTGACCACAGCCTGCTCGCGCACAACGAGGTGCAGCTCTACCTGACGTTGGCATTGCAGGCCTACCGGGACCTCCAGCGGCTGAGCCACGACGTCCTGCTCGGTCACCCGGTGCGCGAGGACGAGGTTCTGGCAAGCCGGCGGCGCCTGGACGAGCATCTCACGTCGCTGCGCGAGCTTACGCTCGAGGAGCTGGCTTTCGTCGGCACCAAGGAGCCGGAGGAGCGCGAGGAGCTGGCGCGCATCGAGCGCTTCGCGCAGCTCGCCGACGCCTGGGCCACAGCCCTGACCGAGAGGACCAATGAGGGTCTGACGAGTTTTCGCGCGCGCATCGACCGGATCGATCAGGAGCTGGGCGCCCTGATCGACGAGGTCATCACCGATGAGACTCTCGAGGCCGAAGTTGCCGACCGGCAGACCAGGGCGCTGACCCGGCGCCTGACGTTCGTCGCGATCGCGGTCGTCCTGATGGCCACCGTCTGCGCCGCTCTGACCGCGCTGTGGGCCCGGCGGCGCATCCAGGCGCCGATCGAGGCGCTGCGGCAGGCCGAGACGGCGGAGATCGCCGCCGGCAAGCTGCTGCGTGATGTCGCCGAGGCCGCCGCAGCGCTCGGCTCTGCCAAGGGCCTGCACGTTGCGTGCTCGCGTGCCCGATCGGCCGATCCACATCCGCGGCGATCCTGACCGGCTGCAGGAGGCCTTGCTGATCCTCGTCGACAATGCCTGCCTCTACACGCCGGCCGGCGGCCGGATCGCTATCAGCCTGACCGCTGAGGGCGGGCGTGCGGTCCTGAGCATCGCCGATTCCGGCGTCGGCATCCCGCCCGCTGAGTTGGACCTCGTGGCCGATCGCTTCTATCGAGGTTCGAACATCGGGCACCTCAGCCCGTCGGGTACGGGGCTCGGGCTGCACATCGCCAAGTCGATCATCGAAGCGCACGGCGGGGAGATCGAGATCGCGAACCAGTGCGGAGGGGGAACTCGCGTGACGGTGCGCCTGCCGCTTTGCCGGAAACCTGCGCCAGGAACTCTGGATGAACGTGCTGCTGGTTGAGGACGATGAGCGGATCATCGAGTTCGTGCGCCACGGCCTGCAGGCGGAGGGGTATCAGGTCGACGTGGCTCGCCATGGCCTCGACGGCATCCGGCGTGCCGGTGCGGGCGCACATGTGATCATTCTCGACCTTCTGCTGCCGGACATCGACGGCCGTGAGGTCTGTCGTCGCCTGCGTGATGCCGGGATCACCACGCCGATCCTGATGCTGACCGCGCTCGACACGCTCGAGGACAAGGTGCAGGGCCTGCGCATCGGCGCCGACGACTACCTCGCCAAGCCGTTCGCCTTCGCCGAACTCATGGCGCGGGTCCAGGCGCTCGGGCGGCGTAACGGTCGCTATCACCATGATCCGGCCGAGCTCCGGGTGGCCGATCTGGTGCTCGACCGGGAGACGCGCGAGGCCCGGCGCGGCCAGCGGCTGATCGGGCTCACACCACGTGAGTTCAGCCTGCTCGAGTGTCTGATCAGGGCGTCGGGCAAGGTGGTCAGTCGAACCCAGATCCTGGAGCAGGTCTGGGGTTACTCCAAGCACCCGCTCACCAACATCGTCGAGGTCTACATTCGACAGCTGCGCCGGAAGGTGGATCAGGGCGCGCCGGAACCGCTCATTCAGACGGTCCGTGGCTTCGGCTACAAGATCCGAACCCGCTAGGCTCCCTGCCGCGCCAGCCGCGGCGCTCACGCACCAGCTGCCGTGCTCGGCTGCCCTGCAGCGGTACAGTCAGCCTCTGACATAAAAAGGCGCCCGGAGGCCCTAAATCCTTGATTTGATTGGTAGCGGAGGAGGGATTTGAACCCCCGACCCATGGATTATGATTCCAGTCATTTGCTAGACAATCCGCCGCTTTCCGCGCCGCCGTGATCGAAAGCGGCGTCCTCGATGCCGATGAAATCAGGACGGCCGAGGGCTATCCGCCGCGCGCGGCTCGCGCGCCGCTGCCGGAGCCAGCTGCATGAGCCTGATCAGGATCAGCGGCCCGCCCGACCTCGTGGTGAGCCTCGCCGAGGCCAAGGCTCAGCTCCGGCTCGACGACGAGGACACGTCGCAGGACGCCATGATCATGGGCCACCTGCGCGCCGCCCAGGATTCGATCGACGGCGCCAGCTCCTGGCTCGGTCGGTGCCTGACCACGCAACAGTGGTGCCTGACCCTGGACGCCTTTCCGGCGTGCGAGGTGATCGAGATCCCGCTGCCGCCGTGCCAGAGCGTCGACGCGCTGACCTACGTCGACGACGACGGCGCCACCCAGACCATCAACGACTACGTGGTCTATGGCATCGGCGGCGCCTGGCCGGCGCGTTTGATCCACGCCTATGGCGCACGGTGGCCGGCCACCCGGCGCCAGGGCGATGCCGTCTCGGTCACCTTCACCTGCGGCTATGGCGGCTGGAACGATGTGCCCGAAGACGTCCGCGCCGCGGTGATGCTGATGGCCGCCGGCCTGTACGATGGCTGCAGCCACAACGACGCCGTCAACGCACTCCTGATGCTTCATCGGATCTGGTGACGATGTGGGCGGAATCCCCAGCGTCACGCAGGTTGCGTTCCTCCTAGCGCCCGCTGAGAACCAAACGCCATGGGTCAACGAGGCGCCGGTCCGGCATGCGATCCGGCGCTACCTCCTGATCGGGTGCCGCTGGACAAGAGTCATGGCATCGCGCCGACGCCAAGGCTGCCGCCTTGGTCAGCCTCGGCCCGTGCCGAGCGGAAGGTCCACCTGCCCCGCGGCTTTGACAGCGATAGCGATCTGTCCGCATGGCTGCCGACTCAAGAATGCATCTGCTGTGGGCGCTTCTACGTCCACCGATACGAGAATCAGCAGTTTTGTACGCTATGCCTGCGCTCGGCGATTCGCCGAGATCGAGGCGTGGTCAATCGCCAGAGCCGGCAGCACCGGGCCGCCGCGCTGCAAGTACTGCAATAGCTATATGGAAGTCGACCAGCCGAATCAGGCCTACTGCAACAGCCTGTGTATGGGGCGAGCTGATTCATGGCAGCGGCCGATCGGGCCGATGCCGAGCTGGGCGCCAAGATTGCGGCTGCAGGTTCGCGCGCGGGCTGACCCAGACCAACTGGCGCGCCGGGCCGGGGTCGATCGGACCTACATCACTGCGATCGAGGGCGGCGACCTGCCGGGCAGCGAGGACGTGCGCCAGCAGATCCTGAACATCCTGGAGCTCGACCCGGAAGAGCCACTGCCAGCGCCGACCGAGCGCCTATGCCTGTGGTGTGGCCAGCCGACCGGGTCGAAGCGCGCCAGCGTCTATTACTGCTGCACCAACCACCAGAAGCGCGGTCGCCGTGCCGGGCTCCATACGAACGGCCACGCGCATGCGACTGCGACCAACGGATCCGCTGCCGACCATCGACCCAACGGCGCCACCGATCCGCAAGGCGATCGCCATGATCACCATGCAGCTGAGACTGGTCCGCCAGGAACAGCCGACGTTGGACGAACAACGAATGCTTGCGTGAGGCACGGCGCCGGAGCGAGCGGGAGATGGTCGCCGCCGCCGACGCGATCGAGGCCCGCCAGCGGCTCCAGGACGGCGCGAGGGCGAGGCGCCGCTGGTCATTTTCCCTAGCGCCTGCCGATCGCGCGCCTACGGGCTTCTGAGAGCACGACTAGCAAGTCTGCCCATCCCACAATCCCACCTACCCGCAACCGAAGAAGCTCTTCGACCTGACGCCACTTATCAGCGTTCTCCGTTCCTCGTATTTCGTTCCATATTGCCTCGCATCTCGCGACGGAAAGTGGTCGTATCTCGGCGGATACATCGATGAGCCGCGTCGACCCTGATCGTTCCGCGCCGCCGCTTTGCAGCCGAGCAAGCCAATCTTCTGCGTCAGTCGAACATGGCGGTTTCTCTGTCCCCTTTCATTCCGTTTCGGCCCTCGAGGTGCGCCCTTCCATGTTGCAAGCGTGTTGCATGTAGCTGCCGCGCACCCGTGGAAACCGTTGAAAATCCTTGTCATACCTGTTGCAACATGTGCAACACGGTTTAGAGGCATATCGTCGGTCTAAGTCATTGATTTTGTTGGTAGCGGAGGAGGGATTTGAACCCCCGACCCATGGATTATGATTCCACTGCTCTACCGCTGAGCTACTCCGCCACAACCGACGCCGCCCTATAGGGCTGGCGCCACCGGTCGTCAAGCGCCCGCCGCCACCGCGAGCGCCCGCTCCGCCGTCTTCTCCGATGGCTCATCCAGCGCCAGCGGCGCCCGCTCGATCCAGCCGCCGCCGAGCATCCGGGTGCCGTCATAGAACACGCAGGCCTGCCCCGGCGCAACCCCCGCCTGCGGCTCGGCGAAGGCCACCCGGGCGCACGCCCCCTCGCCCGGCAGCAGGCGCGCCGCCGCCGCCGGCTCGCGCGCGCGATGCTTGACCCGAAGGTCGATCCCCTCCGCGGGCACCGGCGCGTCGCCCAGCCAGTTGACCTCGCAAAGCTCGGCCCGCAGCGGAGCCGAGCGCCTCGTTGGGGCCCACGACCACCCGCTGGCGCGCGGGCTCGAGCCTCAGCACGTAGAGCCGCTCGCCGGTCGCGACCGCGAGCCCCCGGCGCTGGCCGACCGTGAAATGGATCACGCCCTCGTGCCGACCCAGAACGCGGCCGTCGACATGGACGATCTCGCCGGGCTCGGCGGCACCCGGACGCAGCTTCTCGACCAGGCCGGCATAGGATCCCTGCGGCACGAAGCAGATGTCCTGGCTGTCCGGCTTGTCGGCGACCGGCAGGGCAAAGCGCGCGGCCAGCCTGCGGGTCTCGTCCTTGGCGAGGCCGCCGAGCGGAAAGCGCAGGAACGCGAGCTGATCGCGCGTCGTCGCGAACAGGAAATAGCTCTGGTCGCGCCAGGCATCGGCGGCGCGGTGCAGCTCGACGCCGTCCTCGCCGACCTCGCGCCGGACATAGTGGCCGGTGGCCAGCGCCGCCCCGCCCAGATCGCGCGCGATGCCGAGCAGGTCCCTGAACTTGATCCGCTGATTGCAGCGCACGCAGGGCAGCGGCGTTCGGCCGTCGGCATAGCCTTGTGCAAAATCCTCGATCACCGCCTGCCGAAACCGTGCCTCGAAGTCGAGCACGTAGTGGGGGATGTCGAGCTGCTGCGCGACCTTGCGCGCGTCGTGGATGTCCTGCCCGGCGCAGCAGGCGCCACGCTTGCCGAGCGCCGCACCATGGTCGTAGAGCTGCAGGGTGATGCCGATCACCTCGTAGCCCGCCTCGACCAGGAGCGCTGCGACGCAGGAGCTGTCGACGCCGCCCGACATCGCGACGACCACGCGATCGCCGCGCTCGAGCTGCAGGTCCGTCGTCATGGCGTCGAGCCCGCCCTATGCCGGCAGGCGCACGGTGAGGCCGTCGAGCTCCTCGGTCAGCACGATCTGGCAGCCCAGCCGCGACGTCGGGCGGACACCGACGGCAAGGTCGAGCATATCCTCCTCTTCGGCCGTGGCGGTCGCCAGGCGCTCGATGTGCTCGTCCGCGACGATGACGTGGCAGGTGGCGCAGGCAAGCGAGCCCTCGCAGGCGCCCTCGATCCCGAGGTCGTGCTCGCGCGCGATCTCCATCACCGAGCGGCCGCACTCGGCCTCGATCTCGAGCCGCGCGCCCGTAGCGGTGATGAACGTCATCCTGGGCATCGCACGTACTGCGTGGGCGACTTGGTGCGCCCGGAGGGTTCCGGCCGGCCCGGACGGCTCAGACCGTGAACAATTCGCCGCAGCCGCACCGGCCGGACCTCGTTGGGATTGCTGAACTTGAAGGCCGCGCCGAGCTTGTCCTGGACGAAATCCATCTCGGTGCCGACCAGGTACATCACGGCCGCAGGGTCGACCACGACCTTGATGCCTTCGGCCTCGATCACCTCGTCGCCGGCCTTGATCTCGTCGACGAAGTCGATGGTGTAGGTCAGGCCCGAGCAGCCGGCGGTGCGCACGCCGATCTTGATCCCAGGCGCACCGTCACCGCGGCTGTCCAGCAGCTGGCGCACACGACCGACCGCTGCGGGCGTCAGTGACAGAACCTGTTGAGCCATCCGGCAATCCTCTGCAACGCGTGTCCCCTCTATGTCGGCAAAGCGCGGCAAAATGCAAGCCGGGCCAGACCGACTGCGTACCCTCAGGCGGCAGTCCTCGGCGCGGGTGCGCTCGTACAGCCGTCGCCAGGCGGCGACGAAGCGGTCCACGTCGGACGCGGTGCTCGCCCAGCCCAGGCTCACCCGGATCGCGGTCTGCGCCTCGCTGTCCTCGACGCCCATGGCGGCGAGCACGTGCGAGGGGCCGACCTTGCCCGACGAGCAGGCCGAGCCGGCGCTGACCGCGATCCCGGCGAGGTCGAGGTCGATCAGCTGGGTCTGGTTGCCGACGCCGGGCATGGTGAGGCAGGAGGTGTTGGCGAGGCGCGGCGCGCCGGCGCCCAGCACGCGCGCCTCTGGCGCGATCGCGGCGATGCCGGCCTCGAGGCGGTCGCGCAGCGCGCCGACCCGCGGCCGCCAGCCCGTGTCCGCTGCCGCGAGCTCGCAGGCGCGGCCAAAGCCGACGATGCCGGGCAGGTTCTCGGTGCCGGGGCGCCAGCGGCGCTCCTGCCCGCCGCCATGGTGCAGCGCCGCCGGCTCGATCCCGGGCCCCAGCACCAGCGCGCCGACGCCCGGCGGGCCCGCCCAGCTTGTGCGCAGACAGCGTCACAAAGTCGGCGCCCAACTCCTTGACATCGATCGGGATTTTTCCGGCCGCCTGCACCGCATCGCAGTGCACCAGGGCGCCGTGGCGGCGGGCGCAGGCGACCACCTCGCGCACCGGCTGCAGCACGCCGGTCTCGTTGTTCGCCAGCATCACCGAGACCAGCGCCGGGCGGAGCGTTTTCGAGTTGTTCTTCGCGAGCCTTGCAGGTCGATCACGCCGTGCCGGTCGACCGGGATCCGCGGCGCATCCGGCGCCGCTGCGAGGACCGAATCGTGCTCGATCGCCGAGACCAGCTTGGGGCCGCTAACACTTTGCAATGCCTGGTTGTTCGCCTCGGTGCCGCCGCTCGTGAAGACCACCGCATCGGGCGGCGCGCCGACCAGTGCCGCCACCGCCGCGCGGGCGTGCTCGAGCAGGGCGCGCGCCTCGCGGCCGGCCTGATGCACCGAGGACGGATTGCCGGTGCGGCCGAGCGCCGCGGCCATCGCCAGGGCGACCTCGGGCCGCACGGGGGCGCGTCGCATTGTAGTCGAGATAGCTCTGCATCGTCGCGGATCTGCGCCGGGTCATGATCGATTCGATGCGCCGTCTCGTGCGCCAGGCCGGCGCAAACATGCGCCATGCGTCGCATCGTCTCAGGAGGCGCGCCGGTCCTCGACCGCGCCGCAGCGCTTGCGCTCCGCTTCGAGCTCCTCGAGGCGGGCGGTGAGCTCCTCGACCTGCCGCGCCAGCCGGTCGATGGTCCGCGCCATCGGGTCGATCTCGGCGCCGGGCCCGGTGCCATAGGCCGGGAAGTAGGGCTCCTTGGGCAGCGCCTGCGGGCCGAGCGGCCGGGCCGGGATGCCCACGACCGTGACGCCCGCCGGCACGTCCTTCAGCACCACCGCGTTCGAGCCGATCCGCGCCCCCTTGCCGACCGTGAACGGGCCCAGCACCGCAGCGCCGGCGCCGATCACCACGCCGTCCTCGACCGTCGGATGGCGCTTGCCGGGCTCGAGCGAGACGCCGCCGAGCGTGACCTGCTGGTACAGGGTGACGTCGTCGCCGATCACCGCGGTCTCGCCGATCACCACCCCCATGCCGTGGTCGATCAGAAGGCGCTTGCCGATCACCGCGGCCGGGTGGATCTCGATGCCGGTGAGCCAGCGGCCGATATGCGCGATGAAGCGGGCGGTCACCGTCCAGCCGCGGTTCCACAGCACATGCGCCAGGCGATGCACGATGCGCGCGTGCACGCCCGGATAGCACAGCAGCACCTCCAGCTTGGAGCGTGCCGCCGGGTCGCGCTCGACCACGGCCTCGATGTCGCCTCTGATGTCCTCGAACATAGCCAAGTGCCGCAGTTCGGGATTGCAATTCGAACTAAGTTCACGCTAAACAGACAGCTCGCAACAAACGGCCCGTTGAGACGCTGTCCTCAACAGTTCCGTGTGTCGCGGCACAAGGCTTGAGTATAGACGGCTGCAGGTTCGGGTCAACCAACTATCCGGTCACGTTCGGTCCGGCGGCCAGCCCCGCCGGCAAGAGCTGGCGGCCCAGCCCGCCGGCACACACAGGTTTCGGCCCATGCAGCCGATTCGCGGAGGGATACAACCATGCCGGAGGTCATCTTCAACGGCGCGGACGGTCGCCTGGAAGGGCGCTACCACCATGCGCGCGGGCCCAATGCGCCGCTGGCCTTGATCCTCCATCCGCACCCGCTGCACGGCGGCACGATGAACAACAAGGTCGTGTTCGACGTCTTCCACATCTTCGCGCGCCGCGGCTTCTCGGTGCTGCGCTTCAACTTCCGCGGCGTCGGCCGCTCGCAGGAGAGCTTCGATCACGGCCAGGGCGAGCTGCGCGACGCCGCCGCGGCCCTCGACTGGATGCAGCAGCACAACGGCAACAGCAGCGCCTGCTGGGTCGCCGGCTTCTCGTTCGGCGCCTGGATCGGCATGCAGCTCCTGATGCGCCGCCCCGAGGTGCAGGGCTTCATCAGCCTCGCCTTGCCGGCCAACATGTACGACTTCAGCTTCCTGGCCCCCTGCCCGTCCTCGGGCCTGATCGTGCACGGCGAGAAGGACGCCCTGGTGCCGACCGACTCGGTCGAGCGTCTGGTGCAGAAGCTGCACCAGCAGCGCGGCATCAAGATCGACCTGGAGGTGATCCAGGGCGCCGACCACTTCTTCAACGGCTGCCAGGAGCAGCTCGAGGCGGTGATCGAGGGCTATCTCGACCATGCGCTCCGCGCCGTGCCCCAAAAGGCCGTCGCGCACACCGCCCGCTAGCCCCTGCCGCCGGGGCTCACCAGGAGAGTCCCGGCGCCTAAAATCGATTGCAGCTAGAAAGATGTCGCATCGCTCCGAGCTCGTCCGCCAGCTGGTGGAGCGCGGCTTCCTCCACCAGGCCACCGACCTCGAAGGCCTCGACGCCCTGGCCGCGGGCCAGCGCATCACCGCCTACATCGGCTTCGACTGCACCGCCGACAGCCTGCATGTCGGCAACCTCGTCGGCATCATGCTGCTGCGCCTGGTGCAGCGCACCGGCCATCGGCCGATCGCGCTGGTCGGCGGCGGCACCACCAAGGTCGGCGACCCGTCGGGCAAGGACGAAAGCCGCCAGCTGCTCGACGACGCCACCCTTGCCACCTACATCGCCGGCGTGCGCCGCTCGCTCGAAGCGTTCCTGCAGTTCGGCGACGGCCCGGGCGATGCCCTGCTGGTCAACAACGATCAGTGGCTGCGCGAGCTGCGCTACATCGATTTTCTGCGCGAGTACGGCCGGCATTTCACGATCAACCGCATGCTGACCTTCGATTCGGTGCGCCTGCGGCTCGAGCGCGAGCAGCCGCTGACCTTCCTCGAGTTCAACTACATGGTCATGCAGGCCTACGATTTTCTCGAGCTGGCGCGGCGCTACGACTGCCGGCTGCAGATGGGCGGCTCCGACCAGTGGGGCAACATCGTGAACGGCGTCGAGCTGGCGCGCCGGGTCGACGGCAGAAGCCTGTTCGGCGCGACCACGCCGCTGATCACGACCGCGACCGGCGCCAAGATGGGCAAGACCGCGGCCGGTGCCGTCTGGCTGAACGAGGACCGCCTGCCGGCCTTCGACTACTGGCAGTACTGGCGCAACACCGCCGATGCCGACGTCGGCCGTTTCTTGCGGCTGTTCACCGAGCTGCCCCTGGATGAGATCGCCCGGCTCGAAGCGCTGCAGGGCGCGGAGCTGAACGAGGCCAAGATCGTCCTGGCCAACGAGGCCACCCGGCTCTGCCGCGGCGAGGCCGCCGCCCGGGACGCCGCCAGACGCGGCGCGCGCCATGTTCGCCAGCGGCGGCGAAGCTGCCGGCCTGCCGACCACCGAGGTCGCGCGCGGCGAGTTTCTCGCGGCATCAACGTCGCCGACCTGCTCAGCCGCACCGGCCTCGCCGCCTCCAAGGGCGAGGCGCGCCGCCTGATCCGCGGCGGCGGCGCGCGCCTCAACGACGCCCGGATCGACGACGAGG
>CAVWCI010000051.1:0-151138 GCA_963753315.1 uncultured Alphaproteobacteria bacterium
CGGATACGCGGTCCGATCCAGGCGGTCGACGGCTCCACCATCACCGTCAAGGCGGGCGAGGCCGGCGACGTCAAGGTCAAGCTCGCCGACAACGTGGCGGTGTTCGGCGTGGTCAAGGCGAACCTCGCCGACATCAAGCCCGGCGACTTCATCGGCGTCGGCGCGACGCCGCAGGCCGACGGCAGCCAGCGCGCCATCCAGATCATGATCTTTGCCGAGAACGCAGCGCGGCACCGGCGAAGGTCACCGGCCGTGGGATCGGCCGAACACCACCATGACCAATGCGACGGTGGACACCACGGTGGCCGGCGTCGACGGCCAAGTGATCACGGTCAAGTACAAGGACGGCGAGAAGAAGGTCATCGTTCCGCCCGAGGCGGTGATCCGCGCCTATGTGGTCGGCAGCAAGGACGAGCTCAAGCCGGGCGCCAACATCGATCATCGTCAGGGCGACGAAGAAGCCGGACGGAACGTTCGGGGCCGACGCGCGTCAATGTCGGCCGCGACGGCATCGTGCCTACAGTGAGCGACGTAGCGAATAGTTCGTAGCGAATAGCAGGCGACCGCATTGCCATTCTCTGACGGTGCCGCCGCGGCGCGACGGCGCATGCGCCGAGCCGCGCGCCGGCACGTCGAGGTCGCTCGCCAAGATGATCCGGGAGCGCCGCGGGCGCGGCGATGCGCGGCGGATTGCGGCGGCCGCGGGCGCGGCTGTCGATGTCCTCGTCGTGCGGGCGCTTGACCGCGTCGGCGCGGGCGAGCGATTCGATCGGCGGCGCATCCTCGGTGAGGCGCGCCAGCAGCGGAGTCAGATCGTCGAGCCGCGCCGCGACCACGTGGATGACGCCGGATTCCTGCTGCAGCTTCCCGCTCACCGCGACATAGCGCGCGCCCAGGATGATCGGGCGGAAGCGCTCGAACGTCTTCGGCCAGACGATGATGTTGGCGATCGCGCGTCTCGTCCTCGATGGTCATGAAGATGACGCCATTGGCCGAGCCCGGCCGCTGGCGGATGGTGACGAGGCCGGAGACGGTGACGCGCTCGCCGGACGGCTGCGTGCGCAGCTCCTCGTTGCGGATGATGCCGCGCCGGGCGAGGTCGGCGCGCAGGAACGAGGCCGGATGCGCGCGCAGCGACAGTTCGAGGAAGCGGTAGTCGTTGACGACCTCCTCGCCGAGCGGCATGGGCGGCAGTGCGACTCGGGCTCGCTGCGGGACGAAGTATCGCCGCTGCCGGGCTGCTCGCCTCGCCCTTGCGGGGCGAGGGTGGGGAGGGATGGTCGTTTCGACTCGCCATGCGGGTGAGGCTCTGAGTCGCATTCACTGCGAAACAGCGGCAGATCGTCGTCCTGGTCGCCGACGCGGCCGAGCGCCTTGGCGGCCCACAGCGCCTGGCGCCGGGTGAGGCCGAGCGAGCCGAAGGCATCGGCGTCGGCAAGCCGCTCGATGACGTGCGGCGGCAAGTCCGGTGCGCAGCCAGAGATCGCGCACGGAAGTGTAGCCGCGCGCCGCGCGCTCTCACGATCAGCTTCGCGTCGTCCTCGCGCCAATCCCTTGATCTTGCGCAAGCCCAGGCGCAGCGCGTGCGTCGTGCGGATGTCGTCCGCCATGTCGCGATGGAGCGCATGCAGGCGCTCGGCGCGCGCGGGCCCGGCTCCAGCGTCGCGTCCCAGTCGGAAAGATTGACGTCGACCGGGCGCACCTCGACGCCGTGCTCGCGCACGTCGCGCACGATCTGCGCCGGCGCGTAAAAGCCCATGGGCTGCGAATTGAGCAGCGCGGCCGCGAAGACGTCGGGATAGCGGCATTTGAGCCAGGCCGAGGCATAGACCAGGAGCGCGAAGCTCGCGGCATGGCTTTCCGGGAAGCCGTATTCGCCGAAGCCCTCGATCTGGCTGAAGCAGCGCTCGGCGAAGTCGCGCGCATATTCTTCGCGACCATGCCTTCGATCATCTTGGTCCTGAACGTGCCGATGGTGCCGGTGCGCTTGAAGGTCGCCATGGCGCGGCGCAGCTTGTCGGCTTCGCCCGGCGTGAAGCCGCCGGCGACGATGGCGATCTTCATCGCCTGCTCCTGGAACAGCGGCACGCCGAGGGTCTTGCCGAGCACGGCTTCGAGCTCCTTCGAGGGATAATCGACCTTCTCGAGTCCCTGCCGCCGGCGCAGATAGGGATGCACCATGTCGCCCTGGATCGGGCCCGGCCGCACGATCGCGACCTCGATGACGAGATCGTAGAATTTCTCCGGCTTGAGCCGCGGCAGCATCGACATCTGCGCGCGGCTCTCGACCTGGAACACGCCGAGCGAGTCGGCGCGCTGCAGCATGCGGTAGACGGCCGGTTCTTCCTTCGGAATCGTCGAAAGGCGATGAACCTGTCAGTCCTTTCCTTGCGCGGGCGAACGAAACGATGGCCGTAATGCTTCTCGTCGAACTCGAATGCCTTGCGGATGCAGGTCAGCATGCCGAGCCCGAGCACATCGACCTTGAGGATGCCGAGCGCGTCGAGATCGTCCTTGTCCCATTCGACGAAGGTGCGCTCGTCCATCGCGGCATTCGCGATCGGCACGACCTCGTCGAGCCGGCTGCGGGTGATGACGAAGCCGCCGACATGCTGGGAGAGATGGCGCGGGAAGGACTGAATCTCGCTCGACGAGCGCGCGCATCTTCTTCATGCGCGGGCTGTCGACGTCGATGCCGGCGCGCTCGAGCTCGGCGGTGCGGACCGCGCCGCCGCCCATGCCCCAGATCGAGGAGGAGAGCGCGCCGATCGTGTCTTCCGACAGGCCGAAGACCTTGCCGACCTCGCGGATCGCGGAGCGGCCGCGGTAGGAGATCACGGTCGCGGCGATGCCGGTGCGCTCGCGGCCGTAGTGCCGGTAGATGTACTGGATCACCTCCTCGCGCCGCTCGTGCTCGAAATCGACGTCGATGTCGGGCGGCTCGCTGCGGTCGGCGGAGATGAAGCGCTCGAACAGAAGATCGCCTGCAGGCGGGATCGACCTCGGTGATGCCGAGGCAATAGCAGACCGTCGAGTTCGCCGCCGAGCCGCGGCCCTGGCAGAGGATGTTCTGCAGCGCGCGTAGCGGACGATGTCGTGGACGGTGAGGAAATAGGGCGCGTATTGCAGCTCGGCGATCAGCGCGAGCTCGTGGTCGAGGGTCTGCGCGCACATTGTCGGGAATGCCGTCGGGATAGCGCGCGGCAGCGCCTTCCCATGTCAGATGGACGAGCGCCTCCTGCGGCGTGGCGAAGCCTGCGCGCATCTCGTCGGGATATTCGTAGCTGCAGTTCGTCGAGCGAGAAGGTGAGCGCGGCGTCGAGCTTCAGCGTCTCCTCGATCGCCTCCGGCGCATCGCGGAACAGCCGCGCCATCTCGGCGGGCGGCTTGAGATAGCGCTCGGCATTGACGGCGAGCCGCCGGCCGGCCTTGTCGATCGTCAGGTGCTCGCGGATGCAGGTGAGCACGTCCTGCAATTCCCGCCGGTCGGGGTGGTGATAGAGCACGTCGTTGACGGCGATCAGCGGCACGCCGGCCGCGCGCGCGAGCTCGGCGCGCGGGCGAGCCGCGCGCGGTCATTGCCGCGATAGAGCATGGTGGCGGCGAGCCGCACGCGGCCGGGAGCGGCCTCGCGCAGAAGCGGCGAGGAGCTGATGGTTTTCGTACCCCGCGATGCAGCTTGAGTTTCGTCTTGCGGAAGCAGCCGGATGCGGCAGACGTCGGTGAGGCTGATCGGCTGTGCCGATGGCATGGCTTGTCGTTATCCGATTTTGCGCAGGAGCGGCGGCGCTCGATGCTCGCGCGTCGCAGTTCTCCATCACCATCAGCTCGAGGCCTCGATATGCTCCAGCAGGTCATCGAGATAAAGGATGCAGTCGCCTTTCTCGGCGCGCAGGTTGCCGCGCGTGAGCAGGCGGCAAAGCCGTCCCCAGCCGGCACGATCGCGCGGATAGGCGAGAATGTCGGGCGTGCCGTCGGCGAAGACGAGCCGCGCGCCGGGATGATAGGCGAGCGCAAGTTCTGCTCGCGCTTGATCAGATGCGCGCGCACCACGCCGGCGACCGAGTTGCGGTCGCAGAGCCCGATGCCGTCGAGCCCGACATGCGCCGCCTGCAGCATCAGCTCCTCGGGATGCGAGGCGCCGCGCAGGAACGAGAAATTCGAGGCGACGGCGAATTCGAGGTAGCGGGTCATGCTCACGCATACATCCCGTGCAGGAACCAGCACGGCGTAGGCTGCGCGCCGGGTCGCGGTAAAGTCCGGCGCGGAACAGCCAGAAGCGCAGGCCCGCCTTGTCCTCGACGCGGAAATAGTCGCGCGCGGGCCCGCCTTGCTTCGCTCCACCAAGCGCCTTCGATGCGCTCGGGCCCTTCGGCGGCGACCACCTCGTGCAGGGCGCGGCGCCAGCGGAAGCGCAGCGGCGGGCCGTCGGGCACGAGGGCGATCGCCTCGATCGGCTCGGGCTTGGCGAACAGCCGCAGCGGCCGCGGGCTCATCCGGCGTCGTCGCGGAAGCGGCGCAATGCATCCCAGCCGGATTCGGCGCTCGCCGCCGCCTGCGCCGGCACGGCAGCGGCGGCAAGCTCGGGGATATGGCTGTCGTGCGCGATGAGGCGCGCACACGCGCCGGCGCCGAGCCGCGCGCTCAGCCGGTCGACCAGGCGGGCGAGCTCGGCCGCATCCTCGCGCCCGCCAAGACCGATCTGCTCGGTCCGGACACGGCTCGGCGACGACCACCGAAAGCCGCGCCAGATCGAAGCCGAAGCCGGGATCGATCTCGTCGCCGAGCGCAGCGAGCCGTTCGACGAACAGCGCGCGGATCGCCTGCGGATCGCGCAACGGCCGCGAGGTGCCGGCGGCGATGCGCTTGACCGCTCCGTCGGTGCGGAAGAGCGTGAGCTCGAGCCGGCGCGCGCCGTCGCCGTGCGCCTCCAGCGCCGGCTTGAGTCGCGCGGCGAGCCGCTCGACGGTCGCGAGCACGTCCTCCTCGCGCGCGATCGGCTCGTGGAAGCTGCTGCTCGGCAACATAGGGCGCGACCGGCAGCCGCGGGCGTGAGCGGCTCGTCCTCGCGGCCGAGCGCGCGGTCGAGCTGGCGCAGGAGATCGGCGCCGAAGCGCGCGGCGAGCGGCGCGCGCGGCATATCGAGGATGTCGCCGATGTGTTTCAGACCCACGCGCGCCAGCGCGGCGACCGTTTCGCCCGGCAGCCGCAGCGCCGCGAGCGGCAAAGGTGCGAGCAGGTCGCGCTCCGTCCGCTGGCAATGATCTGCGTGTCGAGGAAACGCGCCGCGGCCCAGGCGGCGCCGATGGTGCCGGCCATCGCGACACGATGCGCAAAGCCGAAACCAATCAGCCGCGCGGACAGATCGGCACGCAGCTTCTCCTCGCCGCCGAACAGATGCGCGCAGCCACTGATATCGAGCAGGATGCCGTCGGGCGGATTGGTGACGAGCGGCGTGTAGCGCTGGCAGCAGTCGGCGATGGCGTCGAGCAGGCGCGCATCGGCCGCCGGGTCCTCGGGCACGGCGGCGAGCGCGGGATACATGGCACGGGCTTCCGCCAGAGCGAGGCCGGGCGGAGGCCGCGCCGCTCTGCCGCCGCATCGACCGCGACAAGGACTTCGGGGTTGCCGCGCTTGCCGGCGACGACGAGAGGAGGAAGCGAGCCTCACGCCACGCCGCGCGATGCGGTCGGTCGACAGGCGCTCCAGCCACAGGCTCAGAATGCGTTGCGAGCACGAAACGCTCCACAACACGTTCCACTCCACCATCCAGGCTCCGAGGGGGCCGCGGCGGTTGCGCAAAGACGCGCAGCCAAGCGCGGCGCGCCGATGTTCCATCTTTCCGCCCTGTGCAAAGGCGGCGCGGCGCCGATGATCCAGCGCGTGGCAGCGGCGGAAGGCTCCTCGTCCGGTGCGGTGCGCAGCAGCAGTCCGAGGCGTTGCCGGCCGCGGCCGCCGCCGAGGCGGCGGCACCTTAGCATTCGGCCGCAGGCCTGCCGGGGGTTTGGCTCGCCGCCCGTCGCGCCCATATGGGGAGCGAGGGGGAAGAGGTGCTGCATGCTGAGCCTGCGCCATCTGGTGGTGTATTTTGGCATCGCCACGCTGGTCGTGATCGGGGAGGCCGTGGTGGGCCTGGTCTGGCATTGGGACGGCAGGCAGGTGCAGACCGGTGCCGGCGAGGCGCTGATCGGCGGGCCGTTCACGCTCATCGACCAGCATGGTGCGCGCGTCACCGAGCAGGACTTCGCCGGGCGCTTCATGCTGGTCTATTTCGGCTACACCTTCTGCCCGGACATCTGCCCGACGAGCCTCACGGTGATGGCGGCAGCGCTCGACCAGCTGCCCGAGGCGCAGGCGGAGCAGGTCGTGCCGATCCTGATCACGGTCGATCCGGCGCGCGACACGGTCGAGCAACTGGCCGACTACGCGCCGCTGTTCCACCCGCGGCTGGTGGCGCTGACCGGCAGCGAAAAGCAGGTGCGCGAGGCGGCGCGCGCCTATCGCGTGTACTACCACCTGCCCGAGGAGGACGGCGACGCCTACCTGGTCGACCACTCGACCTTCGTCTACCTGATGGGGCCGGATGGCAGCTTCCGCACCCATTTCGGGATCGACGCCTCGCCCGAGGCGATGGCCGAGGCGATCGGCGAGGAGATCGCGGCGAGCAGCTGAGCCTAGCGCTTGCCGCGGCAGGACGGGTCGGCTAAAAGCTGGCCTGCCTTTTTTCGTCTGAGCGCCCGTAGCTCAACTGGATAGAGCACCAGACTACGGATCTGGGGGTTGGGAGTTGAAATCTCTCCGGGCGCGCCATTTCAGTACAGAACTGCGAACGCCGAACGCCGCCGATTTTCCGCTCGAAGCGGCACGCTTGAGCATTTCGTTGATGGCTACCGCAAGGCCGGTCTTCCGGAGTGACGCGCCGGCGTGATCTCCCAAACGGCCATTCGATCCGAAAGCTGCCGGTCGCCGCACCGGTCGTGCGACCTACTCCTCGAAGCGACCCGTGGCGTCACGATCGCGGTCGTATCGTCTCGTGAGCGGAAACGGCGGCAACCAGGACTCGCGACGGACGATCCAGAGTTCGTAGGTTGGCCTCAGTTGGTCAGGGGCATCCAGGGATCCTAGGTTCACTTCGATTTCGTCTGCGCTGCGTCCGAAAATGGACGAGCCGCAGCGGGGACAGAAAAACCGCCCGGCGTAGTCGCGTGTTTCGCCATCGATCGTCACCGCATCCTGAGGGAACACCGCGGAAGCGTGAAAAAGGGCCCCATGATGCTTGCGGCAGTCGAGACAGTGACAAACGCCGACCCGGTATGGGAGTCCCGACGCCACAATTCGGACGTTGCCGCACAGGCAACCGCCGGTGAATCGGTCCATGCTGCGTCTCCTCTAAATCAAGCGGTCGGAATGGTTACAACGAACAACACTGTCATTGCAATTGCCCGCTGCGGGTGGGGACGCGTCGTTCTTCCGTAGCGGGCGATAGTGATCACCGCTTCCAGGCGAACAGAGCCTATCAAATGACACTCCAGCAACATCGGAGCGTTTGGGTGGTTCGCGTAGCACACAAAGCTCCGCACCATAAACAGGCCCCGCACTCATGGAGATGCCCGCAGCCGCTCGCGCCAAGAAACCCCGCGCTTCGACTGCATAGTCCCCTGGGGTGACGGCGGACGGAAAGGAAAAACTAGGATGACTGCCGCGGAAGAACATCTGATGGCCTGAACGGCTCAGCTGCGTGGCCGAATGGTGCTGTTGGTCCAAGTTCGAGATCTCGGCCGAGGAGTCCGTCCACTATAGGTCAGCGGCAATCGCGCCTCATTGATACCAACTTGGGCAATGCCGCATATGGCGAAAGAACACGTCTCGTTCCGGAATTTTATTGTTCTTTCAATGTGTTCCGTCTGACTCTCAGGCCAGATTTTAGAGGGCTATAGCGTAAACGTAGTTCTCATCATCACCTGAGACGGTGCGCCAAGTTCCATCAGCATGAGGCGGCGCTCGTCGCGGCCGCGAACAGGCAGCGCCCGCGGCGCATGACGCGAAAACGGCGTGCACGCCGCCGGGTCAGGCCCGCCCGGATGTCGCCGCGACCAGCCGCGGCCGCCGATTAACCATGCTGCTTACGGAGATCTTAAGCACGCTCGTGAAGTGTGGCGGCGGGCCGGCAGATGGTGGACCTCGCCGTTGAGCGTGAGCAGCAAATCCGAAGCGGTGGAAGGCGGGCACGCCAAGCTGATCATCGTGCGCAAGCGGGTCCACGGCGCGCATGAAGGCCATCACGGCGGTGCGTGGAAGGTCGCTTACGCCGACTTCGTCACCGCGATGATGGCGTTTTTCCTGCTGATGTGGCTGCTCGGTGCGACGACCGAGGACCAGCGCAAGGGCATCGCCGACTATTTCGCTGCCCGCATCCCGATCAGTCCCGAGTCCGCCGGTGGCGAAGGCGTCCTGGAAGGCGGCTTCATGCCGCGCACCGCAGAGGCGCGCTTTCGCCTCGGCGATCGTGATCGCGACGACGTGGCGCTCGCGGCCGGGGCCCCGCAGTCGGATGACCCGGAGGCGGCAGCGCATCGCGACGTGCGGCACGACGACCGGATCGAGCGCCAGCGCTTCCAGACCATCCAGTCGGAGATCCTGCGCCGGCTCGAAGCCTCGACCGAGCTCCGCGACCTCGCCGGCAACCTTCTCTTCGAGATCACCCCGGAAGGGCTGCGCATCCACATCTTCGATCGCTCGGGCGCCGACATGTTCCCGCTCGGCTCGGCCGTGCCGCGACCCCGCACCGCCGCCATCCTGAAGGTCATTGCCGGCATCGTCGGCGCGGTTCGCAACGGCATCGTGGTCACCGGGCACACCGATGCCCGGCCCTTCGTCGGTGCCGGGCCGTACGGCAACTGGGACCTGTCGTCCGATCGCGCCAACGCCGCGCGCCGGGTGCTGGCGGCGGGCGGCGTCGCCGCCGAGCGCTTTCGCCGCATCGAAGGCCGCGCCGCCCTGGAGCCCCTGATCGAGCGCGAGCCGAGCGACCCCCGCAATCGCCGCATCGTCATCACGCTGCTGCGCACGATCAATTCCTCAGGCTCGGAAAGCCAGCGTGTCCGCCAACCCAAGACTTCCTTAACGACTGATCGGTAGCGTCACCGATTGGTGCGGAGCGGGCTCTAGCCCAAGGAGAACCCTCAAGTCATGAGTATCAGCGCCTCGATGAACGCCGGCGTGCTTGGCCTCGCCGCCAACTCGACCCGCTTGTCCGCGATTGCCGACAACCTCGCGAATTCCAGCACCGTCGGCTACAAGCGCGCGGACGTGCAGTTCTCCAGCCTGGTCGCGGCGCAGAGCAGCGACCGTCAGTACTGGGCCGGCGGCGTGTTGCCTAGCGTGCGGCACGCGATCACCGAGCAGGGCGTGATCCAGGCCACCTCCGCCAGCACCGACTTCGCGGTCGGTGGTCGGGGCTTTCTGCCCGTCGTCAACACCACGACGCCAGGCGCGATCGACGCGCAGGACGAGTTCCTGCTCACGAGCGCCGGCTCGTTTCGGACCGATGGCGACGGCTTCCTGCGCAATTCCGGCGGGCTGTATGCGCTCGGCTGGCGCCTGAACCCCGATGGCACGACGGCGACCGCCAATCCGGCGCGCGACAGCTTCCAGAGCCTGGAGGGCATCAATATCACGGGCATCAACTTCACCGCGAGCCCGACCACCGAGATCAATTTTGCCGCCAACCTGCCCGCGCAGGCGACCGAAGCGGGTGGCACGGGCGAGGCGTTCAGCATGCCGGTCGAGTACTTCGACCCGGTGGGCAACAGCGAGCGCATGACGCTTCAGTTCACGCCCACCGTGCCTGGTGCCGGCACATCGAACGAATGGACGCTGCAGGTGCTCGATTCGGCCAGCGGCGGCGCTGCGATCGGCGAGTTCACGATCACCTTCAACAGCACCGGTGCGACCGCCGGCACGATTGCCGGCGTGACACCTGCGCTGGGCGCCTACGACGCCGCGACCGGCATCGCCACGGTCACCACGGCCGCGGGTGAGGCGGTGGAGATCAGCATCGGCATGCCCGGCAGCAACGATGGCCTGACCCAGTTCGCTGGCAGCTTCACGCCGACCCAGGTGACCAAGAACGGCGCCGCATTCGCCACCGTCGCCGATGTCGAGCTCGGCGAGGACGGCGTCCTCAGCGCCGTGTTCACGAACGGGCAGCGCCAGCCGATCTACCGCATCCCGCTGGTCGACGTGGTCAACCCCGACGGTCTGACGCCGGTCGAAGGCAACGCCTTCCGGCTGTCGCGCGAAAGCGGGACCATGTACCTCTGGGATGCGGGTGACGGCCCGGTCGGCAAGACGCTCGGCTTCTCGCTCGAGCTGTCGACCACCGATGTCGCCAAGGAGCTGACCAGCCTGATCGAGACGCAGCGGGCGTACTCGTCCAACGCCAAGGTGATCCAGACCGCGGACGAGATGCTGCAGGAGACGACCAACCTCAAGCGCTAGTCGCGGGCCGACTGGCGCGGGCGGCGTCCCGGATTGAACGAGGCCATGAGTCTCAGCACAGCACTCTCGATCGCGGCCTCCGGGCTTGGCACCTATGCCCGGCTGAGCGACATCGCCGCCAACAACATCGCCAACGCCGATGTCGAGGGCTTCGTGCGCAAGGAAGGCAGCCTCGTCTCGGTGGTCCGCGACGGGCGTGGCCTCGGCGTGGTGCTGAACGACATCCTGCGCCATGCCAACCCGTCGCTCGCGCGCGAGGCCCGCCGCGAAGGCGGGCTCGGCGCGTTTCTCGACGTCCAGGCAGACGCGCTCGGTGCCTATGCGGTCGAGCTCGGGCAACCGAGCGAGGGCCGGTCGATCGCGGCCGCGCTCGCGCGGCTCGAGCAGGCGTTCATCAGCCTTGCCGAGACCCCCGAAAGCGCCAGCCTGCAGCGCCAGGTGGTCGATACCGCACGGGCGGTGACGAGCAGTCTCGCCGATCTGTCGGCCTCGGTGCGCCGCCTGCGTGAGGACGCCGAGCTACAGATCCGGGCCGAGGTCGACATCGTCAATCAGAGCCTGAGCGAGCTCGAGCGGGTCAATGACGAGATCAAGCTTCTGCTTGGCGCCGGCCGCGACGTGACCGCTCTCGAGGACCAGCGCGACCGTCTGATCGACGCGGTCGCCGAGCGGATCCCGGTGCGCGAGATCCGGCGCGCGCCGAACGACGTTCTCCTGCTGACCGAGCAGGGGGTGCCGCTGTTCGACGGCACGGCTGCAACGGTCGGCTTCACGCGCACCGCCGGCATCGCGCCGGCTGCGAGCTATGGTCCCGGCGGCGCTCCGGATCCGGGCTATGCCGCCGTTCTCTCCGGCCTGACCATCGAGGGGCGCGACGTCGCGCCGGGCTCGGGCGATGCCCAGGCGATCGCGAGCGGCCGTATCGCCGGTCTCTTCGCCGTGCGCGACGACCTGACGGTACAGATGCAAAAGCAGATCGACCAGCTCGCCTCGGCGCTGATCGACCGTTTCCAGGATCCCGCCAACGACCCCAGCCTGGCGCCGGGAACGCCAGGGCTGTTCACGGCGGCAGGCATGTTCCATGACCGCAGCGATCCGGCGGAGATCGTTGGCATGGCCGATCGCATTGCGGTCAATGCGGCGGTCGACCCCGATCAGGGCGGCGCGGCCTGGCGCGTGCGCGACGGCGTCGCGGCAGCCGCGCCAGGCGCGGCGGGCGATGCCACCCAGCTGTTCCGCTTCCTCGCCGCCTTCGACGACACCCTGACCTACCCGGCCGATACCGGCCTTGCGCCCACGCTCTCCCTGCGCGCCACCGGCGCCGAGCTGGTGAGCGGCCTGCAGAGCGCGCGTGCAGAAGCGCAGATGCGGGCGGAACGGCAAGCGGTCGTCGCGGACACCCTGCGCGACGTGCGTGCCAATGCCACCGGCGTCAACGTCGACAACGAGCTGCAGCGCATGCTGCAGCTCGAGAAGTCGTATGCCGCCAACGCCAACGTGGTGCAGACGGCAGCGCGCATGCTCGACGAACTGCTCTCGATCGTCTGAGGCCCGTCCATGGTCGATCCCGTCGCCACCATCGTCGCCGCCCGCCGCATGCAGCACGACATCGGCCGGCTGCAGCAGCGCCTCTCGATCGTCGGGCAGGAAGTCGCCACCGGCATGAAGGCCGACGTGAGCGGCGAGCTTCGCGGCCGCACCAGCACCCTGCTCGCTTTCCGCGACGCGCATGCGCGCACCGAACGCTATCTCGAATCCAGTGCGACGCTGACCATGCGCCTGGACACCATGCAGCTGGCCATGTCGGCGATCCGCGACAGCAGCGAGCCGCTCGCTCTCGAGACCCTCGCCGCTGTCGGCCGCGAGGACGTCGTCTCGCTGCGCAACGTCCAGACGTCGGCGGCCGCGGCTCTGGACGGCGTTCTCCGACAACTGAACGTCGCGATCGCCGGCCGCTACCTGTTCGGCGGCACCGTGGTGGACGGGGCGCCGATGGTCGGCGGGGCCGGCCCGGCCGGCGTGATCGATGCCGTCATCGGCGATGCTGCGGCCGCCGCGGGCGGTCAGATCGACACAGGCGACGTGCCCGGCCTCCTCGCCGAGCTCGATACCGTGTTCGACGACAGCCATCCCGACCCCACGCGCCGTTACACCACGGCGTTCTACCAGGGATCGCTCGCGACCGAGCCGGACCTGGTCGGCCAGCTCGATGAGGACGGTCGGATCACTTACGGCCTGAAGGCCAACGAGCTCGCCTTTCGCGACATCGTGCAGGGCCTGCACATGCTGGCGGCGGTGCGCTACGGCGACGCGGCGATGACCGAGGCCGCCTATCGCGACTATGCGACGGCCGCGGCCGAGCGCCTGCACCGGGGCCTGGGGCGGCTGGTCGATCTGGCGGCGCGGACCGGGCAGAACCAGGCGCTCGTGGCGGCCAACCAGGAGCGCCTGGAGGTGGCCAAGGATCTCTACAATCGTCAGATCGTCGAATTGGAGCGGCGCGACCCCTATGAGGCCGCCACCATCCTCACGACGCTCGAGCAACAGCTCGAAGCGTCCTACCTCGTCACGGCGCGGATGAACGAGCTATCACTGACGTCGTACCTGCGATGATGGGCGCACGCCGCCCCGACGCCGGGGCCATCCGCCGCTGGGCTTTCCTCCTGCTGGCGTCGCTGACGCTCGTGCTGACGGCGGCGGACGCCGCCGGCGCCGCGTCGGTGCGCATCAAGGACATCGTCAACGTCCAGGGCGTGCGCGGCAACGACCTGGTCGGCTACGGCCTCGTCGTCGGCCTGAACGGGAGCGGGGATTCGCTGCGCAGCATCCCCTTCACCGAGGATTCGCTGGTCAATCTGCTCGAGCGGCTGGGCGTCAACATCGAAGGCGAGGACGTCAAGGCCAAGAACGTCGCCGCCGTGATCGTGACGGCGACCCTGCCGCCCTTCGCCCGCTCGGGCTCCGAGATCGACGCGACCGTTTCCGCGATCGGCGACGCCAAGAGCCTGCTTGGCGGGACCCTCGTGCTGACGCCTCTGCTCGCCGCCGATGGCAACGTCTATGCGGTGGCGCAGGGGACGGTGATCGCGGGCGGCTTCGAAGCCGAGGGGGATGCGGAATCGGTGACGCAGGGCGTGCCGACCTCGGCCGTGATTCCATCGGGTGCGCGGATCGAGCAGGAGGTCGATTTCGCGCTCGACGAGCTGCGCAGCGTTCGCCTTGCGCTGCGCGATCCCGATTTCACGACCGCGCTGCGCATCCAGGGCGCGATCAACGGCGAAGTCGGACTGGAGGTCGCCCGGACGCTCGATTCCGGCACCATCGACGTCGCCGTCCCCGCCATGTTCGAAAATCGGGTGGCGGCCTTCATCAGCGCGATCGAGAACCTTCCCGTGACGCCGGACCTTGCGGCCCGGGTGGTCGTCGATCAGCGCAGCGGCACGATCGTGGTCGGCGCCGATGTGCGCATCTCCGAGGTGGCGGTCAGCCAGGGCAATCTGACGGTGCGGGTGACCGAGACGCCGCAGGCATCGCAGCCCAACCCGTTCGGGCAGGGCCGTACGGTGGTCGTGCCGCGCACCGACGTCGAGGTCGATACCGGAGCCAACAACCGGGTCGCGATGCTGAACGAGGGCACCACGCTGGCAGAGCTCGTGCAGGGGCTGAACGCGCTCGGCGTCGGCCCGCGCGACCTGATCGACATCCTGAGCGCGATCAAGGCGGCCGGCGCCCTGCACGCCGAGTTCATCGTGCGCTGAACGAGGGCGCTGCAGGCCCGACCGGCTGGAGCCGCGCTCGATGCAGCGTCGATGTCGCGACCTGGAGCCGCATCCGATCAGACGAGCTCGCAGATCATCGTCCGGACAAGGCTGCTCTACCGCTTTGAACGAGAGCAATTTTTTTCCCGATGTGCGGGGCCGTGATCCGGAGCGGTTCCTGCTCACCGGAATTGCTCTGGCAGGCTGTGGTCGCAGGCCAGGAAGTCTCCGCCGGCCGCGATGCGAGAGGAGAAATCGCTGGAGGCGAGGCCCAGGTCCGATTTGGGCAGACCAGCGATGCTTGGCGCATCGTGGTCGAGCGGCGCCAGGGCCTATTGGGGCGAGGGGCCCCAACCCCTGCCCGGCCCTGGCGCCAGGGCCCATTGGGGCGAGGGCCAACCCCTTTTCTGGCCCTGACGCCGCGGCAGCCCGGCGATTTTCCGCCGCATCACTTTGAGACACCAGCGGTTCTTGCGCCGGCGGTGTCCCTTCGGCGCTCACGATGCACCTGGCATCGCAGCGCGCCTTGCTCCTACGAGCCGCGAAAAATCCCCCGGCGTCGCGGCCGTCGCGACGTCTTCCGTCGGCGATCTCGTCTATGCGGATGCTGCTCTAGTCGATCAGCGAATCCTCGTCGCCCTTGCCGACGAGCGTGATCTTACCCTCGCGGGCCAGCTCCTGGACCAGCCGAAGGACCTCGGCCTGGGCCCTTTGCGCATCCTTGGCGCGGACCGCCCCGAGCGCCTCGATATCTTCCTTGAGCTGCTCGGCCGCCCGTTTCGACATGTTCTCCATGAAGTACTCCGCCAGCTGGGGTTGCCGTTGGGTCGCCAGGCGGAGCGCCAGGACCAACGTATCGTGGTCGCAATTGCGGATCACGAGCTGCAGCGCCGCCGGCTGCAGCTTGGTGGGAATGTCGTCGAAACGGAACATCTCCTTCTGCACGGCCTCGGCGATCTCGGGCGATTCCTCGCGCAGCAGGCTCATGAAGGCCTCGGCCTGCTCCGCCGGCATCTCGCTGAACATCGAGGCGATCACGCCGCGGCTCTGCACCAACGCCTCATCATGACCGGCGCGGGCGAGGAACTCCTGCATGACCGACGATTGCAGTTCCTTGATGACCTCCTGATCGACCTCGCGCATGTACGCCAGTCGCAGGACGATCTCGCGCGCCACGTCGGCGGGCATCGACATGAGCGTCGCGGCCGCCTTGTCCGACCGCAGTCGGCTGAGGATGACCGCTCTGGTCTGCGGCTTCTCGCGGCTCAGATAGCTGGCGAGGCGCTGCTCCGGCAGCTCGGCCAGCCGCTGCCAGACCTCGTCGTCGGCAACGCCATCGATGTCCGCCATGACCTGATCGACCGACGACCGGTCGAGAAACTTGAGCAGGAACTGCCGGGTCTCGGCCGTGCCGCCCTGCAGCGAGCTGCCGCGCTGAAGGCGGTCCGTAAACGCCAGGAGCACCTCGGTGATCTCCTCGACGCTGACGTCGCCCAACGTGTTGAACGCATGCGCGAACAGCTTGTGCTCGGCGGCGTCCATCTGACCGAAGAGTTGTTGGGCGCGCTCGGCACCGAGGCTGAACAGCACGATGGCGGCCTTCTCGTCGCTGCGCAGCGCGGTTCGGGTGATCGGTACGGTCATCGTCAGTCCTTCGGCAAAACCAGTGGATCGGGCCTCGCTCCGCCAGGATCACGTCCGGCTGAGCTGGCCGCGCAAGCGGACCGGTCGCGGCGGGCTCCGGTCAATTGGCGTAGCTGCGCACCATCGCGCCGGCAATCAGGCTCCATCCGTCGCTGACGGTAAAGAATGCCAGCTTGAACGGCAGGGCGATCACGACCGGCGGCAGCATCATCATGCCCATCGACATGAGGATCGAAGCGACCACGATGTCGATCACCAGGAAGGGCAGAAAGACGAGAAACCCGAACTGGAAGCCCCGCTCGATCTCCGTGATCATGTACGCCGGCAGCAGGGCGCTGAGCGGCATCTGGCCCGAGGCGTCGACCCGGGCCCGGGCGAGCTCGAGCATCACGCCTGCGGCATCTGGCGCCACGCGCCGCTCCATATACTCGCGGAACGGCGCGACCGTCCGCTCGATCGCCTGCTCCTCGGTGATGTCGCCATCGACATAGGGCCGCACGCCCTGATCCCACGCCACCGTGAACACGGGCTCCATGACGAAGAAGGTCAGGAACAACGCGAGGCTGACCATCATCATGTTGGGAGGCGTCTGCTGCACGCCCAGACCCTGGCGCAGGATGGACAGCACGATGATCATGAACGGGAAGCAGGTCGCCATCATCATGATGCCGGGCGCGAGGCTCAGCACCGTGATCAGCAGGAACAGCTGGATCAGGCGCCCGGTGAAATCGCCGCCGAGCAGATCAGGATCGAACGACAGAGCCTGGGCTTGCGCCGGCGTCGCCAGTGCAACCAAGGCGACCGCGAGCAGGCTCGGCAGAAGCCATCTCATCGCGACGGAGGACGCGGGCTGGGGCACCGCCACGTGGCGGTGCCGAGACTGCTGGTCCAGGACAGGCGTCACGGCACCGCTTCTTCAGAGCTTGCCGCGGTCCACGATCTGGGTCAGGCGCACGCCGAGACGGCCCGACCCGTCCTCGAGTTCCTGCAGCTCGCCGCGCGCGATCACCCGATCGCCAACGCGGATGTCGACCGGATCGTCCAGCCGACGGTCGAGCAGGATGACCGCATCGCTGCCCATGGCGAGCAGCTCGCCGAGCGCAGGCCGCGCCGTGCCGACACAGACGACGATCTCGACCGGCAGGGAATAGAAGCCGCGGTAGGAGGCGTGCTCCAGTACAGAGTGGACCGGCACCTTCGCAGGCGCGGCATGGTCGCCTTCTGCCTCGGCGGGGGGCGGGGCCGCCGCTGCGGCGCCGGGTTCCGACATGGATCAATCCTCCTCCTGAGCGTGTTCCTGGGGCAGCTGCGACGGGCCCTGGTCGAGGCGACGGTCGAGGATCGTCAGGACCGCCTCGGTCACCGTGGCGCCGTCGAAGCGAGCCTGGCCGTTGGCCCAGACACACCGCACGCCGCCTTCCGGCAGCTCCGCATCGGTGACGAGCGTGACACCGGCCGGCAGCTGGCCACAGTGGCGCTCGATCGCTTCGCGCGTGCGATGCGCAGCACGGACCTCGATCACGGGCGCGGGCAGGTTCGCGATCACCTCAGCGACCAGTGCTGCTGCCTCCTGGCCAAGCCCGCGCTCGGCGATGATCGGGAGCATCTGACGAAGCGCGGCCTCGGTGAGGCGCAGAGCGTCACGCTCGCAGGCGCGCTTCACGCGGTCTACCGCAGCCGCCGCGCCGCCCAGATCGACGAGCAGATCCGGCAGCTCGCGCGCGAGCCGGACCTCGGCTTCCTCCAACGCGGCGTGCCGCCCTTCCGCAAATCCCTGGGTGCGGCCGGCATCGAAGCTTTCGCGGCGGGCGATTTCCATTTCCGTGCGCGGACGCGGATCGCGCTCCGAGGGCGCACCTTCCGGGCCGCCGATCAGGCCTCCGATCGATGCGTGCGACGCGTGGTCGAAGTTCTCGTAGAGGAACGAGCGGAAGCTCATGTTGCCGCTTCCTCGTTCGCGCTCTCCTTGAGCCAATGGCGCAATGTCTGCAGCGCGGCCTCGGGATGGCGATCGACGGCGTGGGTGAGCGCGCTCAGCGCGCGCCCGTGCGGCGTGGCTTCACCGTCCGGATGGCGTGCGACCAGCTGGCCAGAGGAGGTGGCGTCCAGCGCTGGCGCCGCCAGCTGCAAAGCATTCTGCGGCTCGGCGCTATGGCCTTGGAGCCTGGTCGGGCCCGCCTCTGCGGTGAGCATGGCCTGCTCACCCTTCTGCGGCGCCGGTCGGGCGAACAGGATCGGGCGGGCGACGAACCAGATGGCAAGAAAGGCGATGACGACCAGCGCCAGGGCCTGCGCCAGGTAACGCAGCTGGCCGAGGAACAAGGATGCGACACCGGGCGCCACCTCGCTCGCCGAGGTGCCTGATCCGACCTGCATCGGCAGGCTCTCGACCGTGATCTTGTCGCCTCGCTGCTCGTCGAAGCCGATCGCTGACTGGACGAGGTTGCGGATTGCTCCCAGCTCCGCATCGCTTTGCGGCCGCCAACTCGGCGGTCCGTCGACCGCCGGCTGCATGACGCCTCCCAGGAGGACGGCGACCGAGATCCGCTTGATGCTGCCGGCGGGCCGCTGGCGTTCGCGCCGGACCTCGGACACCTCGAAATTGGTGACTTCGCGGTTTTCCGTGCGCGTGCTTTGCGCCGAATCGCCAGGTCCGCCGGCGGGCGCGATATCGGGCAGGTTGCCCGCCACCGACACGGAATCGGCGCCCTGGCTCTCGCTGGTGCTTTCCTCGATTTCGGAAGTGTCCTGGTGCACGGCGACCTGGGTCTTTGGGTCGACGATCCGCTCCGTCACCGTCTCGGCTTCTTGGTTCAGCTCCACCGCGACGCTCACCCGCACGCGATCGTGACCGACATGGGCGGCGAGCAGCCCCTGGATCTCGGCCTGCAGGCGTTGCTCGCGCTCGGCCTGCAAACCCTGGACCGCAGCGATGCCGTGCTCCTGCTCCGGACCGAGAACGATGCCGGCGGCGGCGTCGATCACCGTGACCTGCTCGGGTCGCAGACCCTGGACGCCGAGCGCCACGAGATGACGCATCGCCTGCGCTTGGCCGCGGCTGAGCGGCGCGCCGTCCTCGGTCGTCACGGTGATCGATGCCGACGGCTCGACGGATGTCCTGCTGAATGGCTCGCGCGCGCGAGGCACCAGGTGCACGCGTGCGTCCTTGACGTTGCTGAGCCAGCTGATCGTACGGGCGAGTTCGCCCTCTTTCGCGCGCCAGTACGCGGCGTTGAACATGTCGGTCGTGGTGCCGAACCCGCCGAGCTGGTCGAGCAGCTCGTAGCCGGCCTGACCCCGCCGCGGCAGTCCCATCTCGGCGAGCGCCATGCGGACCCGATCGCGCTCGACTGAATCCACGAGGATGGCATCGCCCCGCACTTCGTGCGGGACCCTCAGCTCCTCGAGTTGCCGGACGACCTCGCCCGCTATCGATGGCTCCAGGCCACCGTAAAGCAGCGTCATGCTCGGCTTGGTCATGGACGCGGCGAGCCACGCCATGAGCCCCAAGGTCACCACCAGCACGCCGCCCAGCGCGGCGAGCTTGGTCAGCCCGAGGCCTCTCAGGTTCTCGAGGAACTGGTTCACGGCTGTTTCTGCCGATGCAAGGCTTCTGCCCGAGTTAACCGTTTCTCTACCATCGTCCGCCAGAACTGTGAGGCGAACGCGACGCAATATGTCGCCCCTTTTTGAACAAATCGTTGCCAGCCAGAGCACAATCGCCGCCGACTGAAAGCGCAGGTGGAATGGTCACGGAACGTGCCGAGACGTACGAGGCGGCTCCCAAGCCCGGGCGGAGCGCTCGACCGTTGCTGCTCATCGGCCTGGTCCTCGGATCGATCGCGCTTGGCAGCGCGGCCGGTGCGCTCGGCCTGCTCGCCCCCATCCACGATCTCATATCGGGCGGCGAGGCGGCGACGCCGCCAGCCCCGATTTTCTACGCGCTGCCCGAGTTCAGCATCGCGATCGGCGCTCTTGCGGACGACCAGGCCTCCGCGCCGGCTTTCGGTCGGCATTTGCGGGCAGTGGTGCAACTCGAAGTCGAGGCGGCGCAGATGGCCCAGGTCGACGCCCTGCAGCCGCGCATCGTCGACGTGCTGCTTACCTTCCTGCACGCTCTCGACCAGCGTGATGTCAGCTCGGTCTGGAGCCTGGATCGGTTGAAGGCGCAGATGCTCCATCGCGTGCGCCAGGTAACCGGGGACGACGCGGTACGCGGCGTTCTCATCACCGAACTCGTGCTCTTGTGACGCGGCCTCAAGATGTCTGATGCAAGCCCAAGGCCCACAAGGCGTGCCATCGAGAAGATGGTGCGTCGGCGCGCCACCGACCCCGACCAAAGCTCTCTGCTCGCTTTGGTGCCCGAGAACCTTACGTACGGCGTGTGGAGCGCGGTCCGGCGGCTCCTGGGTGAGAGCACCGAAATTCGCGCGGCACCAACCTCGCTCGTCCGGTTCAGCGACTATTGCGGGGCCGCCGAGACGAACAGCGTCTTCGGCACGTTTCGCCTCAGCGAGTGGAATGGCAGCGGCTTGATCGTCATGGACGCCCGGCTGGTGGATGTCGCGGTCGAGACGCTGCTCGGCGGGGGAGAGGTGGCGGGCACGGCGCCGGAAGCGCGCGAGCTCACGACGGTCGACCGGACGATCGCCGGGCGCTTCATCCGGGTTGCCATCGACGAGCTCGCCCGGGTGTTCGCGCGTACCGAGCGAAATGCCGGGCCGCTGACCGCAAAGCTCGACAAGCTCGAAACCGACCCACGCCTGCTCACCGTAGCCCGGCGCCAGGACATCGTTGCCAAGGCGAGCTTCAAGGTCGCCCTGCCTCAGGGCGAGCAGGGCGGACGGCTCGACCTGCTGGTGCCCGATGCCATTCTCGAGCCGGCTCGCCGCAAGCTTCGGCATCGGGAGCCTCCGGCCAGGCACGGTGCTGATGAGCCGGCCGCGGGACCATTGCTCGAGATACTGCCCGAGACGCCGCTTACCCTGCATGCCGTGGTGGACCGTATGACGCTGAGCCTGGAGGACATCGCGGCGTGGCGCGAGGGCACTCTGCTCCCGCTCGGTGTCGATGCCGACCGCCCGGTCATGCTCTATGGCGAGCGAGAGACGGGGCCAGGCCTCGGACGGCAGATGCTCGTCGGCCGGCTCGGCGCCTCGCGAGGCCGAAAGGCGGTTCGCATCATTGCAGCGAACCTCGAATCAGCGGGAAAGACCGGCACGGAGGTGCTGCCATGACGCTTCTCGAGCTGTGGGGCGACGCGGTCGTCGTCGCCTCCTGCATTGCGGCCGCAATCGGATGCTTCGTCCTGAATCGGCGGGTTGAGCGCCTGGCTTCGACCGAACGCGGCATCGGCAAGGCGGTGAGCGAGATGGCGCGCTCGGTCGGCCAGTTCGAAGAGCTCCTCGTCGCTGCCGAAGGGTCGACGCGGGAAGCCTCGACGATCCTCGAAGAGCAACTCGCTCAGGCACGTCGGCTGGTGGCGCGGCTGGAAATGCTCGCAGGAGCGGCGCCACGCACCGCCGCCACATCAAAGGCGCCGCCAAGGTCGGCGACGCCGGCAGATCCGCTGGCCGACGTCGTGCCGAAGGGCGCCGCCGTGGCCGCACCGACCGGGCAACCGGGCGCAGACGCGACGGTGTCGAATGATACCGCCCAGACGCGGCTCGCGGATCTGGCCCGGCGGCGTGCGACGGTCGCCACCGCCGCGGCCGGCCTCGGCCTCAGTCCCCAGGCCTGACGCGACTGGACGGGCCCGCGCGATGACGCCGTCTCGCTCTCGCCGGCGCGGCTGGTGGCGCAATCGATGCGCTGGGGCCGCTCTCGTGCGCAGCGCGGGCTATGGTCTCCTGGTCGCCGTGCTGATCCAAGGCGCCTCGATGACCGAGCGCGCGCTCAGGCCCTCGCTTGCGGACGACATGGCGGTGCCCGGGGCGTCGGACTTCCTGCTGGCCGAGCCTGCCGCTGGTCCGGAGCCGGCGGACGCACCAGTCGGCTCGGCGGACAGCGTGCATCCCTTCGAGCTGTCCGGACAGCATCCCGAGTGCGACCCGCGGCTGTTGCGCGCGATTGACGAGCGCAGTCGCCAGCTCGACGCCTGGTCATCGGATCTGGACGCGCGGGCCCGGATGCTCGAGGTGATCGAAGCCAGGGCGAGCGAGCAGGTGCAGGCGCTGCGGGCTGAACGCAGCGCCCTGGAAGCCACCCTTGCCCGCGTCGACGGCGAAGCCGAAGCCGAGATCGCACGCCTGGTCAAGATCTACGAGACCATGAAGCCCAAGGAAGCCGCCCGGATCTTCCAGGCGATGCCGGCGGAGGTCGCGGCTGGCTTCGTGCGCCGCATGGCCGAACAGAAATCCGCTCTCGTCATGGGCAACCTCGAGGCCGGGCACGCCTATGCGATCACGCTGGCATTGGCCAACAGCCGCGTTCCGCCTGCCGGGCCGTAGTCGGCCTGGAGGCTCATACACTCACCGTTAATCTTACCGCTTTAGCGTGTGCGGCTGATGTCGTCCTCGAGGGGCTCACGCGTGCGCCACGTTTGCCAATGCTTACGCTAGCTGGACTTTGCGTCGTCATCGTAGCGGTGTTCGGCGGCTATGTTCTGGCTGGCGGACATTTGAGCATCATTTTGGCGGCGCTGCCATTCGAGATGCTCATCATTGGCGGCGCTGGTGTCGGCATCTTCGTCATGGCCAACGACACGACGGTGCTCAAGCGCGCCGTCGGCGACGTCGTGCAGACCCTCAAGGGACCGAGATGGCGCAAGCAGGACTACACGGCGCTGCTTTGCCTGCTGTTCGAGCTGGTGCGGCTCGCGCGCACCGACCCCATCGGGCTCGAGTCGCACATCGAGAACCCCGAGACGTCGGAAATCTTTGGCCGCTATCCCCAAGTTCGCTCGGACAGCCTTCGCCGTGGCCCTGATCTGCGACTATCTGCGCGCCGCCAGCATGAGCTTCGACGATCCGCATCAGGTCGCCGAGATCATGGAGCGCGACCTTGAACTGCACCAGGCCGAGACGCTGCGGCCTGCCCAGGCCATGCAGTCGCTGACCGACGCGCTGCCGGCGCTCGGCATCGTCGCGGCGGTGCTCGGCGTGATCAAGACCATGGCGAGCATCGACCAGCCTCCGCCCGTGCTCGGCAAGATGATCGGCGGCGCGCTGGTGGGCACCTTTCTCGGCGTCTTCCTCTCCTATTGCCTGACCGGGCCGCTGGCGGCCCGCATCCGCACGATGCACGAGGATGACCATCGGTTCTACGCGCTCATTCGCGACGTGCTGGTCGCCTATCTGCACCGGCACGCGCCCAGCGTCTGTGTCGAGATCGGTCGCAAGAACGTGCCCGGCGCGCTCCGGCCCGGATTCACCGAGGTGGAGGCGGCCTTGAACGGCCTCAAGGTTCACGCCGCCAGGCAGGCGGCCTGATGGCGTACGAGAGGCTGCCGTGAGCGCGTCGAAGCGTTTGGCCGGGCGCCGGCGGCAGGGCGTCGCGATCGCCCTCCTGCTGGCCCTGTTGCCGATCCGGCTGGCAGCTGGGCTCGAGGCGCAGGGCGCAGCGCAGCCGACCAGCCGGCCCGAGCCCGTCGTGCTGGTCACGGCCGGCGAGCACGGGACATACTCGCGCGTCGTGTTCGCGCTCGGCGCGAACCGCGCGTACCGCACCGAACCCGAGCCCGCAGGTCTTCGCGTCGTCTTCCCGGGCGCGGCTGTGGGATTCGAGTATGGCGGCGTCTATCCCGAGCGGCGCGCGCATCGGGTCGTCATGGCCGAGCCAACCGCCGATGCCGATGGCGCGAGCTTCCGCCTGCGCTTCGGCTGCGATTGCAGCGCGCGGACCTTCATGCTCGACGACAGGCTCGTGGTCGACGTGTTCGACGGCGCGTCGAGCGATAGCGAGTCCCCTTCCAGCCGCGCGGCGCCGACAGGTAGCGCCGATGCCCCGGCCGTTTCCGACCGTCGCGCGGACGCGGCAGCCGACCCGGCAGCGCCACAGGACCTCGCCGATGCAGGCAACCAGGAGCAGCCCCGGCCCGAGTTCCTGCAGCGGGTCGACGATCTGAGCAGCGTTGCGCCAGACGCACGGCCCGGTGTCGTGCCGGACGGCGCGGGCTTCAATCCCGACCATCTGGAACGCATGATCGCCTGGGCGATCGAGCAAGGCCACCTGACCGGGGCGGCGGAGAGCGAGGGCGGGGCAGCCCGACCGGATGGTCCAGAACGGCGCGCAGGCGCTGGCGGCAGGCGCCGCGGTCCCGGGCTCGATGGAGCCGTCGGCGCCGACCGAGCAGCCGGTAGGCGCCCGTTGCGCAGGAACCGGCCGTGACGCCCGAGCCATCGGTTGCGAAGCAGGAACCGGCTGTTACGCCCGAGCCATCGGTTGCGGAGCAGGAACCGGCCGCCGAGTCCGCTGGGACCGACGCGTGCCCGGATGACGCCGCGCTCGACATGGCGGTCTTGGGCGGCAGCGGAACCTTTGCCGCCGATCTCGCCCGACGACAGGACGCGCTGAGCCGCGCCCTTGCCGATAGTCGGGGCATCACGGAGGCGCAGCATGCTCTGGCGGGCTTCTACCTCGCTCGCCTGATGCCCCACGAAGCCTTGCGGCTGCTGCGCACGTCCGATCAAGCGGCCCCGACGCCGACGGGAAGGTGGCTCGAGGCGGCCGCCCTGGTGCTTGCCAATCGCACCGGCGCGCCAACGGCTCAGGTGCTGCAGGCCTCGTCCTGCAGGGGTGCCGACATCGAGCTGTGGCGGGCCGTCCTGCGTGCGGCCGATGGGCCGCTGCCGCGGCAGATTTTGGAGCACGACGCGATCCCGCTGCGCCTGGTCGCCTATCCTCCGGAGCTGCGCGTCGAGCTTGCGTTGCGGCTTGCCGAGGCCGGTATCCATGCGAAGGCGCCCGAGGCGACCGCGCGGCTCCTGGACATGGTCGAGCAGGCGGCGCCGGCAGGCCACGCCAGGGCCCGCCTGCTGTTCCTCCGCGGTCGGCTGGCCGCGGCGCGCGGCGACTTCGCAGGCGCCCGGGCCAGCTGGCGAGAGGCTGTGCCCCTGCCGGGCGAGGGCGGTCTCCGGGCCGCGCTGGCGTTGCTGGGATCGGAACTCGAGGATGGCGTGCTGGACGAAGCCTGGGCCCTGTCGGCGCTGGAGCGGCTGGCCTACGACTGGCGCGGGCATCCCGTCCAGCTCAGCATCGCCCGGCTGACCGCGGCGATCCACGAGCGGCAGGGTCGCGTGTCGCTCGCGCTGCGCGCCATCGAGGAGGTCGCGCTCAGCGCCGAGGGCGGACCCGGTGGCCGTGCCGCCGCGCGGCTCGCCACCGATCTCATGCGCCGCACCTATACCGGCGCGCCGCCAGCCCCGCCGGTCGACCAGTTGGCGGCGTTCTGGCGTTACGAGGGCTTCGTGCCGCCAGGGTCCGAAGGCACGGATGTCCGGCTCGCCTTCGCGCAGGTCCTGATCGCGCACGGCCTACCAAACTCCGCGATCGGGGTTCTGGAGCCGCTCGCCCGCCATGTGCGCGGCCCGGCGCATGACCAGTTGATCGATCTGCTCGCCGAGGGCTATCTCGCCACCCATCAGCCGGCCAGGGTGCTGGACCTGCTGCGGGCTGCCGCAGAGGACGCATCTGCGTCCGGGCCGGGCCGCAACCTGCTCGCGGCGCGCGCGCTTGCCGCGCTCGGGCGATTTGCCGAGGCTGCGGGCGTCCTGCACGGCGACGATGGTGAGGAGGCGGCGCAGCTTCAGGCGGACTATCTGTGGAAAGCCGGGCTGTGGCAGAAGGCGGTCACGGCCTATCGCGAGCTGCTTCAGGATCCGCAGCAGGGCCAGGCGGACCCTGAGATCGCCGTGCGGCTGGCGGCCGCCGCCTATATGGCAGGCGAGCCGGAGCTGCTCGAGCGCACGCATGGCGCGGCCGAAACCGAAAATCCCGAGATCCAAACCTCGGCCTTGGACGCCTTCACGCCTTTGCCGACAGCGGACGGCACCGCCAGTCGGACCGTGGCAGCGCAATTGCTGGATCAGGCCGCCAGTCTGAACGGGCTGGCGGAACAGTATGGCCTCGGGGGCACGCCGATCCAATGACCAACGCCATCTCCGCCCTGCTCTCCAAGCAGGTCGGCCTGCGGCAGCAGGTCGACGTCATCGCCCACAATGTGGCCAATCTCAGCACTGCCGGGTTCAAGCGCGAAGACCTGGCCTTCGCCACGCATGTCGAGCGTCTCGACGTGCCAGGCAGCAGCCTTGCCTTGGCGAGGGTCGAATCGACCCGCACCGATCTCCGCCCCGGGCCTCTGGAGCGTACGGGCAACCCGTTCGACTTTGCGATCGATGGCTCCGGGTTTTTCGCGGTCGAGACGGCGGGCGGGACGCGCTATACGCGCGACGGTCGCTTCAGCACCAACCAGCTGGGCGAGCTGGTCACCACGACCGGGCACCGGGTGCTCGACGATGGCGGGTCGCCGATCTTCATTCCGGCGCAGGTCTCGGATCTCACGCTGTCGGCCGACGGCACGCTCAGCGCGCCCGATGGCGGCCCGCTCGGCGTGCTGGGGATCCGCGAGCTGCCTGCCGGCTTCGTGCGGCGCGAGGCAGACGGCCTGTTCGCGACCGAGGTCGAGCCGGAGCCCGCCCTCGACGCCAAGGTCGTTCAGGGCTTTCTCGAAGGCTCGAACGTCAATCCGGTCCGCGAGCTCACCGATCTGATCGAAGCGCAGCGCGCCTACGAGCGCGGGCGGGCCATGCTCGATACCGAGCACGAGCGCATCCGGCGCATGGTCGAGAAGCTGGACCAGGAAGCCTAGCCCCGGCATGGGAGGAGCGATATGAAGGCCTTGCAGATCGCCGCGACGGGTATGCTGGCACAGCAGACCCGGGTGAACGTGATCTCCAACAACATCGCCAACGTCGATACCACGGCCTACAACGCCAGACGGGCGGAGTTCGCCGACCTGCTCTACCAGCATGAGAAGCGAGCGGGGGCCGTGTCCTCGGATGCCGGGACCGTGCTTCCGACCGGCGTCCAGGTCGGGCTCGGGGTGCGCACGGCGGCGATTTCGATGGACAACATGAGGGGCTCGCTGCGCCAGACCGACGGCGACCTCGACCTCGCCGTCGAAGGGCGAGGCTACTTCGAGGTCGGCCTGCCGGACGGCACCACGGCATACACCCGGGACGGTTCCTTCAAGCGCTCGCCCGAGGGGGCGATCGTCACGTCCGATGGCTATGCGGTCCAGCCCGAGCTGGTGATCCCGGAAGAGGCCGTTCAGGTGGTGATCAACGGCGACGGCGAGGTCTACGCCTATCTCGAGGGCGATGTCCAGGCACAGCTCGTGGGACGCCTCTCGCTTTCGATGTTCCTCAACGAGAAGGGGCTCGAGGCACGCGGCGGCAATCTGTTCGTCCCGACCGACGCGTCGGGCGAGGCCCAGCCAGGCGATCCCGGCCTCGAAGGTCGCGGTACGCTGCGCCAGGGATATCTCGAGGAGTCGACCGTCAACGTCGTGGCCGAGATCACCAATCTGATCGAGGCGCAGCGGAGCTACGAGATGAACTCCAGGGTCATCACCGCGGTCGACGAGATGATGGACGTGACCAACCGGATTCGCTGAGCCATGCGACACCTTGCTCTTCTCATCGGCTGCCTGGTCCTGGCGGCTGCCCCGGCGGTCGCCGAGGATCTGCCTGCCGTGTTCGCCAAGCGGACGCTTCGGGTCGGTGCCCTGGTGAGCGCCGCGGACGTCGAGCTGCGGCCGCTCGCCGACCATCGCGCCGCAGGCGTCGCGATCAGTCTGGACGCGGTCGTCGGGCAAGAGGTGCGCCGCAATCTGTACGTCAACCGCCCGGTCATGACGGAGGACGTCGGGGTGCCGACCGTCGTGCAGCGAAACAGCCTTGTCACCCTTGCCTATGCGAGCGGCGGTCTGGAGCTGACGGCCTTGGGGCGTGCGATCGACAGCGCCGGACTGCACGAGCCGATCCGCGTGGTCAACATCGATTCCCGCGTGACCGTGGTCGGCAAGGTGACCGGGCCCGGCACGGTGCGGGTCGGCGGCCCGACCGGGGCTTTGGGAGCGGCGCCGTGAAGCTCCGCCGCCACGCGATCTCCGCCCTCCTCATCCTGATCGCCCTGCCGGGATGCGCCCGTCTGATGCACATCGGCCAGGAGCCGCCGCTGACCCCGCCGGGCGAGCCGGAAAGCGGCGGGGTCGCGCCGGCGACCCGCGCATCCATGCCCCGGGCGCTCGTGCGTCCCGGCCCAGCGCCGGCCGCGGGCTCGCTCTGGCAGCCGGTCTACCTGTTCAGCGATCGACGGGCCCGGACCGTCGGCGACCTTCTCACGGTGGTGATCCAGATCGACGATGGCGCCGCCATGCGCAACCGGACCCAGCGGGCTCGCGAGGCCGAGGAGGATCTGGATCTCGGCACCGTCTTCGGCATCCCTCAGGAGATCGACAAGGTTCTGCCTGGCGATCTGTCGCTCACGGCCGGCGTCGACCTGTCCTCCGATTCCAGCACGCTCGGGGCCGGCGCGATCGCACGCGACGAGCGGATCGAGCTCAAGATCGCAGCGACCGTCACCGACGTGCTGCCGAACGGCAACCTCGCCATCCTCGGCAGCCAGGAGACGCGCGTCAACTACGAACTCCGCGACCTTCAGATCGCCGGCGTCATCCGGCGCGAGGACATCACGCGTGACAACACGATCGACTACGAGAAGATCGCCGAAGCCCGACTGGTCTACGGTGGCCGGGGCCAGGTCTACGACCTGCAGCAGCCGCGCTACGGCGAGCAGGTGCTCGATGTCCTGCTGCCGTTCTGAGCATTCTTTCGGATCGAGCCGATGAAGCTTCCTCTCACGCTGGCCGGTGTGGCGTTGGGCCTGATGGTCGGCGGCGGTGCCGGCAGCTACTGGTACCTCACCCAGGGCGCGACCGCTTCCGCAGAGCAGCCGCAAAGCGAAGCTCCCGCTTTCATCGACATGGAACGGAAGTTCGTCGTCCCCCTGGTGCGGGGCAACCGGGTTCGCTCCCTGGTGGTGGCGGACCTCCGGCTGGAGGTCAGGGCGAGCGGGGAAAGCCGGGCCCTGGCGCTGAAGCCGAAGGTTCGGGACGCCTTTCTGGATACGCTCTACGCCATGGCGGTCGCCGGCGCGTTCGACGGCGACCTCTATTCCAACAACGTTCAGGACGAGATGCGGGCACGCCTGTTGCAAGCGGCCCGGCAGGTGCTGCAGGACGACGCGAGCGCAGTCCTCATCGCCGAGCTGCTGCGGCAGGACCAGTAGCCGCGCCAGTCTCGCCGGCCGCGCCGCGACGGCCGCGACTCCGGCCAGCGCCGCGGCAAGCGCTTCATCCGGCCGTGTCCATCCGCGCCAGGCGCTCTGCATGACCGTCCCTGCCGCCGTTCGCTGCAACGCCGGCATGAACGCCAAGATGCCGCGCCCCCCGCCGCCGGAAAACGGCCCGGGTGGCGCTCACCGCGATCATGCGAAAGCTCCTGATCGCCGATGCTCTTCTTCGCGACGGCCGGACCTGGATCCCGAGACCCGCTCGACGAAGACGGATGCCCTAGCCTTCGATCGCGCGCAGGTCTGACAGCGCGGTCTCGACGCCCGTGCTCAGAACCAGCGTGCTGGTGTCGGCGCCGATCCTGGCCTCGACCACCTTCGCCCGCGCCAGCACCGGCAGCTCCTCGATCACCTTCTTGCCCTCATCGTCGTAGATCTGGACGCGGATCGTGTACACGCCCGGCAAGGCGGGGTTCCGGTGCCATCATGCCCGTCCCAGACCGCCTCGCGCCGGCCGAGCGTGTTGGCGTCGACATCGAACTTCCGCACCTCGACGCCGTCGGCGTCGGTCACCACCGCCACAGCCTTGGCAGCCGGCTTTTGAACCTCGAAGGCGAACGATGCCGGCGCGCCCGCTTCGAGGTGGACCTTGCTGCTCGCCGTTTCCACGGTCCGTCCGAGAAAGCCCAGCGACACTTCTGCTGCGGAGCGGGTCAGCGCGCCGAGCAGCGTATCGAGGCGCTCATTGGTCTTGATCTGCTGCTCGACGCCCGAAAACTGGGCCAGCTGAGCCACGAACTCCGTACCGTCGAGGGGCTGCAGCGGGTCCTGGTTCTTCAGCTGCGCGGTCATCAGCCGAAGGAACATGTCGTAGTCCTTCGAGATCTGGCCCTTGTCGATCGTCGTCGGCAGCGCAGTTCCGGGGCCGCTGCCCGGCATCGGGGTGTCGGTGGGGTCGATCAGCATCTCAACCTCGGGAAGTTCGAGAAGGGGCACAGCTCAGACGCGCAGATCCATCCGGCCGTCGCCCAAGGAGACGAATCCGTCGGCACCCGCAACGGCTGGCGACCGATCCTGGAGCGGCGCGGCGGCCGCAAGCGGGTGCGGCAGGTGGATCGCGCGCTGCGTGTAGCGCCGGTATCGGGGCGATCGTTGCGCCCGCTGTGGGCGAACGACAGGTCGGAGTCGGCAAGCTCGAGGCCGGCCTCGCGCAAGGCGCGCGTCAGGGCACGTGAATCCCGCTGCAGCAGCTCCAACGTGTCCGAGCGCTCGGCGCTGATCGCGGCCGTCAGCCGCAGGTCGCGGAACTCGAGCTGGATGTCGACCTCGCCGAGCTCGGGCGGATCCAATCGGATTCGGATCTCGGTCCGGTCCTGATCGAGGGCCCTGGTGATCTGGAGCGCGACCTGCTGGGTCGCCGGATGACGGCCGGGCTCGACGCTGGCGGCGCCATCGGGCGCCCGCGCGATGACCTGAGCGACCTCGCCACTCACGCCGGCTCCAGGATGGGGGCCGGCAACCGCGTTGCCCTGCAGGCCGGAGATCTGCGGTAGCCGACCGGGCTGGACATCGCCCGATGGCTGCTGCCTGGCGCTTGGATCCGTTCCTCTGACCTGCGAACCAAGCAGATCGTCGGGCGCGGCGGACCTTTCCAGGCGGCCTCGATCATCGCCGTCCGCACCCTCTCCGGGCGCGAGAGCGCGCCGCGGCTCGACGGGCCCGGCAGTCTGGACGCCGCCCGAGCGAGGGAGATTTTCCTGCCACGGTGCGGTCGCGCCCGATGGCACGGCCGAGCTCGCAGCGGCCGGGGGCGCCGGCGCATCAGCGGTATCCTGGGCACCGGCTGCGATCCCCGTCTCGACCGCCCGGAGCGGAGCTTGGCGAGCGATCGCGAAGCCGGTGCCGGACGCAACCGCCGGCCCCGGCACCGCTGGCCCGCCGGCAGTCGAAGCCGGAGCGGTTTGCGGCTGAGGTGTCTGCGCCGGATCGCGTGGCCCTGCCTCGGCGGCCGGCGCATCGAATGACGGCGGGAGTTGCTCCGGCGAGAACGTCGGGATCGGCCGCTCCGGGCCCGGCTCCGTCCCGGCGACGGATGTCTCCGGCTGGCCTGCGTCCGGCCGATCCTTCACCTTGGCCGCGGCACGCGCGTGGGCAGCCGGAACTTCCGGTGCGATCGCTGCCGCTTGCCCGGCCCCTGAGGAAGCGGTCGAGGGCACTTCTTCCCTGGTCGCTTCGGCGATCGTCTGGATCTCGCCCGTCCCGGCTTCAGGCGCAGGGACGCGGCCGTGTGGCGTCCTTGGATCGGATGCGGTCGGCTCGACCTGCCGCTCGCGCCCGGTGTCGGCGCTGACATCGGGACCAGCCGAGCTGCTCAGGGATCCGCTTCCCTCGGCGAGCGGGGCCGCCACTTCCGGCCCACCCGTCCGAGTGTGGAGCTGCGACATATGCGCCGCGAAGTCGCTTGCAGCGGTGCCGGCTGGGGCCTCGCTCGACGACGAGCGCGTGCCTGGCGCCGGTGGCGGCGGCACGGCAGCAGTCAATGCCAGGAGGAAATCCAACGCCTCGAGGATCCGTCCGTTCTGGAGCGTGTCCAACTTCGCAGGCCGGCACTATGCGCAGACGGCCGATAAGGCGAGGTTAACGCGCCCTTCGGGTCGCCATCGGGCGACGGGGCAGAGGGACTTCGGCCGGGCTGCAACCAAAGCTTTACCCTTTTGCGCCAACTGTTGCCTGCGCTCGATTTCAGCCAGATCCTGGAAGGCAGTCGTCATGAACGAGGTGGCATTTCCGGCAGCGACGTTCGCCGTGCGCCGCGCCATCGACCAGCCGGTCGCCGGGACGACCGATGCCCAATTGCGCCAGGCGGCCATGGACTTCGAGAAGGTGTACCTGACCGAGATGCTGACCCACATGGGCGTGGCGCGCGAGCCCGAGACGTTCGGCGGCGGCTTTGGTGCCGAGGCCTTTCAGTCGCTCTTGAACGAGGCTTACGCCGAGGGCATCGTCGAGCGCGGCGGCACCGGCATCGCGGAGGCGGTCTACCGCCAGCTGCGCGCGGCGATCGCGCCGTGAACCGCGCGGTTGGCGACCTCGCGGCTGCGCTCGAGCGTGTGGCAATGGCCATGGACGCGGAGGTCGAAGCCGTGCGCTCGGGGCAAGCCCAGCAGCTGTCGGCGGCAGCTGATCGAAAGCGCGCCGCCATCGAGGCCGTCGCGCCGATCCTGCAGCGGTCCCCGGATGTGGCGAGCGTCGCCACGCCTGCCGGGCGGGCCCGCCTCATCCAGGCGACGCGCCGGATGCAGGCCGCAGCCGATCGCAATGCCGCAACCCTGCAAGGCGCCCTCGAAGGAACCCGCCGGTTGTTCTCCTGCCTCGTCGACGCCGCGCAGGCCGCTTCGTCGACCGGCACCTACGGCCCGGACGGCAGCGTTCGCCGCGCCGAAGAGATTGTCGGAACAATTCGGCGCTCGGCGTAAGGCCTGATTAACCCACGTCCGCTATATCGGTCACGTACTCCTGCCGGTCCGGACCGAGAAGAATGGGTCCGAGACCCTGCGTCAGAAGGCGGCCCGGGACGAAGTCCCAAAGGCATGCGGGAGGCCGCTTGGAAAACGCAGGCCGGAACGGCTCTGCCCCTGTCCGCAGGGGTGCACCGCCTCTCTCCTGACATATCCAGCGCCTCCACGAGAGCCTTGGCAGGCCTTGCGCGTCCGCTTGCGGGCGCGATGCACAGGAGTCGTCGAAGGTGGGACGGAAGGTCCCAAGTCATGGATGAACAGGAGAAATCCTCATGTCGAGCATTCTTACGAACACCGCGGCGATGACCGCGCTGCAGACCCTGAAGGGCATCAACAAGAACCTGAGCATGATTCAGGAGCAGGTCTCGACCGGCAAGAAGATCAACACTGCCAAGGACAACGCCGGTATCTGGGCCGTGTCTTCGGTCATGGATTCCGACGTCCGGGGCTTCAAGGCGATCAGCAAATCCCTCTCGCTCGGCCAGGCGACCGTGGCGGTGGCCCGCGACGCCACCGAGACGGTGAAGGACCTTCTGGTCGAGATGAAGGCGTTGATCGTGACCTCGCAGGGCGAGAACGTCGACCGCCAGAAGCTCCAGAACGACATCGCCCAGCTTTCGGACCAGATCAACTCGACGGTCCAGGCGGCGCAGTTCAACGGCAAGAACCTGCTGCTCACCGCGTCGACCGACATGCTGGTGCTCTCGTCGCTCGATCGCGACGGCACTGGTGCTGTGACCGTCTCCGAGATCACGGTGACCGCTCAGGACGTCGAAGCGGTCTTCACCGCCGTCGATGCTTACGACGTCACGGTCGACGAGGACGCGCCGCTCGCTGACATCGAGCTGCAGATCCAGGCCGCGATCGATGCGGCGGCCGCGTTCGGCTCGGCCGAGAGGCGGCTGGAGATCCAGACCAATTTCGTCAGCAAGCTGATGGACAGCATGACCGCTGGTATCGGCGCGCTGGTCGATGCCGACATGGAAGCGGCCTCGGCACGCCTGAACGCCTTGACCGTGCAGCAGCAGCTCGGCCTGCAGTCGCTCGCGATCGCGAACTCGAACCCGCAGGGCCTGCTCTCGCTGTTCCGCTAGGCCAAGGGTTGGGGCCGCCCTCCTGGGGCGGCCCCACGCCTGGCTCGTGAGCAGAGCACACCCTCACCGTCGCCAGGTCGCGGCGGGCGCCGGTTTCATCCGGCCTTAAGCTCTCCTCGCGTATAAACGCAAACCCTGTCCGCTAACGGCGAAGAACCGAATGGATGTCGCCGCAAAGGCCGCGAACGGCTACCGCGCCGTCCGGCTTCACACCGAATCGCCCCGCAGCATCGAGGCGCAGCTGTTCGCCGAGATCACGGCCGGCCTGGTGCGCGCGCAGCGCGCCGGCAAGCCCGGCTTTCGGGATCTCGTCGCGGGGCTGCACAAGAACCGCACGCTCTGGGAGGCGCTGCTCGCCGATCTCGCGCAGGACAGCAACGTCCTGCCGACGCCGCTCAAGGCCCAGCTGATCCGGCTCGGCCATTTCGTGCGCCAGTTCACGGTGGGCGTGCTCAAGGGCGAGGGCGACGTGCAGGCCCTGATCGATGTCAACAATGCCATCCTGGAAGGGTTGCGCGGGAACAGGGCAGGCGAAGGCTTCGGTCATGACCGGCCTTAGGCTCAAGCTCCGACCGAACGAGCGGGTCCTGATCAACGGCGCCGTGGTCGAGAACGGCCGTACGCAGGTCGAGCTGCGGGTTCTGACGCCGGGAACCAAGATCCTGCGCCTGCGCGACGCCCTGCATCCGGACCAGATCGATACCCCGACCAAGCGCGTGTGCTACATCGCCCAGCTGGTGGTCGCGGGCGAGATGCCGCCGGAAGAGGCGCTGTCGCGCTTCGTGCGCGGTATCGTCGAGCTCAAGCAGGTATTCCTCGATCCCGGCTCGCAGGCGACCATGGATCAGGCCATCCAGCAGGCACGGGCGCACAACTTCTACAAGGCGATGCAGTGCATGCGCCGCATTCTGCTGTATGAGGAGCTGGTGCTGCAGAACCCGGCCTACCGGCATCACCGAGCCGGGCCGCTCGCGGGGACGAGCGCCGCCTGAAGCCCGCTCTCGGGCGGTAGGACTTGGAGGCATCGGCGCGCCGCTCAGGCGGCCGGATCGTCTCCGGCATCGATCGCCATGATCCGCCCAAGCTCGGCAAAGCTGTCGGTCTGGCTGGCCCGCTCGGCAAGCGGCTGGGCGAGGAAGTCTTCCAGCTCCGGGCGGAGCTGGATGGCGCGGTCGGTCTCCGCATCGGAACCGGGCCGATAGGCGCCGATGCGGATCATGGTCGCCATCGCTTCGTAGTCTGCGATCGCTTTCCGGGTCGCCAGCGCCAGCGCATTCTCGGCGGCCGAATGGCAGGCCGGCAGCGCCCGCGACACGCTCTTGAGCACGTCGATCGGCGGGAACCGGCCGCGCTCCGCGATCGATCGATCCAGGACCACGTGGCCGTCCAGGATCGCGCGCACGGCATCCGCCACCGGCTCGTCCATGTCGCCGCCCTGGACGAGCACCGTGAACACCGCGGTGATGTCGCCTTGCGAATCGTTGCGCCGCCCCGGGCCCGCCCGCTCGAGCAGCGCCGACATCTCGCCGAAGGTCGACGGCGGATAGGCCCGGGTCGTCGGCGGCTCGCCCGACGCGAGGCCGATCTCACGCTGGGCCTCGGCAAACCGGGTGATCGAGTCGAACAGGCACAGGACCTGCTGGCCCTGATCGCGGAAGAACTCGGCGACCGTCAGGGTGAGCCGGGCCGCCTGCCGCTTGACCAGCGGCGGCTCGTCCGAGGTCGCGATGATGGTGACCGCCCGGGCCATGCCGTCCGGGCCGAGCGTGTCCTCGAGGAACTCGTTGACCTCCTTGCCCCGCTCGCCGATCAGCCCGATCACGATGACGTCGACCGCGACGTGGCGCGCCAGCATCGCGAGCAGGCTCGACTTGCCGACCCCGGAGCCGGCAAAGATGCCGAGCCGCTGGCCCCGACAGAGCGGCAGGAGCGTATCGAGGCCCTTGATGCCGGTCTCGATGCGCGCACCCACCCGCCGGCGGGCGAAGGCCGCAGGCGGCCGGCCCTTCAGCGCATAAGCCGTCTCGCCGCCGAGCAGGGGACCGCGGACCGCCTCGTCCAAGGGACGACCGAAGGCGTCCACGACCCGGCCGAGCCAGCTGGCGCAAGGTCGCGGGTCGGCCTGCCGGATCAGGCGCACCAGCGCGCCCGGCGCGACGCCATGCGGCTCGCTGTGCAACAGGAGCAGGGTCGCCCCGGCGCAAAAGCCGATGATCTCGCCGGTCAGATCCGGACGGCCCGGGCGGGCGATGGCACAGCAGCTTCCGACCGGTGCCAGACCTCCCAGCCCCGTGGCTTCGATCAAGGGGCCGCGGGCAGCCTGAACCTGCCCGCAGATCTCGACCGGCCTCAGCGCCTCGATCGCGCTGCGCGCCTCCTGCAAGAGTGACATATCGATTCCTCGACACTTCCGCTGAACAGATTTGTCGCGAGCAAAGGTTAATGGCAGGACAACGCTGTTGATCATCGGCTCTACACGGTTTCTTCACCGAGGCGATTTAGCTTGCGGCGCGGGAAACACGGTTACCGGGTCGTCAACCATGCTCGGCGGAATGCTCGTCTTTGCACTTTCTGCAGCCCGGCTCGCCCATGCGAGCCAGCGCAATGCCGTCATCGCGCGCAATGTCGCCCACGCCGACACGCCGGGATTCCGGGCGCAGGACGTTGCGGCGTTCGACTTGGGGCAGATGGTGGCCGACCCGGCAGCACAGCCGACGGCCACCCGGCCGGGCCACGCGGTCGGCCGATCGCCGCTCGCTCGCCCCGAGGTCGAGGTGAGCGAGGCTCCAGCCACCGACGAATCGCCCGATGGCAATACCGTCTCGCTCGAGGAGCAGATGGTGCTGGCGGCCGAGACCAGGGGTGGTTTCGAGCTGGCAGCCACGCTCTATGCCAAGCATCTGTCGCTCCTGCGCACCGCGATCGGCCGCGACGGGCGCTGACGTCGCCTTCACCCGCACCGCAGGCAGACGCCAGAAGGCGTCCCACCAGTAGGGAGAACCCGATGTCCGATCCTTTCGTCACGGCGATGGGTGTCGCGGCGAGCGGCATGCGCGCCCAGGGGACCCGCATTCGCGTGGTTACCGAGAACGTCGCGAATGCCGATACGCCCGGATTCCGTCGCAAGCAGGTGACGTTCGAGGAGGCCGCCGACGATGCGGCGAGACATGTCCAGGTCGACCGGGTGCTCGACGACCGTTCCGCTCTGCAGCGCGTGCACGACCCGGCTCACCCGCTCGCCGACGAGGCCGGATACGTCGAGCTGTCCAACGTCAACGCGCTGATCGAGCTGGCCGACCTGCAGGAGGCGCAACGGACCTATCAGGCCAGCATGAGCGCCTTCGACCAGGCGCGCGCGCTGTACCAGCGCACGCTCGACCTCCTGCGGCGATAGAGGTCGTTCGCGATGGACCCGGTGGTGAGCCGTGCGATTGCCGGCTACGCGCAGGTGGCCGCGCCCGCCGCGGGCCGGTCGGGGCTGGCGCCCGAGGCGCAGCAAGGCGAGGACTTCGCGAGCTTCTTCCGCTCCCTGGCGCAACAGTCGGTCGGCACCATGCAGGCGGGCGAGCAGGCCAGCATTCAAGGGCTCGCAGGCAGCCTGGACGCGCAATCCGTGGTCGAGGCGGTCGCCGCCGCCGAGCTCACCTTGCAAACCGTGACCGCGGTGCGGGACCGGGTCGTCGAGGCTTATCAGGAACTGATCCGGATGCCGATCTGAGGCCGTGGCGCGCCCGTCGGAGCCGACTGCACTTGAGGTAGACGCGTGAGTCCCAGCGAAACGATCGATGTCCTGCGCGAAACGGTCTGGCTCACGGTCAAGGTGGGCGGCCCGGTCATGGCGGTGGCGCTGGTGGTCGGCACCGTGGTCGGCGTGTTCCAGGCCCTGACCGCAATCCAGGAGCTCACGCTCACCTTTGCGCCCAAGGTGCTGGCGATCCTCGCGGCGGTGTGGCTGCTTGGCGACTTCATGTCGCGGACCCTGACCGAATTCCTGCGCGGTCCGCTGCTGACGGCGATGCTCGGGATATGACGCCTGCCGCATGCCGCCTCGGTCGTCGGCTCGTGCTCGGCGCCGTTGCGCTCACGCTGACGCTCGCTCCGGCGGCGGCCCACCAGGGGCAGCTCTGCACGGCGCGATCCGGGCGGCGGAGCGCAGCTTCGATCTGCCGGCCGGTCTGCTCATGGCGGTGGCGTTGACCGAGACTGGCCGGCAGATCGGCGACGTGCTCACGCCGTGGCCGTGGTCGATCAACGCGGCCGGCGAAGGCGCCTGGCTGGAGCATCGCCGCGCCGCCATCGAGCGCACCCGCGCGCTGCAGGCGAGCGGCGTCGAGAGCATCGATGTCGGCTGCATGCAGGTGAACCTGAAATGGCACGAGGCCGCCTTCGACAGTCTGGAAGCGGCGTTCGATCCCAGGACCAACGTCACGTACGCGGCACGCCACCTGAAAGAGCTGCGCGCCCGCTCGCGCGACTGGCTGGAGGCCGCCGGCCACTACCATTCCGCCGATCCGGCCCGGGCGCGCCCTTATCTGGCGCGCCTGAACCGTAACTGGAGCGCTGTGCTCGACGGCTTCGAGGGCAGCCGCATGGTGCTGCCGCCGGCGCCGGGCCAGATCCCGCTGGACTTCCTCTGGGCACGGCCCGGCGGCATCGGGCCGCTCGTCGACCTGGCGGCGGCGAGCCGCCCGGCGCCGCTCCTCGACACCGACCACAGCCCGGCTGCGGCCCTGGTGCCGGCGCATGGTGCGGGGCCCGCGCGGCCATGACCAATCGCCTCGCCGCCTCCTTCGCGGTCCGGACCTTCTACAATCCGACCGTCATGGTGGCGCTCGCGCTCATGGCCGTGATCGTCATGATGATCCTGCCGATCCCGGCCTGGCTGGTCGATGTCGGCCTGACGCTGTCGTTCGCGCTCGCCATTTTGACCTTCATGGTGACCCTGTTCATCGAGCGGCCGCTCGACTTCTCCGCCTTCCCGACCGTGCTGCTGGGCTCGCTGCTCCTGCGCCTGTCGCTCAACGTCTCCTCGACCAAGCTGATCATCGGGCAGGGGCATACCGGGCCCGATGCCGCCGGCCATGTCATCGAGGGCTTCGCCAACTTCGTGATGGGCGGCAGCCTGCTGCTCGGGATCGTGGTGTTCGGCGTGCTGCTGATCGTGAACTTCATCGTGATCACGAAGGGTGCCGGCCGGATGGCGGAGGTCGGCGCCCGCTTCGCCCTCGACGGCATGCCGGGCAAGCAGCTCGCGATCGACAGCGACATGTCCGCGGGCGCCATCGACCACAAGGAGGCGAGCGAGCGGCGGCGACGGGAGCAGGAGGAGACGACGTTCTTCGGCTCGCTGGACGGCGCCGCCAAGTTCGTCAAGGGCGATGCCATCGCCGGTCTGCTGATCATCTTCCTGAACCTGGTCGTCGGCATGACCATGGGGACCGTCAACTATGGCATGCCCATGGCGGACGCCTTCGAGTCCTACGCCATCCTGACCGTCGGCGACGGCCTGGTCTCGCAGATCCCAGCCGTCATCATCTCGGTGGCCGCGGCCCTGCTGATCGCGAAGGGCGGTGTCCTCGGCAGCGCCGACAAAGCCTTGATCGCGCAGCTCGGCGGCCACCCGGGCGCGCTCGGCGTGGTCGCGATCCTGCTGCTCCTGCTCGCCTTCGTGCCGGGCCTGCCGTTCCTGCCCTTCATGACGGGCGCGGCTGGGTTGGGCGCATGCTCCTGGTGGTCGCACCAGTCCGCCAGGCGGCGTGAGGCCGAGACCCTGCAGCGGGCCGAGGCGGCCGATGCGACACGCGCCGCGGCAGAGACCCTCGGCGACCAGATGGACGTCGACGAGATCCGGATGGAATTCAGCAGGGGCCTGGTCACCACCGTGATGGACCAGGAGACCGGCATCTGCGCCCGGATCGGCAGCATGCGCAAGAACATCGCGGTCGAGCTCGGCTTCATCATCCCGGATGTCCGGCTGACCGACAATCCGTTCCTCGAGGGCTTCCGCTACCTGATCAAGATCCAGGGCGCCAAGGTGGCCGAGGGCGAGATCATGCCGGGCCATGTCCTGGTGATCCGGCGCGACGATGCCGAGCTCCCGCTGCCGGGGTTCGACGTCGCCGAGCCGGTCTACGGCGCGCCCGCCCGATGGGTCGCCGATGCCGCGCAGGACGAGGCGCGGATTCTCGATCTGCCGGTGGCGACGCCGAACGAGGTGATGGCGACGCATCTGATGGAGACCATCAAGACGCACATGCGCGAGCTCGTGAACCGGCAGGCCCTGCAGCGCCTTCTGGACGAGTTCGCCAACGTCTCGAATCCGAGCAAGGCGGAAAGCAATCGCCGGCTGCTGAACGAGATGGTGCCCGACCCGGTGCCGCGCGACCTGCTGCAGGCCGTGATCCGCATGCTGCTCGAGGAGCAGGTCTCGGTCCGCAACCTGCCGCTGATCATGGAGGCCATCGCCGAGGCGAAGACCACCAGCACCAGCGTGGAGGCGATCACCGAGGCGGTGCGCCGCAAGCTCAGCCTCCAGATCACGCACAAGCTGGTCGCCGCGGACGGCATGCTGCCTCTGATCCAGCTCGGGCCCGAATGGGAAGGGCTGTTCCGGCAGCATGAGGTGCGCGACGGCAACGGCGTCACCGACGTCGCGCTGCCGCCCAGCGAGATCCGGCGCCTTGCGACCGGGGTCGGGGCAAAGCTGCACGAAGCCTCCGTACGGGGCCAGTATCCGGCGATCGCGGTGCCGGGCAGCCGGCGGCGGCTGGTGCGCCTTCTGCTCGACGCGGGCGGCGTCAAGAGCCCGGTGCTCGCCTTCGAGGAGATCGGCACCCGACACCGGCCGGCCTTCGTCGGCGTCGCCTGATGTTGCCCCTGTTCGCCGACGTCACGGCGGCCGCGCTGTACGGCGGGTTTCTCGTCTTCGCACGGGTCGCAGCAGCCTTCATGCTGCTGCCGGGCTTCGGTGAGACGCATCTGCCGCCCCGGGTCAAGGTGGTCGCCGCTCTGCTCGTCGCCGCCGCCATGGCGGGCAGCGTTCCCGGGCGGCCCGATCTGGTGCCGATGCCCGCGACGATGGCCGGCCAGATCGGCGCCGAGATCGTGGCCGGCCTGCTGCTCGGGACGGTGGCGCGCATCCTGTTCAATGCCCTGCACGTCGCCGGCACGGTCATCGCCCAGCAGGCCGGCCTCGGGCTCATCATTCCGGCGAGCATCGAGCCCGAGGGCGTCTCGGCGCTCGCGCAGGTCCTGCTGTTCGGCGGCATCAGCCTGACCTTCGCGCTCGATCTCGACCACCAGCTCCTGCTGGCGATCCGCGACAGCTACCAGCTCTTCCCGCTCGGCCAGCTGCCCGATCCGGGCAGCATGGCGCAGCACGTCACGCGCACCGTGAGCGATGCTTTCAGCCTGGGCGTCCGCCTCGGCCTGCCCTTCCTGGTGATCGGCTTCGTCCTCTACGCCGGGCTCGGCGTGATCAATCGGGCGATGCCGCAGATGATGGTGTTCTTCGTCGCCGCGCCGGCCTTCACGATCATCGGCCTGGTGCTCCTCGCCATGATGCTGCCCGTGATCCTCTGGACCTGGGCCGGCGCCTACGACGCGGCGCTGCTCGGAAAGTAGCCGTGGCGCAGGACAAGGACACGACCCAGGAGCGCTCGCATGAGGCGACCGCGCACAAGCTCGAGCAGGCCCGGCGCCGGGGCGAGGTGGCGCAGTCGCGCGACGTCACCAGCCTCGGGCTGTATGTCGGTCTGCTGGTCGCGCTCGCAGGGTTTGCAGGCGCCATGGCGCTCGATCTGGGCGCCGCTCTGCTGCCCTTCCTGGAGCAGCCGGACCAGCTGCTCGCGCTGCAGACGCCCCGCGCGCTGATCGGCCTGATCGCCGGCGCGAGCCTCGACGCGCTCGCCGGCATCGCACCCCTTCTGCTGCTGCCGGCGCTCGGCGTGGTCCTGGCCCTGATCGCGCAGCAGGCGTTCGTGTTCGCTGGCGAGCGCCTGCATGCGAAATGGAGCCGGCTGTCCATCATCGCCAACGCCCGGCAGCGGTTCGGCCCCAAGGGGCTGGTCGAGTTCGCCAAGACCCTGCTCAAGCTGATCGCGGTGTCCGCGGTGGTCTCGCTGGTGATCTGGTCGAGCCTCGACCAGATTCTCGTGCTGGCCCGCAGCGATGCCCGCGCGCTCGGCCCGAGCCTGCTCGAGATGACGCAGCGGATCCTGTTGCCGCTGCTCGCGTTGACCGCGGTCGTCGCGGCCGCCGACTACGTCTGGCAGCGCTTCGATCATTTGAAGGGCCAGCGGATGAGCCACCAGGAGCTCAGGGACGAGCAGAAGCACACCGAGATCGACCCGCATCTCAAGCAGTCCCGACGCGAGCGCGCGGTGGCGATCGCCACCAACCGGATGCTGCGCGACGTCCCGACCGCCGACGTCGTGATCACCAATCCGACCCACTATGCGGTGGCGCTGCGCTGGGATCGCGCGCGGGTCGGCGCGGCGCCGCACTGCGTCGCCAAAGGCGCCGACGAGATCGCGCTGCGGATCAGGCAGATCGCGCAGGAGCACGGGGTGACTGCGTGCGAGGACCGCCCGCTCGCGCGCTCGCTGTACGATATGGTGGAGATCGGCGAGGAGATCCGGGTCGAGCACTACCGCGCCGTGGCGGCCGCCCTGAACTTCGCCAGCCGGCAGCGCGCCAGGCGGACGCAGGACGTTGCCGGCCCGCGTCCTCGCTGAGTTTTCCGATCCGTTAACCTCGAAGGGCCAGAAAGGGACGCATGAACATTCACGACGTCAAGGCCCTTCGGGCGATCCGACGGCGCGCCGCCGACGCGGCGGCGCAAGGGGTGGTCCAGGCCGACGCGCAGCGTGCCGACGCCGATCACGCGCTCGCAACCTTCCGTACCGACATGGGCGACGAGGCGCAGCGCGCGCAGGGGCTCGGCCTGTCGCGGGCGCTCGCGCTGTGGTACCGTGCCGCCGCCAAGCGCCTGCACGACCTCGAGGCGTCGGCGGTCGAGCGCGCCCACCAGGCTTTCACCGCCCGGGAAACCCACAGGTCCGCCGCGATCGAGGCCGAACGGCTCGATACCGTGTCGGAGCAGCTGGAGGCCAGGCGGCGTCTCGAGATCGCGCGCCGGGCGCAGGATGACATGGACGAGCTGGCGTTGCGCCGCCGGTCCCGCCCGGCCGAGTATCGGGAGGTCTGAGCATGCCAGCCATGGATCCTGCCCTGTTGTTCGGGCTGAAGATGGCTTCCTGCCTGGTCCTGTTTCTGCTGGCCGCAGGCTGGCTGCGCCGTGTCGTCGCCAAGGTCCAGAGCGCGAACGGGCTGCCGCCCGAGGGGGCCTCGGCGTCCGAGGCGCTCGGCCACTATTTCGGCGCCAATGCCCGCGGCATCGACCACGAGCGGCGGCTGCATCGCCAGACGATCCGGATCCTCGCCAGGGAGCTCCAACGGCTGGACTCGGCGCATCCGGAGGCGCGTGCGGCCCTCGAGCTGCTGGGCGAGCCGACCTCGCCGCCGCTGCCGCCACGGGCTGCGTGAGCGTTCTTTTGGACTGGTGGTAGCGTGTCGGAAGCAGGTTTGAAGCTCTCTTGCGGGAGGCCCAGGTGATCTCGATCGCTGTGGATGCACTTCGAAAGCAGGCGGCCGCCTGGATTGCGGCCCCGTTCTGCATGGCAGTGATGATGGTGCTCGGCCTGGTCTCGGTGGCGTGGGGCCAGGCGCCGGCCTGCGGGCCCGAGACCGCTGGTCAGCTCAGCGAGCAGGCCGGCGTGCGCTGCGAATGCGTGGCGGTCGCCGGCGGCAGCATCACGGGCGTGGCGAGCGGCTACCAATGGGATTGCGGCATTCTGCGCAGCCGCATGAACCAGCTCGTCCCGGCGACGCCGAATGCCTATCAGGGGGCGCTGCCCGAAAGCATCATCGTCGACCCCGGCGAGGTGCCGGTGGAGCCGCGCGAGCCGTGGCCTCTCCCAGGGCATCCCGGTCGCCGCTGAGACGCACGCAAACAAAAAGTCCGCTCCGGCGCTCACCTCGGCGGCGAGCCGCATGGGTGCGGCGCGCCTCGATCCGCTCAGGCGATGCGCTCGACCGCGATCATCCGCTGGCGCCCCTTCGACTCGTCCGGCCCCCGCAGCGGGATCGCCCTGCAGCGCACGTTGTCCCCAGCTTTGAACTCGAGGATGGCGTCGATGAAATCCGGATGAACATTCTCGATGCTGAAGGTCGTCGACGTGATCGGCGTCGCGTGCACAGGGGCATAGGACGGCGACGCCTCGTTTGTGACCCTCACGAAGATCGTGCGCATAGCTCTTCTCGGTTCTCGCTGGTTGCCTCAAAATGGTCGGTGTCGGCGCGGGTTGCAATACTGCGCGGGCCGACCACGATGGAGTGACGTCAAGGCAGGGAGAGGGGCCATGCTCGCGCAGCGAATCAGCCGCGTCGCATACGCCGCCGTCCTGACGCTCGGCGCGACGGCCGGGACCGGCGAGGCCGCGGATCGCTCGCCGATGCAAGCTCTCTCGCCCGCCGCGCTGTGCGAGGACTATGCCGGCCTGCCCGAAGGGGACGGCCCACACACCGGCATGGTCTGGATCGAGGGCGGCAGCTTCGCGATGGGCGACGACGACGAGCGCCCGGAAGAGCGGGCGGCGCACGAGGTGACGGTCAGGGGCTTCTGGATCGACCGTCACGAGGTGACCAATGCCCAGTTCGCCCGCTTCGTCGAGGCGACGGGCCATGTCACCCTCGCCGAGCGCGGCCTCGATCCGAAGGACTTTCCGGGCATGCCGCCCGAACTGCTGGCGCCGGGTGCCGTGGTGTTCACGCCGCCGGACGGACTGCTCAATCTCGTCGACTTCAGCCAGTGGTGGCGCTACGTGCCGGGCGCCGACTGGCGCCACCCGTCCGGGTCCGGCAGCTCGATCGAGGGCAAGCAGAACCACCCCGTGGTCAACGTCGCCTACGAGGACGCGAAAGCCTATGCGCGCTGGCTCGGGCGCGCGCTGCCGACCGAGGCGCAATGGGAGTTCGCGGCGCGCGGCGGCCTGGATGGTGCTACCTACAGCTGGGGCGACGAATACTACGACCCCGTCGCCGGCTGGCGCGCCAATACCTGGCAAGGGTTTTTTCCGCTCGAGGACGATGCCGACGACGGCTGGCATGGCGCCGCACCGGTGGGGTGCTTCGCGCCCAACGGCTACGGCCTGGTCGACATGGCCGGCAATGTCTGGGAGTACGCGCGCGACTGGTACGTGCCGGGGCACCCTCTCGAGCCGGCGCGCGATCCGCAAGGGCCGGGGCTCGCCATCGCCGCCCGCTACGCCGGCGGGGCGACCGCATCGGTCGTGATCAAGGGCGGCTCGTATCTGTGCGCGCCGAATTTCTGCACCCGCTACCGGCCGGCCGCGCGCCAGCCGCAGGAGCTCGGCCTCGGCGCCAGCCACCTCGGCTTTCGGACGGTGCTGAGCGCCGCTGGCGAAGCGCCGGCGACCACGAAGTAGACCGGTAATCTCAGGCCGGGCATGCTCAGGCGGGCGGGGCGACCGAGAGGCCCTGGATGCGGTGGCGCTCGATCAGGCTCGCGACCAGGCCCGAGGCCTTCGCTTCCTCGACGAAGGCGCGCAGGAAAGCAGCCCCCGCCTCGCGCGGCCGCAGCGTGCCGATCGCCTGCTGCACCGCCGAGAACTGGCCGTCGAGAATTCTTGCGCCCGGCAGCTTCTCGACGTCCTTCAAGAGGCGCGGCTTCAGGCCGGCGAGCGCGTCCAGCTTCTCGGCGGCGAACTGCTCGAGCGCGGCGTCCAGGCTTGCCGACCTCACCAGCTCGGCATGGCGGATGTGGCGGCTCAACCACAGCTCGTAAGCCGTGCGCGCGGTCACCGCGATGCGGATGCCCGGCCTGTCGACCTCCTCGATGGCCCGCAGGGGCGAGCCCGCCGGCACCAGATAGGTCGAGGCGATCTCGACATAGGCCGGGCTGAAGGCGATCTTCTGGGCGCGGGCGGGCTCGTCGCCGATCAGGCCGATGTCCCAGACGTCGTCCTCGGCCGCATCCGCGAGCTCGCCCGGCCGCGGAAATTTCTGGTAGGCGACCGGCACGCCGAGACGCTCGGCGATGGCGCGCGCCATGTCGGGGGCGACGCCCACCGGGTCGCCCGACGGGCTGGTGCCGCTCACCAGCAGAAAGTTCGACATGTTGATGCCGGCGCGCAGGACGCCTGTGGGGGCAAGCTGGAGGGCGACGTCTTTGGCGACGATGGATGGCGATGGCATGGGGGTTCCCGTGGGCTGGTGGCTGCGGCCAGTATGCCCAAGCCGCGGCAGGCGGCAAGGCCGGCATGCCGCCCGCCGCTACCCTGAGCGGCAATCGGCAGCGGTTGACGCAAGCCGGTGCGTCCGGATCATCCGTGCGATCCGATGGCGACGTCAGGAGACCTGCGTGACGAGCGCGCGCATCTGCGCCTGCATGGTCCTGCTGCTTGCAGCGTGCAGCGAGGGCTACAGCGACACCGGCGGCATCCGCAACCTCGCCGACATGGGCGATGCGGCGCGCCTGCAGGAGAGCTGCCGACGGCAACCGCGACAACACGGCACCGGTTCAGTTCGGTCTCGATTGGGGCACCAATGTCGATGGCAGCGGACGCCGCGACCTCTGGAGCGCCCAATACAATACGCCGCCGCAAAGCAACCGTTTCTGCTTCTTTGGCGGGGTCATCCTGGGCACGCAGCCGGTCGGCGCGACCCGGGGCGAGACCAAGGCCGACGGCGGCGGCTATGCCCTCTCGATCAACGGCGTGCGCGCGGTGGTCGAGGGCGTGCGCAGCGCGCGAGCGCTGGGACGGGCTTCGGCAGCAATGGATCGACGCCCATCCCGAAATCCCCCGGCTGTGAGTGCCGATCTGCCGATCGTCGGACCATCGCACCCCCGACCCTGCCGGCGGCGGTGCCGTGAGCGAGGCATGGCACCCATGAGGATCGCAGCGATCACCGTCACCGTGTTCGGCCACACGGTCGAGCGCGAGAGCGACATCGAAGGCCATGCCCACCCGGCGGCGAGCCCGCGCCAGGGGCAGACGGCGCTCGTGACCATCGAGGCGGGCGCGGCGCAGGGCCTGGCCCTGGCCCCGGTCGAGGCGGTCCGGCCCCACGTCATGGACCGCTGGGTGCGGCCGCGCCTTTTGGGCGAGGATCCGCTGCGCATCGCCATGCTCTGGCACCGCCTCTACCGGCTGCAGCGGGGCTCGGGCGGCATGCTCGCCGAGCGCACGCTGTCCGCGCTCGAGGCGGCGCTCTGGGACCTCGCGGGCAAGGTCGCCGGCCAGCCGGTCTGGAAGCTTCTGGGCGGCGAGCGCGACCGCGTGCCCGCCTATGCCAGCACCATGTGCGGCGACGACCTGCAAGGCGGGCTCGGCAGCCCGGAGGACTACGGCGCGTTCGCCAAAGCCCTGGTCGCGCGCGGCTACCGGGCGATCAAGCTGCACAGCTGGATGCCGCCGGTGGTCACGGCGCCCGATCCCAGGCGCGATCTGGCGGCCTGCGCCGCGGTGCGCGCCGCCGCCGGCCCGGACACAGCACTGATGCTCGACTCCTATCACTGGTATGATCGCGACCAGGCGCTGTGGCTCGGCCGGGGGCTCGAGGAGCTGGGCTTCGCCTGGTTCGAGGAGCCGATGGACGAGTACTCGATCAGCTCCTACGCATGGCTTGCAGGCCAGCTCGACATCCCGATCATCGGGCCCGAGACCGCGCTCGGCAAGCATCGCACCCGGGCCGAGTGGATCCGCGCCGGCGCCTGCGACATCCTGCGCACCGGCGTGCACGACGTCGGCGGCATCCTGCCGGCGATCAAGGTCGCGCATCTGGCCGAGGCCTTCGGCATGAATGCCGAGGTGCACGGCGGCGGCGCGGAGAACCTGGCGGTGCTGGGGGCGATCCGCAATTCGACCTGGTACGAGCGCGGGCTGCTGCATCCGTTCCTCGACCACGACCGGCCGCCCGACTATCTCCGCCGGCCGATCGATCCGATGGACGATCAGGGCGTGGTCGATCTGCCGCTCGGGCCGGGGCTGGGCCTGGATCTCGATCTCGACTACGTCCGGGCCCATACCCTCTCGGTCGACCAGGGCAAACCGGACTAGCTGCGCCGACTGTTTACTGGAAATCGTCGGTCGTCGCGGTATTCTGCAACTCTTGCGTTAGAGCACTCTTGCGTTAGAGTTGGAGAACTCTTGCGTTGGAGAGAGTGTCGTGCGCGGCGGCCGGTCGATGCCGGCGACAGGAGGAGCAGGGAGGCGAGATGAGCAAGGCAGCTGCAGCCCGCCAGGGCACGCTCGTGGCCGCATGCGCTACGGTGCTGTGGATCTTCGCTGCCGGCGACGGCGCCGGCCAGCCCGCGGAGCCGGCGTGCGAGGCCGTCGAGGAGACCGACTTCAAGTCGGTCGCGGCCTGCATGTCGCTGGAGGAGCTCGCAGCGCAGCTCTCGGCCTTCAATCATCATATCGGTGAGCGCCTGACCGGCAACACGCTCGAGGAGAACGTGCGCGCCGGGCTCGGCACCGCCATGGGCGTCACGGCCAATCCCGAGCGGCTGCGCGAGCTGCAGCAGGTAGCGCAGGAGAGCGGCCATCCGCCGTTGCTGTCGTTCGCCGACACCGAGCGCGGCGTGCGCACCATCCTGCCCTCCTCGCTCGCCCAGTCGTTCACCTGGAACCCCGATCTGGTCGAGGCCGGTGGCCGCCTGGCGGCGCGCGAATCCGCGATCTCCGGCTACACCGGCATTCTCGGGCCGGTCGCGGATCACTCCTGCACCAACCGCAACGGCCGCTCGATGGAGACCAAGGGCGAGAGCCCGTGGCTCACAGCACTCTATGTCGACCGTCTGGTGCGCGGCATGCAGGGCGATTCCCTGAGCGATCCGGACAGCGTCGCGGCCACGCTCAAGCACTGGATCGGCTATCAGTGCGCGAACGACGGCACCGACTACACCGGCGCCACCATCTCCGACCTCGAGCTGTTCGAGACCCATGTGCCGCCCTTCGCGGCTGGCTTCCAGGCCGGCGCCGCGATGTACATGCCGGCGTTCACCCAGCTGGGCGGGGTGCCGATGCACATGAACGCCGCCGCCAACGACCGCCTGCGCCGGCTGCTCGGCGGCGACGGCGCGGTCTCGATCGGCGACCATACGGCGGACACGGAGCTGATCGAGCACGGGGTCGCCGGCGACGTGTGCGATGCCGCGCTCAAGACCTTCCTGGGCGGCCTGCACATCAGCCTGCAGGGCGGCACCTACTGGGCCTGCCTGCCGGATCTGGTGCGCGATGGCCTGGTCAGCCGCGAGGCGGTGGAAGGGCGGGTGATCGAGGTGCTGCACCTGAAGCAGGCGCTAGGCCTCTACGAGGATCGGCTGCGCTACGGCCGGCCCGAGGAGATCGGCGTCTGGCTGAGCCCGGAGCATCGCGCGATCGCAAGGCAGATGGGCCGCGAGGCCGTGGTCCTGCTGACCGAGCCGGGCGACCTTCTGCCGCTCGCGGACGATGCCCGCATCCTGGTGACCGGCCCACTCACCGACAATCGCCAGGCGATGCTCGGCGAATGGAGCGCGCAGGGGCGCCCGCAGGACGTCGTCACGCCTTGCGCCGGCATGCAGGCCGCGTTCGGCGAGGATCAGGTGCGCTGCGTGCCGATGGCGGGGCACGGCATCGCGACCGAGGAGATGGCCGCCGCGATGGAGGCCGCCGCCGGAGGTGGATGCCGTGGTGGTCATGCTGGGCGAGACCCGCGACATGAGCGGCGAGGCGTCCTCGCGGCTCTATCCGGGCCTGCCCGAGGAGCAGTACGCGCTGGTCGAGGCGCTGAAGGACAGCGGCAAGCCGGTGATCGCGATCGTGACCGCCGGCCGCGCCATGCCGGTATCGAGGCTCACGGGCCGGCTCGGGGACGACACGGAGGGCCGTGCCGATGTCGTGCTGTTCACGGGCCAGCTCGGCGTCGAGGCCGGCCATGCGATCGCCGACGTGCTGAGCGGCGCGCATGCGCCATCGGGCCGCCTGAGCGTATCGCTGCCGTGCGAGACCGGCATCATCTCGGCGACCTTCCGCGATCGCCGCTACGGCCGGCCGCAATACACGATCTCGCCGGAGCTGGGCGCCTTTCGCGAGCGCATCAAGAATGCCGGCAAGTGGGTCAGCGCGTTCCAGGAGACCTTCGAGCGCGACGACTGCCCGATCGCCTTCGCGTTCGGGCACGGCCTCGGCTACACCGACTTCAGCTACGGCGATTTCGCGCTGAGCGCCAAGACCCTGGCGGCGGGCGACCCGGAGGCCGCGATCGAGGCGTCGATCACCGTCACCAACGAGGGCGACCGGCCGGGGGTGGCGGTGCCGCAGCTCTATCTGCGCGACACGGTCGCGGTGCCGGCCCCGCGCAGGCTCGAGCTGCGCGGCTTCGAGCGGCTGGAGCTGCAGCCGGGCGAGAGCGCGCGCGTGACGTTCGAGGTCACGCCGGACGATCTGGCGGTCTACCCGATCGACCCCGCGACCGGCGCGCTGCTGCCCGAGCATGGGCGCGTGCCGCAGCCGGACCGCTTCCCCATCACCGTCTTCATCAGCGACAGCGCCGACGTCTCCGAGACGACGCCGCAAGGCTCCTTCGTGCTCGGCGAATAGGGCGTCGCCGGCGCCCTTGCCCGCCGTCTCGCCTCGGGACGAACCTGCCCCCGGGGCGAGGGCGCGCGGCTGCGCCCTCAGCCCTGGTCGGCGGCGGCGGTCGCGTCGACGGTCTGCTCGGTCTGCACGCCGATGCAGCCCGTCTCGGCGCCGCGGCCGATCATCGCCTCCTCACGACCGCCAAAGCAGCCGTGGTGATTGTCGATCATCTGCGAGGCGACGAAGCTGTTGCCCTCGCACGCGAAGTTCAGCCAGGCGCCATAGAGCCCCGAGCCGCGCACCGTGACGCCCTCGAAGCGGGTGTCGCTGGCACAGGTCGCGGGCTGCTCGACGCGGGCGCGATCGAAGTAGATGCCGTTCTTCTTGTTGCCGGCGAACAGGCCGCCGACGAAGATGTTGCCCGAGGAGAGCCGGATGAACATGCCGTGGTCGCGGTTGTCGCGCAACTCGAAGTTCTCGATCCGGTTGTTGGAGAAATGCAGGTCGAACGAGAAGCCGGCATAGTCGTTGTTGTGCACGCGGACGTTGCGGAACACGCTGTCCCGGGTCCAATAGGCGGCGAGGCCGTCGAAATGCGCGCCGCGGGCCTCCAGACCGTCGATCAGCAGGCGATCGGAGCTCACCACCACGACCCCGCCCGAGCGGGCGCTGTGGACCTCGGCGTCGAGCACCGAGCAGTCGTCGCAGCCGTTGACGGTGATGCCGTTGACGCGCTGCTGCCAGTAGGGATTGAGGTTGACCTTCGGGTCGCACGGGCCGCCCCAGCACTCCCAGGCCTGGTTCGCCCGGTTGCCGTCGACCACCAGGTTGCGCACCGTGATGTCCTTGTAGCGGCGTGCCGGCGGGGTGTGCAGGTCGCCCAGGAGCACGCCCGGCCGCAGGGCGTGGTCGGCGACCCGCACGGTGCTGCCGCCGAAGTCGATGCTCAGCCCGTCGACCGAGAGATTGATCGGCTCGCCGCAGTCGTAGAACGACGGCGCCAGCTGCACTTGCGTATAGGGTGCGAGGCTGTCCAGATAGTGGCGCAGTTCCTTACAGGACTCGAAGCTCAGCGGCGCATTCGCCTGTGCTGATCCGAGACCAAGCGCCGCCAACGCGACGATCCACGTCGCAAGCAAGATTCTGGCCATCTTGTAGCGCTCCGTTTATCGTTCTTATCGTCGCAACAGTGTTGCACGAACGCTCTCTTATTCAACCATAGAGCAACAAGCAACCGCCGATTGTGATGGGGTGTGAATTTCTACTGCAATGTGTTGCAAACGGGCCGTGGCGCGGGCTGCAGGGGAGAGATGGCGTGCCGGACGTCGACGTCTTTCGGACCTTCGCGGGGTACAATCAATGGATGAACCAGAAGGTCTACGAGGTCTGCGCCGGGATCGACGATGCCGAGCGCAGGCGCGATCGCGGCGCCTTCTTCAAATCGATCCACGGCACGCTCAACCATCTGCTGTTCGGCGATCGCGCCTGGATGGGGCGCCTCTCCGGCAGGCAGTACGTGGTCGCGCCGATGGGCGTCGACCTGTACGACGATTTCGAGGAGCTGCGCGCCGCGCGCGCGGCCATGGACCAGGACATTCTCGACTGGGCCGCAGGCCTCACCGAGGCGTGGCTCGGCGAGCCGCTCACCTGGACCAGCGGCGTCGACGGCCGCACGCGGACCCGGCCGCGCTGGCTCCTCGCCAGCCATCTGTTCAACCACCAGACCCACCATCGCGGCCAGCTGACCACGCTGCTCTGCCAGATGGGCCACGATGTCGGCTCGACCGACCTGCCGTGGATGGAGGCCTAGCGGATCAGGAGAGGTGGTTGGGGAGGGCGGAGCGCTGCAGCAGGGAGGACTTGAGCTTCTCGAGCGCGCGGTGCTCGATCTGGCGCACGCGCTCCTTGGAGATGCCGAGCTTGTGGCCGAGCTCTTCCAGCGTGCGGGCATCGTCGCGCAGGCGCCGCTCCTTGATGATGGTCTGCTCGCGTGCCGAAAGCTCGTCGAGCGCCTGGGCGAGCCAGAGCGAGCGGGTGCGGCCGTCGCGCGCCAGGGTCACGCTCTCCTCGGGCGTGGGGCGCTGGTCCGCCAGAAAATCCTGCCACTGGTCCTCGCCCTCGGCGCCGATCGGCGCGTTCAGCGACTGGTCGGCGCCCGACAGGCGGATCTCCATCGCCTCGACGTCGGCGAGGTTGACCGAGAGCTCCTGCGCGATCAGGGCGCGGCCGCGATCATCGAGCGCGCCGCCGCCGTCCTCGATGCGCGCCCGCAGCCGGCGCAGATTGAAGAACAAAGCCTTCTGCGCCGCCGTGGTGCCGGTGCGCACCACCGACCAGTTGCGCAGGATGTAGTCCTGCATCGCCGAGCGGATCCACCAGGCGGCATAGGTCGAAAAGCGCACCTCGCGCTCGGGCTCGAAGCGCGCCGCCGCCTGCATCAGGCCGACCGCACCCTCCTGCACCAGATCGCTCATCGGCAGGCCGTAATTGCGAAACCTGGTCGCGGTGCTGATCACCAGGCGCATATACGCCAGCACCAGCTCGTGCAGCGCCGCCTCGTCGCCCGCCCCCCGCCAGCGCCGCGCCAGATCCTGCTCCCGCTCCCGCGTCAGCAGCGCAGCGCTCATCGAGCCGCAAAGAAAGTGCGCATCGGCCTTCGAAAGAAACGGTGCGCTCGGCACCAGATCACCCGCCATCGGTCCCAGCTCCGGCCGTTCGTGGGCGCTTCGTGCCTCTGTACGCAACAACGCCCGGCGTGGATGCATCCCGCGTGATCGTCCCGCGGCCGGCCGGCTGGTCATCCGGTCGCGGTGCCAGAGCGTATCAGAGGCATCGCCGGCTCGAGAGAGGATGCCCGTGCACGTCGAGGCCCTTCGCCTTGTCGGCATGCCGCCGCCGCCCTTTAATGGCCGGATGGCCATGCAACGAGCCGAAGCCGATCCGGACCGGCGGCTTGCCGACCTGCTTGCCGCGGTGGCCGAGAAGCAGGATCGCGCGGCGTTCGCCCGGCTGTTCGAGCATTTCGCGCCGCGCGTCAAAGCGTATGTCCGGCAGCTCGGCGCTGGCGACCAGAAGGCTGAGGACATCGTCCAGGAGGTGATGATCACGGTCTGGCGCCGCGCCTGCCTCTACGATGCCAGGCAGGCGTCGGTCGGCACCTGGATCTTCACGATCGCCCGCAACAAGCGGATCGACCATCTGCGGCGCGAGCGCCATCCCGAGATCGACCCGGACGATCCGGCCCTGGTCGCCGACCCGCAGGACGGCACGGACGAGCTGGTGATCTGGCAGGACCAGGCGCGCCGCCTGCGCGCTGCGGTCGGCACGCTGCCCGAGGAGCAGGCCCTGGTCGTGCGCAAGAATTTCTTCGAGGACAAGCCGCACGGCGTGATCGCACAGGAGCTGCATCTGCCGCTCGGCACCGTCAAGTCGCGCGCCAGGCTGGCGCTCGCGAAGCTCCGTCAGGTGCTCGGGGACATCGCATGACGGCCGATTTGCGCGCTGTCCCGGTGCACCACCCGAGCGAGGCGCGGCTGCTCGACTATGCCTCGGGTGCTTTGCCCGAGCCGATGGCGCTGCTGATCGCGACGCACCTGGCGCTCTGCCCCGCCTGCCGGCGCACCGTCGCCGAGCTGGAGGCGGTGGGCGGCGCCCTGCTCGAGGCGCTGCCGCCCGAGCCGGTGGCCGGGGACAGCCTGGCGCGGCTGCTCGCCCGCCTCGATCGGCTCGAGCCAGCGGCGCCGGCCGCTCCGGCCAGCCTCGCGGCCGCTCCGATCCTGCCGCAGCCGCTTTGCGACTATGTCGGGAGCCTCGATCAGGTCGCCTGGCGCCATTTCGGGCCGGTCGCCGAGGCGCGGCTGCTGACCGGCTTCGAGCAGTTCACGACGCGGCTGCTGCGGGTCGGGCCCGGGGCCGCGCTGCCGCACCACACCCATGTCGGCTCGGAGCTGGCCCTCGTCCTGCAAGGCGGCTTCAGCGACACGACCGGCCACTATCTGCGCGGCGACGTGTCCGAAGCCGACAGCCACGTCGACCATCGCCCCGTCGCCGACGCGGACGAGGACTGTCTCTGCCTGATCGTGACCGATGCGCCGCTGCGTCTGACCGGCTGGCTCGGGCGCCTGCTGAACCCGTTCATCCGCATCTGATCCGCACCGAGGGGGCATCGGCGACCGAATGTGACACGCGTCACAGACGGGTGCCGGAGCACGCTTCTAAGTTGCCGGCATCAGGAACCGGAGGATCGTCAGATGAGGCACGCAGATACCGCCGAGCGCTGGAGCCAGCCGAACATCCTGCGCAACCTCGTGGTCACCCTGGCGATCGCGCTGGTCTGGATGGTGGCGGTCGCCGCCACGAACTGAGGCGGGGCGGGTCAGCTCTTGCGGTAGCGGGCGACGAAGTCCTCGTCGATCGTGACGCCCAGCCCCGGCCGATCGGGGATCTCGACGTAGCCCTCGACCACCGGAAAACTTTCCACGGCAAGCTCGTGCAGCATCGGATTGGCGCCGAGCGAATATTCCAGGATGAAGCCGCTCGAGGCCACGGCGGCGACGTGCAGGCCCGCGGCGAAGGTCAGGGCACCACCCCACAAATGCGGGGCAAAGCGCAGCTGGTTCGCGCTCGCCAGCGCCTCGATGCGCATCGCTTCCGTGATCCCGCCCGCGATCGACAGGTCGGGCTGCAGGATGTCGACCGCGCGCAGCTCGATCAGGTCGCGGAAATCGAAGCGCGTGAACTCGGACTCGCCGCTCGCGATCGGGATGTCGGTCGACGCCCGCACCTCGGCCTGGCCGCGCTTGTCGTCGGCGGTGACCGGCTCCTCCAGCCAGTCGAGGTCGCACTCGGCCACGGCGCGGCAGAAGCGCTTGGCCTCGGCCGCCGTCCAGGTGCCGTGCGCGTCGCACATGATCCCGATCCCGCGGTCGAGCCCCTCGCGCGCCGCGCGCACCCGCGCGATCGAGTGCTCGAGCGTGCCGTCGCCCGCGCCCACCCGCATCTTGACCGCCTTGAAATCGCCGCGATCGACGAAGCGCTGCAATTCGGCCGACGATGCCGTCCGCCGGCGCCCAGCCGCCCGAGGCGTAGGCCGGCATGCGCGCCTGCCGCCTGCCGCCGAGCAGCCGCCAGACCGGCTGGCCCAGCGACTTGCCGAGCAGGTCCCAGAGCGCCATGTCGATGCCGGCGAGCGCGCCGATGGTGAGGCCGCGGCGGCCGAGGATCGGGAAGGCGTGGCCGCGCGCGATCGCATAGTGCGCGCGCGAGCCGTTGTACATGACGTCCCACAGCCGCGAGATGTCGCGCGCGTCCTCGCCGATCAGGAGCGGCGCCAGCTCCTGCTCGATGCAGGTCACGAGCGCGGCACTGGTGCCGGCACTGCCGACCGCGGCCTTGGCCTCGCCGAAGCCTACCAGGCCCCCCTCGGTCTCGACCCGCACCAGCGTCGAATCGAACGCCGCGATCCGGCCGAAGTCGGTGGTGTGCTGCCTGTCCTCGGGGATCGGCACATGCAGCCAGTCGGCGCGGATGCGACGGATCTTCATGCAACGCCCTCAGGGCACGTCCGCGTCCGGCGGGCGGCGCGCGAGCCCGCCGGCAGCACTACTTGGCGGCGATCGCGGCGCTGGTCGCATCCCGCAGCTTCGGCATCACCTCGGTCGCCATCAGCTCCATCGAGCGCTTCCACAAGGCCTTGTCGTCCCAGTCGAGCCCGGTCAGCACGATCGTGCCGAACGGGCCGACCTCCTCGCGCACCGCCAGCAGCTTCTCGGCCACGGTCGAGGGACTGCCCGCGATCACGATGTTGTCGATCGCCCAGTCGACGGTCAGCTTCTCGTCGTCGAACTTCTCCACGCCCTTCATGACCTGCGAGAAGCCCGCCTTCTTCATCAGCGAGCTGAGATAGTAGAAGTAGTAGCGGACCGCGCAGTCGGAGCGGGCGAGATAGGCCTTCGCCTCGGCGTCGGTCTCGGTCACCACGACCGTGCGGCCGACATGCCAGCGGTCGCCGTCGGGCTCGACGCCGGCCTCGGCGCAACCCTCGCAGAAGCGCTGCCAGTGGGTGGCGACGCTCGCCGCCGGGATGAAGTTGGCGCTGATCGCCTGCCAGCCGCGCCGCGCCGCCTCCTTGACGAAGAACGGGTAGGGGCTCATGCCGGCGACCGCGATCGGCGGATGCGGCTGCTGATAGGGCTTGGGCATGTGGCCGAGCCCGAGCTCCTTCCAGTGCCACTCGTCCTGCTTGATCTGCCAGAACTCGCCCTCGATCCGATAGGGCGGCTCGGTGCTCCAGATCTTGAGGATCGTCTCGATCGATTCGAGCGTCATCTTGCCGCGCGCCATGGCGTCCTCGAGCCCGAACAGCTCGAAGTCGGACGGCAGGCCGCCCGGGCCGATGCCCATGAGGAAGCGGCCGTTGGCGAGGTGATCGAACATCGCGGCAAAGCCCGCGACCACCGCCGGATGCTGCTGCGGCAGGTTGAGCACGCCGGTGCACAGCCGCACCCGCTTGGTCAGCGGGATCGCCTTGGCCAAGAACATCAGCGGCGAGGTGATGGGCTCGGTCATCGAGCTGAAGTGCTCGCCGATCCAGACGTCGTCGAAGCCCAGCGCATCGGCGTGCAGGACCGCCTCGAAGTCTTCCTCGAGCATGGCGTGATAGTCGCGCGTTGGCGGGTGCAACGGCATCATGAAGAGACCAAGCCGCATTTGCTTCTACCTCCCTGATCGAGACTTTTCCGGATGCTGTCGGCACGAGCCCCAGATGCCGTCAGCAGGGGCAGTCTGCTCCTGTTTGAGGCGACGGGCAAGGCACCGGGGCGGGAATTCCAGAGGGGTCCGCGACGGCCACCTGGCAGCCCCGTCAGCTGACCGATTGGGTCGTGACAAGGCGCATAATCCTGTTCGAATTCCGAGAAGGGCGCGGGACTCGACACAGAATGCGTTTTGGCGCATGGCTGTGGAGGGGTAACGCGCGAGGGAGCCATGCAGGATTTTGGCGCCGCCTTCGGGCTGGCTCTCGACCTGATCGTCTCGGCCGATCCCGACTTCCTCCACATCGTCCTGCTGTCGCTGCGCGTCAGCCTGTCCGCGGTGCTGATCGCCTGCGCGATCGGGCTGCCGCTCGGCGCCGCGCTGGCCGTGCTGCGCTTTCCGGGCCGCCAGGCGGCGCTCGTGCTGCTGAACGGGCTGATGGGCCTGCCGCCGGTCGTCGTCGGCCTGCTCGTCTATCTCACGCTGTCGCGCGCCGGGCCGCTCGGCATTCTCGAGCTGCTCTACACGCCGGGTGCCATGATCGTGGCGCAGACCGTGCTGGTGACGCCGATCGTCGCGGCACTCACCCGCCAGGTGATCGAGGATCTGCACGCCGAGTACCAGGAGCAGCTGCGCTCGCTCGGGCTCGGCACCTGGTCGACGGTCGCGACCCTGCTGTGGGACGCCCGCTACAGCCTCTTGACCGGAGCGCTGGCCGGGTTCGGCCGCGCGATCGCCGAGGTCGGTGCCGTGATCATCGTCGGCGGCAACATCAACCACGTGACCCGGGTGATGACCACCGCGATCGCGCTCGAGACCGCGAAGGGCAACCTGGCGCTGGCGCTGGCGCTCGGCATGGTGCTGATCACGCTCGCCATGGCGATCACCGGGGCGGTGATGGCGGTGCGGGCGACCGCGGTGCGCTCCGCCTATGCTTGAGCGCGCGCTCCTGTTCGAGACGGTGGACGCGGCGCAGAGCGCGCCGCTGCTGCCGCTCGAGGCGCACGGCCTCACCTTCGAGGCGGGCGGCCGCCGCCTGGTCGCCGGCATCGACCTCAAGCTGCGGCCGGGGGTGCGCACCGTCGTGATGGGCCCGAACGGCTCGGGCAAGAGCCTGCTGCTGCGCCTGCTGCACGGCCTGCTGCAGCCGAGCGGCGGCATGGTGCTGTGGAACGGCCGGCCCGCCGACGACGCCATGCGGCGCCGCCAGGCGATGGTGTTCCAGCGCCCGGTGATGCTGCGCCGCTCGGCGCAGGGCAACCTCGCGCATGCGCTGCGGGCGCGCGGCCTGCCGCGGCACGAGCAGCGTAAGCGCGCCGAGGAGGCGCTCGAGAAGGCGAAGCTCACCGCCATCGCGCACACCCCGGCGCGCCTGCTCTCCGGCGGCGAGCAGCAGCGCCTGGCGCTCGCCCGCGCGCTGTCGCTGGCGCCCGAGGTGCTGTTCCTCGACGAGCCGACCGCCAATCTCGACCCGGCCTCGACCGTCGCGATCGAGCGCCTGGTCCAGGACGCCCACGAGCACGGCACCAAGATCGTGCTGGTCACCCACGATGCCGGCCAGGCGCGTCGCCTGGCCGACGAGATCGTCTTCCTGTGCGACGGCCGGCTCGAGGACCATGCCCCGGCCGACCAGTTCTTCGACGCGCCGGGCTCGTCCCGCGCGCGCGCCTTTCTCGAGGGCAGAATTGTCATCTAGAAACGAAAGGGAGCACCCATGTCCCGATATCCGATCCTTCTCGTGGCCGGCGCCCTGGCCTTCGCAGGCCCGGCGCAGGCCGCCGACGAGCACATCATCATCCAGTCGACCACCTCGACCGAGGCGTCGGGCCTGTTCGACCACATCCTGCCGATCTTCGAGGGCGAGACCGGCATCGATGCGCGCGTCGTCGCGGTCGGCACCGGCCAGGCGCTCAAGAACGCCCAGAACTGCGACGGCGACGTGCTGTTCGTGCACGCCAAGCCGGACGAGCTCGAGTTCGTCGCGGCCGGCTACGGCGACGGCCGCCAGGACGTGATGTACAACGACTTCGTGATCGTGGGCCCGAGCAGCGACCCGGCGGGCGTGAGCGGCGGCCAGGATGCCGCGGCGGCGCTGCAGAAGATCGCCGACGCCGAGGCCCCGTTCGCCTCGCGCGGCGATGATTCCGGCACGCACAAGAAGGAGCTTGCGCTCTGGCAGGAGGCGGGCACCGACCCCAGCCAAGCGAGCGGCCAGTGGTATAGCGAGACCGGCTCCGGCATGGGTGCCACCCTGAACACCGCGTCCTCGATGGGCGCCTATGCGCTCACCGACCGCGGCACCTGGATCAGCTTCGAGAACAAGGGCGACCTCGCCATCGCAGTCGAGGGCGACGAGGCGATGTTCAACCAGTACGGCGTGATCCTGGTCAACCCCGAGCACTGCCCGAGCGTCAATGCCAAGGGCGGGCAGGCCTTCATCGACTGGATCACGGGCGAGGCGGGGCAGCAGGCGATCGCCGACTACAAGCTGAACGATCAGCAGCTCTTCTACCCGAACGCCGGGCGGGGTCAGAGCTGACCGCTCGCGGCTTCGCGCGCGAGGGCTGGATGCGCCTGCTGGGCCTGGCTCTGGCGGCGCTGGTGCTGGCGCCGCCGGCCGCGGCCGAGCGTATGGTCACCGATTCCGCGGGCCGCGAGGTCGCGGTGCCCGATCGGATCCTGCGCGTGTTCGCGGCCGGGCCGCCGGCCTCGATCCTGCTCTACGTGCTGGCGCCCGATCGGATGATCGGCTGGCCGCGCGCGCCGCGCCCCGAGGAGATGCCCTACATCGCGCCCGAATACCGGGACCTTCCCGAGGTCGGCTGGCTGACCGGCCGCGGCGACACGGTCAATCTCGAGGTGCTGCTGCAGTCCGAGCCCGACCTGATCCTCGACTTCGGCTCGGTGCGCGACACCTATGTCTCGCTCGCGGAGCGCGTCCAGGCGCAGACCGGCATCCCGTACATCCTGATCGACGGCAGGTTCGAGAACACGGCGGACGCCTTGCGCCTGCTGGGCGGGGTGCTGGGCGTCGAGGAGCGGGCCGAGCGCCTCGCCGCTTACGTCGAGGACAGCTTCGCCGGGATCGAGGCCGTGCTGGAGGGCGTGCCCGAGGCGGAGCGGCCGCGCGTCTATCTGGCGCGCGGCCCGAACGGCCAGGAGACCGGCCTCGTGGGCTCGATCAACACCGAGATCATCGAGCGCGTCGGCGCCATCAACGTCGCGAGCGACCCCACCGGTGCCAGGCGCGGCATCGTCCAGGTGCCGATCGAGCAGGTCGTGGTCTGGAATCCGGACACGGTGATCACCTGGGACAGGACCTTCTACGAGGCTGTCTGGGACAATTTTTATTGGCAAGGAATCGACGCGGTGCGGACCGGCCGCGTCTATCTCAGCCCGACGGCACCGTTCGGCTGGATCGACCGGCCGCCGTCGCTCAATCGCATGATCGGCCTGAAGTGGCTCGCCGGCCTGTTCTATCCCGAGCAGGCGCTGCAGGACCTGCCGACAGCCACGCGCGATTTCTATAAGCTGTTCTACCATGTCGACCTCGACGACCAGGATCTCGACCGCCTCCTCGAATGGTCGCAGGGCCGCGCGCCGTAGCCGGTGGCAGCCGGCGACCACCGCGGCCCTTGGTCTTGGCCTGCTCGCCCTCGCGCTCGGCGCGACCCTGATCGGCCCCTATCCGATCCCGCTCGGTGATGCGATCGGCGCCCTGGCCCAGCGCCTGTCCGGCAATCTTCCGGCCGACGGCACGACGCGCGATACCGTCTTGTTCTTCGTCCGCCTGCCGCGGGTCGGTGCGGCGATGCTGGTCGGCGCGGCACTCGCAGCGGCCGGCGCCGCCTATCAGGGCCTGTTTCGCAACCCGCTGGTATCGCCCGACATTCTGGGCGTCTCGGCCGGCGCCGGGCTCGGTGCGGTGCTCGGCATCTTCCTCTCGCTGCCGGTGATCGGCATCCAGCTCCTGGCCTTCGTCGTCGGGCTTGGCACGGTCGGGCTGGTGCTGCTGATCGCAAGCTCGGTGCGCGGCCGCGAGCCGGTGCTGGTGCTGGTGCTGGCAGGCGTGGTGGTAGGGGCGCTCGCGGGCTCCGCGGTCTCGCTCCTGAAGGTTCTGGCCGACCCCTACGATCAGCTGCCGGCGATCACCTTCTGGCTGCTCGGCAGCCTCGCCGCGGTCAAGCTCGAGGACCTGGCGACGACCCTGCCGGTCACGGTGCTCGGCCTGATCCCGCTCGTGCTGCTGCGCTGGCGCATCAACGTGCTCTCGCTCGGCGACGAGGAGGCGAAGGCGCTCGGCATCGAGGCCGGGCGGCTTCGCATCGTGGTGGTCGCGGCGGCGACGCTGATGACCGCGAGCGTCGTGTCGATCGCCGGCATCATCGGCTGGGTCGGCCTGATCATGCCGCACATGGCGCGCATGCTCGTCGGCCCGAACTTCGATCGCCTGCTGCCGGCGGCGATGATCCTCGGCGCCGCCTACCTTCTGGTGGTCGACACCATGGCGCGCAGCATCGCCGCGGTCGAGACGCCGCTCGGCATCCTCACCGCCTTCGTCGGCGCGCCGGTGTTCCTCTGGCTGCTCGCGCGCGGCCGGCACGGCTGGACATGAGGCTCGAGGCGCGAGGGCTCGGCTTCGGCTATCCGGGCAAGCCCGTCGGCCGCGACGTGAGCTTTTCGCTCGGAAGCGGCGAGGTGCTCTGCCTGCTCGGCCCGAACGGTTCCGGCAAGACGACGCTGTTCAAGACGCTCCTGGGCCTGCTGCCGGCCCAGGCGGGTGAGGTTGTGATCGACGGCCAGGCCGCTGCGCCGGCTCGCCCGGGTCGAGGTCGCGACCCGCATCGCCTACGTGCCGCAGGCGCACGTGGCGCATTTTCCGTACACCGTGTCCGACATGGTGACGATGGGCCGGACCGCGCATCTCGGGCCGTTCGCGCGGCCGGGCGCACGCGATCATACGGCTGCGCTCGCGGCGCTCGAGACGCTCGGCATCGCCGATCTGGGAGGTGCCGACTACACCCGGATCAGCGGCGGCCAGCGGCAGCTCGCCCTGATCGCCCGGGCGCTCGCCCAGGCCTCGCCGCTGATCGTCATGGACGAGCCGACCGCGAGCCTCGATTTCGGCAACCAGGCGCTGGTGCTGCGCGAGATCCGGGCACTCGCCGCCAAGGGCTACGGCATCGTGCTCTCGACCCACGATCCCGATCACGCGTTCGCCTGCGCCAGCGCGGTGGCGCTGCTGCACGACGGCGGCCTGGTCGCGAGCGGCCCGCCTTCGGACGTGCTGAGCCCGGCGCGGCTCGAGGCGGTCTACGGCCTGCCGGTCGCGGTCGAACGCCTGGCCGGCGGCCACACCGTCTGCGTGCCCGACCTCAGCGTGCCGTAGGCACTCACGCCCGCCGAACAGCGTCCGCCTTTGTCCTCACCGGGCGCGTGCGTGCCGTCGGCGTCCCTCGCGAACAGCCCGCCTTTGCCCTCACCGGGTGCGTGCCCCACCTCAGCATACCGTGGGCGCCCACCGAACAGCGCGCCTCCGTACTTTCCCAGCGTCTGCCCCTTGTCGCCCCGCCGTTTGATTTCCCAAAAACCTGCGGCGATCAGCGTATCCACCCGCCTCTTTACCGCAGCTTCACCCTTGCTCGTCCATCTTCCACGCCGGTCCATGCGACCGTGGGAATCCGCGTCTCAGGCTCCGTTGGGCGGCGCACGGACTCCCAGGATCGCATGGACCGGGGACAACGCTAAGCGACCGAGGCTAACGAGAGGTTAATGCCCTTGTGCCGCGCCCAGGTCGACCCAAGCCCTGCGCAGGCCGCCGGCATCGCCCTCAGGCTCGACTGCTCGCCTCAGGCCGCCGGCATCGCCTCAGGCCGCCAGCATCACCTCGGTCGACTTGATCACCACCGAGACCTCGTCACCCTGCTTGAGGCCGAGGTCCTCCACCGCATCGACCGTGATCATCGAGGTCAGCACGTGGCCGCCGATGTCGACCCGTACCTGGGCCGCGACCGCCCCCTTCTTGACCTCGACGACCTTGCCTTTGAGCACGTTGCGCGCGCTGAGCTTCATCTGGCTTCCCTCCGACGTTGGCTTGCGGCCTGCACCCTTCCCCCCGGGGCGCCGGCGGTCAAGGACCGTTGTAGTGCACGCGGCCGAGGCCGCCGACCTCGTAGCCGCAAAGATCGCGCGCCTTGGCCACGAACACGGCCGTGCGGCAGAACGTCCACAGGCGCTGCAGCGGCGGCTCGAACCAGGCGCGCCGCCGGACCAGGAGGTCGTAGCGCTCGCGCACCAGCGGCACGAAGTCGAGGCGGAACTGGCGCGCCATGGCGGCAAGGCCGAGGCCCACCTCCGCCTTGCCGTCGGCCACGGCCAGCGCGACGTCGGCCTCGGTGCGCGCGGCCGGCGCCACCAGCTCGAGCGCATCGAGCGACAGCCCCTCGGCCTCGAGCAGCTTCTGCAGCAACAGAAAGCTTCCGGCCTCGCGCTGGCGCGGGATCAGGCGCCGGCCCGCGAGCCCGCCCGCGCCGCGAATGCCCGCAGGATTGCCGGGTGGCAGAATAAGGCCCTGCTCGCGCTGCGCCCACTCGATCAGCACCACCGGCTCGCCGGCAAGCCGCCGCTCGATATGGCCGACGTTCCAGCCGGCGCCCTCGACCAGGTGCAGGCCCGCGGCGATCGCATCGCCCCTGGCGATCCGCTCCAGACCGTCCAGGCTGCCGTCGAAGAAGGTCGCGAGCCCGGCGCCGGATTCGCGCAGCGCCCAGTCGAGCAGCGGATCGTGGCTGCCCGCGACGATGTCGGGCCAGGCCCGCGGCGCTGCGTGCGCTTCGCTGTGGCGCAGCAGCCAGGCGTCCAGCAGCGCGCGCGGGAAACAGCAGCTTGCCGGTGACCCGCACGTGCGGGATCTCGCCGGACGCCACGAGGTCGTAGACCTTGCGCTCCTTGATCCGCAGCAGGGATGCCACCTCGCGCGTGGTCAGCAGCTCCGCATCCCTGGTCTCGCCCTGCATCCTCGCTCCCCGTCCGGCCGCACGTCGCGGACTGCCATCACCGGCGCAAGGCGCGCGGCGCTCAGCGCCTCGGCGGGTGGGCCCGGATCGCCGCTTCGTTCACCTCGACGCCCCAGCCGGGCGCATCGGACATGACCAGATGGCCCGCCTCGATCGCAGGCGGGCTCACCACCTCGTCCTTCCAGGGCACGTCGTCGATGTCGATCTCCATGATCCGGAAGTTGCCGATCGTGGCGCAGAAATGCGCGCTCATCATGGTCGAAAGGTTGCCATAGAAATTGTGCGGCGCGCAGTTGACCTCGTAGCACTCGGCCATGGCCGCGATCTTGATGCCCTCGAGGATGCCGTTCCAGGGCACGTCCACGATCGCGACGTCGACCGCGCGCGCATCGAGGAACGGCCGGAACTGGCGCCGCCCGAACAGCGATTCGCAGGATGCGATCGGCGTGCGCGAGGCCTGGCGGATCGAAGCCAGCGCGCCCGGATCGTAGGAATCGATCTCGAGCCACATCAGGCCATACGGCTCGATCGCGCGGGCGACCTCGAGGTAGCCTTCGGTCTTGAAATTGAAGTTGAGGTCGAGCAGCAGGTCGACATTCTCGCCCGCACCCTCGCGAAACGCCGCCATCTGCGCGCTGATGATTTTTAGCAGCCGGCGGTCGACATTGAGCTCGGGCCAGCCCTCGTTGCGGGCAAAGCCCGGCTGGTGCATGTAGGGCCGCCCGTCGTCGAAGCAGAAGATGTTGGTCTTGAGCGCGCTGAAGCCCTGCTCGCGCACCTCGGCGCCCAGCGCCCGGATGTCGTCGAGCGAGCGCACCGGCGGCAGCCCCATGGTCTTTGCATGGTCGAGCCGATACGAGCCGCAATGCGACCAGTAGAGCCGCAGGCGCTCGCGCACCGGGCCGCACAGCATCTCCGCCACCGGCACGCCGAGCGCCCGTGCCTTGACGTCCACGAGCGCGTTCTCGATCGCCGCGATCGCCTGCTGGATCAGCCCGCCCGGCGCCTGGCGCGTGATCGCGTGCAGCATCGCCGTGATCCGCTCGACCGGCCGCGGGTCCAGCCCGATCAGGCGCTCGGCGAGCTTTTGGATGACCGCGGTCAGGCCCTGGCTGCCGTAGCTCTCGTTGTACTCCGACCAGCCGACCACGCCGTCGTCGGTCGTGATCTTGAGAAACGACCAGGTGCGCCAGCCGGCGTCGCAGTGCAGGTCCTCGATCCTGGCGATTCGCATGGTGCTGCCTCCCCGCTTCGGTCGCCCGCAATTCGGTTTGCCGGGCCGACTGGCTCCAGGCGCAGTTGACAGGAACCGCACCGCCCCTGACAAGTCCCTTGCCCAAATTTCAGGCGGACGTGACTTGGCCTTTGCGGCCATCGGCGCTATGGATGCGCCCGCACACATGACCGACACGAGCATCTCCTCGTCTTTGCCGCGGGTCAGCCTCGGGCTGTCCGATATCGCCATCCTGCGCCGCGTGCTGGCGATGGCGCTGCGCTACCGGGCGGGCATGGCGATAGCGCTCGCGACGACGGTCGTCGCGGCGGGATTTCAACTGCTGATCCCGCAGTATCTGGGCCAGGCGGTCGACAGCGCCCAGGGCCTGCTGGCGGGCGGCGACAAGGCGCTCGCGCGCGCGGCGCTCTGGCAGACCGCGGGCCTGCTGCTCGCCGCCAGCGTGCTGCGCGGCCTGTTCACCATGTGGCACAACTACCAGGGCGAGGCGGTCGGCCAGAAGATCGCCTACGACCTGCGCATGCAGTACTACGCCCAGCTGCAGCGCCTGAGCTTCGGCTTCCACGACCGGGTGCACACGGGCGAGCTGATCACCCGCGGCATGCTCGACATCGAGGGCATCCGCATGGTGATCAACGCCGGCATCCTTCGCCTGGTGCTGATCGCGATCCTGGTAGGGGTCGGCGCCACGCTGCTGCTGCGCACCGACCCGCTGCTCGGGCTGATCGCGCTGAGCTTCGTGCCGTTCGCCGCCTGGCGGTCGGTCGTGGCGCGGCTGCGGCTGCGCGCGAGCTGGCTCGCCCTGCAGGAGAAGCTCGGCGTGCTGACCCGGGTCATGGAGGAGAACCTGGGCGGCATCCGCGTGGTCCGCGCCTTCGCCTCCCAGCCCTACGAGATGAGGAAGTTCGACGAGGTCTCGGACGAGACGCTGGCGCTCGCCGAGCGCCGCCTCGATGTGCGCGTGCGCAACGCCTCGGCGATGACCTACGCCTTCTTCGTCGCGATGGGCCTCTTGCTCTGGGTCGGCGGCCTGCGGGTGCTCGAGGGCGAGATCACGGTCGGCACGCTCGCCGAGTACCTGGCCTTCATGGCGATCCTGCAGATGCCGGTGCGCCAGCTCGGCATGATGGTCAACGCGTTCGCGCGCTCCTCGATGTCGGGCGGGCGGCTGTTCGAGGTGCTGGATCGCGAGCCCGAGATCGCCGACCGGCCCGGTGCGCGCGATCTCGCGATCAGCGATGGCGTGCTGCGCTTTGCGAACGTCTCCTTCGCCTATCCCGGCGCCCAGGATCGCGACGGCAAGCTGCTGGCGACCCTGCACGACATCAGCTTCGAGCTGCGCGCCGGCCAGACCTTGGGGATCGTCGGCCCGCCCGGCAGCGGCAAGTCGACCATCGCCCATCTGATCCCGCGCTACTACGACGTCGGCAGCGGCCGCATCACGATCGACGGCCAGGACGTGCGCGACGTCACGCTCGCGTCCTTGCGCCGCGCCGTCAGCCTGGTGCAGCAGGACACCTTCCTGTTCACCGCCTCGATCGAGAACAACATCGCCTATGGCAATCCCTGGGCCGAGCGCGAGCGGATCGCGCAGTCGAGCGAGGTGGCGCGCCTGCACGACTACATCGCCGGACTGCCGGCGGAGTACCAGACCCTGGTCGGCGAGCGCGGCGTGTCGCTCTCGGGCGGTCAGCGCCAGCGCCTGTCGATCGCGCGCAGCATCCTCTTGGCGCCGCCGATCCTGGTGTTCGACGATTCCACCGCGGCGGTCGACGCCGCCACCGAGAAGAGCATCCGCGAGGCGCTGCGCACCCAGGCCGCGACGCGCGCGACCATCATCATCGCGCACCGGCTGGGCTCGCTGATGGACGCCGACGAGATCGTCTTCCTCGAGGACGGCCGGATCGTCGAGCGCGGCGGCCACGCCGAGCTGCTGCGCCAGGGCGGCCGCTACGCCAGCCTGTACGCGCTGCAGAGCGCTGGCGCCGAGCCGCGGGGGCAGGCATGAGCGCCGCGCCCAGCCATACGGGGTCGCGGGCGGCGGGCCAGGCGCAGCGGCCGCCGCGCGCGGTGGTCGGCTCGCAGATCAACACCGAGGAGCAGATCTTCGCCGCCTTCGACGGCAAGATCATGCGCCGCTTCTGGCAGTTCATCAGCCCCTATCGCACGCGCCTGGTGCTGGCCGTGCTGGCGGTCCTGGTGTTCGCCGCGAGCCAGATCTCGATCCCGCTGATCGTGCGCAGCGTGATCGACGACGCGCTGGTCGCGGGCGCCCGGAACGAGCGGCTGCTCACGCTCGGCGCCCTGGTCTTCCTGGCGATCGTCAGCTTCAACTTCGTGGCCAACCTGATCCAGGAGACCCTCGTCGGCCGGATCGCCGAGCGGCTGCTGATCGACCTGCGGCGCGCCATGTACGCCCATCTGCAGCAGATCTCGCTGTCGTTCATGGACAAGACCGAGGTCGGCCGCCTGATGTCGCGCCTGCAGGGCGACGTGCATGCCCTGCAGGAGTTTCTCGAGACCTCCGTGTTCGCGATCGGCGACCTCGTGCTGCTGGCCGGCATCACCGTCGTGCTGCTGGTCCTCGACTGGCAGCTGGGCCTCCTTACCCTCTCGGTCGTGCCGATCCTGGTGGTCGTGCGGATCATCTGGATCCCGCGTGCCAGGCAGTCGTTCCTGCGCGCCCGGATCACCAGCTCGACCCTGAACGGCGCGCTCGCCGAAGGCATCCACGGCGTCCGCACGGTGCAGGGGATGGGCCGCGAGGCGGTCAACCTGCAGCTGTTCGAGGAGAAGGTCGACGACAATCTCCAGGCCCAGCTGCGCGCGACCTGGCTCGCCCAGATCATGGTGCCGATCGTCGACACCCTGACCGGCGCCGCGATGGGCATCGTCGTGGTGGTCGGCGGCACCGCCGTGCTGGCTGAGCGGCTCGACCTCGGCATCATGGTAGCCTTCCTGTTCTACGTGCAGCGCTTCTTCGATCCGATCCGCTCGCTGACCATGCAGTACAGCATCATGCAGCGCGCCATGGCGTCGGGGCAGCGGATCTTCGAGGTGCTGGACGTGCCGATCCAGGTGCAGGACCGGCCGGGAGCACTCGATCCGGCGGACATCGACGGCTCGGTCGAGTTCCGCGACGTGACCTTCGGCTACGTGCCGGGCATCCCGGTGCTGCGCAACGTGAGCTTCAAGGTCGAGCCCGGCGAGACCGTGGCCCTGGTGGGCCCGACCGGCTCGGGCAAGACCAGCACCATGGCGCTCGTGCACCGCTTCTACGACGTCTGGAGCGGCCAGGTGCTGGTCGGCGGCCACGACGTGCGCGACGTCACGCAGGCCTCGCTCGGCCGCCACATCGCGATGGTCCTGCAGGAGCCGTTCCTGTTCACCGGCACGGTGCAGGAGAACATCCGCTATGCCACCGATGCGAGCCGCGAGCAGGTGAGGCGGCGGCCCGCGCGGTCGGCGCGCACGACTTCATCATGCGCCTGCCGCAGGGCTACGAGACGCCGCTCGAGCAGCGCGGCGGCAATCTCTCGCTCGGCCAGCGCCAGCTGATCAGCTTTGCCCGCGCCCTGGTCGCGGATTCCAAGATCCTGGTGCTGGACGAAGCGACCGCGAGCGTCGACAGCTATACCGAGCAGCTGATCCAGAAGGCGCTCGCCCGGCTGCTCGAAGGCCACACCGGCCTCGTGATCGCGCATCGCCTGGCGACCGTGCGCAACGCCGATCGCATCATCGTGCTGCAGAGCGGCGAGGTGATCGAGAGCGGCAGCCATGCCGAGCTGATGCGCCGGCGCGGCCTCTACGCGCGGCTCTACAGCCTGAACTACGCCTCGTTCGACGACCTGCCGGAGGACCTCCTGCCGGCCGTCGCCGCCCGATCGAGCTGAGGCCGCCGCGCGCTACTCCTTGCCGGCGGCGATGCGCGCCTCCCAGGCGTCGTAGTCGAGATCGGGCTCGTGCAGCCGGCGCTGCTGGTGCAATTCGCGCCCCTTGAGCAGCGCCACCAGCGCCTCGTTGTTCGGCGTCGGGATGCCGAGCGCCTGCGCCTCGCGGATCAGCGCCCCGTTCAGGGCCTCGATCTCGGTCCGGCGGCCGGCCTCGACATGCTGCAGCATCGAGGGCTTGTTGAATTTCTTGTGGCAGTTGTCCTTGACCTTGGCGGCGATATCGGGATGGGGCAGGCGGATGTTTTTGGCCCGGGTGACCGCCATGATCTCGTCGAGCACGCGGTCCTGGAACGCATCGAGCTCGGGCAGGCGCACGATCTCGCCGCCGCGCAGGCCCGTGGTCGCGGCGATCGCGTTGGTCGCGCAGTTGACCACGAATTTTTGCCAGACCAGGCCCATCACGTTGGGCTCGTGCTCGACCTGGAAGCCGGCGCCGCGCAGCGCGTCCAGCATCGCCTGCACGCGCGGGCTGTCCGATCCATGCGTCTCGCCGACCGACGTGGTGCCCATGTGGGTGAGCGTGACGTGGCCCGGTCCGCGGGTCGCGGCACTGCACATGGAAGAGCCGCCGAGCACGCGCTCGGGGCCCAGCGCCGCCTGCAGCTTCTCGACGTTGCCGATGCCGTTCTGAAACGTGATCGCAAAACCGTCCGGCGCCAGCAGGCCGGCCAGGATCTCGGCGGCCCTGGCGGTGTTGTTGGCGTCGACGAAGACGATCGCGACGTCCGCGTCGCGCGCCAACCCGGCGCCGTCCGGCGCGGCGCTCGCCGGCACCTTGATGCGGTGATCGCCGAGCACGCCGTCGACCCGCAGGCCGTCCCGGTTGATCGCATCGACATGGTCCTGCCAGGTGTCGAGCAGCGCCACCTCGTGGCCAGCCCGGGCGAGATGCCCGCCATAGCTCGCCCCCATCGCCCCCGCACCGACGACCGTGATCTTCATCTCTTCCTCCCTCTGCCCGGCTCTTCCTAGCGCGGCACGGGCGCCAGGCCAAGCGGTTGCGATCGATGCTCCTGTCGTTGCCGGCGTTCCGTGCTACAAGACAGCGCCAAGCTCTGGAGATCTCGATGGCTGAAGCTGCCGAGAGGCGCTGGAGGGTCGAGGAGTTTCTCGCCTGGGACGACGGCACCGACCGCCGCTACGAGCTGGTCGACGGCCGGATCGTCGCGATGGCACCGCCGAGCGAGGCGCACGCCGCGATCGTCTCCAATCTCGCCATGGCGAATCCGCCATCAGCTTCGACCGCCAGGTCGTACCGCTGCTGGGACGCGTTCGGTGTCAGGCTCGAGGGCCGCGACGACACGCTTCTATCAGTTCGACCTGGCGGTGACATGCGCTCCGGCCGATGCGGGTCGCCGCTACGTCGCCGAACCGATCCTGATCGCCGAGGTGCTGTCGCCCTCGACCCAGCTGCACGACCGCGGCCGCAAGCTCGACGACTACCGCCAGCTGCCTTCGGTGCAGGAGATCCTGCTGGTCGCGAGCGAGCAGCGGCGCGTGCAGCACTGGCGGCGCGACGGCCCGCGCTGGATCGTCGAGGACCTGATCGGCGATGCCGAGCTGCGCCTCGCCGCCGCGCCCAACCCGATCCCGCTCGCTACGATCTACGACGGCAGCGGCATCTGATGTCAGCCGAAAAATGAGCCAAGCTGGGTTCGCGCGCCTAACCTCGAGGGGGATCGAGAGGGGCGGCGAAGGCCGCCCTCTCACTTTCACAACTGACCCCCGCGCCGAGGACCGACCTGCACCACCGCGGCCGCAAGCGTAGAGCAGCTTCATCGGGACAACGATCGCATCGGCGATCTCGGCTGATCGGATGCTGCTCTATGCAAAATACGCTGAACCTTTTCCCACTCAGGCCGTATCAAACCTTCGCCCTGGGGTGCCGGGCTCCAGGGGGCGCCCACAGGTCGGTTCTCTTCGCCGCTTTCAGGGTCGGCACCGTCGAGAGAACGGGTACCTGCCACCCGCCGAGACCGCACAGCGGTTCCCGCCGAGACGGCACCCTGGCGCATGGTGACGCAAAAATGCGACGGGTGACGCACAAATGCGACGGGGTGACGCATCAAGTCGACGGGTGGCGCAAGAATGCGACGGCCAACCACGGGCTCCTCCGCACGGCGGCACCACACGCCGATCTTCAACCCTCGACCCTCCGTCTCTCCCCCCGCTCCGGTCTCCCGCTACCCGCTTCCCGCTCGCTCCTGTTCTCCGCTCCCGCTCCTCGCCCTCTCTCGCTCCTGTATCCCCTCCGCAATTCGATCGCGCTCTTCCGCTTCCCGCTCCCGCTCTCTCTCGCTCCCGCTCCGTGTCTCTTCTGCCCCGCCACCCGCCCCGGCTCCGCCGGCCGCGCGGGCACGGATTCCCACCCTGACACGGCAAGCATACTGAAGCCTTAAGGTTAACGAACCGTTGCCGTCAGCGCCCGTGGCCGCCGCCACGCCGTCCCCGTCATGGACATTATTCCTATCATCGGTTAGACTGCCGCTGCACGTTCGGGCGCCGGCCTCCACCCGCGAGGCCTCGTCCCCACCAGCCCTCTTGCCACCCACCGGAAATCCCATGGCCAGCACGGGCGCGCCAGAAAACCAATCGAACCCGAAGGCCGCGGCAATCCTGGCGGCATCGCGCCTGAGCCAGTCGCGGGCGAACCCAGGCTCCAGCGCGCGCCGCCGATGCGGGTGCTCCCTGGCCGTGTCCGGCGGCACTGGTCCCTGGGCATGTCCGCCGGCGCCGGTACCGCGCGCGCAGCCGGCCCGCCGCCCGAACCAAAGGAACCCGAAGCGCGCAGAAAACCTCGCGAAATCACCTTTCTGCGGGCGGTGGACGAGCCCCCGACCCTCTAGAGAGCCGCCGCCCCGACGCCGCCCGCCGGCGCGTCGCTGATGCAGGGTCCTCGGGTCCAGAGCCCGCCCTTGCGGGCCTGCGGTCGGCGCGACAGGCCGCCCGTCGCGCGGCGACGTCCGCAGAAGGCGCTCGCCCCGGGCGGGCGCAGGCTCAGCCGTGCTCGGGATCGACCGTGAAGCCCTGGCCGTCCTCGGCAAGGGTGAAGGCGCCGGACCGCACGCCGTCCAGCCAGCGCGCCGTGCGGGCGAGGCCGCCGAACGGATAGAGGTGCAGCCGCTCGATCCGGCTGCCGGGATCGGCGGCGCGGTGCGCGGCCAGCGCGCTGATCAGCGCGTCCGGGTAGGACAGCCGGGCGAGGCGCAACAGGTTGCCGGCCTGGCGGGTCAGCACGCGCATCGAGTTGCCGACGCCGCACATCCTGGCGTAGGCCAGCAGGGTCTTGAGCGTCGCCGGACCGGGCACGCCGACGTGCACCGGCAGGCCGTGGCCGCGGATCGCGCGCTCCCAGGCGAGCACCGGCCCCGGCTCGAACACGAACTGGGTGACCAGGCGCAGCGCCGCCTGGCTGCGCCCGGCATAGGCGACCTTCTGCGCGAGCGTCGTGGTCAGGCCGGGCAGACGCAGCACCGGCTCGCCCTCGGGGTGGCCGGCGAGGCCGATCGTGTGGATGCCGTGGCGCTCGAGCAGGCCGGTCTCGAGCAGGGCGAGCGAGCTCGCGAACGGGCCCTGCGGCTGGTCCAGCCCGCCGCCGATCGCGAGCACCTGGTCGACCCCGGCGCGATCGGTGAGCTGGCCGAGAAACGCGTCGAGCTCGCCTTCGCTGACGATCGATCGCGCCGGCAGGTGCGGCACCGGCGTGAGGTTCGCGGCCCGGATCTGGCACGCCGCGGCGACCACGTTGCGCCAGTCCTCGCCCGGCACGAAGGCGACATAGACACAGGTTCCGGCCGGCAGGAGCCCGAGCCCGCCGTTGCGCGCCGCCGCCGGCGTCGTCTCGATCGAGAAGTCGGCCAGCAGGTCCATGATCTGCTGCCGGCTGGCGCCAGGCGCCGGCGCCGCGAGATCGTGTGCCAGGGCCGTGGTGACGTGCATGGCGATCCGCTCCGAGAAAGGCCTGGCGCCGACGCTTCCGCCGACACCGTCGAGCTTCGATAACACCCTGGCAGATAGGGACGATCCTGGACCGGCGACAGCCTGCTGGCGACGCTCGCTTGCGCGGGCGCGACATGGCTGCTGCGGAGCCTTGCCCCGCACCCCCCGATACCGCCGCGAGCGGATTGTCCGAGCCCGACGAAGGCGTCGTTTACGGGAAATTAGCGGCGCTCGGTTTTCCTGCTGCTTCGCCCCTATCTTCCCCTCACGCGGCGCGCCGCCGGGGCTGCAGCAGAAGGATGGCCGATGGACCGGCAAAGGCCCGTATGCGCGTGGTCCAGACCGTGGCTGACGATGTCGGCAGTGGCGTGGCTCGCCGCCTGCCAGGGATTGCCCCAGCTCTCCCTGTTCGACCCGTCGCCGCAGGCGGCGGGGCCGGGCTGGCGGGTCGTCGAGCGGCTTGGCGAGGCGCGCTATCTTGCGCCGGGCATGGCTGGCTGGGAGGAGGTCGCAGCCGGCAGCATGATCCCCGCCGGCAGCCAGATCACGACCGGGACCGGCGGTCGCCTGATCGTTCATCAGGCTGCCAACCAGCTCAGCGTCGGCACTGGCAGCCGCTTCATCCTGCCCGGCTGGGAGCCCGGCGACAGTGTGCGCCATACCGCCGGCTGGCTGCGCTATCGCATCGCGAGGGCGCCGGCAGGCTTCGGCATCGAGACGCCGTTCCTGGACCTCGAGGCCGACGAAGCGGTGGTCGACGTCACGGTGGGCGAGAGCGAGACCGAGGTCGCGGTGGTCAGCGGCCGGGTGCGGGTCAGGACTTTGGACGAGCGGCGGCAGATCGATCTGCGCGCCGGCTACAGTGGCTATGCGAGCCTCGAGGGTGAGGCGCTCGCGGTCCGCCGCGGCCCCGGCCAGGGCCTCGAGGCGGTGCCGCCGATCGTGCTGCCGGCGCTGCATCCCGATCGCGCCGCGAGTGCCAGCGTCGCGCCCGATCCGGCAGGCACCGGGACGACGGCGATTGCGGCGTTTGCCGGGCGCGCCCCGGCGTCCGCCGATCCACCCGTGCCGAGCGCGGCGCAGCAGCCGGGGCTGGCCGCCTCGCCCGCCGCATCGGGGAGGGACCTGGCGATCGCGGCACCGGCGGCGGCCGCTCCTGCGCCGCCCGTCCCGCTTCTGGCCGCTGTCACGGTGCCGGCGGGCGAGGGGTCGGCGTCCGATGTGTCAACGAGCGTGGCCCCCATGGCGCAGGCCCCCCTGGCGCATGCCGAGCCCGAGCCGGCCGAGCAGATCCGGCGCCGCTTCGACGGCCTGACCGAGGGCCTGCTCGACGGCCTCCTGCCGGCCCTGCCGCAGGGCGATGGGAGGTGAGCTTGCGCGCCGGACATGAGACCGCGCAGCGCAAGCGCTGACCATGCAGCACTATCGACCGTTCGCGCTGCTGGGTGCTCTGGTGGCGGTGGCCTACCTTGCGGGCTGGTTCGATCCGATCGAGCGAGCGCTGTCGGATCTGCGCGCCGGGCTGGTCGAGCGGGCGGCCTCCGAGGATCTTCTGATCGTGGCGATCGACCCTGTCAGCCTGCAGGCCCTGGAGCGCTGGCCGTGGCCGCGGCGCTATCACGCCGAGGCGATCGAGCGCCTGGTCGCGGCGGGCGCCGCCCGCATCGCCTACGACGCCGACTTCAGCGCCCCGTCGCAGCCGGGCGATGACCAGGCGCTCGCCGCCGCCCTGGCGCATGCCGGTCCGGGGCGCGTCGTCCTGCCCGTGTTCCGCCATCTGCGCCAGACCACCGACAACCAGATCGAGCCCTTCGACACCGCACCGCTGCCGCTGTTTCGCGATCACGTCGGTACCGTGGCGATCGACCTTCGCGCCGACAGCGACGGGCGGGTACGTCGCATCGCCCGCAACGCGCCGCGCCAGGGTCTGGACCTGCCGACCGCGCCGGCCTGGCTGCAGGGCGAGCCCGACGCGCCCGCCGGCGCCGAGACCGGCACCGATGCCGGCGGCCAGATCCTGATTGACTACAGCATCGATCCGGACGCGGTACCGCAGCTGAGCTTCATCGATCTCTTGAGCGGCCGCTTCGATCCCGCCCTGATCGCCGGCAAGCGGGTGCTGGTGGGCGCCACCGCGATCGAGCTCGGCGACTGGCTGAGCGTGCCGCGTCACTGGGCGCTGCCGCGACCGGTCGTCCAGGCGCTCGCCTTCGAGACCCTGCGCCAGGACCGGGCGCTGAGCCATGTCGGCGGCTGGCCGGTCGCGCTCGGCAGCGCGCTGCTGGTGATGCTGGTCGGGCCGCTGCTCGTGCGCTTCTCCTGGCCGCGCGGGCTCGCGCTGCTCGCCGGGTCGATCGCAGCCCTGGTCGGCCTTGCGATGCTGCTGCAGCCGTGGGCGGCGATCGTGCTCGACACCACCGCCGCCGGGCTCGGGCTGGTGCTGGCGTTCGCCGGCGCGATGCTGGGCAAGGCGGAGAGCCGGGCGCGGCGGCCGGGCGGGCAGGCGGCCGCGCTGCCGGTCGACGACCGGGTGACCCGCGAGCTGGTCGACAGCAGCTTCGATGCGATCGTGACCTTCGAGCCGGGTGGTGCCGTGCTCTCCTGCAACGGCGCCGCCGAGCGCATGTTCGGGCGGCCGGCGGCCGAGCTGGTCGGCCAGCCCGTGACCCGCCTGCTGCCGGACGAGCATCATCGGACGCTCGCCGCGTGGGCGCAGGAGGGCGGCTCGCGCGAGCTCGTGGCGCTGCGTCGACGACGGCAGCCGCATTCCGGTCGACGTCGCGCTGAGCCACATGCAGGTCGACGCCCGCTGGGTCGGCATCGCGGTGCTGCGCGACATCTCGCAGCGCAAGGCGCAGCATGCCGAGCTGGAGCGCATGGCCCTGCACGACGCCCTGACCGGCCTGCCGAACCGGACCCTGCTCAACGACCGCATCGCGCAGGCGATCAACGCGGCGAGGCGTTCGGACGAGGCGATGGCGGTGCTGCTGCTCGATCTCGACCGCTTCAAGGAAGTCAACGACACGCTCGGCCACCTGGTCGGGGACCGCCTGCTCCAGCTGATCGGCCCGCGCCTGCGCCAGCCGCTGCGCGAGGCGGACACGGTGGCGCGTCTGGGCGGCGACGAGTTCGCCATCCTGCTGCCCGGACCGACCGACGTGCCAGCCGCCTGCGGCATCGCCGAGCGGATCGTCGAAGCCTTCCGCGAGCCTTTCGCGGTCGACGACATGGCGCTCGAGGTCGGCATCAGCATCGGCGTGGCGCTGTATCCGGAGCAGGGGGAAACCGCCGAAGTCGCTGCTGCAGCATGCCGACGCTGCGATGTACGCCGCCAAGCGCAACGGCTTCGGCTTCGTCGTCTACAATGCCGAGGCCGAGGGCAACCGGGCGCGGCGGCTGGGACTTACGAGCGAGCTGCGCCGCGCGATCGAGGACGACCAGCTCAGCCTGTGCTTCCAGCCCAAGGTCGATGCCCGCGAGGGCACGCTCGCAGGCGTCGAGGCCCTGCTGCGCTGGTACCATCCCGAGCATGGCCTGATCGCGCCGGAGCATTTCGTGCCCGGCGCCGAGCACACCGGCCTGATCCGGCCGCTCACTCTTTGGGTCGTCAACGCGGTGCTGCGCGCGCAGCGGGCGTGGCGCGAGGCCGGCTTCGAGATCAACGCGGCGGTCAACCTCTCGGTCAAGTCGCTGCAAGACCCGGAGCTGGCGAACGTCCTGGGCCTGCTGTTCGAGCGCTGGCAGACCGATGCGAGCTGCCTGACCCTGGAGCTCACCGAGAGCGCCCTGATGGCCGATCCCGACACCGCGATGACGGTGCTCAAGCGGGTGGCGGATCTGGGCTGCCGCCTCTCGCTCGACGACTTCGGCACCGGCTACTCGTCGCTCGCCTACCTGCAGCGGCTGCCGATCGACGAGCTCAAGATCGACCGCTCGTTCGTCGCCACGATGACCGAGGACGACAATGCCGCCGTGGTCGTGCGCTCGGTGATCAAGCTCGCCAAGAGCCTCGGCCTGACCGTGGTCGCCGAGGGGGTCGAGAGCGAGGACGCGTTCGCCTGGCTGAGCTCACTCGGCTGCGATCAGATGCAGGGCTTTTACCTCGGCCAGGCGATGACTTCCGAGGCGCTGCTGGCGTGGCTCAAAGAGAGCCCCTGGGGCCCGGACTTGCAGCAAGGCCGCGATCGGATGCAGTCGGCCTGAGCGCCGCATCGGCCGGCTCGCCGCGATCGAGACCGAGCGCGCCAAGGTTTGCCGTGGTGGCTGGATCCAGCTGGAGCTGCTTGCGGGCGGCCATGGCCATGGCGCGGCGCAGCACCTGATCGAAGCCCTCCAGCGTCGATTCGACCCGGAGCGGGCGGCCGCGCGCGCCCTGCAGGGTGAGCTGCAGCCAGCCGCGCCGGCCCTCCTCACGCTCACCGCGCTCGTGCTGCCGCTCGCGCCGGCGAGGGCCGCCCCAGCCGCGCGGCGCGTAGTAAGCGAGCTTCATGTGCGCCAGCTCGTCCCAGGCAAGCTCGCGACCGAACGGTCCGCGGATCGCGATGCCTTGCGGCGACAGCTCGACCGCGCTCAGCTGGCGCAGGCCAGTGCGCAGCCCGAACCAGAGGAACAGGATGGCAAGTCCCGCCAGCAGCCATGCGATCGGCGCCGCCAGCTCGAGCGCCAGCAGCGGCCCGAGCGTCAGCGCGAGGCCGAGCGCGACCCGCAGATAGTCCGACGAGAGGGTGCCGATGGGATAGTGATGCCTGCTCATACCCGCTCCTGGCCCGGGAGCTGATGGGCCCGGCCCCCTGGGCGGCGCTGCCGAGGCGCTCGGGGCGGCCAATGCCCATCATCGGGCCGTTAACGGGAATTTAGCCCTGTTGCACGACCATGTCACGGCAGCAGCCAGGCGCCGTGCGCGGCACCGGCTCAAAGGCTCACTTCTGCCCCGGCGTGCGGGCCTGGCCATGGCATCGAAGCAGGCGACGGCGATCATGCTCGAAACGCTCGATCCGGTGAACCGCGTGCCGACGGCTCCAGACGACCAGGGTCGTGGGGTGTCGGAGGCTGCGGCCGGGCGGCGGCGCGCCCCGCCGGCCGATCACGAACGCGATCTGGATCGGCGCGCCTGCGACGGGTCGAGCGGTCCGGGCGGGAACGGCCCTGCCGCTGCCACGACCTGGTCCAGCGACTGGCTGCAGCTCGGTCACGAGCTGCGCACGCCGCTCAACGCGATGCTGGGCAATATCGAGCTTCTGCTCGACGGCTCGGCCGGGCCGCTCGCGGCGCCGGTGCGCGCCTGCATCGGCGACATCCAGCTGGCGAGCCGCCAGTTGCTGCGCCAGCTGCAGCCGCTGTTGCTGCTGGTTCAGGCGCGCACCGCCGGTGCGGTCGCGAGCGGCCTGCCGCTCGATCTGCTGGCTCTGGTGCGCCAGGCTGCGGCGGATCCGGCGGCCGGCCCGCACCGGTGCGCGGTGCCGGGCCAGGAGATGGCGGCGCGGCGCGCCGCGCCGCGCCTGCCCGAAGGCACATGCCTGATGATCGCGGGCGACCCGGTCTGGCTGGGCGCGCTCGCCGCCGCGCTGGTCGATCTGCACGCCGCCTCGTCGCAGGCCGAGGCGCCGTTGTCGATCGTACTGGAAGAGCCTGGGGAGGAGGCCGCGGCGCGACCTGGCGTCGGCTCCGGCGGGATCGTGATGCGGGCGTTCTGGCCGGGGCTCGAGCCCGCCGCGGTGAGCCCGCTGCCGCTGGCGCTGATCGACGCTGTCCTGGCACTGCATGGCGGCCGGATCCGCTCCTTGAGCGCCGACGGCCTCCGGCTGGATCTGCCCTGCGCCAGCGTGGTGCGCCGCAGCATGTCGGGACGAGGTCGCTGCTGACCCGCCAACCGCCCGGCACGATCGACGGCAAACGGTGTCAAGGGGTTGTAGTTTGCGCTGGACATCCCTATTGTCCAATCGACTGAAGACGGTAACATGTCCAGACGACATTGCTGCGCGCATCTGGGACCGGCCGGCAGCAAGATCCTGGCGTGAGATGGTGTGCTGACTTCGGCGACTTAACCACTAACGCAAAATTGGTCGGACGGTGGCGGGTCGGTGGCGGCTCTGCCCGAGGGTGGCCAAGCTGCGGCCTGGAAGAGCTGGGAGCTCGCAAGGCAGCGCCTCGGTGATCTGCGAAGCTGCAGACGACAGGCCCAGGCATAGCGTCCTCGGACCAGCCGCAGGCGGCGCCTGGATGTCGGTCGATGGAGGACCGACCAGGATCTGGGGGCGATTGGTCCTCGTCGGCGCCCGAAGTGGAGCGGCTGGCTTGCGAAGGTAATCCGCCGGTTGTTGTTGGTGATGGCCGGCTTGCGATGGTGATGGATTGACGCGACGACTGTCACCATTGGATCGAAGAGCATGGGCATGTCGCCCTGATCACTCGAGGGTTGAACGATCTCGATGCAGAATCGAAGCATATTCCCGTACCGTCGGCACGGGCCCAAGAAGCGTGTCAAGCATGGCCCCAACCGCAACGCGCGGGGGCCCCAGAAGGGACTGCCCAACTCGGCGCGTGACCTTTTGCCGATGCTGCAGCCGGCGACCAAGGCGCTGGCCCAGGTGCTGGCCGGGCGGGCCGGAGTATCGGGTCAGCTCGGGCATGCCCGGACGATGTTGGCGCAGGCAGAGCGGATGATCGCCGAGCGGGCGCACAACCGCCTGACACCGGCGGAGCGGGAGGAGTTCTTCGAGCAGCTCGCCCGCCTCAAGCTGACCTTGGCCGATGCCGATGCCGAAGCAGAGGTGCAGGCGGTCGAGCAGCATGTGCCGCGGCCCCAGGCGGCGCCGGTGGCGCAGGAGCGCCTGAAGGAGATGGCGCTCGCCCTGTCGGTACGCGAGCGGCCGGGCCAGCCGGGGGCCCCGGCGGGGTCCGCAGGCTCGGAGGCTGGCGGGGCCGGCGCGCACGAGGCCGCGCCGCAGGTCGGGACCGAGCCGATCGAGGATCCCGCACAAGCTGCATCGGAGCCGGCACGCGAACCGGATGCCGGCGCCCGCGCCGCAGCGCGTGAGGGGCGCCTGATGCTGCCCAGGGGGGGCGCCGAGCAGGCGGTTCAGGCGCTGGCGATCGGCGGGCTGGCGCGGCGCCGCAGTCGCGCCATGAGCTGGGCTGCCGCGGCTTCCGCCGCCGATGCCGCCGGGGGGGCTGCAGCGAGCGAGGCCGACCCGCGATCGCGGACGGTGACGCCACCACAGCCGGGCCGCGGCGACCCGTCGGGCGCGGCAGGCAGTGAGCATCACGGCGCAGTGCGCGCCGAGGCCGCCGGCGAGGCGCATGGCGGCAATGGCGCATCGGCCACAGCCGAGGCTGCGCCCCCGGCCAAGGCCGCTCGACGCGCCCGCAAGCCCAAGCAACAGGGCCTGCCGGAAGGCTGGGTGATCGACGAGGAAGGCTTCGTCGTGCCGGGAGGCGGCTGAGCCGCGAGGGCGCCGCGCGGGGGCCTCCACCACATCGTTCGGCATGCGATCGAGGGAGAGCGGACGGTGCTGCGCAGTATCCTGGTTGCGCTCGATGCGACCGCCGCGAGCGCTGCTGCGCAACAAGTGGCGCTTCGCCTGACCAAGCGGTTCGGAAGCCAGATCACCGGCATCGCCGTGCTCGACCGTGCCTACCTCACGGCGCCGACCGCAGTCGGCATCGGCGGGATGGCCTACAAGGAGCACCGCGACCAGGTGAAGCTCGAGGAGGCGAAAGCATTCCTCGCCCGTCTCGAGAGCACCTTCCAGCAGAGCTGCGAGGAGACCGGCGTGGCGTGGCAGGTCGTTGAGGCCGAGGGCAGGCCGTACAAGCTGATTGAAAGGGAATCCGGGCGGCACGACTTGCTGGTGATCGGCAAGGACACCGATTTTCACTTCGATTTCGCCGACACGACTTCCGATACCGTGCAGCGACTGTTGAAGGAGAACCCGCGCCCGCTCCTGGTCTGTCCGGAGCGGATGCGGGAGACGGGCCCGATCGTGGCGGCCTACGACGGCAGCCTGAACGCGTCACGCGCCCTGCACATGCTGATCCTGCTGGGATTGGCGGATGGCAGCCAGGTGCATGTGGTCTCGGTGGCAAGCGACGAGGCGCGGGCGCAGCAGCGCGCCTCCTATGCCACCGACCTTTTCGTCAAGCACGGCATCGACGCGATCCCGCATGGCATCGGCTCGAGCGGCGCGCCAGGCCACATCGTGCTGGCCGAGGCCCAGGCGCTGGGCGCGGCCATGGTCGCGCTCGGCGCGTCCGGTCAGAACGCGCTGCAGAGCTGGCTCCTGGGATCGGCCAGCAGCCAGCTGCTCAACGCCTGCCCCTGCACGCTCTTCGTCCACCATTAGGCGCGCGACCGTCACCAGAAGAACAGCCAGGTGACGAGACCGAACAGCGGCAGCAGGAAAATGAACGACCAGGCCATGTAGCCGAAGAAGCTGGGCATGGGCACGCCGCGCTCCTCAGCGATCGCGCGCACCATGAAATTGGGCGCGTTGCCGATATAGGTGTTGGCCCCCATGAACACCGCGCCGGCAGAGATCGCCACCAGCGTGCTCGCCATAGGCCCGCTCAGCATGGCCGGATCGCCGCCCGCGGTATTGAAGAACACCAGATAGGTCGGCGCATTGTCCAAGAAGCTCGACAGGATGCCGGTCGCCCAGAAATACATCGCGTCGATCGGCTCGCCGCCCTGGCTGACGGCGCCGACCACGGGCGCCAGAGCGCCCGCCGTGCCGGCCCGCAGGATCGCGATCGCCGGGATGATGGTGATGAAGATGCCGGCGAACAGCTTGGCGACCTCGATGATCGGAAACCAGGTGAAGTCGTTGGCCTCCCGCGTGCCCTGCGGCGTCAGCCGCCACGACGCATAGGCCAGCGCGAGCAGCAGGACGTCACGGGTCAGGTGCTGCAGCCCGACCTCGACGTGATAGACCGTGACGGTCACGCCGGGCTGCCACACCCCGCTCATCAGCACCGCGAGCACGACCCCGGCCAACAGCACCAGGTTGACCTTGCCTTCCATGCGAAAGCGCGGCTCGTCGGACGCTGCCGCCGCCGCGGGCGCGCGCTCGCGGCGCCAGAACAGCTGGTCGAGGAGATAGAAGATCGCCAGCAGAATGCCGACCACCACCATCATGGGCCAGAACAACATCCTCGTCGGCCAGAAGAAATCGACCCCCTTCAAGAAACCGAGAAACAACGGCGGGTCGCCGAGCGGGGTCAGCGAGCCGCCGATGTTGGCGACCAGGAAGATGAAGAACACGACGACGTGCACTTTGTAGCGGCGTCCGGCGTTGGCGCGGAGCAGCGGTCGGATCAGCAGCATGGCGGCGCCGGTGGTGCCCATCCAGCTGGCCAGCGCCGTGCCCAGCGCCAGGATCCCGGTATTGAAGGTCGGCGTGCCCTGGCCGCTGGTGCGCAGGCGCAGCCCGCCGGTCACCGTGAACAGCGCGAACAGCAGGATGATGAACGGGATGTATTCGAGCAGCGCGGTGTGCAGGGTCTCGATCACGGTCTGCTGGAGCCCGAAACCGACGGCGAAGGGCGCCAGGAACGCCGCCGCCCAGGCGAAGCTGATCTTGCCGAAGTGATGATGCCAGAAGCTCGGCGCCAGCAGCGGAAACAGCGCGATCGACAGCAGGATGCCGACGAACGGCAGCACCCACAGCATGCTCAGCTCGCTGCCGTCGAGATGGAGGGCGTCGCCCTCCTCCGCGGCCAGCGCGACACGGCACGGCCAGAGCAGCAGCCCCAGGATCGGCACGATCATCTTTGCAGCACGCGGCATCCTGTCGTCTTCCTCCAAGCTCGATGGATGGGCTCCGCCCGAGGGTTTGCCTGCGACCCGAGGAATTGGCTTGGCCTCGAGGCGTTGGTCCGGTCCGCTCGGACGGGCCGGCGGGCGGTGGGGTCGCGAGTATGGCAAAAGGCCGGAATTCGGCAAGCCGAGCCGCCCGGAGCGTGCTGGGAGATCGCGAATGCTGCGCCGCAAAGCGCGGGATCTTGCCGTTGACCGGGGCGATCGGCAGGTCTAATGTTGCAATGCAATATAGGCGGCGATTGCAATCCGCGTTGGCTGCACCGGGCCCGCCCGGCCCGCTCCGTTCAAGCCGCTCCAGGGAAGCGAGGCACCGATGGCCAGCGACAACATCACCTCGATGCAGGACGCCGCCACGTCGAAGCGGGAGGCCGGGTCCGGGCTGCGCCGGGGCTACGCCGACATGACGGCGTTGTGTCGCGTCAACCTCGGCGCTGCGGTGGCCTCGAGCCAGGCGGCGGTCTGTGGCGCCCAGGAGATCACCGCGACGCTGCTAGCCTTCCTGCAGAGCCGCGCCAAGGACGGCCTGGCCGCCGGCCAGCAGCTCGCGGCCTGCGATTCACCCGAGGCGCTGATCGAGGTGCAGCTGGAGTGCGCCAAGGCGATGCTGCAGGCCTACGCCGATGAGTTCGACCGCCTGCATGCGCTCACCGGCAGGATCCTGGCCGATGTCCTGGTGCCGGTGCAAAGCCGCGCGGTGCCCGCGCCCGCGACCAGGACCGCGACCGGCGCCCTCGCCGCGTAGCCCTCCCGGACGGATTCGAGGGGCTCGCGAGGCAGCCCCCGCGGGTTGCGCCAACGGATGGCCCGCCTGTCGCAGGGCCCCGCGCGGGCCCGCCTGGCGGCGCCCGGGAAACGCGGCGCGGACGCGCATTGGTGTCGCACGGCGGTCCCGTTTGGGCTTTCCATGCCGGCCTGAAATCCACTATCATTCCGGCGGTGGAACTGCCAGGGGTACGCGGTCGTTGGCATGAGCAACCCAGTGCGGGGCACGGATGGTGGGACGGTCGGCCAGATCGTCACCAAGACCAAAGACAAGACGGACAAGCCGTCTTTGTACAAGGTCTTACTGCTCAACGATGACTACACGCCTATGGAGTTCGTGGTTCACGTGCTGGAACGTTTCTTCAGCAAGAGTTCAGGAGGACGCCACCCGGATCATGCTCCACGTCCACAACCACGGGGTCGGCATCTGCGGCGTGTTCACTTACGAGATCGCCGAGACCAAGGTCTCTCAAGTGATGGACTTTGCGCGCCAGCATCAGCATCCTTTGCAGTGCACGATGGAGAAGGATTGACGGACGGCGCGGATGCCCATGCTGTCGCGGAACCTGGAAAAGACCCTCCGACGCGCGTTGGCTCTCGCCAATGCCCGTCAGCACGAGTATGCCACGCTCGAGCACCTGCTGATGGCGCTTCTCGACGACGAGGATGCGATCGCGGTGCTCAAGGCGTGCGCGGTCGAGGTCGACCGCCTGCGCACCAGCCTGAACGAGTTTCTCGATCACGAGCTGACCAGCCTCGCGGTCGACGGCGTCGTCGACGCCAAGCCGACGGCAGGGTTTCAGCGCGTCATCCAGCGCGCGGCGATCCACGTGCAGAGTTCCGGGCGCAGCGAAGTGACCGGCGCCAACGTGCTGGTCGCGCTGTTTTCCGAGCGCGAGTCGCACGCGGTGTACTTTCTGCAAGAGCAGAACATGTCGCGCCTGGATGCGGTCAACTTCATCAGCCACGGCATCGCCAAGCGGCCGGGCATGAGCGAGGCGCGCCGGGTCCGCGGCGCCACCGAGGAAGGGGCTGGCGACGAGCGCCGCTCCCAGACCGGCGAGGCGCTCAGCTCCTACTGCACCAATCTCAACGCCAAGGCCAGCCAGGGTAAGGTCGACGTCCTGATCGGACGCGACCTGGAGGTCGAGCGGACCATCCAGATTCTCTGCCGCCGGTCGAAGAACAACCCGCTGTTCGTCGGCGACCCCGGCGTCGGCAAGACGGCGATCGCCGAGGGGCTGGCGCTGCGCATCCTGCGCGCCGAGGTCCCCGACGTGCTGCGCTCGGCGGTGATCTACCAGCTCGACATGGGCGCGCTGCTCGCCGGGACGCGCTATCGCGGCGATTTCGAGGAGCGCCTGAAAGCGGTGCTGACCGAGCTCGAGGCCGACGATCGGGCTATCCTGTTCATCGACGAGATCCACACCGTGGTCGGCGCCGGCGCCACCAGCGGCGGCTCGCTGGATGCCTCGAACCTGCTCAAGCCCGCGCTGCAGAGCGGCTCGCTGCGCTGCATTGGCTCGACCACCTACAAGGAATATCGCAACTATTTCGAGAAGGACCGCGCCCTGGTACGGCGCTTCCAGAAGATCGACATCAGCGAGCCTTCCAAGGACGAGGCTATCAAGATCCTTTTGGGTCTCAAGCCGAGCTTCGAGGACCACCACCAGGTCCGCTACACGACGGCCGCGGTGCGCGCCGCGGTCGAGCTGTCGTCGCGCTACATCCACGACCGCAAGCTGCCGGACAAGGCGATCGACGTGATCGACGAGGTCGGCGCCGCGCAGATGCTGAAGCCCTTGGGCCAGCGGCGCAAGACCCTTGGCGTCAAGGACATCGAGGAAGTCGTCGCCAAGATGGCGCGGGTACCGGTCAAGCACGTCAATGCCCGCGACAAGGAGGTGCTGCGCAATCTGGACGGCGAGCTCAAGTCGGTCGTGTTCGGCCAGCACGAGGCGATCGAGGCGCTGGCGAGCGCGATCAAGCTGTCGCGGGCCGGCCTGCGCGACCCGCAAAAACCGATCGGCTGCTATCTGTTCTCCGGGCCGACGGGCGTCGGCAAGACCGAGGTCGCCCGCCAGCTCGCGCGCATCATGGGCATCGAGCTGACCCGCTTCGACATGTCGGAGTACATGGAGCGGCACGCGGTCTCGCGCCTGATCGGCGCGCCGCCCGGTTATGTGGGCTTCGACCAGGGTGGCCTCCTGACCGATGCGATCGACCAGCAGCCGCACTCCGTGCTCCTGCTCGACGAGATCGAGAAGGCGCATCCGGACGTGTTCAACATCCTCCTGCAGGTGATGGACTACGGCAAGCTCACCGACAACAACGGCAAGACGGTCGACTTCCGCAACATCATCCTGATCATGACCACCAATGCCGGCGCCGCCGACATGAGCAAGCCGGTCATGGGCTTCGGGCGCAGCACGCGCGAGGGCGAGGATACGGAGGCGGTCAACCGCATGTTCTCGCCGGAGTTCCGCAACCGCCTCGATGCGGTGATCGGCTTCCGCGCGCTCACGCCCACGATCCTGGACAGTGTGGTCAGAAAGTTCGTGGGGGAGCTGGCGGCACAGCTCGCCGATCGCCGCGTCCACCTCGAGGTCGATGCGCTGGCGCTCGCCTGGCTCAGCGAGAAGGGCCACGACCCGCTCTATGGCGCGCGGCCGCTCGCCCGCGTCATCCAGGAGCACATCAAGCGGCCGCTCGCCGAGGAGCTGCTGTTCGGCCAGCTCGCCAAGGGCGGCAAGGTCGTCGTGACGATCAAGGACGGCCAGCCGGCCTTCGAGTGCACGCCGGCCAGGATCCCGGCGCTGCTGCCGGCGCCGGACGGCATGGACGCCGATCTTCCCGACGACGCCGACGACGACGAAGAAGACGAGTTCCTGCCCGAACCCGTCGCCTGAGGTCCCGCACCGGGCGGCTCAACCTCCGGTCAGGGGCGCAAAGCCCCAGGAGAACAGCGGGCGGCCGCCGGAGGGCGTGATCGCGATCACGTCCTCGACGTACATGCGCTCGTGCTCGCCGCCGGGGTAGAGCAGGTGGAACGGTGCCACCATGCCGTCCTCCAGGACCCAGTCGGTGTTCGGCCTGCCGTCGGCCGTGGTCTGCTCGATGTCCATGTGCGAGAGCCCGAGGCCGTGGAAGAAGACGATCGCCGAGGCGGGGTCGGGCACGCCCTCCTTGCGGTAGATATTTCGCGCGCGGGCATGGAGCTCGCTGATCGCGCACGCCGGGCCGCATGGCGTCGAGCAGGTCCTCGCAGACCGCGGCGGTGGCCTTCGCGAACTGCTTCGCACCACCCTCGGGCTCGCCTTCGACCACCCAGGTCTTGCCGCCGTCCCAGCAATAGAGGTCAAGCGTGCCGTGGCAGTCGAACATCACGTGCGTGCCCGGTGCGACCTCGTCGTCCTCGAGGCCGGTCGAGAGGCAGATGGCGGGGTCGGCGCCGCGCGGATGGCCCCAGACCATGCCGCCCGGATCGCGCACGAAGCCGCCGAGATCGGCCACCGCCCGGGCGTAGGCGCGGTTCAGGTCGCGCCAGGTGGCGCCTTTCTGCCAGGCATCGATCGTGCGCAGGATCGCGGCCTCGTTCAACCGCGTCGCGCGCTCCAAAAGGCGCATCTCGGGCTCGGTCTTGACCGCGCGCGCGAACATCAGCGGATCGTAGCCGTCGACCACCACGAGATCCTCGAGGCGAAGCCGGAAGCCGAAGCCCATGTCGTCGAACGCGACCCGGCCGCGCTCGAGCTTGAGATCGCGCAAGGCGCCGCGCACGGCGTCCGCCATGTCGAAGCTGTAGTTTTCGCGGGCATGCTCGAGCCAGTCGACGCGCGCACCCGCGGCCGGGATGAAGCGGTCGATGTCCTCGCGCCGCGGCGGCAGGTCCATAGGCATCATGACGGCGCGATACGGCCTGATGTCCTGCACCCAGGTCGGCTGCGCCAGGAAGGTCGCGAGATAGTAGTCGGCGACGACCAGCACAGGATGCTCGGGCGCCGCGCGGGAGAAAATCACGGCGTAGGGCCGCGGCTCGTCCGCCTTGTGGGCGACGCCGTTGAAGCTGGTCAGATAGAAGACGTTGTGCGGCAGCGTCGCGACGATGCCATCCAGGCCGCGCGCCGTCATCGCGTGCAGGAGGCGATCGAGGTTGCACAGTCGCGGCAGCGGCTCGCGGACGAAGGATTCGGCGATCGCGGCGGCCATGGCGTTCTCCTCGACCGCGCCTCAGGGTGGCGGCGACCTGCCCGATCATGAAGCCGCCGCCCGAGCCGTCGAGCAAGGCACCCGAGATGAACGAGGCCTCGTCGGAGAGCAGCCACAGGATCGGCCGCGCCATCTCCTCGGGCTCGGCGCAGCGGTTCATCGCGATGGTCGCGGCCGTGCGGGCGCGCAGGTCCGGATCGCGGCGCACCGCATCGGTCATGTCGGTCATGGTCATGCCGGGCCGCAGCACGTTGACGCGGATGCCCTCGCGGCCGACCTCGCGGGCAAAGCCGATCGTGAAGCTGTCGATCGCACCCTTGCTCGCGGCATAGGCGGTGCGGCCCGGGCGGCCGCCGATCGTCGCCGCCATCGACGAGACGTTGACGATCGCACCGCCCTTGCCGCCGAAGCGGGTCGACATGCGGCGCACCGCCTCGCGGCAGCACAGCATCGTGCCGATCACGTTGACGGCGAGCATGCGCTCGATCGCGCCCTGCTCCAGGTCGGCGACCTTGGTCTGCGCGGCCACCGTGATCCCGGCGCTGTTGACGAGGGCGCCGAGCGGGCCGAAGCGCGTCGACCTCGCGGAACATCGCCTCGACCTGCTCCTGCGAGGCGACATCCGCCTGCACCGCCATCGCCCGGCCGCCGTCCCGCTCGATCTCGGCGACCAGCGCCTCGGCCTGACCACGCGCCTCGCGATAGTTGATCGCGACGGCGTAGCCTTCGTGGGCGGCGAGCCGCGCGGTCGCGGCGCCGATCCCGCGCGAGCCGCCGGTGATGAGCAGGATTTTGGTCATGTGGGCAAGCTCCCCCGTCCGTTGGCGGCTTTGACGTCAGCTTGGCACCCGGCCCGCCGTCTCGCAAGGCTTGCGGACGTGGCTCACGCTGCCTAGGAGGCTGGATCCTCGAGGGTCGCGACGAAGCGCTCGCGGCCGTGCTGCACGTGCTCGCGGCCGGCCTCGAACGCGGTCCTGGCGTCGCCGGCCCGGATCGCGGCGACGATGTCCGATGCTCGGCGAGCGACGCGGTGATCCTGCTCACGCGCGAGAGCGCGCGGCGCCGGAACAGATGCATCTCCTTGACCACGCCCTCGTAGTCGGCGCGCACGCGGCGATTGCCGCAAAGCTCCATCATCCTGGCGTGAAAGGCGAGATTGAGCTGGTAGTAGCGGTCCTTGTCGCGTGCCGACACGGCGGCCGCCATCTCCTCGAGCGCCGCCTCGAGCTCGGCCAGCTGCGCCTCGGTCCGCCGCCTGGCGACGAGCTCGCAGGCGAAGCCGAACAGCACGGCGCGCAGCTCGTACAGATCGAGCGCCTCCTCGAGCCCGATCTTGCGCACCACGCCGCCGCGATTGGCGATGCTGTCGACCAGGCCCGCCTGGATCAGGCCACGGATCGCCTCGCGCACCGGGCCGCGGCTGACGCCGAGCTCCTCGGCGAGCGGCGCCTCGGTGAGGCGCGCGCCGGCCGCGATCTCGCCCGTCAGGATGCGGCGCTCGATCTCCCGCTGGACGGCGTTGGTCAGGGTCTGGATATTGCGAGCATCGAAGCGCTCGGCGGCGACGACGGCCATGGCGTTCTCGCGAATCCACCTCGATGCAGCGACGATAGGTTTCTTGCGAGAGGATTGTCAACTGTCTACCATGACCTCGCCCAGTCACCGGCTCGCTCTGTTGGAGGTCCTGCCCATGTCCCATCTCCCGGCCAGCGAGGCTCTCTCGCGCTTCACCGTGCTCGATCTCACCCGCGTGCGCGCCGGGCCGACCTGCGTGCGCCAGCTCGCCGACTGGGGCGCCGACGTCATCAAGATCGAGATGCCCGAGCGCGGCCCCGACGGCAACGCGCTGGGCGGCCCGCGCGGCGGCCCCGACTTCCAGAACCTGCACCGCAACAAGCGCAGCATGACCTTGAACCTCAAGGACGAGGCCGGGCGCGCGATCTTCATGGCGCTGGCGGAGCGGGCGGACGTCGTGGTCGAGAACTATCGCCCGGACGTCAAGCAGCGCCTGGGCATCGCCTACGACGACCTGAAGGCGGTGAACCCCAGGATCGTCTATGCGAGCATCTCGGGCTTCGGCCAGGACGGGCCCTACAGCAAGCGGCCGGGCTTCGATCAGATCGCGCAGGGCATGGGCGGGCTGATGTCGATCACCGGCCTGCCGGGACAGGGGCCGGTCCGGGTCGGCATTCCGATCGCCGATCTGTGCGCCGGCCTGTTCGCCGCCCAGGGCATCCTCGTGGCCCTGCTCGAGCGCGAGCGCTCCGGCGAGGGCCAGTGGATCCAGACCTCGCTGCTGCAGGCCCAGGTGTTCATGCTCGACTTCCAGGCCGCCCGCTGGCTGGTCGACCACGACGTGCCCAAGCAGGCCGGCAACAACCACCCGACCAGCATCCCGACCGGCGTGTTCCCGACCGCGGACGGCCACATCAACATCGCGGTCGCCGGCCAGACCATCTGGCAGCGCTTCTGCGCCGCGATCGGCCAGGAGGCGCTGGCGAGCGATCCGGCCTACGCCACGGGGGCCGAGCGCTCGAAGAACCGCGACCGGCTCAATGCCGCGATCGCCGAGATCACCCGCCGGCTGCCGAGCGCGCACTGGATCGACGCCCTGAACGAGGCGGGCGTGCCGTGCGGCCCGATCAACACCATCGACCAGGTGTTCGCCGACCCGCAGATCCGCCATCTCGGCATGGCGCAGCCGGTGCGCTCGCACGAGCGCGGCGATACCGAGCTGGTCGGCCAGCCGGTGATCATGAGCCGCACGCCATCGCGCATCCGCACGCCGCCGCCCACCATGGGCGAGCATACCGAGGCGATCCTGCGGGGTCTCGGCTATGACGATGCGCGCATCGCCGAGCTGCGCCGCACCGGCGTGATCTGAGCGAAGCCAGCCGAGGAGACCCGACATGACCGACAAGATCGTGAGCAGCGCACGAGGACGGCGTCGCGCACATCCTGTTCAACAACCCGGAGCAAGCGCAACGCCGTCTCGCTCGACATGTGGCAGGCGGTAGGGCGCGCGCTGGACGGCTTCGCGGCGGACGAGCGGGTCCGCGTCGTGGTGCTCTCGGGCGCCGGCGGCAAGGCGTTCGTGTCCGGCGCCGACATCTCCAAGTTCGAGCAGGAGCGCGCCAGCGCCGAGGCGATCGCGCACTACAACAGCGACCACCGCCGAGGTGTCGAGCAAGCTCGTCGGCCTTCCCCAAGCCCACCATCGCGCAGATCACCGGCAGCTGCGTCGGCGGCGGCGTGGCGCTCGCGGTGTGCTGCGATCTGCGCATCTGCGGCGAGAGCTCGCGCTTCGGCATCCCGGCGGCGCGGCTCGGCCTCGGCTACGGCTTTTCCGGCATCAACCGCCTGGTCCAGCTGGTCGGCCCCGCCTTCGCCAAGGAGATCTTCTTCACCGCCCGCCTGTTCTCCGCCGCCGAGGCGCATCAGATGGGCCTCGTCAACCGCGTCGTGCCGGACGATCAGGTCGAGGCCTACGTCGCCGACTATGCGCAGAAGATCACCGACAACGCGCCGCTCACCATCGGCTCGGTCAAGGCGATCGTCGGCGAGGCCCTGAAGGACCCGGCCGATCGCGATCTCGCGCGCTGCGCCGCCCTGGTCGATGCCTGCTATGCCAGCCAGGACTACATCGAGGGCCGGCGCGCCTTCATGGAGAAACGCAAGCCCCAGTTCGTGGGCGCCTGAGCCGATGGCGGGGCGTCTCGCCGGCAAGATCGCGCTGGTGCTGGGCGCCGGCGCGGTCGGTCCCGGCTGGGGCAACGGCCGCGCCACGGCCGCCCTGTTCGCGCGCGAGGGCGCTGCGGTCTTCGGCGTCGATCGCAGCGAGGACGCGCTCGCCGAGACCGCGCAGAGCATCGCGAAGGCGTGTTCACCTCCCATGTCGCAGACGTCACCCGGCCCGACGAGGTCGCGGCGCTGGTCGAGGCCTGCCAGGAGCGCTTCGGCCGGATCGACGTGCTGGTCAACAATGTCGGCGGCTCGGCGCCGGGCGATCCGGTCAGCATGTCGGCCAGAGGTCTGGGCGAGCCAGCTCGACCACAACCTCACCTACGTGTTCCACAGCTGCAAGCACGTGATCCCGATCATGGTCCGCCAGGGCGGCGGCGCCATCGTCAACCTCGCCTCGATCGCGGCGCTGCGCTATTTCGGCGCCGACGTCGCCGCCTATGCGGCAGCGAAGGCCGGGCTGATCCATTTCTCGCGCGTGACCGCGGTCAAGTACGCGCCGCACAACGTGCGCATCAACACGGTGGTGCCGGGCCTGATGCACACGCCCCTGGTCGAGGCGCGCCTTGCCGGCGAGCGGGCCGGCGGCGACGTGGAAAAACTGATCGCCGCGCGCCATCGCCAGGTGCCGATGGGCCGCATGGGCGACGGCTGGGACGTCGCCCATGCCGTGCTGTTCCTCGCCTCCGACGAGGCGCGCTACATCACCGCGACCGAGCTGGTGGTCGACGGCGGCCTTTCCGCCACCTGCGTGGCGCCCCATCCCGACGCCGATTAGACCTCCGCCGCCATCCGTTGGTCATTCCGGTAGCCCTGCTCTTCGCAGGCCGTCCGCGAACGTGGCGAGATCTTCCGGTCGCTGGAGCGGGAGCCAATCCTCGAGATTGGAGATGCGCAGCGCGGGATCGAGTTGGCGCAAATGGTGCATCGCTCGCCGCGCTTCGTCCGTTCGGCCGGCAAGCGCATGGCTTGCCGCGATGATGCTGACCGCCATCAGGAAGCTCGGCAAATCCCTGAATGCCTTCTCCGCCCATGCCGACGCGGTGTCAAAGCGCCCTGCGAACAAATGCGCCATCGCGGTTCCCGCCTGCATTCGATACATTTCCGGGTCGAGCGGGCTCAAACGCATTGCGCGTGCGAAGCGCTCGATGGCGTCGTCCGGTTCGCCGTGCCAGACTCTCAGGAAGCCGCCGAGGAACCAAGCAGCCGCCAGGTTTGGATTGAGCACGAGCGCCCTGTCGAGCAATGCGATGCAGCTGTCGAGGTCGCCGGCGAAATGGGCGAGCGCATGGCCGCCTCGCGTGAGGGCGACCGCATCGTTCTTGCCCAACTCCACTGCCCGACGGGCCAAGCGGGCACCCTCGGCGACCTCTTGCGCGCCGATCGCGTCATCCAACCGTTGATCTTGCGCCAGAAATGGCACCACGCCGCCATCGCCGTAGGCCGACGCGAAACTCGGATCGAGCTCGATCGCCTGATAGAACAACGGCAGCGCCTCGTTGATGGCCTCCCTGGTTCCCTGATGAAAGTTCGTCATGCCGCGCAGATAGTAGTCGTAGGCGTCGAGGCTTTCGGTCGGCTTCCGCTTGGCGCGCTCGATCTCCGCTCGCTCCAGTTGCGGCGCGATCGCGCCAGCGACGCTCGCGGCTACCTGTTCCTGCAACTCGAAGATATCGTCGAGGGTGCTTTCGAAGCGCTCTGCCCAGAGATGCGCCCCGGTCGTTGCGTCGATGAGCTGCGTCGTGATGCGCACACGCTTTGCTGCCTTGCGCACGCTGCCTTCCATCACGTAACGCACACCCAAGTCGCGGCCCACCTGCTTCACGTCCACGGCCCGGCCCTTGTACGTAAAGCTCGAGTTGCGTGCGATGACGAACAGCCAGCCAATGCGCGACAATGCTGAGATGATGTCCTCCACCACGCCGTCGGCGAAATACTCCTGCTCGGGGTCGCCGCTCAAGTTCAGGAACGGCAGGACGGCAATGGACGGCTTGTCCGGAAGGGCCAGCGCATGTGCAGGCGTTTCATTCGATGTGGCGGGCGCGGCTTTCAGCGAACTGAGGTGATCCGAAGATTGTGCCTCGGTAACATTGCCGACGAACCGGAATCCTTTGCGGGCGACTGTTCGGATCAAAGCGCTGTTCCACGCCGCTGTCACCGATGGCCTTGCGCACCGCATTGATATGACTGGTGATGGTTGATTCGGAGACGATCCGTCCACCCCACACCGCGTGCAGCAGCCCATCCTTGCTGACGACGTGCTCACGGTTCTGCACCAGATAGACCAGGAGGTCGAAGACCTTCGGCCCGACGGCAATCGCCTCGGAGCCGCGCGTGAGCTCCCGCCGGTCGGGGTCGAGCACGTAGTCACCGAACATGAACTGCACTTCGGCGTTCCCAAATCGCGTGCGCAGGCGGCAGGCAGGCAGCCGGGTCGAGGGGGCCGACACTATCAGTCCGGGCACGCTCTTGATAGCAGAGCGGTCGTCGTCGGGATGTGGCGCTGGTCCGGCTCCTGTCAGCCGGAGGCCACTTGAACTGCTGCCCTCTTGGACGACTAATCAAGACAGACTCAAGAGAAATTCAAGGGCGCGGCAAGGACTTCCGGCCACCTCGGCCGCATTCTCCGCTCGCATCGACCACGATGGGCGCGGTCGATATCGAATGAAGGACCAGGCTATGAAGATCGTCGCTATCGGAGGCAGCGGCCTGATCGGCAGCAATCTTGTGAACAGGCTGCGTCAGAAGGGCCATGAGGTGTTGGCGGCATCACCGAACTCGGGCGTCAACACCGTCACCGGCGAGGGATTGGCGCAAGCGCTGGCAGGTGCTCAGGTCGTCGTCGACGTGGCGAACTCGCCTTCGTTCGAGGACCGGGCAGTCCTGGAATTCTTCGAGGCGTCGGGTCGCAATCTTCTCGCTGCGGAAGCCGCCGCCGGTGTCGGACATCACCTCGCGCTGTCAGTCGTCGGCACCGAGCGGCTTCTCGAAAGCGGTTACTTCCGCGCGAAGATGGCCCAGGAGAACCTGATCAAGGCCTCCGGGATTCCCTATACGATCCTCCGTTCGACGCAGTTCTTCGAGTTCGTCAACAGCATCGTCAAGTCCGGCGTCGACGGCGACGCGATTCGCCTGTCGCCTGCCCTTGTGCAGCCGATCGCATCGGATGACGTGGCCGCCGCGCTGGCCGATCTCGCGGTCGGGTCGCCGCTCAACGCGACCGTCGAGGTGGCGGGCCCCGAGGCATGTCCTCTCGACAAGTTCGCTCGCAAGCTCGTGGCCGTGACCGGCGACCGACGCCAGGTGATCGCCGACATCCACGCGCGCTACTACGGCGTCAAGTTGAACGATCAATCCCTCACCCCCGGCGACCATCCGCGCCTCGGCTCGACGCGCTTCGAGGACTGGCTCAGCCACTCACCGGCGCTGAGATAAATCCGCGGGCCGCCCCAAAGGCCGACCTGCTCGCTTTCAGCAGGGACTGACACCTGCGGCATGCAGGCTTGACTTCGCGCCTGCATGCCAGGCCCGTCGTCGCACTCGAAGAGAAAGGCCCTGAACCATGACGACCGGACAAGACAATCGTCCAATCCAGTTCGTGATATTCACGATGGCGGCGTTCAATGCAATTTTTCTCTCTGCGAACGGCCTCTTCATGCTCATCGCTCCACAGGTGTGGTATGATTTCGTGCCGGGCGTGACCGATACCGGCTTCTACAATCAGCACTTCATCCGCGATATCGGGATCATTCAGCTGTTTCTCGGCGTCGCCTTCGGCATCGGGATGTTCCGGGCTGAGCGTCGCATTGGGCTGTGGGCCGCCGCCACGTTGTGGCTTGGCGCGCATGCCGTTTTCCACCTGTGGGAAGTTGCCGTCGGCATCTGTTCCCCTTCCGTCATATTGCGCGATTTTCCCGCCGTCAGCTTGCCGGCGATCATCGGGGTGATAGCTGACCCTCTGGGCAATCCGTCACGCGCACGCCGGAAGAACCGCATTCGCCTGAGAGCGGGCAAGGGTCGGATCATCTCTTCTCTTGTCCCGAAAGCTGCAAGGAGGAACCGTCATGTCTGCGCTGAACGATAAGGTCGTCATCGTCACTGGCGGAAGCTCCGGAATTGGCCGGGCCGCGGCGCTGAGCTTCGCAAGGAAAGGCGCAAAGGTCGTCATCACCGCTCGCCGCGCGGCGCCCCTCGAAGAGACGGCCGCCGATCACCCCAATATTGTCGGCCTGGTCGCGGATGCGGCCGCGCCTGACGATGCTGTGCGTACCATTGCGAAGGCGGTCGACACATGGGGCCGCCTGGATGTGCTGGTGAACAATGCCGGCGCGGGTGCCATCCTCCCGCTGGCGGACGCCACGGCCGATCGGATCATGAAGATCTTTGCCGTGAACGTGCTTGGCCCAAGCCTGCTCGCCACGGCGGCGCTTCCCCATCTGGCGCTGGCGAAGGGAACGATCATCAATGTATCGAGCACGTACGGTCACAAGCCGGTTGCCGGACTGTCCCATTACGCCGCCAGCAAGGCGGCATTGGAGCACCTCACTCGCTGCTGGGCGCTGGAACTCGCCCCTCATGGCGTGCGTGTCAACGCCATCGCAGCGGGGCCGACTGAATCGGGCGCGTTGACGGGCATGATGGGTCTCTCACCCGAACAGGCTGCGGCCATCAAGGAGCAGGAGCGCGAGCAGATACCGCTGAAGCGGCGCGGCAATCCGAATGATGTGGCCCGGTGGATCGTGTCGCTCGCCGATCCGGCTTCCGAATGGGTGACGGGACAGGTGATCGCCGTCGATGGCGGCCTCGGACTCGCATGACGGCAATGCGCAGATCCGGCAGCGGCCATGGGGTCGCGCCCCGCGCTATTTGGCACCAAGCGTTGGCGTCAGACCACTAGCCCTCGAACGGCCGCGAGCCGTCCGGCGTCGGCACCCGGAAGGCGTTCAGGGTCATCGAGACCAGGGTGTAGTAGCCGAGGATGCCGACCAGGTCGACCAGCGCCGCGCGGCCGAGCGCGGCCTCGGCGGCGGCATAGGTCGCATCCGAGAGCGTGCGGGTCCTGTGCAGCTCGCGGCTCACCGCGTACACCGCCTGCGCCTTCGGGTCGGGCAGCGAAGGCTTCTCGCCGTTGCGGATCGCCTCGATCACGGTATCGGCGATGCCGGCCTCGCGCGCCAGGCGGGCGTGCGCGTACCACTCGAACTCCGAGTGCCAGGTGGCCGCCGTGACCAGGATCGCGAGCTCGGAGAGTGCTGGCGGCAGCAGGCTGCCGAAGCGGGCATGGGCGCCGAGCTTCTGGGCGTGGGTCGCGAGCTTGGGCGCGTGCAGCCAGACGGCAAGCGGCCCCTCGACCCGGCCGCGCGGGCCTGCGGCGATCTCGTCGTGCACGCGCTGCTGCTCCGCCGTCATGTCGTCGTAGCGCAGGTCGGGCAGGCGGCTCTTGGTGGGCCAGCGATTGCCGCTCATCACGATGTCGCTCCGGTCGGCTCGGCGGTCGCGGCGCGGTGCATCTCGTCCACCAGCGCAGACTCGAGCCCGAGCCGCGCCGCCAGCATCTGCAGATAAGCCTTCTCGGCCGGCGTATCGGCGTCCATCGCCACCAGCGAGGCGGCGTAGATCTCCGCGGCGTGCTCGGGCGTGTCGGCGCCGGCGACGACCGCATCGAGGTTCAAGGGCGCGGACAGCTCGTCGAACACGAAGGCCTTGGATTGCGGATCGAGATCCATGGCCTCGAGCCTTGCGAAGATGCGCTGGTTCTCCTCGGCATCGATGCGGCCGTCCGCCTTGGCGGCGGCGATCATGGCGCGCACCAGCGCCTGGCCGAGGCGGTCGCGGGCAGCCTCGTCCTGCGGTGGCGGCAGGAACGCCTCGTTCTTCGGCGCCGGCTGGTAGTCCGCGGGGGCCTCGATCGACCCTGCCACGGTCGTCTGCGTCCGGCTGCGCTGCCAGGCGTGGTAGGCGAGGCCGCCGAGCGCCGCGATCGCGCCGTACTTGGTGGCCTTGCCGAGAAGCTTGCCGCCGGATTTGCCCATCAGCATGCCGGCGGCGAGGCCCGCGGCGCCGGCCATGGCGCCGGTGGTCGCCTGGCGGCGCGCGTTGGGGTCGGTCTGCAGCGCTTTGAGGATGCCATCGATATCGAACACAGGCTGCGCTCCCACGGTTGGTCTTTGGACTAGATGGCGCACGCGGCGAGCCGCAGCAAGCGCGCAGCACGTCAGATCGCCCGTGCCTCCATGAGCAGGGAGAGCGGGCGCCGCTCCTGCGGGTGGACCGGCTCGCGCAAGGCCTGGAGCGCAAAACCGGCTTGCCGCAACACGCCGAGCCAGGAGCCGAGCGTGCGAAAGTACCAGGGCATCGGCGTCCACGTCCCCTCACCGAAGCCACAAAAATGCTCAGTGCGCCAGCCATCCTCATAAGGCGGGCCGGCGGCCAGCGGATGCAGGGTCTGGACCAGGAGCCGGCCGTCCGCGCTCATGATGCCGTGCAGAGCTGCGAGCAGCGGGCCGATCTCCTCCTCCAGCAGCGCAAAGTTGGCGACCACCAGGTCGAAGTCCTCGCCGCAGCGCTCCGGCGCTGCGATCAGCTCGGCATAGCTCAGCCGCAGGAAACTGCCGCCGGCCTGCGCTGCGGCCTCGACCAGCGGTGCTGCGCCATCGACGCCCACGGCCGCCACGCCGCGCTCCGCCAGCGCGCGCACCAGCCAGCCCTCGCCGCACCCCAGATCCAGAACCTTGCGCGGCCGCCGCTCGATCACGGCGTCGAGGATTGCGGCGTCGGTCGCAAGCCGCCGGCTCTCGATCGCCCCGGATCGCACCGCGGCCGTCCAGGCAGCGGCGTTGTCCTGCCAGCTGTCCAAGAGGCGTGCGGCGGCGTCGTTGTGCCTGGTCATCCTCAAGCCAGGACGGTTACCGCGAAACGCTCGACCTCGGCGCCCGGTGCGACGCCGAGCCCCGGCTGGTCCGACAGCACGAACTGGCCATCCTCGAGCGTCGGGAAGGGCGCCGCAAGGCCCTCGCGCAGCGGATTGGCGTTGCTGTCGATCTCGAGCAGGCCGTCGCCGCCGGCGGCCGCCAGCAGGTGCGCCGAGGCCAAGAGGCCGATGCCGCCGCCCAGGTAATGCGGGCAGTAGCGAAGGCCCGCCCTGTTGATCCGCCGCGCGAGCGGCAGGCAGGCCGTGATGCCGCCCCATTTGGCGAGATCGGGCTGGATGAAGGCGAGCGCGCCGCCCGCGATCGCCGCATCGAAGGCGGCATCGCCCCGCAGGTTCTCGCCGGCCGCGAGCGGGATGGGCGATGCCTCGGCGAGCCGCTGCCAGTCCTCGACCCTGCTGTCGGCCGCCAGCGGCTCCTCGAGCCAGAGCGGCGCGTGGCGTGCGAGCGAGCGGCTCATGGCGATCGCCTCCTCGAGATCCCAGGCCTGGTTGGCATCGACCGCGATCGGCGCGTCGGGGCCGAGGCGGGAGCGCAGCGCCGCCAGATTGGCGAGATCGAGCTCGGCGCCGAAGCCGATCTTCAGCTTGAAGGCGCGAAAGCCCGCGGCCCTGGCGTCCAGGGCCTGCTCCTCGGCGCAGTCCGGGTTGATGCCGCTGGCATAGGCCGGCATGCGACCCTGGCTGCCGCCGAGCAGGCGCCAGAGCGGCACGCCCGCCTGGCGCGCCGCGAGGTCCCAAAGGGCCACATCGATGCCGGCGACCACCTGGGCGATCGGGCCGGGCTCGCCCGCCTGCAGCGCAAGCCGGTGCGAGCGTGCGGTGAGGTCGGCGAACGCATCCGCCGGCGACGACCAATCCCGGCCGGTCACCCAGGGCCGGAACACGCTCTCCAGGAGGCGCGCGCGGTGCTCGGCGCCGCAGCTCGGAAAGTTGCACCAGATCTCGCCGTAGCCCACGGCGCCGCCGCCTTCGGCGCGGACGATCACCGCCGGCCGGTTGGTCATGGCGCCGAACGCCGTGCGCACGGGATGCTCGACCGGCGCGCGATAGACGGCGACGTCGAGCCGGTCGACCCGCAGCGGTGCCGTCTGCGGCAGGAGCGCGGCCATCAGACCTCGACGATGCCGCGCGCGATCGCCTCTTCCGGTACGCCGACGGAGGTGGCGGCGGCGCGCACCTGGGCCAGCGTGTTCGGGTCGAGCGGGATGCCGTGCGCGCGGCGCTCGTCGCGGGTGCGGCGCTCGATCTCGCCGGGCAGCAGCACCTCGCCGCCCGGGCTCGCCGGCGGCGATTCCTTGACCCAGGCGACCAGCCGGTCGATGTCGGCGGCCATGGCGGCAGCACCGGCCATGCGCCCCGGATCGATCAGGATCGAGAGCAGGTTGTTGATCGCGCGATCGGCGGTCGGGTTGTCGGGATGGCTGCTGCCGCCGGCGGTGAGCGATCCGGCCAGGATCTCGACGAACATCGCGAGCCCGTAGCCCTTGTGGGCGGCCGCCGTGGTGATCGCACCCGGCGGATCGGCGAAGAACGCCTCGGGGTCGGTGGTCGGCCGGCCCTGGTTGTCGATCAGGCTGCCTTCCGGCAACTGCGAGCCCTTGTTGCGCGCGACGCGGATCTTGCCGGCGGCGATGGTGCCGGTCGACATGTCGTGGATGATCGGCTCCTGGCCCGGCCGCGGCACGCCGAGTGCGATCGGGTTGACCGACAGCCTCCGGTCGGTGCCGCCGAACGGCGCCACCTGGATGCCGAAGCCCGTGGTGTTGCAGAAGTGCAGCGAGACCATGCCGGCGGCCGCGGCCTGCTCGGCCCAGGCGCCGATCCGGCCCATGTGCGTCGTGTTGCAAAGGCCCAGCACCGCGACGCCGTGCGCCCGCGCCCGCTCGATCGCAAGGTCCATCGCCTGCTTGCACACGACCTGGCCCAGGCCTTCCTGGCCGTCGACCGTGATCAGCGCGCCAGCGTCCTTGGTGATCCGGACGCCCTTGCCGGTCGTGGTCCTGCCCGTCGCGCAGCAGCCCGATATAGGGCTGCACCCGGATCACGCCGTGGCTGTCGTGGCCCATCAGGTTGGCGTCGACCAGATGGTCGGCGACCAGCCGCGCCTCCTCGGGCGTCGTGCCGGCGTGCTCGAAGGTGGTCTGCACGAGCCGGTGCAGCGGCTCTGCGGCGATGCTCATCTCGGTTCCTCCCATCGGGTCTTGCTGCTAAGCCTCTGTTAACCACAACCGACACATGATGGCGACATGACGGCTGGTTCCGAAGCCGAGCGCGCGCCCGAGGCTTTGGTCGGGGTGGCCCGCGACGACATCGAGCGCGCGGTGGCAGCGGGCGTGATTAAGGCCGATCAGGCGGACGCTCTCTGGCGTTTCCTGAAGGTGAAGGCGCCCGCGCCACGGCAGGCGATCCGGCCGCGCTTCGACCTCGTCCACCTGCTGTGGTACGCCGGCGCTCTGATCGTGATCGGCGCCATGGGGCTGTTCACGACGCTCGCGTTCGCGCAGCTGGGCGGCGCGGCGCTTGCTGTCATCGCCGTGATCTATGCCGTGATCCTCGCGCTCGCGGGCGACCGGTTGTGGCACCGCGGGCTGACGATCCCGGGCGGGCTCCTGATCACGATCGCGGTTACGATGGCGCCGATGTTCGTGTACGGCGTGCAGGAGGCGCTCGGCTGGCTGAACGTCCCCAGGCGCGACTATAGCGACATCGATGAGTTTTGGAGGTTCGCGAGGGGCGGCTGGGTGCCGATGGAGCTCGCAACCATCGTGGCCGGGCTCATCGCGCTCCGATTTTATCGCTTCTCTTTTCTGATCGCTCCGGTCGCCGATGGCGCTTTGGTTGCTCTCGATGGATGTGGCGCCATGGATTTTCGGCGATCCGTTCCCCTCGTGGCGGCTGCGCAGGCTGGTTTCGGTCTGGTTCGGGCTCGGCATGATCATCGTCGCCTGGACGGTCGACGTCCGATCGCGCGGCGACTTGGCCTTCTGGCTGCACCTGTTCGCGCTGCTGGCCTTCTGGGGCGGCCTGACCGCGATGGAAAGCATCAGCGAGCTCTCCAAGGCAGTCTATTGCCTGATCAACGTTGGCCTGATCGGGCTTGGCCTGTTCCTGCAGCGCCGCGCCTATGCCCTGTTCGGCGGGCTCGGGGTCGCGATTTACCTTCACGATCTGGCCGAGCGGGTGTTCCGGGATTCGCTGTTATATCCCTTCGCCCTTTCCATGATCGGTCTCGCGCTGATTGGCGCCGGGCTTCTCCTCCACCGCCACGGCGCGGCGCTCGAGCGGGCACTCCAAAGTCGGCTGCCGAGGACGCTCACCGCCTTTCGCCCGACCCACGCCCGTTAACCAAGCGCGCCACCTCGGGCGGCACGCCGGCGGTGCTCGAAGGTGGTCTGCACCAGCCGGCGCAGCGGCTCTGCCGCAATGCTCAAATCGGCCTTCCAGGCTCAGCTTCGTTGCTTGCGGGCGCGCGCCATCTGCGCCGCGAGCTCGATCGCCTCGATCATGCTGGCGGCATTGGCGATGCCCTGGCCGGCGATGTCGAACGCCGTGCCGTGGTCGACCGAGGTCCGGATGATCGGCAGGCCGAGCGTCACGTTGACGCCGGAAAGGCTGCTCATCAGGCCGGTCTGCGGGTCCATCGCGAAGCCCAGGGTTTTGACGGCGACATGGCCCTGGTCGTGGTACATCGCGACGACCGCATCGAACTGGCCGGCGAGCGCCTTGACGTAGATCGTATCGCCCGGCACCGGTCCTTCGATCGCGATGCCCTGCGCGCGGAACTCCTCGATCACCGGCGCCACGATGTCCTGGTCCTCGCGCCCGAACAGGCCGCCCTCGCCAGCATGCGGGTTGAGCGCGCAGACGCCGATCCGCGGCTTTTCGATGCCGAGGTCCAAGAGCGCCGCGTGGGTCAGCGTGAAGACGCGGCGCAGGCGCTCGGGCGTCACCCGCTTGGGCACGTCCGCCAGCGCCACATGGGTCGACACATGCGTGACCCGAGGCGCTCGTGCGCCAGCATCATGCAGCTGCCCTTGCTGCCCGTCAGGTCGGCCAGGATCTCGGTGTGGCCGGGATAGGCGTGGCCCGCCTTGTTGAGCGCCTCCTTGTTGATCGGCGCGGTCACGATCGCATCGATGTCGCCCGCCAGCGCCAGCTGCACGGCCCGCTCGATCGCGGCGAACGCGAGGCGGCCCGCCTCGGCGCTGAGCCGGCCAGGCGCTATGGTCCCCTCGGTGGTGGCAGCCTCGATCAGCCGGACGTTCGGCCAGCCGCCGCCATCCGCCGAGATTTTTGCCGGCATGCCGAGACGCTCCGCCGCGTCGGCCATGCAGGATGCGGTGCCGATCACCACGAGCGACAGCTCGCCGGCCGCCTCGCGTGGTGCCAGGTCGCGCAACGCCTTGAGTGCGATCTCCGGGCCGACCCCTGCCGGGTCGCCCATCGTCAGTCCGAGAATGGGGCCTGTCATGGCGCTAGGGCATGACCAATTCGGCGAGCCGGATCAAGAGGTCTGGCGCGCCGAAGCCGCCGGATTTCGAGATCACCGGCAGATCGTGCCAACGGCCGCCGACGATGCGCGCATGCGGCACGCCCGGCAACAGCTCGCCCGGTCGCGAGCAGCGAGTCCGCCCCCAGCGCCTGCAACAGGCCATGCAGGGTCTCGCCGCCGGTGACGAACAGGCTGCCCGGCCGCGGCATGCGCTCCGCGAGCAGCGCGAAGCTTTCGGCCAGCACCTGACGGGCCTCCTCGGGCGAGTGCGCGGGCAGGTCCACCGCCAAGGACGGCGGACGAGCCCCGGCCGATCGCCTCAGCGACATCCGCCACCGGCATCCTCGACGGCCGCCGCGCGAAGCTGGGTGACCAGGCCCGCGCCATAGGCCCGCAGCGCCTCGTGCTGGGCGCGCGCGACGGCATGCGCGGTGCCGATCAGCATCAGCAGCGGGGCTTTGGGTACGAACGTTTCCTCGGCTCCGCGCGGGCCCGGCCAGGGCGCGCGCGAGGCCGGCGCTGCCGCACCACAGCACGGGCGTTGCCATGCGCCTGCCGGCCGTCGACGATCGCATGCAGCTGCTCCTCGGTCTCGGCATCGCACAGGAAGAAGCCGTCGGCCGCCAGCACCTTGGCCGATTTGGCGTGCACGACCGGCAGGCTGCGCCGCAGCTCGAGCAGGAGATCCAGGTCGACGGGCTGCCAGGCCCGTTGTCCCGCCGGACGCCAATACTGCCGCCCGCCACGGGTGATGCGGCCCTGGGCCGGGAAGGCCGGGGCGATGATGGCGCTGCGAAACCGGCCACCCTCGAGGCAGGCCACAATCTCCTCGGGCGTGCGGCCACGCAGCAGCGAATCGATTTTCTTGAAGGACAACGCGGCGCCATGGAGATGCTCGACCCAGTCACACGTGTCCGTGCTCCGCTCGCGCGTCTCGGTGTCGAGCGCATAGCTGCCGCTTCGCGCGGCCCGGTCCCAGCACACGGGCAGCGGCGCGCCGGCGGCCGCGAACGGCGCTGCCGTATCGAGCGCGCCGGTCAGGTCGTCGGCGACGATGCGAAGGACCAACGCTGCACTCCAATCTGCCCCTGGCGCTTTCTAGCACGTCTGCCTAGCCTGGGACGGCAACAGGGAGGGAAATCTTGCGTCTGAACGATCACGAGAAGCGGATGCTGGCGGGCGAAATGGGCGCGCCGCGGCGCTGGGCGATCGAGCAGCAGGTCGCGGTCGGCGAGTTCTTCGATGCGGAGGATCTCGTCGAGGTGAGCCAGGTGCACATCTGCGCCGACAGCGAGGCGCTGGGCCCCTCGGGCGTCGCGTTCCTCGAGGAGCTGGCGGCAGCACCGCCCGCGGAGCGGCGCGTGCGCGTGCCGACCGTCACCGACCCGCGCGGCGCCGACTTCGCCCGCTTCGCCAGCATCAGGCAGCCCGAGGCGATCGTGGCGCTCGAGCGACGCGCGGCGGACGCGCTGGCGAGCCTCGGCATGATCCTTACCGACACCTGCATCAACTATCAGAGCGTGCTGCCGCCGGTGCGCGGCGAGCACCTGGCGTTCGGCGACACGGGCTCGGTGATCTATGCCAACAGCGTGTGCGGCGCGCGCAGCAACTACGAGGGCGGTCCGGCGGCGCTGGCGGCGGCGCTGAGCGGCCGCGTGCCGCGCTACGGCTTCCATCTCGATGCCTGCCGGCGGGGCGGCCGGCGCTGGCGGATCGCCGATGCGCCGCGCTCGCTGTCGGACTGGGGCGCGCTCGGCGCGCTGATCGGCCGCGAGCAGGCGTCCTACTGGCAGGTGCCGGTCGTGGAAGCAGCGGCCGGCCCTGCGCCGACCTCCGACGAGCTGAAGCACCTCGGCGCCGCCATGGCGAGCTGGGGCTCGACCGCGATGTACCATGTCTGCGGCGTGACGCCGGAGGCGCCGCCGGCCGATCCTAAGACACCCGCCGAAAGCCTGGGCCATCGCGAGATCGATGCCTTCTACGACAGCTTCGCGCCAACCCGCGATACGCTGGACGTGGTGGTGTTCGCGGCGCCGCAACTCTCGCTGCTGGAGATGCAGCAGTTGGCTTCGCTGCTCGATGGCAGGCGGGTGCACGAGGCGACGGCGCTGCTGGTCGCGACCTCGCCCGAGATCCGCCATGCCGCCGCGCGCACCGGTCTCGTCGCCACCATCGAGCGGGCCGGCGGCGTGGTGCTGGAGGGCGTGTGCTTCTACCAGATGCACGCGCGCGTGCTGGCCGAGGCGAACGGCTGGCGCACGCTGATGACCAACTCCGCCAAGCTCGTCAACATCATCGCGGGCTACGGCTACGAGCCGGCGCTGGCGCCGATGCGCCGCTGCGTCGAGGCGGCGATCAGCGGGCGGATCGTGCGATGAGCGAGATCTCGGGCCACAAGGGCATCGGCCGGCCGGTGCGGGGTGTTGCATTGGTCGCCGCCGACAACTTTTCCGCGCGCTACGACCTCGACCGCGAGCGCGGCGTTTTTTCGCGGCCGGCACACAAGCTGTTCGGCCAGAGCTATGTCGGCAAGGTGCTGGTGCTGAATGCCGCCAAGGGCGGCGTCGCGACCTCCTGGATGCTGGCGGAGATGGCCGTGCGTGGCCTGGCGCCGCTCGCCCTGCTGCTGAACTACGCCAACCCGATCATGGCGCAGGCCGCGGCCTTTTCCGGGGTCCCCCTGATCGACCGCTTCGAGCGCGACGTCACGGCGGCCATCCCGACCGGCGCGACGGTCGAGGTCGACCCGGCCGCGGGAACTGTGCGGCTCATATCCACGGCTCCTCGCTCGCCGTGAGGTTGCCGCCGGCATCGCCGGTGTTGAGCGTGCCGGCAGGCTCGATCAACAGGATCTCGCATTCCTCGTCGGCGACCGGCCGGTGCTCCACGCCCTTGGGCACGACGTGCATCTCGCCGGCGCGCAGCACCACGTCGCGATCGCGATACTTGATCGTCAGCGTGCCCTTGTGGACGAGGAACAGCTCGTCGGTGTCCTCGTGACGGTGCCAGACGAAGGCGCCCTGTACCTTCACCGCCTTCACGTGCAGGTCGTTCAGCTGCGCGATGATGTGCGGCGACCAGTGCTTCGAGAACTTCTCGAATTTCTGGTCGAGATTGAGGGCACCTGGATCATAGGGCATCGTTCGTCTCACGGCGGCCCTTCATGGAGTTGACGCGAAACCGTGGCCGTGGCGCTAGAGCTCCAGGCGGTAGCGCTCGACGGCGGCCTCGTCCCAGGCCAGTCCGTTGCCCGGCACGTCGGGAACGAGCAGATGGCCGTCCTCGACCGCAAAGGGCTCGGCCAGGATCGGATGCGCCCAGTCCTGCCATTCCAGCCAATGGCGGGTCTCGGCGACGCGCAGCAGATGGCCCGAGACCTCGGGATAAAGGTGTGAGGACATCTCGATGCCGGCGGCACCTGCGATCGCGGCGGCCCGCAACCAGCCTGTGACGCCGCCGATGCGCATCAGGTCCGGCATGACGTAGTCGCCTGCCCCCGCCTGAATCGCGGCATAGAGCGAGCGGGGGCCATAAAAATTCTCGCCGAGCATGACCGGGGTCTTCAGCTCGCGCGTGAGCTTGGCGTAGCCGGAAAAGTCGTCGTAGGCGATCGGCTCCTCGAACCAGTAGAGGCCCTGATCGTCGAGGCCGTGGCAGCGATGCAGCGCGTCGCCGAGCGACAGCCCCTGGTTGAAATCGCACATCAGCTTGACGTCGGCGCCGAGCGCCTCGCGCACGATCGCGATCGCCCGGATGTCGTCGTCCAGCCGTTCACGCCCGAGCCGCAGCTTGACCGCGCGAAAGCCACCCTCTGCCGCGAGCGCTTCAGCTTCCTTGGCGAGGCTTTCGAGCGGCGTCAGCCAGAGCCCGCCGCTGTTGTAGGCGGGCACCGGCGCCAGCGAGCCGCCGAGATAGACCGCGAGCGGCAGGTCCGCCGCTTTGGCGAGCGCGTCCCAAGCGGCCATGTCGAGGCCCGAGACGGCGATCATCGCGACGCCCTCCAGGCCGACCAGGCCGAGCGAGGCGCGGCCCTGTCGAAAGTCGTCGAGCGGGGCGATCGGCTTGCCCTGGCGTGCCGCTGCGAGGTCGTGAAGCGCGGGGACGATGTAGCGCACCGCGCTCTTCAGATAGGGCGCCAGATAGCTGTGGCCGACGATCCCTTCCTCGGTGTGGAGATCGATCAGGATCAGAGGCCACTGCTCGTAGAGGCCGACGCGTGACACCACAGGCCGCGACAGCGGCACCAGCACTGGTCGCGCATCGATGCCCTTGAAGGTCAGCTGGACCATCACGCCTTACCTTGCATAGGATGGGCGCGCAGCCAGGCGATGGTCTGGGCGGCGCTCTGGTCGGGCGGAAAGACCGGATAGAAGACGTGCTCGATGCGGCCGGCCAGCAGGATCAGGGTCAGCCGCCGGATCAGCGTCATGCCGGCGACCTCGAACGTGGGCAGCCGGAGCGCCTCGGCAAAGCGCAGATCGGCATCGCTCAGCACCTCGAACGGCAGATGCAGCCGAGCGGCCATCTCCTGCTGGAAGGCTGTCGTCTGCGTCGAAAGGCCGAAGACCTCGGCGCCCAGGTCCAAAAGCTCCTGGTGATGATCGCGAAAGCTGCAGGACTGCGGCGTGCAGCCGCGCGCACCCGGGATCATGTCCCAGCCCTCGGGGGAAGGCTCGCCGGGCACGCCGGTGCGCGGATAGGCGTACACCACCGTGCGCGGCCGGCCGGTCTCGGCGAGCACCACGTCGCGCCCGCCGGTCGACGGCAGCGCTATCGCCGGCACGCGCATGCCGGCCAGGTGGTCGCAGGCACCGTCGTCGACCGGCACCGGCAGGCCCTCCGGCAGCGTGCTGAAGTCCCTCGCCAAGTCCCGATCTCCTGGCTACTCGGCCGCGATCGGCTGGCGATGCTGCTGGATCAGCCGCCACAGGCTCTGCGGCGTCGCCGGCATGTCGACGCTGGTGACGCCGAGGTCGGCCAGCGCGTCGATGATCGCGTTGATCACCGCGGCCGGCGATGCCACCGAGCCTGCCTCGCCGCAGCCCTTCACGCCCATCGGGTTGTTCTTGCACGGCACCTCGATGGTCGAGACCTGCATCGCCGGCACGCCGTCGGCGCGCGGCATGCAGTAGTCCATGAACGAGCCCGACAGCAGCTGGCCGTTGTCGTCGTAGACGGCGTGCTCGTACAGCGCCTGGCCGATGCCCTGCACCACGCCGCCATGCACTTGGCCGGCGACCAGCATCGGGTTCAGCACGACGCCGAAGTCGTCGACCGCGACGTAGTTGACGATCTGCACCACGCCGGTGTCGGGATCGACCTCGACCTCGGCGACGTGGCAGCCGTTGGGGAAGGTGTAGGCGTCGATCTGGGCGGTCGCCTCGGCATCCAGCCCGCCCTCGAAGCCCTCGGGCGGGTTGGTGCTCTCGCGCGCCTTCGCGGCGAGATCGAGGATGCCGATCCGGCGGTCGGTGCCGATCACGCTGAACTCGCCGCTCTCGCGGCTGTAGTCGATGTCGGCGACCGCGGTCTCGAGCTCCTGGGCCGCATAGTGTCGGCCGCGCTCGATCACGTCGTCGGCGCAGTCGCGGATCGCCATGCCTTCGGCGGTGAGCGAGCGCGAGCCGCCGGTGCCGCCGCCCATCTTGAGCTTGGCGGTATCGCCCTGGACGATCCGGATCTTCTCGAACGGCACGCCGAGGCGCTCGTGCAGCAACTGCGCGTAGGCGGTCTCGTGGCCCTGGCCGTTGGACTGGGTGCCGACCGCGACGCTGACGGTGCCGTCGGTCTCGAACTTGATCGCCGCCATCTCCTGCGGGTCGCCCATGGTCGATTCGATGTAGTAGGCCATGCCGATGCCGCGCCGCACGCCGCGCGCCTGCGCCTCTGCCCGGCGCTTGCCGGCGCCGGACCAGTCGGCCTCCTTCGTGGCGGCGTCCATGACCCTGGCGAACTCGCCGGAATCATAGACCTCGCCGGCCACGGTCTTGAACGGCATGGCGGCCGCCGCCACGAAGTTCTTGCGCCGCAGCTCGGCCGGATCCTCGCCGAGCTCGCGGGCCGCGGCATCGACCAGCCGCTCCATCAGATAGATCGATTCCGGTCGCCCGGCGCCGCGATAGGCGTCGACCGGCGTGGTGTTGGTGAGCACGCCCTTGACCCGGTAGACCATGCTCTTGATGTCGTAGACGCCGGGCAGGACCTTGAGCGCCGCGCCGGTCGGGATGAACGGCGCGAACAGGTTGCAGTAGGCGCCCATGTTGGCGGTGGTCAGGACCCGCATGCCGACGATCCTGTGGTCGGCATCGAAGCCGAGCTCGGCCTCGGTCACGTGGTCGCGCCCCATCACGTCCGAGAGGAAGCCGTCGCTGGAGCGCTCGGCGGTCCACTTGACGGGGCGCCCGACCTGGCGGGCCGCCCAGACCGCGAGCGCATACTCGGGATAGAAGAAGGCCTTCATGCCGAAGCCGCCGCCGACGTCGGGCGTCAGCACGCGGACCTTCTCGGGCTCGACCTTGAGGACCTCCGCCAGCGGCCCCGTGAACAGCCAGCCGCCCTGGGTGCAGGCATGCAGCGTCACCTGGCCGCTGTCGGCATCGTACTCGCCGATCGCGGCGCGCGGCTCGATCGGATTGGCGACCAGGCGGTTGTTGATGATCCGCACCTTGGTGACGTGGGCGGCGCCGGCAAGCGCGCGCTCGACGGCATCCGCATCGCCGTGCTGCCAGTCGAAGGCGAGGTTGGCCGGCACGTCGTCGTGCACCAGGGGCCGGCCGGCATCGGCAGCGGTCTCGGTGTCGACCACCGCGGGCAGCGAATCGTACTCGACCGCGATCAGCTCGGCGGCATCCTTGGCCTGGCTCGGCGTCTCGGCGACCACGAACGCGACATGATCGCCGACGTGACGCACGCGCTCGGTGCACAGGACCGGCCGCAGCGGGTTGATGCCCTCGGAGCCGTCGCGATTGATCATCGGGATCGCACAGGGCAGCGTGTTGGTACCGTTGGCCTCGATCTCGGCGCCGGTGATCACCGCCAGCACGCCGGGCGCGAGCTTCGCCTCCTCGACGTCGATCCTCACGATCCTGGCGTGTGCCTCGGGCGAGCGCACGGCATAGCCATAGGCCTGGCCCGGCAGATTGATGTCGTCGGTATAGCGGCCGGCTGCCGGTGATGAACCGCTGATCCTCGACCCGCCGCACCGACTGACCGACGCCGAACTTCGCCATGATGCTTCCCCCCGCGCTGATCGAGCGTATGCGGCACAACATACCGCAACCGGCCCGCGGTGCCAGGGGGTGAACGGCCCGCCCGGCCGGATTCCTCGGCGCCGAGGCGGGGCCGGCGCGCGCAGCGGCGGACTCAGGCGGCGTGAACCTCGTGCCGGGCGCGCAGCAGGCGCAGGATCTCGCGCGCCGCCTCGGGGATCCGGGTCCCGGGCGGGTAGACCGCGGCGACCCCGGCATCCGCCAGCGCCTTGCGATCGCGGGTCGGAATCACGCCGCCGACCACCACCAGGATGTCGCCGCCGCCCTGCTCCTTCAGCGCCTCGAGCAGCGCCGGCACCAGGACCCGGTGGCCGGCGGCGAGCGAGCTCACGCCGACCAGGTGGACGTCGTTCTCGATCGCCTCGCGCGCGGCTTCGGCAGGCGTCTGAAACAAAGCACCGATGTCGACGTCGAAGCCGATGTCGGCGAACGCGGTAGCGATCACCTTGGCGCCGCGGTCGTGGCCGTCCTGGCCGAGCTTGGCGACCAGCATGCGCGGCCGGCGCCCCTCTGCCTCGGCGAACGCCTCGACCTCGCGCTGGATCGCGGCGAAATCCGGATCGTCGGCGAACGCCGAGCCGTACACACCTGCGACCCCGCGCACCTCGGCCCGCCAGCGCCCGAACACGCGCTCCATGGCGTCCGAGATCTCGCCCAGGCTGGCGCGCGCCTGCGCCGCCTCGACGCAAAGCTGCAGCAGATTGGCATCGCCCGCGGCACCCTTTTCGAGCGCGTGCAGCGCACCTTTGCAGCGCTCCTCATCGCGCTCGGCACGGACCTCGGCAAGGCGCCGCATCTGCCCCTCGCGCACGGCCGTGGTGTCGATGTCCAGCAGCTCGACCGGCTGGTCCTCGGCCGGGCGGTAGCGGTTGACGCCGACCACCACCTCCTCGTTGCGATCGACGCGGGCCTGGCGCCGCGCCGCCGCCGCCTCGATCCGCGCCTTGGGCATGCCTGCCTCGATCGCCTTGGTCATGCCGCCCATCGCCTCGACCTCGGCGATCAGCACCTCGGCCTCGCGGACCAGGCTCGCGGTCAGGTGCTCGACGTAGTAGCTGCCGCCGAGCGGGTCGACGACGTGGCGGATGCCGGTCTCCTCGGCCAGGATGAGCTGGGTGTTGCGGGCGATCCGCGCCGAGAACTCGCTCGGCAGCGCCAGCGCCTCGTCGAAGGCGTTGGTGTGCAGCGACTGGGTGCCGCCGAGCACTGCCGCCAGCGCCTCCAGCGTGGTGCGCACGACGTTGTTGTAGACGTCCTGTGCCTGCAGCGACACGCCGCTGGTCTGGCAATGGGTGCGCAGCATGGTGGAGCGCGGATCGCGCGGCTCGAAATGGTCCTGCACGAGCTTCGCCCACAGCAGGCGCGCGGCGCGCAGCTTGGCGATCTCCATGAAAAAGTTCATGCCGATGCCGAAGAAGAAGGACAGCCGCGGCGCGAAGCGGTCGATCGCGAGGCCGCGCGCCACCGCCGCCCGGGCATATTCCAGGCCGTCGGCGAGCGTGAAGGCCAGCTCCTGGACGCAGGTCGCCCCCGCCTCCTGCATGTGGTAGCCGGAGATCGAGACCGGGTTGAAGCGCGGCATGTGCTCCGCCGCATAGCCGATCACGTCGGCGACGATCCGCATGCTGGGGCCTGGCGGATAGATGTAGGTGTTGCGGACCATGAACTCTTTCAGGATGTCATTCTGCACCGTGCCGGCGAGCTGCTCCGGCGCCACACCCTGCTCCTGCGCGGCCACGATGTAGAACGCCATCACCGGCAGCACCGCACCGTTCATGGTCATCGAGACGCTGACCTGATCGAGCGGGATGCCCGCGAACAGCCGCTTCATGTCCTCGACGGTATCGATGGCCACGCCGGCCTTGCCGACGTCGCCCGTGACCCTTTGATGGTCGCTGTCGTAGCCGCGATGGGTCGGCAGGTCGAACGCCACCGACAGGCCGGACTGGCCGGCGGCCAGGTTGCGCCGGTAGAAGGCGTTGGATTCCTCGGCGGTCGAGAAGCCGGCATACTGCCGGATGGTCCAGGGCCGCTGGGCATACATGGTCGCGCGCGGCCCGCGCAGGTAAGGCTGCAGGCCGGGCAGGCTGCCGACCGCCTCGATCCCTTCCAGATCGGCCGCGGTGTACAGCGGCTTGACCCCGATGCCCTCGGGCGTGCGCCAGACCAGCTCTGCCGCGCGGCCTTCGGTCTCCCGTCCGGCCAGCGCCGCCCAGGCTTCGAGATCGTCTCTTGGATCGTCGGCCATCGCGCTATCCATAAAGCCTGCCATGGCGGTCGCGACGGCTCGCGCCGCGGAAACGCGCTTTGCAGTATATGCGAAACAGTTTCAGACCTTACGAATTTCCGGCATTCGGTAGCAAACTCACCCTAAGGCGTCAGCCATCGGCTCGACACGCAGGGGCGGTTCCCGAGGACATGACGAGATGGACCGGCAAGGTGTGAGAGGCGGCCGAGACCTTTTTTGGGAGGCTACCGCTGGGCGCGCACGGCCTCAGTCGAGTTCTGCCGGTCTGCCGCGACCTTCGGCGGACCGCCGCGCAAATCGCCGCCCGCAGCAGCAGCCGCCGAGCGCGATCACCGCGTCGCGCAGGCGCGCGGCGATGCGCTCGGGCCCTTCCATGTCGTCGGTCTCGGGCTCGCTGTCGGCGAGCATCAGCGGCTCTCCGAAGCGCAGCCGGATCGGATGGATGCGCGGCAGCGACCGGCCAGGTGGCCACGCCTCGTAGCTTCCGGTGATGAAGACCGGCACCGCCGGCGCGCGCGTCTTCTGGATCAGCAGGCCGGCACCAGGCAGGAACCTGTGGATCTCGCCGTCGCGCGAGCGCTCGCCCTCGGGAAACCAGGTCAGGACGTTGCCGCGGTTCAGAATTGCCCGGGCGAACAGCAGGGTCGAGGTCAGGCCACGCTCGGGATCGACCGGGACGACCTGCGTGATGCGGCTGAACGTCCGGGTGATCGGGCCTCTGAACAGGAGCCCGCTCCAACCCGCCCAGTATACCTGCTGCAGCTGCTGCCAGGATAGCATGGCGGCGATCGCGAACGGGTCCAGGTAGCTCGTATGGTTCGGCGTGATCAGGAACGGGCCCTTGTCGGGCACGTGCTCGAGCCCCTCCGCCCGCACGCGGAACAGGCCGCGCATCACCACGTAGTTGGCCATGAAGAACAGCCGCGCAAAGGCGCGCAACGCGGCACCGCGCGGTTGCAGCCAGCGCTCCTGCTCGACGCCGAGCTCACCTTCGCCAAGCGCCTCCGTCTGCCCGCTGTCCGCCGCCTCCTGAACCTCCTGCAGGAGCGCTCGCAGCGTGGAGATGCGGGCGAGATCCTCCTCGGTCAGCCGAAAGCCGAACCGCTCCTGCAATTCCATGGCCAGGCTCATCCACTCGAACGAATCGAGGCCGAGATCGAGCTCCGGGCTCGTGTCCAGGGTCAGGCGGGTGCCCTTGAAGCGCTTTTGCAGCCACGCCCAGACCTGGTCGGCGGGCGTGCGCTCGAGCAGCGCCCGATCCTCGTCCGTAAGCGTCGCCTCCTCGACCGGGCCACGGGCGGACTTCGCCCGGTCGTAGAGGTCGGGCAGCAGGTGCCGGCGCAGCTTGCCGATCTGGGTTCGCGGCAGCGATTGCGCGGTCAGGGCGAAATCGGTGATGCGCTCGTAGGACGGCAGCTCCTGCCCGTAGCGCTCGATCTCGCTGCGAAAGCGCTGGCGCAGGCGGCCGCCCGAGCCGCCCTCCGGCTCGACCTGCGGCACGATCAGGCCCACCAGGCGCCCGTCGTGATCGAGCACGGCGAGCTCCTGGATCAGATCGCTCTTGCCGTAGACCAACTCGACGTCCTCGGGAAAAATGTTCTTGCCGCCCGCGACGACGATCATCTCCTTGCTGCGGCCGACGATGAACAGATAGCCGTCGTCGTCGATGCGGCCGAGATCGCCGGTGCGGAAGAAGCCGTCGTCGGTGAAGCCCTCCTTGGTGGCCTCCTCGTTATGCCAGTAGCCGGCGAACACGCTGGGCCCGCGCGCCTGGATTTCGCCGGTGCCTGGCTCGACATCGGGCTGCGGCTCGATCCGGATGTCGGTGTCCTTGACCGCCTGGCCCACCGAGCCCGGCCGCGCGCGGCCCTTCGGGTTGAAGGTCAGGATCGGCGAGGTCTCGCTCAGCCCGTAGCCCACCAGGACCTCCCAGCCCAGCCCGTTGAGCTGCGCTGCGGTCTCGGGCTTGAGCGGCGCGCCGCCCGACGCGAGCAGGCGGAGGGAGGGACCGACCTGGCGATGCAGCGGCCAGAACAGCAGCCGCCCCGTCCGCCAGCCGAAGCGGCGCAGCAGCCAGGTGGAGAAGGCCAGCAGGCGCCGGTAGCTGCCGAGCGCGACGCTCCCGAGGGCGTCCATCTTGCGCTCGATGCCGGCGAGCATGGCCTCGTACAGCCGCGGCACGGCGATCATGATGGTGCAGGCACACTCCTGCAGCGCCTCGCTGATCTGCGGCCCCGTGATGCCGGCCGGCAGGACCACCGCCGCACCCGAGGCGAGCGGCGCCAACAGGCCCACGGTCAGCGGATAGACGTGCTGCAGGGGCAGCGGCAGGAGCACCCGATCGCCCGGCCGCGCGAGGCGCTCGGCCACCAGCGCGTCGAGATTGGCGCACAGATTGGCATGGGTCAGCGGCACGCCCTTGGGCGTGCCTGTGGTGCCGGAAGTGTAGACCAGAAGCGCCGGCTGATCGGGCTCGAGCTCCGGCAGCTCGCCGCTGCCGCCGCGCAGCTCGCGCCAGCCCTGCACCGAAAGGCCGTGCCGGTCCGCCTCCTCGTCGTCGTCGAGCAGCACGACCGCCAGCTCGCCGGCACCTTCGACCTTGGCCAGGATCTTCAGGTGATCGGTGGTCGTGATCACGCGCCGACATTCACTATGGCCGACGATCCGCTCCAGCTCCGGCGCGCCGAGCTGCTCGCTGATCGGCATCGCGATCGCGCCGCTCCTGGCGATCGCGAGGGCCGCCACGGCCCACTCCGGGCGGCTGCTCGCGATCAGCGCCACCGGCTCGCCGGCGCCGATCCCGGCTGCGATCAGATCTCTGGCAAAGCGCTCGATCTCGTCGTGGAGCTGCCGCCGTGTCCAGACCGTCGGCGTGTCCGCGTGATGGGCGATGATCGCCTCGCCTTCCGCGTCCTCCGCGAGCGCATCGACCAGGCAGCGCAAGGTGCGTAACGCCATCCCATCCCTACCAGTCCACCCGATGTCACCTAGTACTAGGCGGTTCGTCGGTGGGTGCGCCAGCCGAAAGTCGCGGCGCGACCGAGCCGGGGACGATCGTCCGGCCGATCGTCGGCGCCCAGGCCCTGCCGTCCTCAGGCAGGATCGCGATGGCGGTCGCGCCGGCCGAAGGCCCGGCCACCTGCGCCGTCGACGCCGGCAGCGCGTCCTGCGGCGCGACGCAACGCGCGACGATCCGGCGCGGATCGACGCCATGGCTGATCAGCAACGCGCGCACGACGTCGGCCCGGGCGCATCCGAGATCGTCCCGGTCGATCCCGATTTGCGCCGCGACGTCCGGTTCACGGTCGTTGGCTGGCAGCTGACCGGCGGTCTCCGCCCCTGCACCACGGCCCTGTGCGGCAGCGTGCGGTGCCCGACGCGCGGCGTAGCCCAGCACCATCACCTCCCGCTCGGGCAGCTCGCCAAGCAGCCGGGCGGCCTCGGCCAGTGCCCGCAGCGCGCGCGGCGCCGGCGCCAGATCCGTCTCGAACCAACGCTCACGCGGCGTCAGCAACAGCACCTCCCCGTCGTCCTGGACGTCGAACCGCGCGAGCCGCTGCGCCAGCGCCCGGGCGCGCCGCTCGGCGGCCGCGGCCTCCAGCGCGCGCGTCTCGTCGATCACGGCATGAGCCGCGGACAGGCTCTCGAGCGCCAGCGCAATCTGTCGCTCTCGCGCATGCATCCGGGCGATCGCGGCGCGGCGCAGGGCGAGGTAGGCGAAATGCTCGATCTCGGCTTGCGGTCTTCCGGCGTCGCGCGCAGCCAGCGCCCGCTCGAGCGCTTCCTCCGCCGCGTCGAGCTCGGGCGCCGCCAAGGCACGCACGGCACGGGTGCTCCTGGCGGCTTCCAGCGCGTCCCGCGCCTGTGCGATGGTCGCAGCTTCCTGCGCCCTGGCCGATCCGGCCAGGAGGAGTGCTCCAACCAGACCGGCGAGGACGAAGCCGGCGAGCCATGGCAACGGGCGACGCCGGCCTGGCATCGCAGCGACTTGCCGCCGCATCACGAACCGGCCGCCGGCCGCACCGCGGCCCCGCCCGGATCGCCGATCTGCGCCCGGATCGCGGCAGCGGAGCGTTCGGCCCCTTCGGTGCGTGCCGTGATCCCTGCCAGCTCGGCGTCGACCATGGCCTGTTCCGCGAGCTGGCGGGCCTGCAGATGCTGCTGCGCCTGGAGTGCTGCCTTTGCCGCCTCGAGCTTGCCGCGCGCCTTCTCGAATTCGGCGGGAGCCAGGACCCCGGCGTCGGCGTCAGCGGCCGCCTGCACGGCACGCTCGGCGTCGGCCACCTCCTGCAAGGGCGCAGGCACGCTCGCGCATGCCGCCAACACAAAAAGCGTGCTCACCAGCGCCAGCCGCCCGGCGCCGATCGTGCCCCAAAACGTCATGCCCGACTTCCCCTTGCCTCGGACGCGGGCATGTTCATGGCGGCACGAGGTTAACAAACGGTGAAATCGCCCCGCAATGAGGCGCGGGCGCCGCTTGCTCGGCGCTACTCGCGCACCACCATCACCGAGCAGTCGGCGTGGCGCACGACCCTCGCGGCATTCGGGCCCAGGAGGTAGTCGCTGAGCTCCGGATGGTGCGAGCCCATGACGACGAGATCGGCCCCGATCTGCTCGGCCACGCGCAGGATCTGCTGGTAGATCTTGCCGGTCGCGACGATGCGCTTGACCGTCACGTCCTCGGGCAGCTGCGCGGCGACGAAGTTCTCGAGTTGGGCGGCGACGTGCGCGTGCACCTTGGCCTCGTAGCCCTCCGGGAAGAACTGGCCGACCATCGGCAGGCCGAAGTCCGGCACCACGGTCATCACATGCAGCTCCGCCTGGAAGGTGGTGCGCAGCGCGATCGCGGTGGGCAGCGCCTTGCGCCAGGAGTGCTCGTCGGACAGATCGACCGGCAGCAGGATGTTGCGGTACATGGCGCGGGTTCTCCGATCAGTCGCCGGCGTGCGCCGCAGCACCGGCCGGCGTTGTCTCCGCTGGCCGGCGACGCCGCTGCAGCCAGATGATGGCGGCCAGCAGCATGAGCGCCGGGATCCAGACCAGCTCCGGCGGCGGCCGGTCGTTGGTCACCAGGACGCTGGTGATCTCGAAGTCGAAATCGAGCCCGGCACGCTCGGCGGCGCTGCCGAACTGAACGAGGTCGATGATCGTCCTGCCGTCTTCCTGGCGCAGCTCGAGACCGGCGCCCTGCAGGCGCTCCTCGCCCGTGCCGGGAGGCCCGAGCGGCAGGATCACGGTCTTCGCGACCTCGTCGCCCTCGATGGTGATGCCCTCCGCGTGCAGACGGATGCTGGCGCCCGCCGGCAGGGCTTCTGCGACCTGGTAGATCTGGGCCGGCTCGCTTTCGAGCAGCGGCGGATAGATCCGATCCCAGAAGAAGCCCGGCCGGAACAGGGCGAACGCGATCAGGAGCAGCGCCACGCTCTCCCAGAGGCGGCTTCGGGTCAGGAAATAGTTCATCGTAGCGGCCGCGAAGATCAGCATGGCAACCGTGGCGATGATCACCTGCAGCACGAGCTCGTACCAGCTGTTGACGCCGATCAGCAAAAGCTGGGTGTTGAAGATGAACAGGAACGGCAGCACGGCCGTGCGCAGGCTGTAGAAGGACGCGACCAGGCCGGTCTTCATGGGATCGGCGCCCGAGATCGCCGCGGCGGCGAACGAGGCGAGGCCCACGGGCGGCGTCACGTCGGCCATGATGCCGAAGTAGAACACGAACATGTGCACCGCGATCAGCGGCACGAGCAGGCCGTTCTGGGCGCCGAGCTCGACGATCACCGGGGCCATCAGGGTGGCGACCACGATGTAGTTGGCGGTGGTGGGCAGGCCCATGCCGAGGATCAGGCTGATGATCGCGGTGAAGATCAGCATCAGGGCAAGGTAGCCGCCGGAGATGAACTCGACGAACTCGGTCAGCTTGAGGCCGACCCCGGTCAGCGTGACGGTGCCGACGATGATGCCGGCGGTCGCGGTCGCGACCGCGATGCCGATCATGTTGCGCGCGCCGATCGCGAGGCCGTCGCGCAGGTCGAGCAGGCCGTGGCGCCACGCCCTGCCCTGGTCGCCCTGGCCGCGGAACAGCGCGAACAACGGCCTTTGCGTCACCACGATGACGATCATCAGCGCCGTGGCGTAGAAGGCGGACAGGCCCGGCGAGAGCAGCTCGACGATCAGGCACCAGACCAGCACGACCACCGGCAGGAGGAAGTGCAGCCCGACCTTGAACGTGGGCCCGGGCTCGGGCAGCGCCTCGATCGGCTTGTCGGGGTCCTCCTCCGGCAGGTCCGGAAAGCGCGACGAGTAGGCGACGAGCCCGACATAGACGAGCAGAAGGAGCAGCGTGAAGCCCCAGAAGCTCCAGTCGCCGAACAGCGGCCTGAGCAGGCGCACGCCGTAGTAGACCGCCCCGCAGATCGCCGCGGTGACGACGAAGCCGAGCAGCAGGCCCATGAGCCGGGCGAGCCAGGTCCGCGCCGGCCCGGATTTCGGAATCGGCCGCAGCCCGAGCTTCCATGCCTCGAGATGGACGATGTAGTAGAGCGCGATGTAGGAGATCACCGCCGGCAGCGCGGCGTGCATCACGATCTGGCTGTAGGGGATGCCGACATACTCGACCATCAGGAAGGCGGCGGCGCCCATGACCGGCGGCATCAGCTGGCCGTTGACCGAGGAGGAGGTCTCGATCGCGCCCGCCTGGACCGGCGTATAGCCGACCCGCTTCATCAGCGAGATCGTGAACACGCCGCCGGTCACGACGTTGGCGATCGAGGAGCCGGAGACGACGCCGTTCAGCGCCGACGACACCACCGAGGCTTTGGCGGGGCCACCTCGCATGTGCCCGAGCAGGGCAAACGCGAGCTGGGTGAAGTAGGCGCCGGCACCGGCTTTGTCCAGCAGCGAGCTGAACAGCACGAACAGGAACACGAAGCTGGTCGAGACGCCGAGCGCGATGCCGAACACGCCCTCGGTGGTCAGCCACATGTGCGACATCGCCTTGCTGAGCGAGGCACCCCGGTAGGCGAGCACGTCGGGCGCGTATTGGCCCAGAAACACGTAGGCCAAGAAGACCAGGGCCACGACCATGAGCGGCGGGCCGAGCGAGCGGCGGGTCGCCTCGAGCAGCAGCACCATGCCGATCACGGCGATGACCAGATCGAAGGTGGTGGGACTGCCGGGGCGGCTCGAGAGCGCGTCGTAGAACAGGTAGAGATAGAGCGAGGCGAACGCGCCGAGCAGCGCCATAACCCAGTCCTGCAGGGGGATGTGGTCGCGCGGCGAGCGCCTGAGGGCGGGATAGGCGGTGTAGGCCAGGAACAGGGCGAAGGCGAGATGGATCGCGCGCGCCTCGGTGTCGTTCAGCACGAAGACGTTGAAGACGAACGGCAGCGGCGAGGCAGTACCAGAGCTGGAACAGCGACCAGGCGATGGCGGTCCAGAGCAGGATCCTGCCGGCGGCGCCCGAGGGATGGCGCGCCCCGGTGTCGACCTCCGCCACCATCTCCTGGAGCGCGGCCTCGTCGGGGCGATAGTCGCCGTCAGGCTTCGGCTGGCTGCTCATCTCTCGCCCTCGTCGTCACCGCTACCGTCGCCCCGCCCGATGGGGCGGATGGGCTGATTAAAGCGCGCGCCGCGGTTTGGTGCAAATCCAGAGGCCGCAGGCCGCTGGTTGGGGCGCACGCGAAAGGCGCGTGGCTCACATAGCGACCGGACGAGCTGAGGAATCGCGCGGCCACCGTGGAATCAGCCGATGGTTGTGACGCAGATCACAACCGCCACTGAAACGTAGTGGTAATAAATACCCATCGATCAACGAATACGTACGGTCGTGCTGCATCAATGCCCTCGGGCGCGCGGCACGAAGATTCGAGGAGTCCAGCTCGTGGCCTCACCAAGTCGAAACTACCTGTTGGAAATGTTCGCCGAGTTCAGCCGGGCCGTGGCCGCGGCACAGCGCTACGAAGACTTGCGATACCGCAGCGCTTCCCACGGAAAGATTGCGCCCGACGACATCCCGCGGCAGGATCTTCGCGGAGTTCTATTCCGTCGGAGAGGCCGTGGAGGCGCGCCGCCCCGAGTTGCCGGAACGTCAACCCAGCACCGCGAAGGTTTTATCCCAGCAAGACACAACGCCTGCGATGGTGCCGTGACAAGCCAAACGGCACACGGCAACGTATCCCGCCGCGCGACTGCCGAGGCCGGACGGCGGCTCACATCAGGCCGGCTTCCTTGTAGTACTTTTCGGCGCCCGGATGCAGCGGCGCCGACAGCGCCTCGGTGACCATCTCCTCCTTCTGCAGGCTGGCGAACGCCGGGTGCAGCTTCTGGAAATCCTCGAAGTTCTCGAACACCGCCTTGGTCAGCTGATACACCGCCTCATCCGGCACGTCCGCCGTGGTCACCAAGGTGGCGCGCACGCCGAAGGTCTCGGTATCGTCGGGATTGCCGGCGTACATGCCGCCCGGGATCACCGCCTTCGCGAAATAAGGATTCTCCTCGACGAGGGCGTCGACCTCCTGGCCGCTCACCGGGATCAGATTGGCATCAATCGTGGTGGTCGCCTCCTGGATCGAGCCGTTCGGATGGCCGACGATGAAGGCGATGGCGTCGACGTTGTTGTCGGCGAGCGCCTGGCTCTGCTCGGCCGACTTCAGCTCGGAGGCGAGGGCGAAATCGTCCATGGTCCAGCCCTTGGCGTCCATCAGCACCTCGAACGTGGCGCGTGAGCCGGAGCCGGGGTTGCTGACGTTGACCCGTTTGCCCTTGAGGTCGTCGAAGGTCTCGATGCCGGAATCCGCGCGGCCGACCACGGTGAACGGCTCGGGGTGCAGGGCGAACACCGCGCGCAGGTCCTCGAACGGGCCCTGACCTTCGAACTCCGCACCGAGACCCTCGAGGGCGTTGTACTGCACGTCGCTCTGCACGACGCCGAAGTCGAGCTCGCCCTGGCGCATGGTGTTGACGTTGTAGACCGAGCCGCCGGTGCTCTCGACCGAGCAGCGGATGCCGTGCTCCTGGCGACCGGCGTTGATCAGACGGCAGATCGCGCCCCCCGCCGGATAGTAGACGCCGGTGACGCCGCCGGTGCCGATCGTGATGAACTGGCCGTCCTGGGCAGAGGCCCCCGCGGCCAGGAAGCCTGCGCCAGCGGCCAGGCCGAGGGCCAGAATGCGACCGTATCGAGCGCGCATGTGCCTTGCCTCCCTTGGTGATCGCCGGGGCGAGCTTATCGGTCGCCCGGCAGCAGGTAAAGCGGGCGACGCCCGCCCGGCAGAGCGCGGGCGCAGCGGCCCCGGCGCCTGCGCTACATCAGGCCCGCTTCCTTGTAGTACTTCTCGGCGCCCGGGTGCAGGGGCGCGGAGAGCGCCTGGCTGACCATGTTCTCCTTCTCGAGGTTGGCGAACGCCGGATGCAGCTTCTTGAAGTCCTCGAAGTTCTCGAACACTGCCCTCGTCACCGCGTAGACCACCTCGTCGGGGACGGCGGCGGAGGAGACGAAGGTCGCCACAATGCCGAAGGTCTCGACGTCCTGGTCGGTGCCGCGGTACATGCCGCCCGGGATCGTCGCCTTCGAGTAGTAGGGGTTGCCCGCGACCAGCTGATCGACCTCGGGTCCCGAGACGGGGATCAGCTTCGCGTCGACCGTGGTCGTCGCCTCCTGGATCGAGCCGTTGGGATGGCCGACCGTGAACACGATCGCATCGACATTGTTGTCCGACAGGGCCTGCGCCTGCTCGGCCGACTTCAGCTCGGAGGCGAGCGCGAAGTCGTCCATCGTCCAGCCCTTGGCGTCCATCAGCACCTCCATGGTCGAGCGCTGACCGGAGCCGGGATTGCCGACATTAACCCGCTTGCCCTTGAGGTCGTCGAAGGTCTCGATCCCCGGAATCCGTCGCGCGCAACCACCGTGAACGGCTCCGGATGCACCGAGAACACGGCGCGCAGGTCCTCGAACGGGCCGGCGCCCTCGAACTCCGCGCCCTCGCCGTTGAGCGCGTTGTACTGCACGTCGCTCTGCACGACGCCCATGTCGAGCTCGCCCGACCGCATGGTGTTGACGTTGTAGACCGAGCCGCCCGGTGGCTTCGACGGAGCAGCGGATGCCGTGCTCGCTGCGATCCTTGTTGACCAGGCGGCAGATCGCGCCGCCGGTGGGATAATAGACGCCGGTGACGCCGCCGGTGCCGATGGTGATGAAGGTCTCGGCGCTCGCGGTGGCGAAGGTTCCCCCCGCCAGCAGCGCGCCGGCAGCAAGGCCGTACGCTACCGCGCGAAGCGGCTTGCGATGCATGTTTCTGCCCTCCGGTTCCTCATTTCTCTGGCCCGAGCTTAGTCATTGGTGCTTGAATCGGTCAAGCAGCGGGCCCTAGTACGAGGTTGCGAAGTATTTTTCGGCGAGAGGTACTGGGATGGACGTTCTGGAAAAAGGCTGGGGGTGGCTGCTTGCCCTCGGCGTCCTTCTGTCGGCTCTGGGTCTTCTGCTGATTGCCGCGCCGGCACTCGGGACGCTGGCAATCGACCTGCTCGTCGGCTGGTTCCTGATCATCGGTGGCATCGCTCAGCTGATCCACGCCTTCATGGAGAAGGCATGGCGCGGCTTCCTGCTCGAGATGGCAAGCGGCGCGCTCTATCTCGTCGTCGGAATTCTGCTGGTATTTTACCCGATCGCGGGGGCGCAGGCGCTCACCATCTTCCTGGCCGCCTTCCTGCTGGTCGAGGGCATCGTGCGGATCGCCATGGCGCTGCGCCTGCGCCGGGCGCAGGGCTGGGGCTGGCTGCTGTTCGGCGGCATCGCGACGGTGATCCTGGCGCTGCTGATCTGGATGCAGTGGCCCGCCTCGGCGCTCTGGGTGCTCGGGCTGCTGGTCGGCATCAACCTCCTGTTCACCGGCTGGAGCCTGACCATGATGGCGATCGCCATGCGGGCGCACGAAGGCCGGGTGGCCACGGGCACGCGCTGAGCGCGTCGGTCGCGGGCCCGGCCGGGTCGCCGCGGCGGCAGGGCGGGAGCATTTGGAGGATGACTGTTCTTGAAGGAGGTACCGAGATGCAGCTCGATCGTCGCGACAGCATCGGCCTGATCTGCAGCGCCCTGACGCTCGCAGCCGCCGGCGCAGCCGGCCCTGCCGATGCCGCCGAAGGCACGTCCGTGACGCCCGTCTTCGCCTACGATCTGCCGAACCTGCCGGGGCAGAAGATGACGGGCGTCCTGGTCATGTACGGACCTGGCGGCAGCTCGCCGCCGCACCACCACACCACCAAGGGATCGGTCGTGGCCTATGTGCTCGAGGGTGCGATCCGCTCCAAGGTCAATGATGGCCCGGAGACGGTCTACCAGGCGGGCGAGAGCTGGATCGAGCCGCCGGGCGCCGCGCATTCGGTGAGTGCCAATGCCAGCGCCACCGCGCCTGCGCGCCTGCTCGCGGTGTTCGTCGCCGACGACGGCGCCGAGCTCACCACGTTCGACAAGTAGCGGACGGCGACGAGATCGGTCCTACCGGTCCCGCCGCTGCCTTCTAGGAAGAAATTGCCGGCGGCCGGGGCTGCACGAATGCGGCCAGCTGCTGCGCGCAGGTACGCAGCGGCTCCGAGCTCTGCCTGGCTTTCGCCATCGCCATCGCCCCGGAATAGGTCGCGACAATGAAGGTCCCGAGGTCGTCGGGGTCGACATTTTCGGGGGCGCCGGCAGCCTGGTCTGCGCGCAGCTTTGCCGCGATCACCGTCTGCCAGCGCTCGAAAATGCTCTCGACCGCGCGCTGGAATTCGGGGTCTGCCAACGACAGCTCCAGGGCAAGATTGTTGAGTGGACAGCCCAGCACGGTGCCGCGTGCGTCGATGGTCGCTGCGATCTGCTCGAACACCTCGCGCATGCCGGCCGCCGCCGTCGGCGCGCTTCTGATCGGCTCGATCCAGGTTTCCTCGAGCGCTTGAGCGACCCGGTCCCAAATCACTGCCAGGCCGAGCGCCTTCTTGGTCGGGAAATGATGATGCAGGGCGCCACCTGTCACTCCAGCTTCACGCATGATGTCGTGCGTGCTCGTCGCATGGTACCCGCGGGTTTGAAACGCGGTCGCGGCAGCGTCCAGAACCCGGCGCCGCATCGCCTCTGGGTCGTTGGACTGCCGCCTGCGACCTCTCGGGTCGACCATCGCTGCATCCCCCTGCCTCACGTGGCTGGCAACCTAGCACGTTGACAAAACCGGACAACCGGTCTGTATTCCGACAGCCGGTCGGTTTTGCACCCCCCGCATGGAGAGACGACGCGCCGCAGGAAGGTACGCCAGGGAGGATCTGACGATGACACCCCGCGATGGCCGGATGCGACTGTTCTCGGGCCCGTTGAGCATGTTCGGCGCCAAGGCTGAGATCGCAGCCTTGGAGAAGGGACTGGACTTCGAGCTGGTCATGGTTCCCTTCGAGGAAAGATACCAACCCAAGCATCCCGAGGTGCTCCGGATCAATCCCAAGCAGCAGGTACCGGTGTTGATCCACGGCGACCTGGAAATCTTCGACTCCACCCAAATCTTCGAATACTTCGAGGACCTGCAGCCCCACCCGCCCCTGTGGCCCTCGGAACCCGCGGCGCGGGCTCGGGCGCGCTTGCTCGAGCTGAAATCCGACGAGGTCTACTTTCCCCACATCATTCGGCTGATGGGGCTTCAATCGAAGGCGCAAGATCCCGCGGCGGTTGCAGCCCGCGCCGCCGCGGCCCGCTTCTACGAGGAGATCGACGGCCTCCTGGCGGACCGAGCGTTTCTCGCGGGAACGTACTCTTTCGCGGATATCGCCTTCTATATGGCGCAACTGTTTGGCGCCCGGATGGGCGCGCCGATCACAGACGCCACCCCAGACCTGCTGCGCTGGCGTGAGCGGATGACAGCGAGACCCGCGATCCGAAGCGTCGTTGGCCCCATGGCAGCCTTCCTTGTGTCCAGCGGTCGCGCGGTTCCAGATTTTCTGTCCGCTGTGCTTGCGCAATGCGCTGCGGCCGCCCAAGCCCCCGCCCAGGAGTGAGCGCGATCCTGCGCGCCTACCTGCAACGCCATCGAGCGTGAGGGGCGACGCTACGGCATCTATCGGCGAACGAGCGACGCAGGTCGCGTGCTACGCCGCCTGCAGCGCCTGCTCGGGCGGGGTGTAGGGCAGGCCGAGGTCGCGGGCGACGGCGGCATGCGTCACCTCGCCGCGATGGACGTTGAGCCCGGCCATCAGGTGCAAATCGTCGAGGCAGGCCTGTCGATAGCCCTTGTCGGCGATCGCGCAGACATAGGGCAGGGTGACGTTGTTGAGGGCGAAGGTCGAGGTGTTGGCGACCGCGCCCGGCATGTTGGCGACGCAGTAGTGCACCACGCCGCCCTCGACATAGGTGGGATCGGCATGGGTGGTCGGTCGCGAGGTCTCGGCGCAGCCGCCCTGATCGATCGCGACGTCGACGATCACCGAGCCGCGGCTCATGATGGCGAGGTGGGCGCGCTTGATCAGCTTCGGCGCGGCGGCGCCCGGGATCAGCGTCGCGCCGATCACGAGGTCGGCCTGGCGCAGCTCCTCCTCGAGGATGCCCGGCGTCGAGTAGCGCGTCGGCAACCGCAGGCCGAACTCGCTGTCGAGCTCGTAGATGCGGCGCACCGAGCGCTCCAGCAGCACGACGCGGGCGCCCATGCCGAGTGCTACCATCGCGGCGTTGGTGCCGACCACGCCGCCGCCGATGATCAGCACCCTGCCGGGCGCGACGCCGGGAACGCCCGGCAGCAGCACGCCCGAGCCGCCCTGGGCCAGCTCCAGCGAGTGCGCGCCGGCCTGGATCGACATCCGCCCGGCGACGGCGCTCATCGGCGCCAGCAGGGGCAGGCCGCCGCGGGCGTCGGTCACCGTCTCGTAAGCGATCGCGATGCAGCCCGAGGCCATCAGGTCCCTGGTCTGATCCGGGTCCGGCGCGAGATGGAGGTAGGTGAACAGGACCTGGCCTTCGCGCAGGAGCGCCCGCTCCGGGCCTTGCGGCTCCTTGACCTTGACGATCAGCTCGGCGCCCGCGAACACCGCCTGGGCGTCGGCCGCGATGCGGGCGCCGGCATGCTCGTACAGCGCATCGTCCAGGCCGATCGCATGGCCGGCGTCGTGCTCGACGATCACCTCGTGGCCGTGCTCGCACAGCTCGCGCACCGAGGCAGGCGTCAGGCCGACCCGGTACTCGTGGGTCTTGATCTCCTTGGGCACGCCGATCCGCATCGGACATCTCCCGCTCGCCAGGACGGCCGAGTGTGGCGCAAGCGGGCGCGCGCGTCGACCGTCCTGCGGTCGCGCCAGCTGCCGGCAGCGGGATCAGCCGCCGGCGGCGGCCGGTTCAGGCGCGGGCAGATGCCGCCAGAGCCACCACAGTAGTGCCAGCGCCGGCAGGCCCGCCGCCATCGAGAGCAGGAAAAACGGAATCCAGCCCATCCAGTCGACCAGGAAGCCCGAGGACGGCGTGATCAGGAACTTGCCGAGCAGCTGCATGAACGACGTCAGCAGCGCGTACTGCACCGCCGTGTAGCGCACGTTGCAGAGGCTGCTGAGGTAGGCGACGAAGGCCGTCGTGCCCATGCCGCCCGATGCGTTCTCGATAAGAATCGTGACGTGGAAGAGCGCCAGGTCCGCCCCCACGTAGGCTTGCAGCGCGAACATCAGGTTCGAGGCCATCTGCAGCAGCCCGGCGACGAACAGGCCCGGGACGATGCCGAACCGATAGATCATCGCGCCCATCAGGAAGCTGCCGCCGAACGTGCAGAACAGGCCGAAGGTGCCGGACACCCAGCCGATCTCGAGCTCGTTGAAGCCGACGTCGAGGTAGAACGGGAACGCCATCTGGGCGATCAGAACATCGCTCGCCTTGTACAGCGAGATGAAGGCCAGGATTACGAGCGCGGTCCGCAGGCCGTTGCGCTCGAGGAAGTCGCGGAACGGCTCGATCACGACCTCGTTGATCCAGGCGAGCGCCGGCCGCTCGCCTCGGGGTGCTGCGGTCTTCGAGCCCTCGGGCTCGGGATTGAGCAGCACCGTGACCACGCCGACCAGGACCAGGCAGGCCATGGCCGTATAGGCCGCCGGATAGCCCCAGAACCAGGCGATCACCAGCGCGCCGGCGGTCGCCACCCACATGGCGATGCGGTAGCCGAGCACGACCACGGCAGCACCGGCGCCGAGCTTGTCCTCCTCCAGGATCTCGATCCGGTAGGCGTCGACCACGATGTCCTGGCTCGCCGACATGAACGCGACGAGCAGCGCCATGACGGCGGTCGCCTCGAGGTTGGTCGCCGGATCGGTCGAGGCGAGGCCGAGGATCGCCAGGATCAGCCCGACCTGGCTCAGCAGCAGCCAGCCGCGCCGACGGCCGAGCAGCCGGGTCAGCCACGGCAGCGGCACCCGGTCCATCAAGGGCGCCCAGACGAACTTCAAGGTGTAGGGGGCGAGCGCGTACGCAAACAGGCCGATCATGCCCTTGCTCACGCCCGCGCTGCTCAGCCACGCGGTCAGCGTGGCGAGCACGAGCATGAGCGGCAGACCGCTCGAGAAGCCGAGGAACAGGATGGCGATGATGCGCCGGTCGAGGTAGACCTCGAAGGCGCCGGCGCGAGTCCCGAGCCGGTCGAGCCAGGCGCCGGGCGCGCTGCTCCCGGGCGCGCTGTTCATGGCCCGCTGCCGGCACCGACCGAGCAGCGTAACGGTGAGCGCCGTCGCGCCCGCCGTATCGCCGCGCCCGTCGATTCGCTACGCGTCGCGAGCAGATCGCGCAACGCACGGACCTTCCGCCGCGCTGCGGACCCCACAGACCGACCGCCAGGCGGCCGGCTGCGGATCCGCGATCAGAAGAAGCGCTCGGTCACGTTGATGATGTCGCCGGGCAGGACCTCGGTGTCGAGGAGCCCCTCGACCTCCGCACCCTGCGAGCCGCCACGATTGATCATGATGTCGTCCTGGTCGGCGCGATAGGTGAAGCCGCCGGCCAGCGCCACCGCGTTGATCACCGTCATCCCGTTGACATACTGATAGCTGCCGGGATTGTTGACCTCGCCGATGATGTAGAAGGGCCGGTAGTTGAGCACCTCGATGCCGACCTGCGGATTGACCAGGTATCCGCCATCCTTGAGCCGCGACTCGATCTGGGTCTCGAGCTGGCGCGCGTCCATGCCGCCGCCCTGGACCTCGCCGACCAGGGGCATGGCGAAGGCGCCCCCCCCGTCCAGCTGGAACTCGCCCGACAGGTCCACATGTCGGAACACGGTGACGCGAACCCGGTCGCCGGGCCCCAGCTTGTAGCCCTCCACGCCCGATTCGCCGCCCGTAGCGGCCGCCGCCACCGCCTGTGCCTCGGAAGGCGGCGACGATGACGAGCATGCCGTCATCAGGCCGAAGCCAACCATGCATACCGCGCAAATCCGCAAATGCCGAAGCCAGTCCATCATCGTCCTCGTACCCCTCGGCCCGAACCAAAGCCGCCGGGCCCGTCCAGAGCCCGACTCCGCGCACCATAGCGGTCCCGTTTGAACAACCAGTGAATATGGACCCTCTCGACGGTGCCTGCCAGATCAGAGTTGCGCTCGCACCCTCACGGTGAAGAGATTGCGGTCGAACTCGTTCTCTTCGTCGTCGGAGTCTCGCGTGGTGAAGCCGTACGCCGCACCGACCGAGAAGTGCCGGTTGATGAGATAGGTGATGTCGGCGGCCGCGTCGAAGCGGTTGTCCGTGACGTTGGTGTTCTCGAAGTCGCTGCGGACGTAGCCGGCCTCGGCGCCGATCAGGATGTTGCGCAGCAGCTCGTGGTCCACCCGCAGCCCGACCGTCGTCTCGAAATTGCTCGAGGCGTCCTCGTTGCTGGTCGGCTGGAAATCGCTGCCGCCGGTCAGGGTGACGGTGGTGAGCTGGGTCGGCAGCCAGGTCAGGTTGACGCCATAGTTGACGCCCGACTCCGTGTCGAACGCGGAATCATCGTAGTATTCCGTGCGGTATCCAACGAACGCCTCGCCGAACAGCAGGTCGGTGAAGTTCACGTCGACGCCGGTTCGCGCCCCCCAACCGTTGGAATCGCGCTCGAAGCCGTCGCTGTCGCGGTGCACGTCGCGCCGCTGGACCGCGTACAGGCCCTCGACGAAGGTGTTGATGCGGGGTGAGACGTTGTAGCCGACCCGCAACAGACCGGTGTAGATGTTGCGGTCGCGGTCGTTCTGGTCCGCGGTGCCGGCACCCTGGCGATAGTCGTTGCGATCGAAGACGCCGGTGACGCGGAAGGTCACGCGGTTGAAGAGGTGGTTGTAGGCCAGATTGGCGTCGTAGTTCATGAAGCGGACCGGACGCACGGATTCCGCGATGGTGGCGTCATCCTCGGGATCGTCGCGGGCGTCGTGCAGGCGCGCTACGCCGAAGCCACCCTGCAGATTGTTGTTCTGCGTGATGTCGAGGCGGCCATTAGCCGTCGACGCCGTAATCCCAGTAGTCCTCCTTGGTCTCCTGGAAATAGCGGCCGACCCGGCTGAACACGTTGAAGCCGACGGCATGGCGCGAGAAATCGGACTGGACGTTGATTTCCGGTCCGACCACGGCGACGAAGTCGCTGTCGGTGTCGTCCTTGGTCGCATAGACGTTGTCATTGTAGGTCAGCGAGGCGTCGGTGCTGGGGAAGATGCGGAAGGCGCCGGCGCGGATGCCCAAGGGTTCATACGGCGAGCCCAGGTCCTGGCCTGCAAGGGTGCCCGGCATGCTCACGCTCAAAGCGGCGGCGAGGACGTACAACGGCTTGTGGTTCACCGGGATCTCCTTGGTCATGGGGACGGTTGTGCGACGAAAGTCGATGGGACATTTCGCAGATCCAAGTCGGGCAACCGCCGCCTTATAGCTCTGGTTGGATCAAAGGCAAGGCGGCAAACACCGATGGTCGCGAGAACAGGGGCGGATAGCGCCGGATTTGTGGCTGGCGGGACGCAAACCGGTCGGTGCGCTCTTGCCAAAGCCGGCGAGACCGGCGAGGCTAGCGACTGCCCTCGCCGCACGGTCAGGAACCCGTGGACTCTAGCCATGCAAACGGTCCGTAGCCCTTCGAAATTGCCAAGCTTTCCAAACAGCTGGATCGGTGCCTTAACTCATAACGCGATTGCAAGCATGTTGCAACCACAGGACGGGTTGTTCGACCCACGGTTGCCAGGCTCGCTCGACCGCCCGTGGCGCGCCGTCCAAACGCAGCGTTGACCAAGCTTCGCCTTGCTTAAGAGCCTCTTTCGCCGCAGCGTCGATGTCGGCCCGTCGCGGCCGACCGCGGCAGGTCGTTCGGCGTGCGTCCCGCCCGGTGTCTGCGTCTATGCGGTCGGCGACATTCACGGCCGTGTCGATCTGCTCTCCGAACTGCACCGCCTCATCGCCGAGGACGCGAGCCATCTCACGCCGGGCACCGAGAAGCTCGTGGTCTATGTCGGCGACTACGTCGACCGCGGCATGGAGAGCCGCCAGGTCGTCGATCTGCTGCTCGATCTCCCCCTGCCCGGCTTCACGGCGGTTCACCTGCTCGGCAATCACGACGCCTGGCTGCTGAGCTTCCTGGTCGACGCGCAGATCGGGCCGACCTGGCTGCGCTACGGCGGCGATGCAACCTTGCTCAGCTACGGCGTCTCGGTCGGTCTGCAGCGCGACGATGCGGGCATCTACGACAAGCTGCAGGCGGATCTCCGCCAGCGCGTGCCGCGTCGTCACGTCGATTTCCTGCAGAGCCTGGAGCTGAGCTACGAGACCGGCGACTTCCTGTTCGTGCATGCGGGCGTGCGGCCCACCCTGCCGCTCGATCGGCAGACCGCGGAGGACCTGCTGTGGATCCGCGAGCCGTTCCTGAGCTGGCGGCGCGACCTCCCCAAGGTCGTGGTCCACGGTCACACCGTCGGTGCCGATCCGATCGTCCGCAACAATCGTATCGGGATCGATACCGGCGCGTGCTGGACCGGCTGCCTGACCTGCCTGGTGCTCGAGGAAGGCGACTACCGGTTCCTGAGCACCGCCCGCCCGGTCCAGGCGGCCACCAGCGGGCGCGCTCCCGCGGCCGCGCTGCCGGGAGCGGCGCGGAGGAGGCGCGATGTCCGGTAGCCGAGTTCGGGTCCTCGTCGGCAGCGGCTGCAACGGCGGCGGCCGGAAACCGCGACGATCCGCGCCGTAGCGGCTCCGATCCAGCGCGGCGATGTGCGGCACGTCGCTCGGCCCCCCCAGCTTCGGAAAGCGCGCTACTTGCTTGTCTCTCTCTGGATTGCTCTCGGCAGGCGGCGCCCCTCGGCGCGGCCCTGGAAGGTCGCGGCGGCCTGCCTGCTGGTCGGGCTGCTCGCTCTGGCCGACTCCCAGCGCGGGCAGTCGCAATCCGACGATGCAGGCCCGGCGCCGGCGCCGGAGCAGCCCGCTCAGGGTGCCGCCGACCTCCGCTACGAGGTGACGATCGAGGGCGTCGGCGACGACGCGCTGCGCGGGCTGCTCCTGCAGGTGTCCGAGAGCCAGCGTCTGATCGATCGTCCGCCGCCGAGCATCGCGCGGCTGCGCCGCCGTGCCCAGGACGACCGCGCGCGCCTGCTCGAGGTTTTGCGGTCGGAGGGCTACTACGGCGGGCAGGTCGAGGTCGCCCTGGACAGCAGCGTCCAGCCGATCAAGGTGACCTTCCGGATCGACCTCGGACCGGTCTATCGCCTGGGCGCGGTGAGCATCGAGGTCGAGCCGCCGGAGCCCGGGCTGAGGGTGCCGAGCCCTCAGGAGATCGGCCTGAAGCCGGGCGAGCCCGCCGCTGCGCGCACCATCCTCGATGCCGAGCAGGCCCTCCTGAATCGGGTGCGCGCGCAGGGCTTCATCCTGGCCGGGTTGGGTCCCCGGCGCGCGGTGGTCGATCACGACACCGACCTGATGGACGTGACGCTGCGCATCCAGCCGGGCCCGCTCTCCCGCTTCGGTCCGGTCAGCTTCGATGGGCTGAGCACGGTCGAGCAGGATTTCGTCGCCAACCGGCTCGACTGGAAGCAGGGCGAGCTGATCACTCCGGCGCGCCTCGAGGAGGCGCGCAACTCGCTGCGCGAGACCGGGCTGTTCACCAACGTGCAGATCGACCTCGCCGACGAACCTGACGCGCAGGGCCGGCTGCCGGTGACGGTCGATCTGACCGAGCGCAAGCATCGCTCGATCGGCCTCGGCGTGCGCTACCGCACCGACGAGGGCCCGGGCGGCAGCATCAGCTGGGAGCACCGCAACATGTTCGGCCGCGGCGAGCGGGTCTCGGTCGAGGCCGACGGGTCGTTCATCGGCGCGTTCCTGATCGCCTCGTTCCGCAAGCCGGACTTCGGCCGCCGCAACCAGTCGCTGCTCTCCGACCTCCGGTTCGCCTATGACGACACCGATGCCTTCAAGAGCACGTCGGCGCGGACGCGCGTCGGGCTCGAGCGGCAGCTCGGCGACGGCATGACCGTCGCGCTCGGGCTCTCCTTCCTGGCCCAGGAGGTGCGAGACAAGGCCCGGGACGAGAACAGCGAGACGTTCGGCCTGGTGTCGCTGCCGGCCCGCTTCGAGTGGGACCGCAGCGACGATCGCCTCGACCCGAGCAGCGGCGGCCGGCTGCGGGTCGAGAACGAGCCCTTCGTCGACGTGATCGGCAACGGCCTGCTGTTCAACAAGTCGCGCCTGGACTACGCCCACTATCTCGAGGTCGTCCAGGACCCCCAGATCGTGCTCGCCGGCCGCACCGCGCTCGGCGCGATGGTGGGTGAGCCGCGCGGCGCGATTCCCGCCAATCTGCGCTTCTACGCCGGCGGCGGCGGCTCGGTGCGCGGCTTCGGCTACCAGCTCGCCGGCAAGCTCAACGACGACGACGATCCGATCGGCGGCCGGTCGCTGCTCGAGCTGTCGGGTGAGGTGCGGGTGCGCATCACGGAAAGCATCGGCGCGGTCGCGTTCGTCGATGCCGGCACGGTCTACAGCGCCTCGGCACCGGATTTTTCCGAGACGCTGCGGGTCGGCGCCGGACCGGGCCTGCGCTATTTCAGCCCGATCGGGCCCTTGCGCCTCGACGTCGGCTTTCCGCTCAACCCCCGCAATTCGGACGATACCTGGCAGCTCTACATCAGCATCGGCCAGGCCTTTTGAAGCCCGGCCTCGCCGTCGACCTCACCCCGAAGAGGAATCCGAAAGAGCTTGTGGAGTTTCGCAAACGGTCCAATACTCGCGGTAATTTCCCAAAAATCGATAGAGCAACCTGGGCGCGGGACCGTGCCGGAGGGCTCTGATGCCAGCATTCGACAAGCGAAACCTCCTGGCTCGAGCCCCGCTCTTCAGCCAGTTCAGCGCCGAAGAGCTCAACAGGCTGGTGAGCTTCATGCGCGTCGAGCGCTATCCGGCGCGCCGCGTGCTGGTCCGCAAGGGCGATCCCGGCACCAGCATGATGGTCGTGCTCGAAGGCCGGGTGCAGATCTGCACGCGCTCCGAGGAGGGCAGGGAGTTCGTCGTCAATATCATCAATCCGGGCGAGGTGTTCGGCGAGATCGCCCTGCTCGACGGCTCGGACCGGACCGCCGATGCGGTGACCATGGACCCGTGCGAGCTGATGATCCTGGAGCGGCGTGACTTCATGCCGTTCCTGCGCGACCATCCGGACGCCTGCATGCGCCTGCTCGAGCTGCTCTGCCAGAAGCTCCGATGGACCACCGGCGTGCTCGAGGCCGCCTTGTTCCTCGAGGGGCCATCGCGGCTCGCCAGGGTCCTGGTCCATCTGGCGAGCCTGTACGGTCACCGGGCCGACCAGGGCATCGAGCTGCGGATCCGGCTGTCGCAGCAGCAGCTCGCCAACATGGTCGGCATGTCGCGCGAGAGCATCAACAAGCAACTCGGCCAATGGCGCGACGACGGCATCGTGGCGATCGAGGAGGGGCGGATCACGATCACCGACCTCGACGCCCTGCAGGAGATCTGAGCGGCGCCGCGCGCCGGCCCCTCTGGCCCGCCTTACCGGCCGCGCTATATCAACAAGATGCGTGTCCGACCGGACGACCGGCCTTTCTCCCATCTCTTTGTGAACTGAACGATGGTTCGGCGCGTCGGCCTTGCGCTCCTGGTGGCGCTTGCCCTGGTTCTGCTGCTGATCGCCGGCGTGGTCGGTGTCGCGCAGACCGGCTTCGGCAAGCGCATGATCGCCGACCGTCTCAGCGCCTTGCTGAGCACGCCCGAGATGGCGATCGAGATCACCGGGCTGCAGGGAACGGTGCCGATCGACATGCGCCTTGGCCGCGTCACGGCCGCCGATCCGGATGGCGTCTGGCTCGAGGTCGACGATGCGAGGCTCGCCTGGTCGCCGAGCGCGCTGCTGGGCGGCCGCATCTGGATCGATGAGATCAGCGCCGCCCGGATCCGCGTGGACCGGCTGCCGCCGTCCGGGCCTGAGCCCGAGCCAGCCGAGCCCTTCCGCCTTGCCGGAGCTGCCGGACTGGCTGCCGCCGACGACCTTGCAGCAGCTCGCCGTCGCCGAGCTCGATCTCGGCCAGGAGGTGCTCGGGCAGCCCGCCCGCTTCACGCTGCACGGCCATCTGGACACGGCGGATGGCGGCTCGGCGACGACGCAGCTGGCGCTGGAGCGCATCGACCAGCCGACCGCAAGCGCCAGCGTCGATGCGACCCTGCAGCTGGACCCGGCGACCCTCGATCTGGCGGTGAAGGCGGAGGAGACCGGCGGGCTCCTCGCCGCCCTGAGCGGCGACGCCGCGGCCGGGGCGTTCAAGCTGGCGCTGACCGGCAAGGGGCCGCTGGACCAATGGCAGGGCGATCTCGAGGTCGACGCCCAAGGGCTCGCGCGCGCGGATGCCGCCATCGGGATCGCGCTCGCCGACAGCCTGCGTCTCACCCTCGATGGCGCCGTCGAGCCGGCGCCGGGCCTGCTGCCGGGCGACCTCGCTGCGCTCGTCGGCGACCGGGTGGGGCTGGAGGTTGCGGTCGCGCAGACGGGGCCGCAGGAGCTGACGGTCGAGCGGCTGCGCGTCGTGACGGCGGCGGCGGACCTGTCCGGCGACGCCCGCGCCGATTTCGAGAGCGAGGATTTTCGCGCCGACGCGTCGCTGGCGATAGCCGACCTCGACGCGCTCACGACCCTGGTCGGCGAGAGCCTTGCCGGCAGCGTGCAGCTCGACATCGCGGCCGATGGCAAGTTCTTGCAGCCACAGGCGCAACGTCCGGCTGCAGGGCAGCGGGCTCGGCTTCAAGACCATCACGGCCGAGCGCCTCGAGACCAGCATCGACGTCGTCGCGCACGAGCCGCTGAGCGAGAGCCTGCGCGGCCTGCAGCTGTCCGGCAGCGGCGGCATCGAGGGCCTGCAGGTCCCCGAGATCGAGCCCCTGCCGCTGGACCGCCTCGACTGGCAGATCGACGTGTTCGCGCGCGAGGAGGATGCGGTCGATCTGAACCTCGTGCGCCTGTCGAGCGCCGATCTCGCGGTGGAGGTGCGCGGCGAGGTCGACCCGCAGACGCTCGCGGCCGCGGGTCAGGTCGATCTCACGGTCGCTTCCCTGGCGCGGCTGGCAGCACCCTTCGGCCAGCCGGTCGACGGCGGCCTGCGCGCTCCATGCCGACGTGGTGGCTGCCGAGCAGGCCCGGCGGATCGATGCGAAACTGCAGGGCGCCCTCGATCGCCTGAGCGGTCTGCCGGCCGGTGCTGCGGAGCTGCTGGGCTCGACGGTCGACCTGGCGGTCACCGCGGCGATCCAGCCGGCGAGCCGCCTGCAGATCACCGATCTGGCGCTCGAAGGGGCTGCGGCGACGCTCGGCGGCGACCTTGGCCTGACCTTGCCGGACAACCGCCTGGACGGTGCGATCTCCCTGCGCCTGCCGCAGCTTGCGGTCCTGGCGTCTCTGCTCGACCAGAAGCTCGAGGGCGCGCTCGAGCTCGATGCCACGCTCGCCGGCACCGTGCCGGCGCCCGAGGTGGAGCTGGCGGCGCGCGCGCAGGGCCTCCAGCTCGCGGGCCGCAGGATCGACAAGCTCGATCTGCTCGCCGATGCGCGCGGCCTGCCGGACGAGCCGGCGGGCAAGGTCGAGCTCGCGCTCGCGACTGCGGGCATGGAAGCCACCCTGGCGACGCCTTACCAGCTCCAGGGCCAGACGCTGCGGCTGCCGGCGCTGGCCCTGCGGGCGCCGCGCTCGACCGTCGACGGCGCGCTGACGATCGACCTCGAGCGCACGCTGATCGACGGCACGGTGCGCGGCCGGGTGCAGGATCTGGCGGCCTTGCGGCCGTTGCTGCCGATGCCGCTGCGGGGCGCGGTCGACCTGGACGCCACCCTGACGCCGGATGGGGCCCGGCAGAACGCTCAGCTGTCGCTTGCGGTGCGCGACCTGGTCGCCGATTTCGGCCGCCTGCAGCGGCTCGAGACGAACGCCACCGTGACCGATGCGCTCGGCGACGCGCGGCTCCAGGCGCGCGCTTCGCTGCGGGATTTCCGCCAGGACGCGGTGCATCTCGCGCGCGCCCAGGTGGAGGCGAGCGGCACCCGCAAGCAGCTCGGACTGAGCCTTACCGCCGCCGGCGAGGCGACCGAGCCGTTCGACCTCACGGCCCGCGCCGAGGTGGCGGTGGCCGAGGCCGTCCGCGTGCGGCTCGCGGAGCTGAGCGGGGAGGTGGCGGAGCAGCCGCTGCGCCTGGCGAGCCCGGCCGAGGTCACGATCGGCGACCGCGAGCTGCGCCTGGCGGGCCTCGACCTGCGGCTCGCGGGCGCAAGCCTTCGCGCCGATGCCTCGATGGTCGGCGGCCAGGTCGCGCTCGATGCGGCCCTGCAGGATCTGTCGATGGCGAAGCTGGCGGAATTCGGTGCGCCGGCCTTGACCGGCGATGCCCGGGCGCGGTTGCAGATGAGCGGCACGGTCGGCGATCCGCGTGCAACCCTCGATCTCACGATCGCCGACCTCGGCGTCGCCGATCCCGTCTTCGACGACCTGCCGCCGGCACAGCTCAGCGCCACGGCCAATCTCGCATCGCGCCGCCTGCGCGTGGATGTGCGCGGCGAGGGCGTGACCGACAAGCCGCTGGTGCTCACCGCGGAGCTGCCCGTCGCACTGCAGCTCGAGCCGTTCGTTGCGGACATGCCGGACGGGCCGGTCGCCGGCCGGCTCGACGCCGAGATCCAGCTCGCGCGCCTCGCCGACGTCGCCGGTCTCGACGACGACCGCCTGGGAGGGCTGCTGGATGCGGGGCTGAGCCTGGCCGGCACGCTGCAGGATCCGCAGCTCGACGGCACCGTGGAGATCATCGACGGCATCTACGAGAACGGCCTGACCGGCACCGTGCTGCGCGACATGACCCTGCGCGCCCGCGCGCGTCAGCAGCGCCTGACGATCGAGCAGCTGTCCGCCAACGACGGCGGCAGCGGCCGCATCAGCGGTGAGGGTTTCGTCGAGATCGACCCCGCCGCCTCGTTTCCCATGGAGCTGACGCTGTCGCTGCAGAGCGCGCGGCTGGTGCAGACCAACGAGGCCGATGCCACGCTCGGCGGTCAGTTGCGGGTGGCGGGCACGGCGCTGGCGTCGAGCCTGACCGGGCGGATCGAGGTCGAGCGCGCCGACATCATGATCCCGGATCAGGTCGGGCCCAGCGTGCCCACGATCCAGGTCGAGGAGATCGGCGGCCCGCCCGGGCGCACGAACGGCGCGGCCGCCACTGCCGGCGGCGGCTCAGGGTTCAACCTGCGGCTCGACGTGGTCGTCAACCTGCCGGGTCGGGTGTTCGTGCGCGGCCGCGGCCTGGAGTCCGAATGGGAGGGCCGGATCCAGGCCAAGGGCTCGGCCAGCGACCCGCGCCTGACCGGCATGCTGCAAATCCGCCGCGGTGCCTTCGACCTGCTCGACCGCCGCTTCAATCTTCGTCGCGGCCTGATCACCTTCACCGGAAGCTCGCCGCCCAATCCCACGATCGACATCGAGGCGGTGGCGCAGGCGGCCGACATCACCGCGATCGTCCGCATCGGCGGCGATGCGAAGGCGCCGACGATCGCGCTCGAGAGCCAGCCGCCGCTGCCCGAGGACGAGGTGCTCTCCCGCCTGATGTTCAATCGCGCGGCAAACTCGATCTCACCGCTCCAGGCGGTTCAGCTCGCCGCTGCCGTCAATCGCCTGCGCGGCGGCGGCCCGGGCGTCCTCGACCGCCTGCGCGGCGCGCTCGGCGTCGATACGCTCGATGTCGACGGCGGCGACGGTACCGGCACCACGGTGCGGGCGGGCCGCTACATCGCCGATGGCGTCTATGTCGAGGGCCAGACCGGCACCGCCGCCCAGAGCAGCCGGGCGCGGGTCGAGGTCGAGATCCTGCCGAACCTCTCGCTGCAGGCGGAGACCGGCGCCGACGCCAACAGCGGCGTTGGCGTCAAGTGGCAGTTCGACTATTGAAGTCCTCGGCCCTCGGACCTCGTCCGGCGACGGCGAGGCGCAGCGGGGAGCGAGGCGTGGCGGAAACGAGGCAGCGCGTGGCGCAGGGCACCGGCGATCACCGGGGCCCGATCGATTCCACCTTCGGCACGCCGCTCGATCTCAACCTGATCGGGCTGCAGACGCTCTACCTCAAGGAGGTCCGGCGCTTCCTCAAGGTGCCGGGCCAGACCCTGGCAGCACCAGTGGTCACCACCTTGATGTTCCTCCTGATCTTCACGCTGGCGCTCGGCCGCGGCGACCGCATGATCGGCGACGTGCCGTTCCTGGTGTTCCTGGCGCCCGGCCTGATCATGATGGCGATCATCCAGAACGCGTTCTCCAACACGTCGTCCTCGATCCTGATCGCCAAGATCCAGGGCAACATCGTCGACCTGCTGATGCCGCCGCTGCGGCCGGGCGAGCTGATGTTCGGGCTGATCGCGGGCGGCGTCACGCGCGGCCTCCTGGTCGCGATCGCCGTGACGCTCGCCATGCTGCCGTTCGTGGCGCTGGTGCCGCTGCATCCGGGCCTGATCGTCTTTCATGCGCTCGGCGGCTCGCTGATGCTGGCGCTCCTGGGGCTCTTGGGCGGCATCTGGGCGGAGAAGTTCGATCAGATGGCGGCGCTCACCAACTTCGTGATCACGCCGCTCTCCTTCCTGTCGGGCACCTTCTACTCGATCGCGCAGCTGCCCGAGCCGTTTCACGCCATCGCCGCGGTCAACCCGTTCTTCTACCTGATCGACGGCATCCGCTTCGGCTTCACGGGCCATGCCGACGGCTCGCTGCTGCTCGGCGCCCTGGTGGTGATCGTGGTCGATGCCGGGCTCTGGCTCCTGGCGCACCGCCTGCTTGCCCGCGGCTACCGACTCAAGGCGTGAGCGTCAGTTCTTCGGACCAGCAAGTCGATCGCGCTCGAAACCGGCGACCTTGCGGTATTGCATCGCGATGCCGAGCAACTCGTCGTGCGAGATCACGTCGTCGAGCCGGTCGAAGCCGGTGGGCGCTCGTTCCGCGACGATGTCGATGACGCGCTCGGGCCCCATCCTGCGATTGCTCAGCACGACCTGATTGGCCGCCGGCAAACGCTCCGCCTCGTAGGCGCGGAGCCCAGCAGCGACGTCGCCGCTGCTCGCGAGCATCCGGGCGATGCAGCTTGCGTCGAGGATGGCCTGCGCCGCGCCGTTGGAGCCGACCGGATACATCGGATGCGCGGCGTCGCCGAGCAAGGTGACGCGGTCGAAGCTCCACCGCTCGAGCGGTTCGCGGTCGCACATCGGGTACTCGTAGAATAGCGGCGTCCGGCGCATCAGCGCCGGCACGTCGAACCAGTCGAAGTGCCAGTGCACAAAGTGCGGCAGCACGTCCTCGAGCCGACCGGGGCGGCTCCAGTCCTCGCGTCGCGGCGGCGGCGTCGAGCCGTCGCCGAGCTTGACCCAGACCGCCCAATTGGTGAGCGAGCGATCACGATCGGCGGCCGCCCGGGAGATCGGATAGAGGACAACCTTCTCCTTGAGGTCGCCCGCAATGAGCATCGAGCGACCGGAAAGGAAAGGCTCGTCCTCGACCGCGCCGCGCCAGAGCATGTGGCCGTTCCAACCAGGCGGGCCCTCGCCCGGATGAAGCTGCGCACGCACGGCGGAATGGATCCCGTCGGCGCCGATCAGGACGTCGCCGGTGCGATCGGCAGATCCGGCGAAGTGCGCAACCACGCCATCGGCATCTTGATCGAAGCCGACCAGCCGATGGCTGACGTGGATCGACGCTTCGCCAATCCGCTCCGCGGCGGCCTGATAGAGCAGGCCCTGCAGCTGGCCGCGATGGATCGAGAACTGTGGCCAGGCATAGCCCGCGTCCAGGCCACGGGGCTCGGTCCAGATGCGCTGGCCGAACCGGTTGCAGTAGATCAGCTCCTTGGTTCTGACGCCGGTCATGTCCAGGCGTTCCAGCAGACCCAGCTCGGATAGTTCCTTGACCGCATGCGGCAGGAGGTTGATGCCCACGCCGAGCTCCCGAATCCCGTCTGCCTGCTCGAAAACCTCGACCTCGATGCCCTGCTGGTGCAGGCAGAGCGCCGCGCTGAGGCCGCCGATGCCGCCACCGATGACGAGCGCCCGCATTGCCCCTCCTCCCCGGTTGCCCGAGCCCACCATCGCTTCCGAGTATCGCACCTCCGGACGGTGCCGCGCAGCGGCCGATGACACCGGCTTCACTTGGCAGGCCCGGCTCTGGCATAACCCACCAATCAGCCGAAGTGAATTCCGTAGTGCCGCTCTGAGGCAGGCGTGGCGGGATTGACGCGCTCGCGGCGGCATGATCGTGTGTCGCGAAGGTCACCGCCGGCAGGCCGTATGATCGAGATCGAATCCCTCGACGTCCGCTTCGGCGAGTTTCATGCCGTGCGCGCCGCATCGTTCGGCGTGGCCGCGGGCGAGGCGTTCGGCCTGGTCGGCGAATCCGGCTCCGGCAAGACCACCGTGCTCAAGGCGATCGCCGGGCTGATCACCGACTGGCGGGGTCGGATCACGGTCGACGGCGAGGCGCTCGGCGCACGGCGCAGCCCCGACATTCTGTCGCAAGGTCCAGATGATCTTTCAGGACCCGTACGGCTCCCTGCACCCGCGCCATACCGTGGACCGGACGCTTGCCGAGCCGCTCGCGATTCACGGCCTGCGCGACGCCGGCCGCCGGGTCGAGCAGGCGCTGCGCGCCGTCGGGCTGGGCCCGGGCTTTCGCTACCGCTACCCGCACCAGCTCTCGGGCGGCCAGCGCCAGCGGATCGCGATCGCGCGCGCGCTCATGCTCGAGCCGAAGATCCTGCTGCTCGACGAGCCGACCTCCTCGCTCGACGTCTCGGTCCAGGCCGAGATCCTGAACCTGCTCACCACGCTGCGCCAGCAGCGCGGCCTCACCTACCTGTTCGTCAGCCACAATCTCGCCGTCATCGCGCACATGTGCGCCAACGTCGCGATCATGAATGCCGGCCGCATCGTCGAGCAGGTCGCGACCTCGGCGCTCGCCAGCGGCGCGCTTGCCGACCCTTATGCCCGGCAGTTGCTGCGCAGCAGCGAGGGCTACGATCGAAAGGTAGCAGCCGCACTGGTCAGCTACGACTGATCGGGGCGGCACGCCCGCCGGCCGCCAGGATGTGATCGCGATCGACTTCAAGCACTATTTCCCATTGTTTTATCGAAAAATCTCAACCCATGGTCAGGCGTGCCGGAAGCGTAGCAGTAGCTCAGCTGCTTTTGCGAGGGTTGCCGCGCCGAGACCATTCGCGGACATCGCACGAGTAAAGCGCGCATCGGCGTGGCTGCAAGCCTTCCCGCGCCATTCATGTGTCCGTCAGGCTGCGGCAACCGTGGCGTTGCTTTTCTCTACTTGTGATGAGCCCTATCCGGAGTAATAGTGAAACCTCCAGTAGAGTCATCCGGTTTGCCGCTCGGTTCTTGAATCGGAAGGCGCGGGAAGATGTGGCACCAGGTCCCCTCATGGGGCATCAGCGCGCGTGCGGTCGGATGCGCCCTCGCCTACGTGGCCGCCGCCGCGCTGAGCGTCGCGTTCACCCGGGGAGCTGGCCCGATGGCGGTCTTCTGGCCAGCGAACGCTCTCTTGCTTGGCCTTCTTCTACGGATGCCGCCGCGCGACTATCCCGTCAGCCTGGCGGCTTGCATGCTCGCATCCGTCGCCGCCAATCTCGGCTACAGCGACCCGCCGTTCTTCGCGATCACGCGCGCCGCCGTCAACATTCTCGAGGTGCTGTGCGGCTACCATTTGATTGCGCGCTTCAGCCCGAGCTTCACGCTGAACGACCTGCGCAGCCTGTTCGTCCTGGCGGTGGCGTGCATGGTTGCGCCCGCGGTCAGCGCCACCGCCGCCGCGATGCTGCTCGGCGAGTTCTTCGGCATGCCGTTTGCCGACCTGTGGTGGGCCCGGTGGAGCCGCGATGCGGTCGGCATGCTCCTGTTTCTTCCCCTGATCGCGTCCTTCGATCCCAAACCCTTGAAACGGTTGCTGTTCGGCCGGCCGGACAGAGCGCTTCTCGCCAAGGCGGCCGAACTGGCGACGGCCTTCGTCCTGCTGTTCGTCGTCTTCGGCCTGATCACCGGCGGCTACTGGTACGGCTCGCCGACGCTGTTCGCGCCGATCTTGCTGTGGACGTCGCTCCGCTTCGGCATCTTTCCTACCGCGGCAGCGGCCGTGACGATCGACCTCGTCGCCGTCATGTCGGCGGCCTACGACACATGGCCGGCGCTTTTCATGGCCAATACGCCCGAGGAGATCCACTCGCTGCAGCTGTTCGTGCTTCTCGTCGCCCTGTCGCCATTGGTGGTCGCCGTGGTCGTCGGCGAGCGCGCGCGGGCGCGTCGCCAGCTCGACGATGCGCTCGAGAGCATGGCCGATGCCTTCGCGCTCTACGACGCCCAGGATCGGCTGGTTCTCTGCAACGCACGCTACCCGGAGTTTCTGTCCCGGATCGCCGATCTGCTGGTGCCGGGCGTGCGCTACGAGGATCTGGTCCGGGAGGGCGTGCGCCGCGGCCTCTATCCGGGCGTCGAGCCGGCCCAGGCCGAGGCGTGGATCGCCGACCAGCTCGCGGCGCATCGCGCCGGCAGCGCCACCGAGGTGCAGCTCGCCGACGGCCGCTGGCTGCAGGCGATCGCCCGCCCGACCGCGGACGGCGGCACGGTGGATGTCCGGCGCGACATCACAGAGCGCAAGCATCTCGAGGAGGCCATCGAGCACATGGCCATGCACGATCCCCTCACCAATCTGCCGAACCGGGCGATGTTCTATCGCGAGCTCGAGCGGGCGCTGGCGCGGGCGGAGCGGGAGCCCTGTCGCATTGCCGTGATCCTGGTCGACCTCGATCGCTTCAAGGAGGTGAACGACACCTTCGGCCATGCGAGCGGCGACCGGCTGCTGGTCGAGGTTGGCAGGCGCCTGTTCGAGTGCGTCCGCACCGAGGATTTGGTCGCCCGCCTGGGCGGCGACGAGTTCGCCGTGATCGCCGTCAGCAGGGAGGCGCCCGACGGCTTTGCGGCGCTGGGACGGCGTATCGTGGAGCGCCTGAGCGAGCGTCTGCGGATCGGCGGCATCGAGATCGAGCCGAGCGCGAGCCTCGGCATGACGGTGTTCCCCGACGATCCGGGCAGCCTCAAGCGAGCTCATGGTCCATGCCGATCGCGCCCTGTACGCCGCCAAGCAGACGGGACGCGGCACCTGGAGGCTGTTCGCCGACAGGATGGCGGAAGCAGGGCGGTCGCCCGGGCCAAGGTGACGATCTCGGCGGCGCCCTGAAGCGCTGCAAGAACAACGGAACAATAAATTCGTTCCGTCATCCGCGAAAACAGCACCTTCTCCGATCCTGCAATGGTGATTATTTGTAGAAGGCGCATCCGTAAGGAAAACGCCGGCCGGAACCACGTATCTCCATGGCTCGTTGTCGCTGGAAGGTGCCGGCATGCGGCCGCCGCAGGTTCCGGCGCCGGGCCAGAAGGGGACGACGATGGCAACGCAGTACACGGATGCCGTAGCGACGGATGAGACCGTGGATCTGATTTCTGCGGACAAGGTCGAAGGGACCGCCGTCTACGACCGCCAGGGGGAGAAGCTGGGATCGATCTACGGGCTGATGATCGACAAGTATTCCGGGCGGGTGATCTACGCCGTCATGTCGTTCGGGGGCTTCCTCGGGATCGGCGATCGCTATCACCCGCTGCCCTGGAGCGTGCTGACCTACGATCCGGCGCAGGGCGGCTATGTCGTCGATCTCGGTCGCGACCTGCTCGAAAGCGCACCGAGCTATGGCGCCAGCGAGATGCCCGACTGGGCCGACCCGACCTGGGGGCGGAGCGTGCACGACTACTACGGTGCCCGCGCCTACTGGGAATAGGAGATCGGCCTCGAGGCGGGGAGGGTCGGTTCGCAAGTCAAACGGGAGGGAGCGATGCATTTCAGGCAGGTCAACGATCAACCGACCACGTTCGTCGTGATCCTCGAGCCCGGCGAGGAGGCGATGTCGACGCTTACCGCCTTTGCCCGCGGCCAGTCGCTGACCGCAAGCCAGGTCACCGCGATCGGCGCGTTCGAGCGCGTGGTGCTCGGCTATTTCGATCGCGACCAGCGCGACTACCAGCCGATCCCGATCGAGCGGCAGGTAGAGGTGCTCTCGCTGATCGGCGACATCGTCGGCGAGGGCGACGACCTCAAGCTGCACGCGCACGTGGTGGTGGGCCAGAGCGATGGCAGCGCGCACGGCGGCCACCTCCTGGAGGCGACCGTCTGGCCGACGCTCGAGGTGGTGATCACCGAGACGCCGACCCACCTGCGCCGCCGCTTCGACCCGAAGACCGGCGTCGCGCTGATCGTGACGTGAGCCTCGCCGGCGCAAGGCCGGCTTCCTCCGCGAGCATCAACCTGGGCGCGTAACGTCCGGCGCGATGGGCGGCCGGGACGATGGCGCGCGAACGCATGCCTGGCATCCTTCTTAGCCAATTTTAACGCGTCCTTAACCGAATGCGAATTAAGTGCCGATCGGGATAACCCGGATCGGTAGTCGCGTGCAGTTATGCCCAATGCAAACCGAGAACAAGTCGCCGTCGTCGACGTGTGTCATTTCGGCCACGGCGAGTGAACTTGTCGTGAACTGTGATGCCGATCACAGCCCGTCTGCCGACCGTCTTCCTAGCTTTCCCTCGACATGCCGTGCGCTTGCGCCGTCGTGGTGGTCGCGCGGCGGGAGCGGCAACGCACAACGCGAAACACGGAGCGCCCCTATGAGCCGAACCTTCCTGGCGATGCCTGTGGCGATCATCCTGGGCACGCTCGCCGCTGCGCCTGCCGATGCCCAGGAGGCGCTGCATTTCGAATCGTGCGCGGCGCTGCGCCACCACATCGACACGCGGCAGCCGAACGAGCATGTGCTGCTGGCGCCGGCGGTCTACGAGTGCCGCGAGCCGGTCAACCCGTCGGTCGACGGGCTGACGGTCGATTTCGGCGGCTCGCTCATCCGCGTCGCGGACCATGCCCTGCGACCGGGCATCGTGGTGGGCGACCTGCATGCGCCGCCGCAGCGTCACTCCCGGGGCGTGCGCGTGCTGAACGTGCGGGTCGACGGCAACCGCGCGCACCAGGCGTACGAATGCTGGGGCGGACCGTGCGATGCCGCGCGCAACAGCAATCCCTACCGCCAGCAGCGGGTCAACGGCATCACCGTGAACGGCTGCGACGACTGCGCGGTGATCAATGCCGAGGTGACCGGCGCGCGCTCCGGCGGGGTGGTGGTGGTGAGCGCGCGGCGCCTGCTGGTCGACGGCCTGCTGGCGGAGCGCTCCCACTTCGACGGCCTCGCCGGCTACTGGACCTACGAGAGCACCTTCCGCAATGTCCGCGCCAACGACAACGACTATTCGGGCTTCTCGTTCGACCTCGACTTCTCGGGCAACCGGATCGAGCGCTTCGAGGCCAGCGGCAATCGCGACCACGGCCTGTTCCTGCGCCACGCCCGCGCCAACAGCTTCGCGCACGGCACCTTCAACGGCAATGGCCGCAACGGCGTCTATCTCGATCGCGCCGAGCGCGACCGCGCCGACACCTGCGCCCGGCAGACGCGCTTCGAAGGCGTCACCATCAGGGGCTCCGGCCTGCACGGCGCCTGGCTCAATTTCGCCTGCGAGGGCAACGCCTTCGCCGCGTCCTACCTGATCGCGAACGGCGAGGGCTGCTACGGCGGTCGCAATGCCGATCTGATCGGCCGCACCGCGGACACGGCCTGCACCGGCGGCGAGCCGGAAGCGGTGGTGGACGCCTCGCAGAGCCGCGAGGGGACCTGACGCGCGGAGAGGCGCGGCAAACGCGCCTCATCTGTCTCCGGCGGCGGCGAGCCGACAGGGGCTTTGTGGCTCAGGATGCCTGCTGCTCGCTCCCGCCGAGGTCGACATGGGCGTAGATCGCCCTGAGCGGTATCGACGCGTCGCAGCTCTCCAGCCGGACCGTCGCCTCGCCGATCAGGTCCTCGACCCGCCAGTGATCGCCTTCGCGGCGCCACAGCTCGACCCGGCGTTCCTGACTGGCAACCACCAGGATCTCCTGCAGCGACGGGATCTCCCGGTAGTCGGGAACCTTGCGGCCGCGGTCGTGATCCTCGGTCGAGGGTGAGAGCACCTCGACGATCACGACAGGCTCCGGCAGGTGCTGGCGCGTATCGGCGGCCGGCCCGCAGGTGACCCCGAGGTCGGCGACGTAGTAGCTGTCGTCACGGTTCGGCCGGAGGATGCCCGCCTCCGCCGCGACGCGGCACGGCGGCCGGAGCTGGCTCCCGATCGCAGCGCCGATGTTCATGACGATCGTGCCGTGCGCATCGTTTGGCGGCGCCATCGAGACGATGCGGCCGTCGACCAGCTCGTAGCGCGCATCGGTGCCGTCGTCCCAGCGCAGGAACTCGGCGAGCGTCATGCGCAGCTCGTCGGCACGTGTAGCCATGCGCCAAGTCTAGGGCAAATGGCGGTCCGCTGCAAAGCGGGCTCAGGGTCGCGTGCCGGCGGTCACCCGGACGTCGACCAGCATCTCGATGAAGTCGCTGGCGTAACCGTGGTAGGAGCCGGAGAGCGGCATCGCCTGGCGTGGATCGCGCGCGACCGCGACCCGGATCAGATGGGCGCCGCCGACCAGGCCATTGGTCGGGTCGAACTCGACCCAGCCGGCGCCCGGTAGATAGACCTGGACCCAGGCGTGGGTCGCGCCTGAGCCGACCAGGCCGTTGGGGGCGTCGGCGTCGCGCCCCGCCTCGTCCATCGAAGGATCGTACAGATAGCCGGTCACGAAGCGCGCCGCCATGCCGAGCGAGCGCACCGCCTCGATCATGAGCAGGGCGAAGTCGCGGCAGGTGCCGCTGCCGAGCGCCAGCGTCTCGGTCGGCGCCTGGGTGCCGTGGATCGCGCGCGGCTGGTAGGCGAACTGCGCCTTGATGGCACGCGTGATCCGGACCAGCAGCTCCTGGGTGTCGACGCCGCCGGGATCGACGAACTGGCGCACCCAGGCGCTCACGGCACCTTCCGGATCGGGGTAGTGGCACTGCAGGGTCGGCAGCAGGTCGACCACCTGGTCGTTGTCGTAGCGGAACGGGTAGGTCGCGGCATAGGAGCGGATCGGGAAGGCCGGCTCGTGCAGGCCGTAGTGCTCGATCTCGATCTGGCTCGCAAAGCGCAGCTCCTCGGCCGCCCGCTCGAAGGTGATGAGCGCGATCGAGTTCGAGAAGGCGTCGTGGATCCAGCGGACATGGCCGGGCGGGCTGAGCGTCAGCCTGGCGTCGATCACCCGCAGGTCGTGGCTGTCGCGCGGCCGGAAGATGGCGCGATGCTCGTTGAAGGTGACCGCTCGCCGATAGCGATAGACGGTCTCATGATTGATGCTGAGAAGCTGTGGCACGCTCGTAGCGATGGCCGAACAGGGCATTTCCGAGCTCGTCGCTCAAGGCGATGGTGAGCTGCTGAAGGTGATCCAGGAACTCGTGCAACCCGGCCACGATGACCTGCTCGATGCTCGTCTCCTTGCCGATGGTGCGCAACGTCGCCAGGGTCTGCTGCGCCGGGGCGACGTTGCTCAGGGTCATCAATGATGAAAGCCGCGTGAACATTTCGTCAACCGTTTCGATGCAGACCGCGATCGAGCGCTGAAAGCCGCGGTCGAACAGCAGGAAATCGGCCACGGTGGTCGGGCTCATGCCGCGCGGGTGAACGCGCCGGAAGGCGTGATAGGCGGCGACCGAGCGCAGCACCGCGTTCCAGCGGCTGGCGTCGATCTCGGTCCCGACCTGCTGCAGCGACGGCAGCAGCCGATGGTAGTTGATGTCGAGCAGCCGCGTGGTCTGGTCCATGCGCTCGAGATACTTGCCGATCTGATAGATGTACCAGGCCTGGTCGCGATAGCCGGTACCCTCGATGATGCCGGTGTGCAGCTGGCAGTCCTCCTTGACGGTCTGGCACAGCTGCGACAGCCGCGAGAGCGCCAGGTCGCGCGGCTGCAGCTTCAGCAGGCGATTGTAGAAGACGTTCAGGTGCGACCAGGTCTCGGTGCTGATCAGGTGGCGCAGCGAGCGGGCGTTCTCGCGCGCCATGTAGACGGTCGACACCAGCGAGTTCGGGTTCTCGCGGTCGAGCATGTAGAAATGCAGCACCGCATCCGCGGTCGCCTCGCTGTGAGCCGCGAAGAAGCGGTCGGCATCGGCATAGAGCTGGACGATCGGCAGCCACTCGTTCACGCCCTCGCTGTTCTGGGCGAAGGTCTCGTTGACGTCGATCGTGCGCGCGAGGTTCTCGGCGCGCTCCATGTAGCGCGCCATCCAGAAGCTGTTCTCGGCGAAGCGGGCCAGCAGCTCAAGCAAGGACCCAGGTATCCTTCGAGCCTCCGCCTTGGGAGGAGTTGACGATCAGCGAGTTCTTGCGCAGCGCGACCCGGGTGAGGCCGCCCGGCAGCACCCAGGTGTCGACCCCGGTGATCGCGAACGGCCTAAGGTCGACGTGGCGCGGCTCGATGCCGCCCTTGACCAAAGTCGGCGAGACGGAAAGCCCGATCATCGGCTGGCTGATGAAGTTCTCCGGCTGCGCCAGCAGCCGCCTGCGGCATGCCGCGAGCTCGGCCTTGGTCGCGCGCGGGCCGACCGTGATGCCGTAGCCGCCCAACTCGCCGACCGGCTTGATCACCAGCTCGGCGAGGTGATCGAGCGTGTACTGCAGGCCGCCCGGCTCGCGGCAGATGTGGGTCTCGACATTGGCGATGATCGGATCCTCGTCCAGGTAGTAGCGGATGATCCGCGGCATGTAGGCGTAGACCGCCTTGTCGTCGGCGACGCCCGTGCCGACCGCGTTGGCGAGCGACAGGTTGCCGGCGCGATAGGCACGCATCAGCCCCGGCACGCCGAGCAGGCTCTCGGGCCGGAATACCTCCGGGTCGAGGAAGTCGTCGTCGATGCGCCGGTAGATCACGTCGACGCGCTCGAGGCCGGTGGTCGTCTTCATGAAGACGCGGTCGTCCTCGACCAGCAGGTCGCGGCCCTCGACCAGCGGCACGCCGAGCTCGCGCGCCAGGAACACGTGCTCGAAATAGGCCGCGTTGAACACGCCGGGCGACAGCAGGACGATGTGCGGCTCGCGGATGCCGCGCGGCGCGATCTCGGTCAGCGCCGTATTCAGATTCGGGCCGTACTGATCGATGCGGCGGATGCGCAGGCCGCCGATCAGGTCCGCGAAGGTGCGCATCATCAGGAAGCGGTTCTCGATCACGTAGGACACGCCCGACGGCGTGCGGCCGTTGTCCTCGAGCACGCGGAACTGGCCGGACTGGTCGCGCACGATGTCGATGCCGCAGATGTGCGCGTAGGTGTCGTGCGGCAGGTCCATGCCGACCATCTGGCTGCGGTAGTTGGCGTTGCCGAGCACCAGGTCGCGCGGCACCACGCCGTCCCTGAGGATCTTCTGGTCGTGATAGACATCCGCAAGGAACAGGTTGATCGCCCGCACGCGCTGCTTGACGCCCGGCTCGATCGTCGCCCAGTCGTCGGCCGAGAGCACGCGCGGGATCAGGTCGAACGGCAGGATGCGGTCGATCACGTCGCGCGCCGAGTAGACCGTGAAGGTGATGCCGAGGTTGAACAGCTCGCGCTCGGCCGCCTGGGCGCGCTCGTGCAGCTGGTCCAGGCTCATGCTCGCGATGCGATCACGGATCAGCTCGGCCGCGGCGATCGGCTCGGCACGCGGCCCGAGCATCTCACAAAAATAGCCGGCGGGATCGTAGGCATCCCAGCAAATCGGCCTGTGGCTGTCTCCCATCGCCCCATGGTCCTCGAGGTTCGCCGCGAAAATACAGCAAACGCCGTGCCATGCCACGGACTTCATGATCGACGGTTG
>CAVWCI010000052.1:0-20798 GCA_963753315.1 uncultured Alphaproteobacteria bacterium
GCCATCGCCACCCGATCCTGCGCATGAGCCGCGGCCGCATGACGCGTCCTGCGGCGATGCCCGCACCCGTTGCGGCGGCCGGCTGATCCGGGGGCGCCGATGCTGCAGGGTCGCCTCGATCTGCCCTTGGCCCAGACCGCACCGGGCCAGGTCCTGCCATGGCTCACCGGCGGGCTGGTCTATGCCGTCGTGGTGTTGCTCGCGGTCGTCATCATGGCCGACCAGGCGCTGCTCTCCCTGGACGAGCGCGCGCAGCTGGCGACGGTCACGCTGCCGCTGGCCGACGATGCCGATGTCGGCGCGGCGCTCGACGTCCTGTACCGGGACCGCGCGGTGATCGCCGCGACGCCGCTCAGCAACGACGAGCTCGGCGCGCTGATGACGCCGTGGCTCGGCGAGACCAGGGCCGGCGAGCTGCCGTGGCCGGCCCTGATCGACGTCCGGCTCGATCCGACTGCCCAGCCGGACCTGGCGGCGCTCCAGGATGCGCTGGGCGAGGTGGTCCCGGGCGCGACGCTGGTGCCCGACCCGGGCCCGCCCGATCGCGCGGGTCAATTCGCGGCCCTGGTGCGCGCCTGGAGCGGCGGGCTCCTCGCCGTGGCACTGCCGGCTGCCTTGCTCGCAATCGCCGCGGTCACGAGGCTCAGCCTGCGGCTCTGCCGCGAGGCCGTCGAGCTGCTGCGCTGCATGGGCGCATCCCCCGCCTATCAGGCCGCCCAGCTCGAGCGCTACGCGCTGGCCTCTGCCCTGCTCGGCGGTGCCGGCGGCTTCGGCCTGGCGCTCCTGACGGTCGCAGCACTGCTTTACAGCAGCGCGATCGCGGACGCGGTCGAGCCGGGCCTGCGGCCGCTCGACTGGGCCCTGCTCGCCGGCATGGCGGCGACCAGCCTGCTGCTGGCCGTGGCGGTCGTCCGGGCCACGGCGTACCGGCAGCTGCAAGACGGCGGGTGAGCTTGCCTTTCCGGTGGGCCGGCATATCTCCAGCCGCCATGTCCTCACGAACCCTGGCCCAGCGTGCCGCCCCGCCCGGCCCGTTGGTGGTCGCGCGCTCGGCCGCCTTCAACGTGGCCGCCAGCATCTGGACGCTCGGTGTCGGTGCTGGTCGCCGCACTCTGCCTGTTGCTGCCGCCGGGGGCGATCCTCGCCGTCAGCAGGGTCTGGATGGGCGGCCTGCAGTTCCTGCTGCGCCATCTGGTCGGGCTCGACTACGAGGTCCGCGGCCTCCCGAACATGCCGCAAGGTCCCGCGATCTATGCGTTCAAGCATCAGTCGGCGTGGGAGACCGTGGTGATCCACCTGCTGCTGCCGAAGGCGGCGATCGCGCTCAAGCGCGAGCTCATGCAGATCCCATTGTTCGGCTGGTGCCTGCGCCGCTCGGGCATGATCGGCATCAACCGGGCCGGCCGCATGCGCGCGCTGCGCTCGCTGATCGGCGGCGCGCGGGCCGCGCTCGAGCGCGGCGCCTCCGTGATCATCTTCCCCGAAGGACATCGCATCCCGCCGGGCCGGCATGTGCCCTATCATCCCGGCGTGGCCGCGCTCTACCTGGAACTCGGTCGGCCGGTCGTGCCGGTTGCCCACAACTCCGGCCTGTTCTGGAGCCGGCGCAGCTTCCTCAAGCGGCCCGGTCGGATCGTCGTGCAGTTCCTGGAGCCGATCGAGCCGGGCCTCGACCGCAAGGCGTTCATGGCCGAGCTGAGGCGGCGGCTCGAGGGTGCTGCCGACCGGCTGATCGAGGAGGCCGGCGCTAGGCCTGGATGATCAGCCGCCTGGCCAGCGCGTGCAGGGGGCCATCGGCGATGCCCATCTGCTCCAGGTGCGCCACGGTGCTGACCACGTAGTCGCAGCAGCGGCCCGAGCGGCCCGTTCCGTTCTGCACCAGCTCCAGCAAGCGATCGTCTGCGAGCTTGCCGGCATATTGCACGTGGTCCTGGCGGACGACGTAGCACCAGGCCAGGACGCGCCCCCGCGCGGTCACGACCGGCAGGCGCGTGCGCCGGTAGACGTCGGTCACCAGCTCGCGCTCGTCGAGATAGGCGAGGATCTCGGCCTCGCGCTCGCGCGCAATGCCCAGCGCGCGTCCGCGGCACGAGCCGCCGCGGTCGAGACCGAGGACCAGCCCGGGGCGCTCCTGCGTGCCGCGGTGCACCCAGGAATAGACGCATAAGGCGCGGTGGTAGCCGCGCAGCCGAGCGTCGAGCACCAGGTCGTGATCGAAGCCAGGCCGCCACATCAGCGAGCCGTAGGCGAAGATCCAGACCAGCGGGTCGCGAGGCGCCGCGACGTGCGGCTCAGAGGCTGAAGTTGAAGGCAATCGAGATCCGCTCACGGCCACCCTCGTAGGGCCGCACGGCGTGGGCGAGCCAGGAGGGGAACAGCACGAACTGGCCGCTCTCGGGGAAGATCAGCTCGCTGGCGCCGGCCGACTGGCCGCCCGGCATGGCGAAGCCCAGGAGCGGCGCGTACATCGCCGGCGCCACGCCGCGGGGGTCCTGGATCTCGAACGCGCCGCCGAGATCGTGGTCGTCGCCGATGCCGCCGTCGTCGACGTAGTAGGTGCCGGACCAGTAGGCACCGGGGTGGGTGTGGAACTCGTTGCCGTGGCCATGCCGGTTGATGTTGGCCCAGGCATTGGTCTTCCAGGCGATGCGCACGGGCTTGCCGGCGCGATCCGAGGTCACCCGGGTGGCGAGCTGGCGGGCTGCCTCGAGCACGCCCTGGACGCCCGGCCCGCCCCAGCTCTCGAGATCCCAGCTCGACTGCCAGCCGCCGAGATTGCTGTGCTTGACGCCCTCGTCCTTGCGCTCGCGCTCGAGGATGACGCGCTTCAGCTCGGCATTGACCGCCTGCGCATCCGGCAGCGTGGCGAGGATCACCGGCGTCGCGAAGTAGCTACGAATCTCCGCCTTCATCCGCTTCCTCGCCTGCTGCGCCCGGCTCGCGGGTGGTCAGCACGCGGCGGTCGTAGGCCTGGCCCTCGGCGATGACGCCGCGCCGGATCGCGCGCGTGCGGGTGAACAGATCCTGCAGCTTGTCGCCCTCGCCCCAGCGGATCGCGCGCTGCAAGGCCGTCAGGTCCTCGGTGAAGCGGCCGAGCATCTCGAGCACGGCCTCGCGGTTGTTCAGGAACACGTCGCGCCACATCACGGGGTCCGAGCCCGCGATCCGCGTGAAGTCGGTGAAGCCGCCCGCGGCGTAGCGCAGCACCTCCGATTGCAGGTGCTCCTCGAGATCCGCGACCGTGCCGACGATGGTATACGCGATCAGGTGCGGCAGATGCGAGGTGATCGCGAGGACCCGGTCGTGATGCTCCGGCGTCATGGTCTCGACCAGCATGCCGACGGCGCGCCAGAGCGCTGCGACCTTGGCGATCGCGTCCGGATCGGTGTCCTCGAGCGGCGTCAGGATGCAGTGGCGGCCGCGGAACAGCTCGGCGAACGCGGCATCGGGGCCGGAGTGCTCGGTGCCGGCGACCGGATGGCCGCCGACCACGCGGGCGGGCTGCGGCACATGCCGGCGCAGCGCGTGGACGACATCGGCCTTGATCGAGCTGACGTCGGTGACGATCGCATCCGGCTCGAGGCCGGGCGCCATCGCCTCGGCGACCGCGCCGACGGAGCCCGGCGGCGTGCCGACCACGACCAGGTCGGCGCCCGCGACCGCGGCCGCAGGGTCGGTCGTGGTCCGATCCGCAAGGCGCAGCTCCTTGGCGCGCGCAAGCGTCTTCTCGCGCCGCGCGCAGGCGACGATCTCGCCGGCCAGGCGGTGCTCGGCGAAGGTTGAGCGCGAGCGAGCCGTTGATCAGGCCGATGCCGATCAGGGCTACCCGCTCGAAGCGCGGCGCCGCGTCCGCCGCGCTCACGCCACGAACTCCCGCAGGCGCTGCGACCACCGCCTGGTTCTCGGCCTCGCGCCCGACCGAGATGCGCAGGCACTGCGGCAGGCCGTAGGCGGCCATCGGCCGCGCCAGGATGCCCTGGCGCTCGAGCCAGGCGCTCGCGGCCGGCGCCGACCTGCCGTCCGCCTCCGCAAAGCCGACCAGGACGAAATTGGCGACGCTCGGATGCACGCGAAGGCCGAGGCCCGACAGCTGCTCCGCGAGCCACGGTCGCCAGCGATCGTTGTTGGCGCGCTCGCGCTCCTGATGCTCCTGGTCCTCGAGCGCTGCGATGCCGGCGGTCTGGGCGAGCGCGCTGACATTGAACGGCCCGCGCACCCGGTGCAGCACGTCGATCACGTCCGGCGGCGCATACAGCCAGCCCAGGCGCAGCGCGGCGAGCCCGAACAGCTTGGAGAAGGTGCGGGTCATGACGACGTTGCCGGCGCGCTCCACCAGCTCCTGACCGCTCGTGTAGTCGTCGCAGCCGATGTACTCGGCATAAGCGGCATCGATCACCAGCAGCACGTCGTCGGGCAGGCCGGCATGCAGGCGCAAAAGCTCCTCGCCCGTCAGATAGCTGCCGGTCGGGTTGTTGGGATTGGCGACGAAGACCGCGCGCGTCCGGCTGGTGACGCGCGCCAGCATGGCGTCGACGTCGGCCCTGAGGTCGCGCTCGGGTGCTGCGACCGGGGTCGCCCCGATCGCGAGCGCGCAGAGCCGGTACATCAGGAAGCCGTGCGCGCTGTAGAGCACCTCGTCGCCGGGCCCGGCATAGGCGCGCATCAGCAGCTGGATCAGCTCGTCGGAGCCGGCGCCGCAGACCATGCGCTCGGGATCGAGGTCGAAGCGGGCGCCGATCGCCTGGCGCAGCGCCCTGGCACCGCCGTCCGGGTAACGGTGCACGACCGGGACCGCCGCGCGCAGGGCCGCGATCGCCCTGGGGCTCGGCCCGAGCGCCGCCTCGTTGGCCGAGAGCTTGATGACGTTCGCCATGCCCTCGACCTCGGCCTTGCCGCCGACGTAGGGCTCGATCTCCAGAATGCCGGGGCGCGGCCGCAGCGGTGCCATGGGTTCTCGTTCAGTCGCAGCAACGGGTAGGGCGGGGTCGGTCAGCCGCCGTCAGAGAGGTGCCGGGGGCGCTGCCTGGTCCGACGGCAGGGGGCGAGGGTAGCCGCCGACCGCCACGATCCGCAAGACCTCACCCGGGGCAGCGCCCTGGAGTGCTGCGAGGCGATCGTCGCCATCGCGCACCAGGCTGCCGACCTCGACCAGATGCACCGCCTGGCCGGGATCGGCGGGGCGCCAGGTGATCTGCCATTCCGGCGCGAGGCCTGCCGCCTCCATCAGTGCGCGCAGCCGGGCCCGCGAGATGCCGGAATCGGCCTCGATCGCCAGCAGCCCGAGGTCGTCGCCCGAGGGCTCGGGCTCGAGCCGGCCGAGCGCCAGCGCCCACGGCCCGTCGCCGTTGGCCGGCCGGCCGGCCACGAACGGCAGGCGGCCGAACACGCGCAGGCGGTCCGGCTGATCCGACATCAGCGCCAGCCACCAGCCGTCGTCGTCGTGCGGCAGGGGCAGCACGGCGATGGCGGCCGACCCGTCGCTCACCGCGCGGATCGCCTGGCCGGCGCTCTCGGAGCGGGTGACCGGCGTGGTCGAGCCGAAATGATCGCGCGCGAGGTCCCAGATCGAGGGATTGTCCTCCGGGGCGTAGACCGCGAGTGCCACCGGCGTCTGCTGCCGGGTGGTGGCGGCGAGCAGCTCGCGCCACATCCGCACCAGCACCCGCTGCGGGAAGCGATCGCCCGCCTGCGCCACCAGGCGGCGCAGGATCACGGCCTCGCGCGCCGGTCGCATGGCGAGGCGGCCATCGACGCGATCGCCTTTGATCTCGCCGATCGAGCGCACCACGTCGGTACGCTCGATCAGCAGACCGACGATCGTGCGATCGATCCGATCGATTTCCTTTCGCAGGTCCTCCAGGGGAGGCTCAACCGATTCCATTGAAGCCCGGGATTGCGCGCCGAAGTCCGCGCACACTAGTCTCCCGCCGGCAGGGAAGTAAAGTCGGCATTGACTTTTGCAGGGTCCCCGGCCAACTAACTCACTTCGGAATCGCCCGTCACACGGTCACGCTCGTCTAAATGCCCGAGCCAAAAATCTTCTCGGTCGTCGATCTGGATACCGCCCGCCTGCCCGGCCACCGCGCCAGGCTCGCGGACAGCGGCGCCGCTCAAGCTCGATTGCGGCGCCGAGCTGGGTCCGGTCAACGTCGCCTACCAGACCTACGGCCGCCTCGACGCCAAGCGCTCCAACGCCATCCTGGTCTGCCACGCGCTCACCGGCGATCAGTTCGCCGCCGGCAGCCACCCGGTGACCGGCAAGAGCGGCTGGTGGGAGCTCACGATCGGGCCGGGCCTGCCCCTCGATACCGAGCGCTACTTCGTGATCTGCGCCAACGTGCTGGGCGGCTGCATGGGCACCACCGGACCGGTCGATCGCAACGTCGCGACCGGCGAGCCGTTCGGGCTCAGCTTCCCGGTGATCACCATCGGCGACATGGTCCGGCTGCAGGCGCTGCTGCTCGACCATCTCGGCATCGAGCGGCTGTTCTGCGTGATCGGCGGCTCGATGGGCGGGATGCAGGTGCTGGAGTGGGCGTCGAGCTATCCCGAGCGGGTGTTCAGCGCCGTGCCGATCGCGGCCTCGGCGCGCCATTCGGCGCAGAACATCGCCTTCCACGAGGTCGGCCGCCAGGCGATCATGGCCGATCCCGACTGGCAGGGCGGCAACTACCTGAACACCGGCCGGCGGCCGACCCGCGGCCTGTCCGTGGCGCGCATGGCGGCGCACATCACCTATCTCAGCGAGGCCGCCCTGCACCGCAAGTTCGGCCGCTCGCTGCAGGACCGCGCACGCCTGTCCTACGGCTTCGATGCCGACTTCCAGGTCGAGAGCTATCTGCGCCATCAAGGCATCAGCTTCGTCGACCGGTTCGATGCCAACTCCTACCTCTACATCACCCGTGCGATGGACTATTTCGATCTCGCGGGCAGCCACGGCGGCGTGCTCGCGAACGCGTTCCGCCAGGCCAGCGCGCGCTTTTGCGTGCTCTCGTTCAGCTCGGACTGGCTGTTCCCGACCGCCGAGAGCCGCGAGCTGGTGCGGGCGCTGAACGCGGTCGCCGCCAACGTCTCGTTCTGCGAGATCCAAACCGATCGCGGCCACGATGCCTTCCTGCTCGACGAGCCGGAGTTCCACCGCGTGCTGGCGGGCTTTCTCGAGGGCGCCGCAACGCAGTACGGCCTGCGCTGAGCGGCGAGCCGTCATGGCGAGCGTCAACGGCCTGCGCCAGGACCTGCGCCTGATCGCCGATCTGGTCGACCCGGACACGCGGGTGCTCGACGTCGGCTGCGACGACGGCGCCCTGCTGGCCTTCCTCGCCAGGACCAAGCAGGTCGACGCCCGCGGCATCGAGCTGAGCCAGGCGGGCGTGCACGACTGCGTCAGCCGGGGGCTCGCGGTCGTCCAGGGCGACGCCGACACCGATCTCGCGATCTATCCCGACAACGCCTTCGACTACGTGATCCTGAGCCAGACCATCCAGGCCATGCGGCGGCCGCGGGAGGTTTTGGGCGAGATGCTGCGCATCGGCCGCTACGGCATCGTCTCGTTCACCAACTACGCCTACTGGCGGGCGCGCTGGGACCTTTTGGCGCGCGGCCGCATGCCGACGACGCGCTGCCTGCCCGAGCCGTGGTACGCGACCCCCAACATCCATCCCTGCACGCTGGACGATTTCGAGCTCTTGTGCGCGGAGCTCGGCGTCACGATCGAGCGCCGCACGTGCCTCGCGGCCGGCGGAAGGCGGCGCTATCTCGGCAATGGCTGGCTCAACAACCTGTTGAGCGAGCAGGCGCTGTTCGTGCTCCATCGACCGTCGCCGCCGCTGCTCTGACGCCTGGCGGGCGTCACCCGCTCGGCCGCCGCGGCCGTCTGCGGCGCCGGCGCATAGGCCGGCTTGTGGCGGCGTTTCTTGGCGGGCTCGGAGGGCAGGGCGTAGATCTGCTTGGCCGCGGTCATGGCGAGCACGCCGGCAAACGGCTGCGCCCAGCGCAGGCCGCCGACCCGCTCCCAGGCGACCGCCGTGCGCAGCAGCAGCGGCGATCGCGACGGCGGCACGTAGAGGGCGGTTGCGCTGCGGCCGGGCGAGAACAGCATGCTGCGCAGCGCCTCCTTGAGCTGCGACACGCTGAACGGCTGGCCGTGGCCGAAGGGGGTCGTCTCGCTGAGGCACCAGAGGCCGCGCCGGTTCGGCACCACGATCATCGCCTGGCCGCCGTCCACCAGCACCCGCCAGACCTCGCGCAACAGGGGCCGGACCTGCTCGGCCAATTCCAGGGCGTGCACCATCAGCACGCGGTCGATGCTGCGATCGGGCAGCGGCAGCTCGCCCTCCATCGCGAGGGCGACCTGGTTCGGCTGCTGCGGCGGCCAGGCCGCGACGCCCTGCGCCGGCGGCATGATCGCGCAGACCCGCTCCGACGCCTCGGCCAGCAGGCCCAGGAACGGCACCGCATAGCCGAGCCCGAGCACGCGGGCGCCTGGCAGCTCCGGCCACAAGAGGCGGATCTGCCGCCCCACCAGGCGGCGCACCAGCTGACCCTGGCGTGATCCATAAAAGGCTTGCAGATCGATAATGTCCGGGCGCATGGTCCAGGCCGCTTCAGCCGGTGATCGTTCCGCCACGGGCACACGCTCGTGACTGACCCGACGGGCGCACGCTCGTCACTGACGTAGCGTACGGTCGCCGACTTGACATAGGGTATGGCCGCCGATTTGTGAACCGAGCGGCCCCCAAAACACGTGGGATGGAGGCGATGGCACAACTCGAGATTGAACAAATCCCGGTGCTCAGCGACAACTACGCCTATCTGCTGCACGATCCGGGGGCCGGCGTCACCGCCATCGTCGACCCGCCGGTGGTCGAGCCGGTGATGGAACGGCTCGCCGCCAGGGGCTGGAAGCTCGACTGGATCCTCACAACCCACCACCATGCCGACCACACCGGCGGCAATCTCGAGCTCAAGGAAGCGACCGGCTGCCGGGTGGCGGGCGCCAAGGCGGACGAGGCGAGAATCCCCGGCATCGACGTCAAGCTCGAGGACGGCGATCACTTCAAGCTCGGCGAGGCAGACGCGCAGGTCTTCGAGACGCCCGGCCACACCTCCGGCCACATCAGCTTCTGGTTTCCAGAAAGCCAGGCGCTGTTCTGCGCCGATACCCTGTTCTCGCTCGGCTGCGGCCGGGTGATCGAGGGCGCGCATGCCCAGATGTGGAATTCGCTCTCCAAGCTCGCGGCCCTGCCGGACGACACGCGAGTGTACTGCGGCCACGAGTACACCCAGGCGAATGCGCGCTTCGCGCTCTCGGTCGACCCGGACAACAAGGCGCTGCAGGGGCGCGCCGCCGAGGTCGAGCGCCAGCGCGCCGCCGGCAAGCCGACGATACCGAGCACGCTTGCCTCCGAGCGCGCCGCCAACCCCTTCCTGCGCGCAGGCGACAAGGCCATTCGCGCCAGGCTCGGCATGGAGAGCGCCAGCGACGCCGAGGTGTTCGCCGAGATCCGCCACCGCAAGGACCAGTTCTAACTCGATCCGCGCCCGCCGGGCGGCACGAGCGCCGTCCCGGCCAGGAGGCAAGCGCTTCCTCTCCCCGCGAGCTCGATCGGCAGGGCCGGCGCCGGCTCGGCCGGCCTCCGATCGACCCGCCCCGGCGCCGCTCGGCCGCCTGACCGGCCCGATTCGCGAGGATCTGCGCGGCTCTCGGGTTCGTCTGGCAGCTGCGTGCGCGCCGCCCGGTTGCATGGCAGCACCGCCGGCACGATCGCGGCCGGGAGCGGCACGGGTTCGCTCGCGACCGGCGCCGGCTCAAGGTCGCCAGGATTGCCGCGGGCTTCGGGTTCGATCGGTATTTCGCGCGGCTCGACGAGAAGGTGGGGCTCGCTCACCTCCGGATTGGCGGCCGCCCGCTCGGCCTGGGCGCCTTGAGGGTGCGCAGCGCGCGCCAGAGCTCGGCGAGCGCGCCGCCGCGATAGCGCAGCAGGGTGTCGAAGCTGCGCGCGCCGTTGCCATCGCGGATCAGGGCGTGCCCGAGGCTCCAGCCCGCAAGCTGGTTCAAGGCGAACAGGTCGGCCTCCAGCCGCTCGGCGCGGGATAGCCGCCAGACGGCGGCCACGACACGTTGCGCGAGCGCGGACTGGAGCGCGCCCTCGGGCGCCAATTCCTCCATCAGCGCCGCCTCGAGCTCGGCGAACTCTGCGGCGTTCTCGCTTGGCAGCACCATGTGCTTCTGGGCACGCAAGCCGTGCTTGAGGGCGTTCTGCGCGGAGCGCGCCTTGCCTCCGGGAGTTTTCGGGCCGCACGACTTGGCGCCGTTGCGGCGGCTGGCCTCGGCGCGCGCGGGGCTGAGCTGGACGGCCGCGCGTGGCACGGCGCCGACAGTGGACATGGCGGGGATTCCTTGGCTGGGTGGGCCCCCAGGGCGCAGGCCTCCGGGAAAGCGCCAGTCTAACCGACTATAGGAATATTGTCCACAGCGGCGCGGTCGGGACATGCCTCGATTTGAAGTTCCCGCTTCTCGGCCCGGAGCGGTCGCTTTGCCGCTCGCGTGCGGTGCTGATATTTTCAGCATCACCGACTTGCGGATGCGGGGATATGGACCCCCAGTCTCTCATAGCTTCTCGGGGAAGGCTGTTAGCGGTCGCATTGGAGCGCTTTGCCTCCGATCCAGATATTGTCGGGGTCTTTCTGGGCGGATCGGTCGCGGCGGGCACCGCGGATGCTTATTCTGATATCGATCTGCGCGTCGTGGTGAAGCCGGAGAAATATGCCGACTTCGTCGCGCGCCGCCGCGAGATTCCGACGGAATGGCCCGGCTTCTTGTTCAATGAGTGCATGCCGGGCGCGCAGCATTGCGTCTCGCATTTCCAGCCCTTCGGCAAGATCGACGTCTTCTATTTGACTGCAGATGCGCTGAAGCCCTCGCCCTGGTACACGCTTCCGATCAAAATTCTGCACGATCCCTCGGGCCTCATCGCAGCGTTGTTGACGCAATCCAAGGCCCTTGAGTTCACGACCTCCGTGGAGGACATCGAGCACTCGATCAGCAAGGGCCTCGCGGCGGCGCATGAGGCCTATCGCCGGGCGAAGCGGGGCGAGTTCCTCTATGCGCAGACGCTCCTCGACGAGGTGCGCCATCACATCATGAAAGCTGATGATTTGCTGTTCGGGCGCACGCCGTACACGGCCGTCCATGCCAAGTTCGACAAGCGGGGCAGCCCGGAGGTGATCGAAGCGCTGGCAGCATCCTTCTGCGGCTATGTTGGCCCCGAGATTGAGGCCGCACTCGGCCGTCTCGTGCAGCTCTACCAGCGGCAGGTGATCGCGCTCCACAAGAAATTTCCGCTTATGCGGCCGCTTGAAAGTGACCTCGGTGCCCTGGATGTCATCAGTTAAGCGGGAAACACCGGCTTCCACCCTTAGCCGAAATTCGAACGGAGGGTGTTGCCCCCATCAAACCGGACACGTGGCGGTGGGTGAATGAGCTCGAATGAACTCCCTGGGAGAGCGCATGCCGAGCCCGCTATGGGGGTGGTTGTCGTTGTAGTCGGCGAACCACCGGTGGAGCTGCCGGAGGACCGTGACGGCGTCCGGCAGCGAGTTGACACGAACGTAGTCGCGCTTGAGCGTCCTGACCAAGGCCTCGGCGAGGCCGTTGCTCTCGGGACTGGCGACCGGGGTGAAGCAGGGCTGCAACCCCAGCGCACCGGCGAAGTCGCGGGTCTCCTTGGCGGTGTAGGCGCTGCCATGGTCGGACAGCCATTCGATGGCGTGCGGCACCATGAGGGCGCCGAAGCGGCTTTCCACCGCCGCCAGCATCAGATCGCGGACGACCTCACCGCCGATCCCGGCGCCGGCCACGCCATGCCAGCCGATCACCTCGCGGTCATGGGCGTCGATCACGAACGCGACCCGCACGATCTCGCCGTTCCAGCAGGCGATCTCGAAGACGTCGGAGCACCAGCGCAGGTTCGAGCGCATCACCACCACCTTGCCCTCGTGGACCCGGCCGGGTCGGCGACCGCTGTGGCGCTCCAACAGCAGACCGTGGCGCTGCATGAGGCGGAACACGCGTTTGTGGTTGACGTTGGGCCCGCCGCTCAGCGCTCGCTCGCGGTTCAAGAGCGCCGTGATCCGGCGATACCCGTAAGTAGGTCGTTGGTCGACCAGAGCACGGATGCGTGCGAGCAGCTCGGGGTCGCCGGCCTTGCGATATGGAAGGCGCGACCGCCGCCCCCGAGCCGCGCGCACCACCAGGTTCGAGCGCGCCACGCTCAGGGTGTCTGCGACCGCCTTCACCGGGAACCGTCCATCGGCAACGACAGCGAGCGCCAGGTCGGTTTTTTTGCCTGTGCCCGGCTCAGTGCCTCTTTCAGGATCTCGACCTCCATGGTCTTGCGGCCCAACAGCCGCTCCAGCTCGCGGATGCGCTCTTCCAAGCGGCGCACCTCCGAACTGCCCACCACCAGTTCGTCCGATCCCACCGCAGCGGCCCCACCCTGGTTCATCAAGCGGCGCCAACGGTATAGCAGGTTGGGTGCGACGCCATTGCGGCGGGCGACCGCGGAGACGCTCTCTCCAGGCTCTAAGCTCTCGTCCAGAATGCGCAGCTTCTCCTCGATCGACCAACGGCGGCGACGCGCCGTCCCGGTGATCACCTCGATGCGACGGTACTCGTCCGACATAAGCCTGTGCTCGGGGATATCCCCAAGCCTCCCTGCTCATGCCAGGTGTCCGGTCGAAACGGGGGCCAGTTCACGGAGGCACTACAGCGGTTAGGCGCCGTGTAGAACGCGCCAGTGCTGGCAGTTAGCCTTTTATCAAGCTTAACGGTTTAGCATGCTCGGCATGTCAGGGTGGGCCGCATGGAACTCGGCGGCAGCTCGCAGCGGGCGTTCCTGGTGCATGCCCGGCGCGAGGGGAATCGACGACAACTGAGCGCCGACAGTAACCGAATCGCAACACATGGTGGTGGAAGTTAGGGGTCAACCACAATCTGCAGTGGCTTATTGCAGGTTGTTGATCATAATGGTGTCGTGCACGATGGTTGCGCCACCAAGAAAATAACGAAAGTGGAGCGCTATATGATGGCAAGGAGCTTGCCGTCGAAGAAGCTGGTCGCCGCGGCACCAGACGTCGCTAGCGGGACGGTCTGGTGTCAGCTGAAGTCTCTGTTCGGCACCGTAGGTGCCTCGCCTCTTCGGCGTCGGCTTGCTTGGCTGGCTCTTGGGATCGGTGTCGTCATCTGCGTCAGCATGGTCGGTCAGGTGAGGCTCAACGCCTGGCAGGGTGATTTCTTCGATGCCCTCGAGCGCCGCGACCTGGAGGTATTTGGTAAGCAGGTCCTGGTCTTTCTCGTTGTCGTCGCGGGACTGCTCACGCTCGTGGTGGCCGAAACTTGGCTGCGCGAGATGCTCGAGGTACGGCTGCGGGAGTGGCTCACCCGTGATCTGCTCGACCGTTGGCTGGTGCCCAAGCGGGCGTATTTGCTCGGGCTGAACAGTGATATCGGCGTCAACCCCGACCAGCGGATGCAGGCGGACGCGCTCCGGCTGACACAGTTTTCGGTCAGCCTCAGCATAGGCTTGCTGCGGGCCTCGCTCCTTCTCGTGAGTTTCCTCGGGGTGCTCTGGCTGCTCTCGAGCGAGGTCGTGTTCGCTCTGGGCGAGAGCAGCTTCACCGTGCCAGGGTACTTCGTCTGGTGCGCTCTGATCTACGCCTCCGTCGGCTCCTGGCTCACCTGGCGCATAGGCCGTCCGCTGATCGCGATCAACGCGGAGCGTTACGCCCGCGAGGCGGAACTGCGTTTCACCCTGGTCCGCATCAGCGAGTCCGCCGAAGCCATCTCGGTGCACGGCGGCGAGATGGATGAGCGGCGTGCTCTCGACCGGCCGGTAGAGCACGTCGTGCAGGTCACGCGGCGCCTCGCCAACGGTCTTGCCCGGCTGACCTGGATCACCTCGGGCTATGGCTGGCTCGCGCTGCTGGTGCCGATCCTCGTCGCGTCGCCGGGCTATTTCCGCGGCACGCTGTCGTTCGGCGAGCTGATGATGACGATCGGGGCCTTCAATCAGGTGGAGCATGCGCTGCGATGGTTCGTCGACAGCTTTCCGCAGATCGCTGACTGGCGGGCAACGCTTCTGCGCGTCGTCGCCCTTCATGAAGCGCTTCCCAAGCTCGAGGCGCCGGGCCATGAAACGAGCCGCATCAGGTTCGTCCAAGGCCCGTTCGGCGCGGTGGCCTTTGAGAACCTGAGCGTCACTCTGTCCGACGGCTGCATCGGCCTCGACCGGCCGGGGGTCGAGTTGGCGCCGGGCGATCGACTGCTGATCACCGGAGAGACGGGTGCGGACAAGAGTGTCCTGTTTCGGGCGATGGCGGGCGTCTGGCCCTGGGGCAGCGGCACGGTCCATCTGCCTCCCCGAGAGTCCGTCATGTTCGTGCCCCAGCGCCCGTATCTGCCGCTCGGGAGCCTCCGGGACAACGTTACGTATCCCGACGCTTCGAAATGCTTCGACGAGGATGCAGTATGTGCGGCCCTCGAACGCGTGGGCCTCGATCACCTCATGCCCGCCCTCGATCGGGAGAAGCGCTGGGACAAGGAGCTGAACTCGGAGCAGCAACAGCGTCTCGTCCTCGCGCGCCTATTGCTGCACAGGCCGCAAGCGGTCTTCTTCGATGAGATCATGAGCGCTTTTGACGACGAGCGCGACCTGTTGAAGCTCTCGATCTTCGAGCGCGAGCTCGCCGACACGATCGTGGTCAGCATAGGCGGCGACCCTGCGGACCACGGCTTCTACAACCGGTACGCGAGCCTCATCCGCCTCTCCGGCGGCACCGGCGTGAGCCTTCGTCCCCGGCCCCGCCTGGTGGCGGTGCAAACTCGCGCTCCGGCCGCTGCGGGCTTTGCCAATCGCCTGGCGCCTGCGCATGGCTACAAGCAGAAGTGCGAGGGGCTTGCGTCAGCGACGTTCGGATCGGCTGACTGATCGCCGCTGGGCGATGAATCACCGCGCAATGTCTAGCCTTTGAGGAAGGCCAGAAGGTCGGCGTTGATGGTTTCAGCCTGGGTCGTGATCATGCCGTGCGGGAAACCCTTGTAGGACTTCAGGGTGCCGTTCTGCAGCAGCTTCGCCGACAGCGGGCCGGCGTCGGCGTAGGGCACGATCTGGTCGTCCTCGCTGTGCATCACCAGCACCGGCAGCGTGATCTTCTTCAGGTCTTCGGTGAAGTCGGTCTGCGAGAAGGCGACGATGCCGTCATAGTGCGCCTTGGCGCCGCCCATCATGCCCTGGCGCCACCAGTTCCAGATTACGGCCGGCACGGATTCGACGCCGGGCCGGTTGAAGCCGTAGAACGGCCCGGCCGGCAGGTCGTAGTAGAACTTGCTGCGGTTGGCGGCGAGCTGCGCCTGGAGCCCATCAAAAACCTCCTTGGGGAGACCGCCGGGATTGGCCGCGGTCTTCACCATCAGCGGCGGCACCGCGGAGATGATCGCGGCCTTCGTCACGCGGCGCTCGCCGTGGCGCGCGAGGTAGCGCACGACTTCCCCGCCGCCGGTGGAGTGGCCGACATGGATCGCATCCCTCAGATCCAGGTGCGCGGTCACCGCCGCGAGGTCGTCGGCGTAGTGGTCCAGGTCATGGCCGCTGTCGGTCTGGGTCGAGCGGCCATGGCCGCGCCGGTCATGAGCGACGACACGGAAACCTTGAGCGAGGAAGAACAGCATCTGCGGGTCCCAGTCGTCCGCCGAGAGCGGCCAGCCATGGCTGAACACGATCGGCTGACCGGTGCCCCAGTCCTTGTAAAAAATCTCGACGCCGTCCTTGGTGGTGACCGTAGGCATGTCTCTCATCCCTCCTGCTGATTTGGGAGCCGAGCGTTTGTGACGTGGCCGCGACAGGAGGTGTAGGATCCAGTCGCGCACGACGCCGAGTGAAGTCGAGTAAACCGCCGTTAATCGTGGTGAAGCGCGCGGAACAAGGTGACGGTCCGATGACCCGTGCGACGGCCGAGGCTCAGCGCCGCAACTCGACCGCGTAGTCCGAGACTGGAGGCGGCGACTTGATCAGGCCCTGCTGCTCGAGGAAGGCGGCAAAGCGCTCGTAGCGGGCCGTGTCCATCGCCGCCGGGCGGAGCGCGAAGCGTGGCAGGGTGTCCTGCCAGGCGAGCCGGTTCAGCTCGTCGTTCAGCTCGGGGCGGCCTTCGGTGAAGAGCTGAAAGCTCTCGTCGGGGTGGTTGAGCAGATAGAGCGTGCCGGCCTCGATCGCGTCGAGGAAGCGTGGCAGGCGCGGGTCGTCGAGCTTGTCGGAGTTCGCGATGAAGATCAGCTCGTCGTAAGCCGGAACGCCCTCCTCCTCCGGGTAGAAGGCGCGGCCGGGGCTGCCTTCGAGCTCGAGCTGGTTGAGCTCGAAGTTGCGATACGCGCCGATCACGGCGTCGACCTGGCCTGAGAGCAGCGCCGGCGAGAGCGCGAAGTTGACGTTGATCAGCTCGACGTCGTCCAGGGTCAGGCCGTGGCGGGCCAGCATGGCGCCGAGCAGTGCGTGCTCAAAACCGCCGACCGAGAAGCCGATCTTGCCGCCCTTCAGATCGGCGATCTCGTCGATCGGGCCGTCGTCCAGCACCATCAGCGTGTTCAGCGGCGTCGCCACCAGCGTGCCGATGCGGGTCAGCGGCAGACCCTGGTCCTTCTGGATGTGCAGCTGCGGCTGGTAGCTGATGGCGATGTCGGCCTGGCCGGCCGCGACCAGCTTGGGCGGATCGTTCGGGTCGGCGGGTGCGATGATCTCGACCTCGAGACCGCGCTCGGCGAAGTAGCCCCGCTTTTCGGCGACGATGATCGGCGCGTGGTCCGGATTGACGAACCAGTCCAGCAGCAGCGTGAGTTTTTCCGCGGCCACTGCCGGGCTCGCGGCGAGCAGGCCGATCCCGAGCAAGGCTACGCGCAGGAACTGGGGTCGTAGGATCATGAAAACCCTCCCGGGGTCAGTCTTCGGTTTTCAGGGTCTGGGGCGCCCAGGGCATCAGACGCACGAGCGCGCGGTCGACCAGCACGTAGAGTGCGAGCGCCATGACCATCAGCACGAACAGGGCGGCGAACATCACGTCGATCTGCAGGCGCGCGTTGGCGTGCAGCATGAGATAGCCGAGGCCGCCGGAGGAGCCGACCCATTCGCCGACCACCGCACCGATCGGCGCGACGGCGGTCGCGATGCGCAGGCCCGAGCCGAACGCCGGCAGCGATGCCGGCAGGCGCAGGCGCAGGAGGATGCGAAGGCGCGTGGCGCCCATGGTGCGCGCGAGGTCGAGCCAGCCGGGCTCGGTGCGCCGCAGCCCGTCGAACAGCGCCGCTGCGACCGGGAAGTAGATGATCAGCATGGCCATCACGACCTTGCTCGCGAGGCCGTAGCCGAACCACAGCACCAGAAGGGGTGCCAGCGCGAACACCGGGATGGTCTGGCCGAGCACCAGCAGCGGCAGGAGCCAGGGCTGCAGCGGCGGCAGGAGCGCCATGGCGAGCGCGCTGGCGCTGCCGATCACAACGCCGCCGGCAAGCCCGAGCAGGATCTCCACGAGCGTGATCGCGGCGTGGTCGAGCAGCAGCGGCGCCGAGGCCGAGAAGCGTGCGGCCGACCGCGAGCGGTGCCGGCAGCAGATAGTGCGGCACGCCGGTCAGCCACACCGCGGCCTGCCACAGCAGCAGCAGGCCTGCCAGCACCACGAGCGGGCGGGGGTTGCTCAAGCGGCGAGATCTTGCGCATCGGCGAGGCGCGCCAGGAGGTCGCCCTGCAGGCGCATCAGGTCGGGGTCGTGGAGATCGCGCGGCGGCTCGCCCGAAGGCAGGATCGGCGTCTCGATGCGCGCAGGCGCGCCCGCCATGACGTGGACGCGATGGCCGAGCCGCAGCGCCTCGAGCGGATCGTGCGTGACCAGCAGCACGGTGCGCCCGGCGAGCAGCGTGGCGGCCAGGCTCTGCAGGCGCGCGCGCGTGATCGCATCGAGCGCGGAGAACGGCTCGTCCATGAGGACGACCGGCCGGTCCTCCATGAGCGTGCGGGCGAGGGCTGCGCGCTGGCGCTCGCCGCCGGAAAGGGTCGCCGGCAGCTGGCAGCACTGGCGCGCAAGGCCCACGCGCTCGAGCAGCGCGTCCGCCCGCGCGAGGTCCGGCTGCTCGCCGCGCAACCTCGCGCCGAGGGTGACGTTGGCGCGCGCCGAGAGCCAGGGCAAAAGGTCGTCGCGCTGGCCCATCCAGGCGAGCCGGCCGGCGAGCGGGCGCCCATCGCTGCAGCGGACCCTGCCGCGATCGGGCCGGACCAGGCCCGCGATCAGGCGCAACAGCGTGCTCTTGCCGACGCCGCTCGAGCCGAGCAGGCAGGTCCACTGGCCGCCTGCAAGCGTGAAATCGAGGCCGTGGAACAGCGCCGTACCGGCGTAGCCGATGCTGGCTTGCTCAACCGTGATGTCGAAGGCTGATCGGGGCGCTCTGGCCAAGCTGCACGATCCCTACGCCGCTGCTAGTCGGATCAGGTTCCAAGGGTCGTCCGGTTGCCCGGACCTCTCAGCCAAAGGCTCCCCTCGTGCGCCGACCACCATAGTGGCGGGCTGGCGCCAGCGCAAGCCGGGCGCGCGGGGATTGGTCTCGCCAGCGGGCGGCGCTACAGTGCCGCGCCACAGGAGATGCGCATGATGGACAGGGACGAGCTCGGTCGCCGGATCGACCAGGGGGCCGGCCGGGAGGCCGCAGACCTCGTGATCAAGGGTGCTCGCATCCTGAACGTCGCGACCGGCAGCCTCGAGGCGGGCGACATCGCGATCTGCGGCGACTGGATCGTCGGCACTTATGACGACTATCGCGGCAAGCGCGAGATCGACGGCCGCGGCCTGATCGCAGCACCCGGCTTCGTCGACACGCATGTGCATGTCGAGAGCAGCCTCGTGACGCCGGGAGAGTTCGAGCGGCAGGTGCTGCCGCGCGGCACGACCACCGCGATCTGCGATCCGCACGAGATCGCCAACGTGCTGGGGCTCGAAGGGCTGCGCTACTTCCTCGAGGCCGCGCAGACCCTGCGCATGACCCTGAAGGTGCAGCTCAGCTCCTGCGTGCCGGCGACCGAGCTCGAGACTTCTGGCGCGCGTCTGCTGGCCGAGGATCTGGTGGCCTTGCGCGGCCACCCGTCGGCGCTCGGCCTAGCCGAGATGATGAATTTTCCGGGTGTGCTGGCAAAAGACCCGGTGGTGCTGGACAAGCTCGTGGCGTTCGCGGGCTGGCACGTCGACGGCCATGCGCCGCTGGTGCGCGGCTACGACCTCAACGGCTACCTCGCGGCCGGCCCGCGCACCGACCACGAGACGCCCCTGCGCGAGGAGGGTGCTGAGAAGCTCGCCAAAGGCCTGCACCTTCTGATCCGCGAGGGCAGCATCGCCAAGAACGTCGCGGCGCTGGCGCCCTTGCTCACGGAGGCGACCTGGCCCTCGATCGCGTTCTGCACCGACGATCGCAACCCGCTCGAGATCGAGGACGAGGGTCATATCGACTACGCGATCCGCAAGGCGATCCGATGTGGCGCGCCGGCGGTTGCGACCTATCGGGCGGCGACCTTCGCCGCGGCGCGCGCCTTCGGCCTGTTCGATCGTGGCCAGATCGCGCCCGGCCGGCGCGCCGACATCGTGCTGCTGGGCGATCTCGAGAGCTGCGCGGTCGAGCAGGTGATCTGCGGCGGCGTGAGGGTCGAGGCGGGAGCGTTCGAGGGCCGCAGAGAGGTGCCGCCGGTCGGCTACGGCTCGGTCAAGCGCGAGCCGGTCGGCCCGGAGGTGTTCGCGGCGCGCACCGCGGGACCGTCCGGGCCTGTGATCGGCGCCATCCAGAACTCGCTGCTGACCGACCATCTGACCATGAGCTTGCCTTGGCGCGACGGCTGCCGGCTGCCCGATCCGGGCCAGGGCGTGCACAAGCTTGCCGTACTGGAACGCCACGGCGTCAACGGCAATGTCGGGCTCGGCTTCGTGCACGGCTTCGGAAAGCTGCGCGGTGCGCTCGCCAGCAGCATCGGCCACGACAGCCACAACATCATCGTGGTGGGCGACAACGATTCTGACATGGCACTCGCGGTGAACCGGCTGATCGCGCTGCAGGGCGGCGGCGTCGCGGTGGCGGGCGGCGATGTGCTGGCCGAGCTGCCGCTGCCGGTGGCGGGCCTGATGAGCGACCGCCCTTACGAGGAGGTGGACGGCAAGCTGCGCCGGCTGCGCGAGGCGACCGGCGGCATGGGCTGCGCGCTGCCCGAGCCGCTCTTGCAGCTCGCCTTCCTGCCGCTGCCCGTGATCCCGCACCTGAAGCTCACCGACAAGGGGCTGGTCGACGTCGACCGGTTCCAGCTGATCGCCGCCTGAGGAGAAGAGCCGTGGCCTACTGGCTGATGAAGTCGGAGCCGAACGACTACGCGTGGGAGGACCTCGTGCGCGATGGCCGCACGACGTGGGACGGCGTCCACAACCACACGGCCGCGCGCAACATGCGGGCGATGGCGGCGGGCGACCGCGTGTTCTTCTACCGCTCGCAGAAGGAGCCGGCGGTGGTCGGCATCATGCGGGTCGCCCGTGCGGCCTACGAGAAACCGGACGATCCCAAGAAGAGCTACGCGGTGGTCGACGTCGAGCCGGTGATGCCGGTGAAGAACGAGGTGAGCCTGCGCCAGATCAAGGACGATCCGCGCTTGCAGCATCTGGCGCTGGTGCGCCAGGGGCGGCTGTCGGTGAGCCCGGTCGACGACGAGGCTTGGCGCCTGATCTGCGGCATG
>CAVWCI010000053.1:0-48615 GCA_963753315.1 uncultured Alphaproteobacteria bacterium
GCAGTGGCACGGGTTCATCAACGACATCACGGCAGCGCCGGGAGAAACGACGAGCAGCTCCGCAAGCTCGCCTTCCTCGTCAAAACAGCCGGGATTTCATCGGCATGTGCGACCTCGCGGGGCGGCCGCTCTACGTCAACCAGGCGGGCCTCACGCTGGACGGGCTCGACGACATGGACGAGCTGCGCAACCTGTCGATCGAGGACTTCGTCTTTCCCGAGGATCGCCCGCTGATCGTCGAGGAGTTCCTGCCGGGCGTCCTGCGCGACGACCACGGCACGATCGAGATCAGGTTCCGGCATTTCGAGACCGGCGAGCCGATCTGGATGAGCTACAGCGTCTTCACGCTCAAGACCGAGGGCGACCGGCCGCTCGGCTTTGCGACGATCAGCCAGAACATCGACAGCCGCAAGCAGGACGACGACCGGATGGAGCTCCTGATCGACGAGCTAAACCATCGCGTGCGCAACACCCTGGCGATCGTCAACGCGATCGCGACGCAGACGATGAAGCATACGCCCTCGGTTGAGGAGTTCCGGCGCGCCTTCGGCGGCCGGATCACGGCGCTCGCCAAGACCCACACGCTGCTCGCGACCAAGCGGTGGAGCGCATCGACGCTGCATGAGCTGATCGTGCAGCAGCTCGAGCCCTATACCCGAGACCGCGCCGACGCGGTGCGCATCGGCGGACCGCGGCTTCTGGTCAATCCGAAGCAGGCGCTCACGCTGAGCCTGGTGATGCACGAGCTGGCCGCCAACGCCGCCAAGTACGGCGCCCTTTCGGTGCCGCACGGCCGGGTCGAGATCGGCTGGCAGATCGGGCCCGAGCGCAGCCTGCGGCTGAGCTGGCAGGAGGTCGGCGGGCCGCGCGTCGCGCCGCCGAGCCGGCGCGGCTTCGGCTCGCAGCTGATCGAGTTCAACATCGCCCACGAGTTCGGCGGCGAGGCCAGGCTCGACTACCGGCCGGCGGGCGCCGAGTGCGTGCTGACGATCCCGCTGCGCGGGCCGCGGGACGAGATCTAAGCGCGTTTTCGCGCGCCCCGCTCGCAAGTCGCTCGGAGCTCAGCCCGAGACGGACGAGCCGATCCCACTCCGCGCGGTGATCTCACGCAGCTTGGCCAAGAAGGTTCGCCCGGTGCGCGATCGCGTCCTTTTCGCGGGCATAGGTCGACAGCGCGTGGGCGATGGTCACCTTCAGGCTCTCGGCATCGAAGGGCTTGGCAACCACGAAGGCGGGCTCGAGACCGCTGCCGGTCAGCAGCCGCTCGGGAAATCCGGTCACGAACACGATCGGGACCTTGAAACGCTCGAGGATCTGCTGGGCGGCGCCGATGCCGTTGCCGCCGTCCTGGAGCTGGATGTCGGCAAGCACCAGCCCGAGCTTCTCCTCGCCTGCCGTTTCGGCCGCCTTCAGCGCCTCTTCCTGTCGCGCCGCGGTGCCGGACACGTTCATCCCCATCTCGCGCACGATCTGGCTGAGCTCGATCGCGATCATCGGCTCGTCCTCGATGATCAGCACGGGTAGCTCGACCTCGTGCCGCAGGCTCGCGCGCGCCTGGGCCAGATGCCGCCGCACCGTGTCGACGTCGAGATCGAGCACCAGGGCAACCTGCTCGAGCGACATCTGCTCGACCACCGCGAGCAGCAGCACGCGGCGCTCGATCGGGGCCAGCGCCGCCAGCCCCTGATCGAGGCGCTCCTCGATCGTGATCGCATCCACGAGGTGCCGTCGACCGCTCTCGTTGAGCGCCGACCAGACCGCGTGAAACGCCCGGAACAGCAGGATCCGCTGGTCGCCTCCCTGCAGGCGCTCGGGCTCGGCCACGACCAGCTCGAGCGCGATCCGGACGTACTCGTCGCCCACGTCCTTCGAGCCCGACAGCAGCCGGGCGTGCCGCCGCAGATGGGGCACATGGCGCAGTACGTTCTCGGTGTTGATTGGCAAGCCTGCCTCCGCGAAAAGACTACCGATCCCACGGAACGAAGAATGGTGAGCAGCGTTGATGCTGCGTCCTCATCACGATCCACGAGTGCCTTTCCCAATGGTTGTCACTATAGCATCGTTGGGGAGTATTCAAAGCTAATCCCGCTGGGGAAGCTTGATGACACGAGGCGAGAGGCCCGCGAGCCGCCGGGCGAGCGACGGTGCGGCTGACCCGCTCGACGAGGCGTTGCGTCAGATTGGCGCCGACATGCTCGACGAGCCGGTTCCTGAGAGGCTGCTACAGATCCTGCGCCAGGCGCAGGGTCGGTCCGAACCCGGGCCTGAGGTGCCCAACCGCCGGCGCTCGCAAGGGAACGAGCCTCGTTGAGCCGCTGCCGCCGGACAGGGTGGGTTCGATCCGCTGCCGGCGGGATACGGAAGCCGACGGCAGGCGCCGGCGGCGGCGAGGCGCCGCTGGCGGCGGCCGGATGGCTGCTGCTGGCGGCGGCTGCACCCCGCATCGCTCCTGCCCGCGCCGCCGCGCAGGCCTTCGACCTTGCGCTGCTCGACGAGACCGTCGCGCAGGCCCGGGCCATGCCCGGGTTGCACAGCCTCGTGGTCGCCCGCCACGGCGAGGAGCTTTTGGCGGAGCGCGTGCGCGGCCCCGGTCTCGACACGCCGGTCAATGTGAAGTCCGTCTCGAAGTCGGTGATTGCGGCGCTGGTCGGAGCGGCGATCGCGCGCGGCGTGCTCGATGGCGTCGAGCAGCCGGTCGCGCCGGTGCTAGGCGGCCTGGTGCCGGCCGGCGCCGATCCGCGCCTCGATGCCATCACCCTCGATCATCTGCTGACCATGCGGGCCGGGCTCGAGCGCACCTCGGGCCGCAACTACGGCCGCTGGGTGACGAGCCCGAACTGGGTGCGCCACGTGCTCACCCGGCCGTTCGTCGGCGAGCCCGGCGGCCGCATGCTGTACTCGACCGGCAGCTATCACCTGCTCTCGGCGGCGCTGACCCAGGCCTCGGGCCGGAGCACGCTCGCGCTCGCGCGCGACTGGCTGGGCGAGCCGCTCGGCATCGACATCCCGCCCTGGACCCGCGATCCGCAGGGCTTCTACCTCGGCGGCAACAACATGATGCTGGCGCCCCGCGGGCTGCTGCGGTTCGGCGAGATGTACCGCGAAGGCGGCGCCTGGCGCGGCGCGCAGATGCTGCCGCAGGTCTGGGTCGAGGCCTCCTGGACGCCGCGCACCAGCTCGTTCTTCACCGGCCACGCCTACGGCTACGGCTGGTTCATCGTCCAGGCCCGCGGCCATCCCGTGGCCTATGCCTGGGGCTATGGCGGCCAGATGATCTACGTCGTCCCGGACCTCGGCCTCACGGCGGCGATCACCTCGGACCCGAACGCGCCGTCGGGCCGCAGCGGCTATGTGCGGCAGCTGCACCGGCTGCTCGCCGACACCATCATCCCCGCCGCCGAGCAGGCCTGAGCTGCGGCCACGCCTGCGGCGCGCAGCCGCCTGCCCGGCGCGCGCGCTCCGCTTGTGCAGGGCCGGCCCTTGTGCTGCTATGCGCGGCACCTCCCGACGTGATTTGAGACGGCAACGAGACGCGGGAGGATCAGAGGAGGCATCAATGCGCTACATTCCAGCCCTGATGGGCATGACGGCTGCGCTTGCCCTGACTTCGCTCGCGATGGCTGCCGAGGTGCCGGGCAGTCCCGACCAGGTCGCCGAGCCCGGCGGCAGCCTGCCGGGCGACCCCAAGATCGCGCTGGTCAAGGTCGCCGAGGGCTTCAGCGATCCGATCAACGTCGCCAACGCCGGCGACGGTTCCGGGCGCATCTTCGTGGTCGAGCGGATCGGCCGCATCAAGGTGGTCAACCCCGACGGCAGCGTGCAGGAAGATCCGTTTCTCGACCTCACCACCATCAACCCGCTCGGCAACGACGTGCAGACCGGCTTCGTCGAGCAGGGCCTGTACGCCGTCGCATTCCACCCGAACTTCGCCGAGAACGGCTACTTCTTCGTCCACTACGCATCGCTGCCGTTCAACGGCGACGGCATGATCGTGCGCTTCCAGGTCGACCCGCAGAGCCCGGACGTGATGACGCCCGAGCGCACCAATGCGACCGCCAAGGTGATCATGCGGATCGAGCAGCCGTGGTACAATCACAACGGCGGCCAGATCGAGTTCGGCCCCGACGGCTATCTCTACATCGGCTCGGGCGACGGCGGCTGGGAGGGCGACCCGTACGAGGCCGGCCAGGACCTCTCGACCTGGCTCGGCAAGATCCTGCGCATCGACGTTGACGTGCCGGATGACGCCGACCGCCCCTACGCGATCCCGGACGACAACCCGTTCGCCAACGCGTCCGATGAGCGGCTCATGGTGCTGTTCGGCATCACCGAGGAGGAGTTCGCCACCATCAAGACGCGCTCCAGGCCCGAGATATGGGCCTACGGCGTGCGCAACCCCTACGAGTTCGCCTTCGATCCGCAGACGGGCGATCTGTTCATCGCCGACGTCGGCCAGAACCACTGGGAAGAGATCATCTGGCAGCCGGCGGACAGCGCCGGTGGCGAGAACTACGGCTGGGCACGCATGGAGGCGGCGTTCTGCCATCCGATGACCGGCGATCCGGCAATGGACGAGGACTGTGCGGTGGTCGGCGTGCTGCCGGCGGCGCAGTACCCGCACGCGGTGCCTTATCCGGGTGCGACCGAGCTCGATGCGGGCTGGGGCTGCTCGGCCCAGGGGCTGGGCGTTGCCAACTACGGCGGCATGCAGGGCGTCTATCTGGTCGGTGACTGGTGCAGTGGCCGTGTCTTCGGCCTCGGCTGGGACGGCTCGGCCTGGCAGCTCGCGGAGCTGGCGCAGACCGACCTGCAGTTCACCGCCGGCGGCTACGACGAGGACGGCAACGTCCTGGCCGTCGATGCCAGCAACTTCTATCTCGCCGACCAAGGCCCGGAAGCCAATCCGCCGGGCGCGCTCTGGCGGGTGGTGCCGGCCGACCAGGTGCCGCAGGGCGCCGAGGTCGCGCGCACCGCGCAGTAACCGGAGACCCTTCGATGTCGACCGATCCCTGTCGGAGCAGGCCGTCGCGGCAGGGATCGGCGCGACCTCACGGACGGTCCTGGCTCGCGGCCGCGCTGATGATGCTGTTCGCCGGTGCGGCGCTTGCCCAGGAGCAGGCGGCCGGCGAGCCCGAGCGCGACCCCGAAGGCGACATCGTGTTCCTCCACGCGCTCGACAACCAGCCAATCGAGTTCGACCTGCGGCCCGACCAGGCGATCACGCTGGCCGTCGAGCAGTTCCACAAGACGGCCGAGAACCCGTACTCGGGCGAGCTCCCGCGACCGAGGCGGGCGAGGAGATCTACGCGAAGCTCTGCCAAGCCTGCCACCTCAAGGACGGCACCGGCCGGATCGGCCCGAGCCTGGTAGGCGACAGCCCCAAGCGCGCCCGCACCGGCACCGATCGCGGCCGCTTCGAGATCATCTATGCCGGCGGAGCCGGCGCCATGCAGGCCTTCGGCCAGCGCCTCGACCAGGACGAGATCCTGCAGGTCATGGCCTACCTCGACGTCCTGCGCGACCAGGCGGACGACTAGAACCATGCATACCACCGCGACCGCAACGCGCTTGACGACGCGGGGTGCAGGTCTGGTGCGCAGGCCTTGCCTGTTCCTGCCTGCGACGCCTGTAAGCCAGATGCTACGTTGCTGGCTGGTGCCGGCGGCCCTCGCCATGGCGCTTTGCCAGACGGGACAGGCGCAGGAAGCGCCGGCTGCGGCACCTCCGGCCATTTCGGCCAGGAGCGGAGCGACGCTCTTTCAGGATGTCCGGATCTTCGACGGCAGGAGCCCCGCGCTCTCGGCCCCGTCGCACGTTCTGGTGAGGGGCAACATCATCGATCGCATCTCCTCGAGCCCGATCACCGTCGACGCGAACGATGACGTCGACGTCATCGCGGCGGACGGGCGGGTGCTGATGCCGGGCCTCATCGACGCGCACTGGCATGCCTTCATGGCGGCAACGCCCATGCCGCTCCTGCTGACGGCCGAGCCCTCGTACCTGCATCTGCTGGCGGCACGAGAGGCCGAGGCGACCTTGATGCGGGGCTTCACGACGGTGCGCGACCTCGGCGGTCCCGTGACCGGGCTCAAGCGCGCCATCGACGAAGGCGTCAGCATCGGTCCGCGCATCTATCCTTCCGGCGCCGTCATCTCGCAGACCTCGGGCCATGGCGACTTTCGCTTCGCGTTCGAGCTGCCGCGGACACCGGGCGGCCCGCTCAGCCACTCCGAGCTCGAGGGTCTCGCCGCCATTGCCGACAGCCCGGACGAGGTCCGGCTGCGCGCGCGCGAGCAGCTGCGACTGGGGGCGAGCCAGATCAAGGTGATGGGGGGCGGCGGCGTCAGCTCGCCTTACAATCCGATCGAAACGACCCAGTACACCGAAGCCGAGATCCGGGCCGCGGTCGAGGCCGCCGAGAACTGGGGCACCTACGTCACCGTCCATGCCTACACGCCGCGCGCCATCCGGCAGGCCATCCGGGCCGGCGTGAAAGTCATCGAGCACGGCCAGCTCGTCGACGAGGAAACGGTGAGAATGATGGCCGAGATGGGCATCTGGTGGAGCCTGCAGCCCTTGGCGTACGATGCGGAGGTGTTCGCGCGCATGAGCCCGACCTCGCAGGAGAAGGCGTTGCAGGTGTTCGCCGGAACCGACAAAGCCTACAGGCTGGCGAGGAAGCACGGGGTCAGGACCGCCTTCGGCGCCGACATTCTGTTCGATGCGGGCGCCGCCAGCCGGCAGGGAGCCTATCTCGCGAGCCTCGCCCGCTGGTACACGCCCGCCGAGGCGCTGAAGATGGCGACGGCCGACAATGGCGAGCTGATGGCGCTGTCCGGCTTCATCAATCCCTATCCCGGCAGGCTCGGCGTCGTGGAAGAGGGCGCGCTCGCAGACCTGCTGCTGGTCGACGGCGATCCGCTGACGGACATCGACCTCGTCGCCGATCCCGACAAGAATTTTCCGGTCATCATGAAGGATGGCACGATCTACAAAAATACCCTGCCCAGGTGAGCATGCAGCCGCCCTCTGCCCGGTGCGGCTCACGGCCGCGGCCAGATCGGCCCGAGCCTGGTCGGCGACAACCCGAAGCGCGCCCGCACCGGCACCGAGCGCGGCCGCTTCGAGATCATCTACGCGGGCGGCGCAAGCGCCATGCAAGCCTTCGGTCGCCGCCTCGACCAGGACGAGATCCTGCAGGTCATGGCCTACCTCGAGGTGCTGCGCGAGCAGGTCGGCGACGAGCTCTATTCAACAAGCTGGGTGAGGCGGAGCGCGTCGACTTCGGCAATCCCACTTCGCCAGTGGTGGCGACCGAGTTCGTCGGCACCTCGGTCACCTCCGAGGGGGCCCTTTGAGGTGTTCAATGGCTTTCTGAACCCGCACATCAGATTCTTCGAGAGCCGTGAGCGTGGCTCCGCCGACCTCGGCGCCGGCATCGAGCACGCAGGTGATCTCAGGTTTCCGCATCGGCCTCGAGCGCCTGCAGCAGCGCCCGGATGTAGCCGTAGCAATAGCCGAAGGCGACGCCTTGGGCGTTGGGGCCGGCGATCTGCGGCACGTGGTCCGGCATCAGCATGTAGCGGTAGCCGACCTCCTTGTAGACCCTGAGCGCCCGCCACATGTCCATGGCGCCCTCGTCCGGGAACACCTCCATGAAATCGAGCTTGCGGCCCTTGATGTTGCGGAAGTGAACGTTGAACAGCTTGCCGCGCTCGCCGAACCAACGAATCACATCGAAGATCTCGTTGGCCGGGTCGTCCAGCATCTCGCCCACCGTGCCCTGGCAGAAGTTGAGCCCGTGGTAGGCGCTCTCGTGCATCGAGACGAAGCGCTTCAGGCCATCGACCGTGCCAAGCACGCGGGTCACGCCCCTGTAGCCGGGCGGCGTGTAGGGGTCGTGCGGGTGGCAGGCGAGCCGCACCTTGTGCTCCTCGGCGACCGGCACGACGCGTGCCAGGAAATAGTCGATCCGCTCCCAGTTGGTGTCGGCATCGAGCACGCCGGCGAGGCCGGGGGGCGCGTCCTGATCCGCTTTGGCCCAGCGGAACGTCGAGTTGCGCGAGCCGCCGCGGCCGGCTTCGCTTTCGGTCCTGGGGATGCCGATCAGGTTCATGTTGTATTTGGCGGCGGGAATGCCGGCGCGCGCGAGATTGCCGATCAGTGCGCAGATGCTGTCGATCTGATGGTCGCGCTCGGGCCCTGCGAGCAGGATATCCGGGCTCTGGCTCTCCTCGATGGGGCGGGAGCCGAGCGGCAGTTGGACCATGTCGAGGCCGAGTCCGAAGCTCTCGACCTTGGCCTTATGGCGTTCCAGCACGTCGAGCGTCCAGTCGTGCGGGTTGCCCGGCGGATCGGCGCAGACGTGCGTTACGCCGAGCTGGGCCCAGACCTGGTAGTCGCTGTCGTCGCGAGCCGCCATCTGTGTGCCGACGTGCATGTGCGTCTATTCTCCCTCGGTCGCCTCGCCTTCCGTGCTCCTCCTGCACCAGCAGAAGCCGCTTGATCGGCTGGCGCAGGCTGGGCTTGCGGGTCAGTTAATGCCGAAGCGAATGTGGCTGTCGAGCATCGCGAGTGTCGCGGTGAAGAAATGATTGCGCGCCGCCGCGGCGACCGCCGCGTGGAACGCGAAATCTTCGTCCACCCCGAGGCCACCGTACCCAAGCGGGTCTTGCCGTCCGCACTCGCCCGACTGAAAGCCAAGCGGGCCGTCATCCCTTCACGCCGCCGACCGTCAGGCCTTCGGCCAGGAACCTCTGGGCGTAGATGTAGAGCACGGCGACCGGCACCGCCGTCAGCAGCGAGGCCGCCATCAGCTCGCCCCACGGCAGGATGTCGCCCACGACCATGGACTGCAACCCGATGGGCAGGGTCCTCAGCGACTCGCTGGTGATGAAGACGAACGCGAACAGGAACTCGTTCCAGGCGTTGGTGAAGGCGAACAGCGTCACCGCCAGAAGTGCTGGAGCTGCCAGCGGCAGCGTGATCTTCCAGAAGGCGCCGAGACGGGAGGCGCCGTCGATCATCGCCGCTTCCTCCAGCTCGACCGGAATCGAATGGTAGTAGCCCAGCATCACCCAGGTCGCGAAGGGCAGGAGGAAGGTGGGATAGGTCAGCATGAGCGCCGTGTAGGAGTTGATCAGGCCGATCGACGCGAGGATCTGGTAGAGCGGGATGAACAGCAGCGTTCCCGGCAGCAGATAGGTGATCAACAGGAAGGTGGTCAGGAGGCCGGCGCCGGCGAACTTCAGGCGCGACAGCGCGTAGGCGGCGAGCGCGGCGAACCCCACGGAGATGACGGTGCTGACCGTGGCGACGAGCACCGAGTTCCCGAGCCAGAGCAGGAACGGGGTGTTCCAGATCAACGCCGCGTACTGATCGAGCGTGAACGGATCGGGCCAGAAGATCGACGTGCGCTGGCTGATCTGCGGCGTGCTCTTGAGCGAGGTGACGATCACCCAGTAGAAGGGAAAGAGCACGAAGATCATGAACGGAACGAGGATGAGCAGCCTCATGGCGAGGCTGACGCGCCTTTGTCCCGCACGTTTGAGGACGGGCTGGTTGGCCGGCAGGCCCACCTGCGTGCGCACCAGCCTGGAGAGCGCCTCGAGACCTTGTAGCGCGAGCTGGACCGGCAGGAAGACGAGATCCAGCACCAGGTTCAGGATCCGCGCCCCCAGCTTGAGAAGGTGATCGCCGATATCGGGCTTGCGGGTGGCCGTGGCGCGCCCTTCGTCGTGGCGCATGAACTTGGCCAGGAGCCAGATCAGGACCGCCATCAGGGGCGCAACGGAGAAGGCGATGGCGACACCCGGCCCGTATTGCAGCGAGCCGATGGCCTTCTCGTAGGCGAGGATCGAATAGAGCTTGGTCGCGCCGCTCGGCCCGCCGCCGGTCATCAGGAAGATCAGGCCGAACTGGTTGAAGGTCGATATGAACGACAAGAGCAGCACGACCACAATCACATAGCGCAGGCCCGGCAGGGTCACGTGCCGGAAGCGCTGAACCACGTTGGCGCCGTCGACCTCGGCGGCCTCGAGCAGCTCGCGGTCGATCGCCTTGAGGCCAGCCAGGAGCAACAGCACGTAGAACGGGATGCCCTTCCAGACATTGACGGCGATGATGCTCGACATGGCCAGGTGCGGGTCGGAGAGCCAGCCGAGCGGCCGCTCGATGACGCCGAGGCCGAGCAGGATCGGGTTCAGGCCGCCGAAGATCGGATCAAAGATGCTCTTCCAGGCGAGCGCCGTCACGATTTCCGGCACGATCCAAGGCAACAGCATGATGCCGCTGAGAATGTTGCGATAGGGCAATCGGCTGTTGAGGATCAGCGCGATGATCATGCCGGTGACGATCTTCAGGCTCAGCGACCACAGCGTGAACTGCAGGGTGTTCCGGATCGCCAGCTCGTAGTCGGAGCTGGAGAGCAGCCGAACATAGTTCCCGAGGCCGACATAGACCGTCTCGCCGGTGATGAAGTTCAGCGAGGTCGTGCTCAGGATGATCGCGTCGATGATGGGCCACAGGATCAGCCCGACCATGATCACGACCATGGGCAGGACGAACGGGATCGCCACCTTCCAGTCGCGGCCGAGGACGGCCTTCAGGTGTCGGGAAAGCCGGGGCGACACCGCAGGGGCGGCCGGCACGGCAATTTGGGTCTGACGAACCATCGGCTCCCTGTCTCGGCGCCTGTGGGCCGTCCCCTATCCGGGCCGGCCGAAGCGGTCCGAGGGCACACGCCGCCAGAGGACCTTCCGTGTTCGGCGTGCACGAGCGCGCCCGGACGCGGAACGCCCCGAGGGTATCTGCAACAGGCTTTGCATCAGGCTTCGATCGGAATAAGGCGGCCCCCCTGCCGGCCCCCTGGCAAGACCACTTGCTAGTTCTGCATGATGCCGCCTTCTTCGAAGATGTTCACGATCTTCTGGTGGGCATCCGCCACGGCATCGGCCGGGCTCATGCGGCCGGCGACCACGTTGCCCACGGCCTGTTCCAGCACGCCCTGGGCGCGGATGGCGTCGATCGCGGCGTTGGGATCGGCCGGCCAGGACGGCCCGAGAAACGGGTCGGGGTTGCTCGCCTGTTCCTTGATGATCGCAAAGTTCGGATCGGCCGCCATGAGCTCGTCGGTCCACAGGTTCTCGTAGGCGGGCATGAACAGGCCGCCGGCCACCGAGGACATGCGGGTGAAGTTGGCCGGGTCGAGCAGGTCGAGCGCTAGCTGCTTGGCCAGATCGACATTGGGCGCACCCTTGAAGATGGTCAGCCAGCCGTTGACGTCGCCGCCGTCGCGGCTGTCGCCGTTGTTCGCCTTCGGGGCGTTCAGCACCACGATATCCTTGAAGATCGGGTTCTCATCGCGCTTGGCCTGCGCGTAGACGCTGAAGGCGTTGTGCGTGTAGCCGATATTGCCGGCCAGGAAGGCCTCGTTGTTGGAGATGTCGCCCCAGCTCTCGACGCCCGGCGGCAGCATGGGACCGTACTTGCCGCCACGGTCATAGGTCTCCGCGAGCCATTCGAATGCCGCCACGGTCTCGGGCAACTCGAACTCGACCTGCATGCCGGAGGCATCGGTGTAGTGCCCGCCGAAGGCCTGCACCAGGTTGATGAGAAAGCCATAGCCGTCGCCGCTCTGGTTGGGCGTGAGGCCCCAGCCCCACATCCTGCTGTCCGGATCGGACATGGCCAGAGCCGCCTCACGGCGCTTGTCGTAGCTATTCAGGCTCGCCGGGTCGATGCCCTGTTCGGCAAGCTTGTCGCCGCGGATGAAGTAGCCGGGCGTGCCGGCAAGGAACGGGATCGCCGCCCACTTGCCGTCGAACTGGCCCAGCTTTTCGGCATTGATGCCCTGCATGATGCCGCCATGGCGGCTGACAGCCTCCTCGACCACGTCGGTGACGTCCTCGACTAGGCCGAGAAGATGCATCTGCGCGATCGAGACATTGCTGGTATAGGCGATGTCGGGCGGATTGCCGGCCCTGACCGCCGCCGTCATCTTGCCCAAAAAATCGCCAAAAGCTTCCGGGTTCGTCGTCGAGATGTCGAGCTCGGCGCCATTGGCGGCAGCGAAGTCCGCCACGATCTGGCGGAACAGATCCTGCGCCTGCTCGAAATACTCGGTCCGATGGATGACCGTCAGCTTTCCGGCGGAGCCCTCCGGAAGGTCGAGATTCTGGTTGTCCTGACCAAGAACGCGAAAACCGCTGCCGGCGGCCAACAGGCCGACGCCGGTTGCGGCCGAGGTGCGCAGCATGCGCCGGCGGGTGATCATGCCCCTCATGGAATCGCCTCCCCCTAAGACGGCGTATCAGAGTTCGTTATTAGAATATATTGCCTGAATGCTCACATGGTACCCGCCTAGGGCCGGGTGTCCAGCCCCGCAAACGGAGAAACCGCCGCTGCCACCAGGTCGCGACGATCGCAGCGTGGTCGGGCCCGGCCGGGCAACGCCAAGAGGCATGTCGCCGCGCGCGAGGCACGACCCCGGCGCGCGCGATAGAGGCGGGCGAGGAAATCTACCGGAGGCTCTGCCAGGCCTGGCATCTCGCCGACGGCACCCGCCGCATCGGCCCGAGCCTCGTCGACGACAACCCCAAGCGCGCGCACCGGCACCGATCGCGGCCGCTTCGAGATCATCTACGCCGGCGACGCCGGCGCCATGCAAGCCTTCGGCCGCCGCCTCGACCAGGACCAGATTTTGCAGATCATGGCCTCAAGGTGTTGCGGGACGAGGCGGAGTAGATTTCCACGCAGGACCCTCTTCGCCGCGCACCGGAGTAGCGTGCCGTCGATCAGCCATCGCCATCAAAGGGGCTCATAAGCTGAAGGTAGCAGGGCGAAGTCCTGCGTAGTTCCGGGTGGTCAGAGCGAAAACCTGCGCAGCGATTTTCAGGGCGGCGCTTCCCACACAGCCCTTTGGAACTGCGCCGCTTTTTACTCCTCTTTGAACCCTCTTGCTTCCGGCGATTCGGGGGGCGCCGCAAGTCCCGGAGTCGGGCGGCTGCTTCCGCGGCGACCTTCAGGTCATGCCCCCGAAGGTCGGAGGCGGGCCTGCTCAGATTGAGCTTGCGCCCCTTGATATCCAGGTGTAAAGCATTACCTATCACGCAACGAAAACGAGGCGGCGCGTTGGACATCGCCTTCCGGACCCGGAAGCTCGAGAAGACCTTCAACTCAGCCGGCGAGCTCCAGAAGGCATATGGGGCTCGGATGGCCAAGGCGATCATGAATCGCCTTGCAGTCCTGAAGGCGGCTCGCACCTTGGCCCTGGTGCCCATGACGCCGCCGGATCGGCGGCATCAGCTGCGAGGGGACCGGGACGAGCAGTTTGCCGTCGATCTCGTTCACCCGCACCAACTCGTTTTCGAACCCAATCACGACCCGCTCCCCCGCAAGGACGATGGAGGGATCGATGTGGAACATGTGACCGCGATCACCATCATCGAAGTGATCGACTATCACTGACGGAGGAGAGAGACATGGCGACAGCGACCAATCAGTTTCGGCCGGACTACGCGGTTCCACCGGGATGGGTCCTTGAGGAGCGCCTGGAGGTGCAAGGGATCTCCCATGCTGAGTTCGCTCGGCGATGCGGCCGCTCTCCGAAGCTGATCAGTGAGATCATCGCCGGAAAGGCGCCCCTTGAGCCGGAGACTGCGCTTCAGTTTGAGAAGGTGCTAGGCGTGGATGCGAGCATCTGGCTTGGCATCGAGGCGGATTACCAGCTTCACCGAGCGAGGGAGACCGAAGCGGCGGATGCCGCCGGCTCTGGTGCATGGTTGAAGGCATTTCCGATTCGGGAATTCGTCAAGCGTGGTGTCATCCGTCGGCCGGAGTCCGATGCGGATGCCGTCTCCAAGCTCCTATCGTTCTTTCGTGTCGGCTCGGTGGGGGCTTGGCGTCTCAAATATGGCTTGGCGAATGTGGCCTATCGGCATTCGCCGAGCTTCAAGAGTGATGAGGCCGCATTGGCGACTTGGCTTCGCCTCGGAGAGCTTGAGGCGGAGGGGCAGGAGTGCTCGGAATATAATGAGACTGGATTCAAGCAGGCGCTGAGAGAAATCCGCGGATTGACCCGTGCGCCAATCGAAGAGGCGCTACCCCGCTCGCGGCAGCTCTGCAATCAGTCAGGCGTTGCGCTGGCCTCGGTCAAGCCGTTGCCGAAGACAGCCCTCAGTGGCGCAGCATGGTGGCTATCTCCGAGGAAAGCGGTGATCCAGTTGAGTGCACGTCACAAGACGGACGATCATCTGTGGTTCAGCTTGTTTCACGAGGCAGCGCACATTCTTCTACATAGTAAGAAGAACGTCTTCGTCGATGAGATGAACGATGGAAATTCAGAGTTCGAAGTCGAAGCGAATGAATGGGCGTCGAATATGCTCGTGCAGCGGAGCCAGTGGGAGCGATTTGTTGCAAGCCGCCCGCGCAGCGAGTGGGCAATCCGAGCGTTTGCCGACGAGCAGGGAATTGCTCCCGGCATTGTCGCCGGTATGCTTCAGCATGCAGGACATCTCCCTTGGACGCACCTGAATGGACTTAAGGTGCGCTATCGATGGCTGGATGATTGAGGGTCCTCGCTCGCAGCAAAGGCTCACGAGATGCCATCAAGCGCCTTCAGGAAGTTCGAACGTAACATGCTGGTGGACGTGGATCGGATCGCTGAGACCCACGGCGAGCCTGCATCGTGGACGGATTCCGCGGAACATTGCCCGCGCTTTGATATGCAATGGGTCAGTATGAGGAAATCCGATCTCGCAAGCAAAGTGCATCGAGAGATTGGAATAGATGTGCAGGCCGGTGAGGAATGAGAGACCGAAATCTGCTATTCTTTGAAGAAGATTTGGATGCGCAATTGCGCGCGCGTCAGCAACGGGTTTCTGGCGTTGTGGATGGCATTCCGAAGGACCAGTTTCTTGTTTCAAGCGATCAAGAACTGATCGACCACGTGGTTGCCGGACTGACCGTCGAGCCGATTGTTCTCCGCGAAGGGGCAACGACGATGAACCAGCAAGAAACGCAGGTCGATGTCTCAGGGGACACGCGACGCTCCTTTAGCCCCGGTCGAAGCGGGCCTTTCTATATTCCGGGAACGCGGGTGGACATAGACATCCCTTTCACCGGCGAGGAATGGATTTTCCGGTATCGGACCAATCCGTGGTCGACGGTGTTTCCCCGTGCCGAGGTCCAGCGAGGACGCCTACGCCTGTCCATCTCGCGGCCTCACGATGCTGACCCCGCGTCCTTCAAAGTGATCTACGACCGGGAGATCACGCTGATCCGCGAATACGTGGACCGGGCGCATAAGCAGGTGATCGGTTACAACGAGAGCCTGCCCAACTTGGTGCAACAGGCCGTCAATCATCGTCGAGACCGTCTTGGTCGCCATAACAACATCGCCGCTCTGCTCGATATTCCCTTGGCTACGCGACCTGGTGCGCCGTCGATTGCGCCGGTGAAGCTGGAGATTCGCCGCCCTCCGTCTTTGCCGGTGCCCCCAAAGACGGGTCTCGCGCCGGAACCAGGTATCACAGACGAGACCTTCGAGCACATCCTGCGCTTCATTCGGCATCAGGGGCGTACGTTCGAGCGGACACCGAGCACTTATGCCGTTCACGGCGAAGAGGACCTGCGCAACATCGTTTTGGCCCAGTTGAACGGGCACTTTCAGGGTGACGCTGTTGGTGAGGCGTTTCGGGGCAAGGGCAAGACGGACGTCTGCATCGAGCAGGACAATCGCGCCGCCTTCGTCGGGGAGTGCAAACTGTGGACTGGACCAGCGGGCCTCACCGCTGCCTTGGACCAACTCCTTGGCTACCTGACATGGCGCGACAGCAAGGCCGCGCTGATCATGTTCAACGCCAAGAACAAGGATTTCACCAAGATACTCGAAACGATGCCTGAGACGTTGCGCGCTCATCCACTGTTCCAACGCGACCTCCCTTGTGCCGAAGCCGGAGAGTGGCGGGTGCAGATGCGCAGCACAGAAGATGCAGGGCGGCGCGTCACGGTGCACGCGTTCGCCTTCAACCTCTATCAGGACCCGGGGCCGCGCATCCGAACGCTATAGCGCATATCCGACGAAAGAACCGCATTCCTCACTCCTCTTGATCCTCAAGCATCGTGCCAGCGTCGTTTTCGGGATCCGGCTCGGATTCAGCATACAGTGGACGATAGCGCTCGCTCGGCGTTTTCCACGACAGGAAGAAATCCAACGGATCTTGTGTGCCCAGGAACTCACGGGCGAGTTTCAACCGTTCGAGCACCGGAGCTCTATCGGTCTCGGGCAACTCGGCGGCGCGCTGCTCCACGCCCGCGAGGAAACGCTCGACGTTCATGACGTTCGACCACTGCTGAATGACTTGACCGAGGTGCTCGCGGCTGTCCCGAATTGATTGCTCGACACGGCGCCGGTCTTCCTCTCTCCGTCGCTTCTCTTCCGCCGCCAGCCACTCTTGCCGAGCGATCTCGGCCTTCCGATCGGCTTCTTCGAGCTTGGCGACAAGGTCGACGGCTGCATCCTCGAGGGACTTGATGATCGATTTCACGGAGGAGCGAAGGGATGTCTTCTTCGTCTCCTGCCAGTCGGTCGACCAGCTGACGCGATGGTAGGGCGAGTGGGCCACCAGGCGAAGGCGGCCGGAGGGCAGCTCCCGGGTGGTCGTCCAGGTGTGATCGACATAGTGGCGAGACGGCCGGGGCGGGATGTAGTCGGTCTCCCGGATGTACTTGCCGCGGACGTATCGGAGGAGCACTTCCTCCGACATTTCGACGATCGCGAGGCCAATGGCCACGCTGCCGACATAGACGACGGTGGGGCGGTAAGGCGACCAGGGCCTGCTGTGGTAGTAGGGGTTGCGCTGCTTGTTGCGCACCTCGCGCTCATCGATGGTGGCGCGTCTGAGCTGCTCATCTGATGCAGCGATTACCACTCGGTGCCCAACGGACTCGAAGGCGTTGAAGAGGTCGTTGACGAAGTCGAGCGCCTTAGTTGTTGATGCCGGAGTGATCTTCCCCAGAAGTGCCGTTTGAATTTTCCCCAGGCTCGTGGTGAGGCTCGACCTCCCGGGGCGAGCCCCGGGAGGTCGGGCGGCGGATCGATCATCGATGCTGTCCCTTCATGCGGGAGGGGACGGGACGGTGATCAAGCTTGGGGAAGTCGTCATGATCTTGGATCTGCATCGGCAGGGCCTGTCCGTCTCGGCCATCGCCCTTCAGCTCGGCATCGATCGCAAGACCGTGCGCAAGTACCTCGCGCGTGGCCTGGAGGTGCCGGTCTATGGTCCGCGGCAGCCGCGCCCTCGGCGCATCGATCCGTTCGTTTCGTACCTGCGCGAGCGGGTCGAGGCCTGGCCGGGCCTGACCGGCCGGCGCCTCTGGCGGGAGCTCAAGGAGCGTGGCTACCGGGGCGGCTACACCGCCGTCACGGACGCGCTCCGCGACCTGCGGCCGCCGGCGGCGCCGCCGCTTCGAAGTGCGCTTCGAGACCGCCGCCCGGCGACCAGGCGCAGGTCGACTTCGCCCAGTTCCAGGTGGCGTTCGCCGACGAGCCGGGGGTGACACGGATCGTCTGGCTGTTCTCCCTGGTGCTCGGCTACAGCCGCCTGCTCTGGGCCCGCTTCGTCCTGCACCAGGACCTGCAGACCGTGCTGCGCTGCCACCTCGCCGCCTTCGCGGCGCTCGACGGTGTGCCGCGCCAGATCCTCTACGACCGGATGAAGACCGCGGTCAGGGGCGAGGACACCCAGGGCCACATCGTCTACAACCGGGCGCTGGTCGATTTCGCCCGCCACCACGGCTTCCACCCGAGGGCCTGCCGGCCCTACCGGGCCAAGACCAAGGGCAAGGTCGAGCGGCCGTACCGCTACATCCGCGAGGACTTCTTCCTCGCCCGCTCGTTCCGGAACCTCGACGACCTGAACGCCCAGCTGCGCCATTGGCTCGATACGGTCGCCAACCCGCGGGTCCACGCTACCACCGGGCGGGTCGTCGCCGAGGCCTTCGCCGAGGAGCAACCGCAGCTTCAGCCGTTGCCACTGGTGCCGTTCCGCTCGGTTCTCAGGCTCGCGGCGCGTCTCCCACGAGGGCATGGTCAGCGTCGGCGGCAACTACTACAGCGTGCCCGACACCACCCGCCGGCGTGTCCTCGAGGTGCATGCGCTCGCCGACGAGATCCAGATCTTCGAGGCCGGCCAGCTGATCGCCCGCCATCCCGTGCTCGAAGGCCGCAACCAGCGCCACGTCGCGCCGGGTCATCGCAAGGCACCGGCATGGGCCCCCCGCACGGCACGCTGGCCGACGAACGCGATCGTGATCGGCCGTGCCGGCGAGGTCGTGGCCCGGCGCTCGCTCGACTTCTACGAGGCCGTCGCCCTTCGGCTCGCCGGTACGGAGCGGCCGTCATGACGGCGCGCCGATCCCAACGGCTCGGTGCTCGACCGCATCAAGCGGACCCTGGTCGGTCTCAGGATGCCGCGTGCGCTCGAGATGATCGATGCCACCGTCCGCCAGCTCGAGCAGCGGCGAGCTCAGCCCGCTCGAGGCGATCGAGGGGCTGCTCGCCGAGGAGTTCTCGATCCGCGAGAACCGGCGCGTCAAGACCGCGCTGGTGATGGCCAGGCTCTCGACCATCAAGACGCTCGCCGGCTTCGACTTCACCTTCCAGCCGTCGCTCGACCGCAACCGCGTCCTGGCCCTCGCCCAGCTCGACTTCGTCGACCGCCATGAGGTGGTCCACCTGCTCGGGCCTCCCGGCACGGGCAAGAGCCACCTTGCGATCGCCCTCGGGGTCGAGGCGGTCAAGGCCGGGCGCAGCGTCTACTTCGTCACCCTCGCCGACCTCGTCGCCGCACTCGCCCAGGCCGAGCGCGAGGGCCGGCTGCGCGACAAGATCCGCTTCTTCTGCCGCGCCGCCCTCCTGATCGTCGACGAGATCGGCTACCTGCCGGTCGTCCCCGATGGCGGCAGCCTGTTCTTCCAGCTGGTCAACGCTCGCTACGAGCGGGGCGCGATGATCCTCACCTCCAACCGGGGCTTCGCCGAGTGGGGCGAGATCTTCGGCGACCCGGTGGTCGCCACCGCGCTCCTCGACCGGCTCCTGCACCACGCCGTGGTCATCCAGATCGAGGGCTCCAGCTACCGGCTGCGTCAGCACGCCGAGCTCGTGCCCGAGCACATCCGCTCCAAGGCCCTCATCACGCCGCCGCTGCCAACACCGCGCCGGCGCGGCAGGCCGCCCAAGCCGAAAGACCCAGCTCCAACCACCACCTGATCGGCCGAAGCTGCACGTCACCTGGGGAAATTTACTTTGGCACTTCTGAGGAAAATTCGTTCGGCATTGACACTTGTCGAGGCAGGCCTTCGATGCAGTCACGTCGACCAGCAGCTTCTTATAGGGTTTGAGGTAGGCCCCATCGTCCACGGGCCTGCTGTTCTCGAAATGCTCCTTGGCTCCGCGGATCAAGCCGTGAATGCAAGTCCTGGGGATGCGAACCTGGGCTTCGGACCGACGCTGGGGTGGCCACCGCGGCTTCGGGGGCGGCCGAAGTTCTCCTTCCTTGGACCAGTACAGCTGGTCGCCAGGCCGGGCTTCCGGCAAGGGCTCGGGCAGCGGCGCCTTGCCGACTGCCAGCTTCGCCCAATAGCCTCGCTCGGGTCGCGGGACGTTCAGGATGGTGCAGACCCGGGCCATGTAGCTGCCGGAGACCTCAAACTGCTCTGCGACCTTGGTCATGGGCTTGGACCAAACCAATTGATAAAGTTCTTTTCTCGAAATCACTGCTCGCTCTTCCTATCTGCTCGGTTAGTCATTGGATGGACGGCAAAAGCACCTTCATTAATGCACCGGCGCCTGACGATCCGTCACGCGCTGCAATTCGGGCCGAGAAGGTGCCGACGCAGTCTGAAACCTAAGCGTTAGGGATCGAAGGCGCGGATTTGCTGGCGCTTATGTTGCTTCCACGCCATCAAACGGCGGAATTCTGGAAGCACTGTGGAAGCAAGAGGGAAGGAAAGGGCGCGAAACCCGACGAAGTGGAGCCAAAGTCAATCTCGTGAACATCGGCGCTATTTTGCGGAAATTGCGGGGTATATCGAAGAATAGGGAAATTAATGGAAGTGCGTTCCATTTAACTCATAACCCGAAGGTCGCAGGTTCAAATCCTTGCCCCGCAACCAAATAAACGCCGCCAATCCAACGCGCATGTTCCCGGCCGACGTGAACTCGACCTCGAAGCTGTTCAGCTCCGAGATCAGTTCCTCGCCCATCGGCGTGTTGATGATGCGCAGCCGGCCTCCATCTTTCGGGCCGGCGGCGATCCCGCCCCGCAGACACCGACTGTCCTACCCCGGAGCAGGCCCAAGGCCTGGCCGGAGCTGAGCGAGGAGCACTGCTACCAGCTCGCGAGGCGAATGCCCCGTACACCGTCCCGCCCGCCGCCCGCCCTGTCCGCTTGGTCGTTTGCCGGCACAGATTCCCACGGTCACAAGGACCAGCCGAAAAAGTCGTTAACGTCGAATGGTTAACGCTGCGTTGCGAGCCGAGCTGGCGGAGACTGGGAGGGCGGCGGCACGGCCTCCTGGTGCATCGTGAAGCAGGTTTGCGTCGGACCATCCGATTTTTTGCGTCGGGCTGATGCATCGGTGACGCATCGATCATCGCATACGCAGCACATCCTCGTCCGCGACGCCGCCGCTGCTTGAATTTCGTCCTATGATCGGCTAAACTTAGAGGTTGGCTGCGCCTTCGACCTTCGCGGCCTCGTCCGCCCGCAGCGATTTCGCTCGTTGCCGCAGCCGCGATCAAGCCCCACACCAATCCCTGGCGTCCCGATCTGCCGCCCCACTGCCCACCGTGCCTGTTCCCTGCCCACCCGCCCCTGCCCCTTCGGGGGCGTCGCCGGCACAGATTCCCACGGTCGCATAATGAGATGGACGCCTCCCGCTGGCGGCATCGATGTGCCAGCGTGGCGGTCGTAAGCAACCACGAACGCGGGAGACGTCCGAGATGCAGGGTACCACGATCGGGCTGGACATCGCCAAGAGCGTGTTCCAGGTGCATGGCATTGATGCGCGGGGCGGGGTGGTGCTGCGCAAGCGGCTGACGCGCGCCAAGGTGCTGGTGTTCTTCGCCAACCTGGCGCGCTGCACGATCGGCCTCGAGGCCTGCGGCGGGGCCCACCATTGGGCGCGTGAGCTGACGAGGCTCGGGCACGAGGTGCGGCTGATGCCGCCGCAGTACGTCAAGGCCTACGTCAAGACCAACAAGCACGACGCGGCCGACGCCGAGGCGTGCTGCGAGGCCGTGCAGCGGCCGGGCATGCGGTTCGTGCCGGTCAAGAGCAGGCGCAGCAGGCGACCCTGATGCTGCATCGGGTGCGCGACCAGCTGATCGGTCAGCGCACGGCCACCAGCAATGCGCTGCGCGGCCACCTCACCGAGCTTGGCATCGTCGCGGCACGGCGTGGGGCCGGCGTGCGGCAGCTGCTCGCGGTGCTCGGCCGAGGTCGAGGATGGCCGGATCCCGCCGCTGGCGCGGGAGGTGCTGCAGACGCTGGCAACCCATCTGCGGGAGCTGGAGAGCAAGCTGGCCGCGCTCGACCGCCGGCTGGTCGCGTTGACCCGCACCGACGAGACCTGTCGATCGCTGGTCGCGGTGCCTGGCGTCGGCCCGGTGATCGCCACCGCGTTCGCTGCCACGGTACCCGACGCAGGTGCGTTCCGCTCGGGCCGCCATCTCGCCGCCTGGCTCGGCCTGGTGCCCCGGCAGCACTGCCAGCGGCGGCAAGGAGCGCCGGCTCGGGATCAGCAAACGCGGCGATGGCTATCTGCGGCGCCAGCTGATCCATGGCGCCCGGGCGCTGGTATGGCGCAGTCCTGGTCGGACTGCCGGCCGGCTGTGGTCGTGGATCAGCGCCTTGCGGGCGCGCCGGCCGTTCAACGTCGCGGTCGCGGCCGTAGCCAACAAGCTGGCACGCATCCTCTGGGCGATGCTCAGCCGCGGCGAGGCCTATCACGCCGCGGCCTGAGCGGCGCCCGGCCAGGTCGCAAGCCGACAAAAACCTTCCACGAGCTGCGAGGGCGAACGTCGAGGTGATGGCATGATCAGAGGTCGGACCGAGGCCGGCAGAGCCTTCGCGCCTGTCTGCCACGCAGCTTTCGAGCTCGTTCGCATGTCGCAGGCCGCGTTCGCGGACCCACACCAATGCCAGCGGCCCGACCAGGCCGCCACCTTCCCAGCCCTGCCTGTCCACTGGCCACCTTGCCTTTACCGCCTCGCCACACCCGCCGCCCCGGCCCCTTCGGGGGCGGCGCCGGCACAGATTCCCACGGTCACATGGACCACCCGAAAGCGAGGTTAACGCGCCATGGTTACCGTTCCGTTACCCTTGGCGTCAGCCACCGCACTCGCCTTCGATGGGCCCGCGCCGCGATCGCACGAGAATGCCAAAGGAACCCGAGACCCGCAGAAATCAGCCAGAAGCACCGCCCATGGCGCGTCTGCCCGGCGGCGACCTGAGCGGGAGCATCCGCCGGCCCCGGCTCAGGATGGAAGCCTCGAACCAGGCGCTGCCGCCGCCGCCATATCTGGACGCCCGAGGCAGGGCACGAGATCGATCGCGCAGGAGCACGCCATCGCCCATGGCGACGGGTCGATGCGACGCCTGTCCGGTTTTTGCGACGGAGTGACCGATGCGTGCGGCATGGTCCGACACCGGACCCCTCTCGAGCCACGGCGGACGCGCGATGATCGAAAAACCAAAGGAACCCGAGACCCGCACAAATCCTCGTGGTTCCGACTTCGCGCCGCGACCGGCGAACCCGGGCGAGCGCCGGGGCAGCCGCCCGCACCGACGCTCGGCGGCTACTCCAGGTCCATGCAGTTGGCGTAGAAGGTGACGGTCGCCGGCCAGTCGGAGAACATGCCGATGACGCCGACCTCCTGCGCCAGCACGTCCAGCACCTGAAACATGTCGCCGTCGTTGTCGATCGCCTCGGCGACCGTCTGGTAGTAGTAGCCGCCGCCGCCGTCCAAGCGGCCCGGAGCGCTCGAGCGTCCAGGTGATGATCTCGAGACCGGCGGCCTTGGCCCGCTCGGCATAGACCGACGGCACGATCTCGCCGTTCCCGTCGAGCGCCAGCAGCATCCACATCGGCGGCGCGATGATCTTGACGCCCGCATCGGCGAGCTCCTGCATGCCGGGCGACCAGGTGGCGGGATCGGTGACGTCGAAGCCGGGCTCGGCGTCGCGGCCGTCGAGATAGACCGCCTGCCGGCCAAAATCCGCCTCGTTCGCGATCCAGTAGCGCACGTCGTCGAGATTGAAGGACTGCGGGAAGACGTCCTGCGCCGGCACGCCGGCCGCCTTGTATTCGTCGATGAGCTGCTGGGCGTAGTCCTCCTGGGTGTAGTCGCCCTCGAACGGCATCGCGACCTCGGGCGCCTTGAGCTCGGGCGTGAATTTCCTGCCCAGACTCCTGAACAGCTCGATGCTCTCGGCATGGGTCATCAGCGTGCCCGGCGCGTACAGGTCGGTGCGCCAGGGCGCCGTCGCGGCCATGTAGTCCTCGACCGTGGCCGCATCCGGATCGTAGGCGTCCATCTTGCCCTCGAGCGTGCGGAACTCGGCGAGCGTCAGGTCGCTCGTGCAGCACTTCGCGGACGCCTCCCGGCCGGCGGCGGGATCGGCCGGCGTGAACGGCTCGGAGCACTTGGCTGCCAGCTCCGGTACGGCCAGGATGTTGGTGGTGGTGTGCAGGTCGCACTGGGCGTGCCGGCAGACCAGCTCGCGATCCTTGGTGAAGGCCACGTCGCACTCGACGATGCCGGCCCCCATGCGCGCCGCCGCCTCGTAGGATTCTTTGGTGTGCTCGGGGAACTGGAGCGGCGCGCCGCGATGGCCGATCGAGAAGTCGCTCGGCGCGAAGGCCCGGTCCGCGCCGCCGCCATCCCGCCCGCCGGCATCCGCGGCGGCAGGCGCGGTGCCGGCGCATGCCTGCAGCGCCGCCTTGAGGTCGCTCTTGTCCATGTTCTCGACGAGGTAGAAGGGCCGCGGGCCCAGCTGCACGCTTTGCATGCCCTTGTCGGCGAGAGCCGGCGCGGCGAGCAGAGGCATTACCAAGCCTGCCACGGCGGGCGCGATCCTGACGCGCATGAGGGTCTCCCGGTGCTGATCGAGGTCGATGGGTACCGGGACGAGCGTAGCACGCGCCCGTGGTGGTTTCGCTACAGTATCAGCAGCTCGCGCACCGCGCCTGTCCACCCTCGCCGCGGCGGGCGCGGTGCGGCCCGACCGCTGGACCCCGCGCTTACTGCTCGGTGCGAAAGCGCGAGCCTTGCACGACCGCGATCACGCCAAGCGGCACGACCACGGTGATCAGGCTCACCGCGATCAGCAGCATGCCGAGATCGCCGTAGTCGGCCGGGACCTCGACCGTGCCGGTCGCGTCCCTCACCTCGCGCGTCACGACGAAGATCTGGTTCAGGTACTTGGTGCGCGAGGCTGCTGGCCGAGAGCGCCAGGTTGGTGAACGAGGCCATGACGGCGAAGAACGTGGCCTTGAGATGGGCCGGCGCGTTCCTGGCGATCCAGGCCAGCATCGGGATCATCGCGACCTGCGCCAGGGGCGATTCCAAGGCGGTGTCGATGATCGCGATGAAGCGGGCGTCGACCACGCCGCCGGTCCAGCGCGCCGTCCAGTCCTGCACGCCGTAATAGAGGCCGATGCCGGGCAGCGACAGGATGCCGGCGGCGATGGTCAGCAGCACCACCACGTAGGCGATCGAGCGTCGGGCCATCAGGGGGCGCAGCAGCACCATGCCGGCCAGCGCCAGGCACGATGCGATCAGCCAGAGGACCGAGAGGAACTGCTGGTCGAAGCCCAGGACATCGATCTGGAACCAGGTGGCACCCGACCCCGGCAGAGGCATGGCGCGAAAGGCGAAGATGATCACCGCGGTGCCGACCAGGGCGCCGCGGATGCCGGGATCGAGCTCGAGCAGCAGGCGATGGATCAGGAACACCACGATCGCCATGGAGCCCAGGAAGACGATCTCCTGGGCGAACGGCACCTGGCCCAGCCCCATGGTCAAGGTGAAGGCGGCAAACGCGAGGCTGCCGCCAAAGATCCACCAGTTCGGGCTGGTCTGCTCGGCCGGCTGGAACAGCGCATCGATGCGCGCCTGCTCGACGCCCTGCGCCCGCAGCCGGCGCGCCCGGCGGCGCAGGAGGATGCCGCCGAGGATCACGCCCATGATCGAGAGCGCCGGGATCACCAGCGCCATCAGGTAGATCTGCGCGTAGACCGCGGTCTTCTCGGCTTCCGACATCGTCTCGACGCCCGCGAACATCGAGATGTTGAGCGCCGCCACGAGCATGAGGCCACCGATCACCGCAAACCGCCCGAGCGTCTGCATGGTGGTGTGCATCGCCTTGATCTCGGCCTCGGGGTAGGGCCGGCCCTGCTCGTCGAGCGGCGGCACCGCCTCGACGGTCATGGCATCCGCGACGACGTCCTGGACGACGTAGCCGACCGGCGCCAGCAGCGCGCTCAGCACGTACCAGGCCTCGACCGCCATGAGCCTGGCCATCGCCGCGGTGTGCGCGATCAGGCCGTACATGATGGCGATGCTGAGCGCGATCAGGGCGGCGCCGAGATAGACCAGAAGGAACTTTCGGCGCCAGATCAGGTCGACCAGATGGCCGAGCGGCATCTTCAGTGCCCACGGAATTCCGGCCCAGAAGCCGAGCCCGGCGAGAAACGCCGCCGACAGCCCGAGATAGTCCTTGATGAAGAAGGTGCCGACGATCGCCGTGAGCCCGGAGATCCCGGCGGCGAGGTAGACCATCAGCGGCGGCAGGTAGGACAGGCGCAGCTGGCGGCCGAGATCGAGGATGGTCGCGTCGAACCAGTCGCCAAGCGCTTTCAGCATCCACCCCGCTTCCGGCCTGTTCCGCTCAAAGGTCGGCGATCCCATATGTTCGAGCACATGTGGGACCAACGCATCGGATCGAAGGAACGTTTCCCTTGTCGCTGCTCAGCCTGATTCTGAACATCCTCTGGATCATCACCGGCGGCCTGTGGATGGCCGCGGGGTGGCTGTTGGCCTGCGTCCTGATGGCGATCACGATCATCGGCATCCCGTGGGCGCGCTCGGCCTTCAACCTCGCGATCTACACCTTCCTGCCGTTCGGCCACACGGTGGTGCGGCGCGACCAGGTCGGCGGCGAACGACCTCGGCACCGGCCCCTTGGGCTTCATCGGCAACCTGATCTGGCTCGTGCTGGCCGGCTGGTGGCTGGCGCTCGGCCACGTGCTGACCGCGGTGCCGCTCGCGATCACGATCATCGGCATCCCGTTCGCCTGGGCGCACCTGAAGCTCGCGATCCTGTCGCTGTGGCCGATCGGCCGAACCGTGGTGAGCACCGACGATGCCATCCTGCACATGGAGTGGCGGCCCTGACCGGCGCGTCATCACGGTGCCCTGAAGAAGTCGTGATCGGTGGTGTGCCAAAGCGGTCGCTCCCACGCTTGGCAAGGACGCCGGCGCCTGCCATGTGAGCGATGCAACCGATCAGCAGTGGGGAATTTGCCATGCGTAACCTGGCCGCCGGCCTGATCGCCGGCGTCACGATCGCCGCAGCCATCGCAGGCGCCGTTGCGCTGGCGCAGGACCCGCCCAAGGAGCGGCCCGGGGCGCGCAGGAGGCTGCGGCGCCCGCGCAGGCGTCCGCGATCTTCGCCGGCGGCTGCTTCTGGTGCATGGAGCCGCCCTACGACAAGCTGGACGGCGTGATCTCGACCACCTCGGGCTACACCGGCGGCTCGGTCCCCAACCCGACCTACGAGCAGGTGTCGGCCGGCGGCACCGGCCACGCCGAGGTGGTGCGGGTGGTCTACGATCCGAGCAAGCTCGACTACGAGCAGCTGCTCGACGTGTTCTGGGTCAATGTCGATCCGACCCAGGTGGACGGCCAGTTCTGCGACCACGGCGACCAGTATCGCACCGCGATCTTTTATGCCGATGCCGAGCAGCAGGAGGTCGCCAAGCATTCCCTCGCCGAACTCAAGAAGTCCAAGCCGTTCGAAGGCGACATCGTCACCGAGATCGCGCCGGCCACCGTGTTCTATCCGGCGGAGGACTATCACCAGGACTACTATCAGAAGAACCCGCTGCGCTACAAATACTACTACTGGGCCTGCGGCCGCGGCCAGCGCCTGACCGAGCTCTGGGGCGACAAGGCGCCGGGCAGCTAGCGCCAGGCGCGCGGGGCTGTTCGACCGCGCGACATTTGGTCATGATGCCATGGGGCCTCTGCCGCGGCATTGTTCAGGCCGGGACTTGATTCCCGGCCTGCGCAAGCGGAGAGGACCTTGCTCGAGGCAACCGACGCACTGACGCTTGCCCGCGCGCAGTTCGCGTTCACGATCGCGTTCCACATCATCTTTCCGGCGTTCTCGATCGGGCTGGCCAGCTACCTTGCTTTCCTCGAAGGCGCCTGGCTGGTCACGGGCCGCGACGTCTATCTTCGGCTCTTCAGATACTGGGTGAAGGCTTTCGCCATCACCTTCGCGATGGGCGTCGTCTCCGGCGTCGTGATGAGCTACCAGTTCGGCACCAACTGGAGCGTGTTCTCGGACAAGACCGGGCCCATCCTGGGACCCTTGCTGGGCTACGAGGTGCTGAGCGCGTTCTTTCTCGAGGCGGGCTTCCTCGGCGTGATGCTGTTCGGCATGCGCCGGGTCGGCAAGGGGCTGCACTACTTCGCCACCCTGATGGTCGCCGCCGGCACGCTGTTCTCGGCGTTCTGGATCCTCTCGGCCAACAGCTGGATGCAGACGCCCGCCGGCTACGCGATCAACGAGGTCGGCCAGTTCGTGCCGGCGGACTGGTGGGCGATCGTGTTCAACCCGTCGTTCCCCTACCGGCTGGTGCACATGGTGCTGGCGGCCTATCTGACGACCGCGTTCGTCGTCGGCGCGGTCGGCGCCTTTCACCTCCTGAAGGATCGCGCCAACGAAGGCGCGCGCGTGATGTTCTCGATGGCGCTGTGGATGGCGACCCTGGTGGCGCCCGTCCAGATCGTCGCGGGCGACCTGCACGGCCTCAACACCTTCGAGCATCAGCCGGCCAAGGTCGCGGCGATGGAGGGCCATTTCGAGACGGAGCGGGGCGCGCCCCTGATCCTGTTCGGCATGCCGAACATGGCGGCCGAGCGGACCGACTACGCGCTCGCGATCCCGAAGCTCGGCAGCCTGATCCTCACCCATAGTCTGGACGGCGAGGTGCGCGGCCTGACGGCGTGGCCGCCGCAGGACCGGCCGAACGCGCCGATCGTGTTCTGGAGCTTCCGGGTCATGGTCGCGATCGGCTTTCTCATGGCCCTGTTCGGCCTGGTCGGCGTCTGGCTGCGCTGGCGCGGCAGCCTCTACGACAGCGGCTGGTTCCAGCGCTGCGCCGTGGTCATGGGGCCTGCCGGCTTCATCGCGGTGCTGGCGGGCTGGGTCACCACCGAGGTCGGCCGCCAGCCCTACACGGTCTACGGCCTGCTGCGCACCGCGGATTCGGTCTCGCCGGTCGCGGCACCGGCAGTGGCGGGCTCGCTCGTCGCGTTCATCGTCATCTACACGGTGGTGTTCGGCGCGGGCATCTTCTACCTCCTGCGCCTCATGCGGCGCCCTCCCATCCCGGCCGAGCCCGAGATGGAGCACATCCCGATCCGCACGGCCGGCATCACCCCCGCCCCTGGTCTCCAGGCTCCAGGGCTCGAATAGGGGCCCGCAGCATGAGGGGCCGATGATGGCGATCGATCTGGCCTTCGTCTGGGCGATCCTGATCGCGTTCGCGGTGCTCGCCTACGTCATGCTCGACGGCTTCGATCTCGGCATCGGCATCCTGTTCCCGGCATCGTCCGGGCCCGAGCAGCGCGACGTCATGATCAACTCGGTAGCGCCGGTGTGGGACGGCAACGAGACCTGGCTGGTGCTGGGCGGCGGCGGCCTGCTCGCGGCGTTTCCGCTGGCCTATGCGGTGCTGCTGCCGGCGCTCTATGCGCCGCTGATCGCGATGCTGCTGGCGCTGGTGCTGCGCGGCGTCGCCTTCGAGTTCCGCTTTCGCACCACCCGGGCGAAGCTCGCCTGGGACTGCGCCTTCTGGGGCGGCTCGGTGCTGGCGGCGCTGATGCAGGGGATAGCGCTCGGCGCCTTCATCCAGGGCTTCGTGGTCGAGGGGCGCGCCTATGCCGGCGGCTGGTGGGACTGGCTGACGCCGTTCAGCATCCTGACCGGCATCGCCGTCGTGGTCGGCTACGCGCTCCTGGGCGCGACCTGGCTGATCATGAAGACGGAGGGCGCCTTGCAGGACTGGTGCTTTCGCATCACGCTGCCGCTTGCCGCCGCCGTGGTCGGCCTGATCGTGATCGTGAGCATCTGGACGCCGCTGCTCGATGCGACGATCGCGGCAAGCTGGTTCGGCTGGCCCAACATCGTCTTCGTGTCGCCGGTGCCGCTGCTGGTGGCGGGCGCCTCCCTCGCCCTCTACCGGGCGATCCAGGCACGGCGCGAGCGCCTGCCCTTCCTGCTCTCGCAAGGCCTGTTCCTGCTCTCGTACGTGGGCCTCGGGAATCAGCCTCTATCCCTACATCGTGCCGCGCAGCATCACCATCTGGCAGGCCGCGGCACCGCCGGAGAGCCTGGTCTTCCTGCTCGTCGGCGCGCTGATCCTGATCCCGATCATCCTCGCCTATACCGCCTACGCCTACTGGATCTTCCGCGGCAAGGTCGATCCCGCCGGCGGCTACCATTGAGGCCACGACGGCTGCGCACGACGCTGCGGCGGCTCGCGTGGTTCGCCGGGCTCTGGGCTGCCGGCGTGCTGGCGGTAGCGGCGTTCGGCTATGTGCTGAGGCTGGCGCTCGGCCTATGACTTACACCGCTCGCGGTAATTCATTCCGGCGATTGAACAGCGGGCAAAATGGTGCTACCATGGCTTTCGAGCCGGCCTCTCAGAGAGAGGTCGGCTGGTTTGTGTGACGGCAGTACCGCGTCCTTGATTACAGTCAATGCTTATAGAGGAATAGGGAATGGACTCGAGACGTCTGCTCATTTGTGGAACGGCGATCGCCATCATGATGGCAGCCGCTCCAGCTTCCGCCGACACGCTGCGCTCACCTGTCGCCTTCAACAACGGCATCGGCCAGAAGACGGCGAGCCAGCCCGCAGACGGGGTGGAAGTATCCTACCAGATAACCCTGCAGGGTGGCGATCTCGACGGCTGCACCGTCGACGTCGTCGAGCAATTGCGGGGGCGCGACGAGGGTGCCTGGGGCCTGTTCGACATCGCCGGCGAGGTGACCTGCGATGACGGCGGCTTCGACTACACATCGTCCGGGGCCTGGGACGGCAAAGGCTTTCATGCGGCCGGCAACATCGTCGAGGGCAGCGGCAGCGGCCGGTTCGACGGCGTCTCCGGTCGCGTGGCGCAGCTGAACGGCGGCGGCGCCGATGCCGGCGACGGCACGTTCAATATCTCCTACGAGCTGGTCTTCGATACGCCCGCGGGCTGACGCAGCGGCGCAGATGGCGGCGCTGGCCCGGCCGGCGCCGCCATCCTGCTCTGTTCGGAGCTGCTCTACGCGATCGGCACCTCGCCGACCACCGTGCAGCGGCGCAGGACGCGCGGCTCCCTGGCGGTATCGTACGGCTCCGCCTTGTGCAGCATGCAGCGGTTGTCCCAGATCACGAGGTCGCCCGGCCGCCAGCGGTGGGTGTAGACCAGCTCCGGCCGGATGATCGCGGCGTTCAACCCCTCGATCAGCTCCCTCCCCGCCTCGAGCGGCATGCCCTCGACGCACCAGGCGTGGTCGCCAAGGAACAGGCACTTGCGCCCGGTCTCGGGATGAATGCGCACGATCGGGTGCGCCACCGGCGGCTTGGCCTTCTTCTGCGCCTCGCTCATCGGGTCGTCGCCGTGCCGCCGCGTGCGCGAGAAATCCAGCGAATGGATCGCACGCAGGGAGCCCAGCCGCTCCTTCATCGCCTCGTCGAGGTTGTCGTAGGCGTCATACATGCTGGCAAACCGGGTCTCGCCGCCCTCGCTCGGCACCTGGTCGGCATAGAGCAGGGTCGCCTGGCCGGTGCGGCGCGCCCACGAGCCGTCCGTGTGCCAGTGCACCGTGCCCTTGTCGGGATGCCGGCCGCTCGGCCGCCCCGAGGCGTCCAGGTTGGACAGGTAGTAGATCTCGGGAAAGCCGTCGGCATGGTACTGGTTCATGACATGGACCTGCACCGAGCCGAAACGGCGCGCGAAGACCACCTGGTCGGCCGGTGCCAGGTGCTGGTCGCGGAACAGCAGCATCTGGTGCTCGAGGAAGGCGTCGTAGATACGGTCGAAGTCCGGATCGGACAGCGGCGCTGCCAGATCGACGCCTAGAATCTCCGCGCCGAGCGACGGACTGAGCCGCCTCAGCTCGAAAGGATAGGGCCGATCGCCCGTGCCCGCCACGGGCGCGCTCGATTCCGTCTGCAACATGGCTCCCCAGCTCCCAACAGCTTTGCCGCGACCCTGCCATTGTTGCGCAATTCGCCGGTCTCGGAAAGCCGCAGCCTGACGACCATCGCCGGGCGCGAGAAAGTCGTCACCAATCGAGCGGCCACGGCTAGACGAGGCGCGCTGGCGCCATATGATGGCGCAAGGTCCGCCGCATGCGGAGATCCATCAGGGAAGGTGATTGCCATGCAAGCCGTAAACCGGTGTGAAAGTGGCTCGTGCGTCTCGCGGCTGGCCCTTGCGGCCGCGCTCTGCGTCGCGGCAGGCGCCAGCGTCCAGGCCCAGCCCAAGACCAACCTCTTGCACCAGTGGGCTACCGGCGGCGATGCGCTCGCGATCGCCAAGCTCGGCGAGATGTTCGAGGCCGAGGGCGGCGACTGGGAGCAGACGCCGATCCCGGGCCATACCGCCAACACGCTGAGCAAGCTGCGCGCCGAGGTGCTGGCGGGCAACCCGCCGCCCGCCGTCCAGCTCAAGGGCCCGGAGATCGCCGAGTGGGCGGCGACCGGCTACACCGCCGATCTCAACGAGCTGGCCGGTAAGGAGAACTGGGAAGAGCGTGGTGGCGCCGACCCTGATCGGCGTCATGAAGCCCGATGGCACCTGGGCCGCGGCGCCGATGAACATCCACCGCATCAACTGGATGTGGGCGAGCAAGCCGGCGCTGGAGAAGGTCGGCGTGAGCGAGCTGCCCAAGACCTGGGACGAGTTCAACGAGGTGGCGCAGAAGCTCGCCGATGCCGGCATCACGCCGGTCGCGCACGGCAGCATGGACTGGACCGACGGCACCCTGTTCGAGATCGTGGTGTACGGCATGGATCACGAGCTGTACCGCCAGGCCTTCATCGACCTCGACCTGGAGGCGCTGCAGAGCGAGGGCATGGCCGCGTCCTTCGCGCAGCTGCGCAAGATGGTCGAGTGGATGGACGAGGGCATTCCCGGGCGCACCTGGGATGTCGCCGCGGCGATGATGCTGAGGGGCGAGGCGGGCTTCCATTTCATGGGCGACTGGGCGATCGGCTACTACAACAACAACGACTTCACGCCCGACGAGGACTATCTGTGCGGCCGCGCGCCGATGAACGTCGACGAGCCCGGCTTCATCCTGAACAGCGATTCGGTGGTGTTCTTCAAGGTCGACGACCCGGAGTACCAGGAGGGCCAGGAGCTGCTGGCGCACCTGATCATGTCGCCCGAGTTCCAGACGGTGTTCAACAAGGCCAAGGGCTCGATCCCGGCGCGCATGGACGTCGATCTGGAAGGCTTCAACCCGTGCCAGCAGCTGGCGCTGGCCGACCTGCAGGAGACCATCGAGGCCGACAATCTGGTGGTCAGCATGGCGCACAACATGGCGGTGCCGCAGAAATTCCGCGCCGCGATGCTCGAGGTGATCACCGAGTTCGTCAACGACCCGGGGCTGTCGCCCGAGGATGCCGCGGTCCGGCTGTCCGACGCGGTCGCGAACGAGCTCTAGCCCGATCCGCGCGCGGTCGGTCCGCGCGCCCGGGCCGGCCGCGGACGCGGCCACGCCTGCCGAGACCGATGGCAACGCCCCTCGTCACTGCCGATGCGAGCGCCCGCGCGGCGCGCCAGGAGGTGCGGCCGTCCTGGCGCGACCGGCTGACCGACCTCGTGCCGCATCTGGTGCTGACGCCGACGATCATCGCGACGCTGGTCTACGTCGTGATCTTCATGGGCTGGACGATCTACATCTCGTTCTCGAACTCGACGCTGCTGCCCGACTACAACCTTGCCGGCTTCGACCACTATGTCGGCCTGTGGCAGAGCCGGCGCTGGCACATCGCCTACACCAACCTGTTCATCTTCGGCGTGCTCTACGTGCTCGCGGCCACCGCCATGGGCCTGTTCCTCGCGATCCTGATCGACCAGCGCATCCGCGGCGAGAACGCCTTCCGGACGATCTTCCTCTACCCGATCGCGGTCTCGTTCGTGGTCACCGGCACGGTCTGGCGCTGGATCCTGAACCCGACCACCGGCATCGAGAACTTCATGCACGACCTCGGCTGGCTCGGCTTCCAGTTCAACTGGGTCGTCGATCGCGACCTCGCGATCTACACGATCGTCATGGCCGCGGTCTGGCACGCGTCGGGCTTCGTCATGGTGCTGTTCCTGGCCGGCCTGCGCTCGGTCGACCAGGACCTGATCAAGGCGGCCCAGATCGATGGCGCCAGCAGCGCCCGCATCTACCGGCGCATCGTCCTGCCCTCGATCCGGCCGATCTTCGTCGCCGTGCTGGTGGTGCTGATCCAGTTCGCGATCAAGACGTTCGATCTGGTCCTGGCGCTGACCTCGGGCGGGCCCGGCATCGCCACCACGGTGCCGACCATCGTGGTCTACGACTACATGTTCCAGCGCGGCCAGATGGGCCAGGGTGCGGCCGCGGCGATCATGATGCTGCTGGCGCTGGCCCTGGTGCTGGTGCCCTATCTCTTCTACCTGCGCTGGCGCTCGCGCCGCGAGGCGGCCCATGGCTAGCGCCGCCTACCACCCGGGCGACGGCGTGCGCGGCCCATGGGCGGGCAAGACGCTGGTCTACGGCTTCCTGGTGCTGTTCGCCCTCTACTACCTCGTGCCGCTCGCGGTGGTGTTCCTGAACTCGTTCCGCGATCTGCAGGAGATCACCCGCGGCTCGCTGATCGGCATCCCGCAGAGCATCAGCCTCAGCTACTGGGGCCAGGCCTGGGACGAGATCTGCGTCGGCGGCATCTGCGAGGGCATCCAGCCGTATTTCTGGAGCTCGTTCAAGATGGTCGTGCCGGCGACGATCATCTCGACCGCGCTCGGCGCGCTGAACGGCTATGCGCTCTCGAAATGGCGCTTTCGCGGCTCGGAGGTCCTGTTCGGCGCGATCACGCTCGGCGTGTTCATCCCGGGCCAGATGGTGCTGCTGCCCTGGGCGATCACGCTCGGCAAGCTCGGCCTCACCAACACCACGAGCGGGCCTCGTGCTGATCCACGTCGTGCAGGGCCTGAGCTTCACGACGCTGTTCTGCCGCAACTACTACGTCAACATCCCGGAGGACCTGATCAAGGCCGCGCGCATCGACGGCGCCGGCTTCTTCCGGATCTTCTGGCGCATCGTCCTGCCGCTGTCGCCGCCGATCCTGATCGTCACGGTGATCTGGCAGTTCACCAACATCTGGAACGAGTTCCTGTTCGCGGTGACCTTCGCGTCGGGCGACAGCCAGCCGATCACGGCGGCCCTGATCGCGCTCTCGGCCACGGGCACGACCGACCCGCTTCTACAACATCGAGAGCGCTGCCGTGATCATGGCCGCCCTGCCGACCCTGCTGGTCTACCTGTTCGGCGGCAAGTACTTCATGCGCGGCCTCACCGCCGGAGCGATCAAGTAATGGCCTCGCTCGAGATCGTGCGCCTGCGCAAGAGCTTCGGCGCGGCCGAGGTGCTGAAGGGCATCGACCTGCAGGTCGAGGACGGCGAGCTCGTGGTGCTGGTCGGCCCATCGGGCTGCGGCAAGTCCACCCTGCTCGCGATCATCGCCGGCCTCGAGAGCGTGACCGAGGGCGAGGTCGTGATCGGCGAGCGGGTGGTCAACCGGGTCCATCCCAAGGACCGCAACATCGCCATGGTGTTCCAGTCCTACGCGCTCTACCCGACCATGACCGCGCGCCAGAACATCACTTTCGGCATGGAGTGCCGCAACGTGCCGCGCCGGGACCAGGATGCGGCGGTCGCAGCGGGTCGCCCAGCTCCTGCAGATCGAGCCGTCTGCTGGGCCGCAAGCCCTCGCAGCTCTCGGGCGGCCAGCGCCAGCGGGTCGCGATGGGCCGGGCGCTGGTGCGCGATCCCGAGCTGTTCCTGTTCGACGAGCCGCTCTCCAACCTCGACGCCAAGCTCCGGGTCGAGATGCGCACCGAGATCAAGAAGCTGCACCAGCGCCTCGGCACCACGATCGTCTACGTCACCCACGACCAGGTCGAGGCGATGACGCTCGCCTCGCGCATCGCCGTGATGCACCAGGGCAGCATCCAGCAGTTCGCCGAGCCGCGCACGACCTACGAGCGGCCGGCCAACATGTTCGTCGCGGGCTTCATGGGCTCGCCGCCGATGAACTTCATCCCGGCGCGGCTCGCCGCCGGCGGCAACCGGCCGGAGGTGCTGATCGAGAGCGACGGCAGGCGCGCTGCGCCTGCCCGTGCCGCATGCCGACGCGGCGCTGCAGGCGTGGCGCGAGCGCGAGCTGGTCCTGGGCGTCCGGCCGGAGAACATCACCGCATCACGGCCGCCGCGCCTTCGAGGAGGCCGGCGCGATCGGCGAGCTCGAGGCAGAGGTCGAGGTGGTCGAGCCGACCGGCGCCGAGACCATGATCGTGATCCGCCTCGGCGGCCGCGAGGTGATCGCCCGCGTCGACCCCGACGAGGCGCAAGCCCCCGGCAGCCTGATGCGCTTTGCGATCGACATGCGCAAGGCCTGCCTGTTCGACCCGGCGAGCGAGCAGCTGATCTGATCTACAGCCCTTGTCGGCCTTTTCCGCCGCGCTCGAACGGTAAATCGATGCCCTTCGGGGACGATATCCAGGATTTCTTCTTGGTTGCGCCGATACCACGGCACGACACCTCGGGCATCCGGAGGGACCTTGCGCTCTCCCTTGAAAAAGGCGAATGCTATCGATCCAAATAAATCTAGGAGACGTCTGATGGTCTCGAAAGCCGCCCAGAATGGAAAGATTTCGATAAGATACTCACAGCGGCTTCAAGTGCTTCGCAAATCAGCTCTTGCCATGATTTTCATGCTCATACTGGTCGCTAGCTCGGAGCAATCGCGCGCCGCGGACGCGGCAAATGAGCCAGGAGATGCAGGCGAGGCGGCAGAAGAGAACGCGGCGCAACCGGCCGACTGTCTCGATGTCACGCCACACGAAGTGACGTTCGTGACCGTCGAGCCCGGCGTGCAACTCGAGGTGCTGGACTTTGGCGGCTCGGGCGAGACCATGGTGCTGCTCACCGGGCTGGGCGACAACGCCCACGTGTGGGATGGTTTTGCCTACCAGTTCACGGATCATTTTCGCGTCATTGGCATCACCCGCCGGGGCTTCGGTCGATCGGACCAGCCGCCCGGGGGCTACGACGTTCGCACGAGGGCGCGCGACGATATCGAGGTCCTCGACCAGTTCGAGATCGACAAGGCCGTGTTCGTCGGCCACTCGCTCGCGGGATCGGAGTTGAGCCAGCTCGGCCTCGCCTATCCAGATCGCGTCGACAAGCTGGTCTATCTGGATGCGGCAGACCTCGCAGAGCGTTTTGTCTTCCCGGAAGAGCCGGCGGGGCCACCGTATACTGATGATGATGGAAGATCTTTGCCGATTTATCAAGCAGCGCTAGCTCGCCTGGAGGGATTTCGACGTCCAGCCGCAGCAGCTTGCAACAGCTTCCTGTTTAGCTCCTCCGGGATGATTGACGATAATGTCACGCCGCAAGACATCGATGACAAGCTCCTTGCGGATGTCAAGAAACAGCCGCCAACCGACTGGCAGAAGATCTTAGCACCCAGACTTGGCATCTTCGCGACCTTTTCGCGCGAGCTCCGTCTGCCCTGGTACTGGTACCTGAGCGCCGATCAGCAGGCGGCGTTCGATCGCGTATGGCCACCGATCGTCGATTGGCACGAAGACACAATCCAGCGCTTCGGCTCGCATCAGCCGGATGTTCCTGAGCCGATCGTCCGGGAGCTGCCGGGGGCTCCCCACTATATCTACATCAGCAATGAGGCATTTGTGGTTCGGGAAATGCGGGAGTTTTTGCTGGGTGAATTGAGAGATTGAAAAATGTCAGAGGCATCTCCACGCTGCCGGCAGCTGGAGAGTGCCGCCTCCATGCTCAACCATCTTTTCTCGAGGTTGAACTCAAGCTGACGACTCCCGGATGATGCGATGACCTTCGCGATCTATCCCAGTCTCGCCGGGCGCGTGGTGCTGATCACCGGCGGCGCCTCCGGCATCGGCGCCGAGATGGTTGGCCAGTTCGCGCAGAACGGTGCGAGAGTTGCGTTCCTCGACATCCAGGACGAGGCGGCGCGGGCGCTGGTCGCGGACCTTGCGGCGCAATGCCCCCATGCGCCCCGCTTCCTGCACTGCGACCTCACCGACATTCCCGCCCTGCGCGCCGCCATCGACGAGGTGCGCGCGGTGCTGGGGCCGATCACCGTGCTGGTCAACAACGCCGGCAACGACCAGCGCCATCAAAGCCGCGAGGTGACCCCGGAATACTGGGACCGCACGCTCGCCTTGAACCTCGACCATCAGTTCTTCGCCTGCCAGGCGGTGCGGCCGCAGATGCAGGCGGCAGGCGGCGGTTCGATCATCAACCTCAGCTCGATCGCCTGGATGGGCGGCGGTGCCGCCAACCTGGTCGCCTACAGCGCCGCCAAGGCCGCGATCGTCGGCATGACCAACAGTCTCGCGCGCGAGTTCGGTGAGGACGGCATCCGCGTCAACGCGATCGCGCCGGGCGCCGTGATCACCCCGCGCCAGCTCGAGCTGTGGTACAGCGATGCCGACGTCGATGCGATCGTCGCCCGCCAGTGCCTGAAGGAGCGGCTGATGGCCGCCGACATCGCCCGCCTGGCGCTGTTCCTCGCGGCCGACGACGGCCGCATGATCACCAAGCAATGCCTCGTGGTGGACGCCGGCCTGCGCTGACGCGCGGCAGGATCAGGCCGGGCGCTCGCCGAGCGTCATCAGCCGGTGCATGCGGCGGCGGCCGTGGCCGGCAAAGCTCTCGCGCCGGTGCATGGTGCAGCGATTGTCCCAGACGATCAGGTCGCCGACCTGCCAGGACTGGGTCCAGGCCAGCTCGTCGCGCGTCGCCTCGGCCCACAGCGCATCGAGCAGCGCCTCGCTCTCCTCGAGCGGCAGCGGCGGGATGTAGGAGCCGAAGCGCCGGCCGAGGTACAACGCCTTGCGGCCGCTCTCGGGATGCGTGCGCACGATCGGATGGACTGCCCCCGGCAGGTCGCGCGGATCGCTCGTGGCGATGTCGGCGTAGCCCGGACGCGGCTTGCCGGTCGAGCTGTGGCTCTCCTGATGCTTGACCGACAGCGCCGCGACCCGGTCGCGCAGGTCGTCCGGCATCTCGTCATGGGCGCGGCACATGTTGACGAAGCTGGTGTCGCCGCCCTGTGCCGGCACCTCGCGCGCCAGCAGCATGGTGTAGGCGGCCGGGCGCTCCATGAAGCCGTGGTCGGTGTGCCAGCGCAGCTCGCCGTCGCCCGCCTCGCCCTTGGCGACGCCGCCCTCGACGATGTTCGAGATCACGCTCATCTCGGGGAAGTCCGGCGCGGTCATCTCCGCGGTGCGGGTGTGCGCCTCGGGCGGCACGATCTCGCCGAGCCGCCGGCCGAGCGCCATGTAGTCGGCATCCGCAAGCTCCGTGCCGCGAAAGCGCAGCACCAGGTGCAGGCCCAGCGCCGCGCGGATCTGGTCCAGTGTGGGCTCGTCGAGATCGCCGAAGTCGACGCCTCGCACGTCGGCGCCGAGCGCCGCCCCGGTCGGTCGAACCTCGATGTTTTCCGTCATGCCTGCCCTCCCCGCGATCGTGGCGCGATGATAGCCGACAGGCCGGATGACGTGCACGGGGAAAAGCGGCACAAGAAGGTTCGCGCGCTGCGGGTTGTTGACGTGCCGCCGCATCGCGCCACGTCTTCCTGAGGGGGCTTTCGCGATGGGTGCGAGCCAAGTCTTCAGGCCGGAGGCCGGGCCGCTGCGGGCGGGGCAGAGCACGCTCGGCGCGCTGTTTCGCGCCCGGGCCCGGATCGATCCGGCCGCGATCGCGCTGGTGGAGGACGATCGCCGCTGGACCTATGCCGAGCTCAACGAGCGCGTCAACCGGCTGGCGCATGTGCTGGCGGGCGAGGGTGTCCGGCGCGGCGATCGCATCGCGCTCTTGAGCCAGAACTGCGCCGCCTACCTCGAGATCGAGCTCGCCGCGGCCAAGCTCGGCGCGATCGTCGCGGCCTTGAACTGGCGCCTCGCCGCGCCGGAGCTGGCGCATTGCATCCGCCTCGCCGAGCCTCGGGTGGTGCTGGTCGCCCTGCGCCATGCCGAGGCGCTGGCCGGGCCTGGACGTGGAGCTGCCCCGCACGCTCATGCTCGGCGCCACCTTCGAGGCGCGTCTCGCGCGGGCGCCGAGCGCACGAGCCGCCGGAGGTGGCGGAGCCCGAGGACGGCCTGATCATCCTCTACACCAGCGGCACCACGGGCCTTCCCAAGGGTGCGGTGATCAGCCATCGCGCCATGATCGCGCGGGCGCTCGCGTTCACCCACGACCTTCGCATAGCACCCAAGGACGGCTTCGTCGCCTGGGCGCCGCTGTTCCACATGGTCTCGACCGACCATGCGCTCGCGACGCTGCTGTGCGGCGGCGCCGTGACGGTGATCGACGGCTTTCAGCCCGAGCGCCTGATCGAGGTCGTCGAGCGGCAGGCGATCGGCTGGCTGCCGCTCGTGCCCGGCATGATCGAGCCGCTGCTCGGCGCGCTGCGCGGCCGCCCGTTCCGGCCGCGCGGCATCCGCGCGATCGGCGCCATGGCCGACCTCGTGCCGCCGCACCAGATCGCCGAGATCACCGCAGCGCTCGATGCGCCCTATGCCAACACCTTCGGCGCCACCGAGACGGGCTTGCCGCCCGGCACCGCCGACCTGGTGCCGGTGGGCGTGGCACCTGCCGATCTCGCCAAGCGCCAGAGCTCGTTCTGCGAGGTCCGCCTGGTCGATGCCGAGGGTCAGGAGGTTTTGGACGGCGAGCCCGGCGAGTGCGCGATCCGCGGGCCCACGGTGTTCAGCGGCTACTGGCGCGCGCCCGAGGTGAATGCCGAGGATTTTCGCGGCGGCTGGTTCCACATGGGCGACGTGTTCGCGCGCCGGCCGGACGGCCGCCTCGCCTTCGTCGACCGCGCCAAGTACATGATCAAGTCGGGCGGCGAGAACATCTATCCGGCCGAGATCGAGCGCGTGCTGCTGGCCGAGCCGCGGGTGCACGATGCGATCGTGGTGCGCCGGCCCGACCCGCGCTGGGGCGAGGTCCCGGTCGCGGTGGTGGCGCGCAGCGACGCGGCGCTCACCGCCGCCGATCTGCACGCCCGCTGCCGCGCCGAGCTCGCCGGCTACAAGCAGCCCAAGGCGATCCACTTCGTCGCCTTCGAGCGGCTGCCGCGCAGCACCACCGGCAAGATCCAGCGGCACGAGGTCGAGGCCTGGTTGCGGACGGCCGGCGACGCGCCGGCAGACGCCGACGACCCAGTCACGCCCGGCGGCGATACTTGGGCGCGCAAATGATCAGCCGCTGCACGTCTTGTGGGCTCTACCCCTGGTCGAAATTTCCCCCTTGGCAAGGATTGGAAGGTCGCTATGTTTAGGCTCCCGCCGATGTCAGGAGACGGCCCGTGAAGGTTAGGGTTGAGAGGGTGCGCCGCGGCCGCCGGACCCCCGAGGTCGAGTATGTCGAGGCCAAGACGCCACGCAACCGCTGGTCGTCGAAACCCGAGGATGGGCACGCGCTGGATCAGGCAGGCCCGGATCGCGATCGCAAGGGTTCGCGGCCCCTGCGCCTGCCCTGGCGGATCAATACCCGCCAGGACTGATGCCGGCGCGGGCGCGCCGCCGGGCCGATTTCAACCGGGCTTCGGCCCGCACGATAAGCTGGATCGCCGCAACCATCGGGCGCGGCGCGAAGTGGTGTCGTGCCGATACGGGTAAAGAACAACAAAGCGCGAGGACGCGATGGCGGAGGAACGCGGCGCCGATCAGGTCGTCGAGGTGGCGGTCGACGGCTACAGGATCGTCACCTACAGCTTCGGCAGCGGCGCCGAGGCGGTGCTCTGCGTCAATGGCGGGCCGGGGCTGCCCTGCGACTACCTGCGCGAGCCGCATGCCCGCCTGGCCGACCACGGCTATCGCGTCGTCGCCTACGACCAGCTCGGCTGCGGCGCCTCCGACCGCCCGGACGACGCCTCGCTCTGGACGATCCAGCGCTACGCCCGGGAGCTCGATACGGTCCGCGAGGCCCTGGGGCTCGGCAAGGTGCATCTGCTCGGCCAGTCCTGGGGCGGCTGGCTCAGCATCGAGTACGGCGTCACCTGGCCCCAGCACCTGAAGACCATCATCCTCGAGAACACCTGCGGTGACATGCCGCATCTGGTGAGCGAGCTGAACCGGCTGCGCGCAGCACTCGGGCCCGAGACCGAGGCCATGATGCAGCAGCACGAGGCCGAAGGCACCCTGGACCATCCCGAATACGAGGCCGCGATCACCATCCTCAACCACCGCCACGTCTGCCGGCTGCCGCAGTGGCCGGCACCGCTGCAGCGCTCGCTCGACGGCTGGAACATGGCGGTCTACGGCACCATGCAGGGGCCCAACGAGTTCCTCTACACCGGCAACCTGAAGGACTGGAACCGGATCCCGGACATGCACCGGATCAAAGCACCTGCCCTGATCACGGTCGGCAAGCACGACGAGCTGACGCCGGCCTGCGCGCTGCGCATGAAGAACGCCCTGCCGGACGCCGAGCTTGCGGTGTTTCCCAACAGCTCGCACACCCCGTTCTACGAGGAGCCGGACGCCTACTACCGGGTGCTGCTCGACTTTTTGGGCCGCCACCGCTCCGGCTGACCCTGCAGGCCTTCGGCCAGCAGCCAGCGCCAGCTGTCCTCGATCAGGGTGCGCAGCGGCGCCGGCCGGTAGCCGAGCTCCTCCTCCGCCCGCCGCGAGACGACCCGCGCCCGTGCGATCGCATTCTCGACGCCCTCGGGCGTCATCGCCGGCTCCCTGCCGCTGACCTTCGCCCAGGCGGCGCCAAGGCGCGCCGGCACGCGGAACAGGGCCGCCGGCAGCGGCCGCAGCGGCACGCGCGCGCCGGTAACCTCGTTGATCACGGCGAACAGCTCCACGAAGCTCGCATCGGCGCCGCTCATCAGGTAGTTGGCGCCGCGCCGGCCGCGCTCGGCGGCGGCGATATGCGCCTTCGCGACCGCTTCGGCGTGGCAGAAGGTTCCTGCACCGGGCGGCACGCCCGGCATCCAGCGCTCGTGCGCCGCGAGGATCAACTTGGCCCAGCCCTTGCGATCGTAGCGGCCCATGATGTGCGAGGGATTGACGATCACGGCGTCGAGGCCGCGCGCGATGCCCTCGCGCACCTCCTCCTCCGCAAAAAACTTGGTGCGATCGTAGTTGGCCCGCGAGGAGCCGCCACGCTGCGGCAACTCCTCGCGGATCGCCCGCTGCCAGAGCCCATACGTGTTCCAGGTCGAGGTGTGGACCAGGCGCCTGGCACCCGCTTCGAGCGCCGCCCCGACCACGTTGCGCGTGCCTTCGACGTTGGTCCGGGTCTGGCGGGCGTCGTGGCCCGACCACATCGAGATGTCGGCGGCGACGTGAAAGACCGCATCCACGCCTCGCGGCATGGCGCGGCGCAGGCTTTCCCCATCGAGAATGTCGCCCTCGACCCGCTGCAGCGGAAATTGCGACAGCAGCCGGACGTCCGAGCCCGGCCGATGCAGCGCCGTGACCTGCCACTCCTGTGCCGTCAGCTGCTCGATCAGGTTGAGCCCGAGGAATCCGGTGCCGCCGGTGACGAACGCGGTCCGCCCCGCCATCGGTTCGGGCTCACATGGTGGGATCAGGCGCCACCCGGATCAGCAGCTTGCCGAAATTGCCGCCCTCGAGCAGGCTCATGAAGGCCTGCGGCGCCTGCTCGAGCCCCTCGCGGACATCCTCGCGGTAGCGCAGCCTGCCCTCGCGGACCCACTGGCCCACCTCGCGCCGGAACTTCTCTTCGAGCGCATCGAAATCCCAAACGATGAAGCCGCGGATGGTCAGGCGCTTGGTCAGGATGCTGCGAAACAGGAGCGGCGTCCGGTCCGGGCCGGGCGGCGGCTCGCTCGCGTTGTACCAGGCGATCAGGCCGCACACCGGGATCCGCGCGAACCGGTTGAGGAGCGGCAGGACCGCCTCGAACACCGGCCCGCCGACGTTCTCCCAATAGACGTCGATGCCCTTCGGGCAGGCATCGGCCAGCGCCTTGGCGAAGTCGGCGGAGCGATGATCGATGCAGGCATCGAAGCCGAGCTCGTTCACGACATAGTCGCACTTCGCCTTGGAGCCCGCGACGCCGACCACGCGGCAGCCCCTGATCTTGGCGATCTGGCCGACCACGGCGCCGACCGCGCCCGACGCCGCGGCGACCACCAGGGTCTCGCCCGCCTGCGGCCTGCCGATCTCGTGCAGGCCGGTATAGGCGGTCATGCCCGGCATGCCGAGCACGCCCAGCGCGGTCGAGATCGGCGCCTGCGCCGGATCGACCTTGCTCGCCTCGCCCGCCTTGAAGACGGAGAAATCCTGCCAGCCGCCATAGCCGACGACGAAATCGCCGGGTTTGAAGCCATCGAGGTTCGACTTGACCACCTGGCCGACCGTGCCGCCGGTCATCACCGCGTCGATCGCGACCGGCGGGGTGTAAGAGGGCGCATCGTTCATGCGGCCGCGCATGTAGGGGTCGAGCGACAGGTAGATCGTACGGGAGACCAGCTCACCGGGGCCAGGCTCCGGCACAGGGACCTCCTCGAGCCGAAAGTTCTGCGGTCCGGGCCGGCCTTGCGGCCGCTCGGCCAGGACGATCCGACGGTTGACCTCGCTCATGTCCTCCCTCCCAAGGGATACTCGCTCTCAACGCGGCAGGGCGCCCAGCACATCCAGCTTGGCGTCACTCAGATAGCCATAGCGGTCGCCTGTTGCGCGCGTTGCAGCTTCGATCGGCAGCATAGCGAGCAGGCCCGCCAACATGAAGGTCGCACGCTGAGAATCACCAAGGCCACCCCCCGGCGCGAGGCGATCGGCCCGGACGCCAAGCTCATGGTCGATGCGCTCTACAACCTCAGCGTGCCCGAGGCCCTGGCGCTGGCCCGCGCGATCGACCCCTTCGACATCCACTTCTTCGAGCCCCGTTTCGGTTGGCACCGAATTTTGATCTTGTCGACCGCCCGAGAAACGCGTGGCGTCTTGACAAAGGAATTGCTCTTGGTCGACGAACTCGGCGACCGGACCTGCGCCCGCCGCCGTTGACCAAGGCATAGGACCGGGGTCGGGAGCACCCCGAACCGGCTGCGGAGGGAACCGTCGATGCGAGCGAGGCCGTTGGAGCGCCTGTTGGTCTGCTATGTGCCCGCGCTCGATCTGCGCGATGTGGCGGCCGGCGCGTTTCCCTACGTCGCGCAGTTGCTCTCGAGCTGCCCTTCGGTCCGCTTTCGCAGCCAGGCGACCACCGATCAGCTCACGACCTTGTTGACCGGCACCTGGCCGCACGAGCACGGTCTCTGGGGCCCTCGCCTGAAGCCCGATTGGCGCCGCCGCACGCCGGTGCAGCGCCTGATCGACCTTATGCCCGATCTCGCGACCTCGACCGGGCAATGCGTCCGGCACGTGCTGAACGGCCCGATCGATCTCGCGACCATGCCGCCGCGCCGGCGTCGGCGGTTCGACTGGCTGCGCTTCAACATCAAGCAGCTGAACGATGTCGCCAAGGTCCTGCAGCCGATCAACGGCCTGCCATCGGTCTGCACTGCGGTCGGCCCGCACCGCAGCCGCTATGTCTATCACGACAACTTCTGGGATCTCGACCGGCTGCTCGAGACGGTCGGCGAGGGCGACCTCACGCTCGAGATGGTTGATATCCACTGCCTCGACCATCTCCAGCACTGGAAGATGGGCGAGCGGCAACAGATCCGTGGGTTCTTTCGCGGCGTCGACGACTTCGTCGCGGCGCTGCACCGCAAGAGCCTGCGCCGCGGCCTCGGCTTCGTCCTCCTGTCCGACCATGGCATGGAGCCGGTCGATCGCATCTTCGATCTTCGCGAGTTCCTGCGGGGCCTGGATCTGCCCGGCAACTCCTATGACGTGTTCATCGAGAACACCAGAGCCACCTTCTGGTTTCACGACGCCGACGCCGGCGGCAGGATCGTCGACGCCCTGCAATCGAGCGACCTCGGCAGCCTCGTAAAGCGGGAGGAGATGCGCCGCTTCAACCTGCTGTTCGACGACGACAGCTACGGTCACGCCTATTTCTACGCGCCGGCAGGTGCCACCTTCTTTCCGAACGACTTCCATCAACCGCTCGTGAGCCTGGTCCGGACCGTGTCCGACCGGCAGCAGCGGCAACGCTTGCGCATACCCTGGCATCAGGGCGACCACGGCTACCTGCCCGACAACGAGTGCGAGATCGGCTTCATGGTGCTGGCCGAGGATGGCTACGAGGTGCCCGGCGAACCCGTGGCGCTGATCGACCTGGCGCCGACGCTGCTCGACCTGCTGCGGCTGCCGAAGCCTGTCACGATGAAGGGGCGGGTTGCGCTTCGTCCTCGCCGGGTCCGCGTTGCGTGAGGCACGCCCGCGCAGGCGCCGGCTCCTGGCGGTCGTGCGCTGCGCCATCGCGCTCGCGATCCTCGCCTGGCTGTTCCACGCGGTTTCGCCGGCGAGCGTGCTCGATGCAGCCGCATCGGCCGCGCCCGCAGCACTGCTCGGCGCTTTCCTGTTCGCGCTGCTCGCGCACGTGGTGATCGCCGATCGCCTGCGCCGGCTGGTCGCGGCGCTCGGCATGCGGCTGTCGACCTTGAACCTGCTGCAGATCAACCTCGCGACCGTGTTCTATGGGCTGATCCTGCCGGCCGGCAACGTCACCGGGATCATCGCGCGCTTCTACCGGATGTCGCGGCACGAGCCCAACTACGCCGCGATCGCGGTGGCCCTGGCGTTCGAGCGCGTGGTCACGACGCTGACCCTTTGCCTGGTCGGGATCGCGTTCTGGCTCGTCGACTGGCCGGCGGACTGGCTGGCGCTGGTGCTGATGCTGGGTGCGCTCGCGGCTCTCCTGGTGCTGCACGCCGCGTTGTTCACCGCGCCGCCGCCGGTGCTGGCCCGGCTGCGCGACCGCCTGGGGCGCTGGTGGCCGGACAGGCTGACGTCGCTGCGCGAGGCGCTCCGCCATTCGCGGGACCTGTCGCGAGGCATCGTCGCGAAGGTGTTCGTCCTCAGCGTCCTGACCCATGGGCTCGGCGTGATCGCCTATGGCCTGGTCGCGAGCGCGCTCGAACTCGATCTTTCGCTCGCGACCATCGCCTGGACCCGCTCGGCCGCCGTGCTGATCGCGATCCTGCCGATCAGCGTCGCGGGCCTGGGCGTGCGCGAGGGTGCCATGGTGGTGCTGCTGGCGCCTTATGGCATCGCCGCCGCCGACGCGCTGACCTACGCGCTCCTGGTGTTCGCCACGACCATCCTGGCGGTGGGCCTCGTGGGCGGCCTGATCGAGGCGGTCCGCCTGCTGCGGGGCCAGCGCTGAGCCGCAGGCGTCAGCCGGCCGCCGGGCCTACTGGCGGACCCGAAAATCGTTCTGGCCGGACAGATCGTTGCCGCGCATCAGCCACAGCGTGCGCACCGCGTGGTCGGTGATGCCCAGGCGCCGGTGCAGGTCGGTCGCAAGCTCGCGGTCGAACACCGACGTGGTCGGCATGAAGCGCAGGGTCATGCCGCGCCGCGCCCGCTCCGAGGTGTTGGCCTCCGAGCCATGCAGCAGGAAGACGTCGTGCAGCGAGATCTGGCCCGGCTGCAGCTCGAGGTCGACCGCGAGGCGCTCGTCGTACTCGTGCGGCTCGAGCTCCTGCGTCAGCGTCACGCCCTCCGCGCTCGACGGTGCGGTGCCGGCGCAGCCGGCGCTCCTGGTGCGAGCCCCGGATCACGCGAAGGCAGCCGTTCTCCGGCGTCGCGGCATCGACGGCGATCCAGACCGTGCAGGTCGCCAACGGCCGGATCGGCCAGTACTCGCCGTCCTGATGCCAGGGCGTGCGCTTGCCGTTGCCGGCGGGCTTGGCGAAGAAGCTCGAGTTCCAAAGCGCGAAGTCGGGACCGATCAGCTGCGCGACCATGTCCAGGATGTCGGGGTTGCGCGCGACGTTCAGGAAGCCGGTGTCGTAGGCCAGAAGGCACGAGCAGTAGTCGCGGAACTCGGGATGCTTGCTCAGCAACCGGCCGTGCGCGCCGCGGATCTCCTCGAGCGTCTCCTCGGGCAGGCGGAAGTCGGGAATGACGTAGCCATCCTCATGATACTTCCGGATCTCGACATCGCTGAGCATGGCCGCTTCCCGTCCTCCCCCGGTGGTTGGTCGAGGCCACAAACTTGCGTCGCCCGCGCGCACAACGCAAGCCGCCGACCACCCGATGCCGGCCCCTGCCGGCTCGTCAATCAACGCCGACCGCAGCCGCGCGAGATGGGAGCGGGCTCACGGGCGTCAAGCTCTCGGGGAATGCAGCAGGGGCTCATCGGCCGTCCGCAAAGCGGTTTCGCCAGCAATCCTGCGGGGTTCAGGTTCGATTGGGCCCGGCGCACCGGAATGATGCTCGGGTTGCCGATGGTCGGTCGCCGGCTCTGCCGTGCGATGGGCCTGCGCAGGATCACGGGCGGCCTCGGCCTCGTCTGCGGCCGCTATCGGAACGGTTTCGCCTGGATTCCCGCGGGCATCGGGTTTGTTCGGTAGCTCGGGCGGCGATGCCGGGGCGGGCTCGCGTGCCGGCGCGTCGGCCTGGAGCGCCTTGAGCATGCGCAGCGTGCGGGCAAGCTCGGCCTGGGCGGCGCCGCGGTAGCGCAGCAGCGTGTCGAACGCGCGCGCGCCGTTGCCGTCGCGGATCAGGGCGAGGCCGAGGTCGCCATCGCCGAACGGGCCTCCATCTCGCGCGCGAACAGCTCCGCCTCGATCCGCTCGGCGCGCTCGAGCCGCCAGGCGGCGCGCGCGATCCGGCCCGCAAGCAAGGTCTGCAGCGCGCCCGCCGGCGCGAGGTCGGCGACCAGCGCCGCCTCGAACGCGGCGAACGCCTCAGCGCTCTCACCCTCGACCACGACGTGGTGCCCGGCGCACAGGCCGTGCGTGAGGGCATTGCGCGACGCGCGCGCCTTGCCTTCGGGCGTGACGGGCCCGCGCGACTTCGCGCCGTTGCGACGGCTGGCCTCGGCACGAGCCGGGCTCAGCAGGGCGGCGAGCGAGGCGGCGA
>CAVWCI010000054.1:0-38897 GCA_963753315.1 uncultured Alphaproteobacteria bacterium
GCGGCTTCCTGCTGGCCTGAGCCAGTCGCCTCCGGGCCCGAACGTCACGGGATGGCTCAGCCGGTCGGCTCCGCGCTCTTGGCGACAAAGACAGCGGCCTTTTCGATCGCATCGCGAACTGCGGCCTCCATCGGCGTATTCGAGTAGACCTCCAGCCCCGACCCGAGCAAATCGTCGCTGAACTGTAGGAACTCGATATCCACAGCTACGCCGCGGACGAGAGTGGCGTTGCGGATCTCACGGGTGCTCTGCGCCACCAGCCGGATGTCGATTCCGACATGGGCCGCGTCGGCGTTCGCATTCTGGAGGCCGACGTCCTGCATGAAGCCTGCGAGAGCTCCGCTTCCGTGGTTGCTAGCCGCCACGCCCCCGGCACTCGGCTCAAACTCAGTGAGCGCGCCGGTAACGAGGTAGTCCGCGCTGCTGCTGCCATCCTGCTCGGCTTCCAAAACCTGACAGCACTGGGTCCGAAGCAGCGCCATGGTGAGCATGTCCTGAAGGCCGTTTCCGACCTCTTTCTCCGCCTTCGGCGCTGCAATGTTGAACGACGAAACGGCCACGGTGGGCCGGGGACCGGCAGCCGGCTCGGGCGCGGCGCTCACGCTGTCGACGCTGGAGCCGACCATTCCTCCGGTTCCGCAACCGCTGGTAAGTAGAGCGATACCTGCCAGGAGGTGGGCGTGAAACGACTTCATCGGATATCTCCTCTGCAAATCAACCTCAATGCCGCTGAACAAGAACAAAAGCGGCACATTGGTCAGATGGACACAACGTGAACAATGTGTGCGATCGCATAGCACGATCGCGGTGGCTCTGGATGTGTTGCACGTCACACTTCACATTTGTCGCGTACGAGGCGACGGGCGACCGGCTTGGCTGTCGGTACCGTCACGAGATCTTCGATGTGTCGATGGTCGCGGCGACCTCCCCCGCCAGCATTGCGGCATCGCCGCCCGGCGCCGATGGTGTTACTGTTGTCGTCAATGCAACCGCATCCCTGGCTGAAGCCGCTCTATCGTCGCGTCGCGACCACGCTGGTGTGCCTGGCCTGGGTCGGCTTCGAAGCCTGGCAGGAGATGGGCGGGATCTGGTTCTGGCTCGCGGTCGGCGCCACCGCCTATGCGCTCTGGGATTTTTTTCTATCGGGCAACTACCGCGAGGCCTGAGGCGCTGGGGTGTGCGGGTCGCTGAAGCGGCCTGGCGGCCCAAAATCGCCGATCAGGCTGACATGGCTCACCAGCCCGCCTGCCGGGTGCCACCAGTGCAGCAGCACGGCCGGTGGCTCGCAGATCCAGGTCGCCGGCGCCTCGCCCAGGGCCAGCTCGGTCTGATGCGCGCAGGACGGCGCGCTCTGCGCCAGCGTGCCGGCAAAGCGGCGCTGGATCGAGCGATGCACATGGCCGCAGAGCACCCGCTCGACATGGCCGTGCCGGCCGATCACCGCGGCCAGCGCGTCGGCATCGCGCAGCATCGAATGGTCGAGATGGCCGATGCCGGTTCGAAACGGCGGATGATGCAGCGCCACCAGCGTGGGCCTGTCCGGCATCTCGCGAAGCATTGCATCGAGCCAGGCGAACTGCTCCGGCCCGAGCCGCCCCCAGGGCTCGCCGGGAACCAGCGTGTCGAGCGCGATCAGGCGCACGGCAAAGCTGTCGATCACGTAGCAGAGCGGCCCGTCCGCCGGCAGATGGCCCGCGAACCGGGCACGCACGAGCTCCCGATCGTCATGATTGCCGGTCAGCACGAAGAACGGCGCGCGCAGCCCAAAGACGATGGCGGCGAAGTCAGCGTAGACCTGCTGGTCGCCATCATTGGTGAGATCGCCCGTGATCAGCACCACGTCGGGATCGAGCGCGTTCAGATGTCTGACCGCGCGCTCGAGGTAGCTCGCGGTGTCGAGCCTGCCGAACAGGCGCACATCCGGGGGCATGAAGTGCGGGTCCGACAGCTGCGCGATCAGCATGGCCGCAACATCCTTTCAGCGTGTTCGCGACCGAGATGTACAACGAGGTGCTGGGCCAAGCGAATTTCACGGTACCGTGATCGACGAGTAGACGCGAGCGTCAGAATGAAGACGGTATGCCGGTCCTACGCTTCTTCGCTCGTGCAGGCTTTCGTATGCTGACGCACTCCCCCGCGCGCTCGGCTCCGATCACCCCTACGACCCACGCCTTAAAGTGCATCGGAACGCGCATTCGTGCGTTCCGCAGAGCTGCGACGACAAGTCCGGCCAACTCGTCTTGAGAGACTTTGCCGCGCAGGGAGCTGCACGATAGCAGATCGAGCGTACTAAGTACCGGCAGCTCAGGAAATTGCATTCGCGCAACGCGTATGGCTTTGCAGTCGTCGAGGACAGCCGCGGCCCCAATCTCACCAGCGTGAGCAAGCGTGGCCGCCTCCCCATCTCCGATATCATCGGGGGCGGGCGCCCCAATTAGAGCAAGGAACAATTTCATAGGCGATGTCGGACATTCGCATAATGGTGAGAAGTCCCGCTGCGACTAAAGCGTCGACAGTCTCTCGTGCCGGCTGGCCCGTCGCGGGATCACGTCGCACTTCCCTCCGCGCAACCTCTTCAACGATAACTTCGCTATTTAACGAGCGCAGGATGTCGGCGGGCCGTGCCGTGCCGAGCAGGTTAATAACAACGCTCGTGTCGACGACGAGCACCCTGTGAGCATCAATTAGGCGAGAGGGGCTCGGCGGCATCTTCTCGTCGGCCTCCAAAGCATCAAGCATCTCGCGGACTTCGACGCGGTCCATCTTGAGCATCTGGACTAACTGCCCTTCGCTCAGGAGCTCGTGCCGAAAGGCCTCCACAGCGAGCATCCACAGTCGTGGAGGTATCACGAACTCGTTGCCCCGGGGCCGATCCCCAAGTACCTGACGAACGACTTCGCCAGAAAAGCCGCGCTCTTTGAGCAATTCCCATTTGCCGCGCGGCAAAAGGCTCAATCCTTCAAGCCGCCGACACATCGCCTCTGGTGATACATGAAACGCATGTGCCATCAGAATTAGGTGCCTAGGCGAAAACCGACCCGCGTCCTGTACAATGTCCTGGAAACGGCGCCGTACTGCAATCGCGGGCATTAGAAGCGCGAGACCGAATGACGTCGCAAAAGTCTCTTCTCGCGACTGCGGCGGTCGGTCGCGGTAAGCGACGTCGGGCTGCCGTCGTGTCGACACCAGGTGCCCCCATTCGTGCCCAGCCGTTAGCGCTCTTCGCTCGCGCGGATGATTGCGGTTCAGGAGGATACAAGCACCCAGTTCGTCCTCGTAGGCGAACAAACCGGAAATCTTGCTCGGCAAGGGGTGGATGAAAACGCGAGCGCCAACTTCAAGTTCGAGCAGGCTCACGATATCTGGAATCGGGGCCAAGCCGAGGCCCAGTCGATGGCGCTGCTCAAGAGCAGCTTCCTCAGCCTGCTCGTGAACATTGCCCGGAAAAATGGAACGCTCGGCTGGGTAGTTCGGTCGAAGCGGACGCATGAGCAGCCGTTCCAGTTCGACCTCGGCTGCCGCCAGATCGGTCAGAAGCTGTGCTGCCTCAACTGTCGTTGCTTCAGCAGCTTCCGGCATCGCACGAAAACGTGGAGTCAGATCCACGTGAACAGCAGTCGGGCGAAGCAAGGCATTCACGGACGAACCATACAGCGAGACCAGTTCTCGCAGTTCGTGCGATTTGACGCGTCGTTGGCCCTTCTCGATCGCGACAAGTGTCGTCCGAACCAAATCAAGCCGAGCGGCGGCATCTGCTTGCCTCAATCCCGCCCGAACGCGAGCGGTTCGAAGCCGCTCGCCCAGTTCTTTAGGATCGATCTTGTCGAGCGGATTCATCATTGCGCCACCCAACGCTTGATGAAGGCATTGGGACCTTGGGCCGTCACGAACCGTTGCCACTCGTTTCGGTGCGTCGCGAGTAATCGACGCAACCTGGGTTCGACTACTTTCACCGGCATCCCTAGTGCCTGGGCAAGGTCGAACGAATTCTGCGCTATCGTTTCCGATCCAATGCCTGCATCAGACAACCGAGCGAGCTGATCCAGCGAGAGAACGCCGCAGATGGCATGCTGCTGATCGGGCGCACTTGTAGGATCACCGCCGGGTGCAGCAGCAGCCTTGAGTGAAGCGGCCGACAGAATTCGACCATCTATACACCTCGTTATTGCTCCTGAGGCCTGCTGCCAGTACCGATTGCCGACGCATCAAGCACGCGGAACACACGCCACAGTGAACTCGTCGACCGTTCAGACGCACATGCCGACTGCGAGCACACGAATGTGTCCTTTCCCAGCATTCGGAGCGCTCGCGCGTGACAAGTTCCTGCAGAGTCTCGCCCTTCGTGAACCACAACCTCGGATGCTCAAAACGCACTTCACTTCCCAACGCCGCCTGCAGCAATGTCTCGAGTATTTTCGTGAAGCTGGGATGCGCTCGCACGTCGGACGCTTCAAGACCGACAGGAACCAGCGAAGGACCGAGCGCTCCTTGTCCGCTCTCCGGAATGATGATCCTCTTGCTCCCGGCCAAGTGCGCGGCGATCCCGGCCATTACCCCAAAAACGAAAGTGCGCGAGCGAAAGCTGGGCTCGCGAAATCGATGCTTTCCACTTTTCTCAGAGAGATAGAAGGGCACAGAAACACGGCGGCTCTGGCCATCGAGTTTCTCTCGACGCCACTCTCGCTCGGCATGCTTTTTCCGACCCGTCGTAACCAGTATCAGTGACGTATCGCGCTCATCTGCGACAAGCAGCCTTGCCACAGCAAAAGAAATCGAGCCCATCACTATATGGGATGACGGCCACACGAGCACCATCGCCCAAAGGGAGCGTGGGCTGACGCTCAAACGGCTCAAGACTGCCGCCGGGTTCAAAAACAATACACCAAGTGTCGCCCGTCAATAGAGTGAGGAAATCCACAAGCGTATTCATGAGGTGGCGTTGTCGCCAAAACTCCGGATCGTGCACAGGAATTTTTAGTTCGAGTTCACGCCGCCACGCCACCGATAAGCGACGCGGCACGACGCGATCTGCGAAGGCGATAGCGCTCGCGATAAGGACGAGGACTTGGATCACGGGAGTGAGCGGACGAAAACAATATGCACCAAGCACCTCGGGAATCACTCGAATATCGCGGTTGACGATACAGGGAATTGCGGCCCCTCGATCTGCTCTTGTATTGAGCATTAGCCTAAAGCTGGCCCTTGGCACATTTCGCGCTAAGTTTGCCACTAGCCTTTTCATAGTGGCCTCATTAGATCTTCATCATCGATGTAAATCGGCTCGGCGCGGGCCGCGGGGTCGGTTTGGGACTCCTGTCGAAGGATGCGCTTTACCATCGCATCAACGTCGACCGCGGACCCAGCCCGCGTTGCACCGGAGATGATCGAGTTGGCCCCGTCCCCCGCCTTAACCATGCAGAAGCTTTGGATCTGACGAAGATGTCGCGCCATCCATGCCTTGAGGGTGTCGCTGAGCGCTTGCCGAACCAAATCGTCACCCTTGACGCCGCCGTGATGCAGTCGGTGCAGGTGGGAAACGACCGCCTCTTCCATGGGCGTGCCGCCTCCTTTGAGGTCTCGCGAAGACCCAATGCCGGCCAACAGTACGTCCATTCCCGGAAGGAGGTCCCAACTCTCCCCTGCAAGTCCAAGCAACCGCCGGCGGAACGCAGATGACAGTTCGCGGTTCGCATCACTCTCCAACGCACGCTCGGCCTCTTGTCGTCTTGTCTCATCGCTATAGGCGTCGCTTTCGCAGCGCCGGACGAATCGCCTCCACGCTCGCGGCATTGGAAGGCCCTTGTAGATGCCATCTCGCACGGCAGAACCTTTCTTGACAAAGTCAGATCATTTGTGACCCATTTAGCTGACGGAGTTCAAGAACCTGCGCATTTGTCTGGAACGTTACTCGCCACGTTCGGGGCTTGATAAAATTCCTATACTCGGTTAAACTGGCTGGCGAGGGTGGATGCGCTTCGCCGCCATCGCGACTGGGTTGGGCGACTGGCCCGGCCGGCGGCAGCGATCCGAACCCAACATAGCTCGAAGGTCCGCTCATCACCCGCCTCCGCGAGGTGCGTCGGCTGGCGTTTTTGTTTGCGCGGGTTTGCAGGCTGCGCCGGTTCCGGGGCGTTGGATGGTGACGCATGCGTGACGCAAATCCGGTGTCGCAGAAATGCGTCGGGTGACGCGAAAATGGCGCCTGTCGCATCAGGTTCAGGAAGGCCTGTCTCAGCCCGGATGCCATCGCTGCTGCCCGAGACCTGGGCATGACCCCCGCTGCCCCGCCCCGCTGATCCGCGACCGGCCCCGGAATGTCCAGCCCCTTGTCCTCCCGCCCGCCGCCCGCCCGCTCCCTTTGGGGCGTCGCGGGCACAGATTCCCACGGTCGCACGGACCACCCGAACGAAAGATTAAGGCCACATGGTTAACGCTTCGTTGCCCCGCAAACCCGAGCCGGAGCAGCGCCCAAACGGCTCCAGCCCGGCCCGCGCGCGGCGCGCGAGGTCGAGATGCCGAAGGAACCCGAGAGCCGCAGGAATCGGCGCGAAACCGGAGGACATGCCGGCGCGCGAAGCGCCGCAGAATCGGTGCGGGCCCGGCTCCGCGCCAATCGATGCTGACCGACACGCCGAAGGAACCCGAGAGCCGCAGAAATCCTGGAGAGTTCGCAGATCATGATGCAGAAGAAGACTCGTTTGCAGGCGCAGGGGATGGCCGGTCGTTCGCCTCGCCCGAGCGCTGCGCCGCCAGCACGCGAGCGAAAAAACCGAAGGAACCCTGTCTTGTGGGAATGTGGCATGGAGGTGGGGCGCCGGCCCCGTGCACGGGGCGGGGCGCGGAGATCGGAAGGAACCCAGGGACCTGAGCCCGTTTCTCAGCGTGATCCCGCCCCGCTGCTCTTCTGAGCCCGAACGGTTGGTCGGCGCAAGCCCGTAGACAAGGTGGGGACAGGGGATGGATCGCGTGGTCGGTGTGGACGTCAGCAAAGCTCAGCTCGATGCCTATGAGCTCGGCGCGGGCCAGCGCCTAACAGGTGGACGACGATGCTGCCGGGATCGCCAGACTGGCGGCCTGGGCGGGCCCCGGCGCGCTCGTGGTGATGGAGGCATCAGGCGGTTACGAGCGCCTGACGCATCGGCACCTGCTCGAGCGCGGCCTGGCGGTCGCGATCGTCAACGCTAAGCGGGTACGCGACTTCGCCAAGGCGAGCGGACGGCTGGCCAAGCTTGTCCTCGGGCCGGCGCAGCCGGACCCGGGGGACCGACCGAGTCGATGCTGCGGTGATCGCCCGCTACGGCGCGTTCGTCCGGCCGCCGGCGACGCCGGCGCCGGACGCTGCTGGGCGCGAGCCTTGGCGAGCTGCTGGCTTTCCGCCAGCGTCTGGTCGGCGAGATCACCGCCCGGCAGCAGCAGCTGGAGCCCATCGAGACGCCCTCGCTGCGGGCACGCGCGCAAGCCGATCTCGCCCGGCTGCGGCGCGACAAGACCGAGATCGAGACGCTGCTGCGCCGCGCCATCGATCGCGCGCCCCGCCTCGCCCGCGGCTTCGCCCTGCTCACCAGCATGCCGGGGGTCGGCCTGATCCTGGCGGCCACGCTGCTCGCCGAGCTGCCCGAGCTCGGCACCATCGACCGGCGCAAGATCGCCAGCCTGGTCGGCGTCGCGCCGATCGCCAGGGACAGCGGCATCAAGCGAGGCAAGGCGCGTCGACAGCCGAGGGCCACGAGGCGAGGTCCGCGACGACCGCATGGGCGGGCTCGACTTGTGCTGCCGGCCAGCTCGCCAGCGCTCGAGCGGCGGCGCCGGCCAGGCCTGACGCAGCAGGGTGAGCAGGGCGCGCTTTGGGCGGCGCTCTCCAGGGCGAGCTCGCTCGTGCCGCGCAGGGCGGCCGCCAGCATCACGATCTCGGCCAGCGGAGCAGCCGTCGCGGCTGGCGCGGTAGGCCGCGCACAGCAGGCTGGCATCGAGCTGGCCTGTGCCGTGGCGCAGCGCCGTCTCGACTTAGGCGCGAAGGGTCTGGGCATCCTTCACCATGCCCGCCCAACCGCGTACTTCAGGCCGTGCGAATAGCTGTAGGCGCCGATCGGCAGGGCCGGCGAGAACCAGGCCAAAAGCTTGTAAGCCCCATCAGTCATGATGGTGATGGCCGCCATAGGCGCCGCCCTCGGGCTGGAACGGCGCGCGCCGTCGCCCGAGGCGGGCCCCCAGCGCGTGCAGCATGTCCTCGATAAGAGGACGTAGCGAATGCGCAGGCGCTCTGGCAGGATCTCGGTCGGCAAATGGCGATTGCCCAGATGCTAGGCAAGGCGCGCGAGATGCCCGCTGTCGGCGGCTGCGATCTCGAGCACGTCCTCGACCGCAGAATGCACGGTCAGCCAGCCGCCGTCCTCGAAACCGAGCCCGTCGCCCTCGGCGAGCGGTCGCGGCTTGGCGAGATCGAGCAGCACCGGCTCGCCCTCGATCGGCGAGCAGGCGCAGGCGGCGGCGGTTGCGATCGTCGAACGCTAAGGTCATGCTGCCCGCGCCCCTCGGCCTGCGGCATCCGACCCTGCCGGCGCCGCTTCGACCTGCGGCCGCATGACGTTCAGCACAAAAAGTAGCGCTGCGCCAGCGGCAGCACGGTCGCCGGCTCGCAGGTGAGAAGCTCGCCGTCGGCGCGCACCTCGTAGGTCTCGGGATCGACCTCGATCCGCGGCAGCGCGTCGTTGTGGATCATGTCGCGCTTGCCGATCGTGCGCGTGCCCTCGACCGCGATCAGCTCGCGCGCGAGCCCGAGCGGCCGCCGACATCGAGCTTCGAGCGCCGCCGCCGAGACGAAGGTGACGCGCGCTGCGCGCGATGGCGCCCCCGAAGGCGCCGAACATCGGCCGGTAGTGCACCGGCTGCGGCGTGGGGATCGAGGCGTTGGGATCGCCCATGAGCGCCGCCGCGATGGTGCCCGCACTTGATCACCATATCCGGCTTGACGCCGAAGAACGCCGGCCGCCAGAGGCACGAGGTCGGCGAGCTTGCCGACCTCGATCGAGCCGACATGCGCGCGCCATGCCGTGCGCGATCGCCGGATTGATCGTGTACTTGGCGACATAGCGCTTGGCGCGGACGTTGTCGTTGTCGCCGCGCTCGCTCGGGCAGCGGCGCCGCGCTGGCGCTTCATCTTGTCGCGCGGTCTGCCAGGTGCGGATGATCACCTCGCCGATGCGGCCCATCGCCTGGCGTGTCCGAGGCGATGATGCTGAAGGCGCCGAGGTCGTGCAGGATGTCCTCGGCGGCGATGGTCTCGGGCCGGATGCGGCTCTCGGCGAACGCCACGTCCTCGGGGATGTGCGGGTCGAGGTGGTGGCACACCATGAGCATGTCGAGATGCTCGTCGAGGGTGTTGACCGTGAACGGCCGGGTCGGGTTGGTCGAGGACGGGCATGACGTTGGCCTCGCCGCACGCGTTGATGATGTCGGGCGCGTGGCCGCCGCCCGCACCCTCGGTGTGGAAGGTGTGGATCGTGCGGCCCGTGAAGGCGCGCGATGGTGTTCTCGACGAAGCCGGATTCGTTGAGCGTGTCGGTGTGGATCAGGACCTGCACGTCCATGGCGTCGGCGACCGACAGGCAGCAGTCGATCGCGGCCGGCGTCGGGCCCCAGTCCTCGTGCAGCTTGAGCGCGCAGGCACCGGCCTCGACCTGCTCGATCAGGCCGTCCGGCAGCGAGGCGTTGCCCTTGCCGGCGAAGCCGAAGTTCATCGGCCAGGCCTCGGATGCCTGCAGCATCCGGGCGATGTGCCAGGCGCCGGGCGTGCAGGTCGTGGCGTTGGTGCCGGTCGCCGGGCCCGTGCCGCCGCCCAAAAGCGTGGTGATGCCGCTGTAGAGCGCCTCGTCGATCTGCTGCGGGCAGATGAAGTGGACGTGGCAGTCGAAGCCGCCGGCCGTGACGATCTTGCCCTCGCCCGCGATCGCCTCGGTCGCCGGGCCGATCACGATGTCGACGTCCGGCTGGGTGTTGGGATTGCCGGCCTTGCCGATGCCGGCGATGCGGCCGTCGCGGATGCCGATGTCCGCCTTGACGATGCCCCAGTGATCGAGGATCAGCGCGTTGGTGATCACCGTGTCGACCACGCCCTGGCGGCGCGCGTTCTGCGATTGTCCCTGGCCGTCGCGGATCACCTTGCCGCCGCCGAACTTGACCTCCTCGCCGTAGGTGGTGCGGTCCTCCTCGACCTCGATGAACAGCTCGGTGCCGACCAGGCCACCGCTGGTCGTGACCAGCACGGCGTGCGGCGGATCGCCGGCCGGCGCGCGCGGAAACAGCACCCGCAGCGGCGCCTGCTGGTACAGGGTCGCGAGCCGGGTGCGCCTGTCGCGGGCGGCAAAACCGATGCGCGCGACGCCGTGCACTGCAATTCTCCGATGGGAAGGCCGCGCGCAAAACGCCGGTCGCGGCGGCGAGCCCGGCGCATGGAGCGTCTAGCCGGATCGGTGCTGCTCGATGGTGGCCGCGATGGTGCTGCTCATCTGCGCCAGCGCCTTGCTCATGGCGGCGACGATGGCCTCGTAATCGCGCGGCTCGGCGACCGGCTCGACGATCGTCGAGCGGCCTTCGCCGATCAGCTGCTCGCCGTCCGCGCCGAACACCCACCAGCGCGCGTCGAGCACGGCGCGGCCGCTGACGTCGGCATCGAACCGGGCGACGTCGACCTCGACCTGATAGTCGAGCGGCATCGGGCGCCGCTGCGGCACAGCGATGACATTGTCGGTGGCCAGCAGCGAGGAGAGGTTGCCCACCAGGGTCCGCGTGAACATGCCGTCGACCGGCTCGACCCACGAGTGAAAAGACGCCAGGATCACCCGGTTGCCGCTCGCCCGGGTCACGATCTGCGGCCGGTCGAGGTAGTCGGGCAAGCTCACCGGGCCGACCGCCACCACGGTATTGGCTGCGCTCGAGCCGCCCGGCGGCAGCTGCATGCCGGAGAGCGTGTAGAACTCGGTCGGCGGCGACTGACTGCATCCCGCGACCATGAGCAGCAGGGCCGCGGCCAAGGTACGTCGCATGCGCATCATCCCGATCATTGGCTCGCAAACCCAGACTTGCCGCGCAGCAGCGCCTCGGGGTGACGTTCGAGATAGTCGGCGAACACGCGGATCGAGCGCGCGGCGCCGGCGAGCTCTTTGAGCATGCTGTTGAGATCGTAGCGGGTCTGGGAGTCCGAGCCGACGATGGCTTCGGCGGAAGCGAGCGTGCCGAGCGCCTGGACCATGAGCGGCCCCATCTGCTGGTCGACGGTCCGCACCAGGGCCTGCAGCTCGGTTGCCGTCACTGTGAGCGCCTCGAGCGTCTGCGTCGTCTGCGGCGACGTCATCAGCTGGTTGACGCCCTGCACCGTGGTGCGGAGGTCCTGGACGAGGTCGGCCAGCGGCAACGCCGCCAGCTCGGTCAGCACGCCGCTCACCGACGTGGTCAAGGCATCGATCTCCGAGGGAACCGTGGGAATCTCCGGGTACGTGCCGTTCCGGATCAGCTTGGCGGGCGCGGCCGTCGGGTGGAAGCCGAGATCGACCAGCAGCTGGCCGGTCAGAAGGTTGCCCGACTGCAGCTGGGCGCGCAGGCCGCGCTCGACCAGCTTTTCCATCAGCACATAAGGGCTGCCTTCGAAGGGATTGTCCTTCGCGCCGTCGACGCCGGTGAATTTGATGCGCTGGGGCTCGATCTCGATCGTTACCGGGATGCGGACGCTCTCGGTCGCGACGTCGATCTGCAGGCCGACGTCGCTGACCGTGCCGACCCGCATGCCCCGAAACTCGACCGGCGCGCCGGGGCTGAGGCCACGGACCAGATTCGTCGAACTGGACCACGTAGGGCACCTTGGTGGTAAAGCCCGACTGGGTGACGGTCTCATAGCTGTCGTACAGGGGAAACACCGTGCCTTCCGGGCTGGGCTCGCTCGGACTGGCGCTCATCGGCGTGTCGAAGGCGATGCCGCCGGCAAGCAGCGCCTGCACCAATTCGGTCTCCACCTGGACGCCGCTCGCGCTCATCGCGACCCGGAACCCGCTCGCGTTCCAAAAGCGGCTGTCGTTCTGCACCAGCTGATCGTGCGGCGCCTGGACGAACACCTGGATGTCGAGGCTCTGGTTGTCGTCGGCGAGCGCGTAGTCGAGCACCTGGCCGACCTCGATGCCGCGAAAATAGACCGACGAGCCCCGCGCGATCGAGCCGCGGGTCGTCGCGCGCAGCATGTAGTGGCGACCCGGCGTGTCGGAGGTGATCAGCGGCGGCTCGGTGAGGCCCACGAAGCTCGTGGCGGCAGCTCCGGGCTTGGGGTCGACCCCGATATAGACGCCCGAGAGCAGGGTGCCGAGCCCCGAGACGCCGCCGGCGCCGAGCCTGCGGGCTCACCACCCAAAAGCGCGTGCCTTCGGTCAGGTAGGCCTCGGCGTCCTTCACCATCTCGGCCGTGACCACGATGTGCTTGAGATCCTCGCTGATCCTGACGCTCTCGACCGTGCCGACCTCGACGTCCTTGTACTTGATCTTGGTCTTGCCGGCCTCGAGGCCCTCGGCATCATCGAAGGTGATGGTGATCGTCGGCCCGCGCTCCTGCAGGGTCGTGTAGGCGAGCCAGATGCCGATCACCGCCGCGACCAGCGGCACCAGCCAGACGATCGAGATGCCGCGCGAGGTCCTGACCTCGGCCTCGGGCACCGCGTCGGCTTCCTGTCCGGACGTCGCGTGGCGAGCCGGATCGTGGCTCGGACTATGCGTGGACTGTCTGTGGTCCGTCACGGGTCCTCTCCCGAGCATCCCAGATCAGCCTGGGATCGAAGCTCATGGCCGCGATCATCGTCAGGATGACCACGGCGGCGAAGGCGATGGCGCCGGGCCCCGGCACGATCGAGGCGATCGCGCCCAGATTCACGAGCGCCACGAGAATCGAGATCATGAAGATGTCCACCATCGACCAGCGCCCGACCGACTCGACCACGCGATAGAGCACGGTGCGGTCGCGCGGTCGCCAGCGCGAGCGGCGCTGCACCGAGACCAGGAGGAAGATCAAGGCGAGGATCTTGAGCACCGGTACGGTGATGCTGGCGAAGAAGACCAGCAGTGCTACCGGCCACATGCCGGCCGCAATCAGCACCTTGACGCCGCTCAGGATGGTGTCGGGCTCGCCCTGGCCGAACGAGGTCACGGTCATGACCGGCAACAGGTTGGCCGGGATGTAGAGGATGCAGGCCGCGATCACGAGCGCCCAGGTGCGCGCCAGGCTGTGCGGCTTGCGCCGGTGCAGGGCAGCACCGCAGCGCGGGCAGTGCGCGTGCCCGCCATGCGCGAGGCGGCAGACCTGGTCGCAGGCGTGGCAGCTGACCAGCGAGCCGGAATCCTTGCCGGTCAGGCTTTTCGCTGTCGCCTGCCGGCCGATGCGGTGCCAGACCTCGCGCGGGTCGAGCGCGGCCTCGGCCGCGATCATGACCAGGATCAGCCCAATGAAGGCGAACAGCGCAGATCCCGAGCTCCAGCTTGGCCAGATCGGACAGCTTGACGTAGGCGACGATGACGCCGAGCAGGAAGACCTCCATCATCGCCCAGGGGTGCATGATCTCGGTCGCCCGAAACACCCGGGCGAGGCCCCAGGGCCGACGCCCGAAGCGCAGGGGCAGCAGGACGTAGGTGGTCGCCAGCAGCTTGGCGAGCGGTACCAGGATCGTGGCGCCGAGCACGAGTGCCGCGAGCGGCCACATGCCGTCCTCGTAGAGCTGGATCACGCCGGTCGCCAGCGTGCTGGTGGTGGCCCCGCCCTCGAGCTTGAAGGTCAGGAACGGGAAGCTGTTGGCGATCACGAACAGGATCAGCGCGGCCAGCGTCAGCATCAGGGAGCGATCGATGCTGTCGACCTTGCGTCGATAGAGCACCGCGCCGCACCGCGTGCAGCGCGCGGCGCCCCCTTTGGGCAATGGCCGCAGATGGTGCACGAGGCCGCAGTCGTGGCAGGCCATGATTTCCGGCCCGGCGGGTGGTTGTATTGGCCTGTTCATGTCTCGCCTGAGGCTGTCGTTTCTCTCGAATACTCTTTGATCATGGCGCTGCGCAAGTCGCCTCAGCTCGAGGAGCTGTCGGTCGGTACGCATGCATACTACCGGATTGCGACGCTTTTTGAGCAAGCCGCGCTCAGATCACTCTTCGCTCGGGCGATGACGCGACGCGAAAAGGTGCGCGGCAGGCGCGGCCGCGCTCGGAGCAGGCCGCCCGGCGTCCCTGTGGCTACGCTTCTAAGAGGCGTGCTCTGGTCAGGAAGAGGCGTGCTCGGCCGGCAGCGGCCGGCGGATCATGGTCGCGCGCGGGAAGGGGCCGGGCAAGGCTCTCGACTTTCTGCTAGTTCCATGTCGCTGCGAGCCGCCGCGGGGGCGAGATAGGCGAGGCATGCATGCTCGATGCGGCGCCACAGAAGATGGGTAACATCAAAACTTCTATCGATTTATGATAGTTAAGTAGCACATTAGAGCCTGGAACCTTTGCCAGGGCGTTGTCGATCGCTTCCTGCTTCATTTGGCCGGTGAATTGGATGGAACTCCCAAACGCCGTCTCGGTTGCTTCGCCGTAAACGTTCTGCAGCGGCGTCACTTGGCTTTCAGGGTAGGTGAAGTTAGATTGATGAGTTTGACCAAGGGGTACTCGATTGTACAACTTGCGGTAGAGCCCGCCACGAGGCAAATCAAGCATAAATTGCGCCTACTCATGCTCGCGACTCCGATATATCTGCGTGGAGTGAAATCGGTTTGGTTGATCTCCGTGAACTTGCAGCTAACCTTTTCGAATACACCGCTCGATCCGGGGATGCAACTGAAAATGTCGATATGGTAATCGGAATGAGGACGTAGGAGGCTAGCGGCGACGCTTGCCTGCGCGATCCTGAGATCGCGTAGGGGATCTACCGCTCGGCGCTGACCGGCCGGCGGATCACGCCCGGCGCGAGGCGAGTGAGGGCGGTCCGCCAGTCGCGCCGGCGCATCGCCGCGAGCGGCAGCGGTGCGCCCGACCATGTCGCGGCGAGCACGCCCAGCACCAGGAACGCGGCGTCGAGCGCCGGATCCCACCAGCGTTTCGACGGCCACTGGCGCCACTCGCGATAGGCCAGCGCCGGAACCGCCACCCAGCCGTACCAGGGTACCGCGGTGAGGCAGCGCGACAGCCAGATCGGGCCGGCCGACATCGCGAAGTGGAGCGGCTGCTCGGCCGCCTGCTTCACCACCTCGGCGAGCAGGTGCCATGGCGCGGAAGAGGCGGGGTCATCGAGCGCCGGCGCAGCCAGGTCGCCCTCAAAGGGCGGGCCGGCCTGCGCTGCGCCGGCCGGTGCGGTCAAGATCACCGCCGCCGCCAGATACAAGAAAAACAGGCATTTTCGCAACAAAATCGCGTTCCACGCAAGTCCAAGAGACTTACGTAGACTGTCGAATATTTATACTTAACGACAATCGCAAAGAGATGGTTAAGCATGCACCGGAAGGGTGCGGACCGGCAGCGGCGGTGGCACCGGAGCGTCCCGCGGCGAGCATGTGCGTGGGTGAATTCGGAATAGGCGGCGTGTGAAATTGTTTGGAATAATAAGGCCTTCGTCAATCGGGGATCCCCTGAAGCCCTCGATGGTTCGTCGCTTCCTTCTCGTGCTGTCCCTGTTGGTGCCGGGCATGGCCGGCTGCACCAGCATCGGCCCGGCGACCGTCAGCCGCGACCGGCTCGACTACGCCGCCGCCCTGGCCGAGGCCGCCAAGCGCGAGACCCTGCTCAACATCGTCAAGCTCCGCTACGCCGACACGCCGAGCCTGATCGCCGTCAGCCAGCTCGTGGCCGGCTACACGCTGGAGGGCAGGGTGGATCTGCGGTCCGACTTCTTCAGGAACACCTGGAACTTCTCCGACGACATGGCCTTCGGCGTGGGCGGCACCTTCAGCGATCGCCCGACCGCGACCTATACGCCGATCAGGGGCGACGACTTCGCGCGGCTGATGCTGACGCCGATCCCGCCGAGCGAGCTGTTCGCGATGCTTGCGACCGGCGGGCCGCCGGCGCTCACGCTCGGCCTCGGCGTGCAGTCGATCAATGGCCTGAGCAACTGGTCGCCGGATGCGGGCGGCATCGATCGGGCCGATGCGGCATTCGTGGAGGTGCTGCAGCTGCTGGGCGAGCTGCGCAACGACGGCATCCTGGGCTTTCGCTTCGAAGCCGACGCCGGCCGCCGCACCGCCTTTCTGATGCTCGAAGATCCGGACGGTCAGAAGCCGCTCGATGCCAGGGCCGAGCGCCTGCTCGCCCTGCTCGATCTGGATCCGGGCATGACCGACGTCCCGATCCGCTTCGGCTTCGGCACCGGCGATGCCGGCGAGATCACGATCTACACCCGCTCGCTGCTCGAGATCCTGGACAATCTCGCCGCCCAGATCGAGGTCCCGGGAGCCGACGTCGCCGCAGGCCGGACCTACGCCACCCAGACGAGCCCCAGCGAGCCTCCCCTGCTGCCGAGCCTGTCGGTGCAGGCGCGCACCATCAGGCCGCTGGATTCGTTCGTCGCCGTGGAATACCGCGGCACCTGGTACTGGATCGACGATCGCAACTACTACGCCAAGCGGGTCTTCAGCGTCCTGCTGCTGCTGCTGAACCTGGTCGACAAGAGCGGCAGCGTGCAGCTGCCGGTGATCACCATCCCGACGGGATGACCGGGTCGGCTGCTCGTCTAGCGCGAGGCTTCGAGATACCAGGCGTAGAGATAGGTCGTGCCGATCGCCAGCGCGAGCGCCACCGCCAGGATGATCAGGATGATCAGCGCCACCTTGAGCAGCCAGCGCACCGGCACGCCGGGCCGGCAGTGCGGGATCAGGTTGAAGGCCAGGGCGCCCAGCACCACGAGGCCCGCGCCGATGCCGTAGAGGGTCAGCGAGAACGGCTGGAAGATCATCGCGAGCGCCGCCAGGCATAGGCCGATGATCGCATACTCGATCGTCCTCGCCGTGGCGGCGCTCATGCCGCCCGGCCTCGCTCGTGGGCCCGCACCGGCTCGCTCATGCCGGACATCCTCTGCTCCGCGACCGGCGTCCACAGCCGGATGCCGCTGGCGTCGAAGACGTGCGTCTGGCTGTGGCGCAGGCGTACCTGCACCTTGGCGCCGACCGGCACCCGCACCCGGCGATCGACGACGGCGCGCAGCTCGTTGCCGTCGGCCAGCAGGTGCAGCAGGGTCTCGGCGCCCATCGGCTCGATGATGTCGACCGTCGCCGCCAGCGTGGTCTCGTCCGGCCGATCGACCAGCTCGAACGCGCGCGGCCGGATGCCGAGCGTGACCGTGCTGCCGGCCGCCAGGCGGTCGTCGGCGCTGCCTGCCGGCAGGCTGATGCGCTGGCCGGCCGCCATGAGGCTCGCCGCGTGCTCGCTCCGCCCCTCGACCACCGCCTCGATCAGGTTCATCTGCGGCGTGCCGATGAAGCCCGCGACGAACAGGTTCGCCGGGCGCGCGAAGATCTCGTGCGGCGAGGCGATCTGCTCGATCCGGCCCGCGCGCATGACCGCGATCCGATCGGCCATGGTCAGCGCCTCGAGCTGGTCGTGGGTGACGATCACGGTGGCCTTGTTCAGGCCCTCCAGAACCTCCTTGATCTGGCCGCGCATGGTCTCGCGCAGCTGCACGTCGAGGCGCGAGAGCGGCTCGTCGAACAGGAAGCAGACCGCGTTGCGGATGATCGAGCGGCCGACCGCGACCCGCTGCTTCTCGCCCTCGGCGAGCTGGCCCGGCCGGCGCTCGAGCACGTGGCCGAGCTGCAGCACCTCGCTGACATGGGCCACCCGCTGCTCGATCTCGGCGCGGCCCGCCCGCTCGGCATGCAGCGGGTAGGCGAGGTTCTCGCGCACCGTGAGGTTGGGGTAGAGCGCGTAGAACTGAAAGGCCATGGCGACGTTGCGCTCGCGCGCGGCCAGGTGGTCGACCGGCCGGCCGGCGAGCCGGATCGCGCCCTCGGACGCGTATTCGAGCCCTGCGATCATGCGCAGGGTGGTGGTCTTGCCGCAGCCCGACGGCCCCAGCAGGCAGACCACCTCGCCGGCCGCGACGTCGAGGTCGACGGCATCGACCGCGACCAGCCGGTCGAAGCGCTTGGTGACCTTGCGCAGCTCGATGTCGGCCATCGCGTCAGCGCCGGATCGTGCCGAAGGTGACGCCGCGCAGCAGCTGGTTCTGCAGCACGAAGGTCACGAAGAACACCGGGATCAGGAACAGGCAGACGATCGCCGCGAGCAGGCCCCAGTCGACGCCGACCTCGCCGCCGATCGTGCGCGCCATCGCCACCGGCACCGTGCGCGTCTCGGTGCCGGTCAGCAGCAGCGCGAACAGGAACTCGTTCCAGGTCAGGATCAGGGCGAAGACCGCGGTCGCCGCCAGCCCGGCCGTCACCTGGGGCAGGCAGATCCGCCAGAACACGCGGGTCTCGGTGCTGCCGTCCATGCGCGCGGCGTCCTCCACCTCCGGGTTCAGCTCGTCGAAGAAGCTCTTGATCATCCAGATCGAGAACGGGAGGTTGAAGGCGGTATAGAGCAGGATGATGCCGATATAGGTCCCCGACAGGCCGGTCACCCGGAACATCAGGAAGATCGGGATGATCACCACGATCGGCGGCAGCATGCGCGTGGTCAGGATGATGAACAGATAGGTGTCGTTGCCGCGCAGCGGATAGCGCGAGAAGCCGTAGGCCGCGAGCGTGCCGATGATCAGGGCGAGCAGCACGCTGGTGCCGGCGACGAAGATCGAGTTGAAGAAGAACAGGTCGAACCCGGTGCTGAAGGACTCCGCGCCGCCGATCGCGGCGCGCGAGAACACCCGGGTGAAATTGTCGAGCGTCGGCGTGAACAGGAACTTGGCCGGCACGGCAAGCGCGTCGGTGCGCGTCTTGAACGCCGTGAGGATGATCCAGAGCACGGGAAAGAAATAGATCAGCGCGACCACGCCGGCGAAGGCGGTCCACAGCCAGCCCGCCGTGCCGATGCTCCGAACCCGCCTGGGCGTCGCCATCTCACCTCGCCTCGCTGGTGCGCCGCACGGCGTAGAGATAGAGGCTCGTCAGCACGATCACCACGAACAGCACGATGTAGGCGAGCGCCGATGCCTGGCTGGTGCGGAAGTACTGGAAGGCCAGCCGGTAGACATAGACCGCGATCGTCTCGGTCGACGAGCCCGGGCCGCCCGCGGTGATGATGTAGACGATGTCGAACAGCTTGAAGGTCTCGATCGTGCGGAACAGGATCGCCAGCAGCAGCAGGCCCTTGATGTAGGGGAAGGTGATGGTGCGAAAGCGCCGCCACCAGGACGCGCGGTCGATCTCGGCGGCCTCGTAGAGGTACTTCGGCACGCTGACCAGGCCGGCCAGCACCAGGAGCATGACGAACGGCGACCACATCCAGGCATCGGCGATGATGATGCCGGTGAGCGCGCCGGCCGGCGTCGAGAGCACGACGAACGGCTGGCCGGTGAAGATCGAGACGAACTGGCTGACCAGCCCGAAGGTCGGCTCGTAGAACAGCTTGAAGAACACGCCGACCGCGACGAACGAGAGCATCATCGGCGTCAGCACCAGCATCAAAAGGATGCGCCGCAGCGGGAACGCCCGCTCGAACAGAAGCGCCAGAAGAAAGCCTACGATCAGCTGCAGCAGCACGCTGGAGCCGACGATCACGCGCCGTGGTCTGGAACCGCTCCCACACCGTGTCGTCGGTCAGAACGCGCTCGAAGTTCCTGAACCACACGAGGTTGGGCGCGTCCAGGCGGTTGGCGCGGTAGTTGAAGAAGCTGAGGCCGAGCGACCAGAGCAGCGGAAAGATGTTCATCACCACCAGCATGGCGATCGCCGGCGTGACGAGCAGCGGGCCGCGCCGCTCCGGCGCCATCAGCCAGGCGAGAAAGCCGCTCCGTTGCTGGCCGGCGGGCAAGGCCGCGGCGGTGGTGGTACGGGCCATGAAACTCGAGGTCTGTGGGTAGCGGGAGAAGGGAGCCGGCGTGCCGGCCCCCTTGCGATGCTATTCGATGCGGCCGGCGTCCTCGAGCACCTCCTGCTGGAACTCGGCCACGCTGTCGAGCGCTTCCTGGGCGGAGATCTGACCGGTGATCGCCTTGTCGAACTCCTCCTGCTGCTGGGTCAGCAGCTCGAAGAACTCGGGAATGTGCCAGACGTCGCGCTGCCACGGCAGCATCGCGACATGGGCCCGGTTCCAGGGGCGGTACTCGTTGTACTCGGGCAGCGCCATGACGCTCTGCAGGCCGGACTGGCCGCCGTTCTGGGCGAACTTCTTCTGCACGTCCTCGGATTCCCACCACTTCACGAAGTCGAGCGCCTCCTTGATCGTCTCCTCGTCGTTCCAGGTGGTCAGCACGAACGGCTGGCCGCCGATGTTGGCCCAGCGCGAGATCGAGCCGTCGTCCATGCGCAGCCCGGGCGCCACCGCGAACGCCGACTTGTCGTGCACGGTCGAGGTCGCCGGGTCGAGCACCGGCTCGCCGAGCCCCACCCAGTCCACGATCGCCGCGACCTTGCCCTGCATGAACAGCTCCTGGATCTGGAAGATGTCCATCTGGCCGGTCTGATAGGCCGGCGGCATGTACTGCAGCAGGTTCAGGTAGTGCTCGAAGGCCTCGACCGCCTCCGGCGAGTTCACCACGCCCTCGGCCTGCCCTTCCGGCGCCTTCGACTCGTCCCAGATGCCGCCGCCGTACTGCCAGATGAAGGCGTTGATCGACATCGTCGAGAAGTCGTAGCCCTTTCCGGCCTGATAGGCGATGCCGTAGAAGTCGTCGTCGGCGGTGCCGTCACCCAGTTCCTCGCCCTTGGCGCGGCGGAAGAACTCGCCGATCTGACCGAAGGTCTCCCAGTCGACGTCCTCCCACTCCTCGTAGGAGCAGGGCAGGGGCTTGCCGTAGGCCTGCTCGAAGTTGGCGCGCTCCTTCTCGTTGCAGAACAGGTCCTCGCGATACCAGGTGACGTACGTGTCCGGCATCTGCGGAAAGCCGTAGTAGGTGGCGTTCGGATCCGGATACTCCTGGAGATCGGCGGCCGGGATGTGCGGATAGGTCGAGTACGCCGAGACCAGCGCCGGGTGCAGGTCCTTCATGATCGCCTGCAGCTCAGGATCGGCCTCGATGTAGTCGTTGAGGCTCAGGTAGTAGCCGCCCTCGATGAACGAGCCGAGCCACTGGCTGTCGGTGACCAGCATGTTGTATTTCTGCTCGCCCGAGGTCAGCGAGGCGGCGACGCGCTCGTAGAAGCTCGGCCACGGGATGAAGTCGATCGCCAGCTTCACGTTGTTGCCTGATGGCGCCTGGTAGCTGCGATCCGCCTCCTCCTGCATGAACCGGGTCGGCGGCCAGTCGGGGGCGGCCATGACCAGCGTGATGTCCTTGCTCCAGGCCGCGCTGGCGCCAAGCAGGCCGGCCGTCGTGCCCACCACGACGGCAAGCCCCATGATCCCTGATTGTCGCATGATGTTGTTCCTTTCTTGTCACGTCTTGCTGGCTAGAACTGACCCGAGCGCGCCTTACTTGTCAAACGCGTCGAGGGCGGCGCCGCTGTCCTGGTAGAACAGATGCGCATCGGCGAGCGACAGCCGCAGCGCCAGCTCGTCCCCCACCCGGTAGGCCAGCGCCCGCTCTTCCGGCAGCGCCACCTTGAGCACCGTGCCCTCGGCCTCGACGTCGATCACCGTCATGTCGCCGAGCGGCTCGGTCAGGTGCACCCGGGCGCGAAAGCCAGGCGCAGGGCCGGGCCGCCGCCCGCCTCGCCGTCGGGACCCGCCGCCGGCATCAGGTCGTGCGGCCGGATGCCGAACAGCACGTCGGCGCCGCCCCGCAGGTCGCGCCAGCGCGAGCCGTCGAGATCGGCGAACGGCAGCGCGATCACCGGCCCGCGCGGCGCCGCCCTTGACCTTGCCCGGCACCAGGTTCATCGGCGGCGCGCCGACCATGGTCGCGACGAACTGATCGGCCGGACGCAGATAAAGCTCGTCGGGCGTGCCGGTCTGGACGATCCTGCCCTCGCGCAGCACGGCGATGCGCTCGCCCATGGTCAGCGCCTCGAGCTGGTCGGGGGTGGCGTACACCATGGTCATGCCGAGCTCGCGGTGCAGCCGCTTGAACTCGGCGCGGGTGTCGTGGCGCAGCTTGGCGTCGAGATTGGTCAGCGGCTCGTCGAGCAGCAGGAGGTCGGGCTCCTGGATCAGCGCGCGGCCGATCGCGAGGCGCTGCTGCTCGCCGCCGGACAGGGTGGCGGGCCTGCGCGCGAGCGTGTGGCCGATGCCGAGCATCGCGGCGATCGCATCGACCCGCTTGCGGATCTCGGCGCCGGCTACCCTGCTCTCGCGCAGCGGGTAGGCGAGATTGTCGAAGGTCGAGAGATGCGGGTAGAGCGCGAAGGTCTGGAAGATCATCGCCATGTCGCGGCCCTGCACGGGGGCATCGGTGACGTCGCGGCCGGCAAAGAAGATCCGGCCGGCATCCGCCCGCTCGAGCCCGGCGATCGCGCGCAAGGTGGTGGTCTTGCCGGCAGCGCTCGGTCCCAGGATCACGAAGAACTCGCCCTCGGCGACCTCGAGATCGAGCCCGTCCAGGGCGATCACGCTGCCGTAGCTCTTGGCGAGGCCGGCGATGCGCAGCGCCGCCATGGCTCAGCCGCCCCGCCCGGCGCCCGGCCGCCCGCCGCAGCTCGCGCCATTTCCTTGCATGAAGCCCCCGACATTCTTGCGCGCCTATGGTAGGCGTCTTCGACCCAAACGCAACAGCGGCGCACGCAGGCATGCGCTTCGCCGCGACGGCTGGGCCGCGACGGCTGGGGAGAGCTGATGAGCGACAGACCCGAGGGCTCCTCGAGCGCGAAGGATGGCCGCACCGTCGACGCTCCGCTCAGCGGCGACCAGATCGCGGCGTTCGCCGAGCAGGCCAAGCGGATCGTCGAGGCGTTCTGGCAGCGCCAGGCGAAGGACGGCTTCTCGATCGTCGACCCGCTCGCGATCGGCCATGCCTTCCTCGAGCTCTCCGGCCGGCTGATGGCCGATCCGGGCAAGCTTGTCGAGGCGCAGGCGCAGCTCTGGCGGGCCAATCTCGACCTCTGGCAGAACGCGCTCGACCGCCTGCTCGGCGAGCCCGCCGCACCGGCCGCGACCGCCGCACGGGGCGATCGCCGCTTTGCCGACCCCGCCTGGACCGAGGGGCTGATCTTCGACGTCGTCAAGCAGTCCTACCTGCTCTCGGCCGACTGGCTGCGCCGCCTGGTCGACGACGTCGAGGGCCTCGAGCCGCGCGATCGCCGCAAGGTCGACTTCTATACCCGGCAGTTCATCAGCGCGACCGCGCCCAGCAATTTTTTGCTGACCAATCCCGCGGTGCTGCGCCGGACGAGGGAGACCGAGGGCCGCAACCTGATCGAGGGGCTGCAGCATCTGCTGGACGACCTGGAGCGCGGCAAGGGCCGCCTGCAGATCACGCATGGCCGATCCGGAGGCGTTCGAGGTCGGCAGGAACGTCGCCACCACGCCCGGCAAGGTGATCTTCCAGAACGAGCTGATCCAGCTGATCCAGTACGCGCCCAGCACCGAGCAGGTCTACCGGCGGCCGCTGCTGATCGTGCCGCCCTGGATCAACAAGTTCTACGTGCTCGACCTGCAGCCGAAAAACAGCCTGATCAAATGGTGCGTCGACCAGGGCCTCACGGTGTTCGTGATCTCCTGGGTCAACCCGCGCGAGGACCTCGCGCACAAGGATTTTCACGACTACATGCACGACGGCCCGCTGGCGGCGCTCGATGCGATCGAGCAGGCCACGGGCGAGCACGAGGCGAGCGTGCTCGGCTTTTGCATCGGCGGCATCCTCGTCAGCGCGACGCTCGCCTGGCTCGCCGCCAAGGGCCAGGGTCGCATCAAGGCCGCGACCTTCCTCGCCTCGCTGTTCGACTTCAAGGAGGTCGGCGAGGTGGCCGTGTTCATCGACGGCCAGCAGCTCGCCAGGATCGAGGAGCATGTCGCCGAGCGTGGCTATCTCGAAGGCCACCACATGGCGGACATGTTCAACCTGATGCGCGAGAACGACCTGATCTGGTCGTTCGTGGTCAACAACTACCTGATGGGCCGCGAGCCGCCGCCGTTCGATCTCTTGTACTGGAACGCCGACTCGACCCGGCTGCCGGCGACCATGCTGGTCTCGTACCTGCGCAACATGTACCGGCAGAACCTCTTGATGCAGCCGGGCGGCCTGCTGCTCGACGGCGTGGCGCTCGATCTGCGCAAGGTCAGGACGCCGACCTACCTCCTGGCCACCCGGGACGACCACATCGCGCCCTGGCGCTCCTGCTATCCCGGGACCCAGGCCTTCAAAGGCCCAAAGCGCTTCGTGCTGGGCGCGTCGGGCCACATCGCCGGCGTGGTCAATCCGCCCGCCGCCAACAAGTACGGCTACTGGACCAACGCCGAAGATGCCGGCCGACCCGGACGCCTGGCTCGCCGGCGCCGAGCAGCATGCCGGCTCCTGGTGGCCCGACTGGATGGCCTGGCTGGCGCGGCGCAGCGGCAAGAAGGTGCCGGCGCGCCAGCCGGGCGAGAGCGGGCTGGCACCGCTCGAGGACGCGCCGGGCTCCTACGTCAAGGTGCGCGCGAGCGAGTAGCCCGCAGCGCCAGCGCCAGCGCGGCGTCCACGCTCGCAAGGCGCACCGCGGCGCGGTCGCCCGGGAAGATCTCCATCGCGTGCAGGGTCGGCTGGTCGCGCACCGCGACCGCCATGTGCACGAGGCCGACCGGCTTGGTCGGCGTCGCACCGCCGGGCCCGGCGATGCCCGTGACCGCGATCGCCAGATCGACGTTCGCGCGCTCGCAAGCACCCTCGGCCATGGCGCGCGCGACCTCCTCGCTGACCGCGCCGACGCGCTGCAGCAGGCCGGCCGGCACGCCGAGCACCTCCTGCTTGGCCCGGTTGTCGTAGGTCACGTAGCCGCGCTCGACCACGGCGGACGAGCCCGCGATCTCGGTCAGGCAGCCGACGATCAGGCCGCCGGTGCAGGATTCGGCGCAGGCCAGGTGCCAGCCTCGCGCCTCGCAGGCGGCCAGCAGCTCTCTTGCGAGCGTCAGGCTTTGCGCAGGGAAGGTCATGGCAGCCAGACTAGCAGCGCAAGCGCGAGCGCGCCCGCGTAGATGCCCGCGACCACGTCGTCGAGCAGCACCCCGACGCCGCCCAAGACCGTGCGATCGATCCAGTCGGCAGGCCAGGGCTTGACCATGTCGGCGATGCGAAACAGCACGAATCCCAGGAGATAGGCGAGCGGCGTCAGCGGCAGGAGGGCCAGGGTCAGCCACTGGCCCACCACCTCGTCGACCACCACCGCGGCGGGGTCGTGGAGGCCGTAGGCCGCCATGTAGCGGTTCGATGCCCAGACGCCGAGGCCGAACAGCGCCAGCGTCGCCAGCAGCACGAGCCATGGCCCGCCCAGCCAGGCGAGCGCGGCGGCGAACGGCAGGGCCGTGAGCGAGGCCCAGGTGCCGGGCGCGCGCGGCAGCCGGCCGACGCCGAACCAGGTCGCCAGCAGGTGTGCCGGGTCGGTCGCGGCCAGGCCGGCGGTGGCCATCAGGCGGGCAGGCAGACGGTGGCGACCGCCTGGGCGGCGATGCCCTCGCCGCGGCCGGCGAACCCGAGGCGCTCGGTGGTGGTGGCCTTGATGCTGACCCGCGCAGGCGCGATCTGCAGCAGCTCCGCCACGCGCGCGACCATGGCTTCCCGGTGCGGGCCGATTTTCGGCCGCTCGCAGATCAAGGTCGTATCGACATGCTCGATCACGCCGCCGGCAGCAGCCACGAGGTCGCGCGCGTGGCGAAGGAACAGCGCCGAATCGGCGCCCGCCCAACGCTGTTCGCTCGGCGGGAAATGGCTGCCGATGTCGCCCGCGCAAAGCGCGCCGAGCAGCGCATCGGTCAGCGCGTGCAGGCCGACGTCGGCATCGGAATGGCCGATCAGGCACAGCGGTCCCGGCAGATGGACGCCCATGAGCACCATGCCGTCGCCCGGGCCCAGGCGATGGACGTCGAAGCCCATGCCGGTGCGCGGCCGCAGGCCCGCCGCCAGGATCTGCTCGGCGCGGACAAGATCGGCGGGCTCGGTGATCTTGAGGTTGCGCTCCGCGCCCGCGACCACCGCCACCCTGAGGCCGGCGGCCTCGGCGAGCGCGCAGTCGTCGGTCATGCTCTGCCCCGCGAAGGCGCGATGCGCGTCCAGGATCGCGCGGTAGCGAAAGCCCTGCGGGGTCTGCGCCCGATAGAGGCCGGTCCGGTCGAGCGTGCCGGCGACCGCGCCATCGCCCACCCGCTTCAGCGTATCGGTCACCGGCAGGGCCGGTAGCACCGCGGCGTGCGCCTGCAGGCCGTCGAGCACCCGGTCGATCAGGGCGGCGTCGACCAGCGCCCGCACGCCATCGTGGATCAGCACCAGCTCGGGCGGATCGGCCGCGAGGCTCTCCAGGCCGAGGCGGACCGAATCCTGCCGGGTGGCGCCGCCGTGCGCCGGCTCGAGCAGGGCCAGCCCCTGCGCCGCCTCGTCATACAGGGCGAGGTCGCCCGGATGAATCACCGCGCGCACGGCGTCGACCCGCGGATGGCCGGCGAAGGCCCTCAGGCAGTGGTGCAGGATCGGGCGCCCGGCGAGATGCCGGTACTGCTTGGGCAGCGCGCCGCCGAAGCGCTCGCCGCGGCCCGAGGCCACCACCAGACTGACGCAATGCCCCAAGGCTCCCTCCGCATGCCGCTCGCCGGGCGCGGCAAAGCTAGGCGGTCGTCGTCATCCTGCCAAGGCGCTGGCGCCGAGGTGCCCGACGGGCGGGATCGGGACCTGATCGAAGGCGCTTGCCAAGGCGGAGCGCGGGCCCTATCGTCTGCCTGCCTTTTAGGCATTTCCGAGGAATGGTCAAATCATAACCACTCCAAGCGGCAACTCGGCCAGCGTGCGGCCCGCTTCATGACGGAGGCAGAGATGGCGCGCGACGTTGCCGCCAGCTACGCGCGAACGGTCCTCAACGCGATGCCGAGCGCCGTTCTCGCGGTCGACCGGACGCTCGCGATCGTGTTCGTCAATCCGGCCGGCGAGCAGCTGTTGGGCGTCAGCCGGGCCGTGCTCGAGGCGCGGCCGCTGGCCGAGCTGCTGCCGTTCGACAGCCCGCTGTTCGATCTGATCCGCCGGGTCGGCGAGGGGGGCAGCGGCGTGTCGGACTATGGCATCGAGCTGCTGCTCGGCCGCGGCGAATCGCATCTGGTCGACGTGCACGTGTCGCCGCTCGACGAGCAGCGCGGCGATCACCTGGTCGTGCTGCACCCCTGCTCGGTGGCGCAGCGGCTGAACCGGCAGCTGTCGCACCGCGGCGGCGCGCGCGCGGTCGCCGGGCTGGGCGCGACCCTGGCGCACGAGGTCAAGAACCCGCTCTCGGGGATCCGCGGCGCGGCGCAGCTCCTGGAGGGCAGCGTCGCCGAGGACGAGCGGCCGCTGATCCGGCTGATCTGCGACGAGACGGACCGGATCTGCGCCCTGGTCGACCGCATGGAGGCGTTTGCCGACGGCACGCCGATCGAGCGCCGCCCGGTCAACATCTATCAGGTCCTGGAGCGGGTCAGGCGCGTCAGCGAGAGCGGCTTCGGCCGCCGCGTCAGGATCATCGAGCGCTACGACCCGTCGCTGCCCGAGGTCGACGGCGACCACGACCAGCTGGTCCAGGTGTTCCTCAACCTGATCAAGAACGCCGTCGAGGCGGTGCCGGCCGAGGGCGGCGAGATCCGCATCTCGACCCAGTACACGCACGGCCTGTCGATGCGGGTCGCCAACAGCCGCGAGCGCGTCGAGCTGCCGATCCTGGTCGAGGTCCAGGACAACGGCCCCGGCGTCGGCGAGGAGATGGTGCCGCACCTGTTCGAGCCGTTCGTCTCGAGCAAGCGCTCCGGCTCCGGCCTCGGCCTGTCGCTCGCCGCCAAGATCGTCGGCGACCACGGCGGCGTGATCGAGTTCCAGAACCAGGCGCGCGGAGCGCTGTTCAGGGTCCGGCTGCCCGCCTGGCGCGCGCCCGGCCGACCGGCGACGTGAGAGGGAGGACATGGCGGAACCCAACATCCTGCTGGCCGACGACGATGCCGCGATCCGCACCGTGATCTCACGGGCGCTGACCCGCCAGGGCTATCGCATCCAGGCGACCGGCACGGCCGCGACGCTGTGGCGCTGGATCGAGGACGGCACCGGCGACGTCGCCATTCTCGATGTGGTGCTGCCGGACGAGAACGCGCTCGACCTGCTGCCGCGCATCAAGCACCGCCGGCCGACCCTGCCGATCATCATGATGAGCGCCCAGAACACGCTCCTGACCGCGGTGCGCGCGACCGAGCGCGGCGCCTTCGACTACCTGCCCAAGCCCTTCGACCTCACCAACCTTCTGACCATGGTCAAGCGCGCGCTCGCGCTGCCGCGCGCCCCGGTGATCGGGCCGGCCGAGCCCGGCCGCTTCGAGGAGCAGCTGCCGATCATCGGCCGCTCGCAGCCGATGCAGGAGATCTACCGCGCGATCGCGCGCCTGATGGGCATCGACCTCACCATCATGATCAACGGCGAATCGGGCACCGGCAAGGAGCTCGTCGCGCGCGCCATGCACGATTACGGCAAGCGCCGCGGCGGTCCGTTCATCGCCGTCAACATGGCGGCGATCCCGCGCGAGCTGATCGAGAGCGAGCTGTTCGGCCACGAGAAGGGCTCGTTCACCGGCGCCAACGCCCGCAAGGTCGGCCGCTTCGAGCAGGCCGAGGGCGGCACCCTCTTCCTCGACGAGATCGGCGACATGCCGCTCGAGGCGCAGACCCGCCTTTTGCGCGTGCTGCAGTCGGGCGAGTTCATGCCGGTCGGCGGCCGCACGCCGATCAAGGCGAACCTTAGGATCATCGCCGCCACGCATCGCGACCTGCGCCACCTGGTAAGCCAGGCGCTGTTTCGCGAGGATCTGTTCTACCGCCTCAACGTGGTGCCGCTGCGGCTGCCGCCGCTGCGCGAGCGCGCCGAGGACATCCCGCCGCTGGTGCAGCATTTCCTCGTCCGGGCGCGCAGCGAGGGCCTGCCGCTCAAGACCATCGAGCCCGATGCCATGGCGCGGCTGATGAGCCATCACTGGCCGGGCAACGTGCGCGAGCTCGAGAACCTGATCCGCCGGCTGTGCGTGCTGTACGCCCAGGACACGATCGGCGCCGACGTGGTCGACGCGGAGCTGCGCGAGGGCGTGCCGGGCGGCGGCATCGCCGACGATGAAGGCGGCGACCTGGGCGGCGCGGTCGCGCGCCATCTCGACCGGCTGTTCGAGCGGCCCGAGGGCGGCCTGCCGCAGGCCGGGCTGCACGGCCGGGTCGTGCGCGAGGTCGAGCGGCCGCTGATCGCCAAGGTGCTGGCCGCGACCCGCGGCAACCAGTTGCAGGCGGCCGCGGTCTTGGGCTTGAATCGCAACACCTTACGCAAGAAGATACGCGAGCTGGACATACAGGTGATGCGCGGGCCACGATAGATCGATCTCTGGGAATCTCGCCCCGGGCGATTCGGGCCCAGGGCGGTTCGGCCCCAGGGGATTTGGCGAGCATGGCGCGTTCGTTGGCGACGATCTCCCGGCCTGGCCTCGCGCGGCTGGCCGGTTGGCTGAGGCGGCCGCATCTGGCGCGGCTGCTGGCGCTCGTGCTGACGGTCGCGGCCACCCTGTCCGGGATCGCGACCTACGTCGTGCTGTCGGGCTCGCTCGACGTCGGCGCCGACGTCGAGCTGGTCCTGGGCCTGCTCTATCTCGACCTGATCCTCCTGCTGCTGCTCGGCGCCGTGGTCGTGCGCCGCCTGGCGCATCTGATCATGGCGCGCCGGCGCGGCTCGGCCGGCTCGCGGCTGCATGGCCGTCTGGTGGCGCTGTTCAGCGTGGTCGCGGTGGCGCCCGCGATCGTGGTCGCGGTGTTCTCGGTGATGTTCCTGCACTACGGCCTCGAGGCCTGGTTCAGCGAGCGGATCAGCGGTGCCCTGAGCAACTCGATGAACGTCGCCCAGGCCTATGTCGAGGAGCACAAGGAGGTGATCCGCGCCGACGCCCTGGCGATGGCGGCCGATCTCAACCGCGACGGGCCGGCCCTGCTGCACGAGGGCGGCGGCATGTTCCAGCGGCTGCTGGACACGCAGGCGGCGATCCGCTCGCTGACCGAGGCGATCGTGTTCCAGAGCGACGGCGACGTCATGGCGCGCACCGGCCTGAGCTTCGGGCTCGAGATGGAGCGTCTGCCGCTCTCGGCGCTCGAGAAGGCGGCGCGCGGCGAGGTGGTCGTGCTGACCGGCGACACCGAGGATCGCGTGCGGGCCCTGGTCCGGCTCGACAACTTCATCGACGCCTATCTCTTCGTCGGCCGCTTCGTCGATGCGCGCGTGCTCACCTACATGGACCGCACCCGCGCCGCGATCGACGAGTATCGTACGCTGGAGCTGCGTCGCGCGGGCATCCAGGTCACCTTCGCCGTGATCTTCGGCGTGGTGGCGCTGCTGCTGCTGCTGGCGGCGGTCTGGGTCGGGCTGACCTTCGCCGACAGCCTGGCGACGCCGATCGCGCACCTGATCCGCGCCGCCGACCGGGTGCGGGCCGGCGATCTGACCGCGCGGGTGCCGGAGATCGAGGAGGGCATCGAGATCGACAGCCTGTCGCGCGCCTTCAACCGCATGACCGATCAGCTGGCCAGCCAGCGCGGCGAGCTGATCAACGCCAACAACCAGCTCGACCAGCGGCGCCGGTTCACCGAGGCGGTGATCGGCGGCGTGTCGTCGGGCGTGATCGGCCTCGACGCCCGCGGCCGCATCACGCTCCCGAACCGCTCGGCGGCGGCGTTCATCGGCCAGGAGCCGACCAGCCTGATCGGGCGGCCGCTGATCGCGGTGATGCCGGAGCTCGGCGGCCTGCTCGCCCAGGTGTCGGCCAGCCCGGACCGGCCGGCGGAGGCGCAGATCGAGCTGATCCGCGGGGATCGCAGCCACCGCCTGCTGGCGCGGCTGGCGGCGCAGCAGGACGCCACCGGGATCGCCGGCTTCGTCGTCACGTTCGACGACCTGACCGAGCTGCTGGCGGCGCAGCGCAAGGCGGCCTGGGCGGAGATCGCGCGGCGGATCGCGCACGAGATCAAGAATCCCCTGACGCCGATCCGCCTGTCGGCCGAGCGCCTCAAGCGCCGCTACCTGCCGCAGATCGCCCACGATCCGGAATCGTTCGCCACCAGCGCCGACACGATCGTGCGCCAGGTCGACAACATCGGCCGGCTGATCAACGAGTTCTCGGCGTTCGCGCGCATGCCGGCGCCGCAGTTCGCGAACGAATCCGCCAATCAGCTGGTGCGCCAGGCGGTCCAGATGCAAGAGCATGCCAGGCCGCAAATCACATTCGCAACGCGGCTTCCGGAGCGCGACGTTCAGCTGTATTGTGACGCGGGGCAGGTTGCGCAGGCGCTCACCAATCTGCTCCAGAACGCGGTGGAGTCGATCGAGGAGCGCATGGAGAGCGAGGAGGCGGACCGGTCGCCCGGTAGCATCGTCGTCGCGCTGCGCGAGACGGATCAGTTCTGCCTGATCGAGGTCCAGGACAATGGCCGTGGCCTACCATCGGAACTGCCGGACCGGCTCACCGAGCCCTACGTCACCACCCGTGCCCGTGGCACCGGGCTCGGGCTCGCTATCGTCAAGAAAATCATGGAGGAGCATGGTGGCAGCCTTGTCCTGCGCAATCGCGCCACCGGCGGCGCGTCGGTCGAGCTGGCCTTTCCGATCGGGCAGGCAGTGAGCGGCACGGCGGCCTGACGAGCCGCGATCAGCAAACGGTCTTTCCCGTCAGGAACGATGGTCAAGTCCCGCATGAATGCCGAAATCCTCATCGTCGACGACGAGCGCGCGGTCCGTCAGGCGATCGCGGCGATCCTCGGCGACGAGGGCTACAGCGTGCGCCATGCCGCCGAGAGCCAGGCGGCGATCGCCGAGATCGAGGCACGGGCGCCGGGCGTGGTGCTCTTGGACATCTGGCTGGAGGGCTCCAAGCTCGACGGCCTGGAGGTGCTCGATCACATCAAGCAGACCCGCCCGGAGGTGCCGGTCATCGTGATCAGCGGCCACGGCACGATCGAGACCGCGGTCAAGGCGATCAAGAAGGGCGCCTACGACTTTCTCGAGAAGCCGTTCAACGCCGACCGTCTGCTGCTGCTGATCGAGCGGGCGCGCGAAGCCACCAGGCTCAAGCGCGAGAACGCCGAGCTCAAGCTGAAGCTCGGCGACGACCGCGAGCTGATCGGCAGGTCGAGCGCGATCCAGCAGGTGCGCAACGCGATCTCGCGGGTGGCGCTGACCGGCAGCCGGGTGCTGATCACCGGCGCGCCTGGGGTCGGCAAGGAGGTCGTGGCGCGGCTGATCCACGCGAGCTCGAGGCGCTCCGAGGCGCCGTTCGTGGTGATCAACGCCGCGACCATGGCGCCCGAGCGCATGGAGGTCGAGCTGTTCGGCTGCGAGGCGGGCTTCCTCGGGCCCGAGCGGCCGCGCCAGCCCGGCACCTTCGAGCGCGCGCATGGCGGCACGCTGCTGCTCGACGAGGTCGCCGACATGCCGCTCGAGACCCAGGGCAAGATCCTGCGCGTGCTGCAGGAGCAGAGCTTCACGCGGCTGGGCGGCCAGCGGCCGATCCAGGTCGACGTGCGCGTGATCGCCGCGAGCAATCGGGATCTGCTGGCGGAGATCGCCGCCGGCCGCTTCCGCGAGGACCTCTACTATCGCCTGAACGTCGTGCCGATCCCGGTGCCGCCGCTCTCGGAGCGGCGCGCCGACATCCCGATGCTGACCGACTACTTCATGGGGCGCGCCGCCGAGGCGTCCGGCCTGCCGGTCCGCAAGCTGTCGGCCGACGCGCTCGCCCTGTTCCAGTCCGCCAGCTGGCCCGGCAATGTCCGCCAGCTGCGCAACGTGCTCGAATGGCTGCTGATCATGGCGACCGGCGATGCGCGCGCCGAGATCGGCGTCGACAGCCTGCCGCCCGAGCTGATCGAGGAGACCACCGCGAGCCTCAGCCCCAGCTCCAACGGCGAGCTGATGGTCATGCCGATCCGCGAGGCGCGCGAGCATTTCGAGCGCGCCTATCTGCAGGCGCAGCTGGAGCGCTTCAGCGGCAATATCTCGCGCACCGCCGGGTTCGTCGGCATGGAGCGCTCGGCGCTGCATCGCAAGTTGAAGTCGCTCAACATCTCCGCCGATGACTGAGCCGAGCCCGACCAGCCGGGGTTCCGGCACATGAGGATCATCGTCTGCGGCGCCGGCCAGGTCGGCTACAACATCGCCCGCTATCTGGCCGGCGCCGGCAACGACGTCACGGTCATCGACCAGCGCCAGGAGCTGACCCAGAAGATCGGCGAGAGCCTGGACATCCAGGCGATCACCGGCTTTGCCTCGCATCCGGAGGTCCTGGAGCAGGCCGGCGCGCGCGACGCCGAGCTCCTGATCGCGGTGACCAATGCCGACGAGGTCAACATGGTCACCTGCCAGATCGCGCATTCGCTGTTCAACATCCCGACCAAGATCGCGCGGGTGCGCCATCAGAGCTATCTGCAGAGCCGCTGGCAGGATCTGTTCCGGCGCGAGCACATGCCGATCGACGTGATCATCTCGCCCGAGCTCGAGGTCGCGCGCGCCATCGCGCGCCGCCTCGAGGTGCCGGGTGCGACCGAGGTGACGCCGTTCGCCGAGGATCGGGTGCGGCTGATCGCCGCGCGCTGCGGTCCCGACTGCCCGATCCTCGACACGCCGCTGCGCCAGCTGACCTTTCTGTTCCCGGACCTGCACCTGATCTGCGTCGGCATCATCCGCGACGGCCATCTGTTCGTGCCGAGCGGCGACGACCATCTGATCGCGGGCGACGAGGTCTACTCGGTGGTCGAGACCAGCCATACCGCCCGGGCGATGCGCGCCTTCGGCCACGAGGAGAAGATGGCCGAGCGGATCGTGATCGCCGGCGGCGGCAATATCGGCCTGTTTCTCGCCGAGCAGCTCGAGGCGCTGCGCTCGCAGATCACGCTCACGCTGATCGAGCTGAACGAGGCGCGCGCGCGGCACGTCGCCGATCGGCTGTCGTCCGCGGTCGTGCTGCACGGCGACATCCGCGAGCCCGAGATCCTCGAGGAGGCCAACCTCGCCGCGGCCGAGGCGATCGTCAGCGTCACCAACAACGACGAGATCAACATCATGGCGGCGCTGCTGGCCAAGCGCTACGGCTGCCATCGGGCGCTGACCCTGGTCAACAACACCGCCTATGCGCCGCTCCTGAGCTCGCTTGCGATCGACGTGGTGATCAGCCCGCGCGAGGCGACCGTGTCGAGCGTGCTGCGCCATGTCCGGCGCGGCCGGATCAAGTCGGCCTACTCGCTGCGCGACGGCGAGGCCGAGGTGCTCGAGGCGGAAGCGCTCGAGACGTCGTCCCTGGTCGGCCAGACCCTGCGCGACGCCCGGCTGCCCACTGGCGTGCTGGTCGGCGCCATCCTGCGCGACGGCGAGATGATCACGCCGCGCGCCGACACCGTGATCCGGCCGCACGACCGGGTGATCATCGCCGCGCGCGCGTCGGCCGTGAAGAAGGTCGAGAAGCTGTTCGCCGTGCGGGTCGACTATTTCTGAGGCCAAGGAAATGGCGCCTTTCCACCCGCGCCGGGCCCGCTGCGACATTAAGTCCATGGGCCCGCTGCCCGACGGCGCCGCCGATCGGCAGGGTGCGGGCTGGTCGGGACGGCAAATCAATGGTTGATAGTTCCGCGCTAATGTGCTGGGCAAGGGTTGTGGTTGGTGCTTAAGCTGTCAGGCTCTGCCTGCGATCGTGCGGCGCCGACCTCCGGTCTCCCGGACCGGGCTGGCTAGGATGCGCGGCCGAACAAGGTTAGGAGGAAGGTGGTAAGACGATCATCGTCGCCGCCGCGTAACAAGAAGAAAGGGTCAGCGTTATGTCCGCCGAGAAGACACAGAATGTGCAGGACGTGTTTCTGAATCACATTCGAAAGAACAAGATCCCGGTCACGATCTTCTTGATCAACGGCGTAAAGCTTCAGGGTGTCATCAGCTCATTCGACAACTTCTCGCTGCTGCTGCGGCGCGACGGTCACGTGCAGCTGGTCTACAAGCACGCCGTCTCGACGGTCATGCCGTCGACGGTCGTGCGTCTCTACGAGCCGAGCGCCGAGGAGGCGGCCAGCGCTCCGGCTGCCCGGTGATCGGCCCGGATCGGACGATCTCTTGCAGGACGAGGACCGGGCACGTGGCGATGCGGGCGGGCGCCGCCAGCGCGCGCTGGTGCTGCACCCGCGCCCGGGCGGGCATGGTCGGCCCGCGCGCAGCGACGAGGGGCGCCTGGCCGAAGCGGTCGGGCTGAGCCAGGCGATCGACCTCGAGGTGGTCGATGCGGCGGTCGTGCCGTTGCGCCGACCGAGCCCTGCCACCCTGATCGGCCCCGGCAAGATGCGCGCGATCGGCGAGGAGGTCGCGCTGCGGGCGATCGACCTCGTGATCGTCGACGCCGCGCTGAGCCCGGTGCAGCAGCGCAACCTCGAGCGCGCCTGGAAGTGCAAGGTGATCGACCGCACCGGGCTGATCCTGGAGATCTTCGGCGCCCGGGCGCAGAGCCGGGAAGGCAGCCTGCAGGTCGAGCTGGCGGCGCTGACCTATCAGCGCTCGCGCCTGGTCCGCTCCTGGACGCATCTCGAGCGCCAGCGCGGCGCTTTGGGTTTCATCGGCGGTCCGGGCGAATCGCAGATCGAGCTCGACCGCCGCCGGATCGACGAGCGCATCGATCGGATCAAGCGCGACCTCGAGGCCGTCAAGCGGACCCGCGGCCTGCACCGCCAGGCGCGCCGGCGCGTGCCCTATCCGGTGATCGCGCTGGTCGGCTACACCAATGCCGGCAAGTCGACCCTGTTCAACCGCCTGACCGGGGCCACGGTCGGCGCCCGCGACCAGCTGTTCGCGACCCTCGATCCGACCATGCGCGAGCTCGTCCTGCCGTCGGGCCGGCACGCGATCCTCTCGGACACGGTCGGCTTCATCGCGCAGCTGCCGACCAGTCTGATCGCGGCGTTCCGGGCGACGCTCGAGGAGGTGCACATCGCCGATCTGGTGATCCATGTGCGTGACATCGCCCATCCCGAGAGCGCGGCGCAGCGCGCGGATGTGCTGGACGTGCTGCGCGACCTCGGGCTCGAGCACCTGGTCGACGAGGGGCGCCTGGTGGAGCTGTGGAACAAGGTCGACCTGCTGTCGGCAGACGAGGCGGCGCGCATGGCCGAGGCCGCGGCGCGCCTGCCCGAGGTCGTGCTCGGCTCGGCCCGCACCGGCCAGGGGCTGGATGGTCTGCTCGCCGAGCTCGATCGCCGCTTTGCCAGCACGGCCCGGGTGGTCGAGCTGGATCTGGCCGCCAGCGACGGCGCCGGCCTCGCCTGGCTGTATCGTCACGGCACCGTGCTGAGCCGCAGCGACCGGGACGATCGCACCCGCCTGAAGGTGGCTCTCGACCCCGCCGATCACGCGCGCCTGGGCGAGCGATTCGGGGCCGGCGAGATCGTCGAGCCCGGCGGCGAGAAATTACACGAGCAGCGTTGACACCCTGCCGCGCGGCGCCTATATGCCGACTGGCACTCGCTGTACGAGAGTGCTGACAATCATCATGGCATGCGGCTCAGCTGGCGCGTACGGGCGCCCTTTGCCATATGTGGGACGCACGGAGGGGTCGAATGAAGATCAAGCCTTTGCACGATCGAGTGGTGGTCCGCCGGATCGACGAGGAAGAGCGCACGCCCGGTGGCGTGATCATCCCGGACACCGCCAGGAGAAGCCCATGCAGGGCGAGGTCCTGGCGGTCGGTCCCGGGGCGCGGGACGAGAGCGGCAAGCGAATTCAGCCGGACGTCAAGGCGGGCGACACCATCCTGTTCGGCAAGTGGTCGGCACCGAGGTCAAGATCGACGGCGACGAGCTGTTGATCATGAAGGAGTTCGACATCATGGGCATCATCGAGAAGTCGGGGCAGCCAGCAAGGCGGCGTGACGGATCGATCGACAACGTAGTTGAGGAGGCCAGACAGCGATGGCTGCCAAAGAAATCAGGTTCAATACCGACGCCCGGAGCAAGCTACTCCGCGGGGTCGACATTCTGGCGAGGCGGTCAAGGTGACCCTCGGTCCCAAGGGGCGCAACGTCGTCATGGAAGTCGTTCGGCGCGCCCGGATCTCCAAGGACGGCGTGACCTCGCCAAAAAGATCGAGCTTCCGAGAGGTCGAGAACATGGGCGCGCAGATGCTGCGCGAGGTCGCCTCCCGGACCTCCGACGAGGCTGGTGACGGCACCACCACCGCCACCGTGGTGGCCCAGGCGATCGTCCGCGAGGGCGCCAAGGCGGTGACCGCCGGCATGAACCCGATGGACCTCAAGCGCGGCATCACCTTGGCCGTGGATGCCGTGGTCGCGGACATCAAGAAGCGCTCGCGCACCGTCTCGACCAAGTCCGAGGTCGCCCAGGTCGGCACCATCTCGGCCAATGGCGATGCCAGCATCGGCGAGATGATCGCCGAGGCGATGCAGAAGGTCGGCAAGGAAGGCGTGATCACGGTCGAGGAGGCCAAGGGCCTGCAGACCGAGCTCGAGGTGGTCGAGGGCATGCAGTTCGACCGCGGCTATCTCTCGCCGTACTTCATCACCAACGCCGAGAAGATGAACGTCGATCTCGAAGAGCCCTACATCCTGCTGCACGAGAAGAAGCTCTCGGGCCTGCAGCCGCTGCTGCCGGTGCTCGAGCAGATCGTCCAGGCCGGCAAGCCGCTCCTGATCATCGCCGAGGACGTCGAGGGCGAGGCCCTGGCCACGCTGGTGGTCAACAAGCTGCGCGGCGGCCTCAAGGTCGCGGCAGTCAAGGCGCCCGGCTTCGGTGACCGGCGCAAGGCGATGCTCGAGGACATCGCGATCCTGCCGGCGGTCAGGTCATCAGCGAGGACCTCGGCATCAAGCTCGAGCACGTCACCATCGACATGCTCGGCCGCGCCAAGAGGCTCCTGATCACCGAGGAAGAGACCACGATCGTCGACGGTGCGGGCGACAAGAAGGGGATCGAGGGCCGGATCGGCCAGATCAAGGCGCAGATCGAGGACACCACCTCCGACTACGACCGCGAGAAGCTGCAGGAGCGGCTGGCCAAGCTCGCCGGCGGCGTCGCCGTGATCAAGGTCGGCGGCGCCACCGAGATCGAGGTCAAGGAGAAGAAGGATCGGGTCGACGACGCCCTGCATGCGACCCGTGCCGCGGTCGAGGAAGGCGTGGTGGCCGGCGGCGGCGTGACCTTGCTGTACGCGGCCAAGGTCGCTCGAAGGCCAGAAGTACGCCAACGACGACCAGCGCGTCGGCATCGACATCGTCCGCAAGGCGCTGGCCGTGCCGGCCAAGCAGATCGTCGTCAACGCCGGCGGCGACGGCTCGATCATGCGGCAAGCTCGTCGACAAGAACGATCCGGAGTACGGCTACGACGCGCAGAACGACAAGTTCGTCAACATGTTCCAGGCCGGCATCATCGACCCGGCCAAGGTCGTGCGCACCGCGCTGCAGGATGCGGCTTCGGTCGCGGGCCTGCTGATCACCACCGAGGCCATGATCGCCGAGAAGGCAAAGAAGAAGGGCGCCGGCGGCGCACGCGGCATGGGTGGCATGGGCGGTATGGGCGGCATGGGCGGCATGGACTACTAAGTCCGATCCCAAGCCCGCCCTTACCAGAAGGGCCGTCCCCCCGGGCGCGGCCCTTTTTGTATGCGGTGTCGGGCTTCACTCGCGCG
>CAVWCI010000055.1:0-79179 GCA_963753315.1 uncultured Alphaproteobacteria bacterium
ATGATGATGTGAAGGCGCGGCTGCAACAGCAGGCGCCAGCGCCATGGGCGGAGCACGGGAGAGGAGGTGCGTGAAATCCTCCGCAACGCGACCAGAGGCGAGAGCGAGGCGAGGGAGCCTGCTCGGCAGCCGGATCCGGGCCCGCTTCGCCGAGATCGGCCTCGATGAGGATGTCCCGGAGCAGCGCGGCGAGGCAGCCCGGCCCGCAACGTTCGAGAAGTGATCGTCCTCGACACGAACGTCCTCTCCGCGCTGATGCGCCGGGACGTCGAGCCGATCGTGATCGCATGGCTCGACGATCAGCCGCCTCAAGTCGATTTGGACGACGGCGGTGACGGTGTTCGAGATCTGCTTCGGCCTGGAGATCCTCACCGAGGGGCGCCGCCGTCGGCAGCTCGAGGATGCGTTCGATCGCCTCCTGGAAGATGACTTCGAAGGGCGCATTCTGCCTTTCGAGCGAACCGCCGCGCAGGAGGCCGCCGCCATCGCCGCGCGGGCGGCGGCAGGCCGGGCGGCCGGTCGAGATCCGCGATGCGCAGATCGCCGGCATCGTCACCGCCAGGCGTGCGACGCTGGCGACGCGCAACACGGGACATTTCAACGATCTCGGGATCGCGCTCGTTGACCCTTGGGCCGGCTCCTGAACCGGCTCGATGTCGCCCGGCACGCCACGGGTGTCAGATAGGGTGTCAGCGACTCCTTGAGAGGCACTGCATCGTTCATGCCGTCAATTCCCGCGGCCAACCGCGATCGGCGACATGCCTATAGGCTTCGTGCGCCGTGACGAGAAGCGCATACAGAACGACCGCGACGAGCAACCGTCACGCGGCCGTCTTGCTCGCGGGCGAGCCCGGCGGCGCCGGATAGGCGCACTGCGCGAGCGTCGTCGCATCGAGCTCGCAAAAGAACGCCTCGCGGGCGGCCAGCAGGCGGCGCTTGAGGCGGCAGCTTGGCGTCAGCACGCAAGCGCCGCCGTCGGCGCGGAAGCACTCGACCAGCGGATGACGCGAACTCGAGCGCCCTGACGATCTCCCCGAGCGTGATCAATTCCGCGGGCCGCGCGAGGTGGAAGCCACCGCCTGCGCCCCGCCGGGTTGCCACGAAACCGGCGGTGGCGAGGTTGCGCACGACCTTGGTCAGGTGATGGCGGGAGATGCCGAGCTCCCGTGCCATCGCCTCGGTGGTGAACGCGCGGGCCGGCTCACCGGCGAGCCGCATCAAGGCGCGCAGCCCGAAATCGGTGAAGGAGGTGAGGTGCATCGCCGCATCCCGCATATCCGATGGCGGCGCCGACTATGCCATGATAAATAGGTATATGAAATGCCGATTAAGGACGCATCATGACGCCGGCCGAGAGGTGCGCAGGACACGAACGGAGACGGCAGCCAGCAGGAGCCCCCGATGAGCGGCGATGACGATGACGCACCGGCGACCTTTGCCTCCCCGCCCTGCTTCATGCACGAGATCGATCCCGCCTATGCCGGCCTGCCCGTCCTTGCTGCCGACGCCAGGCAGCACGCCGACGTCATGCGCTGGCGCAAGGCCGAGCGCGAGAGGCTGATCGCCCGGCGGCTGGCGCTGGACAGCGGCGACCGGCGCGCGTGGTCGGAAAAGATCGCGGCCCGCCTGGAAGACCTCATCGGCGAGGTCGCGGGCGTGACGGTCAGCGCCTACTGGCCGTTCCGGGGCGAGCCGGACCTGCGTGCGCTGATCGAGCGGATCGTCGCGCGCGGCGGGCGCGGCGCCCTGCCGGTGGTCGTCGAGCGCGGCCGACCCCTGATATTTCGCGCCTGGACGCCGGGCGACGCGCTCGAACGCGGCGTCTGGAACATCCCCGTTCCGGCCGACGGGGCGGAAGTGACGCCGGACGTGGTGATCGCGCCCGTGGTCGGCTTCGATACGGCCTGCTACCGCCTCGGCTATGGCGGCGGCTTCTTCGACCGCACGCTCGCCGCCATGGCTGCCCGCCCGCGCGTTTTCGGCGTTGGCTATGCGCAGGCCGCCATCCCGACGATCTACCCTCAGCCGCACGACATCCCGATGGACGCGGTGGTGACGCAGGACGGCGTCAGCCGGCCCGGCGGGGACGCGCTCGGCCCATGACGACCGGGCGCTCCGTGCCTGCCTGCCGCGTCGCACCCCTCGGCAGCAGGCTGGATACACCACAGGAGATGCGGTCTTGACCTTCGAGAGGCAGGATCCCGGCGAGAGGCAGGATCCCGGCGATGATCTGGCAGTCCGCCTCGGCCACGCCGTCATCCACGACATTCCCGATGCGGTCGTCTACGCCGACCGCGACGGTGTGATCCGCTTCTGGAACCCGGGCGCCACCCGGATCTTCGGGTTCTCCTCGGACGAGGCGATCGGACGCTCGCTCGACATCATCGTTCCGGAGCGGCTGCGCCGGCGCCACTGGGAGGGTTACGCCGCGATGATGGAGTCCGGCGCGTCGCGGCACGGGCCGGGCGAGCTTCTCTCCGTGCCGGCCATGACGAAGACGGGCGAGACCTTGTCCATCCAGTTCACCGTGGCGCCGGTCCGCGACCGCAACGGGGCGCTTTGCGGCGTCGCCGCCGTCCTGCGCGACGTGACGGCGACGTTCCGTGAGCTGAAGCGGTTGCGCTCGAGAGCCGCGTAAGACCGACGCGGATGATCTGCCGGCGATCAGGAATGAAAGGCCGAGAGCGCGCCGCGCGGCGCTCCCGAGCAAGCCCCGACACAAGCTCAAGCCTGCGGGCCGAGCAGGGCGGCGGCGAGGATCGCATCGCGGCCGTAGACGTCGCGTCGGAAGTGCACCGTGCCGTCTTTGTTCACCCAGGCGGTCAGATAGGCGATGTGCACCGGCAGCGGCTGCGTCGAGGGTCACGATCTGCCGTTTGCCGGTCGCGATCGCGGCATTGATCGCGTCCAGCGACCAGCCCGGCTGGCGGTCGAGCACGAAGGCGCCGAAGCGCCTCGGGATCCTGGACCCGGATGCAGCCGTGGCTGAAGTCGCGCACGTCCCGGGCGAACAGGCCGCGCGCCGGCGTGTCGTGCAGATAGATGTTGAACTGATTGGGGAACATGAACTTGATGTGGCCGAGCGCGTTGCCGGCGCCGGGCCCCTGGCGCAGCTTGTAGGTGAAGCGCTCGGGCGTCACGGCGCTCCAGTCGATGCTGTGCGGGTCGAGCACCCTGGCGCTGTCGCTCCAGTCGCTCAGCAGCTCGAAATTGTTGGCGGCGAGGTAGCCGGGATCCGCCTTGATCTTGGGCAACAGCTCGTTGCGGGCGATGCTCGGCGGCACGTTCCAGTAGGGATTGATCTCGAGGTAGGTCATCTCGCCGCTGAACACCGGCGTGCGGTGGTAGGGGGCGCCGACCACCACGCGGGTGTCGAACACGGTCCTGGGCCCGTCCACCACCTTCAGCTCGAAGTCGGCGAGGTTGACGAACACGTAGCGCTCGCCCGGATCGTCGGCCATCCAGCGGCGGCGCTCGAGGTTGAGCAGGATCTGGCGGACGCGCTCCTCGGCCGGCACGTTCAGGGCCGCAAGCGTGTTCTGGCCGATCAGCCCGTCCTGCTCCAGGCCTTGCAGCGCCTGGAACTCCTTGACCGCTTCGGCCAGCGCCGGATCGAACCGCGCCGGATCGGCGCCCTGGGCCGGCGGCACGCCCAGGCGCGCGCGCAGCTGCGCGACCCGGGGTCCCGTCATGTCGGGCTTGAGCGTCGGACCGTCGTCGATCGTCGGCCAGCCGCCGGCTGCCGCCAGCGCCCGATAGTCGGCGAGCGCCGCCTTGAGGCGCCGGTACTCCGGCTGCGACGGCTCGTACCCGGCGACGAAGGCGGCGATGTCCTGGGCCCCGGCCGCGGCCCGGATCACCGCGGCCGGATCGACCTCCTGCGGGTAGACGAACAGCTCGGGATTGACCTGCTGCGGCTCGAGCCGGCCCGAAGCGAGATCGGAGGTGATCTCGAGCAGGCCAAGGCTGAGGCGCAGCTCGAGCTCGGCGCGCTGATCGGGCGCGCCCGCCGACAACAGCTCGTCGATGGTCGAAGCGTGGTAGTCGGCGGGGTCGAGGCCGCGCTGGTCGGCCGTGCGCAGCACCCCGGCGAGCACCTCGGCGCGCCCGCTCGGGCCGCCCGCATCGAGCCAGAGCGGCGCCATCTGGCGCTCCTGATAGAACGCCGCGAGCACCACCAGAAGCTGCGCATCGCGCTCGCTCGTCGTGCCCGTGCCGAGGCTCAGGTGCCGCGCCAGCGCCTCGGCGGCAGGGTTCGCCTGCAACACGGCAGTCTCAGCCGGAGCCTGGGCCTGGCCCAGCGCCGGCGCCGCGCCGAGCAGCAACATCGCCAGCACCAGGGCAGGGCGAAGCCGGATCGAAGTCATGACACCTCCCGCAGCTTGTTGGTTGCTTACACCGCCCGCAGGTACCAGCTGTGCTCGAGCGGCGTCACCACGTCCTCGAAGCGCGCCCGCTCGGCGGCGCGGCACGCCCCGTAAAGCCGGCAGAACGCCTCGCCGAGATAGTCGGGCAGGACCGTTGCGGACGCCAGCGCCGCCTGCGCCCGCTCCCAACTGGCGGGCAGATCCGGCTCCGCGCCGGCATAGGCGTTGCCGCGGGTCGGCGGCCCCGGCTCGAGCCGCTTGCAAAGCCCATGATGGATCCCGGCGAGCACCGCCGCCAGCACCAGATACGGGCTGGCATCGGCGCCGGCGAGGCGATGCTCGATGCGCCGCGCCGCCTCCGGCCCCGAGGGCACGCGCAGCGCCACGGTCCGGTTGTCGTGGCCCCAGGTCGCCGCCAGCGGCGCATAGGACAAAGGCCGCAGCCGCCGGTAGCTGTTGGCGTTCGGCGCGCACAGCAGCATGCTCTCCGCCATGGTCGCCTGCAGGCCCGCGATCGCATGGCCGAGCGCTGCCGGGTCGGCCGCGAAGACGTTCCGCCCGTCGCGATCGACCAGGCTGACATGGACGTGCAGCCCGTTGCCGGCGCGGTCCTCGAAGGGCTTCGCCATGAAGGTCGCAAGCGCCTCGACCTCCCTGGCCGCGGCCTTGGTGGCGCGTTTCAGGAGGAACGCGTGATCGGCGGCGCAAAGCGGATCGGCCATATGGCCGAGATTGACCTCGTACTGGCCGGTCGCGTACTCCGAGGCAGCACTCTTGGCGGGCAGCGCCTGGGCCTCGCAATAGCGGGCAAGGCAGGCGAAGAAAGCGTTCTGCTCGTCGAGCGCATCCAGGCCGTAGAGCTGGCCGGCATGGGCCTTTGCGGCCGCATCCTGGTGGCGCAGCGGGCGCGCCCGGCCGTCGCGGCCCGGCTGCTGCTCGACCAGGTAGAACTCGAGCTCGAGCGCGCAGACCGGCTGCAGGCCGAGGTCGGCGAACCGGCCCGCGACCTGGCAGAGCAGCGCGCGCGGATCGGCGAACGACGGCCCGCCGTCAGCATCGCCCAGCCCTGCCAGCACCTGCGCGCCGCCCGCCCGCCAGGGCACCGGCGCGAAGGTCGAAGGATCGACCCGGCACGGCCGGTCGGGGTCGCCCTGCTCCCAGATCAGGCCCGACGCATCGACATTGGCGCCGGTCGAATCCATGCCGTAGAGCGAGCCCGGAAAGCTCAAGCCGCCGCCCAGCCCGCTGGCGAAGCCTGCCGCCGTCAGGCGCTTGCCGCGGGCGATGCCGACCAGGTCCGGCAGGACCAGGTCGACCGTCGCGGTCGCCGGATGGCGCGCGAGGAAAGCCTGCCAGGCCTCGCGCGCCGGCAGCGCCGCCTCGGTCATGTCGGTACGGAGCGGGAGCCCCGCCGGCGGGGCATCACATCAGGCGATGGCAGCGCAGCCTAGAGCGCCTCCTCGACCCACTCATACAGCTTGCTCTTGGGCGCTGCGCCCACCTTGGTGGCGCTGATCTCGCCGTTCTTGAACAGCATCAGGGTCGGGATGCCCCGCACGCCGTACTTGGTCGGCGTCATGGGATTGTCGTCGATGTTGACCTTGGCGATCCGGATCTGACCGTCCTTGTCGGCGGCCAGCTCCTCGAGCAACGGGGCGATCGCCTTGCAGGGGCCGCACCATTCGGCCCAGAAGTCGACCACCACCGGGACTTCCGACTCGAGCACGTCAGCCTCGAAGGAGGCGTCGGTGGTCTGAATGATCGTCATCGTCAAACCCCAGATTGGTGCCTCTGCGGCAGGTTGGCCCATGGCCACTCGGCCGTCACGCCCTTGCGCGATCGACATTGAGCGAGCGCGGGTCGAGCGTCAAGCGGAGTTGGTACACCTCCTACAGCTTTCAACCCTCGAGCCCGGCACGCCCGCGCCGACCAGCCATGCGCCTGGCGCATGGCTCGCAAGCGCCGCCTCGTCGAGCGGCATCAGATGCGGCCCCTGGGTCCAGAGCAGGGCGCAGCGGACCCGCCGGTCCGGGTAGATCTGGCGCAAGAGCGCACCATAGGCCGCCATCTGCCGCAGATAGGCGGCCGGCACCTGGTCCGGCGTCGCCGGCGGCGCCCGGTTGGTCTTGTAGTCGATCACCAGCACCTCGTGCTCGCCCACCACCAGCCGATCGACCTGGCCGGCGATCGCCTGATCCGCCCGACCACGCCGGCCAGCGGCACCTCCGCCCGCGAGCCTGGCCCGAAGGCGTGCGCGATCGCGGGCGCCTCGAGCACGCCCAAGAACCTCGGCGGCGATCTCCTCCTGCAGGGCCTCGTCGAGCGCCAGGGCCGGCTGCGCCAAGAAGCGCGCCATCGCCGCCCCGCGCTCGCCGACCGGGCGTTCGGGCAGGCTCTGCAGCAGGCGGTGGATCAGCCGGCCGCGGCGATAGCGATCGACATCGTCGAGCGGCGAGGCGGCCGGCGGGCCCGCCTCGTCGAGATGCGAAGGGCTGAGCGGCCGGGCGAGGCCGCTCTCCCGTGGCGCCGCGCTCGCCGAGCCAGGCGGGCGGCGGCGCCTCGCGCGCGGGCCCCGCGAGCGCCAGGCCGAGCTGGCGCGGTCCGGCGGCGCGCTGCGTGGAGAGGCGCCAGCCCGGCCCCTCGAGCTCGGGTCGCAAGGCGCATCGCGACGCGCTGCGCGCCCGGCAGCGCGCTCGAGCCCGGCCGTGATCAGCTCGTACCAGGTCGCTTCCGTGCTGTTCTTGCGCTCCCAGCCGGCGACGATCAGCTGCTCCTGCGCCCGGGTCATCGCGACGTACAGCAGGCGGCGCTGCTCCTCCAGCTGGCGCCTGCGGCTCTGGTCATGAGCCGCGGCGCTGACCCGGTCGCGACGCGCGCTGCCGACCTTCCAGAGCGGCAGCCCGTCTGCCTCGAGCCACAGCAGGCGATCGTTGAGCTCCGGCACGAAGGTCGCATCGGCGAGCACCACCACCGGCGCCTCCAGCCCCTTGGCGCCGTGCACCGTCAGCACGCGCACCTCGTCGCGCGGCCGGTCCGGGTCGCGGATCAGCTCGGTGGTATCGGCCCGCAGCCAGTGCAGAAAGCCCTGCAGCGACGGCGGATGGCCGCGCTCATACGCCAGCGCCTGCGCCAAAAAAGCCTCGATCGGCTCGAGCGCTGCGGTGCCCAGGCGCGAGACGAACCGTTCCCGCCCGCCACCCTCGCCGAGCAGGCGCGTGTAGAGCTCGAACGGCGGCAGGAAATCGGCCTGCGCCAGCAGCCCGGCAAAGCGCTCGTGCGCCTCGGCGAAGATTTTTCGCTCGCCCGCCAGCGCGCGCAGGCGATCGTGCAGGCTGGCATGGCCACGATCGTAGGCGAGATCGAACAGATCCTCCTCGCCGAGCCCGAACAGCGGGCTCTTCAGGACCGCCGCAAGCGTCAGATCGTCCTCCGGCAGGAGCAGCGCATCGCCCAGCGCTGCCAGGTCCATGACCGCGATCTCGTCGATCAGGGCCAGGCGATCGGCGCCCGCGACCGGCACGCGCAGCCGCTTGAGCTGGCGCACCAGCAGCTCCTGCAGGATGCCGCGCCGCGGCAGGAGGATCATCACGTCGCCGCGCCGTCATCGGGCGGCCGGTCGAGGCGAGCGGCGTCTCGTCGGTGAGCCAGATCTTGATCCGCTCGGCGATCAGCCGGGCGAGGCTGTGCTCGGCCTTGTCCGCCGGCTCGTGCTGGTCGGGCAGCTGCCAGGGCGGCGCTGGCCGGCGGCGGCTCGACCTTGACCAGCGGCCAGACCTCGACGAGCCCCGGCCGCTCGGCCCAGAAGCAGCCATGCTCGCGCCAGGCGCCGGCGGTCACGCCGTCGCGGGCATCGGCCGCGTCGAACACCGCATCGACCAGCCTGCAGGATCGGCGGCGCCGAGCGGAACGAGAGGTTCAGCGGCTCCTCGCGCCACGGCTGCCGGCCGGCCTCGGCGCGGGCGCGAAGGCTCTGCCGCAGGCGCTGGTAGGTCGCGACGTCCGCGCCCTGCACGCTCATGATCGACTGCTTCTCGTCGCCGACCACGAACAGCGTGCGGCCCGCCGGGCGCGCGCCGCTGCCGACGAAGAACTCGGCCGAGAGCGCCTCGATGATCGCCCACTGCGAAGGGCTCGTGTCCTGGCCCTCGTCGACCAGCAGATGATCGATCTGCTGGTCGAGCTTGTACTGCACCCAGGACACCGCATCCGGCGTCTTGCAGGAGATCGCGGGCGCGCTCGATCAGATCGTCGTAGTCCAGCGCCGCAAGCCGCGCCTTGCGCTGCGCATAGCGCTCGAGCACCGCCGATCCGACCCGCAGCAGCGCTGCCGTGCGCTCCGCCACGCGCGCCGCCTTGGCCTTCTCCGCCCACGCCGCGAGGCGCTCCTGCTCGGCCATCAGCGCGTCGACCGCCGCGGGCGTCGCCGCCTGGCTGGTGATGACGTTGCTCTGCGCCTTCGGCGTCCGGTCGCCGGCGCGCAGGAACACGGTCTCGTAGTCGCCAAAGCCCTCGATGCGACCGCTCTGGTCTGCCGTCAGCCAGGCCGTGATCAGGGCGCAGCGCTCGCCGTCCCTGTCGCTGCCGAACTCCAGCGCGCGGCAGGCGGCGAGCAGCGCGCCCGGTCGATCGCGGGATCGGCGCAGGCCGCGGCGCGAACCGTCTCCGGCGTGGCGCCCGCCGGCAGGTCGAGCGCCCGGTAGAGCGCTGCGACCGACGGCCTGCGCATCGCCGAGGTCGGCGCCGGAGCGCAGGCGCTGCTCGCGCAGCTCGGCGAGCCCCTCGGCCAGCGTGCTCTCGCCCAGCAGCACGGCGAGCGTCGCGAGGTCCGCCTGGACCGCTGCCTGCCGGCTCGCCAGGACCTCCTCCTGCGCCTCGCGCATCAGGTCGGCCGCGGTGCGCGGCTCGATCACGTCGAAATGCGCCGGCACGCCCGCTTCCAGCGGAAAGCGCCGCAGCAGCGACTGGCAGAAGCCGTGGATCGTCATGATCGGCAGGCCGGACGGCAGGTCGAGCACGCGCGCCAGCAGGCTGCGCGCGTTGGCAAGCTCGCCGGCCGTCGCCGGCCGTCCCAGGAGATGGCGCAGATCGTCGCCAAGCGCCGCATCCGGCAGGGTCGCGAAACGGCCGAGATCGGCCTGCACCCGCGCCACCATCTCGGCGGCCGCGGCCTTGGTGAAGGTGAGGCAGAGGATCTGCTGCGGCTCGCTGCCGGCCAGCAGCAGGCGCAGCACCCGATCGGCGAGCACGCGGGTCTTGCCGGTGCCGGCCGAGGCGGTGACCCAGACCGAGCTTGCCGGGTCGGCCGCGCGGCACTGCTCGGCCGTCGGGGCGTTGCGGCTGGCCTTGCGGCGCGGCCATTCAGCTCGACCACTCGCCGAGGCGCGAGAGGTGATCGTAGTCGCGCCTGGGTGCGGCGCGCGGCTTCGGCCGTGGCGGATAGGCCGTCGTCGGCCTGGTCGTAGTGGTCGATCAGACGCTCGAGCCCCGCCAGCGCCGCCGCGGCGAGCGCTGCCGGCGCATCGCCGGCGGCTGCGCTCCGCGCCGCCGTCCTCGTCGCCCTTGAGGTGCCAGAACAGGAGCGCTGCCACCTCGGCGGGCGCCTGGCCCTCGAACGCGCCCTGCTCGACCATCAGGGCCTCGAGCGGCAGCTGCGGCGCCAGGCCGGCCGCCACCTTGGCCTTGTTGGGCGGCTGGCCCCGGTCTTGTAGTCGACCACCGTGACGCTGCCGTCGGCGTGCTGCTCGAGCCGGTCGGCGCGCGCCCGCACGACGAAGCGGCCGCCCGGCCGCTCCAGCTCGAGCTCGCCCGAGACCTCCGCCCGCAGCGCCACCAGGCCCGGGCGCCGCATGCGCTCCTGCGCCACGACCCAGCGCGCGACCTGCACGAAGCGCGGCCACCACAGCGCGTGGACCTGGGGGCGATGGGCGAGCTCGGCGAACTGCTGCACGCCGGCATGCAGCAGATGCTGCAAGGCGTCGTCCGGCAGCGCGTCCGGCCATTGCGCGACGAAGCGCTCGAGGGCGCGGTGGATGATGATGCCGCGATCGAGCGCGCCCGGATCGGCATCGAGGGCGTCGAGCGGCGCAAGCCGCAGGATGCGCCTGGCGTAGAGGGCATAGGCGTCCTCCATCCAGGTGCCGATGTCGCTGACCGACAGGCGGCGCGGCCGCGCGGCGAGCGGCGGTCTGGGCTGCGGCGGCGGCACCGGGCGCGGCACGCCCTGGATGCTGTCCAGGGTAGCGCTCCAGGCGCGCGCCGGGTCGCCGGCCGGCGCCGCGGCCGCATCCTGTGCCGCGAGCAGGGTCTGCAGGCGGACCAGCCAGCGCGAGGGCACCGTCGGATTGCCATGGGCGTCCTTCTCGGCGCGCGAGAGCACGACCTCCGGCGCGCAGGCTGCCTGGCAGAAATCGTGCGCGGCAAGGCCGAGACGGCGCTCGACCGGCGGCAGGCCGAGCTGGGCGCGCATGGTCCTGTTCAGCCAGGGGCCGGGGTCGACCGTGCGCGGCCAGCTGCCCTCGTTCAGGCCGCCGAGCAGCACGAGGTCGGTGTGCTGCAGGCGCGCCTCCAGCTCGCCCCAGATCGACAGGCGCGGATGCTTTGGCGCGCGAGGCCGCACCGTGCGCGCCGCCATCAGCTGGGCGAGCAGGGCAGGATAGGCCGCCGGGACTACCGGCCATGGCTCCGGCCCGAACGCCAGCAGCTCGGCCAGAAGCGCCGCAGCCGCCTCGCCGGCCTCGCGGCTCCACAGCTCGCGCGCGTGGCCCTTGGCGTCGCGCGCCAGGCTTTCGGCGAACGCCAGATGGGCGCGGATCAGCGCGGCGAGGTCGGTCTCGGCGCGCGTCGGCCTGCTCGGCGAACGGCCGGGCGCTGCGCTGCAGGTCCTCGACCCAGGCGATCAGCCTGGCGCGTTGCGCCTCGCCGAGCCGGACGCGGCGCAGCTCCGCGAGCACGCCCGCAAAGCCGCCGGCGATGCGCGGGCCGCGCAGGCAGGCAAGCTCCAGATCGCGCGCGCGCTGGCGGAAGGCAGCCGGGCTCATGCCGCCCGATGCGAGCGGATGCTTCAGGGTCGCGAGCAGGGTCACCGGCTCGACGCCTTCGACGATCAGGCGCGCGGTCAGCAGCAGGAACGCGCCGGGCGGGGTCTGGTCGAGCGGCGTGCCGGCGGAATCGTCGACCTCGATCCCCCAGCGGCGCAGCTCGACCGCGACCCGACGCGCGAGATGGCGGTCGGGCGTGACCAGGGCGGCCGTGCGCCCCGGCTGCTCGAGCGCGCCGCGCATGCGCACGGCAAGCGCCAAAGCCTCGGCGGCGAGGTCGGGAAATTCCTCGAGATGAAGGCCCGCGGTCGCTGCCGGCGGGATCGTCTGCTCGTGCCAGGCGCCGATCGTCGCCGCCGGCCGCATCACCTCGCGCAGCAGCAGCGCCCGCGCCGGATCGGCGCCGCCGAGGGCTGGGGCTGGGCCAGTCGGGCACCTTCGCACGCTCGACATCCAGCGCGTCCAGCAGCTGCTTCAGGCCATATTGCGGATGGCCGGCGCCGAGCTCACGCCAGGTCGCCGCGTCCAGCTCGCGATCGAGGCCCGGCAGCACGACCGTGCCGCGCGGCAGGCCGCGCAATCACCTGCAGGAGCGCGCGGGTGCCGGGAATGCTGCCGGTCGAGCCCGCCGCCACGATCCGCTGCGCCGGCGGCTCGCGCCGCCAGTGCGCGGCCAGGCTGGTCAGCAGGCGGTGGCGGCGCTCGGCCGGGTCGAGCGCGCCTTCCTCGGCCAGCACCGCGGGCCAGGCGTCGGCGATCACGCCCAGCACCGCGCGGCTCGCCTGCCAGTGCTCGGCCAGCTCGTCCGGCACCAGCGTGGTCGAGCCTTGCCGAGCGCCACCTGCTCGGTCTGCAGCTCGTCGAGCAGCAGGGCCAGCTCGCCCGCAAGGCGCAGCGCGTGCTCCTGGCGGCTGGTGACGGCGGTCAGCAGGCGGGTCAGCAGCAGCTGGCGGCGCAAGACTGCTGATCGCGGGCGGCAGCGCCAGGTCGATCGCGCCCGCGAGCAGCAGTTCATCCGCCTCGACCTCGCCGATCGGCTGGATGCGCGGCAGCAGCAGCGCCTGGCCGCCCGCCTGGCGCACGAACGCCTCGCGCAGGCTGCGGCAGGCGCGCCTGGTCGGCAGCAGCACCAGCGTGTCCGCGAGCGCCGGCAGGTCCTCGCCGGCTTCTGCCAGCAGCCCTGCCGCCAGGGCATCCACGAAGGGCAAAGTCGGGGGAATCGTGGCGACCGGCACCATGGGTCAATCTACCACGGGGTTAGTGGTGATGCGAGCTAGAGCTGCAGGTGAAGGTCGCACCAGGCGCGCAGCGGGGCGAGCAGCGGATGCTCGAGATCGCGCTTCAGATGGCCGGCGACGCGCGGCAGCAGCGCCAGATAGGCGGGCTTGCCGTCGCGCCGGGCAAGCCGCGAGAACAGCCCCAGAATCTTGGCGTTGCGCTGGGCGCCGAGCAGCGCGTAGGCGGCCCGGAAGGCCTGGCCGTCGAGGTCGGGCCGGGCCGCGAGGTAGCGCTCGATCATGGCTTGCGGCCAGCGCCGGCGGCACGTCGCGCCTGCGCATCCTCGAGCAGCGAGACCAGGTCGTAGGCCGGCGGCCCGAGGCGCGCGTCCTGGAAATCGAGCAGGCCGATCCGGGCATGGCCCTCGCGCTCGGGCAGCCAGAGCAGGTTGTCGGCGTGGTAGTCGACATAGACGAAGCCGTCGGCGCCCACGCGCGCATGCGGCAGCAGCTCCTGCCATATCGCGCGATAGTCGTCGGCCGGGGCGTGCGGCGCATACCACTCGGGCAAGCAGCGACGCCTCGCGCAGCAGCCAGGCGTCGTCATAGGCCGGCAGGCCGTCGGGCGGCGGGCAGCTTTGCAGGAACACCAGAAGGTCGACCGCGGCCTCGTACAGGGCGCGCTCGTCGCCGCCTTGCGCGAGCACGCGGCTGAACAGATCGTCGCCCAGGTCCTCGAGCAGCACCTGACCGGATTCTGCGTCGGCGGCGCGCACCTGCGGCGCGCTCAGGCGCCAGCGGTGGAGCCATTTTGCGACGTGGAGGAACGGCTCGATGCTGATCTGCGGCGGGCAGTGCATCAGGATCGCCGGCTCCGGGCCGCCATGCAGGCGCTCGTAGCGGCGCGCCGAGGCGTCGCCCGCGAGCGCCGTGCGCGCTCGCGCTGCCGTAGCCGTGTCGCTCTAAAAAGTCTTCCGTCTCAATCATCTAGCAGAGCGTCGAGCCTTGCGCGCCAGCGCGGGCCCGCCTGGAAATGCGCGATGCGGGCATCCGCCGCCGGGCCCTGCTCGAGGGTGATCTGCAGGTCCTTGGAGAAGACGTCGCCGGCGCGCTCCGGCCACTCGACCAGCCAGACCTCGTCGGATTCCGGGGCTTCCAGGCCGAGCTCCTGCAGCTCGGCGGGGTCGCCGAGGCGGTAGAGGTCGATGTGGCGCAGCACCAGGTCGCCGCTCGGATAGTCCTGCACCAGGGTGAAGCTCGGGCTCGGCACCTCGATCGCGGCACCCGCGCGCGCCCGGATCAGCGCGCGGGCAAGCTCGCTCTTGCCGGCCCCGAGCGGACCGCAAAGCGCGATCACGTCGCCGCCTGCGATCAGCGCCGCCAGGCGGGCGCCGAGCGCGCGGGTCGCGGCGAGATCGGGCAGCTCGAGCGTGCGCGTGCCCGGCTCCTCAGTAGCGGTAGGCTTCCGGCTTGAACGGCCCCTCCACCGGCACCCCGATGTAGGCGGCCTGCCCGGCCGTCAGCTTGGTGAGCTTGGCGCCGAGCTTGTCGAGATGCAGCCGGGCGACCTTCTCATCGAGCGCCTTGGGCAGCACGTAGACCTTGTTCTCGTAGCGCTCGCCATGCAGCCAGAGCTCGATCTGGGCCAGCACCTGGTTGGTGAAGGAGGCGCTCATGACGAAGCTCGGGTGGCCGGTGGCGCAGCCCAGGTTGACCAGCCGGCCCTTGGCCAGGACGATGATCTTCTTGCCGTCCGGGAACTCGACCTCGTCGACCTGGGGCTTGACCTCGCTCCACTTGTAGTTGCGCAGCGCGCTGATCTGGATCTCGGTGTCGAAGTGGCCGATGTTGCAGACGATGGCGCCGTCCTTCATCGCCCGCATGTGGTCGAGCGTGATGACGTCGCTATTGCCGGTCGCGGTGACGAAGATGTCGCCGATCGCCGCGGCGTCGTCCATGGTCACGACCTCGTAGCCCTGCATCGCCGCCTGCAGCGCGCAGATCGGATCGACCTCGGTGACCATCACGCGCGCGCCCTGGCTGCGCATCGATTCGGCCGAGCCCTTGCCGACGTCGCCGTAGCCGGCAGACGACCGCGATCTTGCCCGCGATCATCACGCTGGTGGCGCGCTTGATGCCGTCGACCAGGCTCTCGCGCACGCCGTAGAGGTTGTCGAACTTGGACTTGGTCACCGAATCGTTGACGTTGAACGCGGGGACCAGCAGCGTGCCGGCCTTTTGCATCTCGTACAGCCGGTGCACGCCCGTGGTGGTCTCCTCCGACAGGCCGCGCACGTCCTTCATCAGCTCCGGATAGTCGTCGTGCATGATCTTGGTCAGATCGCCGCCGTCGTCGAGCAGCATGTTGGGCCGCCAGCCGTCCGGCGCCTCGATCGTCTGCCGGATGCACCAGTCGTAGTCCTCCTCGGTCTCGCCGCGCCAGGCGAACACCGGGACGCCCTCGGCGGCGATCGCCGCCGCGGCCTGGTCCTGGGTCGAGAAGATGTTGCACGAGCTCCAGCGAATGCTGGCGCCGAGATGGCGCAGCGTCCGGATCAGGACCGCCGTCTCGACCGTCATGTGCAGGCAGCCTGTGATCCGGGCGCCCTTGAGCGGCTGGCTGGCGCCGTACTCGGCGCGCAGCGCCATCAGCCCCGGCATCTCCTTCTCGGCGATCGCGATCTCGCGGGCGCCCCATCCGGCCAGGGCGAAGTCGGCGACCTTGTAGTCGGTGAACTCGGTCATGTCTGGTTCCGTATCGCTGAAATGCGTGTCGCGTCGGCGTTGAGCGACCCGCGATGGACCATGCAATCGGGAACGATCGGGCGCGCCGCCAGCAGCCGAGGCGGCTTTAACCACAAGCCCTGAGCCAGGGCAAGCTCGGCCGGCGCAGTCGTCAGGCCAGCCATCAGGTCTCGTCGAAGCCACTGGCGACCAGGGCCGCGAGCGCATCGAGGGCCGCCTTGGCCTCGCGCCCGCGCGCCCGGATCTCGAGCTCCGAGCCCGCCGGTGCCGCCAGCATCATCAGCCCCATGATCGACGTGCCGCACCACCACCATGTTGTCGCGCGCCACCTCGATGTCGGCCACGAACTGCTCGGCCATGTTGACGAACTTGACGGCCGCCCTCGCGTGCAGGCCGCGGCGGTTGACCACGGTCACGCGGCGGCGCAGCAGCCGGCCCTGCCCGGGCCGGTCCGGCCCGGTCTCGGCGGCACCGCTCATCGCGCCCCGTCGCCCTGCTCGACGTTGAGCAGGGTGCTGGCGACGTTGATGTACTTGCGGCCCGCTTCCTGGGCGCTGACCACCGCCTCGCCCAGATTGTCGCTGTCGCGCACGCTGGCGAGCTTGATCAGCATCGGCAGGTTGACGCCGGCGATGATCTCGACCCGGCCCTTGTCCATGATCGAGATCGCGAGGTTCGAGGGGGTGCCGCCGAACATGTCGGTCAAAAGGATCACGCCGGAGCCGTCGTCGACCGCCTCGACCGCCGCCATGATGTCGAGACGGCGCTGCTCGATGTCGTCGTCGGGGCCGATCGAGATCGCGCGCATGTTGGACTGCCGCCCCACGACATGCTCGGTCGCGGCGACGAACTCCTCGGCGAGGCGCCCGTGGGTGACCAGGACCAGGCCGATCATGCGCCCTCTCTCCCGGCCGGCTCGCCCGCCGGCGGCTCGTCCCTCTCGCCAGCCTCGGGAGTGTCGTTGGCCTCGGGGGTGTCGCGATGATGCAGGAGCACCGGCCAGCCCGCCTCGCGCAGCGACCGGGCGACCGCCTCGGCGACCACGATCGAGCGATGCCGGCCGCCGGTGCAGCCGAAGGCGATGGTGAGATAGCTCTTGCCTTCGCTGCGGTAGGCCGGCAGGAGCGGCGCCAGAAAGCTGTCGAGGCCGTCGGTCAGCACCTGATAGTTGGGATCGGACGCGACATAGGCGCGCACGCCCGGATCCTTGCCGGTGCGCGGCCGCAGCGCGTCGACATAGTGGGGATTGGCCAGGAAGCGGACGTCGAACACCAGGTCCGCCTCACGCGGCAGGCCGTTGCGGTAGGCGAACGACATCACGGCTACCGTCAGCTGCTCGCCCGCGGTCTCGCCGAAGTGGCCGACGACGATGCGGCGCAGGTCGCCCGGCGCCAGCTGCGAGGTGTCGATCACCAGATCGGCCCGCTCGCGCAACGGCGCCATCAGGGCGCGCTCCTCGGTGATGCCGTCGGTGACGCGGCGATCCTGAGCCAGCGGATGCCGCCTGCGGGTCTCGGTGAAGCGGCGCCGCAGGATCTCCTCCTCGCAGTCGAGGAACAGCACGCGAAGACGATCGTCGGACTCTCGCAGCACGTCGTCGAGGCGGCGGTTCAGCCCCTGCGAATCGAAGGCATGCGCGCGACAGTCGATGCCGATCGCGAGGCGGACGGCGGGTCTCGTCGGTCGGCCGCAGCAGACTGCCGAGCAGGTCGATCGGCGGGTTGTCGACCGCCTCGAAGCCCACGTCCTCGAGCGCGCGGAGCGCCGTCGTTCGGCCTGCGCCCGCCATGCCGGTGACGAGGACGATGCGCGGCATGGCGGCTCAGACGACCTGCTCGGCGCAAAGTGCCAGCCGGACCTTGGCTGGCGCCGAGGCCTGGCGCGGATCGAGCCGCAGACGGCGCAGCAGGGTGCCCAGGATCGGGTAGGTCGACGGCTCGGGCAGCCGGGGTGCCGGCGTGGCACAATCGAGCTCGACCACGAGGCCCAGCGGGCTGACCCGGCAGTACGGCAGGCGCAGGATGCCGAGGCCGCGCACCTCGAGCAGCCCCGCCAGGCGCTCGGCCGGCCGGCCGAGCAGACCGGCAGGCGTGGCCTCGACCTCGAGCTGGTCGTCGGCGACCAGCAGCGCGCCGGCATCGATCAACCGCAGGGCGAGGTCCGACTTGCCGACCCCCGAAGCGCCCAGCAGCACCACGCCGACGCCGCCGAGCTGGACGCAGGTCGCGTGCAGCCGGACGTGCGCGGGCTCCGGCGCTGCCCGCGGCAGGCCAGCCGATGCCGGCCTGCTGGCCTGCGCTAGCACCTCACGCGGCATGGCACTCCGGTTTTTGGGTCAGCATGCGGTAGACCACGCGCGGGTCGCGCTCCTGGCGTAGCCGCTGACGCAGCCCCGGATCGCGCAGCATGCGCGAGATCCGTGCCAGGGCCTTCAGGCTGTCCGCCTCCGCCGCGCTCGGCGCCAGCAGGAGAAAGATCAGGTCGCTCGGCTGCTCGTCCAGCGCCTCGAAGTCGACGGGATGATCGAGCCGCACGAACATCCCGACCAGGTGGTCGAGGCCTTCGAGCCGGGCGTGCGGGATCGCGATGCCGTGGCCGATGCCGGTCGTGCCGAGGCGCTCGCGCTCGGTCAGGGCATCGAGCAGGCTCTGCTGCCCGATGCCCGCGGCGGCGGCGCCGCGCCGGGCCAGCTCGCTCAGCACCTGGCGCTTGCTGCTGCACGAGGGGAGGTTGAGGACGACGTTTTCGGGAGTGATGATATCGGCGAGTTCGACCATGCCACGTCCGTCGTGATCAGTTCTCACTCTGGGAAGCTCGCGACCAGGACAGCCGCGCCGACCGCGCTCTGGCCGGCTCCGCTGCCAACGCCCTTGGCGCCGGCCGGCTGTCGCCCGCTCGCCCCCCAATGACCCCTGCGCGCGTCACGGCCTGGTGCAGGGGCGCGAGGATGAGCCCAAAAACACCCATTACGCAAGCCTTAATGCCTTGCTCCGGCGGCGCTCCACCGAGGACGGGATCGCCAGGGATTCGCGATACTTTGCCACCGTCCGCCGGGCGATCAGGACGCCTGTGGTGCGCAGCGCCGCGACGATCTGGTCGTCCGACAGCACGCGCTCCGGATGCTCGCGCTCGATCATGGTCTTGACCTGCTGGCGGATCGCCTCGGCCGCATGGCTCGCCTCACCGCTGGTTCCCGGCAGCGCATTGGAGAAGAAATACTTGAAGGGGAAGTTACCGCGCGGCGTGGCGACGTATTTATCGGCGGTGGCGCGCGAGATCGTGCTCTCGTGCATCAGGGTGGCCTCGGCGATGTCGCGCAGCACCATCGGCCGCAGCTGCTGCACGCCGTGCTGGAGGAAGCCCAGCTGGCGCGCGACCACCGCCTCGGCGACCTTGAGCACCGTGCGGGCGCGCTGGTCGAGCGCCTTGACCAGCCAGCTCGCCGACTGGAAGCGCTCGGCCAGGTACTCCTTGTCGCGCTTGTCGACGGTGCGGCCGCAAAGCTCGGCGTAGTAGGCGGTGTTGACCAGGACCCTGGGCAGGGTGGCGGCGTTGAGCTCGACGCGCCAGCCGCCGCCCGGCATCGGCAGCACGAACACGTCCGGCACCAACGCCTCGACGACCTCGTGCGCGAACGCCAGGCCCGGCTTCGGGTTCAGGGCCTTGAGCTCGGCGATCATCTCCGGCAGGTCGTCGGGCAGGACGCCGCAGGCCTTCTGCAGGCGCTCCAGATCGGCCTGGACGAGCAGGTCGAGATGCTCCAGCAGCGCCTGCATCGCCGGATCGAGGCGGTCGGCATCGCGCAGCTGCAGCGCCAGGCACTCCTTGACCGAGCGCGCCAGCACGCCGGGGGGATCGAAATGCTGCAGGCGGGCCAGGACGGCCTCGACCTCGGGCAGCGCGCAGCCGAGGCGCGTCGGCGACCTCGCCGAGATCGCCGGCCAGATAGCCAGCCTCGTCGACGAGGTCGATCAGATGCATGCCGATGATCCGCTCGGGACCGGGCGGCAGGTCGACCTGCAACTGCTCGACCAGGTGCTCGCGCAGGCTCTTGGGGCGGCTCAGGCCCGCCTCGAGGTCGAACCGCTCGTCGTCGAAATCGTTGCTCCGGCCGCGGCCGCCCGGCCCGATGCCGGCGACCTCGAGCCAGCCCGAGCCCTGGTCGCCGCGCGGGTCCGCCCAGCCCTCGTCCGGCGCGGTGGACCAGGCATCGGCCGCGTCCTGGTGCGGCGTCATGTCGGGCGCGCCGTCCAACGCGCTCTCGCGCGCGCCGGCCGCAGGCTGCTCGGGCGCCGGCTGGTCTGGCGACGGCTCCGGGCCCTCGTCCTGGCGCTCGAGGAACGGGTTCTGCTCGAGCTCGCCCTGGACGTAGGTCGCAAGCTCGAGGTTGCCCAGCTGCAGCAGCTTGATCGCCTGCTGCAGCTGCGGCGTCATCACCAGGGCCTGGCTCTGACGCACATCCAGTCGTAGGGACAAGGACATGGGCGGCGACGCTAGAGGCTGAACCGGTCCCCGAGATAGACCCGCCGGACGCCTTCGTCGGCGACGATCTCGGCGGGGGGGCCCTCCATCAGGACCCGGCCCTCGTGCAGGATGTAGGCCCGATCGATGATGTCCAGCGTGTCGCGCACATTGTGATCGGTGATCAGCACGCCGATGCCGCGCTCGCGCAGGTGCGCGACCAGCTCGCGGATCTCGGCGATGTTGATCGGATCGATCCCGGCCAGCGGCTCGTCGAGCAGGATGAAGCCGGGCTCGGAAGCGAGCGCGCGGGCGATCTCGACCCGGCGCCGCTCGCCGCCCGACAGGGTCAGCACCGACGATCGCCGCAGATGCGCGAGCGAGAACTCGGCCAGCAGCGCCTCGAGCCGCGCCTCGCGCTCGCTGCGCACGGGCTCCACCACCTCGAGCACGGCGCGGATGTTGCTCTCGACGTTCAGGCCGCGGAACACCGAGGCCTCCTGCGGCAGATAGCCGATGCCGAGCCGGGCGCGCCGGTGCATCGGCAGGTCGGTGATGTCGTCGTCGTCGAGGCTGACGGTGCCGTAGTCGGCCTGGAGCAGGCCGGTGATGATGTGGAAGCAGGTCGTCTTGCCGGCGCCGTTGGGGCCGAGCAGGCCTACCGCCTCGCCGCGGCGCACCTGCACGCTGACGTCGCGCAGCACCGATCGGCCGCGGAACTGCTTGCCCAGGCCGTGCGCGGCGAGGCCGACCGGCCCGCTCACCAGCCTGGGCCGGGCCCTGGGCTCGATCGGCTGCGGCGTGGCCAGCCCCATGCGCGCGTGCACGGCCATCGCGCTACTCGGTCGCCTTGGGCGGCGAGGGCTCGGTCGGGGCGCCGGCAGGGCCGGCCGCCGGCTCGACCGGCTCGGGCGGCGGCACGAACACCGCCTTGACCCGCTGGCCGGGCGCGCCGCCGGCCGTGCTCGGCACCGCCGCGAACATCTGCGAGCGACCGGTGGCCAGATCGATCTCGAGGCGCTCGCCGCGCACCACGTTCTCGGCGCGGGTGAGCACCACCGAGCCCTCGAGGGTCAGCAGCGCGCCGTCGACGTCATAGACGCCGAACTCGCCCTGCGCGGTCTCCTCCGGCGACGACATGAAGACGTTGCCCATCGCCTCGATGCGCCGGATCGAGCCGGCGGTGACGCCGGGCTCGCTCTCGCCGCCGCGGTAGTGCACCCGAAGCTGGTCGGAGGTCAGCACGAGATCGCCCTGCACCGCGTCGACATTGCCCAGGAAGGTCGCGACCTGCTGGTCCTGCATGACCTCGAGGCTGTCCGCGGTGATCTCGATCGGCAGCTTGCTGTCGTGCTGGAGGCCCTGCGACCAGGCGGGCGACCAGGCGGCCGACACGGCCGGCACCGCGAGGGCAGCCGCCGCGGCGGCGAGCGCGAGGACGCGTCGGTCCGCCTCGCGCCGCGAGGCTGCGGCGGCTGCCGGCAGACCGGCCGAGGGTCACGAGGACCTTCCCCCTTCGGGCTGCGCCGTGGTCGCCTCGGCGGGCTGCGGCTTGTCGCGCCCCGCCGGCGGCAGGACCGTGACCCTGACGCGGCCATCGAAGCGCAGCACGTCGCCCGCGTCCTGGATCTCGAAGCGGCTGGCCGAGAGCGTGCCGGCGGGGCCGTGCGCCCTCGATCGACTGCCAGCCGCGGACCAGGCCCTGCGCCAGGTTGACGCGGGCGCTCGGCGTCACGAAGCGATAGCCGCTGCTGGTCACCACCTCGATGCCGCCATCCAGCACGAGCCTCTCGGTATCGCGATCGTAGGTGCCGGTCTCGGCCATGAGGCGGACCTTGCCATCGTCCGCCAGCGCGATGTCGGCGGACGGCCGGTCGAGATGCACGATGTTGGCCTGGAGCGGATCGAGCGAGGCCGCGCGCGCGGTGACCTCGTAGGGCCGCTCGCTGCTGGTCTGGCCGACATAGCGCGGGCTGTCCATGCGCAGCATGTCGGGCTGGTCGGCGTCGCCCGGCACCAGGGTCGGCACGCCGATGCCGCCGGAATCGCGCATGATCTGCGGCCATGCCAGCACGAGGCCGACCAGGACCAGGGCCAGCAGCGGCAGCAGGACGCGCAGGGCGTCCATCAGGCGCGAGCGGCGCCGCGGCCGGCTGGCCGCTCCCCGCCAGGGCCTGACGGTGCCCAGAGCGCGCGCGTGGCTCATGCCAGGCCCGCCCGCAGGCAGTCGTGCATGTGGACGACGCCGATCGGGCGCCGCTCCTCGACCACGAAGATGACGGTGAACGGCCGCTCCGCCTGGTTCATCGTAGCCAGGGCCTCGGCGACCAGCGCCTGCGGCCGGATGGTCTTCGGCCCGGCCGTCATGATCTCGACGGCGGTGCGCTCGAGCAGGTCCGGCCCCATGTGGCGGCGCAGATCGCCGTCGGTGATGATGCCGGCGAGGCTGCCGTGGCCGTCGAGCACGCCGACGCAGCCGAGCCGCTTGGCATTCATCTCCAGCATGACCTCGGTCATCGGGGTGTGCAGCGCGCACAAGGGCAGGGCGGCGCCGCGATGCATCAGCTGCTCGACCCGGATCAGCTTCTTGCCGAGGCTGCCGCCCGGATGCAGCGCGCTGTACTCCTGCGTGCCGAAGCCGCGGCGCTCGAGCAGGGCGATCGCCAGCGCGTCGCCCAGCGCCAGGGTCGCGGTGGTCGAGGTGGTCGGCGCCAGGCCCATGGGGCAGGCCTCGGCGTGGCGCGGCAGGACCAGCGCGAGGTCGGCGGTGTCGGCGAGCGTGCTGTCGGCGCGCCCGACGATCGCCAGCAGCGGGATCGAGACGCGCCGGGTATAGGCCACGATGTCGGCGAGCTCCGGCGTCTCGCCCGAGTTCGACAGGGCGAGCACCAGATCGGTCGCGGTGATCATGCCGAGATCGCCGTGGCTGGCCTCGCCCGGATGCACGTAGAGCGCCGGCGTGCCGGTCGAGGCGAAGGTGGCGGCGATCTTGCGGCCGACATGGCCGCTCTTGCCCATGCCGGTGACCACGACCCGGCCGCGGATGGCGGCGATCATCTCGACGCAGCGCTCGAAGCGCTCGTCGAGGGAGCGGGCGAGATCGAGCAGCGCCTCGGCCTCGGCGCGCAGCACGCGGCAGCCGGCGGCAAGCGTCGCGCTGGGAGCGCGATCGGGCTCGGCGACGGTCGGTGACGGAACGACGATCATCTTTCGGACCAGCTCACTCTGCCTGTCATCGCGCGCGCCGCCATGCCGGCGCCGTCGCGCACCATACCAAGGCCCCGCCCTGGGGCCATCCATGATGCCAAGGCAGAGGCGCCACTCCCCGACCCACATGTGTTTTGCGGCAATATGGTCACGATGCCCCCGTGGCGTCAACGCAGCGACTTGCGCCGCACCTCGCTCCTAATAGGCGAAGATATCGACGCCGGCCCAACCGGCAAGGTCCAGCCTGGCGCGATGCGGCAGGAAGGCGAAGCAGGCCGAGGCCAGCTCGAGGCGGCGCTCGCGCGCCAGCATGGCGTCCAGGCGCTCGCGCAGGCGGTGGAGATGAAGGACGTCGTGGGCGGCATAGCTCAGCTGCGCCGCCGACAGCTCGGCCTCGCCCCAGTCGGAGCTCTGCATCTGCTTCGACAGCTCGATGCCGAGCAGGTCCTGGCACAGGTCCTTGAGGCCATGGCGGTCGGTATAGGTGCGCGCGAGCTTGGACGCGATCTTGGTGCAATAGACCGGCTGGCACATCACGCCCAGATAGTGCTGCAGGATCGCGAGGTCGAAGCGGGCGAAATGGAACATCTTCTCGACCGCAGGATCGGTCAGCAGGCGGGCGAGATTGGGCGCGTCGTAGCGGCGGTGACGGAAATGCACCAGATGGCAGGTGCCGTCGCCGGCGGACAGCTGCACGAGGCACAGGCGGTCGCGGAAAGGGTTGAGCCCCATCGCCTCGGTGTCGACGGCGACGCTCGACCCGAAGTCGAGGCCCGGCGGCAGGTCCTGCTCGTGTTGCGTGATCGACATCGTGCCTCGGCCGGGCCATGAAGGTCCGAAGAGGTGAGCCTAGCAGACCGGTTGATCCGCGGCGAGATCTAGCGGCCGGCAGCTTAACCCTGCCTTAACGGCCTTGCCGGCGAGCCGCGCCGCATGCGGGAGCAGCCGACGCCGGACCCGCGGCGCGCGAATGGTGCCCAGGAGAGGACTCGAACCTCCACGGCCTTGCGGCCGCTAGCACCTGAAGCTAGTGCGTCTACCAATTCCGCCACCTGGGCCGCGGGTCAGCGAGCATGTAAGGCCTTGGCGGGATGCCGTCAACCGGTCTCGCAGGGCGCGTGCCGCGGCCCGCCATGCTCGTCGTCCCCTCGCCCTTTTGCGATGCCCGCTCTATAGTCCGGACGAACCGAGAGGGTGCAGGGCGTGCGCAATCAACTGATCACGGTGTTCGGAGGCACGGGCTTCATCGGCCGGCATCTGGTGCGCCGCCTGGCGGCGCGTGGCGCGCGCGTGCTGGTGACCAGCCGCAACCCGTCGCGCGGCGGCCACCTCCAGCCGATGGGCAGGGTCGGCCAGATCGTGGTCGAGCGGGTCGATCTCGCGAGCGACGCAGGCGCTGGCCCGGGCGCTCGCCGGCGCGAGCGGCGTGGTCAACCTGATCGGCATGCTGCACGAGACCCGGCAGCAGCGCTTTGCGGAGGTGCAGGGCGCCCTGCCCGGCCGGATCGCCAAGGCCGCGGCGGACGCCGGCATCGAGCGCATGGTGCAGCTCTCGGCGATCGGCGCCGATCCCGATTCGCAGAGCGCCTATGCGCGCAGCAAGGCGGAAGGCGAGCAGCGCGTGCGCGAGGCCCTGCCAAGCGCTGTGATCGTGCGCCCGAGCATCGTCATCGGTCCCGAGGACAGCTTCTTCAACCGCTTTGCCGAGATGGCGCGCTGGCTGCCGGCGCTGCCGCTGATCGGCGGCGGCAAGACCCTGTTCCAGCCGGTCTATGTCGGCGACGTGGCGGAGGCGATCGTCGCCGGGCTGCAGCGGCCAGGGTGCCGCCGGCCAGACCTACGAGCTGGGCGGGCCGCAGGTCTACAGCTTCGCCGAGCTGATGCGCTACATGCTGGGCGTGGTGGGCCGTCGCCGCCTGCTGGTGCCGGTCTCGTTCGGCACGGCGGCGCTGCAGGCCCGCTTGCTCGAGCTGCTGCCGGTGCCGCCCTTGACCCGCGATCAGGTCGAGCTGCTCAAGACCGACAACGTCGTGGCCGAAGGCGCCAAGGGGCTCGCCGATCTCGCCATCGCGCCGACGCCGATCGAGCTGATCGTGCCGGAATATCTGGCGCGCTATCGCGCCACGGTCGCGCGCATGGCGCGGCCCTGACCGGGTCAGCGCAGGGCCAGAAACGCGGCCATCACCACGCCTACCACGATGCGGTACCAGGCGAATGGCGCAAAGCCGCGCTCGGAGACGAAATCGAGCACCCGCCGGACCACGAACAGCGCGGCGAGAAACGCGGCGACGAAGCCCACGGCGATCACGGCGACGTTGTCGCCGCTCATGACCGCCCAGTTCTTGTAAGTGTCGTACACGGTCGCGGCCAGCATCGTCGGCACCGCCAGGAAGAACGAGAACTCCGTCGCGGTGCGGCGGTCGACCCCGAGCAGGAGGCCGCCCATGATCGTAGCACCCGACCGCGAGACGCCGGGGATCATGGCCACGGCCTGGCAAAGGCCGATCTGCAACGCGGTCGCCGCCGGGATCCGCTCGACCCCATGGTGGCGCGGATCCGGATGGATGCGCTCGATCAGGAGGATGGCAAAGCCGCCCAGGACCAGCGTGGTCACCACCACCCAGGGGCTGAACAGCACGGACTTGATGAAGCCGTGGGCAAAAGCTCCGATCACCATCGCCGGGATGAAGCCGAGGAGAATGTTGCGCGCGAAGCGGACCTGGTCCGGGTCGCTCAGCAGTCCGCTCGCGACGCGAAGGAAGCGATGGCGATAGGCCCAGCAGACGGCGAAGATCGCGCCGAGCTGGATCACGACCTCGAACACCTTGCCGGGCGGCCCGCGAAAGCCGATCAGGTCGACCACGAGGATCAGATGGCCGGTCGAGGAGACCGGGATGAACTCGGTCAGACCCTCGACGACCCCGAGGAGAAGCGCCCCGAGCAGGAGTTCCAGATCCATTGCGCTTCCCTATTGGCAGCCGGGTTGCGGCGAGCCAGCCGCGCGTCCGCAGCCGGCGATGCCGCCATCAACTACTACGCGCGGACCGCAGCCCCCGCGTCAATCCTCTCGCGTCCATCGGCGGTCAGGCCGAGCGTTCCTTACCTTGCCGCCAATCCGTGACCGAATTGTTTCGGATTGAGCTTCGACGCCGATGGTCGCAAAACGATACTATATGTTCCGCGTACGCGCGCAAAAATCGCGCGTAAACGACTTCTTCAGAGCGCGAGCTGGCAAAATATAAGTCGCATATGTTGACGAAACGGCCAAAAACCGCTGGACGCCGGGCGCCGGCCGGCGGTATAGGAGAAGTCGCAGCGCCCCGCCCGAGGCGAACCCCGACATCCAGACCGCCGGCCGCGTGGTCCCATCGACCGCTGGGAGAGCTGATGACTGCCAAGATGATGGGATTCGTGTCGACGCCGCAGGCCATGCCCGACAAGCGGGATGCCGGCCGCGCGGCGGCGCGACTTCCGCGAGATCCACGACCGGTTCAGCCGGGAAGGCGCGGCCGAGCAGGCGGGGCGTTGCGAGCAGTGCGGCATCCCGTTCTGCCAGATCCATTGCCCGCTGCACAACAACATCCCCGACTGGCTGCGGATGACCGCGGAGGATCGCCTCGAGGAAGCCTACGAGCTGGCCTCGGCGACCAACAACATGCCCGAGATCTGCGGCCGGATCTGCCCGCAGGACCGCCTGTGCGAAGGCAACTGCGTGATCGAGAAAGGCTTCGAGTCGGTGACCATCGGCGCCGTCGAGAAGCACATCACCGACACCGCGTTCGAGCGCGGCTGGGTGAAGCCGACCAAGCCCGTCCGCGAGCGGCCGGAATCGATCGGGGTGATCGGCGCCGGCCCGGCCGGCCTCGCGGTCGCCGACCAGCTGCGCAAGCGCGGCTACCAGATCGACGTCTACGACCGCTACGACCGGGTCGGCGGCCTGCTGATCTACGGCATCCCCAACTTCAAGCTCGACAAGGGCGTGGTGCAGCGGCGCGCCGACGTCCTGAGTGCCAGCGGCATCCGCTTCCACCTCGACAGCGAGGTCGGCACGAGGCTGCCGTTCGACGAGCTGCGCGCGCGCCACGATGCGCTGTTCATCGGCACCGGCGTCTACCGGCCGCGCGACATCGCCATGCCCGGCGCCGGCCTCGCCAACATCGTGCAGGCGCTCGACTACCTGACCGCGAGCAATCGCAAGGGCCTGCGCGATGCCGTGCCGGCGTTCGATTCCGGCGCCCTCAATGCCGCCGGCAAGCGGGTGGTGGTGATCGGCGGCGGCGATACCGCCATGGACTGCGTGCGCACCGCGGTGCGGCAGGGTGCCGTCTCGGTGCGCTGCCTCTACCGGCGCGACCGCGCCAACATGCCGGGCTCGATGCGCGAGGTGCGCCATGCCGAGGAGGAGGGCGTCGAGTTCGTCTGGCAGGCGGCGCCCGAGGCCTTTTTGGGCAATGGCGAGGTGGACGGCGTGCGTGCCGTGCGCATGCGCCTGGGCGCTCCCGACGCGACCGGCCGGCAGCGGCCGGAGCCGGTGCCGGACTCGAGCTTCGCGGTCGAGGCCGATCTGGTCATCAAGGCTTTGGGCTTCGATCCCGAGGACCTGCCGACGCTGTTCGGCCAGCCCGAGCTGCCGGTCACCCGCTGGGGCACGGTGCGGATCGACTGGCGGACCATGATGACGGCGATGGCCGGCGTGTTCGCAGGCGGCGACATCGTGCGCGGCGCATCGCTGGTGGTCTGGGGCGTGCGCGACGGGCGCGACGCCGCGGACGCCATGCACGCTTACCTCGAGGCCGGGGCGGCGCCTCTGGCCCTGGCTTCTTAGGGCGCTGGCCTCGTAAGGAGGAACGACGGTGGTGGACACGAGCTCCTGGGCGGACCGCTGGGTCGCCGACTACCGGCGCAACGCCGCGCATCTGGCGGCGCACGGCCTGTACGATCCGAGCTTCGAGCACGACGCCTGCGGCGTCGGCTTCGTCGCCGCGATCGACGGCAAGCCGCGGCGCGAGGTGGTGCAGGCCGGCATCGACGCGCTGCGCGCGGTCTGGCACCGCGGCGCCGTCGACGCCGACGGCAAGACCGGCGACGGCGCCGGCATCCATCTCGAGATCGCGCAGGACTTCTTCAAGCAGCAGATCCGCGGCGCCAAGGATGCCGAGGGCCGGGTCGCGGTCGGCATGGTGTTCCTGCCGCGCACCGACTTCAACGGCCAGGAGCGCTGCCGCACCATCGTCGAGACCGAGGTCCTGGGCTTCGGCTACAGCATCCTCGGCTGGCGCCAGGTGCCGGTCGACACCTCCGTGATCGGCGAGAAGGCGATCGCCACCCGGCCCGAGATCGAGCAGATCGTGATCGGCAACCCGAAGGGGGCTGAGCGACGACGAGTTCGAGCGCGAGCTGTTCCTGATCCGCCGCCGGATCGAGCGCCGCGTGCTCGACGAGCACATCCGCGACTTCTACATCTGCTCGATCTCGTGCCGCTCGGTGATCTACAAGGGCCTGTTCCTGGCCGAGCAGCTCTCCGTGTTCTATCCGGACCTGAACGACGAGCGCTTCGTCTCCAGCCTTCGCGGTCTTCCACCAGCGCTACTCGACCAACACCTGGCCATCCTGGCGGCTCGCCCAGCCGTTCCGGATGCTCGCCCACAACGGCGAGATCAACACGCTGCGCGGCAACCTCAACTGGATGAAGAGCCACGAGACCCGCATGGTGGCGCCCGCCTTCGGCGCGCACAACGAGGAGATCAAGCCGCTCGTCCAGGCCGGCAGCTCCGACAGCGCAGCGCTCGATGCCGTCGTCGAGGCCCTGGTGCGCGCCGGCCGCCCCCTGCCGCTCGTCAAGACCCTGCTGGTCCCGCCGGCCTGGTCGAACAAGATGGCGATCCCCAAGAGCCATCAGGACCTGTTCAGCTACTGCAACTGCGTCATGGAGCCGTGGGACGGGCCGGCCGGGCTGGTCGCGACCGACGGCCACTGGGTGATCGGCGGCATGGACCGCAACGGCCTGCGGCCGATGCGCTATGCGCGCACGTCCGACGGCCTGGTGGTGCTGGGCTCCGAGATCGGCATGGTGCCGCTCGAGGAGGCGCGGATCGTCGAGAAGGGCCGGGTCGGCCCGGGCGGCATGATCGGCGTCGACCTGCGGGCCGGCAAATTCTACCACGACCGCGAGCTGAAGGACCTGCTCGCCGGCCAGAAGCCGTATGGCCAGTGGGTGCAGAACATCACCCATCTTTGCGACCTGGTGGCGCGGCGGCCGTTCGAGCCCGCCCAGCTCGAGCGTGCCGAGCTGCGCCGGCGGCAGAACCTCTACGGCATCACGGTCGAGGATCTCGAGCTTCTGCTGGTGCCGATGGTGGTCGACGCCAAGGAGGCGGTCGGCTCCATGGGCGACGACACGCCGGCCGCGGTGCTCTCGTCGCGCTATCGCGGCCTGCACCACTTCTTCCGTCAGCAGTTCTCCCAGGTCACCAACCCGCCGATCAATTCGCTGCGCGAATGGCGGGTGATGAGCCTCAAGACGCGCTACGGCAACCTCGGCAACGTCTACGACGAGGCGCCGAGCCAGACCACGATCCTGCAGCTCGAGAGCCCGCTGCTGCTGAACAGCGAGCTCGCGGCGCTGAAGGAGCACTTCGGCCGGCGCGCCACCACGATCTCCTGCACCTTCGACGCCCATGCCGGGCCGGGCGCGCTGCACGAGGCGATCGGTCGCATCCGGGCCGCGGCCGAGGATGCGGTGCGCGAGGGCTGCGAGCAGATCGTGCTGAGCGACGAGGCGGTGTCGGAGAGCCAGGCGCCGATCCCGATGATCCTGGCCGCCGGTGCCGTGCACAGCCACCTGGTGCGCCAGGGCCTGCGCAGCTTCAGCTCGATCACGGTGCGCTCGGGCGAGTGCCTGGACGTGCACTATGTCGCGGTGCTGATCGGGGTCGGCGCTACCGCGGTCAACCCCTGGCTCACCGAGGCGGCGATCGCCGACCGGCACGGCCGCGGCCTGCTGCCGGGGCTGACCCTGGACGAGTGCCTCGCGCGCTACAAGGAGGCGGTCAACCAGGGCCTGCTGAAGATCATGTCCAAGATGGGCATCTCGATCGTCAGCAGCTATCGCGGCGGCTACAACTTCGAGGCCGTGGGCCTGTCCCGCTCGCTGTGCGCCGAATACTTTCCGGGGCTGCTCACCCGGATCTCGGGCATCGGCCATGCCGGCATCCAGAACAAGGTGCTGGCGCTGCATCAGCGCGCCTACGGGGACGACAATCCGCCGCTGCAGATCGGCGGCCTGTACCGCTATCGCTGGGGCGGCGAGCGGCACGCGCTGGAGGGCCACGCGGTCCATCAGCTGCAGCACGCGGTCGCGACCGATTCCTACGCCGCCTACAAGAAGTACGCCGAGATGGTGTACCAGAGCGAGCCGGTGGCGCTGCGCGACCTGGTCGATTTCGATCCCAAGGGCACGCCGGTGTCGGTCGACGAGGTCGAATTCGATCACCGAGATCCGCAAGCGCTTCGTCACGCCGGGCATGTCGCTCGGCGCGCTCGGGCCCGAGGCGCACGAGACGCTCACCATCGCCATGAACCGGATCGGCGCCAAGTCCGACAGCGGCGAGGGCGGCGAGGGCAAGGAGCGCTACACGCCGCGCGCCAACGGCGACAACGCGAATTCGCCGATCAAGCAGGTGGCGTCGGGCCGCTTCGGGGTCACGGCCGAGTACCTGAACGCCTGCCGCGAGCTCGAGATCAAGATCGCGCAGGGCGCCAAGCCCGGCGAGGGCGGCCAGCTGCCGGGGTTCAAGGTGACCCTCGAGATCGCGCGGCTGCGGCACTCGACGCCGGGCGTGATGCTGATCTCGCCGCCGCCGCACCACGACATCTACTCGATCGAGGACCTGGCCCAGCTGATCTACGACCTCAAGCAGATCAACCCGGACGCCAAGGTCTGCGTCAAGCTGGTCTCGGAGGCGGGCATCGGCACGATCGCCGCGGGCGTCGCCAAGGCCAAGGCCGACGTGATCCTGGTCTCCGGCCATTCCGGCGGCACCGGCGCCAGCCCGCAGACCTCGATCAAGTATGCCGGCACGCCCTGGGAGATGGGCCTCTCCGAGGTCAACCAGGTGCTGACCCTGAACCGGCTGCGCCATCGCGTCGTGCTGCGCACCGACGGCGGCATCAAGACCGGCCGCGACGTGGTGATCGCGGCGATGCTCGGCGCCGAGGAATACGGCGTCGGCACCGCCGGCCTGGTCGCGATGGGCTGCATCCTGGTGCGGCAATGCCACTCCAACACCTGCCCGGTCGGGATCTGCACGCAGCGGCCGGAGCTGCGCGAAAAATTCGAGGGCACGCCGGACAAGGTGGTGAACCTGTTCAGCTTCATCGCCGAGGAGGTGCGCGAGATCCTGGCCTCGCTGGGCCTGCGCTCGCTGGCCGAGGCGATCGGGCGCACCGACCTTCTGCATCAGATCTCGCGCGGCAGCTCCGATCTCGACGACCTCGACCTCAACCCGATCCTGGCCCAGGTCGATGCCGGCGGCCATCCGCGGTTCTGCTCGATCGAGGGCCGCAACGAGGTGCCGGACACCCTCGATGCGCGCATGCTCCACGACGCCAAGGCGGCGCTGCTCGAGGGCGAGAAGATGCAGCTCGCCTACAATGTGCGCAACGTCCATCGCGCCGTCGGCACGCGGCTGTCGGCGCACATCACGCGCCGCTACGGCATGGATTACCTGCCGCCGGGCCAGATCACGGTGCGGCTGCGCGGCTCGGCCGGCCAGTCGCTCGGGGCGTTCGCGGTCCGCGGCCTGCGGCTCGAGGTGTTCGGCGACGCCAACGACTATGTCGGCAAGGGCCTCTCGGGCGGCACCATCGTGGTGCGGCCGCTGGTGTCGAGCACGCTCGTGGCGTGCGACAACGTGATCATCGGCAACACCTGCCTCTATGGCGCCACCGCCGGCAAGCTGTTCGCGGCCGGCCGCGCCGGCGAGCGCTTCGCGGTGCGCAACTCAGGTGCTGTGACGGTGGTCGAGGGCTGCGGCGACAACGGCTGCGAGTACATGACCGGCGGCACCGCGGTGATCCTGGGGCCGGTGGGCGACAATTTCGCCGCCGGCATGAGCGGCGGCATGGCGTTCCTGTACGATCCCGAGCAGACGGCGCCGGAGCGCATCAACTCGGAGATGGTGATCTGCCAGCGGATCGAGGTCGAGCACTATGGCGAGCAGCTGAAGGCGTTGCTGACCTTGCACGCCAAGAGCACGCAGAGCCGGCTCGGCGAGGCGATCCTTAGCGATTTCAGCCGCGAGATCGCGCGGTTCTGGCAGATCGTGCCGAAGGAGATGCTGGACAAGCTCGAGATCCCGGTGAGCCGGGAGGCGGCGGCGCTGACCGCCTGAGCGACGCCGGCGTGGCGTCGAGACGCCGGCAGGCGGGACCGCGGCCCCGCCTGCCATATCGGCGCTTGCTGTGGGCTAGCTGATCGGCCTGGTCGCCGGCGCGCTCGCCAGCTGGTCGGTGACGGCGGGCGGGCTCAGGGAGCCTTGCTGCTGCTCGCCTTCGGGCACCTCCTCGCCGCAGGCGCCGAGCAGCAGGGCCAGGCCGGCGCCGAGCCCGACCAGCCGAAGCGCGCTGCGATGCGATGACTTGCTCATGCCAGTTTCTCCCTTGTGAAGCGTCACCCCGCCGCACGTGTCGGCGGGGCCCCGGACAGGCTTCCTCGAGCTGGCGCTCGACAAAAAAAAGGCCGGCGCACCCGTTTTCATGGGGCGATGCGCCGGCCGATTCGATTCAAGCGATGCCTCGAATAGCCTCATGTGGCAGACCGCAAGCGCGTCCTCATCACCTTCGGTCTGCCCACGGGCACTCCTGCTCGTGGAGCGCCTCCACCTGAACCAGATCACCGCTGTGAGGCTGCGACACGACGAGCGCCAGATCGATCGCATTGGCCTTCACAGCGCAGGATCGTCCGGGCGTCAGACCGGCAGCCTCACCATGAGGTCGGCGCCGGCCGGCTTGCTGAGCGTCCAAGCTTCCCACGGGTGGTGGGTGGATCAAGCCTTGCCCTGCCCCGGGACGATCAATGAAGCTAACACGTGCGTTCCGGGTTTATTCCGACCCATCGTCAACAACCGCGAGATACTGTCAGCGCGCCTTTTTGGCGCCCCGCGAGGACGGCGGAATCCGGTCACGGCCGAGCCTTGCGAGCAGGCGGTCGGCGGCCGCGAGGCGGCGGCCCAGGCGCTCGCCGGCGCGCCCGGGATCGCGCCGCCAGTCGCGCAGGCTCGCGAGAAAGATCGCGGTCAGGCCGACCTCCGCCAGCTGGCGCCGGCGCCCGGTGCTGGCGATCCGCGCGACGTCGAGAAAGTCGTGCATCAGGCGCGACAGATCGAAGATCATCGGCACCCAATGATGCGGATGGCTGGGGTAGAGCTTGGCGTCCAGCATCTGCGCGCTCACCGCGTGGTGCGGCGCCAGCGCGTCGAACCAGGTCGTCATCGCGGCATGCAGGCGCTCGGGCGGCGGCCGGCCGGCCACGGCCTCGGCCGGCAGGCGCAGCAGCTGCCGGCGGGCGCGCTCGAACCAGGCATTGGCGATCGCATCGAGATCGCGAAACTCGCGGCCGATCGCGTCCAGGCCGATGCCGAGGCGCTCGGCCACCAGATAGAGGCGGACGTTCTCCCAGCCGCGCTCCGTTGCGAGCGCGATGGCGGCATCGACGATCCGGTCAGCGCGTTGCTGCACCATCGAGGACCCTCCTGCTCACTCGAACAGCTCCTTGCGCAGCTGCTTCAGGCTCGGCAGCTCGTCCTTCGCGAACGGCAGCGGCCGGCAGATCTGCATGGCGCCGAGCCCCAGCCGCGCGGCCAGCACGCCGTTGAGCACGCCCTGGCCGGCCCTGGTCGAGAGGAACGCGAGCAGCGATGCGCCGAGCGTCTCGACCGCGGCATCGCTCACCAGCTCGCCCACGCCTGCGGCGACCACGTTGCGCAGGGTGCGGCGAAGTAACGCAGTAGTTGCGGCAGCGCCCGGACGCACCCCATAAACCCGCGCGATCGCGCGCAGCATGGCGAGCGTGCGGCCGAGCACGATCAGCCCGTCGAGCACGCCGAGCGGGCTCAGCGCCGTCAGCGCGCCGATGTCGCGCGCCCCGGTCTTCACCAGCTGATAGGCGCGCTTGTCGAGCGGCGTCAGCACCGAGGCGGCGAACAGCTGGACGCGCTCGCCGTCGTTCAGCGCATCGCTCGCCCGGCCGTGGAAGCGCTCGATCGCACCCTGCAGCTCCGGGCGATCGCGATAGATGCCCTCGACCCGCTCGAGCAGCGGATCGGCGCGGCCGTGCACCTGCGAGCCCAGGAGATGGGCGCCGGTGACGCGCAGGTCGCCGAGCGCGGTCAGGCGGCGCAGGCTCGCGATCTCGCTGGCGCCAAGGCCGATGGCGCCGGCGGCGGCGAGCGCCAGCAGCAGGCTGAAGGCGCTGCCCAAAAGGTCGGAGCGCTCGAACAGGCCGGCGACGAAGTCGTAGGCCTCGAGGCCGAGGAGCGCTGCGAGGAAGCCCGCGCCGCCGAGCACCAGCAGGCGGCGCCAGGGCCGCCGTGGCGACGGGCCCGCGGGCGCCTCGGCCACCACCGGCAGCGCGGGCTCGGGCTCGACGACCGCGATGCGCCCGGGCTCGATCTTTGCCGGATCGAGCTCGAAGGGGGCGACCGGCCGGCGCCCGCTCATTGCAGGCGATCGCCGAGCAGCACCTCGAGCGCCTGGTCGAGGCGGATGTGCTGCGGCTTGGAAGCACCCTGCAGCACGAGGCGGCGCGGCGCGAAGTCGCGAAAGCGGAAACGGTCCGCGCTCCAGTCGTCGTCGACCGGCAGCATCAGGCGGGATCTCGCCCGGGAACAGCACCGTCTCGCGGTTCTCGCCCTTGAGGATGCCGCGCACGCAGGAGAGCGCCTGGCCGTGATGGTCGGTGCGCACCACGTCGGTCGAGCGCAGCGCCGCGAGCGAGACGAAGGCCGGCTTGATGCCCTCGAAGCGCGCATTGCCGGCCGCCTCGCGCACCATCTGCTCCAGCAGCAGGCGGAGATTGTGGTGCTGGTTGTGGGCGACGTGGTCGGCCTTGCTGGCGGCGAACAGGAGCACCTCGATACGCGGTCGGAACAGCCGCGCGAGCAGGCCGCTCGGGCCGTAGCGGAAGCTGCGCAGCACGGTGCCGAGCGCCGCCTCGACGTCGTCGAAGCAGGCCCGGCCGCGATTGAGCGCGCCCAAAAGGTCGACCAGCACGATCTGGCGATCGAAGCGCGAGAAGTGGTCGCGATAGAAGCTGCGCACCACCGTGTCGCGATAGCGCTCGAAGCGCTCGGCCATGAGTGCTGCGAGGCTGCCCTGCCCGCTTCTGGACGCGGCGCCATGCGGCAGGGGACAGAACTGCAGGAGCTCGCTGCCGGCGAGATCGCCCGGCATGGTGAAGCGCCCGGGCTGGACCCGGCTCAAGCCCGCCTCGGCCTGGCAGCGCTCGAGATAGCGGGTATAGAGTGCTGCGGCCTGCGCCGCCTGGCGCGGATCGGCCGGCGCGCTCGGATCGAGGCCCGCCAGAAAATTCCGCCAGTCGCTGGCGAGTGCGGCGCGCGGCGGCCGCTCGGCCGCGGCCAGCGTCTGCGCCGACCACAGGGCGTAGTCCTGCTCGAGCAGGGGCAGGTCCAGGAGCCACTCGCCCGGGTAGTCGATGATCTCGAGATTGAGGCTGCGGTGCTCGGCAAGCCGGCGCCTGAGCGCGCCCTTGGCGACGAAGCGCAGCCGCAGGCGCAGCGCGCTCAGCCGCTCGGTCGGCGCCGGCCAGGAAGGCTCGGCGGCAGCGAGCGCGGCCCGCGCCCCTGCGAACGGGAACGGCGGCGGGTCGCCTGCGCGCAGCGGCATCAGCTTCGCGCCGAGCAGGCGCTCCTCCTGCACCGCAGAGAGGAACGGCAGCTCGCGGCCCAGCAGCAGGTGGTGCGCGATCGCGGTGATGAAGACCGTCTTGCCGCCGCCGCGCAAGCCCGTCACCGCGAGCCGCAAGGTCCGATCGAGCGCGAGGTCGGCGAGGTCAAGGGCATGGCGCTGGAGCGCCGAAGGTGCCAGGCTCGCCAGCCCGCCGAGCGCTGCGAGGTCCTTCAGCCCGGACCTGGCGGACCGGATCGCCATCACCGCGGGGCCCCCTACCAGTGCCCGGCGAGAATCGCCAGGAACACCAGGAAGCCCGCCTCGCGGTTGCTGCGAAAACGCCGCAGGCACGATGCCGGATCGTCGATGTCGAGGGTGCGGATCTGCCAGGCGAAATGCAGCGCCGGCAGCGCCAGGGCGGGATAGAAGAGCGGCCCGGCGCCAGCCAGCGCCGCCGCCAGGGCGAGCAGCGCCAGCGTGATGCCGTAGAACGCCCAGAGCCACGGCACGGTCGCATCGCCGAGCCGGCGCGCGCTCGACCGGATGCCGACCAGGGCATCGTCGGCCTTGTCCTGGTGCGCGTAGATCGTGTCGTAGCCGAGCGTCCAGAAGAAGCCCGCGGCATAGAGCGCCAGCGCCGGTGCTGCGAGCCCGCCGGTCACGGCACTCCAGCCGACCAGCGCACCCCAGTTGAAGGTGAGGCCGAGACAGGCCTGCGGCCACCAGGTGATCCGCTTCATCAGGGGGTAGATCAGCACGAGCGGCATCACGGCGAGGGCGAGGCCGATCGTGAAGCCGTTGAAGCTCAGCAGGACCAGGAGGCCCACCAGCAGCTGCAGCGCCAGGAAGACCAGCGCCTGGCGGACCCCGAGCCGGCCGCTCGCGAGCGGGCGCTGCCGGGTGCGCTCGACCCTGGCGTCGAGGTCGCGGTCGATGAGGTCGTTGATCACGCAGCCGGCGCCGCGCATGCTGACAGCACCGATCGCGAACAGGGCGAGCAGCCACGGATCGGGCCAGGGCGAGGCGAGTGCCGTGCCCCACCAGCAGGGCAACAGCAGCAGCCAGCTGCCGATCGGCCGGTCCCAGCGCGCCAGCACGCCATAGGGGCGCAGCCAGGCCGGCAGCCAGTCGAGCCAGGTCCATTGCCGGTCGGCGACGACGGTGGAGTCGACGGCTTGCCTCGCCATGGTCATCGTTCTAGCGTTCGCCTCCCTCCAGAACAAGCGAGCCACCATGATCAGCTCTGCCAGGCCGCACATCCGGCTGTACGTCGACCTGCCGCTTTCGCCCGATGTGGTGCTCGAGCCGAGCTCGGCACAGTGCCATTATCTGCTGATCGTGATGCGGCAGCGGGCTGGCGACGAGGTCGCGCTGTTCAACGGCCGCGAGGGCGAGTGGCTGGCGAGCGTCGAGCCGACGCAGCGCCGCCGCTGCCGGCTGACCGTGCGGCAGCAGCTGCGGCCGCAGACACCGGAGCCGGGACCGGCCTTGCTGTTCGGACCGCTGCGCCGCACCCGCCAGGAGTTCCTGGTCGAGAAGGCGACCGAGCTCGGCGCGGCCAGCCTCGAGCCCGTGATGACGCAGCGATCGATCGCCGACCGGGTCAACCTCGCGCGCCTGGCCAGCATCGCGATCGAGGCGACCGAGCAATGCGGTCGGATCACGGTGCCGGAGATCGTGCCGGCGCAGCCGCTTGCCGAGCGCCTGGCGAGCTGGCCCGCGGGCCGGCTGCTGTATCATGCCGACGAGACCGGCGGCGGGCAGCCGATCGCCGGCGCGCTGAGCACGCACGGCGCCGGCGATCTGCTGGTGGGGCCGGCCGGCGGCTTCGAGCCGTCCGAGCTCGCCCTGCTGCGTGGCCGTAAGGAGGCGGTCGCGATCAGCCTCGGCCCGCGCATCCTGCGCTCGGAGACCGCAGCGCTGGCAGCGCTCGCCTGCTGGCAGGCGTTCTGCGGGCCAGGCCTCTCGGACGCGATCGAGGATCAGCCCGCCGCGGCGCGATAGCGCACCGGCAGGCCGGGCCGATCGTCGGCCGGCTGCCATTCGTGGTAGCGACCGCGGCCGGCTGCCTTGGCGCAATAGAGGGCCGTATCGGCTGCCCGGTGCAACGCCTCCGCGCTCGTCGCGTGCGCCGGATAGAGCGCGATGCCGATGCTGACGGTGATCTCCAGCTGGTGGCCGTCGGCCAGCAGCGGCGCCTGAAACGCCGCCAGCAGGCGCTCGGCCAGTTGCCCGGCACCGCTGCTCGCGAGCCCGGCCTGCACGATCGCGAACTCGTCGCCGCCGAGCCTCGCCAGGGTGTCGGACTGGCGCAGGCAGGCCTGCATGCGGTCCGCCACCGCGACCAGCACCTTGTCGCCGGTGACGTGGCCGTAGCGATCGTTGACCGCCTTGAAGCGATCGATGTCGACGCAGTGGATCGCGACCATGCCCTTGGCACGAAGCGCCAGGCGCAGGGCCTGATCGAGGCGGTCCTTGAACAGCCAGCGATTGGGCAGATCGGTCAGCTGGTCGTGGTGGGCGAGATACTCGATCCGGACCTGGGCGTCGGTCGCCGCGGCCAGCAGGCGCCGCGTGCGGTGCAACTCGCGCAGCAGCATGGCGACGAACACGCCGCCGCTGCCCAGCATGCCCAGCAGATAGAGCACCTCCTCGAGGTAGAGCCAGCGCCGCTCCGTCAACCGCCGCGCCTCGTCCAGCGCGATCGCGTCGCCGTCGGTCACCATGCGGTGCAAGGGCTCGCCGATGCCATCGAGGCGGGCCGCGAGGTCGGCGTGGCGCGCCCGGTCGCCGGGCTGGAAGGCTTCCAGCTCCGGCTCGAGCCGGCTCAGCTCCTCGATCATGCGCGGCACCGCGTCGGCCGCAGCCTCGCCCGCGGCGCCGATCACGGGCTCCTCGGTCAGTCGGTACAGCGCGCCGAGCAGGCGCTCGCGGCCGGCGCGCAGCGTGTCGCGATCGACGCCGTCGCCGCCCAGCGCGAAGACGTCGAAACCGTGGCGCAGCTGCTGCATCTCGTCGTGGGCCAGGAACGCCACGCGCAGATTGGCGCCGGCATCGCGCAGCGCGGCCTCGTGCTGCTGGGCGGCGCGATTGAAGCTCAGCACCAGGCAGGCGGCGAAGACGATCACCGCGCCCGACAGCAGGAGGTAGCGGCCGATCTGGCGTGGCTGGCCCGGAGACGGCGAGGCGGAGGGAGGATCAGTCGCCAAGCCGGGCCGTCCCTTGCTCAACAATCATCGGGATCTGAAATGAACGAACCAAACCCGGCCCCCGTATCGCACAGCCGGCAAACGACGCCCCTTCGGGCGCCACCGGCACGCCATCATATCCGTCAAGATCGGAAAGCGGAATGCTGCTGTCGAACTCGCTCACCGCGGTGGGGCCCGGCGCGCGCCGAGGTCAGCTTCTCGTCGCGGTCCCGCCCACCGTGAGGCCCTCGATCAGCAGCGTCGGCTGGCCGACGCCGACCGGCACCCACTGGCCTTCCTTGCCGCAGGTGCCGATGCCGTGGTCGAGCTGCAGGTCGTTGCCGACCGCCCGCACCTTGGTGAGGCAGTCCGGGCCGTTGCCGATCAGCGTCGCGCCCTTGACCGGCGCCGTCACCTTGCCGTCCTCGATCAGGTACGCCTCCGACGCGCTGAACACGAACTTGCCCGAGGTGATGTCCACCTGGCCGCCGCCGAAGCTCACCGCGTACAGGCCATGGCGCACGCTCGCGAGGATCTCGCCCGGGTCGCGCTCGCCGGCGCGCATATAGGTATTGGTCATGCGCGGCATCGGCTGGTGCGCAAAGCTCTGGCGGCGGCCGTTGCCGGTCGGTGCTGCGCCCATCAGGCGGGCGTTCTGGCGGTCCTGCATGTAGCCGACCAGGATGCCGTCCTCGATCAGGACGTTGCAGGCAGAGGGCGTGCCCTCGTCGTCGATCGTGAGCGAGCCGCGGCGCTCGTCGATGGTGCCGTCGTCCACCACGGTGACGCCCTGCGAGGCGACCCGCTGGCCGAGCAGGCCGGCGAAGGCCGAGGTCTTCTTGCGGTTGAAGTCGCCCTCCAGGCCGTGGCCGATCGCCTCGTGCAGCAGGATGCCGGGCCAGCCCGGCCCGAGCACCACGGTCATCTCGCCGGCGGGTGCTGCGACCGAATCGAGCTTGACCAGCGCCTCGCGCAGCACCTCGTCCACCATGCCCTGCCAGCGCGCCGGCTCGAGCAGGCTGTCGTAGCCGAAGCGGCCGCCGGCGCCGGAAGTGGCGCTCTCCATGCGCGTGCCGTCGCCGACCACGATGCTGACGTTGAGCCGGACCAGCGGGCGGATGTCGCTGCCGCGCACACCGTCCGGGCGCACGATCTCGATCTGCTGCCAGGTGCCGCTCAGCGACGCGCTCACCTGCCTGACCCTCGGATCCTTGCCGCGGGCATAGGCGTCGATCTGCTCGAGCAATGCGACCTTGTCGGCCTGGTCGCGGCCGCTGATCGGGTTGGCCTCGCCATAGCGGCGCCGATTGGTGCCGCGCGAAGGCAGCGCCAGCGAGCCGCTGTGACCGGCCTTGACGGCGCCGACCGCCCCGATCGCGCGGCGCAGCGCCGCCTCGCTCAGCTCCGGGCTGTGGGCGCAGCCGATCGCCTCACCGGCGACCGCGCGCAGGCCGAACCCCTTGCTGGTATCGAACGCGGCGCCCTTGAGCCGGCCGTCGTCGAGGCTGAAGCTCTCGGTCTCGCGATACTCGAGGAACAGCTCGCCGTCGTCGACCCCGTGCAGCCCTTCGGCGAGCAGCGCCTCGAGGCGCGCCGGCTCCAGATCGAAGCCCGCCGACGGCTGCTGGCGCGCGACTCACATGGTCACTCATGGCAGGTTCCCAAGGTTCGAAGAGGCCGCGTAGCGGCGGGCCCGATAAGCGGCGACGTGCTGTCCATCAGATGGGGATCGCGGCCGCCTTGGTCCACTCCGGCCCCGATCCTGCCGAAGCCTTGCGGCCGGGCAGGGCGTGCGCCTGCGAATCGCGACAATCTGTCACTTGAGGCGCTGCGGCGCCACAACGACTTTTCAGCACATGATTTTCCGTTAACATTGTTCTAGGTTCCGCAGCGCGTTGGCGCAATCCGAGCACAAGAGGCGCTTAATCCCATGTCGCTATGGCTGTTCCTCGGGCCGTTCTGTGCACTGATCGGCCTCGCCGTGGGCTCCGGCGAGGCGATCGCGGCGCAGCCCGAGCCCTGGCAGCTCAATTTCCAGCCCGCCGCATCGCCGGTGATGGAGCAGGTGGAATCGCTGCACGATCTGCTGCTGTGGATCATCACGCTGGTCTCGATCTTCGTTCTGGCACTCCTGCTCTACGCCTGCCTGCGCTTTCGCGCCGCGCGCAACGCGAGCCCCTCGCGACGCACGCATCATACGCTGCTCGAGATCGCCTGGACCGCGCTGCCGGTGCTGATCCTGGTGGTGATCGCGATCCCCTCCTTCAAGCTTCTGTACTTCATGGACCGCGTGGAGGAGCCGGAGATGACGATCAAGGCGATCGGCCATCAATGGTACTGGAGCTACGAGTATCCGGACGACGGCAACTTCACCTTCGACGCCTATATGATCGCGGACCAGGATCTGCAGGAGGGGCAGCTGCGGCTGCTCACCACCGACAACGCGGTGGTGCTGCCGGTCGAGACCGACATCCGGGTGCTGATCACGGCGACCGACGTGCTGCACTCCTGGGCGGTGCCGGCGTTCGGGGTCAAGACCGACGGGGTGCCGGGACGGGTCAACGAGACCTGGCTTCGCATCGAGGAGCCCGGCATGTACTACGGCCAGTGCTCGGAGCTGTGCGGCGACTTTCACGGCTTCATGCCGATCATGGTGCGCGCGGTCGGCAAGGAGGAGTTCGAGGCCTGGACCCAGCTGGCCCGGGAACAGTTTGCGCGCGCCTCTGACGTCGAGGTCGACGTTGCCGGGCGCGAGCAGCAGAACTAGGGGATCCAGAAAGGATCGAGGAGAACGACATGGCGCACGGCGCAGTCCAGGTCGACGAGCGTGGCGCCCCCACGAGCTTTCTCGTCCGGTGGGTGTACTCGACCAACCACAAGGACATCGGCACGCTGTACCTGACCTCGGCGTTCTTCGCCGGGGTGATCGGCATGCTGCTGTCGATCCTGTTTCGCGCCGAGCTGATGACGCCGGGCCCCGACATCCTGGGCGACGACCATCACTTCTTCAACGTGCTGGTCAGCGCGCACGGCCTGATCATGGTGTTCTTCTTCATCATGCCGGCGCTGATCGGCGGGTTCGGCAACTGGTTCGTGCCGCTCATGATCGGCGCGCCGGACATGGCCTTCCCGCGCATGAACAACATCAGCTTCTGGCTGGTCGTGCCGGCGTTCTTTCTGCTGCTGGGCTCGCTGTTCGTGGGCGGCGTCGGCACCGGCTGGACGATCTATCCGCCGCTCTCGTCCGCGCTCGGCCATCCCGGCATGGCGGTCGACATGGCGATCTTCAGCCTGCACCTCGCGGGCGCCTCGTCGCTGCTCGGCGCGATCAACTTCATCACCACGATCTTCAACATGCGCGCGCCGGGCATGACCCTGCACAAGATGCCGCTGTACGTGTGGTCGATCCTGGTGACCGCGTTCCTTTTGCTGCTGGCGATCCCGGTGCTGGCCGGCGCGATCACCATGCTGCTGACCGATCGCAACTTCGGCACCAGCTTCTTCGATCCCGCCGGCGGCGGCGACCCGATCCTGTTCCAGCATCTGTTCTGGTTCTTCGGCCATCCCGAGGTCTACATCATGATCCTGCCGGGCTTCGGGATCGTCAGCCAGGTCATCTCGACCTTCGCGCGCAAGGCGATCTTCGGCTATCTCGGCATGGCCTACGCCATGGTCTCGATCGGCGTGATCGGCTTCATCGTCTGGGCGCACCACATGTTCACGGTCGGCATGGGCGTCGACGTGCGCGCCTATTTCGTCGCCGCGACGATGGTCATCGCGGTGCCGACCGGCATCAAGATCTTCAGCTGGATCGCGACCATGTGGGGCGGCTCGATCGACTTCAAGACGCCGATGCTGTGGGCGGTCGGCTTCATCTTCCTGTTCACGCTCGGCGGCGTGACCGGGGTCGTGCTGGCGAACGCCGGCGTCGACGTCGCGCTGCACGACACCTACTACGTCGTGGCGCACTTCCACTACGTGCTCTCGCTCGGCGCGATGTTCACGATCTTCGCGGGCTTCTACTACTGGATCGGCAAGATGAGCGGCCGGCAGTATCCCGAGAAGCTCGGCCAGTGGCACTTCTGGATCACCTTCGTCGGCGTCAACCTGACCTTCTTCCCGATGCACTTCTTGGGCCTCGCCGGCATGCCGCGCCGCATCCCGGACTACCCGGACGCGTTCGCCGGCTGGAACTTCGTCGCCTCGGTCGGCGCGTTCGTCAGCGCCGCCGGCGCGCTGCTGTTCTTCTACATCCTGTGGAGGACCTTCACGTCCCGCGAGCAGTGCCCGGCCAACCCGTGGGGCGAGGGCGCCACCACGCTCGAGTGGACGGTGTCGTCGCCGCCGCCGTTCCACACCTTCGAGCGGCTGCCGCAAATTCGATAGGAGCATCCGGTAAGAGCGCATGCAGGGGAATCCGAGGACACTGGCTGGGACACTCGACGCATCGGTCGCAGACGCGGTCGCGGAGGCCTCCGACCTTCGCGACTACTGGGTGCTGCTCAAGCCCAACGTGATGTCGCTGGTGGTGTTCTCGGCTGCGGTCGGGCTCTACCTGGCGCCCGGCACGCTGCATCCGCTGATGGTCGTCACGGCGCTTTTGTGCATCGCCGCCGGGGCCGGCGCCTCGGCCGCGATCAACAACGGCTACGACCACGACATCGACCGGCTGATGCCGCGCACGGCGCGGCGGCCGACCGCGGTCGGCCGGATCGCGCCGGCAGACGCGCTGGGCTTCGGCGTCACGCTCGCGATCATGTCGGTCATGGTCATGGGGCTCGGCGTCAACTGGGTGGCCGCGGCCCTGCTGGCGCTGACCATCGCCTTCTACGTGTTCGTCTACACGATGCTGCTCAAGCGCCGCACGCCGCAGAACATCGTGATCGGCGGTGCTGCCGGCGCGCTGCCGCCGATGGTCGGCTGGGCGGCGGTGACCGGCGACGTCGGGCTCGCCTCGCTCGCCCTGTTCGCGATCATCTTCATGTGGACGCCGCCGCATTTCTGGGCCCTGTCGCTCTACCGGGCGAACGACTACGCGCGTGCGGGGGTGCCCATGCTGCCGGTGGTCGCCGGGCCCGAGAGCACGCGCCGGCACATCCTGGCCTACGCGCTGGCGCTGCTGCCGGTGAGCCTCCTGCCGGTGGCGCTGGGCTTCGCCGGCGTCGTCTATGGCGTCATCGCCCTTGCCTTCGGCGGCGCCTTCGTCTTGCTTGCGGCCAGGCTCTGGCGCGATCGGACGCCAGCGCACCGCGACGCGGACCTTCCGCTTCTCGATCGTCTACCTGTTCGCGGTGCTCGCCGCCCTGGTGCTCGATCGGGCGCTCAGCCTTGCCGATCTCGGCGGAGTGATCTGGTGACGGGGAGCGAGGAGCAAAAGCGTCGCCGCGCCAAGAACATCGCCCTGGCGTTGGTCCTGGTGGGTCTCGCCGCGCTGTTCTACCTGATCACGATCGTCAAGCTGACCGGCAACGTGTCATGAGCGGCACCTGGCGCACCAAGCTGACGGCACTGCTCGCGACCGGCGTGATCGCCGGCATGCTCGGGCTGACCGCGGCCGCGGTGCCGATCTACCGCCTGTTCTGCCAGGTCACCGGCTACGGCGGCACGACCCAGCGCGCCGAGCAGGCGCCCGAGGGGGGCCTCGACGAGACCATCAAGGTCCGCTTCAACGCCGACGTCGCGCAGGGCATGCCGTGGTCGTTCGCGCCGGCGGCCCGCGAGGTCGAGGTCAGGATCGGCGAGCAGAGCCTCGCCTTCTACCGCGCCCACAACAGCGGCAGCCGGAAGATCACCGGCACCGCGACCTTCAACGTCACCCCCGCCAAGGCCGGCGTGTACTTCAGCAAGATCGACTGCTTCTGCTTCACCGAGCAGGTGCTGGACGCAGGTGCCAGCGCCGACCTGCCGGTGTCGTTCTTCGTCGATCCGGCGATCCTCGACGATCCCGCCACGCGCGACCTGCGCTCGATCACGCTGTCCTACACGTTCTTCCCGCGCGACGACCAGAACCCGAGCGAGGCCCCGGATGACCGGCCGTCGTCGTAGCCAACCCGCGATACGACCCGAAAAGGGGCGGAGCGCCGCAGCGAGCTTGAGGAGAATTCGCGATGGCCAGCCAGGCTGACGCGCACGGACAGGCCCCCGCGCACGGACCGGCCCACGGGCACGAGGTGCACCACCCCTATCACCTGGTCGACCCGAGCCCGTGGCCGGCCGTCGGCTCGATCGCGGCGCTGACCCTGGTGGTCGGCGGTCTGATGTACATGCACGAGATCACCGGCGGCCCCTGGGTGATGCTGGCGGCCGTGGCCATCCTGGCGTTCACGCTGGTCCACTGGTGGCGCGACGTGGTCCGCGAGGGCATGACCGGGCACCACACCGAGGTGGTCTCCAAGGGGCTGCGGATCGGCATGGCCCTGTTCATCACCTCCGAGGTGCTGTTCTTCTTCGCCTTCTTCTGGGCCTATTTCTGGGGCGCGCTGCACCACCCCGTGGACGTCCCGGACTACAGCTGGCTGCCGCAGGGCGCCCATCCGGTGCCGACCTGGGACATCCCGTTCCTCAACACGATGATCCTTTTGCTGTCCGGCTGCACCGTGACCTGGGCGCATCACCGCGTGCGCGAGGGCGACAACGCGACCGCGACCAAGGCCCTGCTGCTCACCGTGACGCTGGGGATCATCTTCACCGGCCTGCAGGCCTACGAGTACGTGCACACCATCCACTCGAGCGAAGGCTTCACGATCAGCAGCGGCATCTTCGGCTCGACCTTCTACATGGCGACGGGCTTCCACGGCTTTCACGTGATGATCGGCACGACCTTCCTGATCGTGTGCACCATGCGCGCCTGGTACGACCAGTTCCGCACCGACAAGCATGTCGGCCTGGAGGCGGCCGCCTGGTACTGGCATTTCGTCGACGTGGTGTGGCTGTTCCTGTTCGTGTGGGTCTACTGGTGGGGCGGCACGATCGCGCTCGCCGACCACTGAGGCGGGCGGCATGAGCAGGGTCGCTTCTTGAGCGCAGGCGGCGCGATCTCGAGGGGCCTGAGCTGCCGCTGCCCGGCCTGCGGCGAGGCGCCGCTGTTCGAAGGTTTTCTCCACGTCCGACCGGTCTGCAAGGCCTGCGGCGCCGATCTGTCCGGCCAGGACAGCGGCGATGGCCCGGTGGCCTTCATCGTCCTGATCGTCGGCGCTGTCGTCGTCGGCCTCGCCCTGGTCGTCGAGGTCCGCTACGGGCCGCCGGTCTGGCTGCACCTGATGCTCTGGCTGCCGCTGACGGTGATCCTGACGCTGGCCCTGATGCGCCCGCTCAAGTCGCTCCTGATCGCGCTCCAGTACAAGCACCGCCGCGACGATTTCTCCGAGGAGGCCTGATCGCCCGGGGGCGGCTGTCGAGACCGGCCGTCGTGATGCTTGATCGACGGGCCACCCGCGCGCATCATCCGGGGCCTGGAGATCCTGCATGAGCACGATGCTGGTTGAGCTCTACGATGCCCTGAAGGAGGCCGGCGCCTCCGAGGCGAAGGCGCGCGCCGCCGCCGAAAGTCTGGTCATCGGCCACGAGCGCATCGAACGGATCGAGGGGCAGACCGCTCGTCTTCCTAAGATCGAAGAGGATATCAGCCGGCTCGACAAGGAGCTGGCGGTCGTCAAGGCCCAGATCGAGCTGCTCAAGTGGATGAACGGCATCGTCATCGCCGGCGTCCTGGCGCTGATCATCAAGACCTTCTTCGCCTGAGGTCGAACGCCAGGGCCCGCCGCGTTGCTTACCCGCGCCGCAGCTGCCTCGGGGCGTGGGTGGGTTACTCCAAACCCGGCAGCTCGCGCAGGCGAAGTTGGCGCCAGGCGACCTCGTAGGGGCCGGAACCGGGCTTGATGCTGTGCACTTGCAGGCCGATGAAGCCCTCGGCGTGGCTCGCATAAGCCGCCATGTCGGTCAGGTCCTCGATCGGCTCGCCGTTGATCCAGGTCCGGATGCGGGGGCCCTTCGCGACGATGCGGTAGCGGTTCCACGCCCCGTTCCGGAAGTGCACATGCGGCACGACGCGCGCCGCCGGGGTCAGCCAGCCGCGGCCCATCGCCTCGCCGTAGACGTAGCCCGCAAGGCCCGGGCTCGCCTCGATCTCGACCTGCGGCCCGAACACCCGGCCGGCCTCGGCCTCCCCTCGGTCCTCGAGCGGATCTGGACGCCGGAATTCAGCGCGTCGTCGACCTTGACCTCGAACTCGAGCTCGAAGTCGCCGTACGCCTGCTCCGTCGCCAGGAACGAGTTCGGGCTGCCCTCGCTCGTCCGCCCGACGATCGCGCCGTCCGTCACCCGATACGTCGCCGTGCCGTTCCGCTGCACCCAGCCATCCAGCGTCCTGCCGTCGAACAGCGCGACCCAGCCGTCCGCGGCACGGGCCCCGCCGCCAACCATGGTCGTCACCATCAGCATCGCGCAGCCCAGAACGATCCCGCGCATCACTCGCTGCAGATCAATTTACGCTCGTCTTGAAAACCCCCATGCGCCCCAGTCATCGCTGTTTCCGATCTCCGCCTAGACCGTGCCCTGCCTCTTCTCGCCGAGCCAGCCGCCCAGCACGCCTGCGAGGAACGGCACGATGCCGCCGGCGATCAGGTTGACGATGCCGAAATTGCCGGAGATCAGCAGCGCGATCACGACGGCGATGGCGGCAGAGATCCCGGGCTCGAGGATCGTCCGCCCGGCCGACTTGAGGCCGACGATGAAGCCGCCGATCGCAAAGGCCAGAAAATTGAGCACCGCGGCGAGCAGGACCTGGCCGCCGCTGAACTGAACGTCCTCGGGACTGGTGACGCCTTCGAGCTGGGAGCCGAGGGCCAGCCCCAAAATCAGGCCGGCGACGAGGTTCAGCACGATCATCACGACCACGCCGATGCCGATCCACTTCCAATCCAACGTGCCCACGCAATCCCTCCGATCTGGCGATGGTCCGCCGAATACAACCGCCGCATACCATGCGGATCGACCGCTAGCAATGTGACGCATTCCCAAGATGAGGCTGCCGAGACCCGGCCGGCGCCTTCAACGCTGGCCGAGGCGCGCCATCGCAAGCGCCATGGCGAGTGCGAGGGCGGCGAGCGCTCCGCCGCCGTAGCCGACCGCGCCGATGCCGTGCTGGTCCACGACCCACCCGCCCGCCTCGGCGCCGGCGGCGATGCCGAGGTTGCAGGCGGCGATGTTGAGCGAGGAGGCGAACGCCGGTGCTGTCGGTGCTGCGAGCATGACGCGCACCTGGCACACGAGGAACGCCGCGGTGTGCGCGGCGCCCCACACCGCCAGCAGCGGCAGGAGCAGCATGACCTCGCCACCGGCGAGCGAGGCGGCCGCCATCGCCAGCATCAGCACGAAGGCGACGCCCGCGCTGGCCGCCGTCGGGCCGCGATCGACCACGCGCCCGGCGATCCAGTTGCCGACAACGCCGGCGATGCCAAAGCCCATCAAAGCAGCGGCGATCCGCCCGCCGTCGAAGCCCGCGACCGTCTCGAGGAAGGCCGCGAGGTAGCTGTAGGCGGCGAACATCGCGGCGAAGAGCAGGGCGGACAGCGCCAGGTGCGCCTGGACCATGGGCCGGCGCATGATCTGCGCCTGGGCCGCGATCGACGCTGGCGTCAGGGTCGCAAGGCGCGGGAAGGCCGTGCCCGCGAGCGCCGCCGCGAGCGCCGCCAGCAGCGCCAGGCAAAGGAAGCTCAGTGCGCCAGCCGCCATGCTCGGCGAGCACCACGCCGCCCGGCACCGCGAGCACCAGCGCTACCACGACGCCGAGGTAGACCAGCGCTACCGCCCTTCCCTCCTGGCCGGGCCCCGCCAGCTTCGCGATCGCGACGCTGCCGACGCTGACCAGCGCCGGCAGGACCGCGCCTTGGACCACGCGGACGCCCAGGATCAGCGGATAGCTCGGCATGAGCGCCGCGCCGAGGTTGCCGAGCGCGAAGGCCCAAAGCCCGGCCGCGACGACCTGGCGCGGCTGCATCCGGCTCGCGGCGATCGTGAGCGGCGGCCCGAGCAGCGCCGAGCCCAGCGCGAACCACGACACGAGGCGGCCCGCTTCGACCACGCCGACCTCGAGATCGCGCGCCATCTCGGGCAAGACGCCGACGACGATGAACTCCGTGGTCACCACCACCGCGGTCGCGAAGGCGATCACGGCAGCCGGGCCGGCCAGCGACCCGGCGGCCGCAGGCGCGGCTGTCCCGAGGCTCCGGGCGCGGCTCATATGTTGGCGCCGCCGTCGATGGTCAGCCCGGCCCCGGTGACGGAACGCGCGTTGGGGCTCGCGAGCCAGGCGACCAGCCCCGCCACGTCGCGCGGCTCCGCGAACCGCTGGATCGCCATGAGGCCGCGCTGCGCCTCGGCGTGCGGCCCGGCGGCCGGGTTCATGTCGGTGTCGGTGGAGCCCGGATGCACGACGTTGACCGTGATGCCGCGCGGGCCGAGATCGCGCGCCAGGCCCTTGGTCAGGCCGATCAGGGCCGCCTTGCTCGCGCTGTAGATGCTGAGGCCGGCATCGGGAACGCGCTCGGCCAGGTTGCTGCCGATCGCGATGATGCGGCCGCCCTCGCCCATGCGCGCGGCCGCGGCCTTCGATGCGACGAAGGCGGCGCGAAGGTTGACCGCGATGGTCGCATCGAAGTCCTCGAGCGTGAGCTCCTCGATCGGCCCGATGCGAAAGATGCCGGCGTTGTTGACCAGGACGTCGAGCCGGCCGAAGGCGGCCGCGGTCTTCGCCACCGCCGCCTCGATCGCCGCGGCATCGTTGTTGTCCGCCTCGATCGCCAGGCCGCGCCGCCCGGCCGCCTCGATGTCGGCGACCACGGCTCGTGCCTTGTCGGCGGCGCGCGCATAGGTGAGGGCGACATCGGCGCCGTCCTGCGCGAGCTTCCTCGCGATCGCAGCACCGATGCCGCGGCTGCCGCCGGTCACCAGCGCCACCTTGCCTTGCAGGGGTGGCAGGGACATGCTCGTTCTCCTTTTCTGTATCGATCGATACAGAACTATGCGCCTTGCCCGGCGCCGGTCAAGCGATTTATGTATGGATCAATACAGAAAGGGATGCCGAATGGCGGAACGAGGGCGTCCGCGCAGCTTCGAGCGCGCCACAGCGTTGCGGCGCGCGATGGAGGTGTTCTGGGCCAAGGGCTATGACGGCGCATCGCTCGCCGACCTGACGGCGGCGATGGGGATCGCCGCGCCCAGCCTCTATGCCGCCTTCGGCTCCAAGGAGGCCCTGTTCCGCGAGGCCGTGGCGCTCTACGGCGCGACCGAGGGCACCGAGATCTGGACGGCGCTGCCAGAGGCGCCGAGCGCGCGCGAGGCGATCGAGCGCTTCCTTCGCGCGCAGCGCCATCTCGTTCACGCGGCCGGACCGGCCGGCAGGCTGCCTCGTCGTCCTGGGCGCGCTGCTCGCCAGCGACGCCAACGCCAGTGTGTGCCGGGAGCTGCGCGAGAGCCGGGCGGGCAACGTCGCGGCGCTGCGCGAGCGGCTCGAGCGCGCGGTCGCCGAGGGCGAGCTGCCCGCGAGACCTGGACTGCGAGGCGATGGCGACGTTCTACGCCACGGTGCAGCAGGGCATGTCGATCCAGGCGCGCGACGGCGCCTCGCGCGCGACCCTTCTGTCGGTCGCCGACTGCGCGATGGCCGCCTGGGACGGCCTGATTTCGCGAAAGCAGGGTGAGCGCCCGAGCGCCCCGCAAGACAGCCCTTCAGAACGAGCCGAGCGCTGAGCCCAGCACGATCACCGCGATCAAAGCCATGAGCCAGCCAGATCAGCAGCGCCAGCGTCTCACACGCCCGTCCAGCAGGGCGTCGAGGTCGAACGAGGAGCCTCGCCCCAGGTCCTGGCCGTGCGCCGCCAAAAAAGCTTCCGCAGCGCCGCGCCCCTCGTCGCGCAGCATGCACAGAAAGTCCCATTCGGCGTTGAGCTTCGAGGAATAGCCGAGGCCCACCATCAGGTCGCTTGCGATCCGGTGGATGCGCATCGCCGCCCACAGCGCGCCCTCGCAGTCGCCGGGATCGGCGACCTGGCGCAGCAGCGCGATCATGCGCAGCTCCTTCAGCAGCGCGGCGTTGAAGGAGACCTCGTTCAGCCGGTTGAGGATGTCGCGCGCGGTGCGCGGCGTGCCCGGGCGCTCGATCGGGTTGATCTGCACGAGGATGGTGTCGTGCGAGGTGCACTCGCGCACCAGCGGCGTGATGGTCGGGTTGCCGGAGTAGCCGCCGTCCCAATAGGCCTCGCCGTCGATCTCGACCGCCTGGAACAGGGTCGGCAGGCAGGCCGAGGCGAGCAGCGCATCCGGCGTCAGCGCGCGGTTGCGGAAGACGCGGCCGCGGCCGGTGCGCACGTTGGTGGCGGTGACGAACAGCTTGATCGGCGCGCGCGCGAGGCGCTCGAAGTCGATCGTCTCGGCCAGGATCTGGCGCAGCGGATTGGTGCCGCCGGGATTGAGGTCGTAGGGCGACAACAGCCGCGAGGCGAGGTCCATGGCGACGAAGGCCGGCGAATGGTCGAGCGTCCAGCGGCCGAGCAGCACATCCAAGGGCGTGCGGCGCAAGGGGCTCAGCAGTGCTGCCTGCGATACGCTGCGCCAGAAGCGCTGCAGCGCCGCGCGCGCGCCCTCGGCACCGCCTGCGGCATGACCGTCGGCCAGGACGGCCGCGTTCATGGCGCCGGCCGAGGTGCCGGAGATGCCGTCGATCTGCAGCCAGGGCTCCTCCAGCAGCCGGTCGAGCACGCCCCAGGTGAACGCGCCATGCGCGCCCCCGCCCTGCAGGGCCAGATCCACCAGAACGGGATCGCGTCGCATGTCCGCCTCGAGGTCGTGTCGCGGCAAGCGTGCCCGAGCCCGCAAGGGCTGTCCAGGTCGCTGGGCACCCGCCGCCGGGCGGCGGCGCTATTGTCGGCCGGTGCCGGAGCCGGTAACGATGCGCGAACCATGGCACGAGCTGGGGCGGAGGGCGGGGCGGTGCGAGCGAGGCTGCTCAGGATCGTGAAGCGCACGGCGCTGCTGGTCGGCGCGGTCGCGATCACCCTGATGGCCGTTCGCATCTGGGACACGCAGCGCGGCCCGGAGCTCGAGCTCTGGCACACCTTCGCGCCGGTGGAGCTCAGCGCGGACGAGCTCGACGAGGCCGACTGGAGCCGGTACCTCGCCGCCGAGCAGGCGGCCTTCGACGAGGTGCAGGCCGAGGTCACGGCCGAAGCTCGACCCCGAGGACCGCGCTCCCGATCAACCGCTACTTCGAGGGCAGCCCGGTCTATCCGGGGCACTTCGCGCAGGACTGGAACCGCTCCTTCGTGCTGGAGCCGCGAAGGCGCGCCGGTCGGCGCCGTGGTGCTGCTGCACGGGCTCACCGACGCGCCCTACAGCCAGCGTCACATCGCCAGGCGCTATGCCGACCACGGCTTCGTCGCGATCGTGCCGCGGCTGCCGGCGCACGGCACCGTGCCGGCGGCGCTGACCGAGGTCGAGTGGGAGGACTGGATGGCCGCGACGCGGCTCGCCGTGCGCGAGGCGCGCGCGCGGGTCGGCCCGGACCTGCCGCTGCACCTCGTGGGATTCTCGAACGGCGGCGCGCTCGCCATGAAGTATGCGCTCGATGCGATCGAGGACCCGGCGCTCTCGCCGCCCGACCGCCTGGTGCTGATCTCGCCGATGATCGGCATCACGGCGTTCGCGCGCTTTGCGGGCTTCGCGGGCCTGCCGGCGATCCTGCCGAAGTTCGCCAAGGCCGCCTGGCTCGGCATCCTGCCCGAGTTCAATCCCTTCAAGTACAACTCGTTCCCGGTCAACGGCGCGCGCCAGTCCTGGAGCCTGACGCAGGCGCTGCAGGAGCAGATCCGGCGCCTTGCGCGCGGCGACGGGCTGGCGGATCTGCCGCCCGTCCTCACCTTCCAGTCGGTGATCGACTTCACGGTCAGCACGCGCGCCATCATCGCCTCGCTGTACGCGCATCTGCCCGCCAACGGCAGCGAGCTGGTGCTGTTCGACATGAACCGCAGCGCCAAGCTCGGGCCGCTCCTGAGCTCGGCGGCCGATACCGTGCTGACCCGCGTCCTGCCGCCGCCGCCGCGCCGCTTCCGCACCGTCGTCATCACCAACGCAGGCGATGGCGACGAGGTCATGGAGCGCGTCGTCGAGGCCGGCGCCGAGACCGAGCAGGTGCGCCCCCTGGGGCTGGTCTACCCGCTCGGCGTGTTCTCGCTCTCGCACGTGGCGCTGCCGTTTCCGCCGAACGACGGCCTCTACGGCTCCGACCCCGATCCGGCCGACGATTTCGGCATCGCGCTCGGCACCATCGCCGCACGCGGCGAGCGCGGCGCGCTGATCGTCAGCCTCGATTCGCTGCTCCGGATGTCGTCCAACCCGTTCTTCCCCTACCTGATCGAACGGATCGAGGAAGGCATCGGCCCGGCACCCCGGACCGCTGAAGCGGCGCGCTAGGGCATTGCCATTTACCGACAAACGCACTTCACAGAGCGCTCCCATCCGTGTAAATGCGCTGTGTAGATCCACTGCACTATCGGCACCCCGGGCAAAGGGCTCGAACCCGAAGCCATTGTGTGAAGAGCGCGCGCCTTAACAGAAGAAAAAGCAAAAGAGGTGTGTCATGGCTGACTTGGTTTGTGTTGCGTTCGACGACCCGACAACTGCTGATCGCGCGCTGACCGAGCTGACCGCGCTGCAAAAGGAGTTCTTGATCGAGCTCAAGGACGCCTGCGTCGTCGTTCGCTCTCCTGACGGCGAAATTCACCTCCATCAGGCGATGCCGCTGGTCAAAACCGGGGCGCTCACCGGCGGTACGTCCGGCGCTCTCTGGGGCACGCTGATCGGCCTTCTGTTCCTCAATCCGCTCGCCGGCATGGCGATCGGCGCCGGCGTCGGCGCGGCGAGCGGCGCGCTCGCCGGCAAGCTCAGCGACTTCGGCATCCCCGACGATTTCATCAAGCAGCTCGGCAGCACGATCAAGCCGAACTCGTCCGCCCTGTTTCTGCTGATCCAGAAGGTCACGGCGGACAAGGTCCTGCCCAGGGTGGCCGCGTACAAAGGGCGCGTGCTCAAGACGTCGCTCCCGGATGACCGGGAGAAGCGTCTGCGCGAGGCGCTGGGCGACACCGGGCCGAGCCCGGCCTGAGGCGAGCCCAGCCGCAGAACGACCGTCCGGCCTGCGGTCGCGGCGGCCTCCTGCGGCGAGGCATGGGAGCGATCCATGAGCACGGCAGAGCGGCACCAGGTCGCCGATCCGCCTTACGTATCGACGGGCCATCTGCCGACCCCCGAGCAGGTGCGGGCTCTGGTCGACGAGGCGCACGAGCGCTACCGGTCGGTCGCGGAAGGCAAGAATTCCGAGGTCTACCCGGCCCTGGCGAGGGTGCCGCGCGAGCTGTTCGGCATCTGCGTGGTCGGCACCAGCGGCAACGTCTACGCGGTCGGGGACGCGGAGCACGAGTTCTCGATCATGAGCGTGTCCAAGCCGTTCGTGTTCGCGCTGGTCTGTCAGGCTCTCGGCCACGAGGAGGCGCGCCGCAGGCTCGGGGTGAATGCCACCGGGCTCGCGTTCAACTCGCTCGGGGCGATCGAACGGAGCGCGGACGGCCGGACCAACCCGATGGTGAACTCGGGGGCGATCGCGACGACGAGCCTCGTGCCGGGTGCGACCGCCGAGGCCAGGTGGCAGTTCATTCATGACGGCCTGTCGCGGTTCGCGGGCCGGACCCTGCCGCTCAACGACGAAGTCTACGCCTCGGCGACGGCCACGAACTTCCGCAACCAGAGCATCGCCCGCCTGCTGCAGAGCTTCGAGCGGATCTACATCGACCCGGCCGAGGCGACCGACCTCTACACCAGGCAGTGCTCGCTGAACGTCAGCGCCAAGGATCTGGCGGTGATGGGCGCGACCCTGGCCGACGGCGGCGTCAACCCTCTGACCAAGGAGCGCCTGGTCGACCCGCTGATCTGCCACTACACGCTCGCCGTGATGGCGACCGCCGGCCTGTACGAGACCTCCGGCGACTGGCTGTACGACATCGGGCTGCCGGGCAAGAGCGGGATCGGCGGCGGCATCGTCACGGTCTCGCCGGGCAAGGGCGGCCTGGGGACGTTCGCGCCGCCGCTCGATGCGGCCGGCAACAGCGTCAAGGGGCAGCTCGTCGCGAAATTCCTTTCGCAGCAGCTGGGACTGGATCTGTTCCTCTCGAAGCCCGAGGGCTGATCGGCCCGGCGCCTGACCTGGAGAGAAGGCATCATGGCATACCAAGTCGATCTCCCCTGCAGGCGCCGAGGCGCGCGAATCCTGGGTGCCGATGATCGCCATCGCGCTCGGCCAGGCGATCATGTCGTTCAACGTCGCCTCCCTGCCGGTCGCCATCGGCGGCATGGTCCAGAGCTTCGGCGTGCCGCCGACCACGATCGGCACGGGGATCGTCATGTACTCGCTCGCGGTCGCGGGCTTCGTCATGCTGGGCGCCAAGCTCGTCCAGCGCTTCGGGGCGACGCGCGTCTTCCGCGTCGTGGTGGCGCTGTTCGGGATCGGGCAGGTGCTGATGACGTTCAGCCCGGTCGCGACCGTGATGCTGGCGGCCCAGGGCCTGATCGGCCTCTCCGCGGCGGTGATCGTGCCTGCGCTGGTCGCGCTGATCGCCAACCACTATCACGGCCGGCAGCAGGCGACCGCCGTGGGCGCCTTGGGATCGGCGCGCGCCGCCGCCGGCGTCGCCGCGTTCCTGATCGGCGGGCTGCTGGGCACGTTCATCGGCTGGCGTCCCGTGTTCGGGCTCCTGACCGTGGTCTCGGCGATCGTGTTCTTCCTGAGCTTCCGGCTGAAGCCGGACGAAGGCCGGAAGGATGTGGGGATCGACCTCGTGGGCGTGGTGCTGGCCGCGGCCGCCATCATCCTGATCAGCTTCGGCTTCAACAACCTCAACCGCTGGGGCCTCGGCGTGGCGCGGCCCGGCGCACCCTTCGACCTTTTCGGCCTGTCGCCCGCGCCGGTGATGATCGTGATCGGCATCGTCCTGCTGCAGGCCTTCATCGCCTGGACCCGGCGGCAGCAGGAGGCGGGCAAGACCCCGCTGCTCGACCTCCGGGTCATCACGTCGGGCCAGGAACTCGCGGCGGTGTTTGCGCTGTTCGCCGTCGTCGCGCTCGAGGCGATGCTCAACTTCTCGGTGCCGCTCTACATCCAGATCATCCAGGGCCGCACGCCGATCGAGACCGCCATCGCGATGCTGCCCTTCAACCTCACGGTGTTCTTCACGGCGATGCTGGTCGTGCGGCTCTACGACAAGATGCCCCCGCAGCGCATCGGGCAGCTCGGCTTCGTCATCTGCACGGTGGCCCTGCTGTGGCTCGCCTGGGTCGTGCGCAACGACTGGAGCGCGCCCGTGGTCATGATCGGGCTGATCGTGTTCGGGCTCGGCCAGGGAGCGCTCGTCACGCTGCTCTTCAACGTGCTGGTCACCGCCGCGCCCAAGGAGCTCGCGGGCGACGTCGGCTCGCTGCGCGGCACCACCCAGAACCTCGCCGCCGCGGTCGGCACGGCGGTCGCGGGCGCGCTCCTGGTGACCCTGTTGAGCAGCATGATCCTTTATCAACTGGCCGACAATCCGAGGCTGCCGGCCGAGGTCCAGTCGCAGATCGATCTCGACAACATCAACTTCGTCACCAACGAGCGGCTGCTCGAGGTCATGCAGGGCACGACGGCGACACCTGAGCAGGTCGAGGAGGCGGTGCGCATCAACACCGAGTCGCGGCTGCGCGCACTTAAGATCTGCCTCCTGCTCATGGCGGGCGTCGCGCTGGTCGCGATCTTCCCGGCCAGCCGCCTGCCGGGTTACAAGCCCGGCGAAATCCCGCACGACCCCTTCGAGACGCCCGAGAAGGCCAAAGCGGCGCTCGGCGAGCAGGAAGCGGCAGCGGCATAGCCGAGCGGCATCAGGGGGCAAAACATCATGTCGCAGCTTGACGCGGTCCTCTCGCGCATCGACGCGGATCTCGATGCGGCGCTCGAGCGGTTGTTCGCGCTGCTCAGGATCAAGTCGATCTCGACCGATCCCGCCTTCGCCGCCGACTGTCGCGCCTGCGCCGCGTGGCATGTGGCGGACCTGGAGAGCATCGGCTTCGAGGCGAGCGCGCGCGACACGCCCGGCCATCCCATCGTGGTCGGCCACGACCGCAGCGCGCCCGGGCCGTCGGCGCTGTTCTATGGCCACTACGACGTGCAGCCGGTCGATCCCCTCGAGCTCTGGGACTACGACCCCTTCGAGCCGCGCATCGAGAGCCGTCCTGACGGCTCGCGGGCGATCCGCGCGCGCGGCGCGTCCGACGACAAGGGCCAGCTGATGACCTTCGTCGAGGCCTGTCGGGCGTGGAAGGCCGTCGCTGGCAGGCTGCCCGTCCCGGTCTCGATCCTGCTCGAGGGCGAGGAGGAATCGGGCGGCGTCAATCTGCCGCCGTTCCTGCAAGCCAATGCCGACGAGCTGCGCGCCGACATCGGCCTGATCTGCGACACCAACATGTGGGATGCCGCGACGCCTGCGATCCAGACGATGCTGCGCGGCCTGTGCGGCGAGGAGATCGTGATCCGCGGCGCCGATCGCGACCTGCATTCGGGCTTCTACGGCTCCGCCGCCGCAAACCCCAACCATGTCCTCGCGCGCATCCTCGCCGATCTGCACGACGCCGATGGTCGCGTCACCGTCCCCGGCTTCTACGACGGCGTTCCCGAGCTGCCGGCGGCCTTGCGCGAGCAATGGGCGACGCTGAGTTTCGACCAGGCCGCGTTTCTTGGTGCCGTCGGGCTCTCGGTGCCCGCAGGCGAGCGTGGCCGCTCCGTGCTCGAGATGACCTGGTCGCGGCCGACCTGCGAGGTCAACGGCATGGGTGGCGGCTATCAGGGCGAAGGCTTCAAGACGGTGATCCCGTCCAGGGCCTCGGCCAAGATTTCGTTCCGCCTGGTGTTCGACCAGGACCCGCATGCCATCCGCAGCGCGTTTCGCGATTTCGTGCGTGCGCGTCTGCCGGCCGACTGCGAGGTGGAGTTTCCGAGCACGGCAGCGGGCGGGCGATCCGCTTCCCGATCGAAGCGCCGGCCTTCGCCAAGACGCGCGACGCGCTCACCGCCGAGTGGGGTCGCCCGGCCGTCTTCATCGGCGGCGGCGGCTCGATCCCGGTCACCCACGAGCTGAAAAATGCGCTCGGCATGGACGTCGTGCTCGCGGGCTTCGCGCTGGAGGACGATCGCATCCACAGCCCCAACGAGAAATACGAGCTGGAGAGCTTCCGCCGCGGCATGCGCTCCTGGGCGCGCATTCTGCACGCGCTGGCAGGCTGAGCGGGCGATGAGCGCGGCGCCTGCAACCTCGATGCAGCGGATCCTGGACGTCGTCGAGCGCGTCGGCAACCGCGTGCCGCATCCGGTCATCATCTTCGTGATCCTGATCGGCATCGTGATCGTGCTCTCGCACGTCTTCTACATGCTCGGCCTGAGCGTGTCGTATCAGGTCATCAACCCGGAGACGCACGAGGTCGAGGACGCGACCACCGCGGCCCGCAGCCTGCTCACCGTCGACGGCATCCGGTTCATGTTCACCGGGGTCGTGCAGAACTTCATGAACTTCAATGCGGTCGGCGTGATCATCGTCGCCATGGTCGGCGTCGGCGTCGCCGAGGAGGCGGGGCTGGTCAAGGCGCTGATCCGCAAGCTCGTGGTGGTCACGCCGGGGCACGCGCTCACCTACGTGCTGGTGTTCGTGGGCATCCTCTCGAGCATCGCGGCCGATGCCGGCTACCTGGTCCTGATCCCGCTCGCGGGCGCTGCCTTCATCACCGTGGGCCGGCATCCGCTCGCCGGCCTGGCCGCGGCCTTCGCCGCGGTCGCGGCCGCCTTCCTCGTCAACATCCTGATCGTGCCCGTCGACGGCATCCTGACCGAGATCACCAACGACGCGATTCATCTGGTGAACCCGACGATCTCGATCGACCTCGCGGCCAATATCTGGTTCTCCATCGCGTCCGTCGTCATGCTGACCATCGTCATCGCGCTGATCACCGAGAAGATGGTGGAGCCGCGCCTGGGGGAGTACCGCGGCGACTATACGCTGCAGGGCGACAGCGGGCTGTCGGTCGACGAGTACCGGGGCCTGCGGTTCGCCCTGTTCGGCCTGCTCGGCACCGTCGCGTTCATCGCGCTCCTGACGCTGCCGCCGGGGGCGCCGCTGCGCAATCCCGAGACCGGCGCGATCATCGGCAGCTCGCCGTTCATGAACAGCCTGATCGTGTCGATCGCCCTGCTGTTCCTGACCTGCGGCATCGCTTACGGCATCGGCGCCCGGACCATGACCGGCACGGTCGATGTCGTGAACGCGATGAGCAAGGCGATCGCGAGCCTGAGCGGCCTGATCCTGCTGCTGCTCGTGATCAGCCAGTTCCTGGCCTACTTCAACTACTCGAACATGGCGACGCTCGCCGCCGTCTCGCTCGCCGAGGTCCTGGAGCACGCCAACCTCGACGCGCTCTGGCTGCTGATCGGCTTCGTGGTCGTCGTGTTCCTGCTCGATCTCGTGATCACCGGCGCAATTCCGAAATGGGCGATCTTCGCGCCCGTCTTCGTGCCGCTCTGATGCGGCTGAACGTCGAGCCGGAAGCCGTGCTCGCCGCCTACCGGGTCGGCGATTCGCCGATGAACGCGATCACGCCGCTCAACGCCTACTTCGCGATGATCGTCACCTTCGCCCAGCGGTACGAGAAGGACGCGGGCGTCGGCACGGTGATCGCGCTGATGCTGCCGTACATCCTCGTGCTGTGCGTGTTGTGGACCCTGCTTCTGGTCGTCTGGTATCTGCTCGGTCTGCCCTGGGGGCTGGGATGAGCGCCGCCGCGCGCAGGCCGACTGCCGCTGGATGAGCGTCGATCTGGCCGTCGTTCTCCTGCTGCTCGCGGCCGCCGTGACGATGTTCGTGATCAACCGGCCGCGCATGGATGCCGTGGCCCTGATCATGATCGTGATGCTGCCGTTGACGGGCGTCATCACGATGCCGGAGGCTCTGGCGGGCTTCAGCGATGGCAACATCGTCCTGATCGCCGCCCTGTTCGTGATTGGCGAGGGCCTGGTGCGCACCGGCGTCGCCCGCCAGCTCGGCGACTGGCTGAACGCCAAGGCCGGGACCAGCGAGACCCGCCTCCTGGTCCTGCTGATGGCGGCGGTCGCCGGGCTCGGCTCGATGATGAGCTCGACCGCCGTGGTCGCGATCTTCATCCCGGTGGTCCTGCGGATCTGCCAGAAGATGGGGCTGGCGCCGAGCCGGCTGATGATGCCGCTGAGCTTCGCGGCGCTGATCAGCGGCATGCTGACGCTGGTCGCGACGGCGCCGAATCTCGTGGTCAACGCCGAGCTCGTCCGCCAGGGCGCGGAAGGGTTCCACTTCTTCAGCGTGACGCCCTTCGGCCTGCCGGTGCTGGTCCTCGGCATCGTCTACATGCTGTTCGCGCGGCGCTGGCTGGCGGCGACGAGCGACACCGCCGCCGTCAGGCGCCGGCCGAGCCTGCGCGAGTGGATCGAGCGCTACCAGCTCGCCGAGCGGGAATACCGCGCACGGGTGCCGCCCGGCTCGCCGCTGGTCGGCAAGCGCCTCGACGAGCTGTCCCTGCGCGTCGCCGGCGTGGACCTGCTGGCGATCGAGCGCGGCCACCGTTTCAAGAAGGAGATCATCCGTCCCAGGGCGCAGACCACACTGCAGGCCGGCGACGTCCTGCTGATCGACGCCCGGGCGCCCGAGGTCGAGTTCGAGGCGCTGCGGCAGGCCTACGCCGTCGAGCCGCTGCCGCTCAGCGGCGACGGCGGCTATCTGACCGACCGCGCCCAGGACATCGGCATGGTCGAGGTCATCATCCCCGCCGAATCCCAGCTGGTCGGCCAGACCGTGCGTGAGGCGAGGATCCGACGTGACTCGGCCTGACGGTGGTCGGCCTGCGGCGCGGCCAGGCGGTGCACGGCCAGGGCCTGCTCGAGGAGAAGCTCGCGACCGGCGACACGCTGCTGCTGGTAGGTTTCTGGAAGGACATCGAGAGGCTGCACAACGAGGATGCCGGCATGGTGGTCCTCAGCACGCCGATCGAGCTCGACGAGGTCCTGCCGGCCGGCGGCAAGGCGCCGCATGCGCTCGCCATTCTCGCGCTCGTCGTCGGGCTGATGGTGAGCGGCGCGGTCCCCAACGTCCAGGCCGCCCTGATCGGCTGCCTGCTGATGGGGCTCTTCGGCTGCGTCGATCTGCCCAGCGCCTATCGCTCGATCAGCTGGCAGACGCTCGTGCTGATCGTCGGCATGCTGCCGTTCTCGATCGCGCTGCAGCGGACCGGCGGCGTCGATCTGGCGGCGGACGCGCTGGTCGCTGCGGTCGGCGAGGCCTCGCCGCGCATCGTGCTCGCAAGCCTCTTCATCATCACGGCCACGCTCGGCCTCTTCATCTCCAACACGGCGACCGCGGTGCTGATGGCGCCCGTCTCGCTGGCCGTGGCGGGCGAGCTCGGCGCATCGCCCTATCCCTTCGCGATGATCGTCGCGCTGGCCGCCTCGACCGCCTTCGTGACGCCGGTCTCGTCGCCCGTGAACACGCTGGTCGTGGTGCCCGGCAACTATGCCTTCGGGGACTTCGTGCGCATCGGCCTGCCGTTCTCGCTGATCGTGCTGGTGGTCAGCGTCTTCCTTGTCCCCCTGCTGCTGCCGTTGCGCTAGGTCGTGCGCGTCGGCGGTGCGACCGACGATCGATGTTGCGGATCGCCTGGATTCGGCGCTATCGCACATCCACACGCAGTCGGCGAGAATTCGAGCAAGAACTGGACGCCCGCTGGGCGGGAGGACCATGCCTGCTAGAGCGAATGCCCTGCGCGCGGCAGCACTGCTGGCCCTGCTCGCCGCCTGCGGCGAGGCCGAGGAGCCGCCGGCGCCGGAAGTGCGGCCGGTCCGCGTGGTCACGATCGAGGAGCGGGCGGGCGGCGACATGGTGTCGCTCACCGGCACCGTCCAGGCGGAGATGGAGGTCAATCTCGCCTTCCGGATCGACGGCCGGATGACGGAGCGGCTGGTCGATGTCGGCGATCAGGTCGAGCCGGGCCAGATCGTCGCGAGGCTCGATCCGCAGAACGAGGAGAACGGGCTGCGCGCCGCGCAGGCCGATCTCGCCGCGGCGCAGGGGCCAGCTGGTCGAGGCGCAGAACAACTACGGGCGCCAGAGCGCGCTGCTCGCGGACGGCTGGACCACGCGCGTGCGCTACGACGAGGCGCGCCAGACCCTCGAGACCGCGCAGTCGCGCGCGGATGCCGCCCAGGCGCAGCTCTACAACGCCGAGAACCTGGTGGGCTATACCGAGCTCTTCGCGGACTCGGCCGGCGTCGTCACGGCGGTCGGCGCCGAGCCCGGCGAGGTCGTGCAGGCCGGCCGCATGATCGTGCAGGTCGCCCGCGAGGACGGCCGCGATGCCGTCTTCGACGTGCCGGCGCGGGTCAAGGACCTGGCCCCTGCCGATCCCGAGATCGAGGTCGTCCTGACCACGGACCCCGCGGTGAGCGCGATCGGCCGGGTTCGCGAGGTGGCGCCGCGCGCCGACGCGGTGACCGGGACCTTCGAGGTCAAGGTCGGGCTCGCCGATCCGCCGGCCGCCATGCGGCTCGGCTCGACCGTGACCGGGCGCATGCAGGTCGGCGGTGCCGGCGGCATCGAGGTGCCGGCCTCGGCGCTGACCCAGGCCGACGGGCAGGCCGCGGTCTGGATCGTCGATCCGGCGAGCGAGACGGTCGCGCTGCGCAACATCGAGGTGCTGCGCCACGATCCGGCCCGCGTCCTGGTCGCGCAGGGCCTCGAGACCGGTGATGTCGTGGTGACCGCGGGCGTGCAGACGCTGCGACCCGGCCAGAAGGTCCGCCTCCTGGGCGAGCCGCGATGATCGGCCCCAATCTCTCGGAGTGGGCCGTCAGGCGCCGCCCGCTCATCGTCTATTTCATGATCGCCGCCGTGGTCGCCGGCAGCCTCGCCTTCTTTGGCCTCGGCCGCAACGAGGACCCGGCCTTCACCTTCCGCACCATGGTGGTGCAGGCCGCCTGGCCCGGCGCCACGCTCGAGGACACCGTCCTGCAGGTGACCGAGCGCATCGAGCGCAAGATCCAGGAGGTGCAAGGCCTCGACTTCCTCACCAGCTACACCCGTCCCGGCATCACCACGATCTTCGTCAATCTGCGCGGCGACACGCCGGCTGGCGAGGTGCCGGATCGCTGGTACGACGTGCGCAAGAAGGTCGGCGACATCCGCTCCACGTTGCCGACCGGGGTCGTCGGCCCCGGCTTCAACGACGAGTTCGGCGACGTCTTCGGCATCATCTACGGCTTCACCGCCGACGGCTTCACCCATCGCGAGCTGCGCGATTTCGTCGAGGATGCGCGCTCGCGCCTGCTGCTGGTGCCCGACGTCTCGAAGATCGAGATCATCGGCGCCCAGGACGAGCAGGTCTTTCTCGAGTTCTCGACCCAGCGCCTGGCAGCGCTCGGCCTCGACTATCCGGCGCTGATCGCCGCCCTGCAGGCGCAGAACGCGGTGCGGCCCGCCGGCGTCCTGCAGACCGGCGAGGAGCGGCTGTCGCTGCGGGTCTCGGGCGCGTTCGATTCCGAGCTCGACATCCTGAACGTCAACTTCGCGGTCGGCGATCGTACCGTCCGTCTCGGCGACATCGCCGAGGTCCGCCGCGGCTATGCCGATCCGCCGCAACCGATGTTCCGGGTCAACGGCGAGCCCGCGATCGGGCTCGGCATCGCGATGCAGGAAGGCGGCGACATCCTGGCGCTCGGCCAGAACATCGAGCGGGCGATGGCCGAGATCCAGGCCGGGCTGCCGATCGGCATCGAGCCGCACCCTGGTCGCCGACCAGGCGGTCACGGTCGACCTCGCGATCAACGAGTTCACGACCTCCTTGTGGCAGGCGATCCTGATCATCATCGCCGCGAGCTTCGTCGCCCTCGGTGTCCGCCCGGGCGCGGTGGTGGCGCTGTCGATCCCGCTCACGCTGGCGATCGTCTTCCCGATCATGGACTTCTTCGACATCGACCTGCAGCGCATCTCGCTCGGCGCCCTGATCATCGCGCTCACGCTCCTGGTCGACGACGCCATGACCACGGTCGACGCCATGATCCGGCGGCTCGCCGCCGGCGACAGCATGGAGGATGCCGCGACCTTCGCCTACCGCACGCTGGCAGCGCCGATGCTGACCGGCACGCTGGTCACGATCGCTGGCTTCGTGCCGATCGGCTTCGCCGCCAGCGCGGCCGGCGAGTACACCTTCTCGATCTTCGCGGTCGTGGGCATCTCGCTGATCGTGTCCTGGTTCGTCGCCGTGATGTTCGCGCCCCTGATCGGCATGACGGTGCTGAAGGCGCCCAAGGAGCAGGGCCCGCAGGAGCAAGGGCGCGTCATGCGGCTGTACAGCGGCCTGCTGATCGGCGCGATGCGCGCGCGCTGGCTCACAATTGCGGTCACCATCGGCCTGTTCGGCGCGGCGCTGTTCGCCATCCGCTTCGTGCCGCAGCAGTTCTTCCCGGCCTCCGACCGGCCCGAGCTGGTGGTCGATCTGACCCTGCCGCACAACGCCTCGATCTATGCCAGCGAGACGGTGGCCGAACGGCTCGATGCCGTGCTCGAGGGCGACGCGGACGTCGAGCGCTGGAGCACCTATGTCGGCCGAGGCGCGATCCGCTTCTACCTGCCGCTGGACGTCCAGGGGGCGAACGAGTTCTTCACGCAGGCGGTGATCGTCGCCAAGGACGTCGACGCGCGCGACCGGCTGCAGACGAAGCTGGAGCAGGTGCTGGCCGAGGACTTTCCGGGCGCGGTCGCCCGGACCTATCCGCTCGAGCTCGGGCCGCCGGTCGGCTGGCCGGTGCAGTATCGCGTCAGCGGCCCGGACATGGACCAGGTGCGGGAGATCGCGCTCGGCCTCGCCCAGGTGATGGCGACCAGCCCGGACACCCGGCGCATCAATTTCGACTGGAACGAGCCGGCCCGCCAGGTGCGCATCGAGATCGACCAGGACGAGGCGCGCCGGCTCGGCCTCAGCTCGCAGTCGCTCGCCGCCGTGCTGAATGCCGCCATCACCGGCGCCGCCGTCACGCAGATGCGCGACGACATCTACCTGATCGACGTGCTCGCCCGGGCGACCGAGGAGGAGCGCCTCTCGCTCGGCACGCTGCGCACCCTGCAGGTGCCGCTGCCGGGCGGCCGCACGGTAGCGCTCGGCCAGTTCGCGACCTTCGCCTACGGCCAGGAATATCCGCTGGTCTGGCGTCGCGATCGGGTGCCGACGCTCACCGTGCGCGCCGACGTCGCGCCGGGCGTCCTGCCGGAGACCGTCATCGATGATCTCGCGCCGGCCATCGCCGAGCTGGCCGCAGGCCTGCCGCAGGGCTACGCGGTCGTGGTCGGCGGCATCGCCGAGGAGAGCGCAAAGTCACAGGCCTCGGTGTTCGCCGTGGTGCCGCTGATGCTGCTGATCATGCTGACGGTCCTGATGTTCCACCTGCAGAGCTTCCAGCGGCTGTTCATGGTGCTGGCGATCCTGCCGCTCGGCCTGATCGGCGTCGTCGCGGCGCTGCTGGTCTCCGGCCGGCCGATGGGCTTCGTCGCGATCCTCGGCATCCTCGCCCTGATCGGCATGATCGCCAAGAACGCCGTCATCCTGATCACCCAGATCGACGCCGATCGCGAGGAGGGCCGCAATGTCTGGGACGCGGTGGTGAGCGCCAGCAGCTCGCGCCTGCGGCCGATGTCGCTGACCGCGATCTCGACCGTCCTCGGCCTGATCCCGATCGCGCCGACCGTGTTCTGGGGGCCGATGGCGTTCGCCATCATGGGCGGCCTCCTGGTCGCGACCATGCTGACCCTGGTCTTCCTGCCGACCGTGTACGTGACCTGGTTCCGCGGCAAGGAGGCCGCCGCCGACGCGCACGCGGCCTCGGCGCGATCCTCGACGGCATCGTGAGCAGGCGGGCCGACGCTGCGATGCGGCGGGCGCAGCAATCGCGCGATGGCTGGGATTCTTCGGCCTCTGGCTGGCCGTCTCCAGCATCGGGGTCGCCGATCTGCTGGTGGGTGCCGCCACCGCAGCCGCGGCCAGCTGGGCGAGCCTTCGTCTGCTGCCGCCCGCCGCGCGCTGGCCGCGGGCGCGCGCTTCGGCCAGGCTCGTTGCGCGCTTCCTCTGGCAGTCCGCCCTGGCCGGAGCCGACGTCGCGCGGCGCGCGCTCGCTCCGGCCCTGCCGCTGCGACCGGGCTTCCTGAGCTGTCCGCTGCGCCTCGCGCCAGGCCCGGCGCGGAGCGCCTTTTGCGCCTTCTCGAGCCTGCTGCCGGGGACGCTGGTGGCCGGCTCGGAGCGCGATGGCACGCTCTCCATTCACTGCCTCGATGTCGGCCAGGACGTGCCGGCGCAGGTGCGGGCCGAAGAGGCGGCCTTCCGCGCGGCCGCGGGCATCGGCGATGGCTGACCTGCTGCTCGCCGCCGCCTGTTTCGTGCTGATCATGGTGGCGCTCGGCCTGGTGCGCATCCTGCGCGGACCGACGCTCGCCGACCGCATCATGGCGGCGCAGCTGCTCGGCACCGGCGGGATCGCGACCCTGCTGCTGATCGCCGCGGCGACCGGCATGGACGCCGCGATCGACGTCGCCCTGGCGCTGGCGCTGCTCGCGGCCTTCGCCTCGGCCGCTTTCGCCTGCGGCGCGGCGGACCCGGACGACCCCGGCGCGACGGGCGGCCGATGATCCTCGTCGATCTCCTCTCGCTGCTCGCGATCGCGGCCGGCGCCTTCTTCTTTCTCGCCGGCACCGTCGGCCTGCTGCGCTTCCCCGACCCGCTGACCCGCCTGCATGCGCTGACCAAGGCCGACAATCTCGGCCTCGGCCTCGTCGTGCTGGGGCTGCTGCCGCAGGTCGACTGGCCGCTCGGCGCGCTCAAGCTGATCGTCGTCTGGCTGCTGGTGCTGCTGGCGGGCGCCACGGTCGGCCAGCTTATCGCGCGCGTCGCCCGCCGGGCCGGACCATCGCCATGACGTCGCCTGGCGTTCGACGCGATCCTCGTCGCGACCGTCCTGGGCGTGGCCGGCTGGACGATCGCCGCGCGCGAGGCGTTTGCCGCGGTCGTGGGCTTCGTCGCCTACGGCCTGCTGCTGGCGCTGGTCTGGGTGCGCCTCGCGGCGCCGGACGTGGCGCTGACCGAGGCGGCGATCGGCGGCGGCGTCACCGGCGTGCTGCTGCTCGGCGCCGCCGCGCGCCTGCGCGGCGTCGCGGCCGCGCCGGACGATTGGCCCTCCGCACCCTTGCGCCTCGCCGCCGGGGCGCTCTGCGCAACCGTCGCCGCGGCGCTCGCGGCCGTCGTGCTGCTGCTGCCCGATCCCGCCCCGACGCTGGCGCCGCAGGCGCTGGCGAGCCTGCCGGCGACCGGTCTCGGCAATCCCGTCAACGGCGTCCTGATGGCCTACCGCGCGCTCGACACGCTGCTCGAGAAGGTCGTGCTGGTGCTTGCCCTGATCGGCGTGTGGTCGCTCGCGGCCGATGGCGCCTGGGGCGGCATTCCGGGGCCGCGGCAGCCGGCGCGGCGCGACGACGCGCTGGTCTTCCTCGCCCGGCTGCTGCCGCCGGTCGGGATCGTGATCGGCATCTATCTGCTCTGGGCCGGGGCGGACGAGCCCGGCGGCGCCTTCCAGGGCGGCGCGCTGCTGGCGGCGATGTGGCTCCTCGCCATGATGGCCGGGCTCGCGGCACCACCCGCGGTGAGCAGCCGCTGGCTGCGGCTGGCGGTGGTTGGCGGCCCCGCCCTGTTCCTCGCGATCGGCCTTGCCGGCTTCGTCATCGCCGATGCCTTCCTGGCCTATCCGGTGGCCTGGGCCAAGCCGCTGATCATCGTCATCGAGGTGGCGCTGGTGCTCTCCATCGCGGCGACGCTCGGCCTCCTGGTGGCAGGCCCGCCGGAACGGGCGCCGCCGCGATGAGCGAGCTGTTCGGCCTCGCCGGCGCGGCGCTGGTGGGCCTCGGCCTGTACGGCCTGATCGTCCACCCCGAGCCGCTGCGCAAGATCCTCGCCTTCAACCTGCTCGGCAGCGGCGTGTTCCTGCTGTTCGGCGTGATCGCCCGGCGCGGCGCCGCCGCCGGGCTGGGCGGCGATCCGATCCCGCAGGCGCTCGTGATCACCGGCATCGTCGTCGCCTTCGCGGGCTCGGCGCTGGCGGTCAGCACTGCTCTTGCGGCTGCACGCAGAAGGCCGGCCAGGCCACCCTGCATCCCGATGCGCCGCCGCCGGCGGCCGACGGCCCGGCCTGATGCCGGATGCCGTGGCGGCCTCCACGCCGGGCGGCTTCCTCCTGGTGCTGGCGCTCGTCCTGCCGGTCGCAGGCCTGCTGCTGGCGACTGGCGCTCGGCGGGCGTCAGGCCGAGCGCATCGCCCTGGCGCTGATGCCGGTCGGTCTCGCGCTCGCGCTGGCGATCGCCGCCGGCGTCCTGCGCGCCGATGCCGCGCTGGTCTACGTCGTCGGCGGCTGGGCGCCGCCGCTCGGCCTGGCGCTGCGCGCCGACGGGCTCTCGGCGGCGATGCTGCTGACCACGGCCGTGGTGATCGGCGCCACCGGGCTGTTCGCGCGGGCGGAGTTCAAGCACGCCGCCGGATCTGCCGGAAGCGCGCGCGCCGCTCGCGTTCTGGACGCTGCTGCTCGGGGTCTGGGCGGCCCTGAACGCCGTGCTGCTCGGCGACGACCTGTTCAACCTCTTCGTCGCGCTGGAGCTCTTGACCTTCTCCGCCGTGCCGCTGGTCTGCCTCGACGGGCGCGCCGAGACGCTGCGGGCAGCACTTCGCTACCTGCTGTTCGCGCTGCTCGGCTCGGTGCTCTATCTGCTCGGCGTGGCGCTGATGTACGGCGCCTACGGCACGCTCGACATCGTGCTGCTCTCGGGCCTGGTCCGCGCCGAGCCTGCGACCCTGGCCGCGGCCTCCCTGATGACGGCGGGGCTGCTCGCCAAGACCGCGCTGTTCCCGCTGCATCTGTGGCTGCCGCCCGCCCATGCCGGCGCCCCGGCGCCGGCCAGCGCCGTGCTCTCGTCCCTCGTGGTCAAGGGCTCCTTCCTGATCATCGTGCGGCTGTGGTTCGACGTCATGCCCGGCCTGCCGAGCCAGGCGGCGATGCAGATCCTGGCGACGCTCGGGCGCGGCGGCGATCGTGTTCGGCAGCGTGCTGGCGCTGCAGCAGGCCCGCCTCAAGCTGCTGGTCGCCTACTCCACCGTCGCCCAGATCGGCTACCTGTTCCTGATGTTTCCGCTCGCCACGAGCGCCGCGGCCCAGATTGCGGGCATGGGCGCCTGGACCGGCGGCATCCTCCAGGCGATCTCGCATGCCTGCGCCAAGGCCGCGATGTTCATGGCCGCGGGCCTGATCGCCCAGGCGCTCGGCCACGACCGCATCGCCGGGCTCGCCGGCATCGGCCGGGCGCTGCCGATGACCGTGCTGGCGTTCGGGCTCGGCGGGCTGTCGCTGATGGGGCTGCCGCCGAGCGGCGGCTTCGTCGCGAAATGGCTGCTGCTGAGCGCGGCGATCGACGGCGGCCAGTGGTGGTGGGGCCTCGTGATCGTGACGGGCGGACTGCTCACCGGCGGCTATCTGTTCCGCGTGCTCGGCCCGGCGATGGCGCGCCGGCGATCAGCGCGCCGTCCTGCGCGCCGGTGGCGCGCGGCCGCGAGATGGTGGTCCTGGCGCTCGCCACTGGTCTCGATGGCGCTGGGCCTGCTGCCGTTCGCCTCCTTCGGCCTGCTGCAGATCGGCCGGCTCGATCCGGGCGATCGCACCATGAGCGCGGGCGGCGCCTGATGACAGCCCAGATCCTGCTCGTCGCCACGCTGGCCGTGCCGGCCGCCATGCTGCTGGCCTGCGTCTCGCCGCGCCTGCGCGCGCGCATGCCGGACCTGCTGGGCCTGGCACCGCTGCCGGCGCTCGCGGCGGCACTGCTGGCCGCCGACGGCCCGCCGCTGGTGCTCGACCAGGCGCGGCTGCAGATCACGCTGGCGCTCGAGCCGCCGGCCGCGCTGCTGCTAGGCGTCGCGGCCCTGCTCTGGAGCGCTGCGGGGCTCTACGCCTGGAGCCTATATGGCCGGCGCCGGGCCGCGGCCGCTTCGCGGTCTGGTGGCTCCTGACGCTCACCGGCAGCCTCGGCGTCTTCATCGCCGCCGACATGGCGAGCTTCTATCTGACCTTCGGGCTGGTCAGCCTCGCCGCCTGGGGCCTCGTCGTGCACGACGGCACGCCGCATGCCGCGGCGGGCGGGCGAGATCTACCTGGTCCTGGCGGTGCTCGGCGAGATCTGCCTGCTGATCGCCTTCGCGCTGCTGGCGGCCGCGATCCCGGGCGAGAGCCTCGCGATCCGCGAGGTCGTCGCGGTGCTGCCGGCCTCGCCCTGGCGCGACCTGACGCTTGCCCTGCTGATCGCGGGTTTCGGCCTGAAAATGGGGCTCGTGCCGCTGCATGTCTGGCTGCCGCTCGCCCACCCGGCGGCGCCCATGCCGGCCTCGGCGGTGCTCAGCGGCGTGATCGTCAAGGCGGGCGTGATCGGGCTGATCCGCTTCCTGCCGGTCGAGGCCGCGCTGCCGGACTGGGGCGGCACGCTCGCCGCGCTCGGGCCTCCTGACCGCGTATTGCGGCGTCGCGCTGCGGCATCACGCAGACACAACCCGAAGACCGTGCTGGCCTACTCGAGCGTGAGCCAGATGGGGCTCGTCGCCGCGGTGCTCGGCATGGGCCTGGCGGCGGGCGACGGCGCCGGCATGGCGGCGGCCTTCTATGCGGCGCACCACGTCCTGGCCAAGGGGGCCCTGTTCCTCGCGGTCGGCGTCGTCGCCGCGACCGGCGGCGGCGCCTCTGGCCGGTGCTGCTGCCGGCGGCGGTGCTGGCGCTCGGCTTCGGCGGCCTGCCGCTCACCGGCGGCTTTCTGGCGAAGCTCGCGGTGAAGGACACGCTCGGCGAGGGCGCGTGGGTCTGCTCGCGACCCTGGCCGGCGCCGGCAGCACGCTGCTGATGCTGCACTTCCTGCAGCGTCTGCGCCTGGCGGCCGTTGCCGGCGACGGGACGGCGCCGGCAGGCCTGGTCCTGCCGTGGCTGGCGATGGCCTTCGCTGCCGTCGCGGTGCCCTGGATGCTCTTTTTCAGCGCCGGCATCGGCAGCCTGGCCGAAGCGCTTGCGCCGGCAGCGCTGTGGGCCGCCCTCTGGCCGGTGCTGCTCGGCGGCGCACTCGCCGCCCTCCTGCGCCGCTGGGGCGACCGCCTGCCGCAGGTGCCCGAGGGCGACATCGTGGTGATCGCCCAGCGCGCCGCGCGGCCGGCTCCGGCCTGGGGCGAGCCGCTGGCGCGCGCCGAGAGCGTGCTGCAGCGCTGGCCGGTGTCCTTGTCGAGCGCGCTGCGCGCGCTGCGCCGAGGTGGGGCGTGCCGCTGGCGCGTGCCGAGATCGTCCTGCAGCGCTGGCCCGTCGCCGGCATCGCCTTACTCGCGCTCATGCTGGTCCTGGGCGCAACCCTCATCGGCCAGAACCTATGAGGCGTCAGGATCGTATGGTAGCACAGCTCGATCCTGACGACTTACCTGCCGGGTTCCGCGCCCTCGTGCTGCGCTTCGAGCGCCGCCAGACTAGGCTGGCGAGCTCGCCAGCCTCGCCGGGCGTCAGCGCCCCCGCAGCAGCCGCTGTCAGCAGCGCCGCCGCCCGAGTTTCTACTTGCTTATCTGATAGGCGCATAGACCTATAGTTTCATAGATCTTGACAGACTCTCGTATCGGGCTATACATCGCCTGTGGGCGTCGCCGAACCGTGGAGCCGGGCTGCATTCATGCTGGAGATTTGCGCCGCAGAGCCCCGCAGCCCGCGCTTTGGCGCGTCATTCTTGCTACCAATTGGGATGCTTGTCACTTTAGCCCTCGTCATTTCGGGCCTCTTTGTTTGGTACAGCGTACGTGAGCAGGACCGACAAAGCCGTGACGCATCGGTCGCGGCCATTTCAGAGTACCTGAAAAGTCGCTCTCGAATGATCAGTCGTATCACCAAGGATTATTCTTGGTGGAACGACGCTGTTCGCTATTTGCAGTTGGAGTTCAATGCCGACTGGGCGGACAGAACTCTAGGAGGTTACCTATATTCGACCTTCGGGCTCGAGTTAAGTGTGGTCATGGATCCAAAGGGCCGTACGATCTACGCTGCGATCGACGGGAAGCGGGTCAAGGCTGAGGCCAAATCGCTGATCGGACATGGCTTGCCGGAGCTCATCAACCGCGCGCTGGCCGGCTCGAACGAAGAGCCCCGGCCGGCCAGCGGCCTGATCGACGTCGACGGACGAGTGGCCATTGCGGCCATCTGCGCTCTGACGCCAGAAGACGACGCTACTGTTGTGACCCCTCGCGGTCAGCGGAATTTGCTCCTGGTCGCGAAGCGACTTGACGCCTCGTATCTTGACGACGCCCTGCCCATCCTGCGTGTGGCTGATCTGAAGCTCGTAGCGCCCAAAGCCGCGCAGCCCCAGACGGCGGGCGTACTGCGACTTCGCGCGGCCGATGGCCATCATCTCGCCGACCTGGTCTGGCAACCGGCCCAACCGGGCTCCGCCACGCTCCTGGATATGCTCCCGGTTCTGGGGCTCGCGCTCGCGGCGCTGCTCCTTGGAGCGTATCGAATTCTTGTCTACACCAAGCGCGCGAGTGATGCGCTCCAAGCCAGCGAAGCCCGCTTCCGCGATGTCGCAAACACCACCTCGGATTGGATTTGGGAGACCGACACCGAGTTTCGCTGCACGTTCCTGTCGGCGCGCTTCTCCGAGGCAATGGGCATCCCCGTCGCGGAGGTTCTGGGGCACCGGCTGCAGGACGTGCTCAGCACGCATGAAGGCTACGATTTCGCTTCGTTGGCGGCGACGGATACCTCCGCTCGAGGCTCGCGCATCGTGCTTTGCACATACGTGGATGGGATCGGCCGCCGTCGGACGCTCAGGCTAGCCGGCGCGGCGGTTCGGGACAAAGCAGGGCGTCACGTCGGGAACAGGGGAACGGCAAGCGATATCACGGCAGAGGTCGAGGCGCAGCGACGGGTCAGCTTCCTCGCTCTCCACGAGCTCGCTGACCGAGCTGCCAAACCGAGTTCTTCTGACAGACCGCTTGCATCGGGCGATCCACGACATCGCGGAGCGCGGTGGTTCTGCTGCTGTCCTGTACATCGACCTCGATCGCTTCAAGGAAATCAACGATAGTCTCGGCCACGATGTCGGTGATCGCCTCCTCCGCGCGGTGGGCGAGCGGCTGCGGGCGAATGTGCGCAAGAGCGATACGGTCGCCCGACTTGGTGGCGACGAGTTTGTCGTCTTGCATGTCGGGCTCGGGCACGCCACCGAGGTTCAGAATTCTCTGCCGACGTCTGCTCCATGATTTCCAACGTCCCTTTCAGCTCGACGAGGAGCAATTGGTAGTCACTATAAGCATTGGCATAGCCCTTCTTCCCAGAGATGGCAATTCATTGAACACGATCCTGCGGAATGCTGACGTTGCGTTGCTACAAGCTAAGGCGAGCGGTCGTAACACGTTGTGCTTTTATGATAGTAAGATAGAAGATTTGCTGAAGCATCGAAAAAACCTGGAACGCGAACTACAGAATGCGATCAGAACTCGAGAGTTCTCTCTATTGTATCAACCACGCATCGACCTCACCCAATCTTCGATGGACGGGGTTGAGGCTCTGGTCAGATGGGAGCATCGTGAGCGCGGTATCTTACTTCCGGCCCATTTTATCCCAGCCGCGGAAGAAACCGGCCTGATCACACCCCTGGGTGACTGGATTCTGACGAGAGCCTGCACCTGGGCAAGCGCAAGGTCCAGGATTACCGTGGCGGTGAACATCTCGCCGATCCAATTCAGGAGTGCGCAGTTTGTCGCGTCGGTCCACCGAATTCTCGAACGGACCAGGCTCAGCCCGGATCGCCTCGAGCTCGAGGTGACCGAAAGCGTGCTGCTCGAGAACACCGACCAATCGCTGGCGACGCTTCGCGAGCTCAGACGTCTCGGTGTCTGTCTCTCACTGGATGATTTCGGCACGGGCTATGGAAGCCTCAGCTACCTCCTCAGGTTCGAGTTCGACAAGATCAAGATCGACCGATCATTCGTGCAGCGCCTCGGCATCCAAGCCCATGCGGAATTCATCATTCGCTCCATCCTGACGCTGGCCCACAATCTTGGGATGCGGGTCTGCGCTGAAGGCGTCGAGACCGCCGCTCAGCTGGAGTTCCTGCGGGACGAACGCTGTGACGAGGCGCAGGGATTCCTTTTCAGTCAACCCCTGACCCCTCAAGAGCTTGACGACCTCACCCGACAGCCACCGTGGGACGTGCCCGCGGACTTATCGATTTGCCCGCACGAGACTGTTGCCATGCTCATGTGAAGGCGCTCGGTTGCTAGCCCGCGGTGAATAGGGCTTTCGCCTTCGCCAGATCGGCAACGCCAGGCAGCCGCCTTCTTCTCCGCGATCTAGCCCATTTCGCTATGCTTTCACTTTCTCTTTCCCAGCCAGATACCCGCTCGTGTCCAGCTGGCCTCCATGCTCTTTCGCTTCCTCGATCAACTCCGGGTGCCACGTAAGACGGCCTCCGTCATCGCCGCCGACAATTGCGATCACCTGGATCGTCTTGCGGTCGGCGTTGCGGAAACCGCGCATGACGCCGATCGGCACGGTGATGGTGTCGAGCGGACCGAGCTCGACCTCGTTCTCGCCCTGCTCGCCCCAGAACACCGCCAGCTTGCCATCGATCGGCATGAAGACTTCTTCCGTGGTGTGGGAATGCAGCCCGGCACCGTTGCCCGGCTCGACCTCGATCAGGCTGAAACTGAAGGGATGCTGGACCGTGATCGCTGGTCGCATCGCCGGGTCCTCGAACACGCTCTTGCCGATGATGCTGTAAAGCTTTCGGCGGTAGCGCGGGATCACGGTATCGACGAACGATTCCGGAAAGGCGGTGAGCTCCTTGCGACGTGCCACCCGGCTCTTGAGCATACGCTCAACGGTGTACTGTTCAGATGTCATCGCTGTCCTCCTGTTCTTGCGGGCTCAGCCACTTCATCCTTTTCATCCGGGGCTACTCGGCCGCGGCGCCGGACCTCGCGTGCTGGATCATGTGCCAGATCTTGTCGGGCCGCAGCGGCAGCTCCGTGATCTCGATCCCGAAGGGGCCCAGCGCATCGCAGATCGCATTCGACAACGCCCCTGGGATCGCACTCGGCCGCCCCTCGCCGATGCCCCGGCTGCCGAGCGGGGTATGGGGACAAGGCGTGGGCGCATGCGTCACCTCGATGTGAGGAACGTCCGCGGCGGTCGCGAGCTTGTAGTTCTCAAAATCCGCGGTCAGCTGCTGGCCGTTGTCCGCGTACACGAACTCCTCAAAGCAGGCATTCGAGATGCCCTGCACGATCGCGCCGTGCATCTGGCCGGCGACGATCTGCGGGTTGATGATGCGACCGACGTCCTCCGAGGTGGTCCAGCTCAGGATCTTCCATTGGCCGGTATTGATGTCGACTTCGACCTTGCAGCAGTCGGCGTTGAAACAGATCATCGGCTTCTCGGCCTCGAAGAACGAGGTCTGCTCCAGGCCGCCGCTGACGCCTGGCGGCAGGTTGATCGGCGCCATGATGATGCGCTCGACCATCTCGCGAAACGTCTTGCGGGCATTCGGCGTGCGCTTGTAGACGACCTCGCCGTCCTTGAACTCGAAGTCGTCCGGATCGACCTCGCCGAGCTCCAGGTCATGCGCCATGACCGTCGCGATCTTGCGCCTCAGCTCGGTGCAGGCCTGATAGGCGGCGCTGACGAAATAGGAGCCGCGCGGGCGCCGATCGTGCCCGAGCCGAACGGCGTCGTGCCGGTGTCGCCGGTCTGGACCACGACGTCGTTCGGATGGATGCCGAAGGCGTAGGCGACGACCTGCGCGACCGTCGTCTCGTGCCCCTGGCCGCCCGGGGCGTCGCCCTCGAAGACCAGCGCCTTGCCGCGCGGGTCGAGGCGCACGGTCGCGGCGCCGTAACCCGGTTGGTTCTCCATCGGCACCAGGAGCTCCGAGGCGACGCCCGAGAGCTCGACGCCGACCGCGAAGCCGATGCCGAGGTGGCGGCCCTGCTTGCGGGCGTCGGCCTGCTCCTTGCGGAACCCGGCGAGGTCGACCCGCGCCATGAGGTTGTCGAACACCTTCACGAAATCGCCGCTGTCGAAATACTCGCCGGTGATCGAGGTGTGCGGCAGCGATTCACCAGGTTCTTGCGCCGCAGCTCGGCCGGCTCGAGATTGCAGGCACGGGCCACCATGTCGATCGCGCGCTCGATCGCAAAACGGGTCGGAAACTCGCCGAAAGCGCGCGCCGGGCTCAGCGCCGACTTGTTGGTGCAGGCGACCTTGATCTTCACGTCCCCGATCGGCCAGGCGTAGGCGTTCGGGAGCTCGACGGCGCCGAGGAACGGCATCAGGAAGCCCCAGTAGACGCCCTCGCAGCCGTCGCCGCAGTCGCCGATGCCGCGATCGCGCAGCGCGAGCAGTCGCCCGTCCTTGGTAGCCGCGACCTCGAGGTCGTGGATCTGGTCGCGCTCCTGGCTCACCGCCATCAGGTGCTCCTGGCGCGACTCGATCCAGCGCATCGGTCGACCGAGCCTTTGCGCCATGTAGGCGACGATGATCGGCTCACGGTAGAAGGGGGCCTTGACCCCGAAGCCGCCGCCCTGGTCGCGCGGCGCAATGACGCGGACCTTCTCCGCCGGGATGTTCGAGGATGTCCGAGAGAGCCAGGCGGTCGATGTGCGGCCGCTGGGTGGTGACGTAGGCGGTCAGGCCGTCGGCGTCGTCCCACAGACAGAGCGCGCCGCGGGTTTCCATCGGCGTGACGCCGCACCGGTGACAACGGAAGCGTTCGCGGACGACAAGTCGGCCGAGTTGAACGCCTGCTGCACCTTGGCATCGTTTTTTCCCTGATCTTCCGGCGTGGCGCCGCCGGTGAACGTCATCTCGAAGATCAGGTTGTTGTCCCAGCCCTCATGGACGATCGGCGAGCCCGGCTTGAGCGCCGCCTCGGGATCGCCGACATAGGGCAGCTCCTCGTAGTCGACCTCGATCGCCTCGGCGGCATCCTCGGCCACGTACTTGTCGCGCGCGACGACGGCCGCGAGCGCATCGCCATGGAAGCGGACCTTGCCGACCGAGAGCGGCCAATGGGTCGGGTACTTTGCGGGCATGTTGGGGACCACGACCGCCTGCGGCAGCGGCGCGATCTGATCCTTGATGTCCTCGCCGGTGATCACCGCGACGACGCCGGGCATGGCTTTCGCCTTGCTCGTGTCGATGCATTTGATCTGGGCATGAGCCACCTGGCTGCGCACGAACACCAGGTGCAGCATGCCTGGCACCACGATGTCGGCGATGTAGCGGCCCCGACCGGTGAGCAGCCGCTGATCCTCTTTGCGATTGAACTTCGCGCCGAACCAGCCGTCGGCGGCGCCCGTGTCCATCGGGTGGTCCATCTGTTCGCTCCCCGGAAAGACCTGTTCCGTCGCTAAGCGCCGGGCCGGCGCCCGCTCACCCGCCTGCCCTCTGCTTCGCCGCGTCCCGAACCGCATCAACGATGTGCACGTAGCCGGTGCATCGGCACAGGTTGCCGATCAGCGCGTGGCGGATCTCCTCGTCGGTCGGGTGCGGATGCTTGTCGATGAACTCGGCCATGTTCATCAGGATCCCGGGCGTACAGTAGCCGCACTGCAAGGCGTGGTGCTCGTTGAACGACTTTTGCAGCGGGCTGAGCTTGCCGTCCCTGGCCGACCCCTTGACCGTGGTCACGGCGCGGCCGTCGGCCTGCACGGCGAGCATCAGGCAGCTCTTCACCGCCTGCCGTCGATGTGCGCCGTACAGGCGCCACACACGCCTTCGTAGGTGAACCGACATGGGTGCCGGTCAGGCCGGCGCGGTCGCGAATAAAGTCCGTGAGCAGCATGCGGATCGGCACGGTCTCTTCAAAGACCTCGCCATTGATGGTGATTGGACGGTCTGGGTGCTCACGACAGGGGGCTCCTCGGGCTCAGGTGGTTGCGGATTGACCGGAAGCGCGGAGCAGGGCGGTGGACGCCATCTCTGGCGCCCAGAGTCCGGATCAGATGCGAGCGGTAGGCCGGGTCGGCCCAAAGGTCGCCCTGGGTCTCGAGCTCCTGCGGCGGCCGCCATGGCCCGGGAAACCGCCTTCTCGTCGCCGACCTTGCACCCGACCAGCTGCGCTTCCGCCGCCGGAGAGCGCCTGGGCCCGGTCGCGAGGCCGCCGAAACCGATCCGCGCCTGGAGCAGCGCCCAGCCATCGGCTCAACGTAGACACAGGCGCCGATCACTGGGAGGCCGTCGCTGACGAGCGACCATTTCGGGTATGCGCTGCCGGTATTGGCGGGCGGTCCGGGCAGCTCAGCGAGACCAGCAGCTCGTCATCCTCGACGGGCGGTCTCGAGGGCGCGCCGATGAACTCGTGGGCCCGCAGGCCGCGTCCCGCCGCTGCCCGAGATCAGGTTCATGGTGGCGTCGAGGGTGAGCACGACCGCCGGCATGCAGGCGGCGATGTAGTTCCAGCAGATGCTGCCGCCGATCGTGCCGCGATTGCGGACCTGGCGATCCCCGACGTGGAGGGCAGCATCGATCAGCGCCGCGTAGGCCGGGGCCAGGCGGTCTCGGCCGCGAGCTCGACGTAGCGGGTCATGGCGCCAATCGTGAGCTTGCCGTCGAACCTCACGCCCTTCAGTTCGGCGATGTCCTGGAGATCGATCAGCCGTGCGGCTGCACCAGCCGCGCCTTGAGCGCCTGCATCAGGCTCTGGCCGCCGGCGATGAAGAACGCGTCGGCGCCGCCGTCGGCGATCACTTTCACTGCCTCCTGGACGGACCTCGGACGGCGATAGTCGTGGATGACGGCTGGATACATGGTGCACTCGGTGCC
>CAVWCI010000056.1:0-59311 GCA_963753315.1 uncultured Alphaproteobacteria bacterium
TCTACAATTGCCGGCTCTGTTTTCAAGTCTTATCACCAACCTGAGAAGCCCGTAGGTGCCCGCGGCGCGACCTCCTCGCGCCAGGGTCGGTACGGGACGCGAGTCGAACCAACCCAGAAGAACGTTGAGAGGCAATCATGGCAATATGCGAACGAATTGTCTGCACCAGCTGGCGTGATCACCGTCACCCCAGCGCTCCCGATGTCTGACAAGATCGCTCACCTGGAGGGCAGCCGGGCACGCCGGCGCATGGGGACCTGGCCGACACCGGCCCGCCGACTGAACCTCGGCGCGCTGCACGCGGAGTTCACCGAGCTGACGGTCCGATTCGAAGCCGATCAGGGCGCCCTGTGGTGCATGTTCAATCATACCGAGCGGCCCTGCTTCACGCCGCGGCTGCTGGACCAGATCCGTTCCCTGCAGACGCGCATCGAGCAGGGGCTGGTCGGCTCGACCGACCCGGCCGGGCATGCCCTTGCGCAGCGTGATCTGGACGTCGGCGGTGCCCGGGATCTGGAACCTGGGCGGCGATCTCGCCTGTTCACGCGGCTGATCCGCGAGGGCGCCGAGCCGAGCTGCGGCGCTACGCCTAGACCTGCGTCGACGCCGTCTATCACAATCTGACCAAGGGCAACCTGCCGTTCCTGACCATCGCCATGGTGCATGGCGATGCCTTGGGCGGCGGCTTCGAGACGGTGCTCAGCTGCGACGTGGTCATCGCCGAGCGGGGCGCCAAGTTCGGCCTGCCCGAGGTCCTGTTCAACCTGTTCCCCGGGATGGGCGCGTACAGCCTGCTGTGCCGGCGGCTCGACGGCGCGCGGGCGCAGAAGCTGATGCTGAGCGGCAGGATCTATACGGCCGAGGAGCTGGAGGAGATGGGCCTGGTCGACCTGGTGGTCGAGCCGGGCGAAGGCCCGATGCGGTGCGCAACTATCTCGAGCGCAACCGCCGCCGCCACGACACGCTGTGCGCGCTCAGCCGGGTGCGTCAGCATTGCCAGCCGGTGAGCTACGAGGAGCTGATCGCGGTCACCGGCCTGTGGGTCGAGACCGCGCTCGGCTCGACGAGGCCGACCTGCGGCGGATGGAGCATCTGGTGCGCGCGCAGCAGCGCCGCTCGGCGCCCGCGCCGCGGCGACCGAGCGAGGCGGCAAGCCGCTCAGTGCGGTCGGCTGAGCGCCGGCGGCCGGCGGGCCTGCTCGGCGAGGACGGCGAGAAGCGCGGCGCGCAGCTGCTCGAAGTTGCTTCGAGCCGCGCCGCGTGGCACGCGCCGTGCTCGGCCAGCTCGTCCGGCTGATTCCCCGCCAGGCGAGGCACAGCTCGAAGATGGCGGTGGCGCCGATGTGCGCGGCGCTGCTGCGCAGCGCGTGGGCGCAGTCGCGGAAGGCGTCGGCGTCCGCCGCCGCGGCCGCCACCTCGATCTCGCGCATCAGATGCTCGGCATCCTCGATGAAATCTTGATGACGCTGGCAACGAAGCCGTCCTGGTCGTCCAGCTGCCGCAGCCGCTCGAGATAGGCGTGGTCGAGTACCGGCGGCCGCCCGCCAGCGCGGGTGCGGCACCACGACCGCGCTCCCGGCGCTCGTCGGCGGCCCGGCGCCGGCGCCGGCCCGGACCGAGTGAGCCGGTCGACCAGGCTCAGCAGCTCGCGCACCTCGACCGGCTTGGTGACATAGGCGTCGATGCCGGCCTCGGCGGACTGCCGCCTGGTCTCTTCGGTGGCATCGGCGGTCAGGGCGACGAAGCGGCGGCATGCGCTCGCCGCTCGCGGCGAAGCGATGCAGCTTGATCGCGTCGAGACCCCCATCACCGGCATGTTGAGGTCCATCAGGACCAGGTCGAACAATCCGGTTCTCGAGCGCGTCGAGAGCCTGCTCGCCGTTGTCGACGATGGTGACCTCGTGCCCCACGCTGCGCAGCATCCGCTCGATCACCTTCTGGTTGGTCCGATTGTCTTCGGCCACCAGGACACGGCGGCTGGCACCGCTCCGCCAGGGCGCCGTCAGGGCCTCGTCGGCGGGCATCTCGGCGCCGCGAGCGCCGCGTGCAGCGCGTGTGTAGAGCGGATCGTCGGCGACGTCCGGCGCCAGCACCGCCAGATAGCCGGCCACGCCGCCGCGCGTCGCCGGCCCCGATCAGGATCAGATCGAGCGGCTCGTCGGCGAAGCGGTCGGCAGATCGCGCCGCCGGCGCGGCCTCCTGCGGCGCCGCGCCGACCACCAGCACCAGCGATGCCGCTGGGTCCGCTCCAGCGCCTCGACGCCCCGCCGGTCGTCACCGGCGACACCTCGATGCCCCAGGCGACCAGTCGACGGCATAGCCGGCGGTGGCGCCGGCGCGGGCCGACCAGCACCACGCGGCCCTGCAGCGAGCGCTCCGGCTCGCGGGCAGGCGGGCGAAGGCGACCCGCAAGCGTGAAGCAGGAGCCCGCGCCCGGCTCGCTGCTGACGGTCAGCGTGCCGCCGATCATGCTGGCCAGCTGGCGCGCGATCGACAGGCCGAGCCCGGTGCCGCCGTAGCGCCGGGTGGTGGATTCGTCGGCCTGGGTAAAGCGCTCGAAGATGCGCTCCTGGGCGTCCACCGGGATGCCGATGCCGGTGTCCTCGACCTCGATCCGCAGCGCCGCGCGCTCGGCCGTGACGGCCTCGGCCGAGAGGCGGATGGTGATGCTCGCCCTGCTCGGTGAACTTGATGCGCGTTGGCGACCAGGTTGACCAGGATCTGCTGCAGCGGCCGGGCCGCGCCCAGCAGGCGATAGGGCAGCGCCGGCGTCGACCTCGATGTGCAGCGCCAGGCCCTTGCCGGCCGCCTGATGATGCAGCAGCGCGCGCACCGTGGCGATCAGGCCGTGCAGATCGAACTCGACGGTCCTGCCCTCGGCGTTGCCGAACTCGATCCTGGCGATGTCGAGCACGTCGGAGATCATGTCGAGCAGGGTGCGTCCGGCGCTGCGCACCGTGCGCACCATGTCCTCCTGCTCGCCGCTCGAGGCGGGTGCCGCGCAGCATGTCGGCCATGCCGATGATGGCGTGCAGCGGCGTGCGCAGCTCGTGGCTCATGGTCGCGAGGAAGCGGCTCTTGGCGGGCTCGCCTCCTCGGCGCGCGCCAGCGGCGTCGGTCAGCTTGGTCAGCAGCGGTCGAGGCATAGGCCGGCAGCAGCAGCAGCGCGATCCACAGGCCGGTCGGCCAGCGCCGGCTGGCTGCGCCAGTAGTCGGTCACGGCGATGACCACGGCGAAGCTCGGCGAGGCTCAGCGCCGCCGACACGAGCAGATAGCTTCGGCCGTAGCGAAAGCCCATGCCCAGCGTGATCCACAGAAAGAACGGGTAGAAGATCGCCGAGGTCCGGTGCGCCGATGCAGCATCACCAGGCTCAGCGCCAGCATGTCGAGCATCATGCCGACGTAGCGGCGCGCCGGCCGCGGCCGCGGGTCGAGCAGCAGATGGCCAGCAGCAGCACCGAGCCCAGGAGATAGCTGCCGGCGATCAGCAGCAGCGTGCCGATCTGCGGACGGCGGTGGCTCGCCGAGCGCGGCGAGCGTCAGGCCGGCGAGATCGCCACCGCGATGCGCCAGCGCACCAGGATCTGCTCGTGCTCGCTGTCGGCGCGACCCGCGCAGCCGCGCGCGAAGGCGCCGCCAGAGGCCCGGCCGGCGGCAGCGGCCGCGGCCTCGCCGGGCGCGGCGCTGCGGTGCCGGGTGCTCCTGGTCATCGGATCGGCGGTCGGCGGCTGCCCTCGCTGCCTGACCCGGTCTTGCGGCTCGCATGCCGCGCCTGACGGTTCGGGCATGACCTGGCGCAGGCCCATCGGGCCTAGCCTCGACGCCGCCACCGATAGCGGCTGGCTGCCGAACAGAACCTGAAACGCGTCGGCTGGCAAGGGCGGGCTGATCAGGTCGCCCTGCGCCTCGTCGCAGCCGAGCTCCTCAGCCGCTCCAGCTGATCGGCGGTCTCGACGCCTTCGGCCGTGACCTTCAGGGCCAGGCTGTGGCCGAGATCGATGATCGCCCGCACGATCGCCTCGTCCTGGCCGTCCTGGCCGAGCCGGTGCACGAAGCTCTGGTCGATCTTCAGGCGATGGACCGGCAGGCGCTTGACGTAGGCGAGCGAGGAGTAGCCGGTGCCGAAGTCGTCGAGCGAGAAGCTGATGCCCAGGCGGATGCAGGTGCCGCAGGTTGGCGAGCGCGGTCTCGCTGTTCTCGAGCATCACGCCCTCGGTCAGCTCGATCTCCAGGAAGCTCGGCTCGAGGCCGGTCTCGGCAAGCGTGGTCTCGATCAGGTGACCACGGTGCTCTCGCGGAACTGGATCGGCGAGAGATTGACCGACAGGCGCAAGCGCCGGCATCCCGGCATGCCGCCAGAGCCGCTGCTGGCGGCAGGCCCGCGCGAGCACGCGCTCGGTCAGCGGCGTGATCAGGCCGATGTTCTCGGCGAGGCCGATGAACTCGGTCGGCCGGACCATGCCGCGCCGCGGATGGCGCCAGCGCAGCAGCGCCTCCATGCCGACGATCCGGCCGGTCGCTGAGCTCGCGCTGCGGCTGGTAGTGCACCGTGAACTGGTCGGCGGCGAACGCCTGGCGCAGCTCGCGCTCCAGAAGCCCGGTGCGGCGCGCCACCAGGTTCATCTGCGGCGCGAAGAAGCAGCTGCCGTTGCGGCCGTTCGACTTGGCCCGATACATCGCCAGCTCGGCGTTCTTGATCAGGCGCTCGGCGCGCTGGCCGTCGGCCGGGAACAGGGTGATGCCGATCGACGCGCTGCTGTGCAGCTCCTCGCCGTTGATCATGAACGGCTCGCCGAAGCAGTCGTTCAGCCGGCGCGCCAGGCCGCGCGGATCGTCGGGCCGCGGACCTCGGTCTGCAGGATCAGGAACTCGTCGCCGCCGAGCCTGCGCGATCGGATCGGTGTCGCGCAGGCACGCCTTGCAGCCGCGCTGGCGACCGCCTTCAGCAGCAGATCGCCGCACGGCAGCCCGAAGGCGTCGTTGACGCCCTTGAAGCGGTCCAGGTCGAGCAACAGGATCGCGGCCATGGCGTCGGCGCGCCGCGCGCGCGCCAGCGCGTGCTCCAGATAGTCCTGGAACAAGCGCCCGGTTGGGCAGGCCGGTCAGCGCGTCGTGGCCGGCGTGCAGGCGCATCTGCGCCTCGGCCCGCTTGAGCTCGGTGATGTCGAGGGAGACCGTGACCACGTCGGCGACCCGGCCGGCGTCGTCGAACAGCGGCGACTTCGTGGTCAGGAGGAAGCGTCCGCCGTCGTCGGATAGCTCGACCTCCTGCTCGAAGCTCGGCAGGGCTCGCCGGTCTCGAACACCTTGGCGTTGAGCACCAGATCCCGGGTGGCGAAACCCTCGCCGTGGACCTGCATCAGGCTGCGGCCGACCGCCTTGGCCGGATCGATGCCGTAGATCTGTCGGTGGGCGCTGTTGACCAGGGTCAGCCGGCCGTGCCGTATCGACCGCGCTGATCGTCGCCGGGACGGTGTCGATCAGGCGCCGCAGCCGGTCGCTCGCCGGCGCGCAGCGCCGCCTCGTGCTGCTCGGTGTTCGACGCCAGCTCGCGCGACAGCTCGCTGGCGCGCTGCTCGAGCAGCTTCTGCTGCTTGCGCAGGGTCAAAAGGTTGCGGGCGCGGGCGCGGAACTCGAGATGGTCGACCGGGCTCAGCAGAAAGTCGGTGGCGCCCGCCTCGAGCGCCTGGTAGCAGTAGCTGCGGTCCTCATAGACCGTGACCACCACCACCGGCACGTCGCGCGCGCCCGGCAGGGCGCGGAAGGCGCGGATGAAGTCGGCGCCGTCCATGCCGGGCATCTTGTAGTCGGTGATCACCAGGTCCGGCGTCGACACCAGCCAACCATTCGAGCGCCGCCTGCGGGCTCGCGAAAGCCTTGACCTGCACACCCTCCTCGACCGAGGCCGCCAACCGGGTGAGGATGTTCCGGTTGGTGACCCGATCGTCGATGACTACGACATTTGGCATTGGGGTTCGCGCTCGACAATCGGACCTGCTTCGTGGCAAAGCGTTTGAAAATCGGCCGATTCGCTATCCTTAGCGGAGAGCGGATATTCCATCAAGCAAAAGGTGAAAAGTGGCTCTGGTCGGTTGACACTATGGGTTAACTCAGCGCGCAGCGACGGGCGTATCTTGCGGCCGAGTGGCGCAGCGATGCGGCAACCTCCGCCGCCCGGTGGCGTGCCGGGCCAGGCGGCGATCTGGTGGGTGTTCATGGTTTCTTACCTTGTCTGGCGGACTTCTGGCGGTATCGTCGCGGCGGTGAAGCCGGGGCCGCGGCACGGCGGCATGCCTGCCGCCGCGCTGTGGTGAAGGCGACGCGCAGGAGCAAGCGCCCAGATGATCGACCTGGCCTTCGGCTTCTTCGCCCTGTCCTGGGTGCCCTGGACGCTGTCGGGGCTGCTGATCGCCGGCGCGCTCGCGATCTGGCTGGACTTGCGCCGCCGGCTGCGGCCGGTGCTGGACGGCCTCGAGGACGCGTTGCACGTGGTCGAGGAGGCCCCCAGCGCGAGCGCGCTCCACGACCGCTTCCCGAGCATCAACCAGCGCCTCTCCTCGAACCCGGTGATCGGCGAGGCCTGGCGGGCGTTCGTGGGCACCCTGGTGCCGGTGCCGGGCCAGGACGACGTGCTCGGCGCGACCCGCCGGCCGCGCGAGGATCTGAACGAGAGCATCCTGACCAACGCCGGGGTCAATCTGCGCTTCTATACCGCGGTGCCCAACTATCTGGTCGGGCTCGGCCTGCTGTTCACCTTCATGGGCCTGGTCGCGGCGCTGTACTTCGCCAGCGCCGGGGTCGTCGCGCCCAACATTCAGGCCGCTCAGGACGCGTTGCGCGACCTTCTGGCCGCCGCGACCTTCAAGTTCGTGACGTCGATCGCCGGGCTGGGCGCCTCGATCGTCTACTCGTCGCGCGAGAAGACCCAGCTCTATCGGCTCGGCCATCGGCTCGACGCGCTCTGCACCGCCCTGGAGCAGCGCCTGGTGCCGGTGACGCCGGAGTATCTGGGGACCGTCCAGCTCGCAGAGATGCGGGGCCAGAGCACGCTGCTGCGCCGACTCGGCCGGCATCTCCACGTCACGATCCCGGATACCATCGAGGAGCGGCTGGCGAGCGAGCTCCTGGACGCCATCGCGCCGATGCGCGAGGGCTTCGCCCGCGCCGCCGAGCGGATCGGCCAGATGGACGATCGTTGGCCGCACGCCTTCTGGGCGGCGCCGGCGCGGGTCTGACGAGCCAGGGCGCGCGGCAGCGGCTGGGGCTGCGATCGACCAGGCCGCGCTCGGCCAGATCGTCGAGGAGCTCCGCCTGGTGCGCGCGGCGGTGGCGGCGCTGCCCGACGCGCTGCCGCCAGCCGCGCCCGGCGCGCGCCGACTGCCGGCCGGTGGCCCGGGCGACCCTTGCTGCCAAGCTGATCGAGCTGCTGGAGACCTCGAGCGCCTGCATCGGCGCCCTCGACACCGGCATCGAAGCCTCGCTGGACCAGATCAAGCGCGCCTACCACACCCATCGCAACGCGTCGCCGGCCGGCGAGCCGTCCGGGCGGACCTCCGCACAGCTCGAGGCAAGCGTTGCGCGCCTCGCCGAGGTGCGGACCGAGCTTGGCGAGCTCGGTCGAGCCTTTCGCGACGTCGCCGCGAGCTCGCGCACGATGCTGGGAGGCGGCGATGGCCGGACCGACGCGGCGCTCACGGCCGAGCTCGAGCAGCTGGGCCAACACGTGCTGCGCTTCAACGAGCGGGTGCGCAGCTTCGTCCGCCGGGTCGACGAGGAGCTGGCGCGCTCCTCGAAGCTGCTGAGCAGCGCGGTCGACCGCGCAGAGGAGGGCTGATCTGAGCGGTTCGGTCTGGTCACCCAGCTGGCGCAGCGAGAGCGAGGACAGCAACTACCTGGTCTCGGTCAGCGACCTCATGGTCGGGATGCTGTTCTTCTTCATCATCCTGCTGATGGCGTTCGCGCTCAACTACCGCAGTGCCGAGAACGAGGCCGCCGCGATCGAGGCGCAGCTGACGCGCGAGCGGGATGCGGTCAGCATCGAGAAGGACAGGCTCGCGCTCGAGCGGGACGCCCTCGCCAGCCAGCGCGACCAGCTCGCCCTCGAGCGTGACCGGATCGCCGCGGAGCGCGACGAGATCAGCGCGGTCACGGATCACCTGATGCGCGACAACCGGATCCGCGCCGACATGCTGGCGACCGTCCTGTCCTTGCTGCGCGAGCGCGAGGTCGAGGTCACGCTGGACCCGGAGAACGGCATCGTGCGGTTGCCCGAGAGCCTGCTGTTCGACACGGGCGAAGCGGTGTTGCAGCCGCGGGGCGTGCGCGCGCTGCGCGTGCTCGCCGCGGTTCTGGCGCTCACCCTGCCCTGCTACAGCCGCGCCTTGGCGATCCAGCAGAGCGATTGCCCGATCGTCTCGAGGCCGCTGCTCGAGGCGGTGCTGGTCGAGGGCCATACCGACGACCGGCCGATCAGCACCTCGACCTTTGCCAACAACTGGGAGCTCGCGTCGGCCCGCGCGATCAACACCTACAAGGCGCTGCTGGCCTACGAGCCGAGCCTGAGCGAGTTGCTGAACGAGCGCGGCGAAGCGCTGCTCGGCGTCAGCAACTACGAAGCGCAGCGACCGGTCTCGCTCGGGCCGACGCCCGACGACCGCAGGCTGAACCGACGCATCGATCTGCGCTTCCTGATCGCAGCACCGTCGGAGGCGCAGCTCGACGCGATCCGTGAGCGGATGCACGCGCCGGAGGCATCGCAAGGAGCTCCGGTGGGAGCAGCGCCGCCGGCGCCCGAGCCAAGCTCGCCCTGAGCGGTGGGATGGGAAAAGCTTGCGCGCGGCGCCAGGCGCGACTTGCCAGGTCCGGCATGCCCTCTGGTAGCGACCCTCTGGTGGCGAACCTGCGGTTGCGGAAGGTCGGCACAGCCGGGGCGCCCCGACCACCGATCGCGGACTGCAATCAAGAAAGGGCCGCCCGACCGGCGGCCAAGCGCAGCGCCCGGCGCCCGGACGCCGAGGCGGTCGGCGCTAGCTTCCCCGGCCGCGATGTCCCGGCCGCCTCGAGCCGCAGGCGGGCCTACTCGACCGTGACCGACTTCGCGAGGTTGCGCGGCTGGTCGACGTCCGTGCCCTTGAGCACGGCGGTGTGATAGGCGAGCAGCTGGATCGGGATGGCGTAGAGCAGCGGTGCCACGAACGGATCGACCTCGGGCAGCGCCACCGTGTGTGGACATAGGCCGCGAGCTGATCTCAGCCGCGCTGGTCGCTGAGCAGGATTACCTTGCCGCCGCGCGCGACCACCTCCTGCAGGTTGCTCGCGGTCTTGTCGAACAGCCGGTCGCGCGGCGCCACCACGATCACCGGCACGTTCTCGTCGATCAGCGCGATCGGCCCGTGCTTCAGCTCGCCGGCGGCGTAGCCCTCGGCGTGGATGTAGCTGATCTCCTTGAGCTTCAGCGCCCCCTCCATGGCGATCGCGAAGCTCGTCCGCGACCCAGGTAGAGCACGTCGCGCGCGTGGATGAGCTCGTGCGCGATCTGCTCGACTCGGCGTCCTTGAGCAGCACCTCGGCCGCCCGCGCCGGGATCTCGTCCAGCGCCTGGGTCAGCGCCGCCTCGCGCTCGGGCGCGAGACGGCCGCGCGCCCGTCCCGCGGCGACCGCCAGGCAGGCGAGCGTCGCGAGCTGGGTCGTGAACGCCTTGGTCGAGGCGACCCCGATCTCGGGCCCGGCGAGCGTGCGGACGTGGACCCCCGCCTCGCGCGCCAGCGTGCTCTCGGGCACGTTGACCACGGCGATGGTCTTGAGACCCTGGGCCTTGACGCAGCGCATCGCCTCCAGCGTGTCCATGGTCTCGCCGGACTGAGAGACGAACAGCGCCGCACTGCCGGGCACCAGCGGCACGCCGCGATAGCGGAACTCGGAGCCGATGTCGAGGTCGACCGGCAGGCCGGCCAGCTGCTCGAACCAGTAGCGTGCCACCATGCAGGCGTAGGACGCGGTGCCGCAGGCGACCATCACCAGCCGCTCGATCCTGGCGAACACCGGCAGCTCCGGCAGCATGATCCGGTGGTCGACGGGGCTGGTGAAGGCGCGCAAGGTGTCGCCCAGCACCGCCGGCTGCTCGTGGATCTCCTTGTGCATGAAGTGGCGGTAGTTGCCCTTGCCGATCATGGCGCCCGAGAACGCCGTCTGGGTGATCGGCCGCAGGGCCTCCTCGCCGGCGCTGTCGTAGATCGTGGCGCCGCGCGGGGTGAGCACCGCCCAGTCGCCTCCTCCAGGTACTGGATGCGATCGGTCAGCAAAGCGAGCGCCAGGGCATCGGAGCCGAAATACATCTCGCCGTCGCCGTAGCCGATCGCGAGCGGGCTGCCGCGCCGCGCGCAGACCAAAAGATCGTCGTGGCCGGCGAACAGCAGCACCAGGGCGAAGGCGCCGTGCAGGCGCGCCAGCGCCGCCTCGGCCGCCGGCACCGGGCTCATGCCCTGGGCCAGATAGGCGCTGACAGCTGCGGCACGACCTCGGTGTCGGTCTGGGTCCTGAAGGTGTGGCCGGCCCTGGTCAGCCGTCGCGCAGGGTCTCGAAGTTCTCGATGATGCCGTTGTGCACCACGGCGACGCCGCCCGCCTCGTGCGGGTGCGCATTGTCGCGGGTCGGCGGCTCGTGGGTGGCCCAGCGGGTGTGGCCGATGCCGGTGACGCCGGCGAGCGGCTCGCGCTCGAGCACCGCCTCGAGATTGACGAGCTTGCTTCGGCGCGGCGCCGCTCGATCCGGCTGTCGACCAGGGTGGCGATGCCGGCGCTGTCATAGCCCCGATACTCCAGACGCTTGAGCGCTTCGAGCAGCAGAGGCGCTGCCGGCTGGCGACCGATGATCCCCACGATGCCGCACATGGCGCGCGAACTCCTCAGGCTGGTTTGCTGGTTGATCCGCGGCTCTTGCGCGCTCGGAAGCGGGCGGCGCCGTCGGGAAAATCGGTCTGCCGGGCGCGGCCGATACTGAGGCTGCCCGGCGGGACGTCGCGATCGATCGTGCTGCCGGCGCCGATGATGGCGCCGTCGCCGATCGTCACGGGCGCTACCAGGGCGGTGTTCGAGCCGACGAACACCCGCTCGCCGATGTCGGTCCAGTGCTTGGCGAAACCGTCGTAGTTGCAGGTGATCGTGCCGGCGCCGATGTTGGCGTGCGCCCCGACCCGGGCATCGCCGATGTAGCTCAGATGATTGGCCTTGGCCCCGGCCTCGATCCGGGCGTTCTTGATCTCGACGAAGTTGCCGACATGGGCGCCCTCACCGATCTCGGAGCCAGGCCGCAGTCGCGCGAACGGGCCGATCCGGGCGCCCGGCCCGATCGCACGCCCTCGAGATGGCTGAACGAGTGAACTGCGCACCCTCGGCCACCTCACGCCGGGCCCGAACACCACATAGGGGCCGATCTCGACCCCCGGCGCCATCGCGGTGTCGCAGGCGAGGAACACCGTATCGGGTGCCACCAGCGTCACCCCTTGCGCCATGGCTGCCTGCCGCAGCCGCCCTTGGAGCAGGGCTTCGGCGTCGGCCAGCTGGTCCTGCGAGTTGACGCCGATGCCCTCGAGCCAGGGGCCTTCGATCGCGGTGCAGCGCCAGCCGAAGGTCCGCGCGTGCTCGACGATGTCGGTCAGATAGTACTCGTTCTTGGGCTGCTTGGGCTCCAGCGCATCCAGGAGCGGATCGAGCCTGGTGCGGTCGATCACCATGATGCCGGCGTTGCACAGGCCATCGCGCTTGAGCGCCTCGTCGGCATGGCGCTCTTCGACGATCGCCTCGGCCCCCGCCCCGTCGAACGACAAACGACCGTAGCCGGCGGTCTCGGGCGGACGCATGCCGAGCACGCCGACCGCGGCGCCGACCTCGTCGACGGCGGCGAGCAGCAGGCGCAGCGTCTCGGCGGTGACCAGCGGCGTGTCGCCGTAGAGGACCAGGACCCTGCCCTCGGGAGCGAGCCGCTCGCGCGCGGCCATCAATGCGTGCCCGGTGCCGAGCGCCGGCTCCTGGATCGCCACCGCCGGCGCCAGCGCCGAGTGCCCAAGCTCGGCCTCGACCTCGGCCATGCCCGGCGCCAGCACCACCACGGTGCGCGCCGGATCGAGCGCCGCGGCCGTCGCCAGGACGTGGCCGATCATTGAGCGCCCGGCGACCCGGTGCAGGACCTTCGGCAGGCCCGACCGCATCCGTGTGCCTTTGCCCGCAGCGAGAACGACGACGGTGAGAGGCGCACTCATGACCATAACACCCGTGCAGCTGTGGCCGACCCATGCATAGCACGACTTTCGCGCCTGATGGTTGAAGCCTATTTAACGAAACGGTCGATCGTGCTGGCAAACGGGAGCAAAGTGGTGGTGACGCGATGGGATGCCGTGGTGTTCGACCTCGACGGCACCCTGGTCGACACCGCGCCCGATCTGCACGCGCATCTGAACGAGATGCTGGAGGAGCTCGGCCGGCCGGGCTTCGCCCTGGAGGACGTGCGCCCGATGATCGGCGATGGCGCCCGCATGCTGTTGCGGCGTGGCCTCGACGCCTCCGGCGGCATGTCCGGCCGGGTCGACCTCGAAGTGCTGTTCGGCGAGTTCCTGCGGCGCTACACCGCCCGGCCGCTCCGCTTCGGCGCGCGCCGGCGGCCTACTCGACCGTGACCGACTTCGCGAGGTTGCGCGGCTGGTCGACGTCCGTGCCCTTGAGCACGGCGGTGTGGTAGGCCAGCAGCTGGATCGGGATCGCGTAGAGCAGCGGCGCCACGAACGGGTCGACGTCGGGCAGCGCCACCGGCGTGTGGACGTAGGCCGCGAGCTGCGCGCAGCCGCGCTGGTCGCTCAAGAGGATCACCTTGCCGCCGCGCGCGACCACCTCCTGCAGGTTGCTCGCGGTCTTGTCGAACAGCCGGTCGGGCGGCGCCACCACGATCACCGGCACGTTCTCGTCGATCAGCGCGATGGGCCCGTGCTTGAGCTCGCCGGCGGCATAGCCCTCGGCGTGGATGTAGCTGATCTCCTTGAGCTTCAGCGCCCCCTCCAGAGCGATCGCGAAGCTGGTGCCGCGGCCGAGATAGAGCACGTCGCGGGCATGCGATGAGCTCGTGCGCGATCTGCTCGTACTCGGCGTCCTTGAGCAGCACCTCGGCGGCCCGCGCCGGGACCTCGTCGAGCGCCTGGGTCAGCTGCGCCTCGCGCTCGGCCGAGAGGCGCCCGCGCGCCCGCGCCGCGGCGACCGCCAGGCAGGCGAGCGTCGCGAGCTGGGTCGTGAACGCCTTGGTCGAGGCGACGCCGATCTCCGGCCCGGCCAGCGTGCGGACATGGCAGTCGGCCTCGCGCGCCAGCGTGCTCTCGGGCACGTTGACCAGGGCGATGGTCTTGAGGCCCTGCGCCTTGACGCAGCGCATCGCCTCGAGCGTGTCCATGGTCTCGCCGGACTGCGAGACGAACAGCGCAGCGCTGCCCGGCGTCAGCGGCGTGCCGCGATAGCGGAACTCCGAGCCGATGTCGAGGTCGACCGGCAGGCCGGCCAGCTGCTCGAACCAGTAGCGCGCCACCATGCAGGCATAGGACGCGGTGCCGCAGGCGACCATCACCAGGCGCTCGATCTTGGCGAAGTCGACCGGCAGCTTTGGCAGCATGATCGTGTTGTCGGCGGGGTTGGTGAAGGCACGCAAGGTGTCGCCCAGCACCGCCGGCTGCTCGTGGATCTCCTTGTGCATGAAGTGGCGGTAGTTGCCCTTGCCGATCATGGCACCCGAGAACGCCGTCTGGGTGATCGGCCGCTGGGCTTCCTCGCCATGGCTGTCGTAGATCGTAGCGCCGCGCGGCGTGAGCACCGCCCAGTCGCCCTCCTCGAGATACTGGATGCGATCGGTCAGGAGCGCGAGCGCCAGCGCATCGGAGCCGACATACATCTCGCCGTCGCCGTAGCCGATCGCGAGCGGGCTGCCGCGCCGCGCGCAGACCAGGAGGTCGTCGTGGCCCGCGAACAGCAGCACCAGGGCGAAGGCGCCCTGGAGGCGCGCCAGCGCCGCCTCGGCGGCCGGCACCGGGCTCATGCCCTGGGCGAGATAGGCGCTGACCAGCTGCGGCACGACCTCGGTGTCGGTCTGGGTCGTGAAGGTGTGACCGGCCCGCGTCAGCTCGTCGCGCAGGGTCTCGAAGTTCTCGATGATGCCGTTGTGCACCACGGCGACGCCGCCGGCCTCGTGCGGGTGCGCATTGTCGCGGGTCGGCGGCCCGTGCGTGGCCCAGCGGGTGTGGCCGATGCCGGTGACGCCGGCCAGCGGCTCGCGCCCCAGCACCGCCTCGAGATTGGCGAGCTTGCCCTCGGCGCGACGCCGGTCGATCCGGCTGTCGACCAGGGTGGCGATGCCGGCGCTGTCATAGCCCCGATATTCCAGTCGCTTGAGCGCTTCGAGCAGCAGCGGCGCTGCCGGCTGGCGACCGATAATTCCCACGATGCCGCACATGGCGCGCGAACTCCTTTAAGGCTGGTCTCTAGGTTGATCGGCGGCTCTTGCGCGCCCGGAACCGGGCGGCGCCGTCGGGAAAATCGGTCTGCCGGGCGCGGGCGATGCTGAGGCTGTCCGGCGGGACGTCGTGATCGATGGTGCTGCCGGCGCCGATGATGGCGCCGTCGCCGATCGTGAGCGGCGCGATCAGGGAGGTGTTCGAGCCGATGAAGACCCGCTCGCCGAGATCGGTCCGATACTTGCCGAAACCGTCGTAGTTGCAGGTGATCGTGCCGGCGCCGATGTTGGAGCGGGCGCCGACCCGGGCATCGCCGATGTAGCTCAGATGATTGGCCTTGGCGCCGGCCTCGAACCGCGCGTTCTTGACCTCGACGAAGTTGCCGATGTGCGCGCCCTCGCCGATGTCGGCGCCGGGCCGCAGCCGCGCGAACGGCCCGATCCGCGCGCGCCGCCCGATGCGCACGCCCTCGAGATGGCAGAAGGGGAGGATCTGCGCGCCTTCGGCGATCTCGACGTCGCGCCCGAACACCACGTAGGGGCCGACCTCGACGCCCGGGGCGAGCACCGTATCGCAGGAGAAGAAGACCGTCTCCGGCGCCACCAGCGTCGCACCCAGCTCCATCGCCGCCTGGCGCAGGCGGCCCTGCAGCAGCGCTTCGGCATCGGCCAGCTGCGCCTGCGAATTGACGCCGACGCCCTCGAGCCAGGGCCCCTCGATCGCGGTGCAGCGCCAGCCGAAGGTGCGCGCATGCTCGACGATGTCGGTCAGGTAGTACTCGTTCTTCGGCTGCTTGGGCTCCAGCGCGCCGAGCAGCGAATCCAGCCTGGCGCGCTCGATCACCATGATGCCGGCGTTGCACAGGCCATCGCGCCTGAGCGCCTCGTCGGCATGGCGCTCCTCGACGATCGCATCGAGCCCCTGGCTGCCGAACGCAAGGCGGCCGTAGCCGGTGGTGTCGGGCGGCCGCATGCCGAGCACGCCGACCGCAGCACCGGCCTGCTCGACCGCCGCGAGCAGCCGTCGCAGCGTCTCGGCGGTGACGAGCGGCGTGTCGCCGTACAGGACCAGGACCCTGCCCTCGGGTGCCAGCCGCCCGCGGGCGGCCATCAGCGCGTGCCCGGTGCCGAGCGCCGGCTCCTGGATCGCGACCGCAGGCGTCAGCGGCGAGCGCGCGAGCTCGGCCTCGACCTCGGCCATGCCCGGCGCCAGGACCACGACGACGCGGGCCGGATCGAGGGCCGCGGCGGTCGCCAGGACGTGCCCGATCATCGGCCGCCCGGCCACCCGGTGCAGGACCTTCGGCAGGCCCGATTTCATCCGCGTGCCCTTGCCGGCAGCGAGAACGACGACGGTAAGAGGCGCACTCATGGCCACCAGACCCCTACGGCTGTCGCAGACCATCCATAGCACGACTTTCGCGTGTTATGGTTGCAGCCTATTTAACGAAACCGCCAATCTTGTTGGCAAGCGAGAGCAAAGTGGTGGTAGCACGATGGGACGCCGTGGTGTTCGATCTCGACGGCACCCTGGTCGACACGGCGCCCGACCTGCACGCGCACCTGAACGAGATGCTGGCCGATCTCGGCCGGCCGGGCTTCGCGCTGGACGACGTGCGCCCGATGATCGGCGACGGCGCCCGCATGCTGCTGCGGCGTGGCCTGGACGCCTCCGGAGGCATGCCCGCGGGCGTCGACCTGGAGGCGCTGTTCGCCGAGTTCCTGCGGCGCTACACGGCGCGGCCGCTGCGGTTCGGCGCGAGCTTCGATGGCGTCGAGGCGACCCTCGAGGGCCTGGCGCGCGCCGGCACCAAGCTCGGCGTCTGCACCAACAAGCCGCAGGCGCCGACGGACCGGCTGCTCGCAGCGCTCGGCCTCGCCCGCCACTTTGCGGTGGTGATCGGCGGCGACAGCCTGAGCGTGCGAAAGCCGGAGCCGGGCCATCTGCTGGCGGTCCTCGAGCGGCTCGGCGCCCGGCCGGAGCGCGCCGTGCTGGTCGGCGACAGCGCCAACGACGTTTCCGCCGCCGCCGCGACGGGCATACCCTGCATCCTGGTCAGCTTCGGCTACACCCAGACGCCGGCGCGCGCGCTCGGCGCTGCCCGCGTGATCGACCACATGCGGGAGTTGCCGGCGGCGCTCGCCAGCCTTCTTCCGGGCTGATGATGCCTAATTTTTGTGCAATTGCAATATTTGCACAAGGCAACGCCCGTCGGACTTGCGTGGGGCGCCTGCCCGCCCAAAACGCGGCGATAGGTCGCGGGCGCGCCGCCGACGACCGCCGTCGGTGGGCCTGCCCGGCCGCTTGGCACCAAACTTGCGTAGCGGACCGACCGAGGCTCGGCTTCATCGAAGTCGCGTCGCAACTTTGCGACGTAACTCCTGGAAGTGCCGAGGGAACTTGGATGCTGCAACGCCGTATTTTCGTTTGCAATCGCCGCGGTCGCAGCGTAAGGTGTATAACCTACGGTAGAATGGAGTGCCGCAATCTCCGCCAACGCGCATTGGCCATGTCGAGACCGGACGCGGCGCCTGATCAGGCCGCCATGTGCCCGGCGCAGGATCGGAACAAACCCAACTTTCAGCTCGTTATTCCACGATTGTGATCAGCTGGTGTGACCTCGATCACATGCCGCGTCCTCACGATCGACTACGTGAGGAGACGATGGATCAACGAATCTGACGTGCTGTTCGCTGAAAATGACTCCACGTCTTACTGTTGTTGCAAGCGTCGAGGACCGGCGTTGCCCGGCCGTAACTGCTCTCTTGTGTCGCGACGTTGAACTGGTGAGGAGACCAAGGTGAACACCAGTGCTGCAATCACGCTCGATGGACCATCGCGGCGTCTCGCTGCAGCCCCCACCACCCGCACGACGGGCGGCGCCGAAATCGGCGCCGGACGCAACGGATCGGGAGGCTGGTTTGCGGCGCTGACCAGCGAGGATCCTGCCCTTTACAGCTATCTGCTCGCGCTGCGCTTTTGCATCATCAATGCGATCGCCGTGGCACTGCTCGGCGCCGCCTGGCTCGAGGGCTGGCTCGCCATCCTGGTGGTCGCCGACACGACCCACCTGGTCGCGGCGATCACGGGGGTGTTCGTCGTCGGACTTGTGCTCTCTGCCCGGACTGCGCTGCAGCTCAGCGGCGAGCTCAACCAGGTCAAGGCGCGCCAGCCGCGGCCGTCGTCGCGGGTCGCGGGCTACCTCGCGAGCATCGCCGGCGGCGATGGCCAGAGCCGTGCGATCCTGGCATCGACCCTGAAGCTGAAGCTCGCCTCGCGGATCGCGCCGATCCGCCACGTCGCCAACAGCCTCGTCATCCTCGGGCTGATCGGCACGGTGGTCGGCTTCATCATCGCGCTGTCCGGCATCGACCCCCAGACCGCGGCCGAGGTCAGCTCGATCGGGCCGATGGTATCGACCCTGATCGAGGGCATGTCGGTGGCGCTCCACACCACGCTGGTCGGCGCGGTGCTCAACGTCTGGCTGATGCTCAACTACCGGCTCGTGGAAGGCGGCACGGTCCGCCTGCTGACCGCGATCGTCGAGCGGGGAGAGCGCCATGGGTAGTCTCGAGCCGTTCGACGACGACGAGGGCGGCACGGTCTTTCGCGACGTCATCATGCTGGCGCTCGCGGGCTTCGTCGCCATGGTGATCCTGATGCTGCCGCATCTGAACCCGAAGGGCGAAGACGCCCAGGCGAGCACCGAGCCGCCCGGCAACGTGATCGTGGAGGTGCGCTGGCCGGACGATCTGGACACCGACGTCGACCTCTGGATCGAGGCGCCGGGCGACGTCCCGGTCGGCTACTCCAACAAGGGCGGCGCGATCTTCAACCTGCTGCGCGACGATCTCGGCCGCAAGGCCGACGCCACCGACCTCAACTACGAGGTCACCTACTCGCGCGGCATCCCGCCCGGCGAGTACACCGTCAACGTCCATCTCTATCGCAACAGCGCGCGCGTGCTGCCGGTCCCGGTGACCGTGGTGACCAGCGTCAAGAAGTCCGCCGCCGAGCGCGCCCGGCAGCTGCTCGCCAGCAAGGTCGAGCTGGGGCGCGAGGGGCAGGAGATCACGGTCTACCGCTTCCGCCTGTCGGAGGAGGGCGGCCTGGTGCCGGGCAGCGTCCATTCGCTGCAGCGCGACCTGCGCAGCTGGAGGGCGTCATGACCGAGCTGACCTACATGTTCGCTCTCGTCGCGATCCTTGCCGGGGCGGTGGCCAGCATCGCCGTGTGGGCGCCGCGGCGGCTCTGGATCAAGGCGTTTGCGCTCGGTGCGACGATGCTGTTCATACCGGCCGCCTACGCCTCGATGATGCAGCTTTTGAGCATGCCCAAGCCCGCCACCTTCGAATGGTGGCACGGCCAGGCCGGCGAGGCGACCGTGCTCGGCAGCAGCATGCAGGAGGAGGAGGGCATCTATCTCTGGCTGCAGCTGCCGGACGTGCCGGAGCCGCGCGCTTACGTGCTGCCCTGGAGCCGCGAGCTCGCCGAGCAGCTGCAGACGGCCCAGCGCGAGGCCGAGGAGAACCGCTCGGGCGTGCAGATGCGGCTGCCCTTCGAGCCCTCGCTCGACGACCGCGAGCAGAAGTTCTACGCCCTGCCGCAGCCGGCGCTGCCGCCCAAGGACTTCAACGACCCGCCGCCCGAGGTCTACGAGCGCGTTCCCCAGCACGACGTCTAGCGCCTCCCGGGCAGCGCTCCGGGGCTTGCGTCGCGCGCCATCTGCCCGCATGACGGAGCGGTCGGCGGGAGGACGGATCATGGCGCAGCAGGCGGACGGCATGCCCGAGGTGCCGGCCTTGGGCATCATCATGCTCAACACCCGCTTTCCGCGGGTGGTCGGCGACATTGGCAATCCAGAAACCTTCGCGTTTCCGGTGCGCTACCGGATCGTCGAGCAGGCGACGGTCGATCAGGTGGTGCGCAAGGATGGCCTGTCGGCGGCTCTGGTCGACGGCTTCGTCGAAGCGGCGCACGAGCTTGCCGCCGCCGGCGTCGCGGGCCTCACCACGTCCTGCGGCTTCGTCGCGATCTGCCAGGACGAGCTGGCGCGGCGCTGTCCGCTGCCGATGGTCGCCTCCAGCCTCTGCCAGGTGCCGCTGGTCCAGGCGGCGCTGCCGGCCGGCCGCCGCGTCGGCGTGATCACGATCGACGCGCGCAAGCTGACGCCTGCGCATCTCGCCGCGGTCGGCGCGCCCGCCGACACGCCGTTCGTCGGCACCGAGGGCGGCGCCGAGCTCACCCGGGTGATCGAGCAGGATCTCGAGGAGCTCGATCCGGCCCAGGCGTGCCGGGATGTGCTGGACGCCGGCGAGGCCCTGGTCGCCAAGGCGCCGGACGTCGGCGCGATCGTGCTGGAGTGCACCAACATGGCGCCCTACGCGCGCGCGCTGGCAGGGCATCTCGGGCTGCCCGTGTTCGACATCCTGAGCCTGCTCGCGTGGTGGCACCGCGCCCTTCGCCCGCCCCGGTTCTGACGGTCCTGTTGCCGACAGCGCAGGAGCGCTCGATACTGCAGCCTGCAACGCCAGCGCGCGAAGCGCACGCGGCTCGAGGGGAGAGAGACACCATGCAACGGTCATGCAGCCATCTCGATCTGGATACGATGCTCACGACCAAGGCGCACGTCGCCGCCAACCCGGACGACGGCAAGGGCGCGTTCGAGACGGTGACCGAATGGCGGGACGGTGCGGTCGCGCGTGACCAGGGCGCGTTCCTTCACGATCGAGACCGACGAGCCGGCACCGCTCGGCGGCACGGACTCGGCGATCGATCCGATGGAGCTGCTGCTGGCGTCGCTCGGCACCTGCCTGACGATCGGCTGGGTGACCCACGCCAACCAGCGCGGCGTCGACTTTCGCGACCTGAAGATCACCGTGCGCGCGCCCTACGACCTGCGCGGCTACCTCGGGCTGGATCGCGCCGTCAGGCCGGGCTTCACGCGCCTGGAGTATGATGTCGAGGTCGATTCCGATGCCGATGCCGCCGTGCTCGAGGAGATCAAGGCCGCTGCCGAACAAGGCTCGCCGATGCTCGACAACATCCGCAATGCGACGCCGATCAGTGGTGGCGTCAGGCTGAATGGATGAAGGCGGCCGCTCTGAGAAACCGGTTGGCGCGCCGGGCAATCTCGGACAGCATGGCGGCAGGCTTGACAAGCTCGTGGAGAACAAAATGAAACGCGTTGGCACCGCGCTCGCAGCAGCGCTCGCCGGCCTGGCCGCGCAGGCGCATGCGGCCGAGAGGTGGGACATGCCCGTGGCGTATCCCGACAGCAATTTTCACACCCAGAATGCCAAGGCGTTCGCCGAATGCGTCGGGAGCGGCACCGGCGGCGAGATCGAGATCGTCGTGCACGGCGGCGGCTCGCTGTTCAAGGGCAACGAGATCAAGCGCGCGGTCCAGACCGGCCAGGCGCCGATCGGCGAGCGCCTGCTGTCGGCGCATGAGAACGAGAACGCCCTGTTCGGCTTCGATTCGATCCCCTTCCTGGCGACCAGCTACGAGGCCTCGGACAAGCTGTGGGAAGCCGCCAGGCCGACGCTCGAGGAGGTCCTCGACGAGCAGAACCTGGTGCTGCTCTACGCCGTGCCCTGGCCGCCCCAGGGCATCTACGCCAAGAAGGAGCTCGACAGCGCCGACGACCTGGCAGGCGTCAAGTTCCGCTCCTACAACAGCGCGACGGCGCGCATGGCCGAGCTGATGGGCGCGGTGCCGGTCCAGATCGAGGAGGCCGAGCTCAGCCAGGCGCTCGCCACCGGCGTCGCCGACAGCTTCATCTCGTCGGGCGCCACCGGCTACGATCGCAAGGTGTGGGAGCAGGTCGACCACTGGTACGAGGTCAACGCCTGGCTGCCGCGCAACACCGTGTTCGTCAACAAGGACACATGGGAGGCACTGGACGAGGCGGCGCAGGGGGCGGTGCGCGACTGCGCGGCAAAGGCCGGCGAGGCCGGTACGGCCAAATCGAACGAGCTCAACAACTGGTATAAGGAGCAGCTCGCGGCGAACGGCATGAGCGTGGCGGCGCCGGGCGATCAGCTGCGCACCGATCTCGAGGCGATCGGCGAGACCATGACCGGGGAGTGGCTGGAGGCGGCGGGCGAGCAGGGCAAGCTCATCGTCGATTCCTACAAGTCGATGTAGCCAGGGCCGGACGGGCATGCCCCGACCCATTCGCCGACCGTGACCACGCCATGCGCCTGCTCTTTGCCCTAGGCCGCGCGCTGCGACCGTGGCTGGACCGCCTCTACGACGCCTGCGGCGCGATCGCGGCGCTGTTCCTTTTGACCCTGCTCGCCGTGATCGTGCTGCAGATGGCGGCGCGCTGGTCGGGCCAGCAGTTTCCCGGCTCGACCGACTATGCCGGCTACTGCATGGCGGCGGCCTCCTTCTTCGCGCTCGCCTACGCCCTGAACCGCGGCGCCCACGTCCGCGTCTCCCTGCTGCTGAGCACGCTCGGCAGGTGGCGGCGGGCGGGCGAGCTCTGGTGCTTCGGCATCGGCTCGGCGCTCGCCTGCTACTTCGCCTACTACGCCATCAAGGCGGTGCGCGTGTCCTACCAGCTGCACGACATCTCGCAGGGCCAGGACGCGACGCCGCTCTGGATCCCGCAGCTCGTGATGGCGATCGGCGGCACGCTGTTCGCGCTCGCCCTGGTCGACCGGCTCCTGCAGATCGCGTCCGGCGGCGACTGGGAGCTCGGCCGCCCGCTCGATCAGGAGACCGGTTCCAGCGGAGTTGCCGACTAGCGCCATGGACGAGCTCTACCTGACCGGGATCTTCCTGTTCGTCCTGTTCCTGCTCTTGGGCACCGGCGTCTGGGTGGGCCTGGCACTGCTCGGCGTCGCCTGGGTCGGCATGGAGCTGTTCACCAGCCGGCCGGCGGGCGACGCCATGATCACGACGATCTGGACGGCGTCGTCGTCCTGGGCGCTGACCGCGCTGCCGCTGTTCATCTGGATGGGCGAGATCCTGTTCCGGACGCGGCTGTCGGAGGACATGTTCAAGGGCCTGGCGCCCTGGATGGGACGGCTGCCCGGCCGGCTGCTGCACACCAACATCCTCGGCTGCACGGTGTTCGCAGCCGTGTCGGGCAGCTCGGCGGCGACCGTCACCACGGTCGGCAGGATGTCGATCCCGGAGCTGCGCCGGCGCGGCTATCCCGAGGCGCAGATCATCGGCTCCCTGGCCGGCGCCGGCACGCTCGGCCTGATGATCCCGCCCTCGCTCGTGCTCATCGTCTACGGCGTCGCGATCAACGAATCGATCGCCAAGCTGTTCATTGCCGGCATCGTGCCGGGGCTGGTCCTGGCCGCCATGTTCATGGGCTACGTCATGGTCTGGGCGATCCTGCGCAAGGACCGGGTGCCGCCCGGCGAGCCCGGCGATGACGCTGGCCGAGAAGCTCCGGCGGAGCCGCTTCCTGATCCCGGTGGCCTGCCTGATCGTCACCGTGCTCGGCTCGATCTATCTGGGCTTCGCCACCGCGACCGAGGCCGCATCGTTCGGCGTGCTCGGCGCCCTGCTGCTGGCGGCGGTGCAGCGCTCGCTCACCTGGGAGAGCTTCGTCGAGAGCCTGATGGGCGCAGTGCGCACCTCCTGCATGATCGCGCTGATCCTCGCCGGCTCGGCGTTCCTCGCGCTGTCGATGGGCTTCACCGGGCTGCCCAGGGCGCTTGCCGCGTGGATCGCGACCTTGCAGCTGAGCCCGGTCGAGCTGATCGCGGCGCTCACGGTGTTCTACATCATCCTCGGCTGCTTTTTGGACGGCATCAGCATCGTGGTGCTGACCATGGCGGTGGTCGAGCCGATGGTCCGGGCCGCCGGCATCGACCTGATCTGGTTCGGCATCTTCATCGTGGTGGTGGTGGAGATGGCCCAGATCACCCCGCCGGTCGGCTTCAACCTGTTCGTGCTGCAAGGCATGACCGGCCACGAGATCAGCTACATCGCGCGCACCGCCCTGCCGTTCTTCCTGTTGATGTGCCTGATGGTGGTGCTGCTCGTGATCTTTCCGGAGCTTGCGACCTGGCTGCCGGAGACGATGCGCGCGCAGCCGGCTTAGCACGACGGACGGCTGGGACCTCCTTTTTGCCATATATGTCTGATGTATATGTCAGAGGCTCCGATGATACGAACCCAGGTTTACCTGACCAAGGACCAGGAGCGCGGCCTGAAGCGCCTGGCCGCGAGCAGCGGCAGGAAGCAGAGCGAGCTGATCCGCGAGGCGATCGAGGGCTACCTGGCCGAACGCCAGCCGAAGGACTGGAAGGAGGCGCTCGAGGCCGTGTTGCGGCATGTGGGCCGACCGCGACGACCTCGACGAACTCTATGCAGATCTGCGGCTGGATTGGAATCGGCGCCTGAAACGATTGTACGGCGAGTGACCGGCCACCTCCTCGATACCTGCGTCCTGATCGACTACCTGCGCAATCGAGAGGCGGCGGTCCAGGTGATACAAAGCTTGGCAATGCGTCCTTCGGTCTCGGTCGTCACCCTCGCAGAGCTCTATGCCGGCATCCGCAATGAGAGCGAGCATCAACGGATCGAGGGGCTGTCTGCTGCTCTCGATGTCCGGCACGTCGACTTCGATATCCGCGGCTTGCTGGCGGCTACTGCCTTCAATATCGTCGAAGCCACGGCGTCGGCATTCCCGATGCCCTGATCGCCGCGACCGCGCACGTCCACGGCGCGCGCCTGGTGACCCGCAACCTCCGGCACTTCCCCATGCTCGACGACGTCCTGGTGCCCTATCAGTAGATCCGTGCTTACACGGCCATCGCCAGCAGGTCCGCCGCCATCACGGCCATGCCGACATCCTCGGTACGTCAACCTCATAGCAAGCTCCCCGCGTGCCGCATTCCGGCAAGGGTTGGACGCTCGCCGCAAGGCCGATCTATGCTGCGCGGTTAGGAAGGTGCCTGGGTCGCAGCGGAGGCGGGCGATGAGGAGCCATGCGCGCGTGGTGGTGATCGGCGGCGGGGCGGTCGGCGTCGCCACGCTCTATCAGCTGACCAGAAAAGGCTGGTCGGACGTGGTGCTGGTCGAGCGCAAGGAGCTCACGTCCGGCTCGACCTGGCATGCCGCGGGCCTGCTGCCGCTGTTCAACATGAGCTACTCGGTCGGCCAGATCCATAAAGCATCGGTAGCGCTCTACCAGACGCTCGAGGCCGAGACCGGCCAGAGCGTGGGCTTCAGCAAGGTCTCCAACATCCGCCTCGCGCTGAACCGCGACCGCATGGACGAGTACCACCAGTATGCCGGCGTCGCGGCGACGATCGGCGTCGAGGTCGAGTTCCTGACGCCGCGGCAGGTGAAGGAGATCTGGCCGCTCTGCAACATCGAGGGCGTGGTCGGCGCGATCCGCCACCCGGGCGACGGCTACATCCAGCCGGCCGATCTCACCCAGGCGCTGGCCAAGGGTGCGCGCGACCGCGGCGCCGAGATTTATCGTCAGACCAAGGTGACCGGCATTTCCCGGACGCCCGGCGGCGAGTGGCGGGTCGAGACCGACAAGGGCGCCATCACCTGCGAGCACGTGGTCAGCGCCACCGGCAATTTCGCGAGGCGCACCGGCGCCATGGTCGGCCTCGATGTCCCGGTGATCCCGGTCGAGCACCAGTTCATCGTCACCGAGCCGCATCCCGAGATCGTCCGGCGCCACGAGCAGGGCCTGCCCGAGATGGGCGTGCTGCGCGAATCCGACGGCTCCTGGTATTTGCGCGAGGAGCGCGGCGGCCTGCTGCTGGGGCCGTACGAGAAGGGCGCGCCCTGCTGCTACGTCGATGGCCCCAGGGACGATTGCGAATACGAGCTGTTTCCGGAGGACCTCGAGCGCCTGACGCCGCACATCGAGGCCGCGATCAACCGCGTGCCGGCGTTCGGCGAGGTCGGCGTCAAGGAGGTCTACAACGGCGCGATCCCCTATACGCCGGACGGCAGCCCGATCATCGGCCCGGCCTGGGGGCTGCGCAATTTCTGGCTGAACGAGGGCCACAGCTTCGGCATCACGGCGGCCGGCGGCGCCGGCTGGCAGCTCGCCGAGTGGATCGTCGAAGGCGAGCCCACGATCGACATGCTGGGCGTCGATCCGCGCCGCTTCGGCGACTACGCCACCAAGGGCTATCTGCGCGCCAAGAACGAGGAGGCGTACGCCAACGTCTTCACGATCCACTATCCGGACGAGGAGCGCGCGGCCGGGCGGCCGCTGCGCACGGCGCCCTGCTACGGGCGGATGCAGGCGCCTGGGTGCGGTGTTCGGCCAGAAATTCGGCTGGGAGCGGCCGAACTGGTTCGCGCCCGCGGGCACGCCGCAGGAGGACCACTGGTCGTTCCGGCGCTCGCGCTGGTTCGAGCCCATGGGTGCCGAGTGCCGCAACGTCATGCAGAACGTCGGCCTTCTCGACATGACCGCGTTCGCCAAGGCGCGCGTCTCGGGCCCGGGCGCGGAGGCGTTTCTCGACCGCCTGGTCGCCAATCGCATCCCGCAGAAGACGGGCCGGCTCAATTTGTGTCACGCGCTCAACAGCCGGGGCGGCGTGCACTCCGAGTTCACGATTTTCCGCGAAGGGCCGGAAAGCTTCTATCTGGTCTCGGCCGGCGCCTGGCAGCGCCTCGACCACGACTGGCTGCAGAAGCACATGCCGCAGGACGGCTCGGTGCGCTTTGCCAACCTGACCGATGCGATCGGCGTGCTGGTGGTGGCGGGGCCCAAGGCGCGCGAGCTGATGGCGCGGGTCAGCGACGAGGATTTTTCCAGCGCGACCTTCCCCTGGCTCACCGGCAGGGAGATCCTGGTGGGGCTGGCGCCGACCAAGGCGCTGCGGGTCAACTTCGTCGGCGAGCTGGGCTGGGAATTGCACCATCCGATCGAGTACCAGAACCACATCTTCGATCGCCTGATGGAGGCGGGCGAGGATTTTGGCCTCAAACCGTTCGGCATCCGCGCGATGGATTCCCTGCGCATCGAGAAGTCGTACCGGCTGGTCGGCACCGAGCTGTCGATCGAGTACGCCGCCTACGAATTCGGGCCTCGATCGCTTCGTGCATCCGAACAAGGGCGACTTCATCGGCCGCGACGCGCTGGTGCGCTGGCGCGAGCGGGGCTTTGCCAACCGCTTCGTCACGCTCGAGGTGCACGACGTCGAGCGATGCTGACGCGCTCGGCAACAACCCGATCTATGCCAACGGCCAGCTGGTCGGCCGCGCGACCGGCGGCAATTACGGCTTTCGCGTGCAGAAGTCGCTGGCGCTCGCCATGGTGGACCCTGCGCACGCCGAGCCCGGCACCGATCTCGAGATGGAAATTCTGGGCACCCGCCACCCTGTCACCGTCATCCCCGAGAGCCCGTACGATCCGGAGAACCTGAAGCTGCGGAGTTGCAGATCCCCGACGCCGGCACGCGAACGCAACGCGCTGCAGATGCGAGCGCGGCTGGACCGAGGCTCGTGAGCCGGGCATTCCCACCCGTGGAAAGAAGGGGCCCGCGACCCGATATGTTCATCCAAGGACCGGCCGCTCGGTCGTGGTCGACGCCGCGACGGGCGAGGTCTTTCATGTCGGCGGCGATGGGTTCGAGTATCCATGAGCGAGCATGACACCATCTACGTGGCGTTGCTGGACGAGGGAATCGACGTCTGGCGGCCGGTCGCGGCGGAAAGGGTCTCGCCCGACCGCTATCTGATCCTCGATCAGGACTACGACCCTGGGCTCGAGAGGTGGGAATTCGAGCCGGGAACCGTCGTGAGGTGCCGCAAGGAGAAGCGCGACGGCCGGCACGTCCTGGTCGCGACAGCAGCGGCCCGGCAGACCGTGGCGGGCTGAGCACGGGCGGGCCGGCGCGACCACCGCGGCTTTCCAGCGGGTCCGTGCGCTCCGATGGCCATTCGAAAGCGAGGTCCTGCGCGAAGCGAGCTGGCCGAGCTCGGGCTGTCGCCGCGCTGTCGCAGAGCGCTGGACATCTACCGGTCAACCGAGTAACCCAGATCCTGCGCGAGCAGCGGGCGTCAGCGCCGACACAGCTCTCCGGCTGGGGCGCTATTTCGGCACGTCGCACCGAGTTCTGGAATGGACCTGCAGAGCGACTACGAGCTGCGACGCGACGCGCTCAGGAGATCGGCCCTTCGATCGCACAGGCCGTGAGGCCCCGGGCCGCATAGTCGGCCCGCAACACAGGCGGCCGCAGGGCATCAGGCAACCCCGGTGCCGCCTGAGCGTGATCCGCGAGAGCCCCTACGATCCGGAGAACCTGCGGCTGCGCAGCTGAAGGCCCGCCTCAAAAAGTAGGAGGGGCGCTGTGTTGCCGACAGCGCCCCTGCCTCGAGCCGGCAAATCAGCCTTCAGTCGCCTCAAATATCAGACCCACCTGCTATCAGGCTACAGGGTTGCCAATCCGGCGCCTTATGGCATGATCCAAATGGACTATAAAATTCCCGCTCCGTCGGCATTGATCCGGGGCGGGCGACCAGTCTCGGGAGCGCCCATGCACGAGGCTCGCGTCGATCATCTGATCGGCCTGCTCTACGATGCCGCGATGGCACCTGAGCTTTGGCCTGCTGCGCTGGAAGCGCTGGGGGACGCACTCGGCGGCTGCGCCTTCGTCATGAGCATCCTGTCGCCCCGCGACGGCGTGCAATTCGCGACGACCGTGCGCATCGATCCCCACTACCAGGCCCTCATCGAAAGAAGGTTCGCCGACGCGCAGACCAACCCTCTGGTCGCGGCGATGCCCCGCCTGCCGGTGGCGGTCCCGGTGGCCAGGGAGGCGATCCTGCCCGATTGCGCATATCTCGGGAGCAATCTCTACAACGAGGTCTTCCGGCCACAGCGCCTGGCGCATGCTGCCGCGGCCTGCTTGCTCCGGACGCCGGACCACATCGTCCCGCTCGGCATCGTCCGGCAGGCTGGCAGCGAGCGGCCGGACCGGCATGATCTGGATCTGCTGGCGCGCCTGCTGCCGCACATGCAACGGTCGGTGCAGCTGCACCTGCGGCTGGCTTGCCTGGAAGCGCGATGGAGCCACGCCGAAGAGGCCCTGGACCACCTGCCGCTCGGGGTTGTCCTGGTCGATGCGGGCGGCAAGGTCCTGTTCCTGAACCGCTCCGCCGAAGCCGTCGTCGCGGCGGCGGACGGACTGACGGTCAGAGAAGGCATGCTCTGCGCGGCAACGTCGACCGAGACCCGGGCGCTGGGAAAGCTGGTCGCAGAGGCTGCGGCAAGCGGTGCGGGCGCAGGGGCGGCGGCATCGCCAGGCGGTGCGATGGCGCTGTCGCGTCCCTCCATGTCGAGCCCGCTGCCGGTGCTCGTCGTGCCGCTGCGTGGCCGACAGCCGCTCCTTGCCGACCGGCACCCGGCGGCCGCCGTGTTCGTGACGGATCCCGAGCGCTGTGCCTCGGTTCCGGGCCGGCGGCTGGTCGAGCTGTTCGGGCTGACCCCGGCGGAGGCGCAGCTCGCGGTGGGCCTGCTTGCGGGCAAGCGGCTGGAACAAATCGCCGCGGACCGGGGCGTAAAGCTCCCGACCGTGCGCAACCAGCTGCGCGCCGTGCTGGCGAAAACGGCAACGGGGCGGCAGGCCGAGCTTGTCCGGCTCCTTGCGAGCTTGCCGGCCGTTCTCCTCTGACGTTCCGCCCGGACGCTAGAGCGCCACGCCGTCGTAGACCGCAGCGAGCGGCAGGGGCTGGCCGTCGATGGACAGTGGGATCGCCGCATCGCCGATCAGGTCCTGGACCGTCCAGCCGTCCGCGGCGCGCCGCCAGACCTCGACGTGGCGGTCCTCGCTCGCGACCACGAGGATCTGCTCGACCGATGCGATCCGGCGGTAGTCGGCGAGCTTGATGCCGCGATCATGCGCGGCGGTCGAGGGCGAGAGCACCTCGACGATCAGCCGCGGTTCGGCGATCGCGCGGGCGCCGCGCTCGGGCGGCGCGCAGGTCACCACCAGATCGGCCTGGTACCAGCTGTCGGCGCGATCCGGCGGCGTGATCCCGGCCTCGACCACGACGCGGCAGGGCGTCTTCAGCCGATTGCCGATGTGCCGCGCGAGATTGGCGACGATCGTGCCGTGCGCCTCGATCGGCGGCGCCATGGCGACGATGCGCCCGTCGAGGAGCTCGTAACGGGCATCGGTGCCGTCGTCCCACTCCAGGAACGCGGCGAGGCTCATGCGCTTCTCTGCCGGCTCGGCCATGGGTGAAGCATAGTTCAAGCGGGCGTCGGGGCCAACCGATCCTACGGATCAAAGATCATCAGCACGTAGGCCAGGAACAGCACGAGGTGCACGGCACCCTGCAGGATGTTGGTCTGGCCGCTGCCGAAGGTCAGCGTGCTGACGAGCAGCGTGAGCAGCAGCAGCACCATGTCGATGGCGTCGAGGCCGAGCTCGACGCGAGCGCCGGTGACGAGCCCGATCAGCAGGACCGCGGGCACCGTGAGGCCGATCGTCGCCAGCGCCGATCCGAGGCAGATGTTGACCGAGCGCTGCACGCGGTTGGCGGCCGCGGCATGCAGCGCGCCCAGCCCTTCTGGCGTCAGCACGAGGATCGCGACGATCACGCCGCCTAGCGCCGCGGGCGCGCCGAGGCGAAAGACGCCATAGTCGACGAACACCGCGAGCTTCTTCGACAGCAGCACCACCGGCAGCATGGTGAGGACCAGCAGCACGGCGTGCCAGACCAGAAGGCCGCGCGGCTCCCGCTCTCCTTCCCCCTCACCACCTTGCCAGTGCGCCGCATGCTCCTCGAGCGCCGTCAGCTCGACGTCGGGCCCGATGAACAGCCGCCGGTGGCGCACCGTCTGGATTGCCAGGAACACCATGTAGAGAAGGATGGTCACGCCGGCGAAGAAGATCTGCTGGACGCGAGAGAGACCCGGAGCCGATGTCGTGAAGTCGGGCAGGACCAGCGCGAAGACGGACAGCGGCACGATGACGGCGAGAAAGGCGTTGGCGCCGCCGACGCTGAAGTGCTGCTGACGATGCCAGATGCCGCCGAAGAGCAGGGCGGCGCCGACCATGGCGTTCAGCACGATCATCAGCACCGCGAACATGGTGTCGCGCGCCAGATGCGGGTCGTTCTCGCCGGTCAGCATGATGGCCGAGATCAGCGAGACCTCGATGATCGTCACGGCCAGCGTCAGGATCAGGGTGCCATAGGGCTCGCCGAGCCCGGCCGCCAGGTGTTCGGCGTGACGCGCGACGCCGAACGCGCACCACAGCATCACGCCAAAAATCCACGCGAACAGCAGCGCCGAGCGCAGCTCCTGCGAAGGGTCGGCGAGCCAGGGCCCGCCGAAGATCATCAGGATCGCGGTGGTGAGCGCGCCGGCGAACAGCGCCCTCTCGGCGAGCAGAGCCCGGAGCAGGCCGGGATGGGAGCCTTCCCGCCCGGGACGGGAGCTTTCCGGCAAGGACGCCATCGACCCTCCCTCGCTCGCCCGAAACAAGGCGGCGCTCTCTGATTCGGAGACGCCGCCCCGCAAGTCAAGCCATTGCCGTCACGGCGCGGCTCAGCGTGCGCTTGACCGGCCTCGCGTTTGCCCCTACCGGTAGCCTCCGCGCCAGCAAGGGAGCCTGTCATGGCAGCAACGGCAAGGGCTTTCGCACCTGCAGCATTGGTGATCGCGGCGGTGATCGCGGCCCTGGTCACCGGATGCCAGAACGGCCAGAGCGATTTCGGCGCCAAGACCGGCGTCGGCGCGGCGCTCGGTGCGGCCGGCGGTGGCCTGTTGGCCGCAGCGGTCGGCGGCAGCGGCGCCGGGATTGCAGCGGGCGTGCTGCTCGGCGGCCTCGCCGGCGGTGCCCTCGGCAGCTCCCTGGATGCCCAGGACCGCAGGATCGCCAGCCAGAACTCGCAAAACAGCCTGGAGACGGCGCCCTCTGGCACCACGACGACCTGGCGCAATCCCGATTCCGGCAACTCCGGCACCGTCACGCCAACCCGCACCTATCAGGACAACAGCGGCCAGTATTGTCGCGAGTACCAGCAGACCATCACCGTCGGCGGCAAGCAGGAGCAGAGCTACGGCACGGCCTGCCGCCAGTCCGACGGCAGCTGGAAGATCGTGAGCTGAATGCGGGCCCCGGGGCCATGCGGGCCAGAAGGAGCGATCATGCTTGAGCGAGCGCTAGCGGTGGCGTTGGCCGCCACGCTGTTGGTCGGGACCACCCTGCTGCCCGACGCCAGGGCCCAGACGGCCGATCCGTCCGATTTCGCGACGACCGACCTCAACGACGACGGCCAGATCGATCGGGAAGAATATCATCGCAGGATGATGGACACCATGTTCTTCGCCGACGCCGACGGCGACGGCATGCTGACCATGGACGAGCTGCCAGCCGCCGACCCCGGCCGTTTCCAGGCCGCCGATCGCAATGGCGACGGGATGCTGTCGACCGAAGAGTTCACCGATGCCCGGTTCGAGGATTTCGACACCGCGGATCAGGACGGCAACGGTACGCTGAGCCCTGCCGAGGTCGACGCCTGGCGCTGAGCGGGCTTCGCTAGCGACGCCTCGTCCGGCGGCCCGGAACGCACCCTGGCCGCGCGCTCGATGGTGCGTGCGGCCGCCGGATCGACCTCGAGCTGCGCCCGGATCCGCTCGAGCGCCTGCCCATCCCGCTGCGGCCGGCAGAGCGCGATCACATCGCACGAGAGCGCATAGGCGGCCTCGCGCAGACGGCCCGCAAGTGCGCGCGGATCTGGCGGTAAACCTGCTCGATGCCGCCGGGCCGGGCGAGCTGCCCCGAGCAGGCGCTCACAAGCTCGATCACCTGCGGGCGATCCATGCCGCCGAAGATCGGCAGGTGATGGACCAGATCGCAGATGGTGCCGATCTCGTGCTGCGCGATCTCCCGATGGGAGCCGGCGGCGACCACCATCGCATAGATCAGGGCGGCCTGCGGGGCTCAGCATCCTGTCTCCTTCGAGGTCGGCCAAAGTCGTGCGCCGGCATGGATCTTCGCCCGCAGTGGTTAACGCTTGGTTATCGTCCGCCTCCCGCGGCCGAACTGCTGCTGGGCTGCCATGCCCTGGTCAACGGGCTCTCGAGCCGCGCAGGTAGGCCGGTCGCGCCCTTCGCCCTGGCCGAGCGCGAGGGCTCAGCGCAGGGTCAGGCCGTCGAGCGGCACCGCGGGCGTGCGCCCGGCGATCAGGTCGGTGACGATGCGCGCCGTGCCGCACGACATGGTCCAGCCCATGTGGCCGTGGCCGGTATCGTAATAGAGGTTGCGATAGCGGCCGCGGCCGACGATCGGCGGGCCGTCCGGCGTCATCGGCCGCAGGCAGGCCCAGTAGCGCGGCTGCGAGAAATCGCCGGCGTTCGGATAGAGATCGCGGAGCGCGCCGAGCATGCTGCGGAAGTCGGCCGGCCGGTGGCTGGTATCGTAACCCGCGAACTCGGCGACCGAGGTGACCCGGACGCGATCGCCCAGGCGCGTATAGGCGCAAAGATTGTCCTCGTCGATGCCGCCGATGGTGGGAGCGCCATTGGCGCCGTTCATCGGGATCGTCACCGAGTAGCCCTTGACCGGGTAGACGGGGACCCGCTCGCCGAGCGATCGGGCCAGAAGGGCGCTGTAGCTGCCGAGCGCCAGGACGAAGGCGTCCGCCGACAGCTCGCCCTGGTCGGTGACCGCCCGCTCGACCCGGTCGCCCGCGGCCTCGAGCCGCCGCACGGTGGTGTCGAACAGGAACCGCACGCCGCGCTCGGCGCACAGCGCGGCCAGCGCCTGGGTGAACTTGTGGGCATCGCCGCTGCCGTCGGTCGGGCAATAGATGCCGCCCGCGATCTTGCTCTTGCTCGGCGCCAGGGCCGGGTCGATCGCGGCGGCGCGGTCGCGGTCGACCACCTCGATCGCCTGACCGCCCTCCTCCATGATGCGCATGTTGGCGACGCCGCGCTCGAGCGATTCCTGGCTGCGGTGCACGTACAGCAGGCCGCGCCGCTCCTGGTCGCAGGCGATGCCGGTCGAGGCGATCAGGTCGTGCAGGACCTGCTCGGCATAGCGGCAAAGGCGATGCTTGATGCGCGTGTTGGCATGCGCGCGCGCGGTGGTGCACTGGCCGAGGAATTTCAGCGTCCAGCGCCAGAAGGCGGGATCGGCGCGCAGCCGCATCCGCAGCGGCTGGTCGCGCAGGAACAGCGATTTCAGCATGACCTGCACCGCGCGCGGCGATGCCCAGGCGAACGCATGCCCGGTCGAGATCAGGCCGGCATTGGCAAAGCTGGTCTCAAGCGCCGCCTGCGGCTGGCGGTCGACCACGGTGACCTCGTGGCCGTCCTCCTGCAGATGCCAGGCGGCCGTGACGCCGGCGAGGCCGGCGCCAAGGACCGTGATGCGCATGCGAAGGTCAGTCGCGCGCGGCGGTGACCATGATCTCGACGGTGTATTGCGGCGAGGCGAGCGTGCTCTCGACGCAGGCGCGGCACGGCGTGCTGCCGGGTGCCACCCAGGCGTCCCAGACCGCGTTCATCTCGTTGAAGGTGGCGATGTCGGCAAGCCAGATGTTGGCGCTGAGCAGCCTGGACTTGTCGCTGCCGGCCTTGGCGAGCAGGCCGTCGATGATCGCCAGGATGTCCTTGGTCTGCTCGCCGACCGAGCCGCCGGCGGCATTGCGCGCCACCTGGCCCGCGAGATAGACGGTGTCGCCATGGACCACGGCCTGGCTCATCCGCGAGCCGACGTCGAAGCGCTTGATGCTCATGCTCTCCCCCGAGCGTTGTGCGTAAGGCAACGTTGCGATGCCCGGCCGAACCTAGTGCCTGGCGTCGCCGCTGACCAGACGCAGATGCGCCTGACGGGCCCGCGCGCTATTCCACCGTCAGGCAGGCGCAGGTGGCCGCCTGGGCGACCTTGTGGGTGACGCTGCCCAGCAGCAGACCCTTGAGATCGCCCTGCCTGGCGATCGAGTTGGCCGGCGATCAGGCGGCCATGGCCGGTTTCGCTGGCGCGGCCATTGATGCATGATGGCTCGCAGAGGCGGGCTTCCTCGCGATGCAGGGGGCCCGGCTCGAGGCATCGGTGCAAAAAAATCCAGAGGTCTGCTCCATGGCGAAGGTTCTGATCATCGGGCCGTTCCACGCGAACGGCATGGCGCTGCTCGAGGCGCGCGGCGACGTCGACTTCGAGATCGTCGACGGCAGGTCCGAGGCCGAGCTTGCGGACAAGATCAGGGACGCCGACGCCGCGACGATCCGCACGGCCCCCCTGACGGCCGCGGTGATCGACCGGGCGGAGCGCCTGAAAGTCGTCTCGCGCCATGGCGTCGGCTACGACAACATCGACGTCGCGGCGCTGACCGCCCGCGGCATCCCCCTGGCGATCGCGGCCGATGCGAACGCCACCGCGGTCGCCGAGCACACCCTGTTTTTCATGCTGGCACTGGCCAAGCAGGCGCTGCGCCACGACCGCGCCGTGCGCGAGGGCAGGTGGGAGATCCGCAACCGCTTCGAGACGGTCGACCTGATGGGCCGCCGCGTCCTGTGCTGGGCTATGGCCGGATCGGCCGCGAGGTGGCCAAGCGCTGCGCCGCGTTCGACATGGAGGTCTCCGTCTACGATCCCTACGTGCAGGCGAACGTGATCGAGGATGGCGGCTACCGCTCGGTGCCCGACTTCGCCGCGGTCCTGCCGGAGACCGACGTGCTGAGCGTGCACATGCCGCTCGCCGCCGAGAGCCGGCATCTGATCGGAAGCGCCGAGCTCGCAGCGCTGCCCGCCCATGCCCTGGTGATCAACTGCGCGCGCGGCGGCATCATCGACGAGGATGCGCTGCACGAGGCGCTGACCTCCGGCGCCATCGCCGGCGCCGGCATCGACGTGTTCGAGCAGGAGCCGCCGCCCGAGAACCACCCGCTGTTCGGCCTCGACAACGTGATCCTCAGCCCGCACACCGCCGGCATGAGCCAGGAGGCCGCGATCCGCATGGCGATCTCCACCGCGCGCAACGCGCTCGCCGGCATCGACGGCAAGCTCGACCCCTCGATGGTCGTCAACCGCGAGGTGCTTTAAGTCAAGGTCAACGCCCTTGCCCTCGATTGGACCGAAACGCCGATGGTAGTGGCCAACAGCGCTCCAGAACCCCGCCTTCGCCGAACTTGCAAAAAAGGCCATACCGGCAAAGCGCGGCGGCACGCCGCCGAACTCGCGGCCGCGGCGGTTTGGCTCTGCTCGGCCGAAGCAAGCTATATCGGCGGCATGACGATCGGCGGCTTCGAGCCGTCCTGAGCCTCTTCGTCGTCCACGTGGGCCAGATCAAACACGTAGGAGGAGGAACATATGAGTAGCACTGCATCGAGCGAAGCCGCGAAGGCGGTCGTCCGGAGGAACACCGAGGAAGTCCAAGGCAAGGGGAACTTCGACGTCTTCGAGGAACTCTTCGCAGACGATTTCCTCGACCATACGCCGCAGCCGAACATGACGCCGGACAAGCCCGGCGCGCGCGGCCTCTACAAAGCCCTTCGGGAAGCGTTCCCCGACTTCCACGCAGTAATTCATTGGCAGACCGCCGAGGGAGAGATCGTGACGACCTTCAAGACCTATCACGGTACGCACAAGGGTACGTTCCTTGGCATCCCGCCAACCGGCAAGAAGATCGAGTTCGAGACCGTCGACGCAATGCGCGTGCACGATGGCAGGATCAAGGAGCACTGGGGCGTAGCGAACCTCTACTCGCTCATGCGACAGCTCGGCGCTTTGCCCACAGAACCAAACAGATAACGATCACGTTGCTTCGCCCGAGGACAAAATGAACGACATTCTCACTAAGACGCATCGCCAGAAAGCGTGTTGATGTAGAAGGGGGGCATGCCGCTTAAGGCGAAGCCGACCGCCTCGCCGCACCTCAACCCTTCAGCAGACGCTGCGATCACCGCCGCCGGCGCGAGGGCGATCGATCAAGAAAAATGCGACGTGACCTTGCCACCTGGTACAGCTATTTCGCGCTGGGCTTTTTCACCTATCTGCTCACGATTCAAGGCAACATTCTGCCGTTCCTGAAGGTTGAGCTGGACCTCAGCTACCGGGTGGTCAGCCTGCACGCGAGCGCGATCGCCGCCGGCATGATCGCGGTCGGCCTGCTTGGCGACCGGGTGGTGCGCCGCTGGGGGCGGCGTGTTGCGCTGGCGCTCGGCGCCGCCGGCGCCGCGGCGGGCGCGATCCTGCTCTGCCTTGCGCCGGTCGCCTTGGCGAGCATCGCGAGCTGTGCGTTGATCGGCGCGCTCGGCGCGCTGATCCCGGCGGTCGTGCCGGCGCTCCTTGCGGATCTGCACGGGCCCAGGCGCAACGTCGCGATCACCGAGGCGAGCGCTGCCTCCTATGCCTTCGCGATGACAGCACCGCTGCTGACGGGCCTCAGCATCGCGCTCTTCGCGGGCTGGCGTCCTGCGGTGCTGACGGGCGCCCTGTTCGGCATCCTGATGCTGTTCGCGTTCCGGCGCGCCGTGGTCGTCGATGCCGTCCGCACCGGCGCGTCCGCCGGCAGCCTGCCTGCCGCCTACTGGGCGTACTGGTGCCTGCTGGTCACGGTGATCTCGATCGAGTTCTGCATCCTGCTGTGGGCGCCCGAGTTTTTGGGCAAGGTCGCGGGCCTGCCGCAGGCGCACGCGGCTTCGGCCGCCGCCGCGTTCGCCATGGCCATGCTGGTCGGCCGGACCGCGGGCAGCGGCGTCGTCCGTTACGTGCGGCCGCAGCATCTCTTTGCGCTCGCCCTGCTGGTCACGGCGGTGGGCTTTCTGCTCTATTGGAGCGCCGGCACGCCGACCCTGGCGATCGTCGGCCTGGGGGTGCTCGGGCTCGGCGTCGCGCTGCTCTATCCGCTCACGCTCGGCTTTGCGATCGGCGCCGCGGGCGAGCGCGGCGATACCGCGAGCGCACGCTTCATGCTGGCCGCAGGCCTCGCGATCGCGTCCATGCCGGTGCTGCTGGGCGCGCTCGCCGACGAGGTCGGGCTGCACAGCGCGCATCTGATGGTGCCGGCGCTCGTCGCGATCGCCCTGATCTGCTTCCTGGTCGCCCAAGCCCTGGAGCGCCGCAGCGTCGCGCTTGCACGCTGCCCTTGACCTATCGGCCGGTTTCGCGGCTGGACGTCGGCACGGTCGTCGCGATCCAGATGCCGGAGAAGACGGCGATCAGGCCTGCGATCAGACTGAGCGTGATCGGCTCGCCTACCAGCACGGTTGCGAGCAGGGCGGCCGCGACCGGATTGACGGTCATGGTGTTGGCGACGCGCGTCGGGCTTGCCCGCTCCAGTGCAAGCACCCAGAGGATGAACGCGAGCGCGCCCCCGGCCGCACCGAGGTAGACGCCCGCAACCCACTCGTTCGCGCCGAAGCCGCCAAGCGCCGTGAGGCGCCCGGTGAGCAGCCCGACCAGCAGCAGCGCGGCAGCGCCGGCACCCATGCCGACCGTGAGAAATCCAAGGGCGCTCGATCTTTGGATGAACGGGCGCGACCAGACATTGTAGAACGCCATGCACAGCACGGCACCCGTCATGATCAGCTCGCCTCGCCACGCCCCGGGAGGCGCATCGGAGAGACCCGACGCGAGTGCTGCGAAGACGCCGAGCATCGCGATGAGCACGCCCGAAAACTTTCGGGCGGTCAGCGGCTCGATGCCCAATAGCGCGCCGACCACCATCGTCTGCAGGGGCAAGGTCGAGAGCGCGAGGCTCGCGCGCGCCGCGGTCGTGTAGCTGACGGCAAGGTTGTAGAGAACGAAGAACAGGCCGAAGAAGCACAAGCCCAACAAGGCGACGCCGGGCCAGTCGGCGCGCCCCGGCCAGCGCACGCGAAGCAGGACTGCCACAGGCAAGACGCAAAGGAACCCGAAGCCCCATCGAAGAATCGCGAGCGTGATCGGATCGGCGCTGCCCACGAGATAGCGCGTGACCGCTGCCGCCGTACCGCCGATCGCGCTCGATGCGATCGCGATCACGACTCCCGACTGTTCGCTCATCAATCATGGTCCTGGCACAGAAGGCGTGGGAGTATCATCAGGGTGATCGTGCCGACAACTACCTCGCAGGTAGTCATGAGCGCTCCCGGCTTTGCATCCAGGCTCCGCTGGTGGCGCCGGCACCGGCGCATGTCTCAGCTCGACCTCGCGGGCCGCGCAGAAATCTCGCAACGCCACCTGAGCTTTCTGGAGCTGGACCGGGCCTCACCGAGCCGCGAGATGGTCCTGCGCCTTGCGGCGGCGCTGGACGTTCCTTTGCGCCAGCAGAACGCGCTCCTGCTGGCCGCGGGCTTTGCGCCGGTATGGCGCGAAACCGAGCTCGCCGCGCCGGAGCTTGCGCCTGTCCGCAGCGGTCTCGACTACATCCTGGCGCAGCAGGAGCCTTTCCCTGCCGTCGTGGTCGATCGCCGCTGGAGCTTGCTCGAGGCCAATGCCGGGGCGGCGCGCCTGGTCGAATTCCTGGTCGGCCCGCTTGCTCCCGACGCGCCGGTCAATCTGGCCGATGCCCTGGTCGGGCCCGACGTCCTGCGCCCCTTCCTGGTGAACTGGGACGACGTCGTCCGTTACTTCATACGCAGCGTCGAGACCGATGCCGCCGCCGACGGAACGGCGGAAACCGAAGCGCTGCTGCAGCGGCTTCTCGCCTATCCCGGCGTGGATGCTGTCGTGAGCCGGATGAGCCTGGAGCCCGGCGCGCCCGTCCTGCCCATGCATTTCCAAAAGGGCGACGTATCGCTGCGCCTGTTCACGACGATCGCGACCCTCGGCACGCCGCAGGACATCACGTTGCAGGAACTGCGCGATCGAAAGCTTCTTCCCGATGGACGAGGCCACCGCTGCCGTGTTTCGCTCCTGGGCCGCGAGCAAGCAGGCTCGTACGAGATGATCTGGAATTCGCAATCCGCATGGCGATCTTCACGGCGTCCCGAGCTTCATCCGCGCTCCAGCTCCGTGCCCGTCCGCAACCGATCGATGTAGGCCTGATAGGCGAAGCTGCGATCACGTCTCTTGCCCGACGTCTCGACCAGCACGCCGGCAGCGGCGAGCGTCTCGATCGCGCGCGTGGCCGTGGGCTTGCTGGTGTCGATCAGCCGCATCGCCGCCGCCACCGTGATGATCGGATGGCGCGGCAAGAGCTCGAACAGCCGTGCGGCCGAGACCGATGTCGTGTCCTGGGCGAGCACCCGGCCGCGATCCGCGTTGACGACGGCGAAAAGCTCACGCGCCGAGGCGACGGCCTCGTCGGCGATGGTCGCCACGCCGTCGAGGAAGAAGTCGTCCACCCCTCCCAATCGCCTTCGGTCCGGACCGCATTGAGCCGCCGATAGTATTCGTCGCGATGGCGCTTGAAGTAGAGGCTGAGGTAGAGCAGCGGCGCCTGCAGCAGCCCCCAGTGCTCCAGCAGCAGGGCGATCAGAAGGCGCCCGATCCGGCCATTGCCGTCGAGGTAGGGATGGATGGTCTCGAACTGCACGTGCGCGAGGCCGGCTCGCACCAGCGGCGGCAAGTCGTCCTCCGCATGCAGATACTTTTCGAGGTCGCCCAGCAGGTCGGGCAGCGTTTGCGGAGGTGGCGGTATGTGGGCGGCGTTGCCGGGCCGGCTGCCGCCGATCCAGTTCTGGCTCCGCCGCACCTCGCCCGGCTGCTTGCTGGCGCCGCGCACACCGTGCATCAACCGTCGATGGGCTTCATTCAGGAGGCGCATCGACAACGGCAGCCCGTCCGCCTTCGCGAGCTCGCCCCTCGCGAAGCTCAAGGCGTCGAGGTAGTTGCACACCTCCTCGACATCGGCGTCAGGCGAGGCTTCATGCGCCGCCTCGAAGGTCAGCAGATCGACAAGCGTCGCCTGCGTGCCTTCGATCTGAGAGGAGATCACCGCTTCCTTGCGCACGAAGGCATAGAGGAACCAGTCGATGGACGGGATCATCTCGCTCGCGAGGTCGAGCCGTGCCAGCGCGTGCTCGGCCGCACGAAGCCGCTCGCCGATCCGATTGTCGAGGGCAAGCGAGGGCTCCCGTGGCGGCAGGGGCAACGGCACGAACGCGGAGACCTCCTCGCTTGCGGCGAGAGCGCGTTGATACTGGCCTGTGGTTCGCTGCATCGCCTGTTGCACTCGTTCCAGGTCCGCTGTGCCGAGCAACCTTGCAAAGCACGGCTTCGTGCCCAATCAGATTTATAAGGAACGAGATCTTTACTAGGAACGACATGAAAGTCAAGGAATCGTTATTAGCGTCGCGCGCTGCAGCGTCGCGCGCCCCATCGACCGCCGGCAACCTGAAGCCGGTGAGCGAGGTGCTTGGAGCGGCCCAAGCCCCTTGATCAAACGCTCCGCGCGATGTTTGCTCTGCGGAAGCGGAAGATTCTGGCGGGGAGGCGTGGCCATGAAGACGGTTCGGCTGACGATGGCGCAGGCGCTGGTGCGGTGGCTCTGCGCCCAGCGCACGGTGATCGACGACACCGAGCAGCCGCTGTTCGGCGGCGTGTTCGCGATCTTCGGCCACGGCAACGTCACCTGCCTCGGCGAGGCGCTCGAGGCGGTCCAGGACACCCTGCCGACCTGGCGCGGCCAGAACGAGCAGTCGATGGCGCTCGCCGGCGTCGCCTATGCCAAGGCGAAGAAGCGCCGCCAGATCATGGTCGCCACCAGCTCGATCGGCCCGGGCGCGCTCAACATGGTGACCGCCGCCGGCGTCGCGCATTCCAACCGCCTGCCGATCCTGCTGCTCTCCGGCGAGACTTTCGCCAACCGCGTGCCGGACCCCGTGCTGCAGCAGGTCGAGCATTTTTCCGACCCGACGGTCACCGTCAACGACGCGTTCAAGGCCGTCACGCGCTATTGGGACCGCATCACCCGGCCCGAGCAGATCGTGGGCTCCCTGCCGCAGGCGGTCGCGACCATGCTGGATCCTGCCGACTGCGGCCCGGCCTTCATCGCGCTCGCCCAGGACGTCCAGGGCGAGGCGTACGATTATCCCGAGAAATTCTTCGAGCCGACGGTGTGGCGGGTGCCGCGGCCGCGCCCGGACGTCGAGCAGCTGGTCGCCGCGGCCCAGGCGCTGCGCAAGGCGGAGCGGCCGCTGATCGTCGCGGGCGGCGGCGTGCACTATGCGCTCGCGACCGAAGAGCTCGCGAGCTTCGCCCATACGCATCGCGTGCCGGTGGTCGAGACCATCGCCGGGCGCGCCAGCCTGCCGCACGACCACCCGCACAATGCCGGCCCGCTCGGCGTGATCGGCAGCGCATCCGCCAATGCGCTCGCCGCCGATGCCGACGTCGTGCTCGCGGTCGGCACGCGGCTGCAGGACTTCACCACCGGCTCCTGGACCGTGTTCGCCAACCCCGACGTCAAGCTGATCGCGCTGAACGCCGCCCGCTTCGATGCCACCAAGCATCGGGCGCTCGCGGTCGTGGGCGACGCCCAGGCCGGCCTTTCCGAGCTGTCGGCAGCACTTGCCGGCTGGCGCGCGCCAGCCGCCTGGAGCGCTCGGGCATCGGACGAGTATGCCGCCTGGAACGAGCTGGTCGACAAGGGCTCGGGCCCGACCAACATCGAGCTGCCGACCTATGCGCATGTGGTCGGCGCGATCAACCGGGCCTGCGATCCGACCGATCTGGCGCTGACCGCGGCCGGCGGCCTGCCGGGCGAGCTGTGCAAGAACTGGCGCGCCAAGAGCGTGGGCACCTTCGACTGCGAGTTCGGCTTCTCCTGCATGGGCTACGAGATCGCCGGCGGCTGGGGCGCCAGGATGGCGAACCCGGAGCGCGACGTGATCGTGTTCGTCGGCGACGGCTCGTACCTGATGCTGAACTCGGACATCTATTCGTCGGTGATGACGGGCCACAAGCTGATCGTGGTGGTCTGCGACAATGGCGGCTTCGCCGTGATCAACCGGCTGCAGAACGGCAAGGGCAGCGCGTCCTTCAACAACCTGCTCGAGGACTGCCGCCGGGTGAGCGATGCGCGGGTCGACTTCGCCAAGCACGCCGAGGCCATGGGTGCCATCGCCGAGAAAGTGTCCTCGATCGGCGAGCTGGAGGCCGCTTTCGAGCGCGCCAAGGCGGCCGATCGCACCTATGTCGTGGTGATCGACGTCGACGGGCACCAGTGGACGCCGGGCGATGCCTGGTGGGACGTCGCCGTGCCCGAGGTCAGCCAGCGCGAGGCGGTGCGCAAGGCGCGCGCCGACCACGTCCAGGGTGCGAGGAAGCAGCGGATCGGGGTCTGACATGGCCGCCTCGGCGGGCGGCGGGGCCGGGCCGATCCGCCTCGGCATCGCGCCGATCGGCTGGTCGAACGACGACCTGCCGGAGCTGGGCGGCAACATCACGCTCGAGCAGTGCCTGCGCGAGGCCCGCGCGGCCGGCTATGCCGGCGTCGAGAAGGGCGGCAAGTTCCCGATGGACGCGAAGGTGCTGGGCCCGGTCCTCGAGGACCACGGCCTGAAGCTGGTCAGCGGCTGGTTCTCGGGCGAGCTGCGCCACGGCAGCGTCGAGCGCGAGAAGCGGCGGATCGCGCAGCAGCTCGAGCTCTACCAGGCGCTGGACGTGCCGGTGATGGTCTACGCCGAGACCACCGGCACGGTGCAGAACAAGCTCGATACGCCGGTCGCCGACCGGCCGCGCATGCCCGAGGAGGAGTTCAAGAGCTACGGCGACAAGCTGACCGAGCTCGCCGAATGGCTGCGTTCGGAAGGTTGCCCCATGACCTTCCACCACCACATGGGCACGGTGGTGGAGACCGAGCACGAGGTCGATCTGCTGATGAGCCGGACCGGCGATGCGGTCGGCCTGCTGTTCGACACCGGGCATCTGTACTTCGCCGGCGGCGACGTGCTGGCGACGGCGCGGCGCCACGGCAAGCGCATCAACCACGTCCACGGCAAGGACATCCGGGCGGACGTGCTCGACCGTCTGAAGGCCGGCAACTGGTCGTTCCTCAAGGGCGTGGTCGAGGGCGTGTTCACGGTGCCGGGCGACGGCGTGATCGACTACGGCCCCTTCGCCGCCCTGCTGGCCGAGATCGGCTATCGCGGCTGGGTCGTGGTCGAGGCCGAGCAGGACCCCCTCAAGGCCAACCCGCTCGAGATGGCGAAAATCGGCCACGCGGCGCTGACCAAGGCCTTCACCGACGCAGGCTTCGCGATCGTCGAGTAGGCGGCGCGATGCATCTGCGTTAGGTTCTTCCCATGGCCAGAGCGAAACCAACGCCGCCGCTCTACGAGCGCGACTTCTGCCAGTGGACTGCGGAGCAGGCTGCGGCCCTGCGTGGGGCTGCTGCGCGCCGGCTGAACCTGGCCCTGGACTTCGAGAACCTGGCCGAGGAGATCGAGAGCTTGGGCCGGAGCGACAGGCGGGCGCTGGTCAGCCACATCAAACGCGTCATCGAGCATCTTCTGAAGCTGCAATACTCGCCCGCCCAGGAGCCACGGCCGGGCTGGCAGGAGTTGGTCGACCTGCATCGGCAGGAAGCGCGCGAGCTTCTGAACGACAGCCCGAGCCTCGGGCACCATCTCGAGAGCGCGCTCCAGGCGTGCTATCGCGACGCCGCGCGCCTGGCGATGCGTGGCCTCGCCGCCGATGCGGTCGACGTGACCCTGCCCGAGACGTGTCCTTATCGGCTCGAGGACATCCTGTCGGAAGACTGGTGGCCCGGCCGCCCGTAGCAATGGGTATGCGTCAGCGCGACCGGGTCGCCTGAGGTCAACCCGGCGGCGCGATCAGCGAGCGGTCGACCGCGTCCACCATCTCCTCGAGCTCGCCGTCGCGCTGCTCGGGCGGCAGCCGGCGCCGCACCTCGTCCAGCCGGCGATGCGCGGCCATCAGGCGTCTTGCGAGCAGCTCCGCGACGTGCAGCGCCGCGTCGCGATGGACGCGAAGAAAAACCTTGCCGGCCGCGACATAGAAGGTCGACGGCTGCAGCACGCGCACGTCCGCCATCGGCGGCTGGTCGAGCAGCACGCCGATCTCGCCGAACACCGTGCCCGGCTCGTCGGAGAACCCGATCCGGTCGTCGCCGTCGATCACCTCGACCGCGCCCTGCTTGAGAATGAAGACCTTGCCCGCGGCCTGGCCCTTGCGCAGGATCAGATCGCCCGCCTCGTGGGTCTCCAGCGGCAGCGTGGACAGGCCCGCGAGAAACATCGCGACGTCGACCATGCGCGCCTCCCGATGCCATCGTTGCCAGCTCTATAGCAGCTCCAGGCCGGGCGGCGAAACCCGGCGCTCAGCCGACGCCGAGCCAGTACAGCAACAGCGGCAGGGTCACGACCGAGAGAATGCTCGAGATCACGATCGCGGCAGCGCTCTCGGCCTGGCCGGCCTCGTAGCGGGTCGCGAGCACGTAGACGTTGACGCCGACCGGCAGCGCCGCCAGCAGAATGACCACCTTGGCCCAGAGCGGCGGCACGTCGAACACGAGGGTGGCGAGCAGCCAGACCGCGAGCGGCTGGAGGATGAGCTTGAGCGCCACCATCACGAGTGCTGGCCGCAGCGCGCCGACGATCCGGTAGGCACGCAGGCTCGCGCCGACCGAGAACAGCGCGCACGGCACGGCAGCACCTGCCAGCAGCGCTGCAAAGCGGTCGATCGCATCCGGCAGCCGCAGCTCCAGCAGGCTGAAGCCGATGCCGCCCGCCATGCCCCAGAGGATCGGATTGCCGAGCAGCCCCTTGAGCGCCCGCAGCGGCACCGCGCGCAGCGCCTCGCCGCCGCCGCGCCCGGCCTCGATGATCACCGTGATCGCGGTGAACAGCAGCGTGCTGTGGAAGGCCAGGAGCAGGAACAGCGGCAGGCTCGCCTGCTCGCCGAAGGCCGTCAGCACCAGAGGGATGCCGAGCAGCACCGAGTTGCCGAACACCGAGCCGAAGCCGATGATCGCCTGGCGCTCGAACGCGCCGCCAAAGGCCAGGCGGGCCGCGCTCATGCCGATCCCGAACACCACGCCGACGCCGAGGAAGTACGAGCCCAGGTAGCCCCACGCGATCGCCTCGGGCAGTGCTGTCGCGGCCATGTTGCGGAACAGCATGATGGGGATCGCGAAGTGGTACACGAACGAGGCGAGCGCGTTCGCGGCATCGCGGCCGAACACGCGCGTGAAGGTCGCGGCGTAGCCGAACGCCATCAGCCCGAAGATCGGCGCTACGATGTCGAGCAGGATGCTCAGCGGGCGCGCTCGAAAGGCAAGAGCTTCAGGCTTTCTCGATCACGTAGACGAACACGCCGTCCCGCTCCTCGTTCTTCAGCAGCAGGTGGCCGGTCATGTCGCAGAAGGTCTCGAAATCGCGCTTGGACGCGGGGTCGGTCGCGAGCACGCAGATCGTGGCGCCCGGCTCCACCACCATCAGCGCCTGGCGCGTCTTGACCAGCGGCAGCGGGCAGACCAGCCCGCGCGCATCCAGGAAAACGTCGTAGCGCTCCTCGGCCACCATTTCCCCCCAAAGGCGCCCTCGATGTGCCTCATGTGGGCTCGTCCGCGCCGCAGGGCCAGAGGCTTATCCCGCCCTGCGCTGCGGCGCAACACCGGGCTCCGGCCGGCGCCGGCCCGGCCTTGACGGCCCCGGTGCAGGGGCATTTGATAGCCGTGCTCCAGGCGGCAGGGTGATCGCAGCCATGGCTGACGAGGTTGTCCGGTGCGACGCATGCCCGGTGCTCTGCCGGATCCGGCCCGGCAAGGTCGGCGCATGCGATCGCTACGCCAACGAGGGAGGCCTCTTGGTCCGGGTCGATCCGCTCGTGATCACCGAGCGCGCCGAGGCCAGGGTGCCGTTCCTCGAGAACGCCGCCGACTGGGACGGCGAGCTGGTCAGGGCGCAGCCTTTCGTCACCGGCATCGGCGCCGGCACCACCTATCCCGACTACAAGCCCGCACCCTTCATCGTCGCGAGCGAGGTCCAGGGCGTCGACATGGTGACCGTCGTCTCGGAGGGCATCTTCAGCTATTGCGGCCTGAAGGTGAAGATCGACACCGACCGCTATCTCGGGCCCGAGCAGGCGGCGGTGCGCGCCGACGGCGAGCAGATCGGCCACGTCACCACCGCCGAATACGGCTCGCAGATGCTCTCGCTCGGCGGCGTGCGCCACCTGACCGGCGGCTCCAAGCGCGAGGGCAACGTCACCTGCCAGGCGCTGCTGGAGCTCTGCAACCGCGCGCCGGTCGAGGTCACGGTCGACGGCGGTGCTGCGGTCACGCTGCAGGCGGGTGCTGCACCGATCGTGAACGGCGTGCAGGAGGAGCGCATGCGGGTCGGCTGCGGCTCGGCCGCGATCGGCATCTTTGCGAAGCAATGGTCGGGGCACGCCGACGAGGTGATCGTGGTCGACGACCACATCACGGGCGTGCTGACCGAGCACCAGGCCGGCCGCTTCCTCGACATGGCGCCGGCCGGCATCCGCGTGCGCGGCCGCCGCTCCACGCCCGGGCGCTATTTTCAGGTCGCAGAGCCCGGCTCGGGCTGGGGCGGCACCGACGTCACCGATCCGCTCGACGATCATCGAGAAGATCGACCCCAAGGTCGCCTGGCCGGGCCTGCGCCTGCTGATGGTCTCGACCACCGGCGAGGACGCGTCGTGGTACGTGCTGGACGAGCAGCTGCGGCCGCTCGCGGCACCGATGCCGGCCCCGATCACGGCGGCGGTCGAGCGGATCGCCGAGAACTGCGAGCCGGCGCTGACCACGGTGCTGTTCATGGGCGGGGCCGGCGGCTCGCTGCGCGCCGGCGTGACCGAGAACCCGGTGCGGCTCACCCGCTCGGTCAGGGATGCGCTCACCCGCGTCACCTGCGGCGGCGCTCCGGTCTACGTCTGGCCCGGCGGCGGCATCACGCTCATGGTCGACGTCACGCGCATGCCCGAGCGCGCCTTCGGCTACGTGCCGACGCCGGCCCTGGTGGCCCCCATCGAGTTCACCCTGCGGCGCGCCGACTACGAGGCGCTCGGCGGCTATCGCGACCGCATCAGGCCGCTTGCCGAGGTGCTGGCCGAGCGCCAGGCTCGAGCGGCGCGCCCAGGACGAGGCCAACCCGTGGCCGGTCCTGCCGCCCGAGCCCCTGGAGCAGGACGCATGACGGGCGAGGCGCAGGTCTGCCCTGCTCGCGGACGGCAAGCGGCTGCACCTGCACCACGGCCCGATCGACATCGTAGCCCAGGCGTTCGGCGATCCCGCCGCCTGCCGGCGCGCCTATGCTCAGGCGGCGGATCGGTTCCGCACCATCCTGGCCGAGCTGGTCGAGGAGCTGGCCCTGCTGCGCCAGCCGATCGGCGATGCAGGCCTGCCGGTCGAAGGCGCGGTCGCCCGCCGCATGGCCGCCGCCGTCTGGCCGCACCGCAAAATTTTCGTCACGCCGATGGCGGCCGTAGCTGGTGCCGTCGCCGACGAGGTGCTGGCGGCGATGGTCGCCGACTGCCCGCTCGAGCGGGCCTATGTGAACGACGGCGGCGACATCGCCTGGCATCTGGCGCCGGGCCAGTCCCTTCGCGCCGGCATCGTCGCCAACCAGGACATGCCCGCGATCGACGCGCATGGTGGAGCTGCACGCACGGCATGCCGGTGCGCGGCATGGCGACCTCCGGCTGGCGCGGCCGCTCCTGCTCGCTCGGCATCGCCGATGCGGTGACCGTGCTGGCGCGCAGCGCGGCAGACGCGGATGCCGCGGCGACGCTCGTCGCCAACGCGGTCGACTGCGCCCATCCGGCGATCTCGCGAAAACCCGCCAGCCTCTTGCACGACGACACCGATCTCGGCGATCTTGCCGTCACGGTCGCGGTCGGGCCGCTGCCGGGCGCGCTGGTCGCCGAGGCGCTGGAGCGCGGCGTCGCTGTGCGCCGAAGCCATGCGCGATGCCGGCCTGATCTATGCCGCGAGCCTCGCCCTGCAAGGCCAGAACCGCGTGGTCCAGCCCGAGCTGCGGTGCGCAGCCTGACCCGGCACGAGCCACCCTTCCTTGGGAGAAGCGCCATGCTCGATCGCCGAAGTCCTCCTGGCGCTGAGCGCCTGCTTGCCGGCCTCGCCGTCGCCGGCCAGGCCGGCGCGCAGAGCGGCGATCCGATCAAGATCGGCGAGATCAACAGCTACTCGCGCTTTCCGGGGTTCACGCTGTCCTACCAGCAGGGCTGGCAGCTCGCGGTCGAGGAGGTCAACGCCGCCGGCGGCGTGCTCGGCGGCCGCCCGCTCGAGGTGATCTCGCGCGACGACGGCGGCCAGACGGCCAACGCCGTGACGCTCGCCAACGAGCTGGTCGCGCGCGAGGGCGTGGCGCTGCTGGCCGGCACCTTCCTCTCCAACGTCGGCCTCGCGGTGTCCGATTTCGCCAAGCAGAAGGAGGTGCTGTTCATCGCCGCCGAGCCGCTCTCGACCGCGCTCACCTGGGAGCAGGGCCATCCCTACACCTGGCGGCTGCGGCCCTCGACCTACATGCAGAACCGCATGCTGGCGGACGAGGCCGCCAAGCTCGACGCGACCCGCTGGGCGACCATCGCGCCGAACTACGAGTACGGCCAGTCCGCGGTCGCCGAGTTCAAGCGGCTGCTGCAGGAGCGCAAGCCCGACGTCGAGTTCGTCGAGGAGCAGTGGCCGGCGCTCGGCAAGATCGAGGCGGGGCCCACCGTGCAGGCCCTGCTCGCGGCCGAGCCGGAGGCGATCTACAACGTCACCTTCGCGGGCGACCTCGTCGCGTTCGTGCGCGAGGGCACGACGCGCGGGCTGTTCGAGGGCCGCGAGGTCGTGAGCCTTTTGACCGGCGAGCCCGAATACCTGGATCCGCTCGGCGCCGAGGCGCCGGAAGGCTGGATCGTCACGGGCTATCCCTGGTCGAAGATCGACACAGACGAGCACCAGGCCTTCCTCGACGCGTTCCAGGCGAAGTTCGGCGCGCCGCCCAAGCTCGGCGCGGTGGTGGGCTACGCGATGATCCAGAGCATCGCGGCGATGCTCGAGCGGGCGGGCTCGACCGAGACCGACGCCATGATGCAGGCCATGGAAGGGCTCGAGGTCGACACGCCGTTCGGCCCCATCGCCTGGCGCGCGATCGACCATCAGGCGACGATGGGCGCCTTCGTCGGCCGCATCGCGGTCGAGGACGGCAAGGGCACCATGGTCGACTGGACCTATGTCGACGGCGCCGACGTCATGCCGGAGGACGACGAGGTGCAGGACCTGCGCCCTTCGATGTAGTCTGTCTTCGCGGTCCGCCAACGAAAGAGGGTGCATGACCAAGCGTGCAGGTCTGGCGCGGGCGATGCTGGTGCTGTGGGGGGTCCTGCTCTGCGCGCCGGCGCAGGCCGATGCCATCTTCGTGGTGTTCGAGGGCCCGGCGGCGGGTGCCTTGCCCGTCAAGGGCGCGGCCCTCGACGACGAGATGGCCAAGCTCGGCGCGCTCGAGGTCGACAGCCTCGATTTCGGCATCGAGAATTCTCTGGTGATCGACCCGAGGGAGGGTGCGACCGGACCGGGCCGCGCCGCTTTCCTGCCGCTGCGCATGGTGCTGGCATTGGGTCCAGGCGTGCCGGCGCTGCTGCAGACCGCAGGTGCCGGCGGCCACTACCGCGACGTCACGGTGCACTTTCGCACGAGCGGCAGGCAGGCGGTCGACCACGCGACCCTGGCGCTCAAGCTCGTGGCGGTCACGGGCGTCGAGGTCTCGGCCGGCGCCGACGGGCCGCAGGCCAGGGTCACGCTGACCTACGGCTCGATGAAGCTCGACGTCTATCCCGTGGACGCCAAAGGCGAGGTCGCCAAGACCCCCGAGACCGGCCAGTGGAACGCGATGACCGGCACCGCCGATTTCTCCACGGTGCCGAGGCCCTGATGCGGGGGGCGCCCCCGGCGGCGCGCTTCAGTTGGCCGGACCGTCTGCGCCAGCAGTCCCGGCGGAGCGGATCTCCCATTCGTCGGGCGGAAAGGGCTTCATGAAGGTCGGCAGCTGCCAGTCGAGCAGCTCGACCTCGGAGAACGGCACGGCGTCGTCCGACAGGAACAGCACCGCCCGCAGGCCGTCCGTGAAGTAGGGATCGCCCTCGGCGTTGTGCCGGGGCGACTTCAGGGATGCTTCGCCGACGCCGTCGACGAAGCCGATCCGCCGCACCCGCCCGCCGTAGATCAGGTCCTCCACCAGGTAGTAGCGCCCATCGTCGACGTCCGGGCCGATCACATGGGTGGTGAGCGGCCAGAGGTGCCCGGCGAATTCGACGCCGACATCGCGGCTGATCTGGCCGATCCAGACCGGCTGGCCGCGATGCGTCACGGGTGCCAGCCAGAACCGCATGTGATTGCGCTCGTTGATGACGTTGCGCGACTTCTGAAACGTGATGTCCTGGACCCGGCCGAAGGCGTAGAGCGCCGAGACCGGCGCGTAGCGGTCGGGCTTGCCGAACAGGAAGTCCTTGGCCATCTGCCAGCCCGAGCCCGTCGTGAGCCGCGCCGTGACGTCCCAGTGCCGCGAGACCAGCGCGGAGCGCGCGCTATCCAGGCTGCCGACCAGGACGACGTTGAGCGGATCGCCCGGCCGGCCTTCCGCCGACGTCGTGCAGCAGGGCAGGGCCGTCAGCCACCGGCGCAGCGCCTCGTCGTCCAGGGACTGCGTCGTCGCGTGCGCATCGACGACGAGGCCGTCCGCGTCGGTATGCAGTCCCGGCACCGGCACGGCATAGTGAAAGCTCTCGATCTCGTCGTGGCCGACGAGGTCGATGTTGAACGCCTTGAAGCCTTCGTCGGCATGCGCATAGACGAAGCCCGCGACCGTCTCGCCGGGCATGACGAAGGGCTTGATCGCGTTCTCGCTGAGCCGCATGTAGAGCTGCTCGACGGTCGGCGCCGTGGACGGTGCCACCCTGCGCGCCACCTCGTAGGCCGGATAGTAGTCGGGATCGACGCTGACCGGGAAGAACCAGCGCGGATAGGCGCTGCGGTTCTCGATCCTGATCCAGACCGGCTGCACGTCGAAGGCCGCAAGCGGCACGTCGAAGGTCGCCCGGCTCTCGTCGTCGCTCAACGGCGCGGCGGTGACGGCAAGGCCCTCGCGCTGCTGCGTGAGCGCGCGCGCCTCATAGGCGGGCTCCACGGGTGCCATCGGTCGCGAGCCCGTGCAGCTTGCGAGCGCGAGGACAGCGCCGCGGCAAGGCAGCAGAGCCGCCGTCGTGCCTGGCCTCGTCCCCCTCGAGAGGTGCCCATCCCCATGCCGTCCTGAGCCCGGCGCGGCGCGCCCCGGGGTCCGCCGATCTTAGGCGCGATTCGGGCGGTCCGCAAAGGCCGCGGCGGGCCTCGGCCCCGTGCTCAGCGCGCCGCCCAGACCAGGCCGCGGCGCAGGATGGTCGCCATCTGCGGCACCTCGAACTCGGCCGCGACGTGGCCGAGCGAGCTGTAGAAGACGCGGCCCAGGCCGTAGCGGCGCTTCCAGACCACCGGCATCACCACGCCCTCGATCCAGCTGCGATGCGCGACCTGTGAAGGTCGTGGTCGCCAGCACCTCGTTGGACGGGTCGACGTGCATGTAGTACTGCTCGGAGCGATAGTCGAAGTCGCCGATCCCGGCCACGATCGGATCGTCCGGGCGGGTGATCGCGACGCGGTAGTCGATGACGTTGCCGGGATGCGCGACCCACTGGCCGCCGCACATGAACTGGTAGGCGGGCTCGCGGCGGAAGGCGTCGCCCATGCCGCCGTGAAAGCCGCCGAGCCCGACCCCGCCCGCGATCGCGGCGCAGAGATTGTCGAGCTCCTCCTTCTCGATCGTCGACATGGTGACGATCGGCACGATCAGGCTGAGCTCGCGAATGCCCGGATCGGCGAAGGCTTCGGTCGTGCTCTCGATCTCGACCCGGAAACCTTCGTCCTCGAGCATGGCGGCGACGATGCGAGCGCACCGCTCCGGCTCGTGCCCGTCCCAGCCGCCCCAGACGATCAGCGCCTCACGCCCGCTCATCCTGCTTCTCCCCTTACGCCATCTCGCCGGTCGCAAGACCGGCCGGCATCGGCTCCGGCCGCGCGCAGCGGCTCTCGATCGGGGCGATGCCGCGCCCCTCGCTGGAGCCCACGAGCGCCTCCATCACCTCGAGCACATGGTAGGCGAGCGCACCGCTCGCCCGATGCGGCCGGCCGTCCGCGATCGCGACCGCCATGTCGACGAGGCCCAGGATGCGATAGTTGTCGTCGGCATAGCCGTGCGTGGTCGGCATCGCCTGCCAGGTGCCGCCTGGCCTTGCACAGCTCGACCTCGCCGCCGAAGCGGTTCGGGTCGGGCACCGCAAGCGAGCCCTCGGTGCCGTACAGCTCGATCGGCGTGTGCTTGTGCGCCCAGACCTCGAAGCTGGTCGCGATCTGGACGATCGCACCCTGCTCGAACCGCAGCAGGCCGGCGACGTGGCTGGTGCAGTCGACCGCGATCTCGCTGCCGGCGCGCGGACCCTTGGCGATCACGCGGCGCGCGCGGCCGACCGTGCCGAAGGCCACGACCTCGGCGACCGGCCCGAGCAGCTGGACCAGATCGGTGACGTAGTAGGGGCCCATGTCGAACATCGGCCCGCCGCCCGCGCGGGCGTAGTAGAAGTCGGGGTCCGGATGCCAGCGTTCGTGGCCTGCCAGCATGAGAAAGGCGGTGCCGCCGACCGGGGTGCCGATCGCGCCGTCGTCGAGCAGGCGGCGCGCGCTCTGGTGGCCGCCGCCGAGGAAGGTGTCGGGCGCGCAGCCGACGCGCACGCCGGCGGCATCGGCCGCCTCGAGCATGCGGCGCGCTTCCGCCGTCGAGACCGCAAGCGGCTTCTCGCCATAGACGTGCTTGCCGGCGGCGATCGCCTGCAGCGCGACCGGCAGGTGGGCGGCCGGCGTGGTGAGGTTGAGCACGATGTCCACGGCAGGATCGGCGAGCAGCTCGGTCACCGTGCGGGCGGGCGGCCCGAACTCGGCGCTGCGCGCCTTTGCCCGCTCGAGGTCGAGATCGGCGAGGCCCCGCACCTCGATCTGCGGAAAGAGGCGGGCGGCCTTCAGGTAGGCGGCGCTGATGACGCCGCAGCCGATGATGCCGACACCGGCGATCTTCTCGCTCATGGTTCGCGCAGCTCCGGATGTGGTCTGCCCCTTTTTGTTTGCATGGCAGATTTCCGCAAGCCTGCCCATGCGGAATTTCCTGGTCAGGAAGCTGGAGCGCCAGGCAGGGCGACATCGAGCGATCAGGGAGGCATGACATGAGCAGCGGCTTCTTCGGCGTCGACCAGCCGATCCGCTACGAAGGTCCCGACAGCGCCAATCCGCTCGCCTTCCGCTGGTACCAGCCCGACCGCATGGTCCTCGGCAGGCGCATGGAGGACCATCTGCGCTTTGCCGTCTGCTACTGGCACAGCTTCTGCTGGCCGGGCAGCGATCCGTTCGGCGGTGCTACCTTCGTGCGGCCGTGGATGGAGCCGGGCGATCCGATGGCGATGGCGAGGCTCAAGGCCGACGTCGCCTTCGATCTCTTCCGGCTGCTGGACGTGCCGTTCTTCACCTTCCACGACCGCGACATAGCGCCGGAAGGTGCTTCGCTGGCCGAATCCAACCGTAACGTCCAGGCGATCGCGGACTTGTTCCAGGAGCGCATGGCGAGCGCCAGGGTGCGCCTGCTCTGGGGCACGGCGAACATGTTCTCCAACCGCCGCTACATGGCGGGCGCCGCCACCAATCCCGACCTCGAGGTGTTCACCTATGCCGCGGCGCAGGTGAAGCACTGCCTCGAGGTGACGCACGCGCTCGGCGGCGCCAACTACGTGATGTGGGGCGGTCGCGAAGGCTACGAGACGCTGCTGAACACCGATCTGCGGCGCGAGCTCGACCAGCTCGGCCGCTTCATGAGCATGGTGGTCGAGCACAAGCACAAGATCGGCTTTGCCGGCACGCTGCTGATCGAGCCCAAGCCGCAGGAGCCGACCAAGCACCAGTACGATTTCGACGTCGCCTCGATCTTCGGCTTCCTCAAGGCCTACGGCCTCGAGAACGAGATCAAGCTCAACATCGAGGCCAACCACGCGACGCTCGCCGGCCACAGCTTCGAGCACGAGATCGCGCTGGCGGCAGCGCTCGGCATCTTCGGCTCGCTCGACATCAACCGCGGCGATCCGCAGTCCGGCTGGGACACCGACCAGTTCCCCAACAGCGTGCCCGAGGTGGCGCTCGCCCTCTACTACGTCCTGCGCGCGGGCGGCTTCACCACCGGCGGGCTCAACTTCGATGCCAAGATCCGGCGCCAGTCGCTGGATCCCGCCGACCTTCTCTACGCCCATATCGGCGGCATGGACGTATGCGCGCGCGGCCTGCTGGCGGCGGCCGCCATGATCGAGGACGGCAGCCTCGCCCGTCACGTCGACGAGCGCTATGCGAGCTGGCAGGGCGAGGAGGGGCGTGCGGTGCTCGCCGGTGCGCGCTCGCTCGAGGATCTCGCGGCCCGGGTGGCAAGCACCGGGCCTCGAGCCGCAGCCCGTCTCCGGCCGCCAGGAATATCTCGAGAATCTGGTGAATCGCTTCGTCTGAGGCGCTTCGTCTGAGGCTTCGGTCCGAACAGGGAGAACCGACCATGGGACGTCTCACAGGCTGCACCGCCGCGCTGGCCCTGATCCGTGACCCTGCCGCTGTCGCGGCCGATCCTCTCGACGGTGGCGGTGTTCGTGTTCGTGCAGAGCTGGAACAACTACCTTTTGCCGCTCGTGATCCTGAACAGCGAGAGCATCTATCCCTGGCCGCTCGGCATCATGATGTTCCAGGGCGAGTACATGACCCAGTGGAAGCTGGTGCTCGCGTTCATCACGCTGACCATCCTGCCGGCGATCGTCATGTTCCTGGTCGCGCAAAAGCACATCATCTCCGGCCTCACCGCGGGCGCTATCAAGGGCTAGAGCGTCGTTGCTCTGTGCTCGCGAATTGCGAGGGTTTCTGCGGCTCTCGGGTTCCTTCGGCATTGCCTGAGGGTGGTCGGCACGCGGCGGGGCATGCTGGCCCCCACGCTGGAGCATCGAGCGCCGGCTCGACGTTCCGTGCTCGCGAATCGCCCGGATTCCTGCGGCGCTCGGGTTCCTTTGCGGTCGGTGTTGCTAGGAGTTGGGCGGCCGGGATCTTTGTGGCGGGACGGGCCGCTCTGGTTCACGCCGCCACGGCGGGCAGCATGAGGGCGAGATCATCGCGCAAGGGCGCGACGGTTTCAGGTCATGTAGCGGGCCCGCTGCACCGCCGATTCGTCGTTCTGCTCCAGGAGGATGGCGCCGACCAGGCGGGTGATGGCCGCTTCGTTGGGGAAGATGCCGACCACCTCGGTGCGCCGCTTGACCTCGCCGTTGACGCGCTCCAAGGGGTTGGTCGAGTGAATCTTAGCCCGATGCTCCTTGGGGAAGGTCTATAGGCGAGCCCGTCCTCCTCGGCCTCGTCGAGCAGCGCGGCCAGCTTGGGAAGCTTGGGTCGGACCTGGTCGGCCACCTGGCGCCACTGGGCCTTGGCGGCGTCGGCATGATCCTGGGCGAAGGCGGTGGCGATGAACGCCGACACCACACGCCGGCCGCTCTTGCCGGCGTGGGCGAGCGCGTTGCGCATGAAGTGCACCCGGCAGCGCTGCCGGGTGTCGCGCGACATACGCGGGTGACCGCCGCCTTGATGCCTTCGTGCGCGTCCGAGATCACCAGCTTGACCCCGGCCAAGCCTCGGCGCTTCAGCTTGCGCAGGAAGTCGACCCCAGAAGTCTCCGCCTCCGAGACGCCGATGGCCATACCGCTGTCGGGGAAGGGGCCGACCACCAACGTCGGCCCTGGTTTCCCGGCAGCCTCGCGGCGGCCGTCGGTGTTGACGGCGACCGCGATGGTCACCGCCACCGAGACGATGCGCCCGGTGGCGGCGCCAAGTCGATCAGGGCGACGGCGGTCCGTGACGGTCCTGAACCTCGAGGCCCCCCGCTCCGGTCCGCGTCTTTCCTTGTATATAGCCACAAAAAAATCTGGGAAATTTCAAAACAGCCTCAGAGAGCGCCTTTGAATGGTTTCCATAATCCGCCTCTGTCACGGCTGTGAACCACCAGCTTCCTGGACCGAACTCTCTTCGCAAGTGGACTGCCATGACAACCGGCTGCAGTACGACATCGCGGGCACGTTCGGAAAACGGCAGCTGGGGCTATATCGTTGGCACCTGTGAGAAGGACGTCGGCCCAACAACCAGCGCCTCTATCTGAGCGGCACCCGCGTCGCCCAGATGAGCGGTACGCTGCCCATCGATCTGAACTCAGCTGCGCTCGGTATCGGCCGGCATGTGAGCGGCATCGCCGATCCCCTTCAACGGCCATATCGACGAGTTCCGCATCGCCCACGTCCAGCGCTCCGACGGCTGGATCGAGACCACCTGAAACAACATGAGCGATCCCGGTGCGTTCGCCGTGGCGGGAGCCGAGGAGCAGGAAGGCGGCGAGCCGCCACCGCTTGCAGGCGCCGGTGTGGTCGTATGCCTCATGGGGTGAGCGCGAGCGTTTGGGACCGGCAGCAGGTGCGGCAGTACCTCGATGGCCTACCCACCGACACCGTCGCGGTTGCGGTCGCCGCCACCGGGGCTAGCATTCAGGGGCGCCCGCTATAGCGCAGCAGTCAATGGTCATGATCGTGGCGGGTCGATGCCGGCCAGACACGCCCTTCCGCTCAAGGTCTCTCTCATCACACTGAACGTGGCGCCGAGCTGCAGGCCAACTGCGTCTGGATGGCGGCGACCCGTGGCTGTACCGGCCGGGTGTCCACTGACGCGGTCGTGCCAGGACTTTGTTGGCAACCTCAAGATCGCCAAGGACGAGAGCAACGAGCGCATCGACGGCGTCGTCGCTCACCGGCGAGGGATCCTATAGGCGGTGCGCTGCTATTGCCGCGACGGCATTTACTACTGCGAGCGCCTGGAGGGCGGCACGCAGCCTCCGTTACAAACGTAACCAAACGACGGATATCTGAAATCATCATGCAACACTGCCGGTTCAGCCTCGAATTGTTGAGCTGAGGGGCAGAAGAATTCGCCATGAGATCGGACGATCGGATGTTGTGCGCTGACCTCGACAGGCAGAGGAGCGGTCCCTCGAGCCTCGACACCCCTCTCTTCCGCTACCCTCCCTTGGCCCTCGCCGCGCAGGTGCTGGCCGTGGTCGGCCTGGGCGTCGCGCGGGCAGCACTGGACGAGATCGTCGCCATCGCCGGTGATCGGCCGTCGATCACGGGCGCACCCCCGCTTGCCGAGCGCGCCTATGTGCAGGCCGAGATCCGCGGGCGGAGGCTCAGCTCCGTTCGGCGCGGGCCTTCTTCTACGAGGTGACGGAGCAGGCCTTCGCCACACTTCTCGCTGGCGACCCGCTCGACCTCCAGCGGCGGGCTCTGCTGCGCCTGTCCGCGAGCCACGCCGCGCGGGTCGGCGCGGACGTCGCCCAGACGGCCTACCGGGTCTCCGGCACGACCGCCATCTTCACCGCCCACCCGATCGCCCGGCACTTCCAGGACGCGCTCGTCGTCCCGCAGCACACGTTCCTAGCGGACGGCACCTGGCAGAGTGCCGGACGCATCCTGCTCGGCTTCGAGGCCACGCCGGCCTTTCCCTGAACGGCGCACCGCGCGCCGATGCTTCGGCAATCACTAACGATGCCCGATAGCTGGAGATCTCAACGACGATGACCACCGCAGGGGTCACGAAGGCCAACGAGGGGATCAACGGTATCCGCGGGAACTTCTCGCCTGCCGACCGGCGCCAGCGGCCCGCGAGGCCCTGGGCTGCGGCGCGCCCCATTTCTCGGTGCACGATCACCCTGCCACCGAGGGGCCGCTAGGTGTCTGGCAATATCGCGCGGATCGCGCCCTTCACGGCACCCCACGAGAGCTCCGCGTGATCCGTCGCGAGATCATCGCCACGGCCGAAGCCGGCCACATGGGCCGTGGCATCGCCGTGGCGTTCGCCTATCCAGGGCATCAGGTCAAGGTCGTCGACCTCAAGCCACGCACTCCTCCGAGGCAGAGCGGCTCGCCGCCGACGTATGCGCGGAAGTACGATCCACGCTCAGCTCGCTCGCCAATCTCGACCTGTTCGACCCTGCCCTGGTCGAGACCATCGCCGGGCGAATCGAATTCGTAACCTCCGAGCACGCCAGCCGTGCCCTTGCCATCGCGGATGTAGTCTTCGAAGCCGTGCCGGAAACGATGGCGGCCAAGCGGCACGCGCTGCAGGTGATTGGAGCCGCTGCCCGGCCCGATGCCGTTGTCGCCTCGACCACGTCGACCATTCTCACGGACGAGCTGCAGGCCCTGGTGGTCGCGCCGGAACGGTATCTGAATGCCCATTGGCTAAATCCCGCCTTTCTCGTGCCGCTCGTCGAGCTGGCACCCGGGCGGGATAGCGATGCGGGCGCGGTCGACCGGCTGAAGACGCTTCTCCTGTCCATCGGCAAGGTGCCCGTCCTCTGCCGGGCAAGCCCGGCTACGTGTCCGAATCCCAGCGTTGGCCATGAACGAGGCGGCAAGGCTCGTCGAGGAGGGCGTGGCGACGGCCGAGGAGGTCGACAAGGCGACGCGCTAGGTTCGGCTTCCGCTTCGCCGTCCTTGGCCTGCTCGAATTCATCGATTGGGGTGGCAGCGACACCCTCTGTCATGCCAGCCGGTACCTGACGGGGGCTACCGGCAAGACGCGCTTCGCCACCCCGGCAATTGTCGAGGCGACCATGGCGGCAGGCCGGACGGGCCTCGCGACCGGCCGCGGCTTTTACGACTACCGCTCGGTCGATGTGCACGCCTACCGACAAGCGCGCATGCGGGCCTTCGTGGCCCAGCTTCCGTCATATGGACCTGGCCCGCCCGCCCGTGCTGCCGAGCGCGAGCCCCGATGAGTAGGCTCAGCCGGAATGGGATCGCCTTCGCGCAAGCGGAGC
>CAVWCI010000057.1:0-25390 GCA_963753315.1 uncultured Alphaproteobacteria bacterium
GGTCGCAAGCGTCACGTGCGGGTGCGAGCGGTGTAGCCGAGGAACGACGCGTCACCTGCAGCGCGCGTCCGGATCAGCAGCGCAAGGAGGGCAGCATCTTCGCCATGAGGTTCTCCAGCTCGTGCCGCTCGAAGGGCTTTGGCAAAGTCGGCCGAGCTCGATGGCACTCGTGCAGGTTGCGTTGGCCGTATCCGGTCGAGAACGCAAAGGGAATGCCGCGCGCCGCCAGCGCATCGGCAACCGGATAGATCAGCGTTCCATTGAGGTTCACATCCAGTATTGCGACGTCGAACGCGCCGCTGCGGGCAATGGCCATGGCGTGGTCGAAATCTGCGACCGTCGCGGCCACCTCATGGCCGAGTTCGGCGAGCATCTCCTCCAGCATGAGCGCGACCAGCATCTCGTCCTCGACGACGAGGACGCGGAGCGGGGCTGCCGGCCCGGAATGCCCGCACTTGCTCACGCATCACCTCCGGCCGAGACGGGAAGGGGTATTTCGATGGTGCAGGTGACGCCGCTTCGCTCGTAAAGCAGCTCGACGTCGCCCCCCGAGGTCGTGGGTCAGCCCGCGTTGGATCATCAGCGAGCCAAATCCTTTTCGCCCCGGCGGCTCCACCGTCGGTCCGTCGCTCTCGGTCCAGCGCAGCCGGAGCCGATCAGCCTCAGAAGATCGATCGACATCCCACCTGATGCGCACCTTGCCGGACATGTCGGAAAGCGCGCCGTATTTTGCGGCGTTGGTCGCAAGCTCGTGGACGGCCATACCCAGCGCCAGAGCCGCCTTCGGTTTCAGGCGCACGTTCGGTCCGTCGACGGTAAAGCGGGCACTTTCGTTACCATAGGGTGCCAGGGCCCGAAGAACGATGTCACGTAAGGCGGCGGTCTCCCAATGATCGTCCGTCAGCAGGTCGTGCAGCTTGGCCAAGGCGATCAGGCGCCCCTGGAACGCGGCCCTTTCATCGGCGAGCGAGGCTGCGCCCTTCAGCGTCTGCGAGGCGATCGACTGCACGGTCGCCAGCGTGTTCTTGACGCGGTGGTTCAGCTCGTCGACGAGCAGCTTTTGTTTCTTGTCCGCAATTCGCCGCTCGGTGATGTCGCGTGAGATCACCAACAGGCGCTCGGGTTTCCCCTCGGCAGCCGAGATTGGGGTGGCCATCTCGTCCCACCACGTCGGTCTGCCGGAGGGCGTCCGGTAGAAGCCGGTGAAGCGGCCTACGCCGCCGGCAAGGGCTTGGGCTAGCGCTTCGCGCGCCGCCTTTCGGTCGTCGCCGTGCCACAGATCGACGTAAGAGGCGCCGCTCAGGGCGCTGGCGTCGGTGATCTCCAGAGCCCGCAGCCCTCCTTCGTTGATGGACAGCAAGCGCCCCTCCAGGTCCAGCACCCTGATGCAGTCCTGGCTGCTTTGCAGGATTCGCCTGCTGAATTCCTCGCCGCGGGCGACTTCCCGCCGCAGGCTTTCCATGGCGAGCTGGGCTTCCACCCGCGCCAGAAGCTCGCGCGCCGAGAACGGCTTGACCAGGTAATCGGCCGCCCCGGCCTCCAACCCCTCCACACGGGATTCCTCGCCCGCCCGCGCCGACAGCAGCACCACGGGGATGGCCCGAAGGCGCGGGTCCACCCGAAGCGCGCGCAGCAGGCCGAAGCCGTCGAGCCCCGGCATCATCACGTCCGCGAGCACCAGGTCCGGCGGGTTCGCACGCGCCGCGGCGAGCGCCGCCGCGCCGTCCGCGACCGCCTCCACCGCGTAGCGCCCGCTCAGGATGCGACGAACGTACTCGCGCATATCGGCGTTGTCGTCGCCCACAGAATGCGCGCCGGCACGCCGTCCGCTCCCGAAGGCGCACCGCCCGACGGTGCGGGCGTCACGGTTTCGACGCCGGCGGGCGGCGCCGCGTCGAAGCTCGCCCGCTCTCCGTCCGGCAGCCAGCCCAACGCCTCCTCCACGAAGGCGCTGGCGCCGACCGCGGTTGAGGCGAGGCTGCGCGCCGCTCCGATCCGATCGGCGGGAAGATGCGCGAAGCCGCGCGGAACCGACACGGTGAAGGTGGTTCCCTGATCGAGCACGCTGGCCGCCCGCACCGCACCGCCGTGCAGCTTCACGAGTTCCTGGACCAGTGCCAGGCCGATGCCGCTGCCCTCGTGGGTCCGGCCGCGCGCGCCCTCGACGCGATGGAAGCGCTCGAAGATCCGCGGCAACTCGCCTCTGGAATGCCGACGCCCGTGTCGCGCACGGTAAGCTCGACCGCATCCCCGACTGGCCGGAGCGCGACCGCGATTTCGCCCTCGAAGCGTGAACTTGAAGGCGTTGGACAAGAGGTTGAGGACGATCTTCTCCCACATGTCCCGATCGACATAGACCGGACTCGGGCAAGGGCGGGACAGTCCACCGATCAGCGTAAGCCCGGCGCGCTCGCAGGCCGACCGGAAGGTGCTGGCGAGATCGGCGGTGAAGGCAGCCAGGTCGGTCGGCTCGTAGGAGGCTTGGGCCCGGCCCGCCTCGATGCGCGAGAAGTCCAGTAGCGTGTTGACGAGCTTCAACAGCCGCAGGCCATTGCGGTGCGCGACGTCCAGCCGTTCGCGCTCGGCCGGAGGCAAGCCGGCGGCCGCCAGCGCGTCCTCGAGCGGGCCGAGCATCAGCGTCAGCGGCGTGCGGAACTCGTGGCTGACGTTGGAGAAGAACAGCGGTCTTGGCGCGGTCGATCTCGGCCAGCGCCTCGGCGCGCTTCCGTTCCTCCTCGTAGGCGCGCGCGTTAGCGATGGCGGTTGCGATCTGCGTCGCGACCAAGGCGAAGAAGCTGCGATAGAGGTCGTCAAACCTCAACCGTGAGCTCACGCCGATGACGAGCAGGCCCGCAAGCTGGTGCGCCTTGGTCGAGCGTATCGGGACCACCACGGCCGTGTGCGGCGGGTCTGACCAGGGGCCGGGCGGTACGGCGCGAAAGCGCGCGCCGAGGTCCTCGACCGTGATCATCTCCTCGGTGCGCATGGCTTCGTCAGCGGCCACCCTATGCCGCGCTGAGCATCTTTCCCAAGCTCCACGACGAGCGGGCTGGCCGCGTCGCCCATGCCGACGCCCGCCGCGCCCGCAAGCCTGGCGCGCTCGCCATCCGCATCGATGAGGTAGAGGAGCGCGAAAGGAACGTCCTTCGGCGTGCTTCGAGAGCGCCTCGGCCGCAATGGCGCAGGATTCCTCGGCCGTCTTGGCCTCCGTCGCGCGGGCGCCGAGGTCGCGCAGGATCACGACGCGACGCTCGGCAACCACCTTCTCTGTGATCTCGTGCACCGTCGCCAGCACGCCGCCGATGCCCCGCGGCGCCGTGTCGTCGGGAACCGGACTGTAGGCGATCGTGAAATGCGTTTCCTCGACGAAGCCATGGCGATTGACCTCCAGAAGGATATCCTCCATCCAGGTGGCCGGCCCGCCGTTGAAGGGCGCATCGATCAGCGGCTCCAGGACATGTCGGATTTCCGCCCAGCACTCGCGGAACGGCTGGCCAATCGCCCAGGGGTGCTTCGTGCCGAGCACCGGACGGTAGGCATCGTTGTAAATCGAAACGTATTCCGGCCCCCACCAGAGCAGCAGGGGAAACCGGTTCGCCAGCAGGAAGCTGACCATCATCCGCAAAGCCGGGGACCACGTCCCGACCGGGCCAAGTGGCGTCTTGGACCAGTCCTTCGACCGGATCAGCTTGCCCATCTCCCCGCCGCCGCCGCCGAAGTTGATATCGTTGTCGAGGTGATCACCTGTTTGCGCTGCTTTCACACCTTTCATGGAACGCCTGCGAGCCGGGTTCGAGACGGATACAGAAAACCACTTGGCACTGCGCACCGAGGGGTCCCTAAGCACGATGATCGGAGCCTCTCAAAGCATCTTGTACATGATCGTGGTCGAATCGAGACGGCCCTCGAACGGGTCGCGGCAATAGCCCGGGCCTGCCGTACCATGCTTCATCTCTTGGCCCGAGACGACGGAGTTGTCAGCCCTTGTGCGACAGGATGTTCACCAGCCGGCCGAGCGGGTCGCGCAGGTAGAAGCGGCGCACGCCCCAGGGCTCGTCGGTGATGCCGTAGACGACCTCGATCCCCATGGCGATTGCGCGCCGATAGACCGCGTCAACGTCGTCGACCTCGATCGAGAGATCGGGCACAGGCGTTCCCGAGCCGCCCTCGCTGGCGATGCTGAGCTGGGGCGCCTGCGATGCCCCGGATGCGAGCGTCACGATCCACCCGTGATCCATGACGACCTCGAGATCGAGCAACTCTTCATAGAAGGCGCGGGCGCGGGCAGGGTCGCCGGCCGCGAGATTGGCAACGATGCGCCGGACGGTCATCCGAGCGGGAACCGTCGCCGAGATTCGTCGAGATCGTACTTCAGCCCGTTGGGCCCCCAGGCGACGTAGGCCATCGAGCTGTGGCGATTGTTGAGGTCGAACTTCAGGTCGCCCACACTCTTGGCGAAGCCTGCGGCACCCTCGGCCTCGTGGAATACCCAACCGTCGGGCAGCACCGTCAGGATGCGATGCTCCTTGTCCGTCACGGGGTTGCGGATCGGCTCGCTGCGGGTACGCAGCAGTCGCGGCACCTCGATGTGCGCCTTGCGCTTCTTGACGTCAACATCGAAGTCGATCCTGGTGAGCACCGGATCGTGAAAATGCTCCACGATCACGCTAAAAATCTGGAACATCGTGCCGGCCGGCTGGTCCTGGCCGCTCAAGATGTAGAAGATCGCTTCCTTCTGCTCGTCGGTGATCGTGTCTTCCAGGATCGGCTGCAGGTGCCCGCCGCCGTGGTGGATGGCGCGCGGAAAGTAGAAGGTCGCGATGACTTTCATGCCGTCGAGGCTGACATCCCCGCAGCGGCCCTTGTCGACGATGAAGGCTACTGCGCCCGTGCAGTGGCCATGGGTCGGGTCGGCCATGGATTTGCAAGGGCATCCGAAGTCGCAGCTGCAATACTCGACATACCGTCCTTCGATCGACCAATCTCTACCCGCCATCGTATCCTCCAGTTTCTCGACTCTCGATCTCGGAGTTCACAATCGTCATGCCGATCCAATGCCCTGGCGCACGCCCAGTCAACCGAAATCCAGATGCGCCAGCACTGATCGGCCAGACGAAGCCGCTCGACGGCGTCACGCTCAACGTCTCCTGCTGGAGCGCGCCCTACCCGCAGTGGCTCGCCGACTATATCCCCGAGTTCGAGGATCTGACCGGCGCCAGCGTCAACTACGACACGCCGGGCTTCCCGATCTATAACCAGCGCGTCGACCTCGAGCTGTCGACCCAGGGCAGCGCGTTCGACGTCCTCAACGTCACCTTCATCTATAGCAGCCGCTGGATCGGCGCCGGCTGGTTCGAGCCGCTGCAGCCCTACATGGACGATCCGGAGAAGACGCCGCCGGACTGGGAGCCTGCCGACTTCCTGCCGGGCGCGATCGGGCCGCTCAAGGACAGCAACGGCGTGATCCACGGCGTGCCCTGGATCGCGGATGCCTACATGGCCGCCGCCGGCCGGTTCGACCTGCTCGAGCAGGTCGGCGTCGGCATGCCCGACACCTTCGACGACATCGTCGCCATGTGCCAGGCCGTGAACGACCAGGACGGGGTCAAGGCCTTCGTCAACGAGAACCACCACGGCTGGACCTGGATCCCCTACCTGCACGGCTTCGGCGGCGACGTGTTCGTCGACGCCGCCCGACAACCTGATGCCGGCCCTGGATACGCCCGAAGCGATCGCGGCGGCCGAGTACTACGCCCGCCTGCTCAAGGAGTTCGGCCCCGACGGCGTGCTGTCCTACACCTACGATCAGTCGCTCAACACCTTGAAGCAGGGCCGCGCCAACTACACCACGTTCAATCAGGCCTGGCTGGTCCAGCTCGGCGACGCAAAGACCAGCAAGGTCGCGAGCACCGTCAACTACTCGATGATGCCGCAGGGCCCGGCCGGCCGCTTCCCGGGCGTCGCCTCGCACGGCTGGGGCATCCCGGTCGGCTCGCAGAACAAGGACGCCGCCTGGGAATTCATCAAGTGGGCGATGTCGAAGGAGCTGATGGAGCGGATGTTGACCGAGAAGGGCTACGGCTCGCAGACCCGGCTCTCGATCATCGACAGTCCGGCGTTCAAGGAGCGGATGACGGTCAACGGCCACGACGTCGCCAAGCTCTACGTCGACACCATCGATCTCGCTTCCGCCGGTCACATGAAGTACCGCACGGTCCACGTCTACCCGCAGGTCGACAAGCAGATCGACAAGGCGATCGAGAACATCGTCTCGGGCCAGATGTCGGCCAAGGAGGCCATGGCTCAGGCGCAGGAGAGCTCGATCTCCGACCTAAGGCGCGGCGGCATCAAGCTCTAGAGTACCGAGGGGCCGATGGCGCGGGCGATCGGAGCCGACTGGGCAGGCCGAGCGCAGACGCTCGTTCCTGCTCGGCCTGCTGCCGGCGCTGATCGTGCTCGCCGCGATCACGGTGGCGCCCGCGGTCTATCTGGTGGTCACCAGCCTGACGCCCCTCAACCTCGTCAATCCGCAGAGCGCCGGCGACTTCTCCGACCCCGCGCTGAACTACCGCGAGGCCTTCGCCGACGATCGCTTCGTCAACTCGATATGGATTCAGGCCAAGCTTTCGATCGCGACCGTGGTCTCGCAGCTCCTGCTCGGGCTCGGCGTGGCACTGCTGCTCAACGCCCGCTCACGCTTCCTCGAGGCGATCCGCACCACGTTCCTCGTGCCGATGGTCCTGCCGCCGATCGTCGTGGCGATCATCTGGAAGGTGCTCTACACGCCGGATATCAGCCCGATGCACCGGGTCCTGGCCTGGGTCGGCCTGCCGGTGAGCTCCCTGATCACCAATCCCGATACCGCGCTCTGGGCGATCGCGGCCGCCGAGACCTGGGAATGGTTCCCCTTCACCATGCTGATGGTGCTGGCGTCGCTGCAGATGATCCCCGAGGAGCCGCTCGAGGCGGCACGGATCGACGGCGCCGGCAACTGGCAGCTGTTCTGGCACGTGATCCTGCCCTACATCCAGCCGACGCTGGTGGTCGCCGGCCTGTTCCGCCTGATCGACAGCATCAAGGCGTTTCCGTTGATCTACGTGCTGACCAACGGCGGCCCGGGCTCGGTCACCGAGGTGACCAACTACTACGCCTTCGTCCAGGCGTTCAATTTCTCGTACTGGGGCTATGCCAGCGCGATCGCGACCATGATGGTGATCGGCGTGTTCCTGCTGAGCTGGCTGATCAGCATCCTCGGCGGCGACGGGATCGCGCATGAGTGAGCGTGCATGAGCAGCCTCGCGCAGAGCCGCACGATCACGGTCGGCCGGGCGCAGCGCGAGCGCAGCCGCCAGGAGCGGCGTCGCCGGGCGCTGCTCTATACCGCCGCGAGCATCCTGGCGACGCTCGTGATGTTCCCGTTCCTGTGGCTGCTGCAGATGTCGGTGCGGCCGAACGACGACATCTTCGGCTATGCCCTGGCCTTCAGCCCGACCTTGGAGCACTACCGCTCGCTGTGGACCGGCCATTTCCCCGCCTCGTTCATGAACAGCGTGCTGGCCAGCACGTCCTCGACCGTGCTGTCGCTGCTGTTCGGCGTGCCGGCGGCCTATTCGCTGTCGCGCGCGCGGTTTCGCGCCCGGCGCCAGATCGCGCTCTGGGTGCTGGCCTCGCGCATGGCGCCGCCGATCGCCTTCACCATCCCGTTCTTCCTCGCCTATCGCTACCTGGGCCTGCTCGACACGGTTGCGGGCCTCGCCCTGATCTACCTGACCTTCAATCTCGCGCTCGTGATCTGGATGATGCAGACCTTCTTCGACAGCGTGCCGCCAGCACTCGAGGAAGCGGCCTGGATCGACGGCTGCGGCATCTGGGAGGCCTTCTTTCGGATCGCGCTGCCGCTCGCCGCGCCGGGCCTCGCCGCGACCGCGGTGCTCTGCTTCATCCTGTCGTGGAACGACTTCTTCTTCGCGCTGATCCTGACTCGGACCAACGCCCAGACGGCGCCGGTCGCGATCGTGAGCTTCATCCAGTACGAAGGCTGGGAGTGGGGCAAGATCGCCGCCGGCGGCGTCCTGGTGATGCTGCCGGTGGTGCTGTTCACGTTCCTGGTGCGCACCTATCTGGTGCGCGGCCTGACCGCCGGCGGCGTCAAGGACTGACGCCCGCGCGCGTCACCACCAACACGATCGAGGAGATGGCGATGCGCCGGCTTGGATTTCTTGGTCTCGGACATATGGGCGGCGGCATGGTCAAGAGCCTGCTGCGCGCGGGCTTTCCGGTCCTGGCCTTCGACCTGAAGAGCCAGCTGGTCCAGGCCGCGGTCAAGGACGGCGCCGAGGCGGGGAATTCGCCCGCGGGCGTCGCCGCGCGCTCGGAGGTGGTGCTCTCGAGCCTGCCGGATCCCGCGGCCGTGCGGGAGGCAGCGCTCGGCGCGCAGGGCATCGTCGAGGGCATCGGCAAGGATCAGGTCTACATCGATCTTTCCAGCATCGACCCGGCGACGACGCGCGAGGTAGGCAGCGCGCTTGCCGCGAAGGGCGCTGCGATGCTGGACGTGCCGGTCGGCAAGGGGCCGGCTGCGGCGGCCGCGGGCGACCTGACCCTGATGATCGGCGGCGATCCCGCCGTGGTCGAGCGCTGCCGGGACATTCTGGCCGCGCTCGGCTCGAGCCAGTTCTACTGCGGCCCGCTCGGCAGCGGGGTTGCGGTCAAGCTGATCAACAACCTGGTCTCCTGCTCCCTGGTGACGCTCAACGCGGAGGCGATGGCGCTCGCCGCCAAGGCGGGCGTCGATCCGGACGTGGCCTGCGAGGTGCTGAAGACCACGGCGGCCGACAACTGGCACCTGCGCAACACGACGCATGCGCTGAGCCTCGATCGCAACTTCGCGCCGCGCTTCAAGCTCCAGCTGGCGCACAAGGACCTGGGCCTCGCCTTGGCGATGGGGCTGAATCTGGGCGTGCCGCTGGCACTCGGCCAGGCATCGCACCTGCTGCACACGATCGCCATGGGCCTGGGCCTGGGCGACGAGGATCAGGGCGCCTGCCTGAAGGTGGTCGAGCAGGCGGCCGGCGTGGAGGTCCGCCGGCGGGTGTGACGCAGGTCACAGACACTTCTTCGCCGCCCTGCGAAGCTGTCGGGCCAGCTTGACCACGAACCAAGAGAGGCATGATGTCCCGAGTGACGGTCCGGGTGCTCGGTTGCGGCGACGCGTTCGCAAGCGGCGGCCGACTGCAGACCTGCTTTTTCGTCGACGCCGACCCCGATCGCCTGCTGATCGACTGCGGTGCCACCGCGATGGTGGGCATGCGCCAGTTCGGCGTCGACCCGGGACTGGTCGATACGATCCTTTTGAGCCATCTGCATGGGGATCACTTCGGCGGCGTGCCCTTCCTGCTGCTCGAGGCCCAGTTCGTCAGCAAGCGGACGCGCCCGCTGGTGCTGGCCGGGCCGCCGGGCACGCGTGATCGCCTGCTCCAGGCGCTCGAGGTGATGTTCCCGGGCTCTTCCAAGCTCGCGTGGCGTTTCGCGCTCGATATCGTCGAGCTGGCCCCTGGCCGCAGCGACCGCTTCGGCGCCGTGTCGGTCCTGCCGTTCGAGGTCGAGCACCCCTCGGGCGCGCCGGCCTTCGCGCTGCGCCTGAGCTGCGGCGAGCAGGTGATCGCCTATTCCGGCGACACCGAATGGACGGAGACCCTGCCGGCGATCGCGCGCGGCGCCGATCTGTTCATCCTCGAGTGCTTCGCGTACGCGCCGCAGCCCAAGTTCCATCTCGACTTTCAGACGCTGCGGGCCCGCTGGCCGGACCTTGGCGCCCGACGGACGGTGCTGACCCACATGAGCGCCGACATGCTCGATCACCTCGACCGGATCGACGTCGAGACGGCGCACGATGGCATGTTGATCGAGCTGCCCGACGGAGCGGCCGCCTCGCCGGCCGTAGCAACTAAACGCGCCGGCGCCCGAACTCGCTGACGCCGATGCCGCCCAGGATCAGCACGAGCGCGATCAACGCGCCGGCACCCGGCCGCTCGCCGAGGAACACCATGCCCATCAGCACCGCCCACACCGGGATCAGGTAGTTGATGAAGGAGGTGAAGCTCGGCCCGGCGACCGCCACGAGCTTGAGGAACACCACCGTCGCGATCGAGGTCGCGATCACGGTCAGCGCGGCCAGCGCCCACAGCGGTACCGCCGGCGCGGCGGCGAGCTCGGCCGGCGCCTCCGGCAGGCCGATCGGCAGCATGATAAGCCCGCCCGCGAGCATCACGCCTGCGGCCGCGACCTGCGGATCGGCCGGCGGCCGGTGCCGTGCCAGCACGGCGTTGATCGCGTAGCAGACCGCACCGCCCAGGATCGCGACCTCGTACAGCAGCAGGCTCCCCTGCCCCCGCAGCTCCAGCAGCGCCGTCGGCCCGAGCAGCACCACGAGGCCCGCAAAGCCGACCGCAAAGCCTGCCGCCTTGATCGCGTTCAGCCGCTCGCCCCGGACGAAGAAATGCGCCAGCACCATGGTGGTGAGCGGCATGACGCCCATCAGGATGCCGGCGAGGCCGCTCTCGACCCGCTGCTGGCCGAAGCTGATCAGCCAGAACGGCAGGCAGTTGCCGGCAACCGCGAGCAGCAGGCTGAACAGCCAGAAGCGGCCATGCCACGGAAACCGCATGCCGCGCACGAGCACGAGGCCGCTCAGGAGAATCGCGGCGCCGATCAGCCGCACCGTCACCAGCACGTCCGGGCTGAAGGCGCGCACGGCGAGGCCGGTCATCATGAAGGCGCTGCCCCACATCGCCACGAGGGCGAACAGCAGCAGCCAGTGCGTGATGGGCCGACCCATTTGGCAGGCGGATCAGCGCTCGACAATGCAGAACTGATTGCCTTCCGGGTCCCGCATCACGGTGTATTCTGGTGTTTCGCGGACGAATTCTCCACCGAGCGTTCGGATTCTTCGAGCTTCCTGTTGTCGATCGGCAACCGCGATGTCGAGGTGCACCCGGTTGTTGTCGTATGCGCGCTGCGGAACCTCCTGGAAGCAGAGCATCGGGCCCGGCCCATCGACCAGGACGGTGGGGTCTGTTTCAGGCGTGAGGCCGAGCTTCGCCAGACGGTCGATTTCGGCCTGGTCGTATGCCCGCACCGAGTAACCGTCGAGGATCTCCGCCCAAAAGCGCGCCAGCGCCGGCGCCGCGGCGCAATCGAACACGATTTCCCTGATCTTCCCCATCATATCCCCCCACGTTGCCCCCACGCTTCCCCGATGGCGGCACGGCTATGGCCGTCAGCCCGTCGGGCCGGCTTCCAGCAGGATGACGCCAAGCGCGACGACGCTCGCCGCGACCACGCGCCGCGTCCCGAACGGCTCCCGCAGCAGGCGCGTGCCGATCAGCGCCGCGATGATCACGCTGGTCTCGCGCAGCGCCGAGACGCTTGCCATGGGTGCCTGGCTCATCGCCCAGATCACGAGCCCATAGGCGGCCAGGGCGAGCACGCCGCCCAGCACCGGGGCGCCACCGCTCGCGCGCAACTGATCCGCCAGATCGTGCCGCCGCCAGAACGCCACGATCAGCCCAAACGGCACGGCGTCGAGCACGAACAGCCAGGCGATGTACCCCAGCACGTCGCCAGCCATCCGGCCGCCGAGGCCATCGCAGATCGTGTAGCCGGCGATGCCGAGCCCGGTTGCGAGCGCGAACCAGACCGGCCTGAGTGGCCCGAGCCGCCAGCCCGGGCCGAAGGCGAGGCTCGCGATCGCGCCCGAGATCACGAGGATGGCCAGCGCGCCGATCGGTCCCGGGCTCTCGCCCGCCATCAGCCAGGCACCGAGCGCCACCAGCGGCGGTGCGATGCCGCGCGCGATCGGGTAGACGTGCGAGAGGTCGCCACAGCGGTAGCCGTAGGCGAGCGTGAGGTTGTAGGCGACGTGGATCGCAACCGAGCCGCCAAGATACGGCCAGCTGGCGGCGGCCGGCGACCCCACCAGGAACAGCAGCGGCAGGGCGCACAGCCCGCTCACGACATTCAGCACGGCCAGGCGCACGAAGGGGTCGCCGCCGACCTTCACCAGCGCGTTCCAGCTGGCGTGCAGCACGGCCGCCAGCAGCACCAGCGCCAGGACCACCGGATCCATCCGTCACCTATCGCGGCTCAGAGGACCGGCGACCTTGGCGGAATCCCGCCCGGCTGTAAATCTCGGCCTGTCGGTCTGCACGCTGGGCCAGCCCCGCCCGGCCGGCCGCGTCAGAGGCGGGCGTCATGCCGCTCGAGCAGCCCCGTCCAGGCAAGAAGACGCTGATCCGCGGTTACCAGGGTGGCTCGATGATGAACCGCCGTCGCGAGGATGATGCGATCGGCCGGGTCACCATGAAGGTCCCCGAGCTGTGCTGCAGCAATGCCGATCTCGCCGTCGACGGGACACTCAACCAGACCGCTCGTCAACAGATCCCGGCGCCACTGCCCGATCGGCTTGGCCAGCTCGAGGCGGGCCTTCGAGAGCAGCAAGGCGATCTCCCAGAAAGTGATGGCCGATGCCGCCAGCGCGCCGTCTGCCAGCGCCCTCTCGGCCATGCGGTCGGCGGTGCTGCCGAGGCAAGGGTCATCACGGTCGAGCCAAAGCAGCGCGTGGGTGTCGAGCAAGATCAGCGATTGGCCTCCCACTCGACGTCGAGGGGCTCGATGATGTCTCCGAGGATCTCGATCTGTCCTTTGTGCAGGCCACGAAGCGTTTTCGGCCGCGACACGACCGGCCCAACCTGCGCCACCGGCCTGCCGTTCTTGGTGATCACCAGAGGCTCGCCCGTTGCGGCGACCTCGTCCATGAGCTTCAGGCACTTGGCCTTGAACTCCGATGCCTTGATGGTACGCATGACGATCTCCTGACCATGGTCATGACTATAGTCTGGCAAGCGGCGGCGATCAACTGGCATGCCGGCGTGCGGCGCCGGGCGACCTTGCCTTCGGGCCCGGGCAGGCGCAAGCTCGGCCAACATTCATCAACCAAAGGGGAGGCTCGCATCGCCACGATGCGCGCCAGGATCGACCAAGGAGGCTGACATGCCGGAAAGCGTCTACAAGGTGATCGAGCTGGTGGGCACCAGCACCGAGTCCTGGGAAAAGGCGGCGACCGCCGCGGTCGAGCGCGCATCGAAGACCTTGCGGGACCTGCGTGTCGCCGAGATCGTCCAGCAGGACCTGGTGATCGAGGACGGCAAGGTCAGGGCTTACCGCGCCAAGCTGAACGTCTCGTTCAAGTACGAGGACTGACCGCCCGTCACCGCAGGCAGGGCACTCCGAGGGTCAGAAGAGGTAGCGCACCCGCACGGCGAAATCGTTGATGAACAGGCTCGCCCGGGCGCGCGTCGTGGTGGTGCCCGCCGCCGCGCCGTCGTAGAAGGTCCGGGAGAGATCGATGTCCTCCTTTTGGGAGAAGACGTGGGCGTAGCCGAAGTCGATCCGCAGCTTCTCTGACCAGTCGTAGCTGATGCCGGCGGCGAGGCGCAGCCGATCGCCGTCGGGTAGCGAGGTGTTGCGGAACGCGTCGACCGTCGGGGTCGGCTCGTAGCCGGCGCCGCCACGCAGGGTCCAGTTCTCGAACAGCCGCTGCTCGAAGCCGCCGTAGAAGGACCAGGTGTCCTTCCACTCCTGCTGGCGCACGCTGTCGGCCCGGCCGTCGGAAAACTTCACCCGCAGCTCGTTAAAACGGCTCCAGTTGAACCACTGCGCCTCGGCGAACAGCGTCGTGCCCGGCAGCGCCTCGTGCACCACGCCGATCGCGGCGACATCCGGCTCGTTGAGCTTGACATTGGCATCCGTGCGGCCGTTGCCGGGGGCGAGCGCGCCGCTGAGGCCGCTCGCCCTGAAGGTGCCGCGCAGGCGGTGCTCGATGGCCGAGCGATAGTGCAGGCCGATGCGGGTGTGCGGCCACGGCTTCAGCATGACGCCGACATTGAAGCCGTAGGCGAGGCTGTCGCCGGTGAACTTGGAGATGCCGTCGGTGCCGGAGCTCGGGCCGCCCGGCGCCAGCGTGTCCGGCAGGGCGTTCGTGAGCTTGGCGTCGGCGTACTCGACGTTGACCCCGCCGCCGATCGACAGCCACTCGGTGACGCGGTACGCCAGCGCCGGCGACACATTGACGGTCGTGAGCCGGGTCTCGATCAAATCGTAGCGGCCGAACCAGTCGTCGTCGTACTGGACGCCCAGCCCCCAGGGTGCGGTGAGCGCGAGGCCGGCCCAGAAGTTCTTCTCCTCCCCCAGGGGCCGCGCATAGAACGCGGTCGGCACCGGCGCCACGGTGCGCGGATCGCCCTTGTCGCCCGCCAGGGGAACGGCCGCGCCGCCGGTGGCGGGCGTGCTTGCCGTGCTGTTGCGGTCGTCGACGTCGTAGCCCGCATACACGACCGTCATCCCGGCAAGCGCCTGCGCGCCGTCGAGCTCGGTCATGCCGGCCGGGTTGTGAAAGACCGTGCTGGCATCCGAGGCCGCAGCGACGTTGCCCGCATTGGCGCGACCGACCTGCAGGGCGTCCTGGACCGGCAAGGAGAAGCCGTTCGCCCCAGCCGATCCGGAGAGGCCGAGGCCGGCCAAAAGAAAGGGCGTCCAGAAGACGATCCAGGCGGCCGCCTGCTCGAGCCGCGGCCACGATGCAGGCGGCATCAAGCCGATGCACGTCGGCGCGCAGGCCCCGGTGCGCAGCGCGCCCGCCGATCCGGCGTGCAAGCTCAGGCCGCCGGAATGACGAGGTCGCAGCCGCGCGCCCCGAGTCCGCCGTGGAGGTCGCCCATCGTTCTCTGCCGACGTTTCCGCCCCTATGGGAGCTTATGGTAGAATCGCAGAGAAATCGAATAGCGTGTTTGTTGTAAGTTGAATACTGCGAAGTGAAGCGCGGCGCTGACGATAGCCCCAGAGTACCCGCCGCTTACGACATGTTCAGCACGCTGCGCGCTACCTGGCCCTCGGCGAGTGCTGCGAACGCATCGTTGACCTGCTCGAGCGGGTAGGTGCGGGTGACCAGCTCGTCCAGCTTCAGCTTGCCCGCGCGGTACAGGCCGAGCAGGCGGGGCACGTCGACGCGCGGGCGGCAGGTGCCGTACATCGAGCCGATCACCATCTTCTCGGGCATCAGCATGCGGGCGTCGAAATCCACCGGCGTGCGGTGCGGCGCATGGCCGACGAACACGGTCACGCCGCGCTTGCGCGTGCACTCGATGCTCTGGCGGAAAGGCTCGCCGGTAAGCCCGATGGCCTCGAACGCATAGTGCGCGCCCTTGCCGCCGGTCAACTCCTGGATGCGCGCCACCGGATCGACCTCGGCCGCGTTCACCGTGTGGGTCGCGCCGAACAGCCTTGCCATCTCCAGCTTGTTGGCGCGCAGGTCGACGGCGATGATCGGATCGGCGCCGGCAATCGCAGCGCCCTGGATGCAGTTCAGGCCGACGCCGCCGCAGCCGAACACGGCGACCGAGGCGCCGGCCTCGACACGGGCGGTATTGAGCACCGCGCCGACGCCGGTCAGCACGCCGCAGCCGATCAGCGCGGCCTGCTGCAGCGGAATCTCCCTGTCGATCGGGATGACCACGTCCTGGGGCACGATCGTGGCGGTGCTGAAGGTGCCGAGACCGAGCAGCTTTCGCATCGGGCCGCCGCCCTTGAGCCTCGGCAGCGTGCCCTCGTCCGGCACGTCGTCGCACAGATTGGGATAGCCGCGCTGGCACATCTCGCACTGGCCGCAGTTGCGCTTCCAGGACAGCACGACGTGGTCGCCGACCGCGATGCCGCGCACCTCGGACCCCACCTCCTCGACGATGCCCGCACCCTCGTGGCCGAGGATCGCCGGGATCGGGATGTGCGGCCAATCGCCCTTGATGATGTGCCAGTCGGAGTGGCAGACGCCGCTCGCGACCAGCCGCACCAGCACGTGGCCCGGGCCGACCTGGGGCAGCTCGAGATCCTCGATCACCAGCGCTGTGTTCGGCTCGTAAAGGACCGCCCCCCGCATGACGTCGCTCCCTGTCGCGCGTGCCCTCGATCAGCAACCGGCAACCGCCTGCGCTGTCAAGAGAACAGAGGCATCGTCGGCCGGGCGCAGCGCATCAGCCCGCTCCCTTCGCCAGACCACGCGGCGCGATGTCATGCAGCAGTGGCTGAAAGATGCCAGGGCACGCACGACGCCGTCGTCAAGGCCGAGCCCTCCGCGCGGTGCCGGTCAGAACCGTGCCTTGAACGGCTCGACCCCGGCCTCCCGGGCGCGGCGATCGATGCGGCGCAACAGCTCGCGCTTCTCGGGTTTACGGCTGCGCCCGCGGTTGCGGGCGCGAGCATAGGCCCCGTCCGTGATCCGCAGCGCCCGCTTGCGTTCGGCGACGATCGCCAGGAAGGTCGAGAGCGGAGGCAGCTTGCGCATCGTCACCCGAATCCGAGAAGCGCCGGATCGCCGGACTCCTGCAGCTCGCGTTTGAAGCCATGGTCGGCCATCACTTCATCAAAAACATCGTCGGCCGCTGCGACCACATCAAGTCGCCCGACGTGATCATACCGGCCGTATAGATGCTGGCCGCAGCGCCTCCGACGAGGACCGGCCGAGATCCCACCATCGCTCCGTAGGCATCGAAAACCACTGCGAGCCGCCGCAGGGCCTCGAGAAAGTCGGTTCGAAGAGCGGATGTCATCGCCGTGTTTACGAATTGGCGCGGGAAAGTTGTGTGATGGCCGGGGCTCGCCCCTCAGTTCTCGACGTTGCGCTCGTAGGCCTCGAGGATGTCGTCGAAGTACGGGCCGATCGGGAACGGCTTGCCCTTGCTCGTGAGCTCCTCGGGCGAGACGTCGGCGAACAGCTTGTCCCAGGTGGCCTCGTCGACCGCCTCCTGGATGTGCTCGGCGTCGATGCCGGGATACCAGTTGAAGGTCTTGACGATGCCCTCGGCCTGGACCTCCGGGCTGGTCGCGAGTGCGATGAAGTCGCGCGCCAGATCGGGCTGGGCCGCGTTCTCGGGCGTCACGTAGTACATCGGCTGCCCGGGCATGCCGGGCTCGATCAGCTCGAGCTTGACGTCGGGTGCGAGCCGGCCGTCGGCCTGCCAGGTGTAGAACATGTCGACCCACACCGGCCCCATACCGATCTCGCCGCGATTGAGCATGTCGAGGGTGCCGGCGTTGCTCGGCGTGAAGGTGACGTTCTCGTTGAAGTCCTTGAGCTGCGCCAGCGCGTCGGACCAGGTGTCCTTGAGCGCCGCGTCGTATGGGCCGTTCATCAGCTTCTCGGCGCCATCGGTGTTGCTGTAGATCCAGCCGACCACGAAGGCGACGCCGCTCATGCCCTTCGCGGATGCCGTTGTAGCCGAACTGGCCCGGGTACTCCTTGACCCATTCGGCGAGCTCGGCGTAGCTCTGCGGCGGGTCGCTGATCAGCGCCGGGTTGTAGGCGAGCGCCGTCTGGCTGTGGAACATCGGCATCACGTAGCCGTCGACATTGGTGCCGAGCGCGTTCTTGGCGGTATCGCGGCTCACGAGCTTGCCGGTCTCGATGTCGTCGCGATATTGGGCGAGCAGGCCCTCCTCGACCATCTGGCCCGCCATCTTCTGGTGCACCACCGCGACGTCGACGTCGACCTCCTCGGCGCCGGCCGCCTTCTGGGCCGCGAGCTTCTCGTAGATCTTCTGCGAGCCCGCATCGCCCGGCCCGGTGCCGACGACGCGGATCTCGACGTCGGGATGGGTCTCCTTGAACTTCGGCGCCAGGTAGTCGGTGACGTAGTCCACCATGTTCTCGGAGCCGGCGGTCGTGACGTTCAGGATCGTCTGCGCCTGGCGGGCGCGCCGATCGGGGATGCCAGCAGCGCTGCGACGCCGGCGACCGCGGCCAGGCAATGGGACGTTCTCATCGGACTGCTCCTTCTCGTTCGGCGCCGTCCGGCGCCAGATTGCGGCGATCAGCCCTGGCCGGGATAGAGATGCAGGGCTGCGGCCGGCAGACGGATCCCGACCGGCTCGCCGATCGCGAGCCGCTCGGCGTGATCGACCATGAACCGCTGCTCGCCGACGTCGACGGCATAGCGGTAGAACCCGCCTGGATACGAGCTCTGCTCGATCCGGCCGCGCAGCACCAGGCCCCCGCCCTCGCCGGCGGCCTTACCTCACCCGCGCCGGCTTGCCCGGCGATCAGGCTCGCGGCCTCGCTGCGGAAATGCGCCACGGCCTTGCCGTTCACGGCGCCGGCGACGTGAATGCCGTCCTCGCCCGGATGGCGGCCGCAGGGCAGGCTCACGGCATCGTTGTGCGGCCCGGCCGCGAGCCGCACCGCGCCGTTCTGGCTGCCTGACCTCGACGCCGATCACGTTGTCGGCGCCCATGAAGGCGGCGACGAAGGGGTCTGCGGGGCGGTTGTAGACCTCTTCCGGCGGCCCGATCTGGACGATCTCGCCGCCGTTCATGATCGCGATCCGGTCCGCCATCACCATGGCCTCCTCGCGGTCGTGGGTGACGTGGATCGCGGTGATGCCGACCTGCTGCTGGACCGCCTTGATCTCGTGCCGCATGGTCGTGCGGATGCGCGCGTCGAGGTTGGAGAGCGGCTCGTCGAGCAGCAGGATCGCGGGTTGATCGCGAGCGCGCGGCCGAGCGCCACGCGCTGGCGCTGGCCGCCGGAGAGTTGCGTGACCGGGCGATCGGCCAGGCCCTCGAGGCCGAGCAGTGCTGTGATCTCCTGCACGCGCCGCGCGCGCGCCGCGCGCGGCACGCGCCGCAGCCGGAGCCCGTAGGCCAGGTTCTGCGCCATCGTCATGTGCGGCCAGAGCGCATAGGACTGGAACACCATGGCCATGTTGCGGCGCTCCGGCGACAGCCGCGTGATATCGCGCCCGGCGACCAGGATCGCGCCCGCCCGCACCGGCACGAAGCCCGAGATCGCGCGCAGCAAGGTGGTCTTGCCGCAGCCCGACGAGCCGAGCAGGGCCACGAACTCGCCCGCCGCGACCTCCAGGCGAGACGCCGTTCAGGACCCTGACCGGGCCATAGGCGACCTCGACCCGCTCGACGGTCAGCGAAGCGTTGTCCATGTCCCCGGTTCGCCTCGGCTTTCGCCGGCCTCGCCCAGGCGCGTTTGCGGCGCATGATATCGGCAGCCCGGAGCGAAGGAAAGCGGCTCCGGTCACGGCGACGATCGGCCAAGCGATGGTTTGCGCGCCCGCCGCCCGCGCGCTACCTCTGCGCAATGCGCAGCGACAGACTGCCGCACGACGCCTCAGGGATCGGAGCCGCAAAGATGAGCCAAGCCTCCTTGCGCAGACGCCTCGCCGCCGGCGAGCGCGCGTTCGGCACCATGGTCGTTCGAGTTCTTCACGCCGGGCCTGGCCCCGGTGCTGCACGCCGCCGGCTGCGAATGGGTGGTGCTCGACACCGAGCACAGCGGCGTCGGCATCGAGACGATCAAGCAGCAGATCGCCTATGCGCGCGGCCTCGACATCGCCGTCTGGGTGCGGGTGCCGGAGAAGAGCTACGCGGCGGTCGCCACGGTGCTGGATGCCGGCGCGCGCGGCATCATGGTGCCGATGCTCGAGACGGTCGAGCAGGCGCAGGACCTGGTGCGCTGGGCGCGCTACCGACCCGACGGCGAGCGCGGCTGCGCCTTCGGCGTCGCCCACGACGGCTATGGCGCTGCCGACCCGAGCGCCACCATGCGCGCCGCCAACGACGAGATCGTGCTGATCGGCCTGATCGAGACCGTCCAGGGCATCGAGCGCTGCGAGGAGATCATGGCGGTGCCCGGCCTCGATGTCGGCTGGCTCGGCCACTACGACCTCACCAACGCCATGGGCATCACGGCGCAGTTCGACGATCCGCGCTTCGTGGCGTCGGCCGAGCGCCTCGCGAAGGCGTGCGCCGCATGCCGGCAAGACCGCGGGGACGCTGGACGCCAATCTCGCCTACATGCGCGCGCAGATGGCGCGCGGCTACCGTGTGCTCGGCTTTGCGACCGACGTCGCGGCGATGCGGAGCGCCTACCAGCAGGGCCTCGCCGCGCTGCGCGAGGCTTCCTGATGCGCCCCGCCGCGCGTACCGCGCTGACCCTGGCCGCCCTTGCGCTCGTCCTCGGCGCCTGCAGCCGTACCCCGACCCGATCGCATCGCCGCCGCCCGACCTGCACCAATCCCGTGCAGGAGAATCTCGTCGCCAATCCCGCGTCGGAGAACTGCATCGCCAAGGGCGGCGAGCTGCGCATCGAGACGGCGGGCAACGGCGGCCAGTACGGCGTCTGCCTGTTCGAGGACAACCGCCAGTGCGAGGAATGGGCGCTGCTGCGCGGCGAATGTCCCGCCGGCGGCATCAGGATCACGGGCTACGTGACGCCGCAGGCGCGCTACTGCGCGATCCGCGGCGGCGACTACGTGGTCAACCGGCGAGCAGACCGCGACCACGCCCGAGGCAGGGCACCTGCACCCTGCCCGGGACGCCCGCCTGCGACGCGCTCGCGCTGTACGAGGGCCGCTGCCCCTGACCGGCTGCCGGCGGCCGCAGTGCCTTGAGCCTCTTGTCCGGATGATGTACGGACACCATCTCTTGGGCTACGGATGGTGACGGCAGAGGACAACCATGGACGAGCAGGGCGCGCGCTTCCAAGGCCACAAGGCGGTCGGAGCGCATCGACGTGCGCACGACGCCGATCGTCAAGGCACTATTGCAGCGGGCGGCAGCGTCTTCGCACAAGAACGTGACCGAGTTCCTTCTCGAGGCGGGGATCAACGCTGCTGAGGAGACCTTGGCGGACCGGCGACTGTTCAGGCTCGATGAGCAGCAGTGGAAGGCGTTCAATGACGCCTTGGATCGTCCCGCTGTCGCCAAGCCTCGCTTGGCTCGGCTCCTCGCGGACAAGAGCGTGCTTGAGTGACGCCGGACGGGCAGCAGCTCTCCGCCATCGAGAAGCTGAACGCCGCGCACGAGGTCGACGCGTTCGATTGCGGCAAGGAGCCCCTCAACCGATTTGTCCAGCGGTTTGCGTTTTCCAACCAAAGAGCCGGCAGCGCTCAGACCTACGTCGTCTGCCGGGGCGAGCGGAGGGTCGTGGGCTACTACAGCCTGGCGGTCGGCGCGGTCGAGCCCGCCGATGCGCCCGCCCGGGTGAGCAAGGGGCTCGCCCGACACCCGATCCCGGTCATGCTTCTGGCCCGTCTCGCCATCGATCGGACCGAGCAGGGGCGAGGACTCGGCAGGGCGCTCCTCAAGGATGCGCTCCTGCGTACAGCCCAGGCTGCCGACATCGCCGGCATCCGTGCGCTGCTCGTGCACGCCAAGGACGACGAGGCGCGAGCCTGGTATGAGGGCTTCGACTTCGAGCCCGGCCCTGCCGAACCCTACCAGCTCTTCCTGCTGATGAAAGATTTTCGAGCGCTGCTCGGAGACTGACTGGAGCCCTTCGATCGGCGAGAAGGTGTTGCGGGAGGGAGGGTTGCGCGCGGTGCAGCGAGAGCCTCGCGCATGCGCGGCACGCATCGGCCTTAGAGCCATTTTTCCACGGCGTAGTTGTGGATGGGCACGCCAGAGATCTCGAAGGCGCGTCTGTTCACGACCGAAAAGCCCTTCCTCAGGAAAAAGCGTCGCGCGGCCTCGCTCGCCTCCGCATGCAGCCGCTTCAAGCCGCGCTCGCGCGCGGCCCGCTCCAGCAGGTCGTAGAGCGCCGCGGCGACGCCCGTACCGGCCGCTTCCGGCGCGCAATACAGATAGCCGATGTGGCCATCATGCTCGAGGTCGCCGAACGCCAGGGGCTGGTCCTCGTCGTCGACCGCCACCAGGGTCGTCCGACCATCGGCGGCGCGGGTCGTCGATCTGCGCGGCCGAAGGGGCGAGCGCCGCCCACGCTTCGACCTGGTCCTCGGCATAGTCCTTGGAGCCGATCTGCTCGACCGAGCGGCGATACAGATCCGCCAGCGCGCCGGCATCCCGGACTCTCGTAGCGACGGATCCTCACCATCTGCGCATCTGGATTTCGGTTGACTGAGCCTGCGCCAGGGCATTGGATCGGCATGACGATTGTGAACCCTGCTCCGAGATCGAGAGTCGAAAACCTGGAGGATACGATGGCGGGTAGGGATTGGTCGATCGAAGGACGGTATGTCGAGTATTGCAGCTGCGACTTCGGCTGCCCTTGCGAATCCATGGCCGACCCGACCCATGGCCACTGCACGGGCGCAGTAGCCTTCATCGTCGACAAGGGCCACTGCGGGGATGTCAGCCTCGACGGCATGAAGGTCGTCGCGACCTTCTACTTTCCGCGCGCCATCCACCACGGCGGCGGGCACCTGCAGCCGATCCTGGAAGACACGATCACCGACGAGCAGAAGGAAGCGATCTTCTACATCCTGAGCGGCCAGGACCAGCCGGTCGGCACGATGTTCCAGATTTTTAGCGTGATCGTGGAGCATTTTCACGATCCGGTGCTCACCAGGATCGACTTCGACGTGGACGTCAAGAAGCGCAAGGCGCACATCGAGGTGCCGCGACTGCTGCGTACCCGCAGCGAGCCGATCCGCAATCCCGTCACCGACCAGGAGCACCGCATCCTGACGGTGCTGCCCGACGGTTGGGTGTTCCACGAGGCCGAGGGTGCCGCAGGCTTCGCCAAGAGTGTGGGCGACGTGAAGTTCGACCTCAACAATCGCCACAGCTCGATGGCCTACGTCGCCTGGGGGCCCAACGGCCTGAAGTACGATCTCGACAAATCGCGGCGACGGTTCCCGCTCGGATGACCGTCCGGCGCATCGTGGCCAATCTCGCGGCCGTCGACCCTGCCCGCGCCCGCGCCTTCTATGAAGAGCTGCTCGATCTCGAGGTCGTCATGGATCACGGCTGGATCGTGACGCTCGCATCCGGGGCATCGCAGACGCCCCAGCTCAGCATCGCCAGCGAGGGCGGCTCGGGAACGCCCGTGCCCGATCTCTCGATCGAGGTCGACGACGTCGACGCGGTCTATCGGCGCGCAATCGCCGCGAAGCTCGAGATCGTCTACGGCATCACCGACGAGCCCTGGGGCGTGCGGCGCTTCTACCTGCGCGACCCGCTCGGCCGGCTGGTCAACATCCTGTCGCACAAGGGCTGAAAGCTCCGCCATTTTGGCGGCATGGGGCGGAGCGCGGTGTGTCGAGCGCGATTTATCGGCATGCGAGTGATCGCCGTGCGATGACCGCCTAGGCTCGCTGCCACTTGATCGGTGTCCGGTTCAAACCCGTCACCGCCCTGATTTTGTGGTATTCCGCTAGACGCACAATCCGAATGCGGGCCACGAACGATGTACCTCCGCAAGCTCCGCCTTGAGAACATACGTGGGTTCGACGACCTTGAGATCGATCTCTCGGAACCTGGCGGTATGCGTCCTTGGACGGTCCTGATCGGCGCGAACGGGACCGGCAAGACCACGCTGCTGCGCACGATCGCCATCGGACTTGCGGCGGAATCCGACGCCAATGCGATGTTGGCATCGCCGATCGGCCGTCTGGTGAAAGCCGGCAGGAAATTCGGCGAGATTGCGCTGACGCATCGGCGAGGGCAACGGTCAGGACTCCCGCGAACGTCTGCTCACCACGACGGTGGAATCCGATGGCCAGCGCGAGGGCATCCGACGCTCAGAGCCGGGCGAGCCCGCCCATCGCGAGCCGTTCCTGTTGGCCTACGGGATTTCTCGCGTGCGGCAGGGCAAGGGCGAGTATCGTGAATACCGCATCTTCAATTCGACGCGGACGCTGTTCGACTACGATGCCGAGCTCGCGCCCGTCGAGCTGACGCTTCGGCGGATCCGCGACTTCCTGGGCAAGGCACCCTACGAGCACGCCCTGACGGGCATCAAGCGAGCCCTCGATCTGCCCGGCGGCACGACGATCGCAATCGGCGCGGGTGGCGGGATCGTGGTCCGCGGCGGTCCGATCAAAGGCGAGATGCCGCTGCAGGCCTGGGCGGATGGCTATCGCCTCAACCTCGCCTGGATCATCGACGTGTATGGCTGGGCCTTGCAGGCCAACGCCTTGACGCCAGAAGGAGGTATTCGTGGGCTGCTGCTGGTGGACGAGCTCGAGCAGCACACGCACCCATCGATCCAGCTCGGTTTCATTGCGCGGCTGAAAGCGCTCTGGCCAGAGCTGCAAGTTATCGGAACGACCCACAGCCCAATGATCGTGCTCGGCGCGCAGGCCGATGAAATCGTGGTCCTGAAGCGGGTGGAAGGTCGTGTGGTGACTGCTCCCGCTGCCGCTTCGTTCGCCGGCTACTCGGCAGAGGACGTCCTCGAGGACGAACGCTTGTTCGACACCCCGTCGAGCAGGCCTGAGGCGTCGGAGATTCTTTCGTCCTACGAGCAGCTGACAGCGATCCCGCCGGCTTCGCGAAGCGAAGGGCAAAGGAATCGCCTACGGCAGATCGCGCGATCGTTGAAGTCGAAGCCACCGCCGGAGGAGACCGAATCACCGCTCCTGCAAGAGATCCGGGCGCTTCGCGCGAAGTATGATCTCTAGCAACGGCGGGCTTCGAGATGATCCGCCTCGATCGGACCCGCGAGCGCGACGGTCGGCTGATTCATCCGGGCGACGCATGGTCCGAAAGCGCGCAAAGCGCGACGGCAGGGGCATTGCGGGAGCGGGGCGATCACCAGGCGAAAAAGGAGATCTATGCGCATGTCGATGTCCGGGCCGCGCTGGAAGCGCTGACCGACATGAAGTGCGCTTATTGCGAGGTCTCGCTGGCGCGCTTTGACTGGGATGTCGAGCACTATCGCCCAAAGGGGCGGGTCAAAGAACGGCCGGATCATCCAGGCTACTATTGGCTGGCCTACGCTTGGTCAAACCTGCTGCCGTCCTGCACGTTCTGCAACCAGAATCGGAAGGAGCGGCCGACCTTCGACGATCCCACGCCGGGTGAGACCGGCGGCAAGCTGGATCAGTTCCCGGTCGAGGACGAGGCGACGCGGGCAACCGATCCCGCGCACGATCTCACCTTGGAGCGGCCACTGCTCCTCGATCCTGCCGCCGAGAACCCGGCCGAGCACCTGGGCTATGACCCTACCGGCCGCATGTTTGCGCTTGCCAACTCGAAGAAGGGCGAGACCTCGATCCGCGTCTTTCGTCTGAACCTGCGCCGGCTGAGGGCCGAGCGCGCCAAGACCTTGCGGATCGTTCGCGAGGCCATGGAGGCGAGCGCGAGCGCGCGGCAGCGCGGCGAGGAAGAGGCAGCGGCAGCGTTCATGGCGATCGTCGGCTCGTTTGCAGCCGACGACGTGCCTTTTGCCGGGATGGTGCGGTTCTTCATCGCCAATCCCGACGCGCTCGGGATCGAATAGCGTGGGGGTGCAAAGAGATGTGAGTGCAGTGCTCTGCAACCGTTCTCGTTACACCGCTCGCACCCGCACGTGCCGCTTGCGGCC